>CAVSZK010000001.1:0-10343 GCA_963732415.1 uncultured Gammaproteobacteria bacterium
CTGGCCGCCGCCGTAGGCTGGCGAATCCGTGAACTGCAGCGCCGCGAGGCGCGAATATAGCTCGTTGCTGCGCACCAGTTCGGCGTGCGTGCCCTGCGCGACGATGCGGCCGTGGTCCATCACGATGATGCGGTCGGCCTGCAGCACCGTCGCCAGGCGGTGGGCGATGATGATCGTCGTCCGGCCGAGCATCAGGCGCTCGAGCGCCGCCTGCACCAGTCGCTCACTGCCGGCATCGAGCGCGCTGGTCGCTTCGTCGAGAAGCAGGATCGGCGGGTCGCGCAGGATGGCCCGCGCGATCGCGATGCGCTGCCGCTGCCCGCCGGAAAGGCGCGTTCCGCGCTCCCCGAGGAATGTCTCGTAGCCTTCCGGCAACCTGCTGATGAATTCATCGGCCGCCGCGGCATTCGCGGCCGACTCGACCTCCGCGTCGCTGGCGCCGGGACGGCCATAGCGGATGTTCTCGCGTGCGCTGGCGGCGAACAGCACCGTGTCCTGCGGCACGAGGCCGATGCGGCCGCGCAGCTCGCGCGGATCGGCGGTCGAGATGTCCACGCCGTCGATGAGGATTCGCCCGCTGGAAGGGTCGTAGAAGCGCAGCAGCAGCTGGAAGGTCGTGCTCTTGCCAGCGCCCGATGGTCCCACGAATGCCACGGTCTCCCCGGGCCGGATCGCGAGGTCGAAGTCGGTGAGTGCGGCCGACGCGGGGCGGGACGGATAGTGGAAGGTCACTCCGTCGAAGCGGATGTCGCCGCGCCCGGGTGTCGGCATCGGCACCGGGTGCTCCGGTGCCACGATGGTTGGCGTTGCCTGCTCGAGTTCCACCAGGCGTTCCATTGCGCCCGCCGCGCGCTGCACCTCGCCCCACATTTCGCTCAACGAGGCCGCGGAAACCGCCACGTACACCGCATACAGGAGGAACTGGCCAAGTTGTCCGCCGCTCATCTCGCCGCGAACCACGTCGTGGGCCCCCACCCACAACACGAACGTGATCGCACCGAAGACCAGCATCGTGGCGACCGCCGTGAGGCTCGAGCGCGTCTTTGTGCGGCGCACCGCCGCGCGGAATGAGTCCTCGACCGCTGCTTCGAAACGCAGTGTGTTCACATCCTCGAGCGTGAAGGCCTGGACGGTGTGGATCGCATTCAGGGTCTCGTCGGCGATGCCGCTGGTGTCCGCGATCCGGTCCTGGGACGCGCGTGACAGCTTCCGGACGCGCCTGCCAAGCACGACCAGCGGCACCACGACGACCGGGACCAGCACCAGGATCATTCCGGTCAGGCGCGCGCTCGTGACAGCGAGCATTGCGAGGCTTCCCACCAGCGAGATCACCGAGCGCAGCGTGATGGACAGGTTCACGCCGGCGATCGACTGCACCAGCGTGGTGTCCGCGGTCAGCCGGGAGAGCACCTCGCCGATGCGTGTGATTTCGAAGAACGCCGGATCCATGCGAATGACCCGCGCGTACACGGCCTCGCGCAGGTCGGCCACGACGCGTTCGCCCAGCCACGTGACGAAATAGAAGCGCAGCGCCGCGAACACGCCGAACACCCCGGCGGCGGCCATGAAGGCGCCGAAATACCGGTTGATCGTTTCGCCGCTTTGCGACGTGAGCCCCTGGTCGATCAGGTGCCTGAGCGCGATCGGCAACGACAGCATCGCGGCGGCGGCGACCAGCAGCGCAATCAGCGCCGCGACCAAGTGGGCCCGGTAGGGGCGAAGGTAGGGGATGAGCGCCTTCAGTGGCGCGAGGGAGTGGCCCTTGGGACGATCGGGAGTGGTGTCTTTGGGCATGGCAGGGCGTCAGTATGACTCGACGACGGGGCGCTGGCGCCGACCAGTTGATACTGCGAGCATGGTGCATTCTCGGATGGGGCAGGCATGACGGCAATAAGGTCCAACGGCATCACGCTGGAATTCGAGTCGCTGGGCGACCCGGCGGCACCGGCCGTGCTGTTGATCATGGGCCTGGGCATGCAGATGGTCGCGTGGCCGGATCCATTTTGTGAGCGGCTCGTGAAGCATGGCTTTCGCGTGATCCGCTTCGACAACCGCGACATCGGCCTGTCGCAGAAATTCGACGAGCTTGGAGTCCCGCGGATCACCCGCGCAGTGCTGCGCGCGTTGCTCGGCCTGCGCGTCCGGGCTCCCTATGATCTCGACGACATGGCACGGGACACGGTCGGGCTGCTCGACGCACTCGGGATACGGGCCGCGCACGTGGTCGGCGCCTCGATGGGCGGCATGATCGCCCAGCTGGTTGCGGCACATTACCCGGAGCGGGTCCTCTCGCTGACGTCGATCATGTCCACGACCGGTGCCCGGCACCTCAGGCAACCGTCCATGCGGACTCGCCGCGAACTCCTGCGCCGGCCGGAGGATCCGACCAGCGTGGACTCCATCATCGACAACTACGAGCACCTGTATCGAGTGATCGCCAGCCCCGGTTACCCGACTCCCCGGGAGGAACTCCGGGCGCGTATCCGCCTGGGCGTCGAGCGGAGCTATCACCCGCAAGGGTTCCTGAGGCAGCTGGGCGCGATCCTGGCCAGTGGTGACCGCAGCGCGGTGCTGGGCCGTATTACCTGCCCGACGCTGGTCATCCACGGCAAGGCCGATCCGCTGGTGCCCTACGAGGGCGGCGTGGATACGGCCTACAGGATCAGGGATTCGAGGCTCGTGCTGCTGGACGGCTTTGGGCACGATCTCCCGCCCCAGCTCCACGACCGGTTCGCCGACATGATCGCGGCGCACGCCCGGGAGGCAGGGGGTTTGGCCGTTGCTTCGCGCCCCTCCTCCGGGGTGGTCGGCAATCCCGCGGCGTTGGGATAGAGTCAGGGATCACCATTGCAATTCGAGTCTCAGGAGAGCGTCATGCGCGATTACACGAAGTTCTACATCGACGGCCAGTGGGTTGATCCCGCGCAGCCGAAGACGCTTGACGTGATCAATCCGGCGACCGAGGCCGTGGCCGGCGTCATTTCGCTCGGCACGCGGGCCGACGTTGATCGTGCGGTCGCCGCCGCGCGGCGCGCATTCGAGACCTTCTCGCGCAGCAGCCGAGAAGAGCGCGTGGCGCTGCTCGAGCGAATCATCGCCGTCTACCAGACGCGCCTCGAAGACATGGCCCAGGCGATTTCCGACGAAATGGGTGCGCCACTCGCCACGGTCGCGACGCCGCAGCAGGCGCCGGCGGGCCTCGGCCATTTCATGGTCGCGCTCGGCGTGCTGAAGGAATTCGAGTTCGAGAAGATGCAGGGCACGACCGCGGTCGTGCGCGAGCCGGTCGGCGTGTGCGGGCTGATCACGCCCTGGAACTGGCCGGCGAACCAGATCGCGTGCAAGGTCGCGCCGGCGCTGGCGGCGGGCTGCACCATGGTGCTTAAGCCGTCCGAGATCGCGCCGCTGTCGGGCCACGTGTTTGCGGAGATCCTCCACGAGGCCGGGGTGCCGAAAGGCGTGTTCAACCTGGTCGACGGCGATGGCCCGACCGTCGGCGCCGCAATCTCGTCGCACCCGGACATCGACATGGTGTCGTTCACCGGCTCGACCCGGGCCGGCATCCTGGTGGACAAGGCGGCGGCCGATACGGTCAAGAAGGTCGCGCTCGAGCTCGGGGGCAAGTCGCCCAACATCATCCTCGAGGGCGCGCCACTCGAGCAGGCCGTCGGCCACGGCGTGCTGGTGATGATGAACAACACCGGCCAGAGCTGTAACGCGCCGTCGCGAATGCTGGTTCCTCGCAGACACCTGGCGCAGGTTGAGGCGATCGCCGCCGCCGCTGCGGCGACGGTAGTCACCGGCGACCCTGCCGACCCGAAGACCGGCATGGGCCCGCAGTCGAGCGAGACCCAATGGCGCAGGGTTCAGTCGCTGATCGAGCAGGGGATCAAGGAAGGTGCCAAGGTCGTCTGCGGCGGGCCCGGTCGCCCGGAGGGCCTGAGTCGCGGCTACTACACGAAGCCCACTGTCTTCAGCAACGTAACCAACGACATGACGATTGCGCGCGAAGAGATCTTCGGGCCGGTGCTGTGCATCCTGCCCTACGACACCGAGGAAGAGGCGATCCGCATCGCCAACGACACGCCTTATGGCCTTTCGGCCTACGTGTTCGGCGACACCCACGAACACGCGAGCCGCGTCGGCTCGCGCATCCGCGCCGGCAACGTCCACTTGAACGGTGCCGGCCTCGACATGGCCGGCTCTTTCGGCGGCTACAAGCAGTCCGGCCTTGGCCGCGAATGGGGTGCGTTCGGCTTCGAGGAATTCCTCGAGACGAAGTCGGTGTTCGGTGCTGCGCCGGGCGCGTAGTCGCCCGAGGACGCGTTCGGATCCTGCCGATTCGATAGAACTGGGGCGTGGCGTCCGTGTGCGACGCCGCGTCACTTCTTCAAACGCGCCCACATGCCTGATCGGACTATTTCGCGGTCGCGGCGCCCGGCCCGACCATCTTCGCGGGATCGACGATCCGGTCGAACTCGGCTTCCGTCACGTAGCCGAGCTGCAGCGCGGCGGCCTTCAGCGTCAGGTCGTCATGCATCGCGAGGTGCGCGACCTCAGAGGCCTTGTCATAGCCGACGACCGGCACCAGGGCGGTCACCAGCATCAGCGAGCGATCGACGTGCTCGGCGATCCTCGCCAGGTTCGGCTTCGTCCCCTCGACGAGGAACCTGCGGAAGTTCGTGCAACCGTCCGACAGGATCGTGATCGATTGCATGACGTTGTAGATGATCAGCGGCTTGTAGACGTTCATCTCCAGATAGCCGCTGGCGCCGCCGAAGCCCACGGCGACGTCGTTCGCCATCACCTGGACCGCGACCATCGTCAGCGCCTCGGCCTGGGTCGGGTTCACCTTTCCCGGCATGATCGACGAGCCCGGCTCGTTCCCGGGAATGGCCAACTCAGCGAAGCCGGCCCGTGGGCCGCACGACATCAGCCGGATGTCGTTGGCAATCTTGTACAGCGATACGGCGAGCGTGCGCATCGTGCCGGAGAACTGCACCAATGCATCGTGCGCGCCCTGCACCGCGAACTTGTTGGGGGCGCTCTCGAATGGCAGCCCGGTGAGCGTGGCGATCTCCGCGGCGGCGGCCTCGGCAAAGCCCAGGCTCGCGTTGATCCCGGTTCCCACTGCCGTGCCGCCGAGCGCCAGCCGGTAGATGCCGGGCAGCGCGCTGTCCAGCCGCTCGAGGTCGTCGGCCAGCATGGCTGCATAACCCGACCACTCCTGGCCGAGGGTCAGTGGCGTCGCATCCTGCATGTGAGTGCGGCCGATCTTCACGATGCCCCGCCACTCGTCGGCCTTTGCGGCGATCGAGTCGTGCAGCGCCCGCACGGCGGGGATCAAGCGCTGCCTGGCATTCACGGCCGTCGCGATGTGCATGGCCGAGGGGAACGTGTCGTTGGACGACTGCGCCATGTTGACGTGGTCGTTGGGATGCACCGGTGCCTTGCTGCCCAGCGGCGTTCCTGCGATCTGGCAGCATCGGTTGGAAATCACCTCGTTCACGTTCATGTTGAATTGCGTGCCGCTGCCGGTCATCCACACGTGCAGCGGGAACATGTCGGCATGCCGGCCGGCCAGGATCTCGTCACAGGCCTCGACGATCAGGCGGCGCGGCTCATCGGCCAGCCGCCCGCTGGTGTGGTTGGCGATGGCCGCGGCCTTCTTCAACGTTACGTAGGCGGCGACCATTTCACGCGGCATGAGGTCCGTGCCGATACTGAAGTACTCCAGCGAGCGCTGTGTCTGGGCGCCCCACAGCCTGTCGGCCGGCACCAGGACTTCGCCGAGGCTGTCTGTCTCACTGCGAAAGTCTGCCATGGCTTCCTCCACCTGTGGGTCGCTGTTCGCCCGGGCTGCACGGGCACCGGATCGCGGCGGCCAGTCTCGGCGCATGACGAGCGCCCACTCCTGTCCCGCCGATTCTATGGCGGTTCGCACCGGGAAACGAATTGAATGGGACCGCCGGCATTGATTAGCGAAATCTCGCGGTTCAAACTGAAAATCGAAGCAGTTGCTGGATTCCTGCTTCGGTCTGCACCGGCTTGCCATCAACGATGCGTTGAACGCCCGGCACCCGCCCAAGATCGAGGCATTTGCCGACAGCGTCTTCATACTGCTCAAGGGACTGGCCGCGCCGTCCGACGATTTCGAGTTCCGCACCATCCAGCTCGCGATGTTTGTCGGCCCGCGCTTCCTGGTAACGCGCCATTCCGCCCATTCGCCAAGCATCGACAGGCTTCGACAGGAGGCGGAACAGGACAACTCGCTGCTGTCAGCCGGACCCGATGGGCTCGCATTGCGCCTGTGCCGGATCATGGCGGACCGCTACACGCAGAAACTGCTGGCGCTGGAGCCGCGCCTGGAGGACATCGAACGCGAGATCGTCGCGAGACCGGACGATGAAATGCTGGCCGAGCTGATCGGCTACAAGACCGACCTGCGCAAGTTCCGGCGCGTGCCAGCAGCCTGGCGACGCTGTACTACGAGGTATCCAGCGACCTCATCGAGGGCCACATCTCGCTCGCTTCGCACCGACTGAACAACATCATCAAGGTACTGACGATCGTGACGACGATCTTCGTGCCGCTGAGTTTCCTGGCGGGGATCTATGGCATGAATTTCGAATACATGCCGGAACTGAAGTCGCGCTCCGGGTACTTCATCCTGCTCGGGATCATGGCAACACTCGCGACGATCCTGGTGCTGACATTCCGCAAACGGCGCTGGCTTTGAGCGCGCGGCTACACGCTCGCGTTCTGCGCCGGCGTGAAGCCGACCAGGTCCATCAGCTGCTCCATCCCGGTTCTGAACGGCACGTCGGGCCCGAGCCGGATGCTCGAAACGTATCCGGCTCTGGACAAGAACGTCGGTTTCACGCTGTGATGGGCATCCACGCCCGCACTGGAGCGCACCTTGACCGACTATAGATCGCCCTGGATGGACGACGAACTCGAGATGTTCCGCGACGCCGCGCGGCGTTTCGTCGAGAACGAGATCGTGCCCAACGACGCGCGCTGGCGCGAGCAGCACCACGTGGACCGCGAGATCTGGAACCAGGCAGGCGAGGTGGGCCTGCTGTGCACCGACATCCCGGCTGACTACGGCGGCGTTGGCGGCGACGCGCGCCACGAGGCGGTCGTGGCCGAGGAAATGGGCAATCACGGCATTACCAGTCTCGGGCACACCGTGCATAGCATCGTTGCCCACTACCTTCTGAATCACGGCACCGAGGAGCAGAAGCACCGCTGGCTGCCGCGCATGGCGACCGGCGAACTCGTCGGCGCCATCGCCATGACCGAGCCTGGTGCGGGATCGGACCTGAAGGCCGTGAAGATGCGCGCGGTCCGCGAAGGCGACCAGTACGTGCTGAACGGCTCCAAGACGTTCATCTCGAACGGGCTGCACGCGGGCCTGGTCGGCGTCGTTGCGCGTACGGATCCGGACGCCGGTTCAAAGGGCATCTCGATCATCATGGTCGAGACGCCGGGCCTCGCTGGCTACCGCGTCGGGCGTGTGCTGGACAAGATCGGGCAGAACGGCTGGGACACGGCCGAGATGTTTTTCGACGATTGCCGCGTGCCCGTCGATTGCCTGCTCGGGCCGGTCGAGGGACAGGGTTTTGTGCAGTTGATGCGGGACCTGCCCTACGAGCGTGCGCTGCTCGCGGTCGGCGGCGTCGCCGCGATGGAGTATGCGCTCAAGCTCACTGTCGAATATGCGCGTTCGCGCAAGCTCTTCGGGCAGACGCTGTTCGAGATGCAGAACACCCGCTTCAAGCTGGCGGAAGTGAAGGCACAGGTGCACGTGGCGCGGCTGTTCATCGACGACTGCATCCGAAAGCTCGCTGACGGCACGCTGGACACGGTCACTGCGTCTATGGCCAAGCTCTGGATCACGGAGACCCAGTGCAAGGTGATGGACGAGTGCCTGCAGCTGTTCGGCGGGTACGGCTACACGACCGAGTACCCGATCGCGAAACTCTACGTGGACGCGCGCGTGCAGCGCATTTACGGCGGAGCGAGCGAGGTGATGAAGGAGATCGTGGCGCGGTCGCTGTGATGGGACCACTGCAGGGCACCAGGATCATCGAGCTTGCCGGCATCGGCCCCGGGCCATTCTGCGGCATGCTCCTTGCCGATCTCGGCGCCGAAGTGGTGCTGGTGGACCGTAAGGGCGGGGCGCTGCCGTTCAATGCGCGGCCGAATTTCGACCTGACGCGGCGGGGGAAGCGCTCCATCGCCGTGGACCTGAAGCAGCCAGGCGCGGCCGAGGTCGTTTTGCGGCTGGTCGAGAAGGCGGACGGCCTGATCGAAGGTTTCCGGCCTGGCGTCATGGAGCGGCTGGGAATCGGCCCCGAGGCGTGCCTCAAGCGCAATCCACGACTCGCCTACGGGCGGCTCACGGGCTGGGGGCAGCATGGGCCGCTGGCCAATTCCGCGGGCCACGACATCAACTACGTCGCGCTCTCCGGCAATCTCTACCATGGTGGTCATCGCGACTCTGCGCCGGCGTTGCCGCCCACGGTTGTCGGCGACGTCGGCGGCGGTGCGATGTTCATGGCGGTGGGGCTGCTCGCGGCGATACTGAGCGCACGGGCCACTGGCCGCGGGCAAGTGGTCGACGCCGCCATTACCGACGGCTGCGCCTTGATGAGCACGCTGGTGCAGGGCCTGCGCGCGCAGCGGCTGTGGGCGGACCGGCGCCAGTCGAATGCGCTCGACGGCGGCGCGCACTGGTATGACTGTTACCAGTGCGCCGACGGCGAATGGATCTCGGTCGGCGCGCTCGAGCCGCAGTTCTATCGACTGCTGCTCGAGAAGTGCGGGCTAGCGGGCGAGGGCCTGGAGCATTCGCAATTCGACGTCGCGCGCTGGCCGGAGCTGAAGCAGAGATTCGACGACATGTTCCGGCAGAAGACCCGCGCCGAGTGGTGCGAACTGCTCGAGGGCACCGATGCCTGTTTCGCGCCGGTGCTGAATTTCGCCGAGGCCGCGGCCCACCCGCACAACCGCGCTCGCGACGCATACATCGAGATCGACGGCATCAACCAGCCGGCCCCGGCTCCTCGGTTCAGCGAAACGCCAGCCGAAGTTCGGTCGCCACCGGCGGCGATCGGCGGCGACGCCGGGCAACTGCTGATCGAGGCAGGGTACTCCGCTGCGGAGATCGAGGCGCTCAGGGCGTCCGGGACGGTGTAGCAATCGAGTCTGCGTACGGCAGTACGACGAACTCGCCCCGGAGTTCGCCGGTGCGAGTGCCCTGGCACTCGAGTACCGCCGTCACGCGCACGCGCCCCGGCCGTCCCCGCCCCAGCGCCGCGCGCAGTTTCTCCCATTCCTCAGGGTCGGGCGTGCTCGCGGTCGCGGAGAAATCGGCCGCCATTGGTTGCTCGTAGCTCATCGTGTTTCGGCGAATGACGATGCGGCCCTCGAGGCCCTCGTCCTGCATGCGGACACGGACCACCGACCATGCCGCGAGGATCGCGAGCGCCGAGGCGCTGCCGCCGAATGCCGTGTCGCGGTGGTTGCGGTTCGGCGCGATCGGTGCGGACAGGACGACCTCTCCGGCCGAAATCGATTGAACCCGCACGTCCATGGCGTTCGAGAGCGGGATACGCCCGCGCAGGAAGGTCTCGAGCTCGTCTTCGCGCATGACACCCGCCTGTTGATCCCCGGTGGCAACGTGAGCGTAGAATCGGTTCATCGGACCCGCAAGTGGTCCAGGCCCGCACGCAGATCAGGCCACAAGGGGGCGCCATGACAGACACGGTTCTCGAAGCGGTAACGAACCATCCCTTCACGGTGGGCATCTCGCCCGAGCACTGTGCGACCCTCGCGAGCCTTGGGCGGCACGTGAGCTTCGGCCAGGACGAGATCATCTTCGCCGAGGGTGATCCCAAGCATGAGTTCTTCCTGTTGCTGAGCGGGCGGGTCGCACTCGAAATGGCGGTGCAGGACAAGACGCTGCGCGTGCACGTGGTCGAAGGCGGGGACGAACTCGGCTGGTCGGCAGTGCTGATGGGCGGTGGCAAGCGCTTCCAGGCGCGCGCGCTCGAGCCGGTCGAGGCGCTGGCGTTCGACGGCTACACGCTGCTCGAAATCTGCCGCAAGGACAACGCGTTCGGCTACAAGATCATGCACCGGATGCTTGCGACGGTATCGGAGCGACTGCAGGCCGCCCGCATGCAGGTGATGGACTTGCATTCGCCCTTCGCCAGGAGGGCGGGGGCGTAAGCGACGATCAGGCGCTACAGCCGGTCCAGCAGCCAGCCCGGGAATACTGCCAGCAGTACGGCGGGCACCAGGCACAGCACGCCTGCGATCAGCGCGTAGCGCCG
>CAVSZK010000002.1:0-26135 GCA_963732415.1 uncultured Gammaproteobacteria bacterium
GCAGCAGGAGCGCAGCCAGGCCCAGGAACGGCAGCGGCTCGAGGCTCAGGAGCAGTCCAGGTTCAAGGAACAAGCCGGGACCATGAGCCAGGCGCAGTTGCAGCAGCAACGCAAGACACTCGAGCAGACCCAGTCGGAGCTGCGGCAGCGCCAGCAGCTGACGTTGCAGGAGCGTGACCAGCTACAGCAGCGGCAGAAGGCGCTCGAGGGCGAAGCGGAGCAGGTCCGGGAGCGCGAGCAACTGATGCAACAGGAACAGTCGCGCCTGCAGGAGCAGTTGCAATTGCTCGACCAGGCGCGCGTGACGGAAGGACAGTAGCAAAAGCTGGCGACAAAGTTGTTGTGCAGACACGCGGACTGGTCGCCGACCCCTCTAGCGACATTACCTGCATCGACATCCGCGTCAAGGCAGCGACCGGAGGTGCTGCCGAAAATGCCGCGCTAGGTGACGAGTCCCCAACCGTCGGCCTGGAGTCGACGGATTTCCCCGGCCGGTTGCTCCAGCCGGCCGGGGCCTTTGGGGCCGGCTCACGCGGCCAGGCCCACCGTTCGGAATCGTGCACCAAGGCTTCCGCGCCGCATCCCCGCCGGCGACTTCGGAAAACCGCAGTGGCGCTTGAGCGGATCTTCAGGTGGGCCCTTCAGGCTTGATGCTGCAGAAATCCACACATCGGACGCGCGCGAAAGTGCGCAAGGAGGACCGACATGAGGGGCCTCGGAAACAGAATCTCGGTATTGGCGGTAGCGGCAATGCTCGTGGGGCTCGGTGCCTGCGGCGGCAGCTCCGACAACAAGGACTCAGTGACACCAGTCCCGACGACCGGGACGTTGAGTGCGGGAGTGATCACGGGCTTCGGCAGCGTGTACGTGGACGGTGTTCGCTACGATACAAGCGGTGCCCAGGTCACGATGAACGGCATGACTGCGACTCAGGAGCAGCTGCGGGTCGGCCAGTACGTGCAGGTAAAGGGGCAGGCACAGGGCGCAGCGCACCACGCGAACGTCATTCGCTACCACAACGTGCTCGAGGGTCCGATCAGCAGCATCGACACCGTCGCGAGTTCGTTCGTGGCGATGGGGCAGACTGTGTTCGTAACGCTGGATACATCGCTGGGTGACAGTATCCAGCCGGCCTCCATCGAGGGCCTGACGGTCGGAGACGTCGTCGAGGTCAGCGGTATCGTGCCAGTCGCGGGCGCCATCGACGCCACGCGGGTCGACATCAAACCGGACGGTGGTCCCTACGACGTGGCGGGATACGTCGCGAACCTGTCTGAGGCTACGCATCGTTTCAGCATCAACGACCTGGTGGTCGATTACTCGGCCGCCAACATGGACGACTTCGCGACCGGTGATCCAGGCCTTGGCGACCTGGTGCTGGTGAAGGGATTCACGTTCGACCCGGACGGGGCATTTGCGGCGACTCGCGTGGAACTGCGCTCGGACGACTGGCTGATGCCTGGGCCGGGTGACCTTGTGGACGTCGAGGGATCGATCACCGAGTTCGAGTCCCCGACCGCTTTCAAGGTCGGCGGATGGGCCGTCACGACTACGCAGGCCACGACCTATGAGAACGGGACGGTCGCAGACCTCGCGGATGGTGTGATGGTCAAGGTCAAGGGCGTGGCCGATGCGAACAGCGTGCTGGTGGCGGCACGGATCTGCTTCGAGCAGGTCAATACGATTCGTATCGTCGCACAGGTCGACAAGCTGGCGGCCGACGGCTCGATCGAGTTGCTCGGCCTCGACGTGGCGACGGACGACGCGACTCGCTACGAGGACAGGTCGCAGATCGACCAGCGCGACTTCGGTCTCAAGGACCTGGCCGTTGGCACCTGGGTCGACGTGCGCGGGTACGAGCAGCCATCAGGCAGTGGAGCGGTGCTCGCGACGAGGGTCGTGCGCATCGATCCGGCGGACGAGGTCAGCCTGCGCGGGCCTTTCAGCGAGCCCGTGCGCCCGGACTTCCACATCCTGTCGGTACTGGTCAAGACCACCGACACGACGAAGTTCCGGCTCGAGGGGAACGTCGTGCTGACCGAGGACGTGTTCTTCAGTACGGCTGAAGGACAGCTGGTGGAGGCCTGGGGCAGCTGGAGCGGCACGGCATTGAGCGCCAGCCGCGTCGAAATCAAGGTCCAGGACTGACTGAGTCCGGGCAGGACGGCTGGGCCCCAGGCGTCGAGGCGGGCGGGGCACCGAAAGGTGCCTCGCCCTTTGTTTTTCAGGGTCAACTGCGAGTCCGCTGGCGTGATTCCGCACCCGTCTTTAGCTCTCCTTAAGGCGCAGGGAGTATCAAGGAAGCATACAAATTGCCGATGCGGGACTCCTGCGACAAGAGCCCCGAATTCGGCCTCTCAAAGGAGGAGAGCAGAAGTAGAAGGGGACGTTCGGGTCGAGCCTCGTCGAGGCGTCAATGGCCCGGCAAATCAATGGAGATTGATCATGAGAAAGATGAATGAATCCGTCTCGCGGTCCAGGAAACTGGGCCTGCTGTTCGTGCTGGTGACGGCACCTGTGTTCGCCTTGGCCCAGAGTCACGGCGGTGGCGGCGAGGGCAGCGGGGGCAGTGGTGGCGAAGGCGGCGCCTCGGGTTGCGGCGACATATTCGGCGACCTGATACACATCAAGCGCGATTCCACAACCGGACAGCCCATCCTGCAGAAGCGCTGGGTAGAGTTGCCAAAAGACTCACTCGGCTGGGACTACTGCCCGATTCCTGTGAATGGCGCCGGCGAGGAGATCGGCTTCGCCGACCTGAGTTGCGATCCGGCGGACCCGCTGGCGACGGTCGAGGTGAGCTACTTTGGCCGGCTGAGCGCCGGGCGAACCAAGGAGCGCAATATTCGCATGCACTTCGACGAGGTGATCTCATCCATCAAGGACCCGGCCGTCGGCAGGGTCCAGCAGGACGCCACCGGGCGCCTACTGCTCGGCGACACCTGTGACGAGAATGTCGGAATGATCGTGCAGTGTGCCAACTGGCGGGTGATCGACTCGCCGCTGGAGAACCTGGCGCTGTACACGCGCCTGATGAAGTACGGGCACCTGCAGACGGATCCGGAGGAAGTCGACACCTTCGCACATGGCGACCCGGCGGCTGGACCGCAGTATCACCCGGCCCTTGGCGCCGAAGACTATGCGAAGTTCGATGCGGGTCTGCGTCACCTGCTGCCGCGCGGCAGGAACGGCCTGAGCCCGGAGGAGACCTGCTTCGTCGGTGACGTCTTCGAGCCCAGCTGCGCTCGCGGTGAGCGGCTCGAAAGCACGGACTTCATCCGTGCTGGTTCCTACCTCGCGGGTGCTGCCGACAAGCACGGTGTGATCACCGTCGACCTGGTGCAGTACATGAATCGTATCCTGAAGATCACTCTCGACACGGAGATCTCCACAGCGAACGTATTCACGCTGCCGGCGCTGATTCGAGACTGCGGTGGCGGAGATGGAGTGGAGTACCTTCCGCTCGATCAGTGCACGACGAAAGCTGCGACTGCGAACCTGCCGGCGCCTGCGAACGAGCGCTTCGTGAACTTCCGGGTAACGAGCTACAAGCGGAGCGTGTGGCGCAACTACACGCTCGAGGTCCTGCAGCCCATCTTCGGCACCACGACCTGGCAGGAGGCGACGAATGTCAGGCTGATGGACTGGCTGGGTGACCAGAATGGTCAGCAACCCACGGCTGTGAAGAATATCGACGGCTTCGTGCTGGCCACCTCCGACGGCCTGCGCGCCATCGAGTTCGTCCACAACTACGAAATCCCCGAGGACCTCTGGGACTTCGTGCCTGACGTCCAGTAACGTCGCGCCGGGCGGGCCCTGTCCGGTGGGTCCATGGCGCGAGGCGGGCGGGGCACCGAAAGGTGCCTCGCCCTTCGCGTTCCGCAGCTTTCATTGCCACCGATACGGATGGTCTGCCCGGCCGTTCCCGCCCAGAGTGGCAACATGCGCGTCCTCGTAGTGGACGATTCCGATCGCGTCAGGAAAACGCTGGCCACCGGGCTGCGGGCGCGCGGCATGGCGGTCGAAACCGCCGCGGACGGATCCGAAGCCCTTGTGCTGCTGAATGGCCTGCCATTCGACGTTGCGGTGCTCGACTTGGTGATGCCGCGCGTGGACGGCATGCAGGTACTGGAGGCGCTCAGACGCAGGAGCGTCCGGCCCCGAGTCCTGGTGCTGTCCGCTCGTGACCAGGTGCAGGATCGGGTGGACGCACTCAATCTGGGTGCGGACGACTACCTGGTCAAGCCCTTCGCGTTCGAGGAACTGCTGGCTCGGCTGCTGGCGCTCAGCCGGCGCAGTTTCGCCGAGCCATCGCCCGAACTCGTCTGCGGGCGGCTGCACGTGGATTCGGCGACGCGGCTGGTGCGTGTGGACGACACGGTGCTGACGCTCACGCCGAAGGAATACGCGCTGCTCGAGCTGCTGGTGCGGCGCAGGGGTCACGTCCTGAGCCGCGCAGCCATCTTCGAGCAACTCTACGAGAGCGACAGCAACGCGTCCGATACGGTGATCGAAGTACTGATGAGCACGCTGCGTGCCAAGCTCGTCCGCGCAGAATTGCCTAACCTGATCGAAACCCGCCGCGGCTTCGGCTATGTCATTGCTTGATTCGGCGCGCCGGTCCCTGCGAGGCCGCCTGGCGCTGGGTCTCTTTGCAGGCATGGGGCTCGTCCTGACTGCGGGCTTCGTCGCGCTGCACGTGCTGATCCGGGACGACCTCTACGGCCATTTCGACCAGGAGCTCGAGCGCAAGATGAGCGCCGTCGCTGCATACGCGGCGGACCATCCGGGTGCGGAAGACGTCGCCGAGTACATGCCGCAGTTCCGCACCAGGGCACACGAGGATTTTTTCCAGGTCTGGGATGCGCGGGGACATACGCTGTCGCGCTCGGACTCCAGTGCCGGCCGGGATCTGCCCAGGCTCGAATCGGTCGTCGGACGCCCAACCTACTACGACCTGGCGCTGCCCGACGGCCACGGTGGTCGCGCGGTATCACAGTCTTTTCCCCTGCCGGAGTCCGATGCCCGAGGCATGCTCACGGTCGTCACGGCGGAGGAAATCGAAAATCTCGACCGGCTGGAGCGCCGTATCCACGTGCTGCTGTTCATCGCCGCGATTGTCACGCTCGCGGCCATGCTGCTCATAGCCTGGTACTCCGTGCAGCGGGGCCTGCGTCCCGTCGACGACTTTGCGCGCTCGCTGGAAAGCGTCGACCCGGATGACCCTGCTGCACGGCTCGACTCCGGGCCGCTGCCATACGAACTGCGACCTGTCGCGGCCAGTTTCTCCACACTTCTGGGCCGGCTGCTGGAAGCGCTCGCGCGCGAACGGCGCTACGCGCGCAACGTCGCCCACGAGCTGCGCAATCCGCTGGCGGAGATCCGATTGCTGGCAGACGTAGGATCCGGAAGCGCGGACCCCGATGCGGTGCACCAGGCAGTTCGCGAGATCGGCGCGACGGCAGCGGAGATGCAGCAGATCGTCGAGTCGCTGCTGGCCTTGACCCGATACGAGGCGGGGCTGGAGATTCCGCAGCCGGAGCCCGTCGATCTCAGTGCTGAGCTGCGCCGACAGGTGAGCGCGCTGTCCGGCGCCGCGGCACATCAGTCGCTGACGATGGAGCTCGACGCTCCTGCGGAAGCATGGGTTCATACCGACAGTGCGTTGTTGCCCAGGCTGCTCGCAAACCTGCTCGGCAACGCTGTTTCTCACGCGCCGCGGGGATCTGTGGTGCGGGTCACGTTGAGTCCGGGAGGCGAGCTGAGCGTGGCAAACCCTGCGCCGGGTCTCAGCCCTGACGATGTGCCACGCCTGGGTGAGAGATTCTTCCGCATCGGCAATGGCAATCACGGGTCACACGCCGGCCTGGGACTTTCGCTTGCGACCGCAATCGCCAAGATCCTCGGCCTGTCGCTGCGGCTCACGCTGGGCGACGATGGCCAGCTGGTTGCCGCAATCGACGGCTTCCAGCCGCTGGCCCAGGCGCCGCCAGCGGATTGATGCCTCTGAGGGGGGCGTCAGCGCAGCAGGTTGCGCGCCTGGAGCCCGACCATCGCGAACGTGAGTCCACGTCGGACCAGCCTTAATGCACGCGCAGGGCCGAGTGCGACGAGCACGACGCCGCTGGCCAGGACGAGGACCGGCGTGAGCCTGCGCAGCGCCCCGACCAGGCGATCAACTCTCATGGTGCCCGATTCGATCTCGACGTAGGCCTGCACCGCATCGTCGCGCTGCAACGCGCATTCTGCCTGCAATGCTGCGCGCCGTGCGGTCAGTGCGACCAGTCGCGAACTCACCGGTCGCTCCGCAGCGCAGCGACGTCTCGCTTCAGCTCACTTCGGGTGGCGTCGAGAAGCTTCGGTTTCTCGTGCAGGCGGACTCGTGCCACCCAGGCGGCTACCACGGATAGGAGCATGAACGCGACCGTAACGCCGATAGCCGCGCCAATGCGATGCGTGTCCCAGTAGACGATGATCAGCGTGAAGCCCGCGAGCAGAAGGCCGAGCGCGGCGGCCAGCACGGCCACGAGGCTCCACAGCAGGATACGGACGCCGCGCTCGACGTCCTCGCTGATCTCCGTGGCAAGCAGTTCGACTCGCGTTTGCAGCACCGCGAGCAGCGTGCCGCCAAGGCGAGTTGCCGACCGCAGCAGGTTCGTCGCGGGCCCGGGTGCCGCGGTTTCCTCCCCGCTCATCTTGCGCTGCTCAACGGCGCGCGAGCAGGACGCCGATCACCACCCCGACGGCGGCTGCGAAGCCGACCGACTGCCACGGATTGTCCCTGATACGCGCCTCGGTAGCCGCCACGGCCTCCTCGCCATGCCGGACGGCATTCTGCTCCGCCGCCAGCAGCCGTGCCTTGGCGCCCTGCAGCGATTCACGGATCTTCGCTCGGGCCTCGTCGGCCTTTGCGCCGCCCTGCTCGGCGGAGGCTTTCACCAGCGCCTCGGCGTCGCGCATTACCGTTGCAAGATCGGCCTTGAGTGTCTGCATCGTTACCTGGTCTGTCATTTTCTCCACCTCCATGCGCGGGCGGCTCGCGGATCGTGCCGAGCTCGCTCCTCAGCTTCATGCTATGCCGTGGTGCCCGGGGGAACAATCAGAGTTACCTGCAAGCAGGCGCGGGCGGTACCAGGATAGACGGGCGGGGCCGATGATCCGGGTAGCGGCGCCTTGGGCCGCCGGCGACTCGAGGAGCCACAGGGCGGTGACGGCTCGCAGCTGGCGCGATGTACCGCCGCGAGGATTTTCAGAAAGATACTTGAAAATCGCCAAAAAGCATCGAAATATAATCTATATCGCTAACAATCGCCGTTTGTGACTTCCGAGGCCCGTCCTTCGCGACCAACACTAGCTGCACTGCACAAACCCCGATACCCGTCTGGAATCACTTCGGAGAAACTCGGGCCAACCCGCAACCTGCCGTCGCCCGGCGCGGCACCATTCGAGGATCCAAGATGGACACCAAGGCGAAAGACGTCTCGATGCAGATGGCCGAGGACGCCCGACAGACCGAGTGGGAAAACGTCAGCTTCACCGCGGAGGTGTTCAAGGGAAACTTCCGCTGGGACCTGCTGCACCCGTTCCCGGCACAGTCGCCGGAAGACAGGAAGATCGGCGACGACTACATCGAGAAGATCCGCCCGGTCGTCGAGAAAGCGATCGATCCGTGGAAGATCGACGAAGAAGGCGAGTACCCGCCCGAAGCGCTGGATGCGCTCGCAGCCGCCGGCCTCTTCGGCATGAAGATCCCGAAAGAATATGGTGGCCTCGGCTTCTCGGTCACCAACTATGGCCGAGTGCTCGGCTTTCTCGGTGGTTATTGCGCGACCACGGTCGCGTATGTCTCGGCGCACCAGAGCATCGGCGTGCCGCAGCCGCTCAAGGATTTCGGCACCGAGGAGCAGAAGCGCAAGTACCTCCCTCGACTTGCGAAAGGGGAGATTTCCGCGTTCGCGCTGACGGAGCCCGGCGTGGGTTCCGACCCGGCGCGCATGACCACCACGGCCATGCCATCGGCAGACGGCAAGTACTACACGCTGAACGGCGACAAGCTGTGGTGCACCAACGTCACCGATCCGAAGACCACGCTGATTGCGGTGCTCGCGCGGACGCCCGACAAGGTGCTGCCCAACGGCAAATCGCTGCCGCAGATATCCTGCTTCGTGGTTGAGACCGCCTGGCCAGGTGTAGAGCGCGCGCGGCGTTCACGGTTCATGGGGTTGCGCGGGCTCGCGAACGGCGTGATCACGTTCAAGGACGTCAGGGTCCCGGCCGAGAACCTGATCGGCAAGCCTGGCGAGGGGCTCAAGATCGCGCTCGCGACGCTCAATGTCGGTCGCCTCGGGATTCCGGCGGCTGCCATCGGTGGCGGCATGGCGATGGTAGAAGATGCGAAGTGGTGGACTTCCACGCGCCAGCAGTGGGGCCAGCCGATCGGCAAGCACCAGGCTGTGGCGAAGATGATCTCGGGGTACATGGCGCAGCTGTTCGCGATGAAGGCGATGGTGCAGGTCGCCTGCTCGTTCGCGGACCACAAGAACGCCGACATCCGGCTCGAGGCGGCAGCGGCCAAATACTGGTGCTCCGAGACGCTGTGGAAGATGTACGACGACTACCTGCAAGTGCGCGGCGGGCGCGGCTACGAGCGCGCGACGTCGCTCTACGGGCGCGGCGATCGCCCGACCTCAATCGAAATGGGCCTGCGCGACTCGCGTATCAATCGCATCTTCGAGGGTTCGTCGCAGGTGATGCACCTGATCATGGCGCGCGAGGCGCTGGACACGCACTTCAAGCTGATGATGCCCATCCTGCAGCCGAAGCCAGGGCAGAAAGTGTCGAAGGGCGAGGCGGCGATGAAGGCGGCAGGTTTCTATGCGACCTGGCTGCCGAAGCTCTACGTGCCGTTCGGTGGCGGGCAGCTGGACGCACCGCACCTCGATGCGAAGAACCGCAAGCACCTTGCATGGACGGCGAAGACTTCCAAGGTGCTCGCACGGAGATTGTTCGGGACCATGGCGAAGTTCGGACCGAAGCTCGAGACGGAGCAGGTCATCCTTGGCAACTTCGTCGACATCGGCGTGGACCTGTTCGTGATGGGCGCGACGCTCTCTTACGCTGATCACCTGGTCGCTGCCAATCCGGCGGACAAGTCCCCGCTGGAGCTGGCTGACCTGTTCTGCAACGAGACTCGTCGGCGCATCGATGGAAACTTCCGCGCGGTGAAGGGCAATTTCAACCGAGCCTACGGCAAGGTGGCCGGGTTGCTGATGGACGGAAAGCTCGACTGGCTCGCCAAGGGCGCAATCAACCCGATTCCGCCCCGGTACCGCGACTGGGAGAAGAACGACTACGAGCATCCGGCGGCCAGTACAGCCGCGCCGAAGGTTGCCGCACCTAAAGAAGCCGCTTAGCAGCAGGGGCAGCAGGGGACATTCTCCTTTTCGCTGCCGCGAAAAAAGGAGAATGTCCCCATTTCCAAAAATCGGTGCCTGGCACCTATTTACCTGAGGGCGAGCAGAGCGCCCGGGTTGCCCGACCAGAGTTCGTAGGTCTCGCTGATGCCGTCGTGCAGCACGGCCGCGCCAAGCGCTCCTGCGGCGGCGAGCAGGGCGAGCGTCTCGCGGTCGGTCCGGACGATCAGCAGCCGCGCCGACCCCGATGGAGCGCGGATCGGCGGTTCCGCCAGGCCAAGTTCGCGAGCCGTGGCATTCATCGGCACCAGCGGGATCCGCCGTCCGTCGGCAATGATTTCGAACTGCGCGGACCCGTCGCCCTCGGCAGCCGAACTTCGCTTGTCGATCGTCGACCACGCGTAGCAGTACAAATAGGTCGCGTGGGAGCCCATTCGATTCACGTCGACCGGCACGACCGTGAGGTAGTCGCGGGCATGCACCGCGAATTCCGGTCGATCACGTGCGAATACCAGCCCATCCCTGGCCACGGTGACGGTCGCAGCGGATTTTTCGTCGAGGTACTGGCGCGGGCCGTCGGATTGCGGTGAGGCGCAGGCACCAGACGCAAGCGCAATGGCAAAGACGGCGAGACGTCCCAGGCCGCGCAGTGAACGGTCTAGTTCAGAGGTCATAGCGATACCCGAGGCTGAAGTAGTAGCGCGTCGTGTCGGCGCTCGAGTCGCCCAGTGTGCGCTGTCCGATCTCGGCGCCGCCTTCGAGCTCGAGCCAGAACCGCCGCCAACGCATCTCGGCACGCAGGCCCGGTGCGTAGAGCAGCTGCGTCGACCCGTCGCCGTGGAACTGGCGCTGGTCGATGCGGATCCTCGGGCTTACTCGCCACGCTTCGCCCAGTGGCAGCTGCGTGTAGAGCCCCAGCGACATCGTGTCCGTCGCATCGCCGGTCTGGTACTGGAGTCCGAGCGACGAAACATCACCGCGTCCGAACAGTCCGTACGCCATGGTCTGCGTCGAGAAGATCAGGTCGGTGCCCGAGTCCGGTGTCGCATCGACCCCGCCCGAAGCGGGCGTCTCGCTGATGCTGACGCCGGACATGTCCATCGACCACTGCCATTTCTCGCCGAACGGCCGTGAGAGTGACAGCGTGTAGGTATCGGATTCGGCGGTGCGGTCCCGGGCCAGCTGCTCGATCTGCGAGCTGGAGTACAGGCCGAATAGCTCGTCGAATGTCCCGACCGGCTGGCCGATCAATGCATTGCGCAGGCTCAGGCCGGGGCTCTTGCGGTGATCGTAATTGGCAGCGAGCGTCCAGCGCGCGGGCAGCGTGGCCGTGGCCAGAAGCAACACGTCGTTGAGGTCGCCGAAGTGCAGGTCGTAGTCGGCAAGTCCTACGAACGTCAGGCCGGGCCTGAAGTAGCGAACTTCCGTGCCGATCGCCTGCCGGTCGCTGTACCCGACATAGTCCTGGTTCAGCGCATATACAGACATGTCCCACGCCTGGGCGAATGTTCCGAAGTCGGCGGACACGGCATAGAACTGCTGGTCCGAGTTCGGAGCGAGGCGCGTCGAGTTGACCAGGTAGCCCAGGTGCGCGTTGATGCGAACCTTCGGCACGACCTGGTAGCCTGCGTAGAGGCCGTCGAACGTCCCGATCAAGCCGCCCAGGCTGCCCGACTGCCGCCCGCCACGCACTGTCCAGTCTAGCGCGCGATCGCGCAGTTCCGCGAACATCAACGAGACCGTGCCCTGGCTTCCGGGGCCGTCCGACATCAGGTCCAGGCCGTATGATCCGCTCGCCCGCATGGTGAAGTCGTAGCGATCGCCGCTGCGTCTCGCGGACAGCGCGACGTCGTTCAGGACCGCTTCCTGCGTCGTGCCGCTGCTGGAAACACTGCCGTTGTCGAAGCTGCTCGTATCCTTCCTGTAGGTCTGCGAGATGCCGCCGTAGACTTTCCAGCGTGATTCACTTGCTGCGGCCCGCGCTTGTGCGCTTGCCGGGCTCGCCGCGAACGTCAGGGCGCGCAGGCGCTTGGCAACCCGGCCCGCCGCTTCGCCCTGCGGATAGCGGGCCAGGTATTCTTCGTACTCGGCCTTGGCGTGAGCCAACTGGCCGTTTCGCTCGCGGGCCAGCCCGAGCAGTTCCTGGGCCTGTGCGCGCTGGGGAAATTCCGGTTGCTCGGTCAGTCGGGTCAGCAGCTGGATCGCCACGACGTAATCCTTGCGTCGGAGCATCTCCTGCGCGCGTTTCATCGTACGGTCGATGTCCTGCTGCGTAAGCGTCGTATTGCCGTGCGCCGGGGTCGTCGGAACGCTGCCGACTGCGCCAGGCATTCCCGGCTCGCTCATTACCACGTCGTCCGACACGGCAAGCCACGCCTTTGGATAGCTGGCGCGCGCAGCCGTGAGCACGCGACGGGCGTCCGATTCAGTGACGAAGGGCCCGGCCCGCAGCCGGTACCACTTGTTGCCATTGACGACGGTTTCCGAGACATAGGTAGGGACGCCAGTGACCTTCCCGGCCGCTTCGGTCGCTGCCGCGCTGTAGGGCTCGCGCGATGCGTCGAGGTTGACCGCGTACACCGACAGCGGTCCGGTGACTTCGCGCACCTGCACGCTGGAGCGGTCGGTGTCGGGTCGCGACAGCAGGACCCTGAGTCCGCGGCCATTCGTGGCCGGCACCAGCACGAACTGCTCCAGCCTTGACCAGCGGATCGCGAGTTCCACGTTCCTGCCCATCGTGCGGTCGACGTTCAATGAGCGGATGACGCCGCGACCATCCAGTATCGGTGGGACCACCCAGCCCGCGGCCGGCGATCCGCAATCGACTCCAGGAACCAGGCGCACGCGCAGCGAGTCGCCGCCGCTAGCCGGCGTGTGACTCACGTACTGCACGTTGCAGCCAAACACGACTTTGACCGTCGAGAAGCCGTCCTGCTCGGTGACGCTGACGTCCTCGATCAGGCGCCCGGCGACCTGCGCCTGCGCCGGGCCCGCTAGCGCGGCCAGCAGCGTGGAGATCGCGATGACTGCTCGCACTGTACGCATCAGTCGAATTTCGAGTTCGTGATGCGGTGCTGCGGGCCAGACCTTCGCGTCGCGATCGTGGTCAGCGTCGAGTCCGTGTATATGTGGCAGGCGCCCGAGCAGTTCCGCAGTTCGCTGACCGTGTATTTGACGTCGCCGTACTTCTTGTGCGGGTCCGTCTTGTACCTGTTTGAGTGGCAGCCGGCGCAGTCGGGCTTGTAGGCAGGCGTGCGCCAGGTGGCCGCGTCGGTGTTGGTGGTGTGGCAGCTCTTGCAGGTCAGTGCCGCACGGTGGTCGCCGGGATAGCCGCCCCCGGCCAGGTGCCTGAAGGTATTGGGTGACCATGCGTTCGTCGTATGGCACTTGCTGCAGTCGAAGTTGTTGACGGGGAAGGTCATGTGCCCCGTGGACGGACCGCTGGCGGTCGTGCCGTTGTGGCAATTGCCGCAGCCGCTGGTCACGCCCGTGTGGTCGAAAGCGGCCGGCAGCCAGGCCAGCGTGGAGTGGCAGGCACCGCACTCCTTGGTGGTTGGTATGTGGTTGGTGGGCTTGCCAGCCGCCTTCAGGCCGTTGTGGCAGCTGCTGCACACGCCGGTCACGTGGTTGTGATCGACGCGTACCGCCGGCTTCCAGCCGACGGTCGTGTGGCAGGCGTCGCAGCTCGTGTCACTGGTGATGTGTGCCGCATTCTTGCCAGTGGCATTGCTGCCGTTGTGGCAGGAGTAGCAGGTGCCGATCACCTGGGTGTGGTCCACGCGCACGGCCGGCTTCCAGGCTGCCGGTGAGTGACAGCTCTCGCAGAGGTTGCTCGTCTGCAGGTGGCTCGAGTTCTTTCCGGTAGCCTTCACCCCGTTATGGCAGCTGAAGCAGTTGTCTGTAACGCCGTCATGGTTGAAGCCCGTGGCGGGTTTCCATGCATCGGTCGAGTGGCAATTGCCGCATTCGGCGGTGGTTGCGATGTGGGTGGCCGGTTTGCCGGAGGCCTTCGTGCCATTGTGGCAGCTCGAGCAGTTGCCGATCACCTGCGCGTGGTCGACTCGTGTCGCTGGCTTCCAGCTGCCTGTCGAGTGGCAGCTCTCGCACACCGCGGTGGTGAAAATGTGCGCGGCGTTCTTGCCCGCCGCCTTGACGCCATCGTGGCAATTCGAGCAATTGGCGGTGATGCCGGTGTGACTGAAATTCGCGGGCTTCCACGCCAGCGTCGCGTGGCAGGTGCCGCATTCGGCAGTGGTCGGGATGTGGTTGGTACCCTTGCCCGCTGCCGCCGTTCCGTTGTGGCAGCTCGAACAGGTTCCCGAGACGTGGGTATGGTCGACTCGCGTCGCCGGTTTCCACGTGTTGGTGGCATGACAGCTCTCGCAGCTCGTATCGGTCGCGATGTGCGAGGTGCCCTTGCCAGTCGCGTTCACGCCGTTGTGGCAGCTGAAGCAGTTGCCTGTGACGCCGGTGTGGTTGAAACCGGTGGCTGGCTTCCAGGCGGTCGTGCCATGGCAGCTGCCGCATTCGGCAGTCGTCACGATGTGATTCGTGGGCTTTCCGGTCGCCCGTGCGCCATTGTGGCAGCTCGAGCAGGTGCCGAGCACCTGGGCGTGATCGACGCGCGTGGCAGGCTTCCAGGCGGTCGTGGCGTGGCAGGACTCGCACTGGCCGGACGTGAACATGTGGCCGGCGTTCTTGCCGGCGGCTTTCACGCCGTCGTGGCAGCTTGCGCAACCGGAGGCGATGCCGGCGTGGCTGAAGCTCACGGGCTTCCAGGCGAGCGTCGCGTGGCAAGTGCCGCATTCCTGCGTGGTCGGGATGTGATTCGGCCCCTTGCCGATGGCCTTGTTGCCGTCGTGGCAGGAACTGCAGCTGCCGATGACCTGAGTGTGGTCGACCTGGGTCGGCGGCCTCCAGCCCGATACAGCGTGGCAGGACTCGCAGGTGTTGCTCGACGGGAGGTGCGTTGCGCCCTTGCCAGTCGCCTTCACGCCGTCGTGGCAGCCCGAGCAGCCGTTCACGATTCCGGTGTGGTCCCAGGTCGCAGGTTTCCAGGCGGTCGGCGTGTGGCACGAATCGCAGGTGTCCGCGCTCACGATGTGATTGGTCGGCTTGCCGGTGGCAGTCGTTCCGTTGTGGCAAGAGAAGCAACTGCCGGTCACCTGGCCATGGTCCACGGTCGTCGCGGGTTTCCAGGCCAGCGTCGCATGGCAGGAGCCGCAGCTGTTCGTTGACAGGATGTGCGTTGCCGACTTGCCCGTGGCGGTCGTGCCGTTGTGGCAGGTGTAGCAGCTGCCGGTGACCTGCGTGTGATCGACGCTGACGACTGGGCGCCAACCGGCGGTCGAGTGACAGGCCTCGCAGGTGTCGCTTGCCTTGATGTGCGTGCCGCTCTTTCCGGTCTGTCGCACGCCGTCGTGGCAGCTGGCGCACGTGTCGGTGATGCCCTCGTGCGTGAACCGGGCTGGCTTCCATGCGGTCGTCGAGTGGCAGTCGCCGCACTCGCCGGTCGTCGGGATGTGGCTCGACGGTTTGCCGGTCGACCTCACACCGTCGTGGCAGGTCGAGCAGGGCTGGCTGATGGCAGAGTGGTCGAAGCTCGCCGGCTTCCATGCGGTCGTTGCGTGGCAGGTGCCGCATTCGGCAGTGGTGACTATGTGATTGGTGTCCTTGCCCGCGGCGATCGTGCCGTCATGGCAGGAGCTGCAGGTGCCTAGCACGTTTGCATGGTCGACACGGGTTGCCGGCTTCCAGGTGCTCGTGGAGTGGCAGGTACCGCAATCGGTGGTGCTGGTCAGGTGCGTTGCATGCTTGCCGGTCGCCGTCGTTCCGTTATGGCATGAATAGCAGCTGCCCGTGACCTGCGTGTGGTCCACGACCGTGACCGGACGCCAGCTGAAGGTCGCGTGGCATGCCTGGCAGCTGTCGCTGGCCCTGATGTGCGTCGCGCTCTTGCCAGTCTCGCGGACGCCGTCGTGGCAACCAACGCAGGTCGTCGCGAGATTCTCGTGGCTGAACCGCGCCGGTTGCCAGGCAGTGGTTGCGTGGCAGGTGTCGCAGCCGTTGTCGCTCGGGATGTGATTGGCGTGCTTGCCGGCGGCGGTCGTGCCGTCATGGCAGGAGACGCAGGTTCCGAGAACCTGCGTGTGATCAAGCGTGGCTACTGGCTTCCAGCCCGCGACGACGTGGCAGGACTCGCATGAGTCGCTGGTGCGGATATGCGCCGCGCCGCGTCCTGTCGCGCGACCGCCGTCGTGGCAGCTTATGCAGTTGTTCTCGTAGCCCGTGTGATCGAACTTGGCGGGCTTCCAGGCCGTAGTCGCGTGGCAGTTGTCGCACTCAGCGCTGGTCACGATGTGGTTGGCGTCCTGGCCGGTCGCGATCCGCCCGTCGTGACAGGCAGAGCAGCTGCCGAGCACATTGCCGTGGTCGACGCGGATCACCGGTGTCCACGAGACCGTCGCGTGACAGGCTTCACACGCCGTGGTGGCCTTGATGTGAGTAGCGCCGATACCGGTCGCCCGGGTGCCGTCGTGGCAGGTCGCGCACCGGTCGGTCACTCCCGCGTGGTCGAAGGTCGCCGGGCGCCACGCAGAGGTCACGTGGCAGGTGTCGCAGGTGTCGGCGCTCGGAATGTGATTCACGCTGCGCCCCTGCGCGCGGGTGCCGTCGTGGCAGGAAGCGCAGCTGCCCATGACCTGGGCATGGTCGACGAGCGTGGGCGGTGCCCAGGTGTTCACGCTATGGCAGGACTCGCAGCTGTTGCTGGTCGGGATGTGGGATGGACTCTTTGCCGTCGCGGTTCCCGCGGGTGTGTGGCACGAAACGCAGTTGGAGGCGATGTTGCCGTGATCGAACCGCGTCGGGCTCCACGCAGTCGTGCCGTGGCAGGCACCGCAGTCTGCGGTGGTGGCGATGTGGCCGGCCGGCTTGCCGGCGGCGTGCACGCTGTCGTGGCAGGACGCGCAACTGCCGCGGGTCTGGTCGTGGTCGAAAGTCGCCGCCGGTGACCATGCCGAGGTCGTGTGGCAGGCATCGCACTGTTCGCTGCTCAGTATGTGGCCTGACGACTTTGGAGTCGCGCCGATCCGAGATCCATTGGAATGGCAGGCAAAGCACGCGCGCGGCGTGCCCTGGAATACGGCGTCCACGTGGCACGACTCGCACGCCTGCAACTTGTGCGCGCCGGTCAATTCGTAGCCAGTGGTAACGTGGTTGAACTGCGAGCCGGCGCCCTGCGCAAATGCGCCGTGGCAGGCGACCGCGAGCATGCAGAAAACGACGATTTTTTGGAACTGGCCCATGGTTTCCCGCTTACTGCAGCCGTGCGCCCTTGAAACTCGTGGTCACGTGGCATCGCTGGCACTGGCGGCCGTATTGCCCGAGGTGGACATCGTCCTTCGAATGGCAGGAGTCGCAGTCCGCGCTCAGCTTCACCTGGTCGGCCGGCTGCCTGTGGCAGCCCGCGCAGGCGACATTTGCATGCGCACCGGTGAGCGCGAATTCAGTCGCCTTGCCGTGATCGAATTGCCAGAGTCCCCATCCATTCGGCGAGTGACAGCCCTCGCAGTCCTTGCCTAGCGCACCCTTGTGCCGGTCGTCGCGCTGGTGGCAGCCGTTGCAATCGGCGGCAGCCCCCTTGAATGCAGGCGATACGTGGCAGGCGTGGCAAGGGACAACGACGTGCAGGCCGACGAGCGGGAAGTCGGTCAGGTCGTGATCGAACACCACGTCCTTGCGCCAGCCATCGACGCCATGGCAGGCCGCGCAGTCGGTGCCGAGCTTGCCGCCGTGCGCGTCGCTCGTGCGGTGGCAGGCGCTGCAGTCGGTGCCGAGCTTCTGCTGCGCGATCACGCCCGTGTGGCATGCATCGCAATCGAGCGTCTTGTGGCGGCCCACCAGCTCGAACTGCCCGTCACGCAGGTGATCGAACGTGGGTGGCTTCCAGGCGGAGGTGCCGTGGCATTTTTCGCAGGCGTCCCCGAAACGGGTTGCGTGGGCATCGTCGGCTCGGTGGCAGCCTGCGCAATCGCTGGGCAGCGGGTCCTTCATGTTCGGAGTCGTGTGGCATGCCTGGCAGGTCAGTTCTGCGTGGGCGCCGGTCAGCGCGAAGCGGGTCTCTTTCGCGTGGTCGAACTTCGAGGTCTTCCACGCGACCGTGGTGTGGCAGCTCCCGCAGTCGGAGCCACGGGAGCCGCGGTGCACGTCGTCCGGTGAATGACAGGAGGCACATGCCGAGGGCGTGCCAGCGTAGCGGTTGCCGGCATGGCACGCGGTGCAGGTAACGTCGCGGTGCGCATCGCGCAGGACGAAGTGCGTCTTGCCGTGGTCGAACCGGGTACGCGCCCAGGTCGCCGGCTCGTGACAGTTGCCGCAGTCCGCGCCGAGCTTTCCGTCGTGCGGGTCGGCGGCCTTGTGGCAGTCGACGCAACCGGACGGTGCCTCACGGTATTTCCGGCCGGGCTTGTGGCAGGCATCGCATGCGGTCGCGGCATGCGCGCCAGCCAGCGCGAAATCTGTCCTGGAGTGATCGAATGCCGGACGGCTGAACTTGACGATGTCCGCGTCGCGGCCCTGGTGTTCGGAGTGACAGGCCTTGCACTGCGCCGTGTCGATTGCGGGCAGGCGGCCGTGAAAGCCGGTGTGCGCGCGGACGTCGGCTGCGACTTCCTTGTGGCAGGCCATGCAGAGAGCGGCCTGGCGGCTCCGGTCGGCACGATCGTGGCACTGGGAGCACTCCGTCTCGAGCTTCGCGTGCGCGTTCGTGACCTTGCCTGGCATGAGCAGCGTCTCAATGCCAGCCGCAAGCGCGCCCTGCGATGAAAGGGCCGCCAGCATCAACAGCACCAGTGCAGGCAGGGGGCGCACATTTCGCATCGGTGTCCAGTGCCGGCTCAGTAGATGTGAACCGCGACGACGTGAACCACGCCGGCGATCAACAGCATCAGGAACAGCGGCATGTGGAGTGCGTGCCAGAGCGAGAACAGCCTCTCGTACGACGAGAACTCCACCACACGGCGTGTCGCGGTAAGGCGGTCGTCTATGTAGCCGGTCGCTGTCTGGAGCAGGCTGCGCCTCCGGGCGTCCCCAAGGCTTGCCAGGCTCGATGTTTTCAACGAGTCGTGGACATGGCGGCGTAGCCGGCGACGTGCGAGTGCAGCGGTTGCTGCGCACGCGGGCGGCCGCGCAAGCTGTGGCAGGCGTCCGCAACGTTCTACGATGTAATGCTCCTCGGATTCGATCCGGGCTACCAGGTCCGGGAGGAATTCCACGTTCGTCGTGACCCAGCGCAGCTTTTCCGCGTAGTCCCGGAGTTCGGCCTGCGTGGCACGGCGTCCGTGCAGGCCGTGGTGGATGCGCGTGTAGAAATATCGGCCGAACAAGCCGCTGCCGGAAACGATCAGCATGCAGGTGAGCGCCACGTTGCTGTTGGTGGCGCCGAGGCTGAAATTGGAGTGGAACAGTATGAGCACCGGGCCGACCACGCCGAGTACCATGTGCGTCTGGAACCAGTGCTTGGTCGTACCTAGGAAGCGCAGTGCCCGGACGCGCTTGCGCGCCGGGTAGACCAGCAGCAGCAGCATCGCCGATCCGCCGATGATGCCGAGTGCGTAGCCCGCGCCGGTCTGCGGTGTGATGTATTGCTCCGTCGGGAAGCGGTAACCCCAGATGAGCAACAAGGTCGTCGCGATCAGCATCAGCCACTCGGGCTTGAACAGTTTGCGGAGGAACCCGTTCCCGGGCACGGCCTTCACCTCGATCGGGGGCGTGCTCGCGGCTGCCAGCCTTGGACGCGCTGCAGTCTTGCTGGCAGTCGGGACGTCAGCGGCTGCCGCGACGATGTTGGCCCGATCCATTCGTGCGTTCATGGTCAGTCCTCAGCCGTTCGCGAGACGCGTCGCTTCAGCGATGTTGGCCTCGACGATGCGTGCGTCCGACGAGCCAGGGGGCATCAGGGCGAGCAACTGCCGCCAGGTCGCGAGCGCGTCGTCGTAGCGGCCTTGCTCGTAGGCCAGGCTCGCCTTCAGCCACAATGCCTTGGTGTGCTGGGGGTCCAGCGCAAGGGCCTCCGCGAGTGATTTCTCGGGCTCGCCGGCCAGGTGACCTGCCATCGACGCCTGCGCGTCCGCGTAATCCGCCCAGCTGTCGGCGGTCATGGCGCCGAGCCCGGCAGCCGCTGCATACGCTGCGCACGCCTCTTTGAACTTGCGACTGCGGCGGAATGTCTCCGCGCTCGCGAGCAGCGTTTCGGCACGGCTCGGGGCGGCCTGGGGCGCACTGGCGGGCCTGGTCGACCGGTTGGATCCAGGCAGCAGCATCGCACTTGCCGCGACCGCGTCGCGCAGGTCGCTGTCCGGGGCGGTCCGGTGTTCACGGGCGAGCTTCGCCTCGTCGCTGCGTCCGAGGAAATCGTAGGACTGCGCCAGCAGCTCCCACTGGTCGTCGGCCCCGCCCTGGGTTGCCAGTCGGGTCTTGAGGGCCAGCGTGGCGGCCTCCATCGAACCAGCGCCGGCCCCGGCCGCTGGTGCGGTCATCGAGGGAGGCATCGACGCAGAAGCTGCGGCCTCAACCCGCGCGCTGTCGGCCTGGAGCATCGCTGCCGGCGTGACCGGCTTCACGATGAAGAACGCCGACGCAAGCACCAGCCCGGCGGATAGTCCAAGGACGAATCCGTTGCGCGCACTCGACCTTATGACACCTGGTGACATGGTGCAATTCTCCGGAGCCTTGTTATTTCTTTGCCTGCGCCGAGGCTACGTATTTCAGGGTGCGGACGCACCCGGCTGGGGCGGCCAACACTCAAATCTGTGACGTCGAGCAGCATTGATGAGCGGCATTTCTCATTTGGGGACTGTCATCCGTGATTCGGGCCAACGGAGTCGATACAGTCGCCACGTCATGAACTACGCACTGCTTCTCGTGTACGGGGCGCCACTGGCTGTGATCTGGGGCTGGTACCTGGGCCGCCGCCAGCGCACCGAGCGCACGCATGTTGCCGTGCGAGAGCGGGCGGTTGCAGACGGCCTGGCCGAGCCGGCGTCGCTGCATCCGGTGATCGACGCGCTGCGCTGCATCGGCTGCGGCTCATGCGTGAAAGCCTGTCCGGAGCAACCCGAGCATCACGTGCTCGGACTGATCGGAAACAAGGCGCAGCTGATCAGCCCGTCGGACTGCATTGGCCACGGTGCGTGCCGCAGTGCATGTCCGGCCGACGCGATCACCCTGGTGTTCGGTTCCGCGAAGCGCGGGGTGGACATTCCGCTGCTGAGCACGGACTTCGAGACATCGGTTCCGGGTATCTACATCGCCGGCGAGCTAGGCGGAATGGGGCTCATCCGCAACGCGCTTTCGCAGGGCCACCAGGCCGTGGATGCCATCCACCGTCGACGCGGACGCCGCGGTGACGGGTTGGACCTGGTAATTGTCGGGGCAGGGCCTGCGGGTTTTGCAGCGTCCCTGACAGCGATGTCGCACGGCATGAAGTACGCCACGATCGAGCAGGAGTCGCTCGGTGGCAGTGTCTTCCAGTATCCGCGCGCGAAGCTGGTGATGACTTCCCCGGTCACACTGCCGATCGTCGGCAAGATGCGCTTTGGCCATACGGCCAAGGAAGCGCTGCTCGATTTCTGGCTCGAGGTCGAAAAGAAGACCGGGATCAAGATCAGTTATCGCGAGCGAGTCGAGACGGTCACGAGGGACGGGTCCGGCTTCGTGGTGCGCACGACGAAAGGCGAATACCGGACGGCAAACGTGCTGCTGGCGATCGGTCGCCGTGGCACCCCGCGAAAGCTCGGCGTGCCCGGGGAGGAACTGCCGAAGGTCGTCTACCGTCTCATTGACCCGGAGCAGTACTCAGGCCAGCGCGTACTGGTGGTCGGCGGCGGAGACAGCGCGCTCGAGGCGGCGGCCAGCATCGCTGAGAACGGCGCGAAGTCGGTGGCCTTGTCATACCGCGGCGAGGCGTTCTCGCGCGCGAAGCCTGCCAATCGCGAGCGGGTTGCCGCTGCCGAGCGCGCGGCCCGGCTCAAGCAGATCCTGAAGTCGGAAGTGCGCCGCATTGCCGACGATCATGTGGTACTCGACGTCGACGGGCGTGAGATCAAACTGCCAAACGACGCCGTCATCGTCAGTGCCGGCGGCATCCTGCCATCGGATTTCCTGCGCGGAATCGGCGTGCAGGTGGAGACCAAGTATGGGACGGCCTGAGCGCCTGCCTGTGCTTGCAGCCGCGTGCCTCTCGGCACTGCTGATGATCTCGCATCAGCAGGCTACGGCCGGCCAGGCCGCTTCCGCGCAGGCGGCGGCGCAGGCCGGCTTGCTGGAACCTGCCAAGGCGGCAATTCGAATCAAGAACTACGGCGCCGCGGCGCAGCTGCTCTCGGAGCAGGCCGCGCGGGACAATGCGGACGCGCAGTACCTGCTCGGTACTCTCCTGCTGTCGGACCTGCTCCCGCAACCGGACAGGGAGCGCGCGCAGGCAATGTTCGAGGCGGCCGCGCGCAATGGGCAGGCGAGCGCGGCGCTCGCGCTGTCGGCAATGGCGTCCACGGGCGACCCGCGCGATCCCGACGGCGCGCGCAGGTGGCTCGCGCGCGCCGCCGAACTCGGTGATCCCGCGGCGATCGACATGCTGCAGCGTGGCATCCTGCCGCTGGAGTTTCGCGTCCAGGATTCACTGGCAGACGAGGAGTCGCGGCGGATCGAATTGTGGCGGGCCGCCCGGCGTGGCGATGTCGCGACACTGTCGATGCTGGCCACTGCCGAGCGAGTGAATGCACCCGACGATTTCGGTCGCACGCCACTGCACCATGCTGCTGACGGCGGGGCGGCGGATGGTGTCAGTCTGTTGCTCGAGCGCGGCGCAAATCTGGAGGCGATCGATCAATACGGCGTAACGCCGCTGATGCTGGCCTGCGCCGCGGAGCGCCCAGATGCCTGCGGCATCCTGCTGCAGGCGAAGGCGAGCGTTGCGGCGGCGGATCGCTCAGGAAATACAGCTCTCGCATACGCCGTCCGGAGCGGCCGCGTGCAGCAGGCGAAGGATCTCCAGGCCGCCGGCGCGGCGCCGGTGCGCGCATCGATCAGCGCCTCGGCCGGACCGGTTGATCACCTGCAGCGAGCAGCCACTGATGCCTACGCCGGTTGGCCGGACGTGGTGGTTGCGGCAAGTCGCAAGGATCCCGCCAGCCTGCGCGACTTGCTGGCGCGAGGCGGCAACCCGAATGCCACCGCACCTGGTGGCCAGACCGCGCTGCTGGCGGCGGTCGAGGCCCAGTCGACCGGTGCTGCGGAACTGCTGCTCGGCGCGGGCGCAGATGCATCCGCCGCGGATGCACAGGGCAATACGCCACTTGCGGCGGCAGTTCGCAACGGAAAGCCGGCACTGATCGAACTGCTGCTGCGCCACGGCGCCGACCCGAACGCGCACGCCGCCGATGAGTCGCCGGCCCTGCTCGTTGCAGTTGCCGGTAACGATCCGCGCGCCGTGCGGCTTCTGCTGCAATCAGGTGCCGACGCCAATGCAAGTGGGCCCTCCGGCACCACACCGCTGATGGTCGCGGCGGCGCGTGACGAATCCGATATCGCAGGACTGTTGCTCGTGGCGCATGCGTCGCCGACCGCCACGGACTCGTCCTCAAGGACGGCGCTGTGGCTGGCGGCGTGCGGCAACTCGACGGCCACGCTACCGATCCTGATCAAGACGGGCGCCGCGATTGATGTCGCGGACAAGGAGGGCGTTACTCCGTTGTCATGTGCCGCTGCGCGCGGGCACACGGCGGTTGTCGAGCGGCTGGTCGGCGCTGGCGCCAGCCTCACGTCGCGCACGCGAGCCGGGGACACGCCGCTAATGCTTGCCGCGGCTGCCGGACAAGCCGAAAGCGTGCGTCGGATGCTGGCTGGGGGCGCCGATGCAAACGAGCAGAACCGCCTGGGAGACACTGCGCTGATCCTGGCGAGCCTGTCGGGAAGCGCCGAAACAGTGCAAGCGCTGCTGGACGCTGGCGCAAGCCGCAAGCTTCGCAATCGCGACGGGGCGACCGCGAGCGACGCCGCCAAGGCGCGCAATTTCGACAGCGTTGTCGCGCTGCTCGAAAAATAGGTGCCTGGCACCTATTTTAGGAGAATGTCCCCTATCCTCCGTTGCGCACCAGGCGCACGACTTCTTCGGCGGTTTCCGCACGATGGATGACGTGGGTCTCGTCGACGCTGATCGTGCCGCTCCCGACCATCGCGTCGCGCACGAACCTGTCGAAGTGATCCCAGAAACTCCCCCCGACCGCGATCAGCGGAAAGTGCTCCAGCTTGCCGGTCTGCATCAGTGTCGCAATCTCGAAGGCCTCGTCCAGCGTTCCGAAGCCGCCAGGCATGACGACGAAAGCGCAGGAGTACTTCACCAGCATCACCTTGCGCGCAAAGAAGTGCTCGAACTTTATGAACCGGTCGAGGTACTGGTTGGGTTTCTGCTCACGCGGCAACTCGATATTGCAGCCGAGGCTCACGCCGCCGGCCTCCTTTGCGCCGCGGTTGGCAGCTTCCATGATGCCCGAACCGCCTCCGGTCATCACCGCGTAGCCGGCCTTCGCGAGCGCTGAGCCGATTTCGCGGGCCAGGCCGTACTGCGGGTGGTCCTCGCCGAATCGCGAGGATCCGAACACAGTCACGCATGGCTGTGTCGTCTCGAAACTCTCAAAGGCCTGGAGGAACTCCAGGAAGAATCGTACCGCGCTCGCGAGGTCGGCCTCGCCAGGACGCCGGCCCGACAGGAACAGTTTCTCGGCGCCTTCCACGCGATCGAGCAGCGATGGAGTCGCCGGGGGCACGGGCTTGTCTTCTGCCATGGGATCGGACCTCTTCGATCTGCAAGCATTGTCCCGCGCGCCAGACATTTGTGGCAGTACGTGTTGCGCGTAGACTTCACCGCTCCCGTGACGCCGCAGTTCGCGATCGGGGGAGGCAGCCTGTCTGCGCCATTACATTCACCCAGGAGGAGTCCGGAATGATCGGCTACGTAACCCTAGGCACCAACGACCTGCAGCGTGCCGCGGCCTTCTATGACGCCCTGCTGGGCGAGATCGGGGCGGGACGGTTCATGGAGTCTGAGCGCCTGATTGCCTGGGCGGTCGCGCCGGGCAAGCCGGCGCTCGGCGTCTGTATTCCCTATGACGGAAACCCCGCCACGACAGGCAACGGGACGATGGTTGCGCTGGTCGTGGACAGCAACGAGAAGGTGGACGCCGTGTACCGCAAGGCCATCTCGCTGGGTGCGAAGGACGAAGGCGCCGCGGGTCCCCGCGGGATTCCCGGATTCTATGCCGCGTATTTCCGCGACCCGGACGGGAACAAGCTGAACTGCTACTGCTGGGCGCAGGGCTGACGCGCCGACCGGCGCAGGACAGCCGTCAAGCGAAAATCACGCTGCAGCAGGTAACAGCGCCCTCGGCTTTCTCCATCTCGGACACGCCCACCGCCAGTACCCGGAGGCCGGCGGCCTGGAGCCGCGCGCCGGTGCGGGGTGCCGAGGCGGAATGCACGACCGTGTCGTCGATGCAGACCGCGTTCGCCGCGTGGGGCTCGCCTGGCGCTACGGCGACGAAGCGCATGCCCGGCCATGTACCGCGATCCACCCAGTCGTCGTTTATCAACAGCGTATCGGTGCTGACAAGTGTTACGGCGCTCTTGAGGTGCAGGCAGCCCCGAAGCTGGACCGGTACGACCGTGTATCCATGGGGTCCAACGGCGGCGGCAAGCTGCCCGATACCTTCGGTATTCGAGCGGCCAGATTGTCCGACAAATATTCTGCGACCCACCCGCAGCACGTCGCCGCCATCCAGAGTTCCCGGGTCCTCGATGCGCACGCAGCGGCGATGGCACTCGAGCACCGTGGCGACCGACGTCACTTCCGGGCGGCGCGATTCCGCGCCCGGGCGGGTGATGACCGCGATTTCGTCCAGCACGACAGCCGTGTCCTCGACGAAAACGGAATCCGGCAGGTCTGGTTCAGCGGCAAGCTCGACGAGCCGGCACCCGAGCGACGCCAGGGTCCGGGAATAGCTCTGGTGCTGCTCCTTGGCGAGTGCGACATCGATCGGCAAACGGGCGAGATGGGTAAGTTCGCAGCGCGCCATGGCGGAGCTGACGGGTCGGATCAGGGCATGCATGGGCGCAGATTATGCTACGTCGGGCGTTCCCGGTTTAAGATCCGGGTCATTCGAGTTGGCCTGATCGTGCAAGTCTTCACAACCATCCTGCCAATGCTGCTCCTCTGCGCGCTCGTGCCGGTCCGGGCCGCCGCGGAATCGCTCGTCGTATATGCAGCCGGCGACATTGCCGAGTGCAGGGGCAAACCCGCGGAGGACTCCAGCGCGGCGCGCACCGCCGGGCTCATTCCCGTCGGCGCAACAGTGCTGGTGCCCGGCGACACCGCGTATCCCTACGGCACTACGGCGACTTATCAGTCGTGCTACGGGCCGACCTGGGGTGTGCACCTGGCGAACACGCTGGCCGTGCCTGGCAACCATGATTACCCGGAGGGCAGCAGCGACGACTTCCGGCGCTACTTCGGGATTGGCACCGAGGACCGGAACTACTTCGCGAGGCCGCTTGGCGACTGGCTCGTCATTGGCATCGACAGCCAGTTGATCGGCGATGCGCTCGAGCGCGAGTACGAGTGGCTGGCGAAGACACTCGAGGACAACTCGAGCCAGCGTTGTACGCTCG
>CAVSZK010000003.1:0-32812 GCA_963732415.1 uncultured Gammaproteobacteria bacterium
CAAGAGCCGCCTGATAAAGGTCTGGTGTCGGGAGCCGGCGTCGACCGGCTGCCGGCGTCCCGGTCAATTGCCGGACGCGGCGCCGAGCACGATCAGCGCCATCGCCCCGTAGTGGAGCCCCGCGCCGACAAGCGTCAACGCGTGGAAGATCTCGTGGTAGCCAAAGGTGCGTGGCCAGGGGTCTGGACGCTTCGTCGCGTATACCAGTGCGCCGACCGTGTAGGCGGCGCCGCCAAGCGCGATCAGCCAGATCTCCATGGCACTCATCGCGCGGCCGACCGCGCCGAAGTAGGGCACCAGCGTCCACCCGACCGCGACCGCAATTGCCGCAGTGACCCACTTCGGCGCGCCGGGCCAGAGCATCGATACCAGCACCCCGAGCGCGACGCCGCACCAGATCGTGAGCAGCAGGTGGCGCCCGGTGTCGCCGCCGAGTGCGAGCATCGCGATCGGCGTGTACGAACCGCCGATCAGCAGGAAAATCGACGCGTGGTCTGCGCGCCGCAGCCAGGTGCGCGCGGGCAGTGTCCACTGGAACCGATGGTAGACAGAGCTGATCGTGAGCAGCAGCACCAGGCTGGCAGCGTAGATCGCCGCAGCGATTCGGGCGTGGGCGGAGGGCGCGAGTACCACAAGCGTAGCACCGGCACCGAGCGCGTAGACTGCGGCCCATTGATGCAGGACGCCGCGCAGGCTCGGCTTCGGCGCACCTGTCTTGTCAGCGGTCACGGTCATCCATCGACGTCCGGATAGCGCAGGAAATTGCCGTCACTTTACCTCGGAGACGATCGATGAGCGTATTCGAGTGCGCGATGGTGCTGGTCTCGACGATCGCGGGCCTCGGCGGCTGGTAGGTCTGCAGCCGGCAACCTGGGCGGACGCTAGAGCGTCGCGAGGAACCGCTCGAGTGCGGCGTTGGTCTCGGCCGGAGCCTCCTGCTGCAGCCAGTGCCCGATGCCCGGCAATATCGTCGAGCCCCGGAAATCCGTGCACGCGACGCCGGGATCCGCATAAAGATCCATGCCCGGGATCAGCGAGCGCGCCATGTCGCGTTCACCGCCGATGAAGCAGGACGGCTGCGGCAACGGCTTGTTAATGAATTCCGTCAACTCGGCGTAGTCGATGTCCTGCGCCCGGTACCGATTGAGTGGCCCTCGAAAACCGCCCGCACGAAATGCCTCCACGTAGACGTCGAGGTCGTGCTCGCTCATCCAGGCCGGCAGCGAGGTTGGGTCGATCAGGTCGTCGAACAGCTTCGCGTCCGGCGGCTTGTGCGCGGACCACAGGCCTGCGGGCGCGGAGCCGGACCATGCAAAATAGATCTTGCGCAGCGACGATCGAAAGTCTGCCTCCATCTCGCCTTCGGCAATACCTTCGCCCTGGAAGTACAACTGGTAGAAGAATCGGTCCTGGTACACGGATCGCATCATGTCGATGAACGACATCCCGCCCAGCGGGATGTACGGGACGCTGAGCAGGGCCACCGCCGAGACCTTGCGCGGGTACAGCAGGGCCGTCGTCCAGCTGATCGGCGCCCCCCAATCGTGCCCGAAGACGATTGCGTTGCCGTCGCCCAGCTGGTCGATGATCGCCGCGACGTCCGATGCCAGTGCGCGCAGCGTGTAGTCAGCGATCTCGCGTGGCTTGCTGCTGCCGCCGTAGCCGCGAACGTCCAGCGCTGCGACCTGGTAGCCGCGCGCTGCGAAATGCCCGAGCTGGTGTCGCCACGAATACGCGAGCTCGGGCCACCCGTGGACGCACAGGATCAAGGGTCCCTTCCCGGCGACCGTGACCTTGAGCGTGATCGGCCCGTTGTCGACGGTGATGAACTCCATGCGTCGATCCGTTACGCCGTGGCCGCCGCCGCGGTGTTCGCGATGTCCTTCAGCCTGGCATCGAGGTCGAGCGCGACTTCCTCGTCACGCAGGCCCATTCCCTCGACGTCGCCCTCGGCGAACCCCAGGATGCCCATGTCGGCGTAGGCCTTGCGCACGCGCGGACCCCACAGGCCGATGTCCTTGATGGTCGGAACGATGCGGGAGAACAGGCTGGTGCGGTACACGCGCATCAGCTCCGAGTGATCGACCCACTCCTTGCACTCGGCCATCGGCAGGCCCATCTGCTCCCAGACCTCGTCGCCGAGGAACCGGTCGCGCAGCAGGTAGCAGCCCTCGACGACGAACTCCTCGCGCTCGTCGCGTTCCTTCGCGGTGAGCTGCGGGTAGTAATCGCGCAATGCGAGCCGGCCGAAGGCGACGTGCCGTGCCTCGTCCTGCATCACGTATGCCGTGACGGACTTCGCCAGCGGGTTGCCGGCGTAGTCCCGGATCAGGCCGAATGCTGCGAGCGCCACCCCCTCGATCAACACCTGCATGCCCAGGTAGGTCACGTCCCAGCGCGAGTCGCGCAGCGTGTCGTCGATAAGGCTCTTCAGATAAGGATTGATCGGGTAGACGAGCTCGTATTTTTCGTGCAGCAGGCGCGAGAACGCCTCGACGTGGCGAGCCTCGTCCATCACCTGCGTGGCGCCATAGAACTTGGCGTCGATCTGCGGCACCTGCTGCACGATCTTCGCGGCGCACACCAGCGCCCCCTGCTCGCCATGAAGGAACTGGGACATCTGCCATGCCTGCAGGTGGTGCCGGAGGCGGGTGCGCTCCTTCGCGTCCATCCGCTGCCAGGCCGGTGAGCCGAAGATCGAGATCATCTCGTCGGGCAGGCCGGCCGGGTTCTCCGGATCGATGTCCTGCGACCAGTCGATGCGGTAGTCCGAGTCCCACTGCTGGCGCTTGCCCTTCCGGTACAGCTTCAGCAGCGAGTCGCGACCGTCGTCGTACTCCCAGCGGAAATTGGCTTCGAAATCCTGCGCCACCGACCAGTCCGTGCTGTCGAGATCGCAGACATAGTGGTTTTCGGTCGACATCAGGTCTCTCCCCGCGCGCTGTGCGTCCATCGTGCGGCATGAAATCCGCGTTCACGCGCCTGAGGCATCGTTCGATCTCGCGACGAGGCGCGTTGCTACCTAATTACGCCAGTCGGCAGTCGGGATCAACCATGCAATGCAGCAGGCGCGGCAGCGGATCCACCATGTGTGCAAAGGCGTGTCTCCATTCTTCATCACTCACATCGACCGCGGGAGTGCTGGGAGCTGGCACGGCCAGGTTCGCGACCAGCACGTCTACTCGGCCGGCGGCCGCGACCAGCGCGGACGGCACGTCCGGGTCGGCGAGCGCCTGCGTATCGGCGATCACGGTGGCTCCTTGCTCACGGAACACCTCGCACAAGATGGGTCCAACGAACGCGTCGGCCTGAGTGATCAGTACGCGCTTCCCCTCGAGACACCCGCTTACTGCTGGCATCAGTGCTCCTCGATGCGAATGGATTCCGCCGCGCCCGGCCCGTCGATCCTGAGGGCCCCGGACTTGAGGTGTATGTCCCGCTGCGGGAACGGGATCTGGAGTCCACGAGTGGCCAGTTCCGTCTCGAGCGCCCAGAGGTATTTCGCCTGCGTCCTGCTCGGCGACAACAGCAGTTCGCGCGATACCCAGACCACCAGCTCGAAATCCAGGCTGCTGTCGCCGAAGCCGGTGAGCCAGACCTCCGGGATCCGCCCCGCGTCGAAAATCGTCCCTTCCACGGTTCTTGCTGCCGCGATTCCCGCCTCCCGGACCAGTTCCTTGTCGGAGCCGTAGGCGACGCCGAACGGAACGTGAATCCGGCGAACAGGTTGCCGAAGAACCCCTGCAGGCCTATTCCCAGGCCGACACCGACGGCGCCGCCGAGAATCGCCAGGCTCGTCAGGTCGAATCCGAGCCACGACAGCCCGATGACCGTCGCGAGGACCCAGACGAAGTAACGAGCCACGCGGCTGAACGCATAGACTCCCGCGCTGGAACCGGGTTCGCTCTGGTCGACCATGCGGTCGGCGAGGTGCTGCAGGCCATGTTCGACCTTCTTGGCGACCCACCAGGCCAGCACGATGATCGCCGCGATCTCGAGCAGCCAGGCAACGCTGATATGCGTATGCCCGATCGTCATGAACGGCTGCGTCAACCAGTCGGGAATCGAGTCATGCCACTGCATACTTTGTCCACCCATTGGCGCCTTGCGGAGCGCTCCGAATGGCCGTCACCAACGCCGCCGAACCGGGGCAATCGGACACCCCGCATCTGCGACGACGATATCACGCCATGTCACGCTCGGCGTCGCTCCGGCGGCAGCGAGTGCAGCGATTCGACGCGGAGCAGCACGGGCGGTTCACCGCAATGACCTGAGGACCGGTGTGGACTAGGATGGTGGCAGGCCCGTCGAGGAGACCGTCATGAGTGTCCGCACGATCCTTGTCCTTGTCGTCAGTGGCCTGCTGGCCCTGTTCACGGCGGTCAACTGGAGCACGTTCATCACGCCCACGCACCTGTCGCTGGTGGTCACCAGCGTCGATGCGCCCCTCGGCCTGGTGATGCTCGGGTTTACCGCGGCGCTGGCCGCCGTGCTGCTTTTCTACGCGTTGAAGGTTCAGGTCAATGCGCTGTCGGACGGTCGCAGGCAGGCGGAGGAACTCCGCAAGCAGCGGGAACTCGCCGACCAGGCCGAGGCATCCCGCTTCACCGAGCTTCGAACCTACCTCGACCAGGAGCTTGCGTCGCTCCGACTGGCGCAGCAGGCCGGAGCGGAGAAGCTGCAGGAGGAGGTCTCGGCCGGGGTCAATACGCTTGCCGCCTGCATCGGCGAGGTCGACGACCGGCTCGAGCGCCAGTGGCCGACGTCGCCCGATCGGCAGCCCTGATCCCTGCGGCAGTGTCCGGCGCTGCCTACCTTCCCTGAGCGGCGACGGCAGCCTTTACCGATTCCTTGGCGGCCTGCTGCTTGTCCCGCTCCGCGATGACCAGGCGATAGGCCACGTAGTACTTGTAGATGTTGCTGACGTAGGTGACCGTCTCGCGGCCGATGCGCTCGGATGCAATCTGCTCGACGTTGCCGAACCAGACGTTCGGATCGAGGCCGCGTTTCTCGGCCTCGCGGCGGAGCTGGCGAATACGACCCGGCCCGGCATTGTAGGAAGCGAATGCAAATAGAGCCTTGTCGAGCCTGGTCATCGGCTCATCCTTGTAGTACTTGTCCACGATGAAGCGCATGTACTTCACGCCCGCGTGGATGTTGGCATCGATTTGCCGGATATCGCCCACTTCAAGCTCCTGCCCGGTGGCCGGCATTACCTGCATGACGCCGATCGCGCCGACCGGGCTCTTCACGGTCTGGTCGAGCTGCGACTCCTGGTATCCCTGCGCCGCCATCAGCACGTAGTCGATGTCGTACTGGTCGCCGTACTTCTTGAACAGCTCGACCATCTGCAGGAACTTCTTGCGTTCGGCCTCCGAGGTCGCGTCCTTCACGTATTTCGTGCTCTCCAGGTAGCGCTTCTCCATCGTGTTGCCGAACGCCGTGCCAAGCCCGTACTTGTCGATGATGCCGTTCAGCCCGGCGAGTAGCTGCGGACTCCCCTTGCGGACTGCGACGGCGAGCGCGCCGCCCGTTCGCACCGCGATGTCGTCATGCACGTTTATGCCGGGGAAGACCTGCTTCCAGAAGTCCGCGATGAAGTCGTCAACGACGGTGATCGGCATGAGCCCGGCATTGACCATCTCGAGCAGGTCCTCGTCCTCGAGATTGTCCGGAGCCAGCTGTATTGACACCGCTGCCTTGCCCGCGGCCTGCAGCTTCTTGTTGAGTGCCATCAGGCTCTCGTAATAGGGGCTGAACTTGCGGACGAACACCTCCTGTCCTGCAAGATCTTCCACGCTCGCGATCACGCGCGAGCCGGGACCGGTCACCACCACCTCGTCCACGTTCTCGCGGGTGGGGTCCGTGAAATCGACGAGCTTCCGTCGTTCAGGCGTAACCATGATCTGTGCAAGCAGCATGTCCACCTTGCCGTCCATGAGTGCCGACAGCATCTGGTCGCGCGGCAAGGGCACGAACCAGAAGACGACCTTCAGGTTCCCGGTCTTGCGCCGTTTGTTCAGTTCGTCTTCCATGAGCTTGCCGTACTCATACGCCACGCCGCGCTGCACGCCTTTTTCGACGAAGTACATCGTGCGGTTGTAGGGGACTCCGATGCGGACGAGCCGGCGTTTCACCATCTCGTCGAGGTCACCCTTGAAGGGTTGACCGATCTCGGCGCGCACAAATTCGGGCAGCGCCGTTTCGAATGGCGGTGGCGGCAGGATTTCTCCCTCCGCCGGCGTGCCGCCGGCCGGGACGGCGGTCTGTGTGGCGCCAGATGGGTCGGCGGTCAATGCCGCCGGTCCGGTGGCGGAGGCCTTAGGTCCTTGCGTCTTGTCGGAGCAGGCCGATACCACCAGCACGACAAGCAGGATTGCGACGAGGCCCAAGCATCTGCTTCGTTCGGTCGACATACGCAACTTGGACATGGTCCCCCAGGCAGCTCGGTAGTGAATGGGTGGAAGTTTCGCCAACTCTAGTCCTTGTCCCCGCCCCGGGCCATGTGTGCGGGAAACAGGCCGCGGGCCCCTGTCTTCGGCTATGCTCGCGGCCAGCAAACCAGCCCCGGGGACCAGGAACCGTGGAGCCAACTTCCGACTCTGATTTCGACCGGCTGACCGAGCACCTGAACGAGGCGCAGCGTCTGCTGTCGCGCCACCGACTGGTCGAAAACCTGGTCAATCGCCAGGAAATGCCCAAGCACGAGCTGGTGGAAACGCTGGTGCACCGACAGCACCTGGGCGAGCTCGGCCAGTTGCTGAACCGGCTGGACGCAGTGGACGCTGCTCGCATTCTGGAGGCGCTGTCCGAGGAGGACCGGCTGATCGCCTGGGAGCAGATCAAGGTGGATCGCCTCGATGGCATCCTGCTGCTGCTGGCCGACGAGGTGCGCGAGGAACTGCTGAACGCCTCGAAGCACCAGAGCGAGAAGATCGCGCTGAATGCCTTCGAGCTGCACGACGGCCGGCTTCGGCAGGTGAAGGTCTCGAGGAGGTCGGACCTCGCCAACGTCAAGCCGATCTGGGTGGACCTGGTGGCACCGTCGGCGGAGATGCGCTACTGGGTCGGCGAGTATTTCGGTCTCGCGTTGCCAGACCCCGACAGCCTCACCGACCTCGAATCCAGCGCGCGCTTCTACGTGGAGGACAATGGCGAGATCCACCTTCACTCGGACTTCCTGCTCGACACTGACGACGGAACGCAGAATGTCGCGGTGGCGTTCATCCTGCACAAGGACATCCTGTTCTCGGTGCGCAAGGAAGAGCTGCCGGTGTTCCGCCTTCAACGACTGCGAGCGAGGACGCAACCCGGCTACGTCACCGAAGGCAAGGACGTGCTGCTCGACCTCTACGCGGCCGACGTAGAGTACTCGGCGGACGTGCTGGAAGAGGTCTACGCCGAGTTCGAGCACGTCGGCAAGCGCGTGCTAAATCCGCAGGTGACCGACGACGCCGCTGCCCAGATTCTCTCCGAGATCGCCCGCACCGAGGACTTGAACGGCCGCATACGCCAGAACGCCACGGACACGCGACGCGCGCTGTCGTTCCTGATGCGCGGCAAGTTCCTGTCCCCCCAGCAGTTCGATGAGGCGCGGCAGATCGTGCGCGACATCGAGTCGCTGGACGGCCATACCACCTACCTGTTCGGCAAGATCAACTTCCTGATGGACGCGACGGTCGGCTTCATCAACATCAACCAGAACAAGCGCGTCTCGAAGCTGACGACCATCAGCATCATCTTCGTGCCGATCAACATCCTGGCCGGGATCGGCGGCATGTCGGAGTACACGATGATGTTCGGCGACCTGGGCATCCGGTGGCCGGTCGCCTACGGTATCTTCCTGGTCGGTTCGGCACTGATCGGCTGGGCCACCTATACGGCCATCAGGGCATACGAGGCGCGGCAGGCGAAGAAGATGCTCGACGCGACGGGGCACGCGAAGCTCGGTTGAGCCTCGGACGTGCGAGCCAGGCGCGTGCGACTCACGTAGCCCCCCGCGGTAGCTACCGCGCGGTCACGATTCGCAACGCCATGCCTTCGGGGCGGAGGTACTCGGCTTCCTGTTGCAGGTCCGCGGCCGTCAGCGGATGGTTGCGCAGTGAACGCAGCCGGAAGCGTATCTGCAGGCCGCGTCCGCGGGGTGAGATCCGGAACGCCGGAAGTCCGTCGTCGGAGCGATTGCGGTGCAGCAGCACAGCGAGTCGCAGGATCAGCAGCAGCCGAACGGCCAGCCGGTCCCACGGCGGGATCAGTTCGTCGAGCCCGCCGAGCACCAGCTTGCGCCGGTGCGACCGCACCAGCCATGCGAGCAGCAGCTGCTCCTCGCGCGAGAATCCTGGCATGTCGGCGTTCTCGAGCAGGTATGCACCGTGCCTGTGATAGCCGCTGTGGGCCACGTCGAGGCCGATTTCATGCAGGCGGGCTGCCCAGCGCAGCGCCTGTTCGGCCAGGGGATCCTTCAGCTGCCATGCCTTGCCTGCCTGGCGGAGCATTTCCACCGCGGTCTTCTCGACGCGCGCGGCCTGGCGAAGATCGACCTGGTAACGCTTCTGCATCGAGCCGACCGTCCGCTCGCGAGCATCGACCGACGTGAAGCGCCCCATCAGGTCGTAGAGCACGCCCTCGCGCATGGCCCCTTCGGCGACTCGCATCTCGCGGATGCCGAGCCGGGCGAATATCTCCGCCAGCACTGCGAGACCTCCCGCGAACACTGCGCGCCGTTCAGTTGAAAGAGACTCCAGCGGGATCGCGCTGGTGCTGCCGGCGCTCACCAGCAGTTCGAGCAGTTCGTCGAGGCCGGCCCGGGTGATCGTGGTGCACCGCGGGTGGAGTTCGCGTTGCGCGTCGAATATGGCGCGCACGGTCCCGGAACTGCCTGCGACCGAGCTCCAGCCCCTGGCGCGGAATGCCCGCTGGATCGGTTCCAGTTCCTGCCTCGCAGCCAGGCGCGCCCGCTCGAGGCGCTTGGCCGTGAGCCTGCCATCGGAGAAAAAATCGTTGCTCATAAGCACGCAACCCATGTTCAGGCTTTCGAGCTGCTGCGGCTCCTTGTTCTGGCCGATGATCAGTTCCGTGCTTCCGCCGCCGATGTCGATGACCAGTCGGCGTCCTTCGATGCGTGGCAGGGTGTGCACCACGCCGGAATAGATAAGGCGCGCTTCCTCGCGGCCGGAAATCACCTCGATCGGGTGGCCGATTGCCGCGCCTGCGCGCTCGAGGAATGCTTGCTTCTTGCGCGCCCGTCGCAGGGCGCTGGTGCCTACCACGCGCACGCTGTCGGCGCGCATATCGACAAGCCGGTGCCCGAAGCGCTCCAGGCATGCGATTGCGCGCGCCGCCGTGGCCCGGTCCAGCCGGCCCTCGTCATCCAGGCCGCCGCCGAGCCGCACCATTTCCCGCAGGCGATCGATGATCACGAGCTGGCCGTTCGAGCGGCGCGCAACCACCATGTGGAAGCTGTTGGATCCGAGGTCTACGGCCGCCAGGACTCGGGGTGCACGGGGCATGTCAGCTCACGGCAGGTTTCAGAATTGACCGTGCGGACCATAGCCGTGTCGACGCGTCGAGTAAATCGTGGAATTGCGGGGCGCTGATTCAACGCCCGTCGCGCAGTTCACCGTAATGCATGAAAAGTGCAGCGACCTTGCAACATGTGCCGCCCATTCTTTGCGTCGCGCCGATCCGGCGCATCGTGGAGGATTACGATGGAGATCATCGGCATGGTGATGCTCGGTTCCGTGGCCCTGTGGCTGCTGCAGCAGTTCGAACGACGTGACTGGTAGCCGGTTCGGCGGGGCGACCGGCCCGGCGCCTGACATCATCCGGTCATGTGCCGGTGGCAGACTCAATGGGTTTTCCCTGTCGTCTGCATTGCCATGGACCGCCTCATCGAACGCACACTGGCTGCAACCCGTGACCTGCGCGAACGCGCGCTCGAATTCGAGGCGGAACACGCCGGAGAAATCGCTGCAGCCGAGCCCCGCTTCCGGGAGAGCGCGCGAAACCTGCTGCATTACCTGAGCGTGCGGCAGCAGGACATCCGCACGCTGCAGCGGGACCTGCATTCGCTTGGGCTATCTTCGCTAGGCGTGCTCGAATCTCACGTTATAGCGAGCCTGAACGCCGTGATCGGCAACCTGGAGAGGCTGGCCGGCAGCGAGACGCGCGAAAGGCCGGCGCCGCTGGTGGACGATCGGACCGGTCCGTTGCTGCTGCACGATCACGCGCGGACGCTGCTCGGGCCGACGCGGCGATTCCGTTCGGTCCGGATCATGGTGACGATGCCGTCGGAGGCTGCGAGCGACGAGCAACTGCTGGTCGACCTGCTGCGCGCCGGCATGGACGTAATGCGCGTCAATTGCGCCCACGACGACCCCGACACGTGGCGGCGCATGGTGGCCAACCTGCGCAAGGCTGAGCGCACCGTGGGTCGCAAGTGCAGGATCCAGGCTGATCTTGCCGGTCCCAAGCTTCGCACTGGCTCGATCGGGCCCGCAGGTCATTTCGTCCGCATCCGGCCACCTCGTGACGCGATGGGCAGGGCGACGGGCCCCGCCATCGCCTGGCTGACTCCCGCCGAGGCGGCCGAAGCCGCGCCGACCGGCTGCAAGGCCCTGCCGGTCCCGGGTGCACTGCTAGCGCAGGTGATGCCGGGCGACCAGCTGCGCGTCGCGGATCTGCGTGGCAAAGAGCGAGTGCTGACCGCCGTCGAACGGCGCGGCGCATCGTGGCGCGCCGAGTCCGCGAAGACGCTCTATGCCTCGCAGGATGCGCAGTGTGCGCTGCTGCGCGATGGCGCGGTGATCGCCGACGGGTTCGTCGGTCAACTTCCCGGGGTCGTCGTCCCGATCGAGCTGCGGGTTGGCGATACCCTGGTGCTGACGCGCGACGACGCTCCCGGCCAACCCGCCATGGTTGACGGCGGCAGCGGGGCGTCCGGGCCGGCCCGGATTCATTGCACGCTTCCAGCGGCCTTCCAGCGGGTGCAGGCGGGCGACCGCGTCTGGCTCGACGACGGCAAGATCGGCGGCACGGTTGTCGGTAACGACGGCGACGAGATCCGCGTCAGCATCGTCCAGGCTTCTCCGTCTGGCGCGAAGCTGCGCGCGGAGAAGGGCATCAATTTCCCCGACACAGAGCTCGGGCTGACAGCACTCACCGAAAAGGACCTTGCGGACCTGCGCGAAGTGGTGCCCTTTGCCGACATGATTGCGCTGTCCTTCCTGCGTACGGAGCAGGACGTCGAACTACTCGAGGACCAGTTGCACGCGCTCGGCGCCGGGCACCTTGGCATAGTGCTCAAGGTCGAGAATGCCGCGGCATTCCGCAACCTTCCGCGCATCCTGCTGGCGAGCCTGAGATCACCGCCGGTCGGAGTGATGGTCGCGAGGGGGGATCTGGCCGTCGAGATTGGCTTCCAGCGCCTCTCCGAGGTTCAGGAGGAAATCCTATGGTTGTGCGAGGCGGCACACGTCCCGGTGATCTGGGCAACCCAGGTGCTCGAGGGCCTGGCTAAGGCCGGCGCCCCGACCCGTGCCGAGGTAAGCGATGCGGTCATGAGCAGCCGTGCCGAATGCGTGATGCTGAACAAGGGTCCGCGGATCGTATCGACGGTCGAGTTCCTGGCCGACATCCTCGGGCGCATGGAGGAACACCACGACAAGCGCATGACCTTGCTGCGGCGCTTGTCGGTCTCCGAGTTCTAGCTGCTCATTGAGCGGTATGCTCGCGGCGAAGCAGACGGCTGCGCACGCTGCCTACTGTCAGCACGGTCAGGAAAGTCTTGATCCGGGCGCCGGATTCGATCCTTGCCATTTCCGTGAGGTAGACTTTCTCGACTTGATCTACCGGCAGGCCCAGGTCACGCGCCAGGTTGTCGACCACCGCTCGATGGGGGCCGCTGACCTTTTGTTTCCTGTCTGCCGATGCCATGTCTTGCCTCGCGAGTTCCGTGGTCTGGCGGGACGGCAATCTTATCCCACGGGTCTCCAGTGCAAGGGTGCGTAGAAATACCTCCCTCAGCGATTCAACCGCGATCGCGTGCGTTTCATCAGGGTCACGTGCGTGCCCTCGCGCGCGACGTCGGACGCATCCACGTCTGGAGCAGGTCTAAGGTAGGTCCCGTCCGACTGCATTTCCCATGCATTGCGCTGGTCCTGCAACTGCACCTGCAACGTTTCCCACAGTCGTTCCCTCAGCTGGCGCGCGTCTACCGGCGTCACGGCCTCAACGCGTCGCGAGAGGTTGCGGTCCATCCAGTCGGCGGAGCCGATGAAGAACTCGCCATCGAGCGGGTCAGCCTGTCCGCCTGCAAAGTAAAATACGCGGGCGTGCTCGAGAAAGCGTCCCGACGATCGACCGCACCCGGATGTTCTCCGTCCAGCCCTTGATCCCGGGCCGCAGGCAGCAGAACCCGCGGATGATCAGGTCGACCGGGACACCGGCCTGCGATGCCTGCGAGAGCGCCTCGCAGACCGGTTGGTCCTCGAGCTGGTTGATCTTCGCGACGATGCGCGCCGGCTTGCCCTCCCGCGCATTGGCCGCTTCGCGCTCAATCAGCTCTATGAAGCGCTCGCGCATGTTGATCGGTGCCACCAGCAGGCGTTCGAAAACCGGCTCGCGTGAATACCCCGTGAGATGGTGAAACAACGTGACCACGTCGCGCGTAATCGCCGGGTCGCAGGTAAACAGGCCGAAATCCGTGTACATGCGCGCCGTCTTGACGTGATAGTTGCCGGTGCCGATGTGCGCATAGCTGCGCAGGCCCTCGCCTTCACGGCGCACGACCAATGCGAGCTTGGTGTGGGTCTTGAGCCCGCGCATGCCGTAGATCACGTGGTCGCCGGCCTTCTGCAACTCGTTGGCCCAGTGCAGGTTGCGTTCCTCGTCGAAGCGGGCGGTCAACTCGACCAGGCACGCGACCTGCTTGCCATTCTCCGCGGCCTTGATCAGCGAGCGCACAAAGGGCGTGTCGTCGCCGAGCCGGTACACTGTCATCTTGATCGTGGTCGTGTTGAGGTCGTCCGCGGCATCGCGAATGAAGCGCTCGACCGTCGCGTCGAAACTCTCGTAGGGGTGATGGACCAGGACGTCGCCGGCGCGGATGGCCGCGAAAAGGTCGGCTTCCGGGTCCTGCCCGAGCGGGACCATCGGTGTCCAGGGCGTGTCGCGCAGCTCCGGCACCGGAAGCGAGGCAAGCTGGAACAGGGCGGTGTAATCGAGCAGTCCCGGAAGCTCGTAGATGTCACTGTCGCGCAGTTCGAAGCGATCGACGAGGCCAGCGCGGATCTCTGCCTGCGGGGTACCGCGGAACTCGAGACGCACGACCGGCTGGAACCTGCGCTGGCGCACCTGTTCCTCTATCAGTTCCCGGATGCTGTTGTCGCTGTCCTCCTCGATCGCGATGTCAGCGTTGCGCGAGACGCGGAACAGGGTGGCTTCCTCGATGCTCGCGCCCGGGAACAGCTTGTGGGCGTTGCGCAGCACCAGGTCCTGCAGCGACAGGTAGCACTGCTCGCCGGCCGGCACTTCCGTGCGCAACAGCAGCCACTGCAGGATCGTCGGCGGCACCTTCACGCGCACGCTGATCCGCTCGTCCGACACCGGATCGCGCAACACGAACCCCCATGAAAGGGAGAGGTTCGACATGAACGGGAACGGATGCGTCGGATCGAGGCTGAGCGGCGTGAGCGCGGGCGACACGTGGGTGTCGAAGTAATCGGACGCCTCGCGCCGCTGGGCATCGGTCAGGTCGTCCCATTCGGCGAGCCGGATGCCGTGCGCGGCCAGCAAGGGCCGAAGCGTCGAGAAGCAGTCGGCCTGCTCGAGCAGCATCGGGAACAGGGCACCGCGCAGCTTCACCATGTGGGCATTGAACGCCTCGACGGATGCCTGGCTGCCGCTGGCGTAGGCGCGTGTGCGCATGGCGCCGACGCGCTTCATGAAGAATTCGTCGAGATTGGTGGTGAAGATGCCGAGGAATTTCAGGCGCTCGAGCAGCGGCGTGCGATCGTCCAGCGCCTCGCTGAGCACGCGGCGGTTGAACTCGAGCCAGCTCAGGTCGCGGTCGAGCCAGGCTGCCTTCTGGAATGCCTTCTGGTCTGTTTGCTCGCCCTTTCCCATGGTTGTCCCGCCTGTCGCGTACTAACTCTTCATCATCGTACAGCGGCATTGCATGGAGATGACAGCGGAGGTCCCCGGCCGCGCTATGATGAGCCGAAAATGCAGATTCTCGCGGTCACGAACATCAAGGGCGGCGTCGGCAAGACCACCACGGCGGTGAACCTCGCCTGGCTCGCGGCCGCCTCGGGCCGACGGACGATCCTCTGGGACATCGATCCGCAGGGGGCGGCGACCTACATCCTGCGCGGAGAGCCGAACGAGCGTGCCTCCGCCAAAAAGCTGGTGCAGGGCAGGCGTGAGTTGACCGAGCTGCTCGCCGGGACCGACCACGAAAACCTGCTCCTGCTGCCTGCCGATGTTTCGTACCGGAATTTCGACATTCACATGAGCGACCGCAAGCATCCCACGAAGCAGCTGATGATGATGAGCCGCACGTTGCGCGAAGTTTGCGAACTCCTGGTGCTCGACTGCCCGCCCGGCATGTCCCTGCTGTCGGAGAACGTGCTGCGGGCGGCGGATGCGCTGATCGTGCCGATGTTGCCGGCGCCGCTCTCGCTGCGCATGATTGACCAGTTGGTCGCGTTCGTGGAGCGCGCCGGCTGGCCGGACCTCCGGATCCTGCCGTTCTTCTCGATGGTGGACCGGCGCCGTTCGCTGCACCGGGACCTCATCGAAGCAGCGCGGGCGCAGTACCCGGGAATCCTGGAGACGGAGATCCCGTACTGGAGCGAGATCGAGCGCATGACAGTGCGGCGCGCGCCACTGCCTTCGTTCGCCCCGGGCAGTCCGGCGGCAATGGTGTATGCGGCGCTGTGGCGGGAAACGGCCGGGCGCCTTGCGGGGTAGTGATGCAGACATCCGCGTATCGTCGTGAGGGTGACACCTGGCTGATCGAGATCCGGTTGCGAGAATTGCGGCAACTGTTCAATCATCTCGATCCGGCGCCTTTTCGCGAGAAGGACCTCGACCCGGCGGCCGAGGCGTACATCGAGGATGCGGTGCGCGAGATCGGCCCGCGACAGTCGTGCAAGCTGGTCGTGCACCTGCCTGACGCGGAACGCGCCTCCGTGGACGCGAGGACGCTGCCCGAGGCCCTTGCGCACTATTTCGAGTACCGCGCCTGGCAGTCTAAGCTCGAACTTCGTCGGCTGCTCGCCCGCGGCCTGCTGAGCCTGGTCATCGGCCTGGCGTTCATGTTCGCCTGCCTGTCATTGGTGAGTTGGCTTACGGCGCGCGGCAGCAACGGTGTGATGACCGAGGGCCTGGTGGTGATCGGCTGGGTGTCGCTGTGGCGACCCGCAGAGATTTTTCTATACGACTGGTGGCCGATACGACGCCGGCAGAGGCGATTCGAATTCATCGCGCGGATGCCGGTCGAGATCAGGAGCGAACCGGCACCAGTGGAGTCACGATGACCACATTTGAAGCTGCCGACCTGGCCGTGATCGAGGAAATGGCGAAGCGCTTCGCCCAGGCGGAAATCGGCCCGCACCTCGAGGCCTGGGAGGAGGCGGGCGAGTTCCCGCGTGATCTTTACCGCAAACTCGCCGACATGGGCTGGCTGGGCCTCGGCTATCCCGAAGACCTGGGCGGTACGCCGGCGCCGTGGGCGGCCAGGGTGGCGTTGTCCCGCACGCTGTCGCGCTACACCGGCAGCGGTGGCGTCATGGCTGGTGCATTCAGCCATTCGATCGGGCTGCCGCCGATCCTGAACCACGGCAGCGACGAACTGAAGCGGCGAGTAATCCCGGACGTGCTAGCCGGCGCGAAGATCTCGGCGCTCGGTATCACCGAGCCGGGCTGCGGATCCGACGTGTCCGGGCTCCGGACCACGGCCCGGCTCGAGGGCGACCACTACGTGGTGGACGGTGAGAAAGTGTTCATCACCTCCGGCATGCGTGCCGACTGGATCACCGCTGCCGTTCGCACCGACCGCGACAACAAGGGCGCTGGCGGGATATCGATGCTCGCGATTCCCGGCGATGCGCCAGGCCTGACGCGCGCGCCGCTGAAGAAGATGGGCTGGCTCTGCTCCGATACCGCGCACCTGCGATTCGACGGAGTTCAGGTGCCCGCCGAGAACCTGGTCGGCGAGGAGGGCAAGGGCTTCAGGATCATCATGACGAACTTCAATGGCGAACGTCTATCCATGTCGGCGATGGCGCTCGGGATGTGCGAGTGCTGCTATGACGAGGCGCTGGCCTGGGCGCGCGAACGCAAGACTTTCGGCGCCTCGCTGGTGAGCCACCAGGCGGTCAGGCACAAGCTGGTGGACATGCGCATGCGCATCGAGTCGACAAGGGCCTGGCTCGCGAACGTTGCCGATCGTGCCGACGTCGGCCAGGCCGACGCCCAGTGGATCGCCGAGGTGTGCATGCTGAAGAACCACGCCACGCAGGCGATGCAGTTCTGCGCCGACCAGGCGGTGCAGATCCTCGGTGGCATGGGCTACATGCGAGGCTCAGCGAGCGAGCGAATCTACCGCGAGGTCAAGGTCGCGATGATCGGTGGTGGGACCGAGGAAATCATGAAGGAGCTCGCCTCTCGGCAACTAGGCATCTGACTGGTGCCTGGGACGGCCAGCGATTACCTGGGGCCGGTCAGGATTCCGGCTAAGGATACCCGGCGTTCACCAGGCGGAGCCGAACCGCCTCGTCGGTCGAGAGCTCGCGAATGGCGTGGTGTGGTACCCCGGACATTATTGCCACGAGTTCGGGGCTGACCCCCATCTGGACAAGGTAGTCTTTCACCTGCCCCGCTACGACCTGCTGGAACGCTTTCTCATCCGGCACAGGCACGCTGTTGGCCGCACGGTGCGTGCCGAGGAGCGAGCCGGGTTCCAGTGAGCGTCGCACGCCGCCCGCGTAGGCAATCGGACAGGCGCTGTAGCACCGGCCTGCCCGCGGCAGCGCGATTCCAGGCGCGCGGGTTCCGACACTGGTCGCATAGCCGCGTTCCCTGAGCGCGCGACCGAGCGCCATCGCCTCGATCACGTGCCCACCCGGCGAGTCGAAGTACACGACCGCAATTCGCACCCCTTCCGCGTCGAGTACATGCTCGAGCCGTGCGGTCGCGCCGGTGTCGATGTAGCCCTCGAGGTAGATGAACCAGCGGTCGTCGGACGCCGGCCGGCCAGCGTAGCCGGGGGCCACGGCCGTAATCTTCAAAAAATCGGTGCCAGGCACCGGTTTTTCGGCAGCCGCCAAACCGGCACCGCAGGCGACCGAGAGCGCCAGGGCCGCCAGGGCCCGCTGTGGATCGATACGCATGTCAGGCGATTCTGCGTCATGATTCGCCGATCAGCCAAGGTGAGGAGCAACGCGATGGATGTCCAGGTCGAACAGCGCGACCACCTGCTCGTCATGGGGGTGCGGCGCCCGCAGAAGATGAATGCGCTCAGCCGCGACATGTTCCACGCGCTCGCGCGGGCCTTCCATCGCCTCGAGCACGATCCGGAACTGTGGGTGGGCGTAGTCTGGGCAGAGGGACCGCACTTTACTTCGGGCGTGGACCTGAACGACTGGGCCGAGGCGTTCGCGGCGGGGTCCCCGTTCCCGATCGGGGAGGGCGAGATCGACCCGTTCTCGATGAGCGGGCCTCGCATGTCGAAGCCACTGGTGATCGCCGTGCAGGGCCGGTGCTATACGTGGGGCTGGGAACTGCTGCTCAACACCGAGCTTCGCGTGGCCGCCACCGACACGCGCTTCGCAATGCTGGAGGTGAAGCGCGGCTTTTACGCCTGCGGCGGCGCGACGCTGCGGCTGCCGAAAGAGATCGGTTGGAGCAACGCGCAGCGCTACCTGCTCACCGGCGACGAACTCGGCGCGGAAGAGGCGTACCGACTCGGGCTCGTGCAGCAGCTCTGCGCGCCGGGCGAGCAGCTGGACGCGGCGCTCGCGCTCGCATCGCGCGTCGCGACGGCGGCGCCGCTCGGCGTGCAGGGCAGCCTGCGCTCCTCGCGCACCTGCATGCTCGAAGGGGAGGCGGCGGCAGTGGACGTCACGTTCCGCGGGATGGCTGAAGTGATGCGCAGCGAGGACGCGGCAGAAGGTGTTCGTTCGTTCGTGGAGCGGCGCGAGGCCGTGTTCCGCGGCCGCTAGCGGGGTCCCGCGGCGCTGGCCAGCTGGCGCGTCGGGCCCGGTGTGCCGTTGGCGTCAATGCCGGACATACCTCGATCCTGTCAACCGACGGGCTCCTCGCGCGTTCTCTAGGCACATGAGACAACTCTCGGCCCGTACGGGCTGGCGGTTCGTGCTCGCGCCGCAGCAGGACGTCGATTCCTGACCTTCCACCCCGGAGTGCACAAGATGCGTTACATACTCATTCTGTTTTCGCTGCTGCTCGGGTCGGCTCTTCCGGCCAACGCCCAGGTCAGTATCGGCATCGGGACGCCAAACCTGAGCATCGGCATCAACATGCCGGGCTACCCGGAGTTCGCAAGGGTTCCCGGCTACCCCGTCTATTACGCGCCGCGGGTCGGTCTCAATCTCTTCTTTTACGATGGCCTGTACTGGGCGTACCAGGGCGACAACTGGTACGCGAGTTCCTGGTACAACGGTCCCTGGGGCATGGTGTCGCCGATGTACGTTCCCGCGTACGTGCTTCGAGTGCCGGTGCGTTACTACCGAGTGCCGCCACCGTATTTTCGCGGGTGGCCGAAAGATGGGCCGCCGCACTGGGACAAACATTACGGCAAGCACTGGGAACAGGAGAGGCATGGCTGGGACCACTGGGACCGGAACTACGCACCCCGCGCCGCACCACTACCTGTCTACCAGCAGCATTACTCTGGTAACAGGTATCCTCATGCGGACCAGCAGCCGATGTATCGAGGCGAGTACTACCATTACCAGCCGAGTGATCCTGTCGTCAGGCAGTATTATGAGCAGGAGACCGTGCGCTACAAGCAGCACGCGCAGAAGGAATCCAAGGGCGGAAATGGCCAGGGCAACGACAAGGGCAAGAAGAATGGACAAGGACACGACGACTAGCTCGCGGGAGACCGTGCATTGAACGCCGTCAAGCTCGTGGCAGTCGTGTTGCTCGCGGCCGGCACCCTCGGTCTGGTGTATGGCGGTTTCAACTACACCAAGGAAACCCACGAGGCCAGGCTCGGGCCGATCGAGTTCTCGGTGCAGGAAAAGCAGCGGGTCAACATTCCGGTCTGGGCCGGCGTGGGTGCGATCGCGGTCGGCGGCCTGCTGCTGCTGTTCGGCGGCAGGAAGCACTAGGTACCGCAGTGCCTGGCTGGCAACGGATGCTCATCGCGCTGATTCTCGCGCTTGCGTCCCAGATAGGAGTACTGGCGGGGCCGGTTCCCGCGGCTGCTGCGGAGATCGGCTACCTGCTCGATTACGTCGGGCGATCGGGCTGCGAGTTCTACCGTAACGGCGCCTGGCACGATCCAGCAGCGGCACAGGCCCACCTGCGCGACAAGTATGAAGCTCTGGCGGCACGCGGTCAGATTGCGACTGTCGACGACTTCATCGAGAAGGTCGCGACGAAGAGCATGCTGAGCGGAAAGGCCTACAAGGTGAAGTGCGCTGGCGGCCAGGAGATTCAGACCGGCGAATGGCTGCGGCAGGCTCTGGCACGGTATCGCGCGAATAGCACGCAGGGCAGGGTCATCTCAGCATTCGATTTTCCGGCGAGGGCTCGGGCCCTGACTCAGTCGACCAGCCTGATCGGCGGCAACCCGGTGATGTGCATGGTCCCGTCCTCGATGCGGACGTCGTCCTCGCTCCGGACCTCGTAGTCGAACCGATAGACGATCTCGGCCGTGCCGGTGGTGAGCGCGTGGTCCCATCGCGCGGCCTGTCGCAGCGTGGTTTCATTGTGTTCGCGCCATTTCGCGAGCGCGGTGCCGCCGTGCCGCTGCTCGATCCAGTCCATCGCGACGCGCGGCGAGGCGATCGTGGCGGTCGCGTTGTTGCCGCCGAAGCCCTTCGAATTCAGGAACGAGACATCCCACTCCGTAACCGCGCGTTCCAGCGGCTCGCGCGAGATCCGCAGGTGATCTCGCTCGACGTCGGCCGCGACAGCGTCGATCGTCGCGATGCCCGGCAGCACGCCGTCGGTGAATACCCCGAGCGACGAGGCAAGCTGGTCGCCGCCGGCCGCCGCCATCGTGTGGCCGACGAAGCACTTGATCGCCGCCACCGGCCAGTCCTCGATCCCGAACGCAGCGGCGACACCGTTCAGGATCTGCGACTCGGTGGTGCGGTTCTGCGGCGTGCCGGTGCCGTGGGCCTGCACGAAACTGCGACGTCGTACCGACTCGTCGCCGTAATCCCTCATGGCCCTCGCGACGGCCTTGGCAACGGTAATGTAGTTGCCGATGCCAGGCGACGAGATCGATTTCTTGTAGCCGTCGGCATGCACCAGCACGTCGGTGACCGCGCCATGCACCGTCGCGCCGAGCTCGACCGCAAGCGCATCGTCCATCAGCACCACGTATTGCGCGCCTTCAGCGATTGTGAATCCGCAGTTCTCCGCGAACGGGCGGCAGGCACGGCGCAGGTCCGGCTCGGTGCGCCCGAGGTGACGGTCGAGGTCGAGCAGCGCCTGGTCTGTGCCCAGCGCGCCCATGGTCGAGAGGCCCTCGATGACGTCGGGACAGAGCGGCGCCTCTGCGCCGCCGACCAGCGCGATGCGCGAGCGCCCGGACTCGATGTCGAACATGCCGTGCCGCAGGTTGTAGAGAAAGGTCGCGCAGGCCCCCATGTTGTGGCCGGTCTGCCCGACGCTGCCCAGCAGGTAGGCGTTGATGAAATCGGCCGGCATCTCGGCGAGGCCCATGGGCAACTGCTTCGAGGTCGGGCGCATTCCGCGGTAGCGCGATCCGAGCAGTCCGCCGTTACCCTCCTGGTCGAGCTGGCCGAGCGCGCTTCCCGCGTAGACGCTGACCCTGTCTGGCGCCACGTGCCGCATCACCGTGCTCCACGGGATGCCGAGCGACCCGAGTGCGTCATTCGCGGCGAACAGCGCGATCTGGATCGCACGTGGGTGTCCGCGACCGGCATACAGGGCTTTCGGGTCGAACCCGGTGGGCAACTGGCCCGCTGCGCTTACCGTGAGCGGTCGCGTGACCGGGAACAGTACTTCGGCGCCATCGTCGACGGTGACCCGTACGCGGCCGGCGACGACCGGGCCCGCGATCCAGCCTGCCGGCAGCGGTTGCGGCAGGTCGCGTTGGGCGAGATCGAAGGTGACCGGGCCGCGCCCGTCGGCCAGCCGGGCCCTGCAGTTCCACGCGGCCTGGCCCGCGTCGAGAAGCTGGGGCTCGAGCCCGCGAACCAGCGTGTGCTCGAGGATATGCCTACGCTTTGCGTCGTCGAGTTCGCCCTCGATCCCCATCAAACCTGCCAGCGCCCGGAACGTCTCGTCCGCGGCGCCCGTTTCCAGCGCGTCGATGATGGTCCGGCGGTAGCCGTGATGGGCGGAACTGCGGCCCGCTGCATTGATGCCGCCGAAGCCCACGATGACTGCCAGGGGTTTCATCAGGAGGCCCTCGAGGCACGCGGCCGGGATCGATTGAGAAAGAGTCCTAGATTCGGGAATCCTAACAGCGAAACGGCCCCATTGGGGCCGTTCGCATCACGACGGTCCGCAGCGGAAACCCGCTGTGGACCGTCGATCCAGGCCCGCTACTGCGGGACTGTTACCAGGCGCGGCGCGGACGGTCAGTCTTGGCCTGGGCCTCGTTGACCTTCAGCGCACGTCCGTCCATCTGGTGACCGTTAAGGTTCTGGATGGCGCGGGCGGCGTCGGCATTCGGCATCTCCACGAAACCGAAGCCACGCGGCTGCCCGGTGTCACGGTCGGTGATGATGGCGACGGACTCGACGGTGCCATGCGTCGCAAACAGGGTGCGAACGGCGGCTTCGTCGGCCGAAAAAGGAAGGTTACCTACGTAGATCTTGCTCATTGAAAATACTCTCTGTGGAAGGCCCGTGAGACCGTGCCCAGACGGGCGGATCGGTTCCCGGGCGGGGGAACAAGGCATTCGGGGCTGCGCGACTGACATCCCCGGCCAAGGCTCAGGACGACCACAGACGCATGGCAACGGTGCCACGTGGATCAGAAACTCTTCGGCCTGGTGCTGGGGGCTGGATGGCGCCGGGTTGGCGCTATTGCCCGAAACATAGAAGGAGAAGGGTGACTACCCGGACGCGACTATACACATATCCGGGCCCGCGCGCCGGCCTTTTTCCTGTTATTGTGCGCGCGCCGCCTGACGTCGTCGTCAGCTGAAGCGCAACCAGGGCCCTTTAGAGCCCGCACGCCATCGGCGTCCCGATCCCCGCGCTTCCGTTCATCTCACTGTCAACGGCACCCCGCTGGTTATCAAGGTGATGAGCTTGGCCAAGGAAGAACTGATCGACATGCAGGGCACCGTGAGCCAGGTGCTGCCGGATACGCGTTTCCTGGTCACGCTCGAGAACGGCGTCGAAGTAACCGCCTACCTGTCGGGGAAGATGCGCAAGCACCGTATCCGGATCCTTGCCGGCGACAAGGTGACGCTCGAGATGTCGCCATACGACCTAACCAAGGGCCGCATCAACTTCCGTCACAAGGACGAGCGCCCGGCGATGGCCTCGTCGCGGCCGAACTTCTTCCGCAGGCGCTGATCGGCGGAGACCCTGCCGTCGCCAGCGGCGACGGCATTCGTGTTGCCGACACAGGATCCGAAAAGCGAGCGCCTCAGGGCTTGGACAACGTCGCCGCAGTTGCCGGCCCACGACTGAGTCGGTCCGCCATTCGTGTCTGCCAGCCCGGACCCGTCGCCCGCCACCTTTCTATTACCCGTGCCGGCAAGCGAAGCGTTATCAGCTTTCTCGGACTGGGAGACTTTGGACGGCCGCCCCTGTTCACCACCGCGCGAGCGAGCATCTCATCCGTCAGGGCCGGCAATTCTGCGTATTCGGCACGTCGGATGGTGTGGGTATCAACCTTCGCCAGGTTCGATTTCAAAGTACCGGGCGAGCCGTTCTTTCTCACGGTCATTGGCTTTCCTCATGCTGAATACGTGTCGAACTCTTCCTCGCGGCGTGTAACCAACGACCACCAGGCGCCCGGACAAGAGCCCGTAACAGATGATCCGGTGCTCTCCATATTCCCTGCGCGTGTCTTCGATCTCCACGGTCGTGCCCGCAAACACGCTGGCGGCATCATTGAAGTCAAGGCCACGATCGGCCAGGGTGCGTGTCCGCTTCGTCGGATCGAAGGTTATTCGCGCAGGTTACTGTAGTTACATTAACTGCCGGTGACAAGGCCGGCCTCAGCCCCAAGACTGATATCCGTGGGCGTCGAAGTCGACGTGCGAACCTGACCAGATTGAAGACTTTCAGTGTTGCGGGTGAGCGAGCGGGTCGGCATCGCGGCCGCTGAAACAAGATTCTGAAAGCGAGCGTGGCAGGACCTGGGTCGAGATGGCTCATGCCCTGACCGCGGACCTGTTCACATCGTGTGCTCGGTGTGACACATCAGGCACTCCATGTGCCCCTGCTGGTTCCACTTGCGCGCCTTCTGCAGCGCCAGGTCGGGTCCGTGGCAGCGCACGCAGTGCTCGGTTTCCTCCGAGGGCTTCCAGGCCGGGGGCGTCCAGTCGCCGGCAAAGAACTCGTTCATGGCCATCGTCACCGTGTAGGTGACCTCGCCGGCTACCTTTGCGCAGCGCTCTATCTTGTCCTCGGACTTGATCGTCGTGCCGGCCGCGACCACCCACTTCGACACGGACGTGTGGCACAGCGGCGACATGGCTTTCGCCTTGATCTGGTTCGGCTTCGGCGAGAGGTCATCGAACCGGGTGGGCGGGAAGTCCTGCTCGGTGTACCACCAGAAGAGCCGGTCGATAATCTGGTTGTTCTGCTGGTACGGCTCGCGCTTCTCGCCGAACGTGACCATGTTGATGATGGTGGATGCACCGGCCAGCGCGCCGCAGAGCGTACCGTGACCGCCGAACCCAGCAGCCGCATGGGCCATCATCATGTCGGGCATCGTCGTCCACGGATAGCCGACCTTCTCCTTCAGCAGGCTGAGCAGGCTCAGGTACGAGGCCGTACCGCAGCCGCCCCGCTCCTTGTAGTAGGTGTAGGCGCGCCGCCCGGCCTCGAGCGGATCGAGCTTGACCCATTTCCACGGCAGCGGGGGCGCATCCACTGGCGTGGCGGCGTCGGCCGCAAGTGCGGTCAGCCCGGCACCGATGCCGCCTCCCGCGAGCAGGGTCGCGGACCCGGCCAGCACATTGCGGCGGGAAACCAGGTGTTCGTTGGGGATCTTCGGATTCATCGAGGCCTCCTGCCGAAGCGGCGGGGCCGTGGTCGCGGAATCCGGCCGCGGAATTTCCCTGCTGCGGCCCGGGCATTATTGCGCGGCGACCGCGGCCGGCGGACTGTGACATGTGCCTAGGCTGGTCGAGGACGCCGCGATCCGGAGCCAGTACCGCTCCGGCGATTGCAGGACGACCCGGCCGGGCTTTCATGCTGGTGCTCGGTATTGCGCACGACGCAGGCGATCGCTGGCATGATTCCCCACCAGCGTTCGGATCGAAGCAGGCGGGTCCGGTTGCAGCAAGCAACGCCGCAGTCACGTCGAGATCGAGGTGCATGAATGAACAGCCAGCGCTCTGACCTTGCCCGCATCACACTGTCCGTGCTGTTCATCGGCGGACTGATTGCCGGATCGCTCTGGATCCTGACGCCGTTCCTCCCGGCCTTCATCTGGGCGACGATGATCGTCGTGGCGACCTGGCCGATGATGCGCCGGCTCGAGGGCATGTTCGGGGGGCGCCGGGCCCCGGCAATCGCAGTGATGACCCTCGGCCTGCTCGCGGTCCTGATCGTGCCGCTCGGCGTCGCGCTGTATTCGATCCTCGGGCACACGGGTGACTTTGTCGCATTGATCGAGCGCCTCCCGAACGCACAGTTGCCCGCTGCTCCGGAGTGGGTCGGCAACGTGCCACTGGCGGGCGAGCGTGCAGTGGCGGCGTGGAACCAGCTGGCAAGCAGTCGCATGGCCGACTTGATGGTGAAGGCGCAGCCGTACGTACGTTCCGCGGCAACCTGGTTTGCGCAGCAGGCGGGCAGCTTCGCGCTCGTCATCCTGCAGTTCGTGGTGATCGTGGCCCTGTCGGCCGTCCTCTATGCCGGTGGCGAGTCGTGGGGCAGGTGGGTGCGGCGATTCGGGCAGCGTCTTGCCGGCGAGCAGGGCGAACGCATGGTGGTGCTGGCCGGCCAGGCGATCCGTGGGGTGGCGCTCGGAGTCGTCGTCACCGCGCTGGTGCAGTCGGCGCTCGGCGGCATTGGGCTCGCGATTGTGGGCGTTCCGTTCGCCGCGGTGCTGACCGCGATCATGTTTGCACTTTGCATCGCGCAGATCGGGCCGATCCTTGTGCTGCTGGCGGCCACGGCGTGGGTGTACTTCAATCTCGGCATCGGCTGGGGGATCTTCATGCTCGTCTGGTCGCTGGTGGTCGGCCTGATGGACAACTTCCTGAGGCCGGTGCTGATCCGCCGCGGGGCCGACCTGCCGTTGCTGCTGATCTTCGCCGGCGTGGTCGGCGGCCTGGTGGCCTTCGGCATCGTCGGCATATTCGTGGGACCGGTGGTGCTTGCGGTCGGCTACACGCTGCTCGACAACTGGGTGGCCAGCGACCGGGTCGATGCAGCTGCGCCGCCGACCGGTTAGCTGGCTGTCATGCAGGCCACCGAGTTGCCGGCGCGAGTTGCTACGCTGCGGCCGAACCGCGTTGCTGGCCGGCGATACCTGGTCTTGGAAGGATCTACTAGGGTAGTGCGCAATGGGCGAAAATATACTGTCCAGGAATGTCCATTGGATGTCTCAAGACTTGCAGCGTCGATCCGGTCCGCATGTTCCAATATGTCCAAGCGTTTCTTTACCGCATGGCCTGTTGTGCTGCGGTTTACGTGTCAGGTCGATATTGCTACCAAGGAGTCCTCAAATGGCGTCCATTACGAAATCGGGCGTGCGAATCCTCGCTCAGGCGGTGAGCGTTGTCCTGTTGTCGGCAGGTGCAACTGCCACGTCGCGGGCCGCAGACACCGACAAGTCTTTCGAGATATTCGGCTTTGCCCAGGCTGACGCCATCTATGATTTCGGACGGATGAACCCGGACTGGGACGATGCCTTTCGGCCTTCCAAGATCGCCAATCCCGAGGGCATCTACGGCAGCGACGGCCAGGCCAGCGTGTCGGTCAAGCAGAGCCGCTTCGGCGTCAAGGGCACGATGCCGACCGCCGAGGGACACGATCCGATCAAGTTCGAGTTTTCGTTCGATCTGTTCGGCGTGGGATCGGATGCGGGCCAGACGACGTTCCGCTTGCGCCACGCCTATGGCGAGTGGGGCTCGCTGCTGGTCGGCCAGACCAACAGCATCTTCATGGACATCGATGTCTTCCCCAATGTGATCGACTACTGGGGACCGGCCGGAATGGTGTTCTGGCGCAACGTGCAGATCCGATGGACGCCGTGGCGAACCGAGCACAGCTCTTTCGCGATCGGCATCGAGGAGCCGAGCAACGACGTCGATCCGGGCCAGATCCGCGAGATCGACCCGACGCTCGGCGACAATATCCAGAGCGACGAGAAGGTGCCGAACCTGGTGGCGCACTGGCGCACGTCGGGGGATTGGGGCCACGTGCAGGTCGCGGGCATCCTGCGCGACCTCGGCTACGACACCAAGGGCTCGCAGAACAACAAGCCGAAGGGCAGCGTGACCGGCTGGGGCATGAACCTGAGCGGCACAATCAACACCATCGGCAAGGACAAGATCCTGTGGCAGTACGTATACGGCCACGGCATTGCCAGCTACATGAACGACGGCGGCATGGACCTCGCGCCGCAGGGGCCGCTTCCGACCGAGACGGATCCCAACGGCAACGCCCGGGCCGAGGCGGTGCCGCTCACCGGCATCGTCGCTTACTACGATCACTACTGGAACGAGAAATTCTCGACCTCGCTCGGCTACAGCACGACGTACGTGGACAACACCAACTGGCAGACGCCGGACACGTACAAGAAAGGCCAGTACACCTCGGTGAACCTTCTGTACTACCCGGTGCCCAACGTCATGATGGGTGGCGAAGTGTTGTGGGGCGATCTCGATTACAAGGACGGCTCGACCCAGGACGACACCCGTATCCAGTTCTCGGTCAAGTACAGCTGGGGAAAGACATTCTGATTAGGGAGAGATACACATGATCAGCAGGAATTACTTTTCGACCTTCGCCGCTATGCTGATGGCGATTGTCATGGCTGCCATATCCACTCCGGCACTGGCCCGCAAGACTGCCGGAGCGGATGCATTGTCGTCGGCGAGTATCCAGGCAGCGCTCGATTCGGCCTATGCGCAGTTCAAGGACCTGAAGGAAGGCGCAAACGCGGACTACATCCCGGCGCTTGCGAAGGTGGACTCGAACATCTTCGGCATCGTGCTGGTGACCGCGGACGGCCGCGTCTATACCAAGGGCGACGTGACCTCCGAGGTCTCGATCCAGTCGATCTCCAAGGTCTTCACGATGGCAAAGGTGATCGAGGAGCAGGGACCGGCCGCGATCGAGACCAACATGGGCGTGGACGCTACCGGCCAGGTATTCAACTCGATCAACGCGGTCGAGCAGTACAAGGGCGCCGAGATGAACGCCATGGTCAACCCTGGCGCGATCACGGCGACCAGCATGGTGGCCGGGAGCACGCGGGACGAGATCTGGAACAAGATACTGTCTTACTACAGCGACTTCGCCGGCCGCCAACTCGGCGTGAACCAGGAAGTGTTCAAGTCCGAATCGGAGACCAACCAGCGCAACCAGGCGATCGCGATGCTGATGTATGCGTATGGGCACATCAAGTCTGATCCACTGCGCGCGACGGACATCTACACGGAGCAGTGTTCGGTAAGCGTAAACGCCAGAGACCTCGCGACCATGGCGGGCACGCTCGCCAACGGCGGCACCAACCCGGTCACCGGCAAGGTCGTGCTGCAGTCGAAGTACGTGCCGAACGTGCTGGCCGTGATGGCCACCGCAGGCCTCTACGACGATTCCGGAAAGTGGCTCTACACCACGGGGCTGCCCGGCAAGAGCGGCGTGGGCGGCGGCATCATCGCGGTCTCCCCCGGCAAGTTCGGCATCGCCGTGATCTCGCCGCCGCTCGATGCAGCCGGTAACAGCGTCAAGGCACAGAAGGCGATTGCAGCTGTATCGAACGCTCTCGGCGGCAATCCGTACGCGGTAACGCCGACGAGTCGCGGGAAGTAACGGCAACGAGACGACCGTTGGCAGTGCCGGCGCCACGCCGGCCGACCTGGAAAGGGTAAGCAACATGAAACATGGGCTTCTGACGATCAGTCTCGCCGCAGTCCTCACATTCAGCGGTCTTGCAGCGGCCGACGGGTTGCCCAGGATACGGGTCCTGGCCACCGGTGGCACGATCGCTGGCGCCCAGGCAAGTGCCACGGACTACGGCTACAAGTCGGGTGCATACGACGTCAATTCGCTGATCAACGCGGTGCCGAACCTCGGCAAGCTCGCGGTGATCACCGGCGAGCAGGTTGCCAATATCGGCAGCCAGGACATGAACGACGAGATCTGGCTGAAGCTCGCAAAGCGCACCAACGAGGTCCTTGCGTCGGCCGACGTGGACGGGGCGCTGATCACGCACGGTACCGACACGCTCGAGGAGACTTCGTACTTCCTCACGCTGGTGGTCAAGAGCGACAAGCCGGTGGTGATGGTCGGGTCGATGCGCCCCGCGACGGCGATCAGCGCTGACGGCCCGGGAAACATCTACAACGGCGTGGCGGTGGCCGCGGACGCGCGCGCCAAGGGCAAGGGCACGCTGGTCCTGCTGAACGACGAATTCCACTATGCGCGTAACGTCGTGAAGACCGACACGACCAGCGTGCAGACGTTCCACAGTCTCAACCGTGGACCGGCCGGCCTGGTGCACACCGGCACGGTGGAATGGTTCGAACCGATGAACAAGAAGATTGGTTCGGCCACGGAGTTCTCGGTGGACGGGCTCGACACGCTGCCGCGCGTCGACATCATCTATGCGCACGCCAACATGAGCGCGGACCTGATAGAAGCCGCGGCGAAGAACGGCGCGAAGGGGATCGTCGTCGCCGGCGTCGGCGATGGCAACATGACGAGCCAGGCGCTGGAGGTGCTGAGGAAGCTTGCGAAGAACGGTGTGGTCGTAGTGCGCAGCACGAGACTGCCAATGGGGCTGACGCTTCGCAACAACGAGGTCAACGACGACGAGATGGGATTTGTCGCCTCGGGCGAATTGAATCCTCCGAAGTCACGCGTACTGTTGCAGCTCGCGCTGACGAAGACAAGCGACCCGAAGCGCATCCAGGCGATGTTCTACGAGTATTGATCGATCGCTACAGACCGATTGAGCCAACGTCGGGGGTGCACAGGAGTACTATGTCCTCAGGGCGCGATTACGGATCCACGGAGAGAGTCATGGCCGGCAAGAAGAAACTGGAGGCGAAGTCGAAGCCTGAGGCTAAGTCACAGCGAAAGGCGAAGTCGAAGCCAAAAGCGGCGGCCGATGCCGCGGATGCGCGGCTGTCCAGCAAGGAATATGCCAAGGAACTGAAACGCCTGCACGTGGAGCTGGTCAAGCTCCAGGAGTGGGTCAAGCTGAAGGGCCTCAAGGTGTGCGTCGTGTTCGAGGGGCGCGACGGCGCGGGCAAGGGCGGGACGATCAAGGCGATCACCGAGCGGGTTAGCCCGCGGGTGTTCCGGGTCATCGCGCTGCCTGCGCCGACCGAGCGCGAGAAATCGCAGATGTACGGGCAGCGCTACATGCCGCACTTTCCGGCCGCGGGCGAAGTCGTGATATTCGACCGCAGCTGGTACAACCGGGTTGGCGTCGAGCGCGTGATGGGATTCTGCAGCGAGGAAGTGGCAAAGGGATTCCTGCAGGTGGTGCCGCTGTTCGAGAGGCTGATGATCGAATCGGGGATCATCCTGCTCAAGTACTGGCTGGAAGTGAGCCCGGAGGAGCAGGAACGGCGACTGCGCAGCAGGGTCGATGATGGCCGCAAGATCTGGAAGCTCTCGCCGATGGACCTGAAGTCCTACGATCGCTGGGACGACTACACGAAGGCGCGCGACGAAATGTTCGCTGCCACCGACACGTCGTGGGCGCCGTGGTACGTGGCGCGGTCGGAGGACAAGAAGCGCGTGCGGCTGAACCTCATCAGCCACCTGCTCGAGCAGATCCCCTACAAGGCCCCGCGGTCGGAGAAGGTCAAGCTTCCGAAGCGCAAGGTCGGGCGCTACAAGGCGGCGAACTACCCGTTCAAGTACGTGAAGGAACGCTTCTGATCACGACGCAGCTGTGGGCGGCGAGGTGCCGCCCGCCGCCTGCATCCCCTGGTAGCGCTCAATAGCCGCACGGGCGTTGAAAAGCATCCGCTCGGGTCCAAGCTGACGGTCCAGCCCGGAGTGTCGCACGACCTCGAGCACGCCCGGATTCAGCCCGACCAGCCACACGGTAGCGCCGCGCTCCGTGGCGCGTTTGTCGCCTTCCATCAGCATCTGCAGCGCCGAATACTCGAGGTCCGGGACGCGGCTCAAGTCCAGCGCCACCACCTGCGGCTTGTACTTCGACGTCAGCTGTCCTATCTGCTCTGACACGTCCTGGGCATTGACGAAGAACAGCCGTCCCTCGGGGCGCAGGATCAGCAGCCCATCGAACGTCTCGTCGTCCGGGTGCTCCGGCGAGAGCGGCCGCAATACGTCGGCGCCCCGCTTGCGACCGATGACATGCACGCGCGGGTTGGCGGCCTGGCTGGCCAGTCCAAGCATCGAGACGATGATCGCGACGACGATGCCCTTCAGCGTGCCGAACACCAGCACGCCGAGACAGGCAATCACCGCCCACCGGAATTCCATCGTGCGCACCCGGCGGACGTTGCGAAACTCCGCGGGCTGGATGAGGCCGATCGAGTAGACGATCACGACCGCTGCGAGTGTCGCGTTGGGCAGCAGGCCGAGCAGCGGCGCGAGCAGCAGCATGGTCGCCGCCGCGGTGCCGGCTGTCACCAGCGAAGCCTTCTGGGAGCCGCCGCCGGCATTGCGCACCACTGCGGTCTGTGAGGTACCACCGCCGGCCGGCATTGCGCCCGTGAGCGCACCGCCGAGATTGGCCGCCCCGGTCGCGAGCAATTCGCGGTTCGGGTTGATGGTGGGGTCGTCGGTCAGCGCAAAGGCGCGACCGGCGGCAATCGACTCGGTAAAACTCATCAGCGCCATTCCCAGCGCGCCCGGCACCAGCGCCGTGACCAGCGCCAGGTCCGGCATGGTGACGGACGGGAACCCCTGCGGAATCAGGCCAACAGTGGCCACCCCCTGCGCGTGCAGGGCGAAGTACCACGACGCGGCGATGGCGCCTCCGACGGCGACCAGTGGCGCTGGGGCACGAGGCCACACGCGCTCCATGCCGAAAAGCACCAGCAGCGTGCCGCCGGCCACTGCCAGTGTCAGCAGCGAAGTGCCAGGCAGATGCTGGAAGACACTGAGCAGGTCACGGAAGAAACCCGCCTTGTCGATGTGGATGCCGAGCAGCTTCGGTACCTGGTCGAGCACGATCACGAGGCCGATCCCCGCCTTGAAGCCCGTGAGGACCGGCGTGGAGATGAAGGTGGCGACGAATCCGAGGCGCAGCACCGACGCCAGCATCAGGAATGCGCCCACCATGGCGGTCAGGGTGGCCGTGGCGGTGATCATCCGGGCCGGGTCGCCGTCCGGAACGACCAGGCCGAGCTGAGTGCCGGCCAGGATCGCCAGCGTCGTGGTCGAGCTTACGCTCAGCACCCGTGAGCTGCCGAGCAGTGCGTAGATCACCATCGGGATGAAGGCAGTGTAGAGGCCGACCTCGACGGGCAGGCCGGCCACGGTCGCGTAGGCCATGGCCTTGGGCAGGACCACCGCCGCCGCGGTCAGGCCGGCGATCAGGTCGAGTCGCAGCGCCGGGGCGCCGGGCTGGCTGGTGTTCGGCCCCGTCGTATGCTGGGTCATGGCTCGCGTCCTACGTTTCGTGCTCAAGGCCGGTGCTCGGGAGCGCGCCAGTCGCGGCCGATGGCGTCAATCCGGCATGCGCATCGCGCGCGCCAGCATGCCGCCTGAGATATTCCGTGCCTTGAAGCCGTTCTGCAGCAGTATGCGCGTCGCGTAGTAGGCGCGCTGGGCGGAGCGGCAGATGACCCGTATCTCCCGGTCGCGGGGCAGTTCGTCCAGCCGTGCGCGAAGCTGGCCGAGCGGAATGTTGACCGCACCGGGTACGCTCTCCACAACCAGCTCGACCGGCTGGCGCACGTCGAGCAGGAAGGTGCCCTCGATATCCTCCCAGTGGGCGAGCGGCATGTCGCCGTGCAGCACGTCCGCGGCAACCATGCCCGCGAAGTTGACGGCGTCCTTGGCACTGCCGAACTGCGGCGCATAGCAGAGTTCGGCTTCCTCCAGGTCGTAGACCGTCGCGCGCATCTGGATGGCCACGGCGAGCGCGCTGATGCGCTTGTCGACGGCCGCTGCGTCCTCGCCGAGTGCCTGGGCACCAAGTACCCGCCCGTCGGATTTCCGGAACAGAACCTTCAGCCCGATCATCTTCGCGCCCGGGTAATAGCCTGCGTGCGAGTTCGGGAACAGGTAGATCT
>CAVSZK010000004.1:0-348400 GCA_963732415.1 uncultured Gammaproteobacteria bacterium
GGCACATGTCGTAGATCGGCAAATAGAGTAGTAAAGGTCGACAAGGTTCTGATTGGGAAGTGCAGGCTTCATGTGAAATGACGCACATTCTAGGCAGGTGGCATTCGTGACAGCCGTCATGCTGTCGGCAGGCGGTACTTGCGATCTATTCAAAATCCGGATTGAATCAGCGTGCCTAGAGAAGGCAAAACTGTTGAGAGGCAGAGACTCAAGGTCACCGGAGTAAGGAGTTAGAACCCGTCGCGACGGGGCGGTTTGCTAGCCTGGAAAGCGGGCCGCCGTCACGGCTCAGTGGCAAGGTGCTTTAGCTCGGATCGAGGCGGTTGCCTAAAGTGCGAACCGATTCGGCTGCCTAAAGGGGGTGCGTGATTGCACGCGCGCGTCCGCGAGGTGGGTTAGTGGCACGTCCTTTCTTTTTCGTGGAATCGATCGTCGAGGTACGGGCAAATGAATGAACTTGAACACCATGGCAATCCGGTCCGAATCGCTCGGGTTGTTGCTGCTGGCGTGTTGATGTTGGCTTCCTCGCTATCGTTTGCGGCGGTTCCCAATCCCCCTGTACTCGTATCAATCGATGGTGTGCCAATCGAAGGTGATCCAATTGTTACTGGGTCGATTTTCCCGCTGAGCTGGGACGATCCGGCTTTTAGCAAAGCGACCACTTCAAACGCGGTTGTCGTCAGCAATGGTCAAAGCAGATCAAATCTCTCTATCACCGATTCGGGGAATCTGGCTTCAGTTCAGTGCGACGGGTCGTGCACACTTAGCAACATCAGAATCAATTCGCGTGAGGGTGTTCGATGTGTGTCCGGAAATATGAATTTAAGCTGGATGTGGATCGAAGTTAAGGGCCAGGGGTCCGATCATGCCGACGGATTGCAGTGTTACAGCCCTGGTTCTACTGGCGTTGTGACAGTAAAGAATACGACGTTCCGTGGGTACAACAGTGCAGCTACAGCGGGATTCTTTTCTGCTGATTCGTGGCGCGGATCATTCGTATTTGAGAATGTGCTGTTTTGGGGCGCGCCGTACGGGCTTCGAATTCACGCTGATGGCTATTCGGGCGCCTCAGCGAAGCTGAAGAACGTCTACTTTGTGCGCAACTCCTTCGGATATGGTGCCTTTCTACTGGACGTAAACGTCGCACAGTGGGAGAACGTTTATTACGTCGATATCGTGAACGGTGAGATGAAGAATCTGACTCCCATCAAATGCGATGTGTCCAACGTGACCGGCACATGGTCGTGCCCATAGCGGACGGGCTAACCATCTATCGGTGCTCTCGGGTACGTTTACCGCACCCTACCGGTGCAGCGCTGGAATAGGCGTTTTTGCTCAATTACGCACGTATCCTGGCGACAGTCGGGAGCGAGGACCTCTCTGACCCGACCACGGCAGCTGGTTGCGCAACGCCGGTTTCCAATCCAGCCAGATTGCCGGGGTTGATGCACGGAACGAGGCAGGCGCGTTAGGCGCGAAACCAGGCTGTATGGTGCGCAGTGCGGCCATCTACTAGTTCGCCTACGGTCACACCCCGAAAGCCTCGGTCGGTCAGACCACGTAGCACCATTGCCAGCGCCCGGGCGCGGTCAAGACCAGGGTTTGCTATATCTTGGGTCTCGCTGTCGGCGAGGCAATCGTGCAGCAGAAGGATTCCGCCGGGTGTTGCGCGCGCGATGGCGAGCGTAGCTATGTCGGCTTCGTTTCTGGTCTCCCAGTCCGCACAGTCCGCGCTCCAGACCACGACCTTCATGCCAAGACGTCTGGCCGCTACAAAGCTCGAAAGATTCTGGGACCCGTAAGGAGGTCTGAACCACCTTGGCGCACTGCCGGTAAGGGCCGAAAGCCTCCCGACGCCAGCGACCATGTGTGCCAACAAGTCTCGTCTGGAAAGTTGCGTCAGCCTCCGATGATCCAGTCCATGCAAGGCCACCTCATGACCTGTGGTGATGATTCGCTCCAATATCTTATGGTTTCTTTCGGCACGATCAACAATGACAAAGAACGTCGCCTTAGTTCCGTGGCAGTCCAGGACGTCTAACAAACGAGGCGTTGATTCGGGATCCGGTCCATCATCAAAAGTTAGCGCCATGATCGGTTCATCAGTCTTGGCACCGCGGATTGACCCGAAGGGCCCCACAAACGGATCTGTCGCCGCTCGAATCCTTCTCCGAGCATCACTAGAGAGTCGGGATCGAATTCTCCAAACTAGATTCATGAAGTTCTAAAAGCGCTGTCCCAGGGAGGGTGATTCTTTCTCAGAGCGCCGCACGACCTGGTCGCCATCTCGGAACGGCTGGTTGTCCAGAAATAGCGGCAAGGATATCCAAAGCTGCGCGATCCCATGTGAAATATCGTTGCACGGCAGGCGCATCGCGGTACGCATTTGCGTACACGGCGTCGTTCGTCAGCGTGCGGAGCATCGCATCGGCAACAGCATCCACAGTATATGTTGATACCAGATCGCCATTGACGCCGGGTACGATAAGTTCCGGCATTGCGCAAGCATTGCTGCCGACGCAGGGCAGGCCGCGCGAGAGAGCTTCAACAAAGACAATCCCGAATCCTTCCAGCCGCGAGGGCATAACGAACAGGTCGTGAGCGTCGATCAGGCCGGCGACTTGCGATGCAGGTACCCGACCCAAAAAACGCACATTATCCGGAATCGCGCCGGTAAGTGGCCAATGGGAGGGGCCTGCCACAGTAAGCGATACATTTGGAATTACGCGGGCCAGGCGCTGCAAGGCGCCAACTACGAGATCCCCTCCCTTGGTGAGAAAGTCCTTTCCCAGGAATAGCAACCGACTTCGAGGCGCCGAACGAACCGCAACTTCGTTTGGTGTATCTCCTAACGCGACGGTCCCGGGATACATGACATGTATCTTCTGAGGGGAGATACCGTTAGAGATGAGTCGCGCTGCATACCATTGGCTAAGCGAAAAGATGCCAGCCGCGTTGCTATGAACCTGCGACTGGTACTCCTTCAGCTTTTGAATATGCGGTTTGCGCAATCCCGGAAAGTGCGGAATGCCCCTGCCGTCCTGCCAGTAATCGAGCAGAATGTCGAAGCACATATCTTCGACTATGTAGTACCGGCATCTCGGCAGGCAAAGAGAGCCAATTTGTATAATGGAATCTAAACTGTGCTTGTCGAGATGATGATTAATTTCCCTGCAAACGATGCGTCGGGTTAAAGAGTAATGCTTCCATTGAGAAACCCATTGACCGTTGATTCGTCGAGCGTGCAGACCCTTTAGGACCATCCGGACCGAGCGGGACAGATGTGGGCCGACGTCGACAATTTCGGTATGTCGTCGCAGGGCATTCATAAGATGCCAAGCTGTGCCGGACCAGGTGGTCGCCGGGTCCGGGTCCCAGTTGCACGCGAATCCCATCGGCCGATCCTGCAATCTGGCCAGGTTCGCGGATCCGGAGTCTGCCGCGGTGACTAAGGTAGAATACATCTCGCGCGAATATCTGATCGAGAGCCTTGGCCATACAGGTTATCCGTAATGGCCCTAGGATTTTGCCGAACGTATCGCATTGTATTGACGTGAGGGATTTGAACCAAGCGCGGGGCGCGCTGCTTGCTATCGCTGGTGGACCGACATGGGGCATAGTGTTCTAAGGCCGCAGTTCTCCGTCGAAAAGGTGGTCAGGCGGGTTGGCGATGCGGATTGCGGGGAACATTTGACATATGCACGGTCATTTGGGGGGGGCTCCCGTCGCAATGTTGCTTGTCTAACGTGGCAGTATTTTTCTCGCATAGCACATCAGACGACGCTACAGCTACGGGTGAGAAGTGCATGTGTCATCGACAGTACGCGAAAGCGGCGGCGCGGCACAGATGTAGATATTGGCGACCCGCAAACTGAGTCAGTTTCGGTTGGCATTGATTCAACCCGGAGATGCTGCGGGGGGGGCGAGCGGCATTCTTAATTCGTGAACGGCGATAATAGGTTTGCTCCGATGCTGGAGCACAATTCAGGTGTGAGCTTGTAAGTCATGTCTCAGCGACGAGTACTTGCGGTAGCGTCGGCCGGTGGCCATTGGGTCCAGCTTCAGCGCCTCCGTCCGGCCGTGGATGCGCATGACGTGGCGTTTCTTACGACCGACAAAGGATACAGAAGCGAGGTCAGCCCGCACCGCTTCTATGCGGTCAACGATGCATCACGTTGGAACAAGGTCCGCTTGCTCCAGATGGCGGCCAGGATCGCGATTGTCGTGCTCCGCGAGAGGCCAGACGTGGTGATTTCCACGGGGGCTGCCTGCGGGTATTTCGCGATCCGCTTTGGCAAGTTGTTAGGAGCGCGAGCAATCTGGGTCGATTCAATCGCAAACGTGGACGAAATGTCGATGGCGGGGCGTCTGGCGCGGCGTCATGCCGACCTGTGGTTGACACAGTGGCCACACTTGGCGGCGCCGGACGGTCCGCATTTTCTTGGAGCGGTCATTTGATTTTCGTCACGGTCGGTACGCAATTACCTTTTGATCGAATGGTCCGCGCAGTCGACGACTGGGCCGGTCGGTCAGGTCGTCGCGATATCTTTGCGCAAACTGGCCCGAGCGAGTTCGTACCAGAACACTTGGAATGCTGTCCGTTTCTGAGTCCACAGGATTTCGCGCGACTCTTTGCGCAGGCCGAGCTGGTTGTTGCCCACGCCGGCATGGGCTCGATTCTGAGCGCAATGAGTCAAGCCAAACCCATCCTCGTGATGCCACGCCGCGCGAGCCTGGGGGAGCAGCGCAACGATCATCAACTCGCAACAGCGCGGCGATTCAAGGAGACGAACCGCATCATGGTCGCGATGGACGAGAACGAGCTTTCCGAGCAGTTGGATCGACTGGGAGCACTGCCGGAAGCGTCGCGTATCGGTCCATACGCGTCAGCGGAATTGCTGTCTGCGATCAGTCGTTTCATTGCTGGCGAGGGGCAGAGCAGCCAATGACGTCCCAGCCGGCCAGACCAGCGAATTGCGACGGTGTCGTGTGCTTCGCCGCGGTCGATTGGTGGTACCACAATCGCGGCCACAGCGAGTGCCAGATCATGCGAAGACTCGCCGGGCGGGTGCCGGTGCTCTGGATCAACAGCCTGGGTATGCGCACGCCGACGCCGGGAAAGTCGGACATTGTGCTGCGACGCTATGCACGTAAGTTGTCCAGCACACTCAAGGGTCTGAAGCGCGACCAGAGCGGCATGTGGGTCTACAGTCCACTTTTCATACCGCGGTACTCGCGAAGGTTTGCAGCAATCAACGGATTTCTGGTGGCCAAGCAGGTGGCGCTGCTCACTAGACGTCTCGGCATGCGGGAACCGTCGGTATTTGTGACGATTCCAACCGCAGCGCCTGCGGTTGCCAGGGGGCGGTGGATTCGTACGGTGTTCAATCGTTCGGACGACTTCTCGCAGTTCCCGGAGGCCGATGCGGCGTTCGTGCGCGAACTGGAAGCAAGAATGTTCGGGCTCGCGGACTCCACGATTTACGTCAATCAAGCACTCTTCGAGCGGGAACGCGACACGACATCTGATCCTCGGTTCATCGGGCACGGCGTCGACGTCGCGCACTTTGACCGCGAAAGGAGGGTGCCAGGGGCCTGCCCGGCCGAGATTCGCGACCTGCCACGGCCTTTTGTCGGTTTCTATGGTGGTTTGCGTGACTACACCGTCGACCTGGACCTGATGATCAAGACGGCTCGAGCAGTGCCGACTGGAACCTTGCTGGTCATAGGCCCAATGGCGATGGATATCTCGCCTCTACTGGCCGAGCCGAATGTTGCCTACTTGGGTCCGATCCCGTACGAGAGGCTGCCTCAGTACGCCAGCCAGTTCGACGTCGGCATCATGCCGTGGCATGACAATGAATGGATTCGCGCTTGTAACCCGATCAAATTCAAGGAATATCTCGCGTTAGGCTTTCCGATCGTGACGACCGATTTCGAGCAGCTTGGCGAATTCAGGTCCCTGGTATTTGCGAGCCGGAGCCATGACGAATTCATCGGCAACATCAGGAAAGCGCTTGCCGAGTCCGACGAATCCTTGGTGCTGCGTCGGAAAGAGTCCATCGCTGGCGACAGTTGGGACAAGATTGCCGACAACGTGGCAGATCTCCTGCGAGTTTGACCTTGGCCGCCTGACCACGACAACGTGTAAACTGTTGATCGTATTACATAATTTAGAGCAAATATTCCTCGATACTGCCCCCGCGACTGCTAGACTGGTGACAGCAAAATAAAGGCATTCTGGCGCTTCATTTGGAGGAAGCGGGTGGAATCGCCGGAGAACATCAGCATGCCAATCGCCGAGTCCGTGCACTTGGGGCAGGACGTAAAGATTTTTCACCCCACGCTCGTCAATCTCTACGGATGCACGGTGGGCGACGGCTCCCGGATCGGCGCTTTCGTCGAGATCCAGAAGAACGCGACCGTGGGCGCCCGCTGCAAGATCTCCTCGCACACATTCATCTGCGAGGGCGTGGTGATCGAGGACGAGGTCTTCGTCGGCCACGGCGTGATGTTCACGAATGATCGCTTTCCCCGGGCCACGAACCCTGACGGTAGTCCGCAATCGGAGGCCGACTGGGCCGTCGAGCCCACGATCGTCAAGCGGACGGCCTCGATCGGTTCCAACGCGACGATCGTGGCCGGAGTGACGATCGGGGTGGGTGCCCTGGTCGGGGCCGGAGCGGTGGTCACCAAGTCCGTGCCGGACTACGCGATCGTGGCCGGTGTACCGGCCCGGGTGATCGGGGACACGCGAAAACGGTAGTACGTCACAGTTTCGCCACAGTTAAAGCTTCAGAATTGGTGCGATGGGTCTAGGTTAGGAGCGAAGCTGTGATTAACGTCGGAGTAGTGGGCTACGGATATTGGGGCCCGAATCTCGTGCGAAATTTCGCCGAGACCCCGGGGATGAACCTCGCGGCCGTGACGGACCTCGATCCCAGGAAGCTCGAGGTGGTCAAGAAACGCTTCCCGGCGGTCAAGACCACGACCGACTACCAGGAACTGCTGGACGACCCGGGTATCGACGCGATCGCGATCGCGACCCCGGTCAATACACATTTCACGCTGGGAATGGCGGCGCTGAAGGCGGGCAAGCACCTCTGGCTCGAGAAGCCGATGACCGAGACATCCGACCAGGCGCGCCAGCTGGTCGAGGAGGCCGAGAAGCGCAAGCTGGTACTGCTGGTGGACCACACGTTCATCTACACCGGTGCCGTGCGCAAGATCGGCGAGATCATCAGGGCCGGCGACCTGGGCGATATGCTCTACTACGATTCGACCCGCATCAACCTGGGCCTATTCCAGCGCGACGTCAGCGTGATCTCCGACCTCGCCGTGCATGATTTCGCAATCCTCGATTTCCTGCTGGGCGAGCACCCGGCGGCGGTGTCTGCGAGCGGTATCAACCACTTCCCGGGTACCCCCGAGAACCTCGCCTACATCACGCTCTTCTACGACTCCGGCATGATCGCCCACCTCAACGTGAGCTGGCTCGCGCCGGTCAAGGTCCGGGGCATCCTGATCGGCGGCAGCCAGAAGATGATTGCCTATGACGACCTCGAGCCCAGCGAGAAGGTAAAGGTCTACGACAAGGGCGTCAGCTTCACCGACGACCCGGCGCAGATCCAGGAGATGCGCGTCGGCTACCGCACGGGCGACATGTGGGCGCCCAAGCTGGTCGGCACCGAGGCGCTGCGCGTCGAGGGCGAGCATTTCGTCGACTGCATCGTCAATGCCAAGGCGCCACAGACCGACGGCAAGCTCGGGCTGCGCGTCGTCGAGGTGATCGAGGCCGCCACGAATTCGATGCGAGGCCGGGGCGAAGTCGTCTACGTCCAGCGCGATGCTGGTGACCGGCGCCAGTCCAAGGCGCCGCGCCGGAAATACGACAACGGCCAGCGCACGGCCCAGGCGAAGTAAGCCGGGCGCCACGCGACCATCATTTCCAAGGAGCCCAACGTGATTCCTTTCGTAGACCTGAAGGCCCAGTACGCGAGCATCAAGACCGAGGTCAATGCCGCGATCCAGGGCATCCTCGACTCCTGCCAGTTCACGCTCGGCAGCGAGGTGGCCAAGTTCGAAGAGGAGTTCGCTGCCTATTCGGGCGCGAAACTCGGTGTCGGCGTCAATACCGGCACCAGCGCGCTGCACATGGCGCTGCTGGCGGCCGATATCGGCCCGGGCGACGAGGTGATCACAGTGCCGTTCACGTTCGTGGCCACGGTGGCCGCGATCTACTACACGGGCGCCACGCCCGTGCTGGTGGACATCGATCCGCGCACCTTCACGATGGACCCGGCCGCGGTCGAGGCCGCGATCACGCCGCGCACCAAGGCGATCATGCCGGTGCATCTTTACGGCCAATGTGCCGACATGGACCCGATCCTCGCCATCGCACGCAAGCACAAGCTGCTGGTGATCGAGGACTCGGCCCAGGCGCACGGCGCGGAGTACAAGGGCCGCCGGGCCGGCAGCATGGGTGACATGGGCTGCTTCAGCTTCTACCCCGGCAAGAACCTCGGCGCTTATGGCGAAGGCGGCATGGTCGTTACTGACAATGCCGAGTACGCACGCAAGATCCGCATGCTTCGTGACTGGGGTGCGGAGAAGAAATACCAGCACGTCCTCAAGGGCTACAACTTCCGGCTGGAGGGCATCCAGGGCGCCGTCCTGCGCGTGAAGCTGCGTTATCTCGAGGGCTGGACGGAGGCCCGCCGAGCGGCCGCGGCACGCTACGACCGGGCACTCGCCGGCAGCGGCGTTCCCACCCCGGAGGCGCTGGCGCACAATCGTCACGTCTATCACATCTATGCGATCCGCACGGCGGATCGGCAGGCGTGGATGGACGCGCTGGGCGCGCAAGGCATCCAGAGCGGCATTCACTACCCGATCCCGGTGCACCTGCTGCCTGCGTACGCCGATCTTGGCTACAAGGCTGGCCAGTTCCCGCACTCCGAGCAGGCAGCGAACGAGGTCATGTCTCTGCCGATGTTCCCGGAACTGACCGCGGCGCAGACGGACGAGGTCAGCGCGGCCATCCGCGTTCTTGCAGCTGGCCGGGTCGCAAGAACTGCTTGAACGACGAGTTCAGGTTGAACCACGACTGCCATGGCGACCCAGGTACCAGTGCCGTTGCTGATCTTTCCCTGCAACGGGAACGCGGTCGAGGCGCTCGACTGCCTGGGCGACGCTCATCGGCTGGTCGGTTTCGTTGACGACACGCCGGCCAAGCAGGGCACGCTGACATTCGGCCATCGGGTCCTTCCACGGACGGCGCTGCAGGAGCACGCCGCGGCGAATGTGTTGGCGGTGCCGGGAAGTCCTGCGTCCTATCGCGGCCGGCGTGCATTGATCGAGGGCCTCGGCGTGGACTTGGACCGATACGCACGCGTGATTCACCCGAGCGCGCACATATCACCACTGGCGCGTATTGGTCGCAACGTGCTGGTGATGGCAGGTGTCGTGATCACGAGCAACGCGGTGATTGGTGACCATGTCTGCATCCTTCCGAACTCGGTGATTAACCACGACGTGACCGTCGGAGACTGGACCCTGGTCGGCTCTGGCGTATTGCTGGCCGGAGGCGTCACCGTGGGGCAGAACTGCTACATCGGTAGCGGCGCTACGATCATGAACGGTGTCGAGATCGGTGAGCGGGCCTTGATTGGCCTTGGCAGCAACGTGATCCGAAGCGTGGCGGCCGAATCGACGGTGGCCGGGAACCCGGCTCGGAAGATCTGATTGCCCCGGTGAATTACGGCCGCAGAGTGCGGCGAGAGAGATGCACGAATGAAGATCGACGGTTCCCGGATTCTCGTCACTGGCGGGTGCGGGCTGGTGGGCTCGACCACGATCGACCTGCTGCTGCGTGACCATGCGCCGGAGCAGATCGTCATCGTGGACAACCTGAGCCGCGGCACGCTCGCGAACGTCAGTGAAATATTGAAGGACTCACGCGTGACCTTGTTGCGTGAGGACATTCGTGACGTCAAGGCCATGCACAAGGCAAGCCAGGGCATGGACGCAGTCATTCACATGGCCACCTTGCGCATCACTGCATGCGCCGCTGAACCGCGCGAAGCGCTCGAAGTCATGTGCGACGGCAGCTACACGGTACTCGAGGCGGCTCATGCCGCGGGCGTGAAAAAGGTCGTCGCCGCGTCTTCGGCGTCAATCTACGGTCTCGCCGACTCGTTCCCGACCCGCGAGGACCACCATCCCTACAACAACCGCACCTGGTACGGTGCGAGCAAGATCATGCTCGAGGGACTGTTGCGCTCGTTCAACGACATGTACGGCCTGCCCTACGTTGCGTTGCGCTATTTCAACGTCTACGGACCGCGGATGGACATCCACGGCAAGTACACGGAGGTGCTGATCCGCTGGATGGAGCGCATCTCGGCCGGGCAATCGCCGCTGATACTGGGTGATGGTAGCGCCACGATGGATTTCGTCTACATCGACGACGTGGCTAAGTCGAACATCGCGGCACTGGCGTCCGATGTGTCAGACGAGGTGTTCAACGTTGCCAGCGGTACCGAGACCAGTCTCAATCAACTCGCCTCGGCACTGCTCAAGGTGATGGGTTCCAGCCTTAGCCCCGAGTACGGCCCTGAGCGCAAAGTGAATCCTGTGTCGCGCCGTCTGGCAGATACCGCCAAGGCCGAGCGCATGCTCGGGTTCCGGGCCGAGGTCGGCCTCGAGGATGGGTTGACACGACTCGTTGACTGGTGGCGCGCGAATCGCGACAGGGTGCATACGTGATCCCGATCATCAAGCCTGTGATGGACGAACGCGAGGCGGACGCAGCACGACGCGTCATCCTCAGCGGCTGGATCACGCAGGGGCCGGAGGTCGCCGCGTTCGAACGCGAGTTCGCCGCTTTTGTCGATGCGCCGCACGCGTGCGCGGTTTCGAATTGCACGACCGCGCTGCACCTGGCGTTGCTGGCAGTTGGCGTCCAGTGTGGCGACGAAGTCGTCACGGTCAGCCATTCGTACATAGCCACGGCAAACGCCATTCGTTACTGCGGGGCGACGCCGGTGTTCGTGGACGTCAGGCCGGATACGTTCAACATGGATCCGGAACAGCTTGAACGCGCGATTACACCGCGCACGCGCGCCATCTTGACCGTCCACCAGATGGGCATGCCCTGCGACATGCCGAAGATACTGGCGGTCGCGCGCAGTCACGGTTTGCCTCTGATCGAGGACGCAGCCTGCGCGATTGGCAGCGAGCTGCTCTGGCAGGGCCGCTGGGAACGCGTCGGCCGGCCGCACGGGGACATCGCCTGCTTCTCGTTTCATCCGCGCAAGGTCATGAGCACCGGTGATGGCGGGATGCTTACGACTGCGAACGTTGAATGGGACCGCCAGTTCAGGCTGTTGCGACAGCACGGCATGAGCGTTCCGGACACGGTCCGGCACGGCTCGAACCAGGTGATTTTCGAGGAATACCCGATCGTCGGCTTCAACTACCGGATGACCGATATCCAAGCGGCCGTGGGCCGGGAGCAGTTGAAGAGACTTCCGGAGGTCGTGTCGAGACGTCGCGAGATCGCTGATCGGTATCGTGTGCTGCTGACTGCCATTCCCGGCCTGGGGCTGCCGCTGGAACCGGTCACGGCGCGGAGTAACTGGCAGAGCTTCTGCGTGCGACTGCCGGACAGTTGCGACCAGCGGGCCGTCATGCAGTCGATGCTTGATGCGGGCGTCGCTACTCGGCGCGGCATCATGTGCAGTCATCGCGAGCCCGCCTACGCCTCGATCTCAGGTGGACAATGCCTCCGCAACTCCGAGGAAGCCCAGGATCAGTGCATCGTCCTGCCGCTCTATCCGCAGATGTCGGATCTGGACTTGGTACAGGTTTCGAGCGCACTGACCGCGGCATGCAGTACAGCCTGCAAAGCGCCAGCTTGACGTTATGTTATGTCTCGGCGGCGTCATGGGTGCGGTCCGCGCAGCATCACCGCCGTGTAATAATCCACGGCTAGATTGAATGCCAAACGACGAGGAACTCGAGGCAGTGGCGAGCAGCGAAAACGCGATCCGACAGACAGCCGCGGAGATCAGCCGGGCAGGTCGCGTGCCCAGCCCGCTGTCCTCCGGTTTCTTCGCCGGCGTCGTGTTGCTGGCGGACGTCGCGGGCATCCTTGCGACCGGCCTGATGGTTCACGGCCTTTACGTTTCAGGTTTCATGGCGGACCTGTCGCAGACTCTCGCCATCGGGCTCCTGTTTACGCTCCTGGCCGTGCTCGGCATGAACTCGGCGGGGCTCTATCGATTCAATGCGATCGTCGATCCGAAACGGCAGATCCTCAGGCTGGCGACAATTCTAGGCGGCGTGTTCCTCGTGCTGACGGCAGCCGGATTCGCGCTAAAGATATCTGGCGATTACTCCCGAGTCTGGGCGTTTGCGTGGCTCGCGAGTGCGATCTGCATCGTCGTGCTCGGGCGGATGGCGGTCGCCGCGTTCATCCGATCGCTGGCGCGTTCCGGGCGGCTCGGGCGACGCATTCTGATCTACGGGGCGACCGACCAGGCGCGCAAGCTCATCGAGCGCATTGAACGCCTGGAAGAGCCCTGGAACCACATCGTGGGAATCTTCGATGATCGGTTGGCGAGGGTTGGGCCGACGTTCGGCCGCTATTCGGTCATGGGAAACCTCCAGGATCTCATTGCGTGGGGGCGCGTGCACACCCTGGACGAGGTCCTGGTCGCGCTGCCTTGGGGTGCGGAAGATCGGCTCCGTGCCGTCATGGGCTCCCTCTCCGTCCTGCCAGCCAACGTGCGCCTGTGCCCGGAGTTGTTCGTCGAAGAAATGCTTCAGGCTCGCACGAGTCATCAATTCGGCGTGCCGATGTGGAACGCGTTCGAAAAGCCGCTGGCCGGCTGGGACGCGATCGGCAAGAGGGTCTTTGACCTGCTGTTTTCGGCGGCGGTGCTGGTGTTTGCGGCGCCACTGTTTTTCCTGATTGCCGCGCTGATCAAGCTGGAGAGCCCGGGTCCGGTCCTGTTCCGGCAGAATCGCTATGGCTTCAACAACGAGGTAATCGAGGTCTGGAAGTTTCGCAGCATGTCTCATGCAGAAGCCGATGCCGCCGGCGTTCGCCTCACCGAGCGGAACGACCCCCGTGTGACGCGCCTTGGTCGATTCATGCGTCGGTCCAGCCTGGATGAGTTGCCGCAGATCATTAATGTGTTACGGGGCGAGATGTCGATTGTCGGGCCTCGGCCGCACGCGCTTCGAACGACGGCCGGGGGACGCCTGTGCGAGGACGTGGTCGACCGCTATTCGATTCGCCACAAGGTAAAACCGGGTATCACGGGCTGGGCCCAGGTAAACGGTTTCCGCGGCACAATGGAGGACGAGGAACATCTCCGACAGCGGGTTGAGCATGACCTCTACTACGTCAACAACTGGTCACCCTGGCTCGATGTCAAGATCATCGCAATGACGGCTTGGATTGTCGTGCACGGACGAAACAGCTACTGACTCAGCAGCCGCTTGCGAAGCTGGCGCCGAAGATCGTATCGCCCCGGCACCGGCGGTGGCAGCGGCCAGGGCCAAGGCCGACCGCCTGTGAGATAACGATCCAGCATCGCGTGCATCGCTCGCAGTTCGTAATGGCCAACCAGGCGTTGCTGTGAGGCGAGTCTCGCCAGTACGGGCACTTCGCAGAGACCATGCCGAACCAGGTAGCTCAGCAGCACGTAAAGCGATGAACTGGCCATGCCATTGCCGGCAATCGTCAGCACGCGATCCCAATCAAGGCTGGTCCGCGCGGCACGTTGCAGGTACACCGCGTCGAAGAGTGCAATGACGAAGCTGGGGTGGACCCCGCAGAGGGTCAGGTCCCAGACCCAGGATGATGCGATGTAGACCAATTGCAGCTCGTCCGACAGTCGCTTTACCGGTAGCCCGTTGAATTCCGAGGCGACTGACTGCTGACTAACATGGCCGATTTCGAACGTATTTCCCGACAGCAACTCGCACGATGCTGGAAACAAGGCGTGGTGAAGTTCGACCCATGTCTGGCGCTGCGGGTCATGCAGCGGAGGTCCATGATGCATTTCCGGGCCATGCTCGTCGAGACTGCGCAGAAAGCCCCGGCGCAACAGGTTTGATTCGATGGCTGAATACAATTCGACCGGCACCAGCACGTCGATGTCGGACATCTTTCGGTGGTGAGGCTTCGGGTAGTACTGGTCGCTGATCGAGATGCCCTTGAGCAGAGTGACCTCGGCGCCGACAGCGGTCGCCGCAACAATCACTTGCTGCGCGCAATCGCGAATGAATTCGTTGCGTACCAGCTCGGTCAAGTGGGCGCTGTGCAGGATCGCCTGCCTGTCCGCCGGAAGCGTCGCGTGGTGGTCGTGTGTCCAATGGTAAAGAAGTGGTCCGAGTCCTGCGTCGATCGCCCAGTTGAATTCCCGGGCTGACGCCCGTCGCAGTTCGCGCAACACTGGTCCGGGGTCCGGCCGTGAGTCGCCTGAAGCCGCATGCTTCAACAGTTCCAGAATCAGCATGATCAGGCTGCTGGAACGCTATCGATGCGCTCGATCAGGCGCACATCGTCCGGTGAAAGGGCAGCATACGAAGGGTCCGTTGCGGCGACTGCGGGATACATGGGGCAATGGTAACGGACAGCGACCGCGAGCACGGGTATCGGCGCAATCGAATTCGACATAACTACCACTTGAGTATATGCGGTCACCTTGTCCTGCTCGATTGCCAGCTCGTTCGCTGTCCTGCAACAGTCCTTGCAGTTACGATGTGACGTTCAAAAGTGACGCAGCCGTTAGCCAATGAAAAGAACACCATCCAGGAAAGGCATCATCCTCGCCGGAGGCGCCGGCACGCGCCTGCACCCGGTGACCATGGCGGTCAGCAAGCAGCTGTTGCCTGTTTACGACAAGCCGATGGTCTATTACCCATTGTCCACGCTGATGCTGGCGGGCATCCGCGAGTTCCTGCTGATATCGACCCCGCGCGACCAGGCTGCCTTTCGCGACCTGCTCGGCGACGGGTCCCAGTGGGGCATCTCCATCGACTATGCCGAGCAACCAAAGCCAGAGGGCATCGCGCAGGCGTTCCTGATCGGGGCCGACTTCATCGGCCGTAACCCGTCGGCGCTGATTCTCGGCGACAACATCTTCTATGGGCAGGATCTCTCGGTAACCCTGCAGCGCGCAGCCGCGCGCACCTCGGGTGCGACGATTTTCGGCTACTACGTCAGCGACCCGGAGCGTTACGGCGTGGCGGCCTTCGGACCGCGTGGTCGCGTCATCGACATCCTGGAGAAGCCAGCCCGGCCGCCGTCGAATTTCGCGATCACCGGCGTCTACTTCTTCGACCGCGACGTCGTGCGGGTCACGCGCGACTTGAAGCCCTCGGCACGCGGCGAACTCGAGATCACCGACGTCAACCGGCAGTACCTGCGCCGGGGCAAGCTGCGCCTGGAGAAACTCGGACGCGGCACTGCCTGGCTGGATACGGGCACGCACAACTCGCTGCTCGACGCGGGCAACTTCGTGCGCATCGTCGAGGAGCGGCAGGGGCTCAAGGTCGCCTGCGTCGAGGAAGTGGCCTACCGGATGGGTTTCATCGATTCACGCCAGCTGGGCCGCCTGGCCCGCGGCCTGACCAAGAGCGGCTATGGCCAGTACCTGCTGCAGGTGCTGCGCGAGGAAGCTGCGCCGTGAAATTCATCCGGCAGCGCATTCCAGACGTGGTCCTCATCGAGCCGCGGGTCTTCGGCGATGACCGCGGGTATTTCATGGAGCTCTGGCATGCCGGGAAGTTCGCCGAGGCGGGGCTGGACCTGCGTTTCGTCCAGGACAACCAGAGCTACTCGCGGATCGGCACGCTGCGCGGCCTGCACTACCAGGTGGAGCACGCGCAGGGGAAGCTGGTGCGGGCGATCAGTGGATGCATATTCGATGTCGCGGTGGACCTGAGGCGCTCCTCTCCCAGCTTCGGCCAATGGGTCGGCGCCACGCTTTCCGGCGACAACAAGGCGCAGCTTTATGTGCCGCCCGGCTTTGCGCACGGTTTCCTGGTGACGAGCCCGGACGCCGTCGTCGAGTACAAGTGCACCGACATCTACTCGCCTGAGCACGAGCGCAGCCTGGCGTGGGACGACCCGACCGTCGGTGTCGAATGGCCCCTGCCGCCCGGACAGCCGCCCATCCTGTCCGCAAAGGACCTCGCCGGCACGGCTCTCGAGGCGGCCGAGGCTTATCCATGAAAGTTCTGCTCGTCGGGCACACCGGACAGTTGGGCACCGCGCTTGTGGGGCGGATGCCCGCCGACATCGAGCTCACGCCCTTCGACCAGTCGACGTTGGATATTGGAGATGCCGCGGCCGTCCGCGCGATAGTGTCTGAGTTGCGGCCGGCCATCATCATCAATGCCGCCGCCCACACCCAGGTGGATGCGGCGGAGTCCGAGCCCGAGGCCGCGTTCCGCGTCAATGCCGACGGCCCGCGCCACCTCGCCCAGGCGGCGGCGGCTGTCGGTGCGAGGATGGTCCACGTCTCCACCGACTTCGTCTTTGCCGGGGATCGCCCGCAGCCCTATGACCTGGATGCGGCCACCGGGCCGGTCAATGTCTACGGGCGGTCCAAGCTTGCAGGGGAGGAGGCGGTTCTCACGCAACTCGGAGCCGCCGCGACAGTCGTGCGCACCTCCTGGCTGTATGCAGCCACGGGCCGCAACTTCGTCCTGACGATGCTGAACCTGATGCGGAGCAGGGACAGCCTCGGCGTCGTCGTGGACCAGGTCGGCTCCCCGACCTGGGCCGGCTCGCTGGCCCGGGCGGTCTGGGACATTGCTCGGCGGGCGGACCTGGCTGGTGTGCAGCACTGGTCGGACCAGGGCGTGGCGAGCTGGTATGACTTCGCCGTAGCCATCCAGGAGGAGGCCATTGTGCGCCGCCTGCTCGATCGGGCGATTCCGATCCGCGCGATTGCGGCCGTCGAATATCCGACTCCGGCCCGGCGCCCCGCCTACAGCGTACTCGACACGCACCGCACGGCCGAGGCGCTCGGGTACCGACCGCCGCACTGGCGCGCAAGCCTGAGGAACATGCTCGATGAACTCGCCAAGTCGTAAGCTCCTTGTGACCGGCGGCGCCGGGTTCATCGGCGCCAACTTCGTGCACCACTGGCATCGCCAGCACCCGGGTGATCGTGTCGTCGTGCTGGATGCGCTCACCTATGCCGGAAACCGCATGAGCCTGGCGTCGCTCGAAGCGTCCTCCGACGTTGTGTTCGTTGAGGGCGACATCGTGGATACGAGCCTCGTCGAATCGACGCTGCGCGAGAATGGCATCGACACGGTCGTGCACTTCGCCGCCGAGTCGCACGTCGATCGTTCCATCGTCGGGCCGGATGCATTCGTCGAGACCAACGTGGTCGGTACGCACAGCCTGCTCAAGGCCTGCCGCAAGCTCTGGCTGCAGGAGGGGCTCGCCGCGCAGCATCGCTTTCATCACATCTCGACCGACGAGGTGTTCGGCTCACTCGGGCCGCTCGATCCGGCGTTCCGCGAAGACACGCCGTATGCTCCGAACTCACCCTACGCAGCCAGCAAGGCAGCCTCGGATCACCTCGTGCGTGCGTATGCGCATACGTTCGGACTGCAGGTTACGACCACGAACTGTTCGAACAATTACGGTCCGTTTCATTTTCCGGAGAAATTGATCCCGCTCGTGATCGTCAACCTGCTGGAAGGCAAGCCGCTGCCCATCTATGGCGACGGCCGCAACGTGCGGGACTGGTTGTTCGTGGCCGATCACTGTCGCGCCATCGAGCTCGTCCTCGAACAGGGACGCCCGGGCGAGACCTACAATGTCGGCGGCCGAGCCGAGCGCACGAATCTCGAGCTCGTGCGTGCACTGTGCGGAATCGCCGACGCTGAGTTCGCGGCCGATGCTTCGCTCGCCGGGCGCTTTCCGAAGTGCCCGTCGGGGCTGGGGCGTTCCTCGGACTCGCTGATTACGTTCGTAGCCGACCGTCCGGGCCACGATCGACGCTACGCGATCGATGCCGGCAAGATCGAGCGCGATCTCGGCTTCATGCCCGCCGTCAGCCTCGAAGACGGCCTTGCGCAGACGTTCCGGTGGTACCTGGACAACGAGCCCTGGTGGCGAGCGGTGATGGACGGCAGTTACCGCGGATGGATCGACCAGCAGTACGGTGAGGCGTAGGCGACTGCTACGCGCCTTGCTCGATCGCGGAACGGATGATCTCGCAGAAGTCGCCAGCGCCTCGAGAACCAGCGCGATTATTGCGCCTCGAGCGTCGCGCGTATCAGCGCGCAGGTTTCAGGAAGACCTGCCGAGGAGAGTGCGTAGCAGGGCACCTGCCCGGCCATGCGCAGCACTGGGGCCAGCCCGGCGTCGACATGGGCCAGCGCATTGAGTGCGTTGACGTACATGCGCGCCGCGCCTTCGGCGGCGCTGATGCGTGTCATCGTAGGCGCGCTGGACTCGGGCGAGTAAGCCACAAAGAAGACGCCGCCGAGCGGGCGTGGCCCGACGATCACGGGACCGGGCAGCGCGCTCGCCGGCACGTGAACCGTGCGGCCCAGGTGCAGGGCCTCCGGCGGTAACGGGTAGGCGGGTGGCAGTTGCTTCATGCACAGCGCATGCGGATACGGGTAGACCTGCATGGTTCGCAGGTCGATCGGGCTCAGTTCGTCGCTCAGGTATCCGAAGCCGTGGTGGAGCAGCGCCCAGGTCGTGGTCGATTTGCCGCTGCCAGCCTCGGCGGCCAGCAGGTATGCCTTGCCGCGCCATTCGACGGCGGCGGCGTGCAGGAAGAACAGGTCGTCCCGCTTCCTCTGCAGCTCGACAGTGAGGTCTTTCTCAATCGAGTAGAGCAGATCGCCGAGCCCGGTTCCGCTGCGTGGCGGCTGGCCTTGCCGCGTGACCGCGAAATCGTCGCCATCGAGTTCGACGAGGTAATCCAGGTTTGGCGGCGCACTGCAGGGCTGCACGGCCATGGCGCCGAAATTGTCTGAAATGAGCGGGGGCGTTGCCGGGCTGTTGTGCCCAATGCGGACCTGTTGTCCGAGGATCTCGAGAAAGCTGGTTTCGCGTCGGGCAGGGGTGGGATCGAAGCGCATTAGCAAAACTCTGGCTCAGTCCCTGAGCCGCTGCCGAGTCGGAGCAACCCGCGACCCGGCAATCGACGCGCGCGACGGCTTAGCGCTTCTTCTTCGGCTTCGGCTTCGGCTTCGGCTTCGGCTTCCTGTCATGCGCGCTGCCGCTGCCGTTCCCCGACCCGGCCTTCGCAACCGATGAGACAGCGCTCAAGGTCAGGATCGCCGGTGCCGCGTAAGCAACCTTCTTGACGAAGTCGCGTCGAGAAGAATCATGCTTTGTCATATCCGCCTCCCTGAAATTCAATCTGATCCCGCGACTGCATATCCATATCCGATTCAAGCGATCAGCTGCAGTTCCCGGAACCTCGCCAAGGCAACGTCTACATCCCTGTTAGCTGTATCATCGTCAATACCGAACTCGGATACAAGGGCAAATGCAATCTCGTTCGGAGCCATTCCCTCGGCGTGCAGACGCCAGATCGTGCTCGCCGAAGGATTCAGCTGGTGGATCAGGTCCGCTTCGGTATCAAGGACGAGTACCTCGCCCTCGACTTCGCGCACCAAAAGGCCGTTCGTGCTCATATCTGTGGGCGTCTACTGCTATTTCCGGAGTCTAGATCGCTTAATTCTGGTTACGAGGGGTCGGGCGGTCAAGCGCGCCTGGCGCGCGGTTTTGTGAATGAGACGCACCGGCTGTCGGAAAATTTTACAGAATGCATGTGCCAGTCCGTGCCCTGGCTTGCCGAGCAGGCGCGTGTCTTCGCGTCCGGCCTCCACCATGGCTATGGCGAACGTTATTCATGAGCTGGCCGATGTAACGAAGCGCGGGGAAACGACACCGGTTCTGTGAGCCGCGTCATGATCCGCTGTTTCTGCATTGTTCTCCGTCGAGCGACGGCACAAGCTCCCGGCGCAGTTCGTTCTCAATGGCAAACCCGTCGCAAGGCGGGGACGCAAAACCTCCGGTCCGCGGCACAGGCGGATAGCGGGGCTACCGGGAGAGTGCCTCGTCATGCACGGAAATACCTTTTCACCGCAGTCAATTCGGCGGTTCGCGTTGGCGCGCGCGGCCGTTTTCTTCTTGCTCGCAGTTGCAGTCGCTGCTCCGAGCCACGCCGGCTGGTTCAGCCGAAATCGGGGCAGCCCGCCGACGATTTCCGGCGCTCCTCCGGCGAGTGCCACGGTTGGGCAGCAATACTCGTTCCTTCCTTCCGCCTCGGACCCGGACGGGAACCGACTGTCGTTCCGAATCCGCAACCTGCCGTGGTGGGCCAACTTTGATGGGGCCACGGGTTTGCTGACAGGAACACCGCCTCCATCCAGTGTCGGCACCTACTTGAATATCCAGATCCGCGTCAGCGACGGCAAGTACCAGGCTTACCTACCGACGTTCTCCATCACCGTGGCGGCTTCGACGGCGGCTGCTCCGGCTCCGGCGCCAGTTCCGGCTCCAACTCCCGCTCCGGCGCCTGCTCCAGCCCCGGCGCCGGCTCCAGCTCCAGCTCCGACTCCGGCCCCAGTTCCAGCTCCAGCGCCCGCTCCTGCCCCGGCGCCAGCTCCTGCTCCGGCGCCAGCTCCTGCTCCTGCTCCTGCTCCTACCAACCACGCGCCGACAATCTCCGGTTTGCCGGTGACCAGCGCGCTTGTCAGTCAGCCATACGCTTTCAGACCGACCGCTGCCGACTCGGACGGTGACCGTCTGACTTTCTTTATCCAGCGCAAGCCTGCGTGGGCGACGTTCGACACGACCGACGGCACGCTCTATGGCACGCCCGTCGCGACCGACGTCGGCACCGCGTCAAACGTCGTGATCGGCGTGAGCGATGGCCAGGCCACGGCCACCCTGCCCGCATTCTCAGTCAGCGTGTCGCCGCCGCCGACTTCCTCAGTCAGTTTGTCCTGGCGGGCGCCGACCAGCAATGTCGACGGCACGCCCCTGACCGACCTCGCTGGCTACCGCGTTTACTACGGGACCGCAACCGGGCAGTACAGCTACAACCTGCCAGTGTCGAGCCAGGGCGTTACCTCGGTCGTGATCGAGGGACTGACCTCGTCCACGACCTGGTATTTTGCGGTCAAGGGCCTCACCAGCAGCGGCGTGGAGAGCGACTACTCGCAGGAAGTCAGCAAGTCGCTGTAGCGAGTGATTGCTTTGTGGTAGCCGCCTCCGCGGTGGTCGCCGGCGCCTGGCCGGCTCTCGGAAAGCCACGAGAGCCGCCGGCGGGGCCGTAGCTCCATGATGCTCGGATGCTGACCCCGACTGACCAGAAAAGCGCCGAGGCGAATATCGACCCGGCGAAATCGGATAGCGTCCGGTTGGGGCGCGAATTCCTCACCATGCGGCGCATGGTCGAGCTTCATTGCGCCGACCGGCATGCGACGCAGCGTGGGCGGCTCTGCGACGAGTGCAGCGAGTTCCTCGTCTACGTGCAACGTCGGCTCGAGAAGTGCCCCTACGGCGACGACAAGCCGACCTGCGCGAAGTGTCCGATCCACTGCTACAAGCCGGCCCGGCGTGAAATGGCCCGCGAGATCATGCGCTATGCGGGGCCGCGCATGCCGCTACGCCATCCCTGGCTGAGCGTTCTCCATGTTCTAGACAAGCTGCGCCGCGTCGAGCACCCGATGGACCTGCGGCGACGCGAGCGCGACTGACCTTATGCCGCGACTGGGCCTCCGCTCAGGCGGCCTGCTCGGAGCGTGACGACCCCAACTGCGGCCTTTCCTCGACCTGGTCCCGAAGGAATCCATTCGTGGGCCGCCACTCGAGCGACTCGATCTTCTGCCGCAGGGCCGCGGCTTCGTCATCGTCGACCAGTCGGAGCCTGGGTGAAAACTTGAGACTTCGGTTTGCGATCCAGCTGAGACTCATGCGGTCAACTCCTTGTACCGGCGCGGCAGCGCCTGGGTGAGTAGTTGCAGGATGCGTGCCATCCGGGCGCAGGAGCGTGATCGTCAATGATTACGCCGTTGTGACGCACCAACATTCTCTGGCGCCATGCGCTGCAGTAAAAAGTCGCGACAGCGGATAAGCGTTGCGTTTGGCCAACACCGCGCGCATTTCGTGACGTACGTCACATCCGCGAAAGCGACTCATGCGGAACCTGACATAAGCGCCGGGTGAGCGGGCGCTGGACCTGTCAGGTTTTCCGACATGTCGGTGCCGGCGCCGCGCCTGGCGATCAGAAACCCCGCAATACCGCGATTTCGTCCAGCGACGCGCGCTCGGTGACCAGGCGATTGATCGGCGCTGCGTCATCCCGGTATCCCAGCGCCATGCCGGCGAACAGCATCAGCTCGGGCGGCACCTGCAGGCATTCACCGACCGTGCGATACCACGCCGACCAGGATTCCTGGGCGCAGGTGTCGAGACCGTGCTCGCGCGCGAGCAGCATCACGGTCTGCATGTACATGCCGAGGTCGGACCACTGCGGCGGCCCCATCTGCCGGTCGATGAAGAAGAAGAGCCCGACGGGCGCGCCGAACAGTGCGTAGTTCTGCGCGAACTGGCGCAGCCGCGATGGCTTGTCCTCGCGTGTGACGCCAATCGTCGCGTACAGGTCTTCGCCGCATTTGAAGCGGCGCGCTCGGTAGGGTTCACCGAGTTCGGGCGGGTAGATGTCGTACTCGAATCCCTCGCCGCGGGGATGTGCGAACAACTTGCCGCGCACGGCGGACAGCAGTTCGGCCAGCGGTTTGCCGGTGAGCGCATACACGTGCCAGGGCTGCAGGTTGCCGCCGGACGGCGACCGACGCGCCGTATCCAGGATCGTCCTCAGCATTGCCTCTGGCACGGGCGTGGGCAGGAAGGCGCGGCAACTCATGCGCGATTCGACGGCTTCGGTGACGTTCATCTTCCATCCTCCGGGGTGCCGAGGAAGTCTGGCAGAAACGGCGCGGGTTCCTGCAGGCGTTGATGTCGGCAAGGCTCGTCAGCAGGTATAGTAAATATACCGTTTTTATAACGTGCGCCCCGCGCTTAAGTGCTTGAGGGAGCGACTCATGAAAGCCAAGACTTTTGATCGCAAGTTCGATGCAGGCGGCAAAGTCGTGGATCAACTCGACCTGGGCAAGGCTCGGCGTGTTGGTACAGATCCCAGGCGAGTGAACGTTGATTTCCCTGCCTGGATGGTAGATTCGCTGGACCGGGAAGCTCACCGGATGGGCGTAACGCGGCAGTCGCTCATCAAGCTGTGGCTTGCGGACAAGTTGGCTCAACCCGTTTCCCCCGGAAAGCGTTAGCCGATTGCGTATCGCAGCGCGAGGTGAGCATGAAGGATTTGAAAGACCTGGTGGTGGAGATTCCGGACTTCCCGAAGCCCGGCATACTCTTCCGAGACATCAATCCGCTGCTGCGGCAGCGGTTCCACGACACCATCACGGCGGTCGACGCTTTGTTTTCCGCCGAGGAATGGGAATCGGTGGACGTGGTCTCCGGCATCGAGTCGCGAGGATTCATCTTCGCCGCCGCGCTGGCCGAACGGCATCGCAAGGGCGTGGTGCCGATCCGCAAGAAGGGCAAGTTGCCGCCGCCGGTGGTCGACGTCGACTACAAGCTCGAGTACGGGACCGGGAGTGCTCGAAATGCAGAGGGGCGGCGGTCGCCTGCTGCTGGTGGACGACGTGCTCGCGACCGGCGGCACGCTCTCCGCATCGGTCACGCTGGTGCGCGCGGCGGGGTATGAACTGCGTGGCATGGGCGTGCTGATCGACCTCGGCTTCGTGCCGGGATTCAGCTGCGAGGGCCACGCCGCACGCTCGGTCATCAAGTACGGCTGATGTCCGGAGTGAGGGCGTTGCCGCTCGACCTGTCCGGCATTCCCGAGTCGCTGCGCCTCGCGCTCGACGGGCATCTCGAGGCGCTGGAGGCACAGGGTGGACCGCCGACCAGTGGCGGGGCGGCGGGCGACGTGGCACGCAGCCTGCCGATGGTCTGGGCCTGCAGCGATTTTGTCGCCGACGCCTGCCGGCGCGACCCGCGCTTGCTGCCCTGGCTGGCCGGCCCGGGCCGGCTCCACCAGGCATCGACGCGCGACTGGCTGGAGGCGGACCTGGCCGCCGAGCTCGGTGCGGATCCGGTCGAAGCCAGCTTCATGGACGGCCTGCGGCGTTTCCGTCGCCGGCAGCTTGCGCGGATTGCCTGGCGTGACCTCGCGCAGTTCGAGGATGTCGAACCGCTGCTGCGCGAGCTGTCGCTGCTCGCCGATGTCTGCATCGGCGCGGCGCACGATTACGCGATTCGCGACCTGCGCGCGCGTTTCGGCATTCCTCGTGGCCAGGATGGCAGCGAACTCGAGTTGATGATCCTTGGCATGGGCAAGCTCGGCGGCGGCGAGCTGAATTTCTCCTCCGACATCGACCTGGTCTTGCTGTTTCCGGAGCACGGCGAGACCGACGGCAAGCGGCCGCTGGAACACGAGGAATTCTTCACGCGACTCGGCAGGAAGATCGCGCAGCTGCTAGGCACGGTGACCTCGGAGGGCTTCGTGTACCGCGTCGACCTGCGGCTGCGGCCATTCGGCGAGTCTGGCCCGCTGGTCGTCAGCTTCGATGCCTTCGAGGACTACCTGCAGCAGCACGGTCGCGACTGGGAGCGCTATGCCTACGTGAAGGCGCGACCGGTGATCGGCGCGGCACGTTTCGACGAGCTGTATCGCAACGTGCTCAGGCCGTTCGTCTACCGGCGCTATCTTGATTTTCGCGTGTTCGAGTCGTTGCGCGAAATGAAGACGCTGATCTCGCGCGAGGTCGAGCGACGTGAACTGAAGGGCAACGTCAAGCTCGGACCTGGCGGGATCCGCGAGATCGAGTTCATCGTCCAGGCCTACCAGCTGATTCGCGGCGGCGCGAACCCGCGCCTGCAGACGCGCAGCCTGCTCGAGGCCCTGCCGTTGCTTGCGAGCAAGAAACTGCTGCCGGACGCGACCGTGGAAGAGCTGGCCGACTCGTACCGGTTCCTGCGCCGCGTCGAGAACCGGCTGCAGGAGCGCAACGACGAGCAGACCCACGAACTGCCGCGCGACGAGGTGGCTCGCGTGAGGCTCGCATTCGCGATGCGAGTGACTGACTGGGCGTCACTAAAGGCAATGATCACCCTTCACTGCGAGCGGGTCAGCGCGCATTTCCAGCGCGTGCTGTTTGCGCCGGACCAGCCGGGCGCGACAGATACGAATGCGCGGGCGCTCGATATGCTGCTCGAGCACGTCGGCGATGGCGCGCGCCTGCAGGCATTGCAGGCTGCCGGCCTGTCGGACGCCGAGGCCGTGCTCGAGCGCATCGAGCTGCTGCGCGAGAGCACCTACTACCGGCGACTCGACGAGCCGGGTCGCCGCAGGCTGCAGACCCTGCTGCCGCGCCTGCTGCAGGCAATTGCCGGCAGCGACTCCGAGGTGGTCGCGCTGTCGCGCCTGCTGCACGTGCTCGAGCGCATCGGTGGCCGCACCGTCTATCTTGCGCTGCTGAACGAAAACGCCGCCGCGCGGGACCGGTTCGTCGAGCTGTGCGCGCATTCGCAGTTCCTCACCGACCAGATCGCGGCATTTCCGCTGCTGCTGGACGAACTGCTCGACGAGCGGCTGTTCGAGTCCGAGCCGTCGCGCGCGGATTTTGCGATCGACTTGCGCGAGCGCATGGCCGGCGCCGATGCGGGGGATCCCGAGCGGCAGGTGGACCTGCTGCGGCAGTTCCAGCGCGCGGCAATGTTCCGCGTCGCGGTGCCGGACCTCACCGGACGACTGCCGGTGATGAAGGTGAGCGACCGGCTGACGGACATTGCCGAGTTCATTGTCATGGAGGCGCTTGAGCTTTCGTGGGGCCAGATCGTCGCGCGGCATGGCGTTCCGCAGTGCGGCGCGGCCGGGCAGGGCGTGCACGATGCCGGGATGGTAGTGGTCGCCTACGGGAAGTTCGGTGGCATCGAGCTCGGCTATGGCTCGGACCTGGACCTGGTGTTCCTGCATGATTCTGCGGGCGAGGAGCAGCGCACGCAGGGTCCGGCCGTGATCGAGAACGGCGTGTTCTTCCTGCGCCTGGTGCAGCGCCTGGTGCACCTGCTCACAGTGCATTCGGCCGCGGGGCGGTTGTACGAGGTGGACACCAGGCTCAGGCCGAGCGGCAAGGGCGGGCTGCTGGTGCAGAGCCTCGACGGCTTTCGTGACTACCAGCGCGGCGAGGCGTGGACCTGGGAGCACCAGGCGCTGCTGCGGGCACGCGCGGTGGCCGGGCCGCCGGCGCTGCGCGCACGGTTCGAGGCGGTTCGCCTGGAACTGCTGCGCACCGGTGTGCGTCGCGACACGCTGCGCGAGGAAGTGCGCAAGATGCGCGAGCGCATGCGCGCGGAGCTGTCCAATCCTGAGCCGGGACAGTTCGACCTGAAGCGCGACGCAGGCGGGATCACCGACATCGAGTTCCTGGCGCAGTACTGGGCGCTGCTCTGGTGCGATCGTCATCCGGAGCTCGCGACTTACTCGGACAACATTCGGCAGCTCGAGAGCCTCGCGTCGATCGACCTGGTGCCGCAGGCGACCGTGGACGTGCTGACGGGTGTCTACCGGCAGTACCGCCAGCGCATCCATCGCCTGTCGCTGGACGGCGAGGCGACCGTGGTGCCGGAGTCCGAGTTTGCCGCCGAGCGGGCGCAGGTGACCGCCATCTGGACCGCCACCATCGAAAAATAGGTGCCAGGCACCTAATTTCCGAAAATAGGTGCCTGGCACCTATTTTTCCTATAATCCGCGCATGCGTGAATTGATGGTGCCGATCTCCCCCGGCGAGCTGGTCGACAAGATCACGATCCTCGAGATCAAGTCCGCGCGCATGTCGGACGCGGCCAAGCTGGCCAATGTTCGCACCGAACTCGAGCTCCTGACCTCGACCTGGCGTGCCTCGGAGTTCGCGTCTATCGACATCGAGGCGGACTGGAAGGCGCTGCGTTCGGTCAACGAGCAGTTGTGGGACATCGAGGATCGAATCCGCGACAAGGAACGCGACGCTGCGTTCGATGCCGGCTTCATCGGGCTCGCCCGGGCGGTGTACGTCACCAACGACGAACGCGCCGCGATCAAGAAGCGCATCAATTCCCGGCTCGGCTCGACGCTGGTCGAGGAGAAGAGCTACGCGGAATACCGCCGGCCGGACGGCCGGTAAGCTGCGGTGCGCCCGCAGATACCGAATACCGAAACACCGGCACCTTTCTGGGCGTAAACTTGGTTCCTGTGATCCAGGATAGGCACCAGGAGCCGTCATGAACGCTACATTCCTGAAGAGCATCCTCGTCACGGTGGCGCTTGCACTGCCGCTGGCGCTGCCGTCGGCCGCGATGGCCGCCTCGAAGTCGGAACTGAACGCTTCGTCGCAAGCGGCGCTCAACAAGCTGCTCGCCGAGGCGCCGGTTGCTGCCGCGCTGAACAAGAAGGCCGTCGCGGTGCTGGTGTTCCCGAGCATCACCAAGGCCGGCTTCATGGTCGGCGGCCAGTACGGCGAAGGCGTGCTCTTTGAGCGCGGCAAGGCGGTGGGCTACTACAACACGGCGGGTGCGTCGTACGGCCTGCAGATCGGGGCCCAGCAGTACGGCTATGCGATGTTCTTCATGACCCGGGCGGCGGTCAACGCGCTCAACTCCGCCGAGGGCTTCGAAGTCGGCGTGGGTCCGAGCGTGGTGGTCATCGACGAAGGCATGGGCAAGAACCTGACGACCAAGACCATGACAGACGACGTCTACGCGATCGTGTTCTCGCAGAAAGGCCTGATGGCCGGCATCGGCATCCAGGGCAACAAGATCACGAAGCTGAACAAGTAGGCGCCGCCGCGCGAACTCGAGTGCGGCTCACTTCTTCAGCGTGAATTCCGCGGAGCAATAGGGGCACATCGCCCAGCCGGTCTTCTCGATCGCCAGGAACACGCGCGGATGCGAGTTCCAAAGCTGCATCCCCGGCATCGGGCACGACAGCGGCAGGTCGTCCCGCGTCACCTGGTAGTGGTTCTGGGCGTTCGGCTGGATGAGCTTGTGGCTGGGTTCTGCCGTCACGTCGCGTACCCGGGTTGGATCTGGTGATGCATTATCGCCGACGGGCGTCGTGCCGTCAGCCAAGGCGACGCATCTTCAGTCGAAATACTGTGATTGGTCAGCCGGTCGGCGTGCGCGGCGCGCCGGCCTCCATCAACGCGTCCAGCCGCTGCAACGCATCGTCCGCGGTGACCAAGTCCATCACCCCCGGTCGCTCGATCTTGGTCGTCCAGGCGATTTCGCCGGCCGGCTTGCCGAGAAACCGCCTGGCCGCGTCATCGTAGCGGTCTATGCACCAAGGGCGACTGTAGTACGGGCCGCTGCGGGCCGGGTTGGTGGCCGCGTAAAGACCGACCACCGGCGTGCCCACGGCCGTCGCCATGTGTGCAGGCCCCGAGTCGGGTGAGACCAGTACCGTCGCCCGTGCAAGTGTCGCAAGCAGTTCCGGCAGCGTGTCCTTGCCCACCAGGTTGACGCAGGGACTCTTCATCGACTGCTCGATGCGCGCCCCGTATTCCAGTTCCAGCGGGCTCGGTCCGCCGCAGACAAGCACATGCAGGCCATGGCGGGTCGCGGCGTGATCGGCCAGCGCCGCGTAGCGTTCGGCGCTCCAGTTGCGCAAGGCGTGGCTCGAGCAGGGGCTCACGACCATCGTCGGCTGCCCGTCCGGGATCACGCGCCTTGCGTGCTCCAGCGCCGACGGAGGCAGCGGGATGTCCCAGCGCATCGAGCGGCTGCGCACGCCCAGCCGCTCGGCGAAGCCGAACAGGCTGTCCAGCACGTGCTCGCGGCTACGCGGCTCGATGCGATCGGTGGTGAAGAGCCACTGCGCCTCGCGCGCCCGTGCCCGGTCGAATCCCAGCTTCACCCGTGCCGGGACGACCGCGGCCGCAAGGCTGGCCCGCAGCGCGAGCTGCATGTGCAGCAGTGCATCGAATCGCCGGCCGGCCATCCGGCGGCGCAGCGCTCGATAGCCCGCCAGGCCTGCCTTCTTGTCGAATACGATGAACTCGATACCGGGGATGTGCCCCAGCAGGCGGTGCTCCAGGCCGCCGAGGATCCAGCTGATCCGAGTGTCGGGCCACTGGTCCTGGATGCTGCGCACCACCGGAAGCACGTGGCAGACGTCGCCCAGCGCCGACAGGCGCAGCACGCAGAGGCTGTCGGGCGGCGAGTCGAACAATGGCGGCTGCGTGTGGGGCAATGGCGACGGATCTGCGAGGACTTGTCGGGGGATCAGCGACGGGTTCACGGGGCGTTGGCGAGGCGATGGCTGGTCAATGGCGAAGCAATGGTAGGCAGCGGCGATCCGATGGTGAACAATCCGTGCCGGACTCGAAAGGAGCCATGAACTCGGTGAGCGCAGGCCCGGAACTCGAACTGCGCATCGCGTGCGGCGCGATGCTATACGATGCGTCGCGCATGGACCAGCCGGGCCCGGATGTGTTCGAGCGTGACCACTGGCGCCAGCGTGGCGCGCTGCAGGAGGTCGCCGGCGGTCGCGGGACCGTGGCATTCATCCACGACTCTGATCGTCGCTGGGTGCTACGCCACTACCGGCGCGGCGGATTCATCGCGCGCCTGCTCGACGACACCTACCTCTACACGGGCGAGGCCCGCACGCGGGCCCACGCGGAATTCCGGCTGCTGCGCCGCCTGCGCGAGTGGAACCTGCCGGTCCCGGTGCCGGTCGCTGCGCGGTACCAGCGCGCCGGGCTCATGTATCGCGCCGACCTGCTCACCGAGGAACTGCCGACGCGGCTGACGCTGGCCCAGGCGCTGGCTTCCGGCCCGCTCGAGACCGCCGCGTGGCGCGCCATCGGCCGCTGCATCGCGGGCCTGCACGCGCGTGGCGTGCAGCATGCGGACCTGAACGCGCACAACCTGCTGCTCGGCGCCGGCGGTGAGGTTTACGTGCTGGATTTCGACCGTGGGCGTATCCGCGCGCGCGGCGCCTGGGAAGGCCGGGTGCTCGCGCGACTGCGCAGGTCGCTCGACAAAGTCACTGGCGGCCTGCCGGCCGGCCGCTTTGACGACGCAGAGTGGCAGTGGCTGCTCGACGGCGTCGCTGGTGTCAACGGCAGCGACGGCGGCGACGGAATCAGCGGCGTCAGCAGCGTCGGTGGCGGGTGAAACGATTGCGCATCCTCTACCTGCTGCTCACCCATCTCATCGCCCCGATCGTGATTGCGGTCGAAGGCTGGCGCCAGTTGCGCGATCCAGCGCAGCGCGGGCGCGTGAAGCAGCGCCTCGGATTCGTAATACCGCAGTCGAAGCCGGGCTGCACCTGGATCCATGCAGTATCGGTGGGCGAGGTGCAGGCTGCGGCTGCGCTGATACGCGAATTGAAGCGACGTGCGCCGGGGCTCGAGATCGTGCTCACCACGGTAACCGCGACCGGCGCCGCGCGTGCGCGGACGATCTTCGGCGACGAGGTCCGCCACTGCTACCTGCCCTACGATCTTCCGGGAGCGGTGCGGCGATTTCTCGACCGCATCCGTCCGCGCGCGGCGATCATGCTCGAGACCGAGATCTGGCCCACCCTCTATTGCGAAATCGGGCGACGCAAGCTGCCGCTGGTGATTGCGAGTGCGCGGATCTCGGACCGCTCGGTGAACCGCTATCGCCGCATGGCCTCGCTGGTCGGTGAATCGCTGTCCGGCGACGTGTCGATCGGTGCGCAGACGGCGGCCGATGCCGCGCGCTTCCTGGCGCTGGGTGCAGCGGAGGGCAGCGTGCGCGTGACGGGCAACGTGAAGTTTGACCTGGAGATTCCCGACGCGGTAGTGGCCGCGGGACGCGAGTTGCGCAGTCGCTGCGCACCCGGTCGGCCGGTGTGGATCGCCGGCAGCACGCACGAGGGCGAGGAATCCGCTGCGCTCGCGGCCCATGCAGCGATTCGTACCCGGCATCCCTCTGCGCTGCTGTTGCTGGTACCGCGGCACCCGCAGCGCTTCGAGGCGGTGCAGGCGCTGCTCACGAAGGGCGGATGCCCGTTCGCGAAGCGCAGCTCCGGCGCGCTTCCGTCGGCGCAGGACGAGGTGTACCTGGTCGATACGCTCGGTGAGCTGCAGATGTTCTACGCGGCCGCGGACGTGGCGTTCGTCGGCGGCAGCCTTGTGTCGGTGGGCGGCCACAGCCTGCTCGAGCCCGCGTTGCTCGGACTGCCGGTGATTGCGGGCCCGTGGATGCAGAACGCCCGGGAAGTAGCCGAACTGCTGACGCTCGCCGGTGCGCTCACCACGGTGCGCGACGGCGATCAGCTGGCCGCTCGCGTGCTCGAGTGTTTCGATAATCCCGAGGCTGCGCGCGCCGACGGTGCGAAAGGCCGCGAGGCCGTCGCCGCAAACCGCGGCGCGGTCGGTCGCGTGGTCGAGATGGTGCTGCCGCTGCTCAGGGCGTCGGAATCTGGTCCGCCCTCGGCAGCTGCAGCGGGGCCGCCGTCGTCAGGAAGGCGTTGATCGATCCCAGGTCGCCCGGTGCGAGCACGCCGGCCGCGGACTTCAGGTGCACGACGTTGACCAGGTAGTCGTAGCGGCTGCGCGCGTAGTCACGCTGCGCCTCGAACAACCGTCGGCGCGCGTCGAGCACGTCCACCGTGGTTCGCGTGCCGACCTCGAATCCGGCCTCGGTCGCCTCGAGCGCGGTCTGGTTGGACGCCACCGCCTGCATCAGCGCCTTGACGCGTGCCTTCTCGGCCACCACGCCAAACCATGCGTCGCGGGTCTCGCGACTCGCGCCACGCAGCGCACCTTCGAGCCTCTCGCGCGAGGCGCGGTGCAGGTAGACCTGCTCGCGCACCTGCGACTGGGTGACGCCGCCGCTGAAGATCGGTACCGTCACCTGCAGGCCATAGGTGTCCTGGGTCTGGTTGGCGTCGGCCGGCCCCGTGACTGCCGCGCCACCCCGGACCTTGTTCGTCTGGGTCGCATCGGACGAGTACTGCCCGTAATTCGCAAACAGCTCGACCACCGGCATGTGTCCGGACTCGGCGATCTTCACGTTGGTTTTAGCGACGTCCACGCCCAGGCGGGCTGCGATCACGTTCATGTTCTGGGCTTCCGACGTCTTCACCCAGGTGGCCTGGTCGCCGGGCTCGGGCTGGTTGAGCGGCATGTTGTCGGCGGGCTTCACCAGTTCCTGGTAGTCCTCGCCGGTGAGTTCACGCAGGTACTCGTGGGCGGTGGCCAGCGAGCGCTTGGCCAGGATCACACCGGCCGTGGCGCTGTCGTGCGCGGCTCGCGCTTCCTGCACATCGGTGATTGCGATCAGGCCGACCTCGAAGCGTTTCTCCGCCTGCTCCAGCTGGCGGCTGACGGCCTGCAGCGTCGCGTCGGCGGCATCAAGCGTGTCTTCGGCCGCGAGTACGTCGAAGTAACGGACCGCGACGCGCACCAGCAGGTCCTGCTCGGCGGCGCGGTAATTCGCCTCCGCCAGCGCCACCTCGGAATCGGCGCGCTGCAGCGTCTGCCACTGGCTCCAGTTGAAAACCGTCTGGGTCGCCTGGGCCTGGTAGCGCCAGTAGTCGGAGTCCCTCTGCTGTGAGTTGTTGACGTTGACGATTTCCGGCGGCGTGGCGGGATTGTTGTCGAGGTCGACGGCCTGAGGAAACGTCGAGGAGCCGCGGGTATGATCGCGCGCCGCCGACCCGGTCGCATTGAGCTGCGGGAACAGCAGTCCACGCGCCTGTGGCTTCACCTCGAGCGCCGCCATCCGGCGCGCCTGGGCCTCGAGGATCAGCGGATCGCTCTTCGCGGCCGCCTGGTATACGTCCATCAGGTCCGCGGACCACGCGCTCGCCGAGAGCAGCGCGAGCGTGATACCGAACGCGAGGATCGAGCTTTTCTTGTGCATGCACTCACCGTCTGGCGGCAGGGCCGCCCTGGGTCAACTAGTGTTGTAGTAGACTATATCACTTGCCGGGTTACTGGCTAGCCCCGGCCGGTCAGAAAACGAACTGCGACGCTTGCTGCGCGTGCAGCAGCGGCTCAATCACGGTCTCGAAAAGGCTCTCCCGCAGCCACTGGTCGCGGCCGACGCGCGTCACCAGGCGGGCCTCCATCACCGGCCCCTGGCCGACCACGACGAACAAGCGGCCGCCCACGGCCAGCATCTGCTCGAAGCGCGGGTCGTGAACCGGCAGCGAGCCCGTCAGCGCGATGACGTCGTACTCGACGCCCGGTGTCAGAGTCATCGCGTCCATCACTTCTACGATTACGTTGCCGACCCCGGTGCGCGCAAGGTTGTCGCGCCCGGCCTCGGCCATGTCCGGGAAGATTTCGAGCGTGCGGACGTGTCGCGCAAGTCCGCCCAGGCAGGCCGCGAACCAGCCGCTGCCGGTGCCCACCTCGAGCACGCTGTCGCCGCGGCTGATCGCGAGCGACTGCAGGATGCGGCCCTCGACCTTCGGCGACAGCATCGCCTGGCCGTGTCCCAGCGGCACGCGCATGTCGGCCAGCGCGATGTCCCTGTAGGCGGGCGGGGCGAACTCCTCGCGCGGCAGTCGGCCCATCACTTCGAGCACGCCGGCATCGAGCACGTCCCAGGCGCGGACCTGCTGTTCGATCATCTGGCGGCGGGCGGAAGCGACATCGAGCATGTTGATACGTCCGGAATGGAGCAATCCGCGGCTGACGGCGCGGCGAGGCGCGAAGGTTAAGGACTCGTACCGCCGACCACAAGCCGTTCCTGGGTGGTGATTATGGTGAATCCGGCGGGTGCGCGCGACCCGTTCCGCTATGCTGCGGCGACACAACTGCATAACAACAATTCCCAGGGAAATTAGAGCGTGTCGAACGCCTGGTCCGGAGGACATGGTCAGTCCCGAAAATAACCTGCTGATCACCGCGCTGGCCATCCTGGCTCCGCTCGCCGTGCTGCTCGCCGTGCTCCTGTATCGGCGGCAGCGCGAAGCGGCTCAACTGCGCGACGTCGGCGATCGGCTGGCGGCGGTTGCCGAGACCGGCGACCTGGCCGAGCGGCTGTCGCCGCACGCGACCGGCGGCAGCGCGGAAGACCTCGCCGGGCATGCCGACCGCCTGCTCGCAAGACTGCAGAAAGAAAGCTCCTCACGTGCCGAACGCGAGTACGTATACCGACGCCTGACCGAGGCGATGCACGAGGGCGTTGCCGTCGATTGCAATGGCATCGCGCTGGCCAACGCCCGGTTCGCGGAACTCTGCGGCGCGGCATCGCCGGCGCAGCTCGTGGGCAGGCAACTGGTCGACCTCGTGCATCCCGATTTCGCGGACCTGCTGGGTGAGATCCTGCGCAGGCATCGCGCAAGCCAGCCTTCGCCGGAGCGCTTCGAGGCCGAACTGCGCTCGACCGACGGCCCCGGCCAGCGTCTCGAGTTCGCGTTCCAGCCGACGAACTATGAAGGCCAGCACGCGTTGCTGGTGTCGGCGGTGGAAATGAGCGGCCGATCCGACGCCGCAGCGGACAACCGCGGGGCCGGCAATGCCTGGGAGGCGCTCGACGCGCTGGGCGAGGGCGTCGTCACCACCGACGCCGAAGGCCGGATCGTCTACGTCAACCAGTCCGCCGAGCATTTGATCGGAAAACCGGCGGCCGAGGCGCTTGGGCGCAGCCTGCAGGACGTGATCAACCTGGTCGACGAGGCCGACCGCAAGACGCTCGGCGACCCGGTGCGACAGTGCCTGAGCACGGGCGCGAGGGTGCACATCGGCCGGCGCGGCATGGTGGTATCGACCGACGGCGGCGGCGAGCGCTCGATCGAGCTTACTGTCTCGCCGCTGCGCGACGCCGAAGGCGAGGTGTCGGGAACCGTGATCACGCTGCGTGACGTGAGCGACCTGCGCGGCCTGACGCGCCAGATGTCCTACCAGGCGAGCCACGACGCGCTCACCGGGCTGGTGAACCGCCGCGAGTTCGAACAGCGGCTGCAGGATTCGCTGGGAACCGCGCACGACGGAACGGCGCGCCACGTGCTCTGCTACCTCGACCTCGATCGCTTCAAGACAGTCAACGACGAGTGCGGCCACGTGGCCGGCGACAGCATGCTGCGCGAGGTCGCCGCGCTCATCAAGGAGGAGGTCCGCGACTCGGACACCGTCGGGCGACTGGGCGGCGACGAGTTCGGCGTGCTGCTGGTCGGCTGCCCGCTCGAGAAGGCCCGCCAGATCGCCGACGACGTGGTGCGCGCGGTCGCCGATTTCCGCTTCGTGTGGAAGGACAAGATATTCAACGTGGGCGTCAGCGTCGGACTGGTCGAGGTATCGCGCGAGAGCGGATCTCTCGAGGACCTGATCGGGGCCGCCGACTCGGCCTGCTACGTCGCCAAGAAGCAGGGTGGCCGAGTGCACGTCTACTCGGCGCGCGACGAGGCAGCCGCGCGCCAGCGGGGCGAGATTCACTGGCTGCAACTGCTGCAGTCGGCGCTGAAGGACGGGCGCTTCGAGCTTCATGCGCAGCCCATCGTTGCGGTGGACGCGCAGACCACGCTCGGGCCCGGGCTCGAGGTGCTGCTCAGGCTGCGCGACGAGGACGGCTCGATCATCATGCCGGGCGACTTCATGGTGGCCGCTGAACGCTATCGCCTGATGCCGCACGTGGACCGCTGGGTGGTACAGACGTCGCTCGCTGCGCTGGGCCGCGGCGCCGTGCGCCTGGCCACGGGCCGCAGCCTGTGCATCAACCTGTCCGGGCAGACGCTCGGCGACGCCGGTTTCCTCGAGTTCGTGGTGGACTGCCTCGACCGCACCGGTGTCGCGCCTGACCGGATCTGCTTCGAGGTCACCGAGAACTCGGTAATCACCAACATCGAGCACGCGCGTCGTTTCATCGGTGTGCTGCACGGCATGGGCTGCCACTTCGCGCTGGACGATTTCGGGCGCGGCCTGAGTTCGTTCTCGAACCTGAAGAACCTGTCGCTGGACTACCTGAAGATCGACGGCAACTTCATCCGCAATCTCGCCTCCGACAACGTCAACCAGGCGATGGTCACCGCGATGATCAAGCTGGCGCGCTCGCTCAACTTCCAGGTGGTGGCCGAGCAGGTCGAGGACATGAGTGCGCTCGACTCCGTGCGCCGCATGGGCGTGGATTTCGTGCAGGGCTACCAGGTCGGCAGGCCGCAGCCGCTCGCGCTGGCCGGCTGAGCCGGCTATCGTGGCGGCATGATCACCCTCGCCAGCATCCATTCATACCCGGTGAAGTCGTGCCGGGGCATCCAGCACCAGTCGGCGCTGCTCACGAGCACCGGCCTCGCACACGATCGCGAGTGGATGTTCGTGTCGGGCAACGGGCGGTTCATCACCCAGCGCGACGAGCCGCGACTCGCACGGGTGGACGTGGCGCTGCTCGACGGCGCGCTCGGCCTCTCGGCCGAGGGCGCGGGCGGTGTCGAGGTGCCGTTCGATCTCGATGGGCCGCGCTCGAGTGTCGCCGTGTGGGGCGACCCGTGCGTGGGCGTGGACCAGGGCGACGCGGCGGCCGGCTGGATCAGCGAGCTGCTCGGGCGCGAGGCGCGGCTGCTGCGTTTCGACGCGGCTTCGTCCCGGCGCAGCGATCCTGCGTGGACCGGCGAACTCGAGGCGTTCAGCCTGTTCTCCGACGGTTTTCCGCTGCTGGTCGTGTCACGTGCTTCGCTGGATGACCTGAATTCACGGCTGCCTGTCGCCCTGCCGATGCAGCGCTTTCGTCCCAACCTGGTGCTCGACGGCCTGCCGCCGTACGGCGAAGACGAACTGCACGAGATCGAGTGCGGGGGCGTAAGGCTCAGGATGGTCAAGCCATGCGCCCGATGCGTGGTCACCACGACCGACCAGCGCTCCGGCGAGCGCATGGGCGAAGAACCGCTCAGGACTCTGAAGACTTACCGCTGGGATGCAACGCTGCGCGGCGTCACCTTCGGGCAGAACGCGATCGTCGTCGCTGGGGCTGGCCAGGAGATCAGCGCAGGAAGCGATGCATGGACCGTCACTTCACGCGCAGGTCCTCGATCAGCGTAGCGCCGTGCATCGCCTCCACCTCGTGGTCCTCGTCGCGCCAGGACTCGGCCAGCGCCTCGTCGTCCCATTGCCGCATCGACGGCAGCGCCAGCAGCTCGCGTGCGTACCCGGCCGCGGCTTCCGATAGCGAGAGTCCGTAGGTGCGCACGCGGAACGCGACCGGCGCATAGAACGCGTCCACGGCGGTGAACGTGCTGCCGGCGAGAAACGGCCCGCCGAAACGGCTCAGTCCCTCGGACCACAGTTCGTCGATGCGGTCGAGATCCCGCTGCAGCGACGGCACGATCGTGTCCAGCCGGATGCGCAGTCCGCAGTTCATCGAGCAGCTCTGGCGCAGCGCCCCGAACCCCGAGTGCATCTCGGCGGCTGCGCAGCGCGCCCAGGTGCGCGCGGCGTCATCCGCGGGCCAGGCACCTGCGTGCCGTTCCGCCAGGTATTCAACGATGCCCATCGAGTCCCAGGCCACCGTCCCGCTGTCGACCAGGCACGGGACCTTGCCGCTGGGCGAGAACGCGCGGAATTTCTTCCAGCTGTTACCCGGGTCGAACGGCACCACGTGCTCGGTGAACGGAATTGCGAGGGAGCGCATCAGCACCCACGGGCGCAACGACCAGGACGAGTAGTTCTTGTTGCCAATGTAGAGTTCGTACATACCTGCTCCAGGAATAAAGCCGGCCCCCTTGTCCGGGAAGCCCGGCCGTGCGCTCAATAGTGCGGCGGTATCTCGACCGCGCCGGGATCCGAGGTCCGGCTCTCCAGGTCGTCGACCTGCCGGCGCAGGTTGCGATTGAGCTCGAGTGCCGCGTCGATTTCCCGCTGCTGCCGGTAGACGACGTCGCTCAGCTCCTGCAGCGCGCGCTCCAGGTGAGCGATCTTGAACTCGATCGCCTCGACGTGTTTCGCGTCGGTCATGTCGGTTTCTCCTGCTGCGCTCACAGCATTGGCGCGGCCATGAATGCGAGGCCTTCCTTCAGTCGCTCGCCGATCGCGCGGTTCCGCAACTGCTCGACCGCCACGGGCACCGACTGCGCCTCGTAGCTGCGCTGCAGTTCCAGCAGCTGCAGCGTGAAGCCCTGGTCGTAGATCGCCAGCATCAGCTCGAAGTTCAGCGACAGGCTGCGAATGTCGAGGTTGGCCGTGCCGAACAGCGACAGCTCGCCGTCCACGGTGATGCTCTTGGTGTGAAGCAGGCCCCCGGTGTAGCGTCGGATGCGCACGCCCGCGTTCGTCAGTTCCTCGAAAAACCAGCGGCTTGCGTATTCCACCAGCCACGAGTCGTTGCGGTCCGGTACGATCAGCGTGACCTCGCAACCGCGCAGCGCGGCGTTCTCGAGCGACAGCGCGAGCGCGGCGTCGGCGACGAAGTACGGGGTGGTGAGCACGATGCTGTGACGGGCGCTGCCGATGGCCTGGGTGATGAGTCGCAGGTTCGCCGTCTCGTCGGTGCCCGGTCCGGACATCACCACCTGGGCGACCTGCTGGCCGCCCGCCGCTGCCCAGGCCTTGCGGTAATCCTCGACCAGCACCGACGGCACCTCACCGGTCTGCATGCCCCAGTCGAACAGGAACACGGCACGCAGCGCGCCGACGATCGGACCCTCGGCCCGTGCCATCGCATCGACCCACTCGCCGACGCCGGCTCCCTGCTTGAAGTAGCGCGGGTCCACGAGGTTCATGCTGCCGGTGTAGGCGATGCGTCCATCGACGACCACGACCTTGCGGTGCAGTCGCAGGTCGATGCGCCGGAACGGGATGCGCCACAAGCTGACTCCGAGCGCCACCTGCAGGTCGATGCCATGCGAGCGCATGCGGGCCGGTCCCGCCGACTTCAGGAATTCCTTGCTGCCGAGTGCGTCGAGCAGCAAGCGCACCTTCACGCCGCGTGCGACGGCGCCGGCGAGCGCCTGCTCGACCTCGTCGGCCGTACCGCCGGCATTCCAGATGTAGAACTCCATCTCGATGCAGGCGACCGCACGGTCCACGTCTGCGATGATTTCGCGCAGGATCGTCTGCGCACCCTCGAGCAGGCGGAACGACGAGCGGGCCATCAACGGCATGCCGGTCGAGTTGAACGCGAGTCGCGCGAGGCCGTCCCAGGGCGAGGGCAGTGACTCGGGATCCGAGCGCTCGTCGCGGGTCAGCGTATTCACCGCCGCAGGCAGGCCGGTATAGAAGGCTCGCGCGAAGTCGGCGCGGCGCTTGCCGATGGGCCGCTCGCCGATCAGCAGGTAGAGAATGGCGCCCACGCCGGGCAGCACCGCGGTCAACAGCAGCCATGCAAACGAACTGCCCGGCGCATGCCGGCTCAACATCACGCGCACGCCGACCGCAGCCACGATCGAGACGTGCGCAGCGATCAGCAGTATTGCTTCGACGTGCTGGGTTGCCATGGTTACGAATCCTGCCTCAGCCGCCCGTGCCCAGCGCCGCGAAGGCCGTCGGTATCGCTGCAAGGAGTGAAGTGATGTCGCCCATGCGTGGTCCCTGTGTCGCTCGTCGTCGTGGCGCCGGCCGTCAAAGCTTGTACGTGGACAGCAGCAGGCTCGTCTCGGTGCTGGCGATTCCGTCCACCTGGCGGATCCGACCGAGCACGCGATCGAAAGCCTCGAGGCTGTCGGCGCGAAGTTCCGCAACGATATCCCACCGACCGTTGGTCGTATGCAGCGCCTCGACCGCGGGATCGCCGCGCAGCGTGCGCAGCACCGACTCCGCGCGGTTTCCCTCGACCGCGATGGTCATCAGGGCCGCAATGCGGTGTTCGTCCACCTGTGGCTTGAGTCGCACCGTGTAGCCCGTGATCGTTCCGTCCCGCTCGAGCTTCGCGATCCGGTTCTGCACCGTGCCGCGTGCGACGTGCAGCGCCTTCGCGATCGACGCCACTGTCGCGCGCGCGTCGGCGCGGAGCAGGGCGATCAACTGGCGGTCCAGGTCATCCATGTGGGTTGCCAGGGAGCTATCATAACGTCAATAAGAACATACAAAATGCACAAAATACAGTCCATTATGGATACTTTACTGGCTTCCTGCTGGCTCCGGGAGCCGCGAGAATAGAGCCTCTGGCACTGCCCACGGTGGCACGCATGGCAGGCAGGGGAGGTTCAAATGATCGACTACATTGGAGTCAGCGACCTGGAGCGCCTGGTGCGCTCGGTCGGCACCGGACCCTTCATAGAGCGGCTCGCGACCGAGATCGAGTCGGACTACCGGCGCTGGGACGAATTCGAGAAGACACCGCGCTCCGCGAGCCACTCGCCGGTGGGCGTGATCGAGCTGATGCCGATCACCGATGGCCGGCTCTACACGTTCAAGTACGTGAACGGGCACCCGAAGAACACGTCGGAGGGCCTGCTCACGGTCACCGCGTTCGGCGTGCTCGCCGACGTTCACACCGGCTACCCGCTGCTGCTCTCGGAGCTTACGGTGACGACTGCGCTGCGCACCGCGGCGATGTCGGCGCTGGCCGCGCGCTGGATGGCGCGCAGCGACAGCCGCGTGATGGCGCTGATCGGCAACGGCGCGCAGGCCGAATTCCAGGCGATCGGATTCCACAGGATGCTCGGCATCCGCACTTTGCGGGTCTACGACGTCGATCCGCTGGCGACCGCCAAGCTCGAGCGCAACCTGCGCTCGATAGCCGAGGTGGCCGGCCTCGAGGTCATTCGCTGCGGCTCCGTGGCCGAAGCCTGCCAGGGCGCCGACATCGTCACGACCGTGACGGCCGACAAGAAGAACGCGGTGATCCTCACGCCGGACATGATCGAGCCGGGCATGCACCTGAACGCCGTGGGCGGCGACTGCCCGGGCAAGACGGAACTGCATCGCGACATCCTGCTCGCACCCAATGCGCGCGTGGTGGTCGAGTTCGAGCCGCAGTCGCGCATCGAGGGCGAACTGCAGCAGTTGCCGGCAGAGTTCCGTGTGACCGAGTTTGCCGACGTCGTGCGGGACGCAGCGCCGGCGCGTGTCGGGCAGGACGAAGTCACTGTCTTCGACTCCGTCGGCTTCGCGCTCGAGGACTACTCGGCGCTGCGGTTCCTGCACTCGCTGCTGGCTGCGGAGCGCACGGGACGGCGGCAGATCGACCTGCTGCCGGAACTCGACGACCCGAAGGACCTTTTCGGCGGCACGATCGGTGCCACCGCTGCCGTACGCATACGCCGCGCGGGCTGAGGAGCACATATGGCCATCGTGTCGATGATCGGTGCACCGACGGACATCGGCGCGAGCACGCGCGGCACGTCGATGGGGCCCGAGGCGTTGCGCGTCGCGGGGCTGCGCGACACGCTGAAGGCGCAAGGCCTCGAAGTGCGCGACTGCGGCAACCTGCGCGGCCCGCACAATCCCTGCCTGCCGCCGGTGGACGGTTACCGCCACCTAGCGGAGGTGACCGAGTGGAACCGGCTGGTACATGACGCGGTGCACGCCGAACTCGAGGCTGGACACCTGCCGATCCTGCTCGGCGGCGACCACAGCCTGGCGATCGGTTCCATTTCGGCCGTGGCCCGCCATTGCCGGGCGAGCGGCAAGCGGCTGCGCGTGCTGTGGCTCGACGCACACGCCGACTTCAACACCCACCTGCTGACGCCGAGCGGCAACGTGCACGGCATGCCGGTCGCATGCCTCTGCGGCTACGGTCCTCCCGAACTCACTGGAATGGCCGGCACCCTGCCTGCGCTGGACCCCGGCGCGATCCGGCAGATTGGCATCCGCAGTGTGGACCAGGGCGAGAAGCGCTTCGTGCACGAGGTCGGGCTCGAGGTGTTCGACATGCGCTACATAGACGAGATGGGCATGCGCCACACGCTGGAGCAGTCGCTGCTGGGCCTCGATGGCGATACGCACCTGCACGTCAGCTTCGATGTGGATTTCCTCGACCCGGACGTTGCGCCCGGGGTGCTCACCACCGTGCCGGGCGGTCCCTCGTACCGCGAAGCGCAGCTCTGCATGGAAATGATCGCCGACACCGGCTTGTTGGCCTCGCTCGACATCATGGAACTGAACCCGGCCCTGGACGTGCGTAACCGCACCGCGCTGGTGGCCGTGGACCTGGTCGCTTCGCTGTTCGGAAAGAGCACGTTGATGCGCCGCTGAGGCCTGGTTCACGGGGCATGGTTCCCGGATTCACTTAAGGAAGGTTCTGCGGCATCATGTCGCACCCGTAAAAACCCCTGCCGCCTGCGGCCAGCGCCCCGCTGGAGCGCAACTTGCCCTGGAGTACGCAATGACAACCCGGATCGCCCCTGCCTGTGCCCTGGCCGTTGCCACCGCGCTCGCAGCACTTTCGCCTGCCACCTCGCGTGCTGAAACATCGGACGATTGGCAGTTCAACGCGACGGTCTACGCCTGGCTGCCCAGCATCAACATGGACCTGTCGTATCCGATCGACAGCGGAGGCTCGAGCGCGGAAGTTACCGCCAGTGACATCCTGGACGCGCTGAACTTCACGTTCATGGGTGCGTTGGGTGCGCAGAAAGGCAAGTGGGGCCTGTGGACCGACGTGATCTACCTGGACCTCAGCTCGTCCACCAAGCAGACCCGCGACATCACGATCGGCGGCCAGGACCTGTCCGCCGCCACGGGCAAGGCCGAGCTCACCATCACCGGCTGGCTGTGGACGACGGTGGGGACCTACAGGGTGGTGGATCACCCGAACTACCAGATGGACGTGCTCGCCGGCGCGCGCATGCTGGACCTGAGCACGGACCTGAAGTGGAACCTGACCGGCGATCTCGGCGACCCGCCGCTGATCGACGCTTCGGGCAAAAGCAACGCTTCCCAGACCAACTGGGACGGCATCGTCGGCGTCAGGGGCCGGGCGGAGTTCGGTGACGACCACAAATGGTTCGTGCCGTATTACCTCGATATCGGTGCCGGCGACAGCGATTTCACCTGGCAGGCCATCGCCGGCGTCGGCTATTCGTTCGGGTGGGGCGACGTGCTCGGCGTGTGGCGCTACCTGGACTACGACATGTCGAACGGTGCGCCGATCCAGAACACGGATTTCAGCGGGCCCGCGCTCGGCGTGACGTTCCACTTCTGACGAGGCACTGGCCGGGCCTGCCGATCGTGATCGACAGCCCGGCCGCCGCGCCACCCCGGTGGGGGGACACATTTCTTCCGGCACCACGATAGACCGCTACAGCGCACCCCAATGGCTGGGCGAGCGCGCGGCGCGCCGTTTCCACGTGATGGCCAAGCCGGCCGGCTCGGCCTGCAACCTCGACTGCAGCTACTGCTTCTACCTGTCCAAGCAGGACCTGCCGGGCGGACCCGGCGGCGGGCACATGCACGACGACGTGCTCGAGCGTTTCGTCGCCGACTACATCGCGAGCGTGACGGCCGACGAGGTCGTGTTCTCGTGGCAGGGCGGCGAGCCGACGCTGATGGGCCTCGAGTTTTTCGACAAGGTCGTGGCGCTGCAGAAGAAGTACGCGAAGCCCGGCCAGCGTATCGAGAACGACCTGCAGACCAACGGCACGCTGCTCGACGAGGACTGGGCGCGGTTCCTCAAGGAGCAATCATTCCTGGTGGGCTTGAGCATCGACGGTCCGAAGGACATCCACGACCACTACCGGATCACCAAGAAGGGCGAGCCGACTTTCGACCGGGTCTGCGACGCTGCGGCGGTCCTGCGGCGCCACGGTGTGCGCTACAACACGCTCACCTGCGTCAGTCGCTACAACGCATCGAAGCCGCTAGACGTCTATCGCTTCCTGCGCCGCGAACTCGACTCCACCCACCTGCAGTTCATCCCGATCGTCGAGCCCCGGGAGTTCGAGGGCACCGCGCCGCAACGCTGGGACCTCGAACGGATGGTGGCTCTCGGCGATCCTCGCACCAGCCCCGATCACCCGGAGTCCGTGGTCGCGCCGTGGACGGTGGACGCCGAAGAGTATGGCTACTTCCTGTCGAAGGTCTGGGACGAGTGGCTGGCGCGCGACTACGGCAAAGTGCTGGTCAATTTCTGCGAGACGCTGGTCGCGCAGCACATGGGCCTGCAGTCGCAGATCTGCGTGCACAGCGAATTCTGCGGCAAGGGCGTGGCGCTGGAGCACGATGGCAGCGCCTATGCCTGCGATCACTACGTCTACCCGGAATACAGGCTCGGCAATCTCCGCGAGCGCTCACTGGGTGACATGGTGTTCTCGCCGGAGCAGGTGCGCTTCGGCTACGCGAAGTCGGAGAGCCTGCCCGCGTACTGCAGGCAGTGCGAGTTCCTGTCTGATTGCTGGGGCGAGTGCCCGAAGAACCGCTTCCTCAGGACGCCTGATGGCGAACCGGGATTGAACTATCTCTGTGCGGGCTTGAAGCGATTCTTTGCGCATGCGACGCCGACGGCCACCAGGCTGGCCCGCAAGCTGAACAAGCTGGGCTAGCTTTACTCGCGGCGCCGCGCGACGACCTGCACCACCGCGCTCGGCCCGGAATGCCCCGGACCTTCGTGAATCACACGCTCGCGTTCCTCGGCGTGCACGAACTCGAGTCCCGCGAGTTCCTTGCGCAGGCCGGCCAGCGTGGGCAGCAGGTCGAGGTCCTTCGGGCCACCGGTTCCATGGGCCAGCTGCGCGGGTGTGTATGCCTCCAGCAGGAACACGCCACCAATCTTCAGCCCGGCAACGACCTGCCGATGAACCACGGCGCGAAGCGCGCTGGGCAGGTGACACCAGATCGACACGATGCCATCCCAGCGCCCGGGTTCGATCTGGTAGTCGGCGAGGTCGGCGACGAGGGTGTCGAGGTGCACGCCCCTGGCCGTGGCCAGTTGCACCGCCTTGGCGAGACCGACCGGCGACTGGTCCAGCGCAAGCGGATGCAATCCCTGCTGGGCCAGATACACCGCGTTGCGTCCCTCGCCCTCGGCGAGGCACAGCACGTCGCCGCCGCGGCGGATTTCCGCGCCGTGCTCGCGCAGGAAGTCGTTCGGCTCGGTGCCGTAGAAGTAGTCATCGGTGCCATATCGCTCGTCCCAGGAAATCATCAGGTTCTTCTCCTCGCGGCCGTCCTTCCAAACTACGCTGCCTGAGCCGCAAAAGGAAAGGGGCGGCAATGCCGCCCCTTTCGAGTCTTCTCCACAGGCACGGGCCCACGGAGCGGCGATCACTCGCTCGCGTGGTTCTCGCGCTGCGCAGCCTCGAGCTTCTTGATGTCTTCCGGCGACAACTGCGGCCGATCGACCTTGATCGTCAGCTTGTCGAGCTTGGCGGTCAGCGCGAACGGCGGCAGGTAATCGGCATCGTTCACGCCGGTCAGCGTGTCGGAGCCGATGTCGAAGCTCTCGTCCCACTGCAGGATCATCGGCAGCGTCTGCTTCATCGTGATGGTCTGCACTGCCTTGCCGTCCACCATCAGAGTGCCGGTGCCAGGCCGACCGAGTCCGCTCATGTTGTTGAAGGCGAGCGTGCCGACACCCAGGCCGTCGTACTTGAAGTCGAACGCGATCGTGTGCTTGCCGGGCGCGAGCGCATCCGGGCCTTCCCACTTGATGCGCTCCAGGTCGACCAGGTTCCACAGGAACACCGGCTTGCCCTTCAGCAGGTAGAAGCCGTAGCCGGCGAATCGGCCGCCCGAGGTCAGGATCATGCCTTCGGCGCCGCCCTGCGGCACTTCGATGTCGGCGGTGATGGTGTACGAGGAGTTCAGCAGGGCCGGAGAATCCCCCTGCGGCAGGCCGACCATCGGCCGCGTGTACACGAACTCCGTGCGCCCGGCAGTGATGTTCGGACGCGGCGCGACGAGGCGCGCCGCAACCGAGGCATCCAACGGGAGCACGTTGTATTTCTTCGCCTCCGCCAGGAACTCGGCCCGCATCTCCTTCACCTTGTCCGGGTACTTCGCGGCGATGTCCTCGGTCTGGTTCCAGCTCTTGTGCAGGTCGTAGAGCTGGAATACCTGGTTGTTCAGCGGGTCGGGGTTCGCCGCGCCGAAGGCCTCCCAGGGTGCGCGGTTGACCTTGGTGCTCAACAGCCAGCCGTCTTCGTACAGGGCCCACTGGCCCATCATCTCGAAGTACTGGGTCTTGTGCCGCGACGGCACCTTGGCGTTGGCCGCATCGAACGTGTAGGCAAAGCTGGTGCCCTCGATCGGCGCCTGCAGGATGCCGTCCACCATCTCGGGTGCGCTGATGCCTGCGGATTCCAGGATCGTCGGCACGACGTCGATCACGTGGATGAACTGCTCGCGCAGCGCGCCCTTGTCCTTGATGCGCGCCGGCCACGACACGACCATGTTCTGGTTGATGCCGCCGAGGCGGGACGCATTCTGCTTGAACCAGTCGAACGGCGTGTCGAAGGCCCACGACCAGCCGGCCGACATGTGGTTGTAGGTCTGCTCGGTACCCCAGACGTCGTAGAACTTCATCTGCACGTCAACGGGCAGTTGGTTCAGGCCGTTGAAGAACGCGACCTCGTTCGGCGTGCCCATCGGGCCGCCCTCGGCGCTGGTGCCGTTGTCGCCGTTGATGTAGATGACCAGCGTGTTGTCGAGCTTGCCCAGGTCGTCGAAGGACTGGATCACGCGGCCGATCTCGTAGTCGCTGTATGCGGCGTAGGCGGCGAAAACCTCGACCTGTCGGATGAAGAGCTTCTTCTCATCCGCGCTGAGCTTGTCCCAGGGCTTCAGCATTTCACTGGGCCAGGGCGTCAGCTTCAAGTCCCTGGGGATCACGCCCAGCCGCTTCTGGTTCTCGAAGATGCGCTCACGCAACTTCTCGTAGCCATCGTCGAACAGGTGCATCGCGTGGATCTTGTCCACCCACTCCTTGGTCGGATGGTGCGGCGCGTGCGTGGCGCCGGGCGCGTACTTGATGAAGATCGGCTTGGACGGGTCGATCTGGTGGATCCGCGTCATGTAGTCGATGGCGTCGTCGGCCATGCCGGTGACCAGGTTCCAGCCTGGCTTGCCGAGGAACGGATAGATCTGCGTCGTGTTGCGGAACAGGTTCGGCTGCCACTGGTTTGCGTCACCGCCGACGAAGCCATAGAAGTATTCGAAGCCCATGCCAGTCGGCCACTGGTCGAACGGCCCGACCTGGCTGGCCGCGAATGCCGGCACGTTGTGGTCCTTGCCGAACCATGCCGTCGAATAGCCGTTGTCGAGCAGGATGCGACCGATCGTCGCCTTGTCCTTGGCGATGATGCTGTTGTATCCCGGAAAGCCGGTGGATTGCTCCGAGATTACGCCGAAGCCCGCGGAGTGGTGGTTGCGACCGGTGATCAACGCGGCGCGGGTCGGGGAGCACAGCGCGGTGGAGAACACGCGGTTGTAGCGCAGGCCCTCCTTCGCGATGCGGTCCATCGTCGGTGTCGGGATCACGCCACCGAATGTGCTCGGCACGCCGAAGCCCGCGTCGTCGGTAATGATCAGCAGCACGTTCGGTGCACCCTGGGGCGGCACGACGCGCGGCGCCCACCAGGCCGTGGACTGCAGCGCGTCGTTCTTGATCACGCCACCGAACTTCGGATCCGGCGCCGGCAGCTGGCGACCGGTGACCGTGGTGGTGGCGCTGGGAGAGCCCAGCGTGCCGGTGACCTGCTGCGCGAGTAGCGCAGCCGGAACGCCGCCGGCGACGGCCGACGCGGCAATTAGCAGTGATGTCCTGAGTCGAGACATGGCGTGACTCCAGAATATTTCGAAAAAAAGACAGCCTGCGGACCGCAATAGCCGCACGAGATATCCTAGTCGTGATGCCGACGATTATCTATGCAATTTGGGCCAGCCGCGGGGCTGGGTGCTGGGCTAGCTGCTCGGTAGTGGCGTTGCGCGGCCGCCGCGCAGCAGGAAATAGCAGACGGCAAGTGCCACGACGAGCGCCACGGCCTCGCCCGTGAGGCCGCCGAGCCTCGGATCCATGGCCTTGGGTGCAAGGCCGGCAGCGACGAGGCCGGCTACCGCCACGCCGGCGAGCCCTTCCCCGGCGACCAGGCCCGAGGCGGCCAGGATGCCTGGATCGCTCATGCCGGCCGGGAGCGGGCCGCGATTGCGATCCACCAGCGCGCGCACGCAGCCGCCCACATAGAGCGGAGCCATCGTGGCGAGCGGCAGGTAGACACCGATCGCGAAGGCGAGGCCCGAAACGCCGCAGAGCATCGCTCCGATCGAAAGACCCGCACCAGTCAGCACCAGGTCCCAGGGCAGAGCGCCCGACAGCACGCCTTCGATGATGGTCTTCATCAGCATGGCCTGCGGTGCCGGAATCTCGCGCGACCCGAACTCGTAGGCGTGGCCCAGCAGCATGACTGTCGCAGCCACCGCCCAGCAGGCGAACGCGGCGCCGATCAGTTGTCCAAGTTGCTGGCGTGCTGGCGTGGCACCCACCAGCCAGCCTGTCTTCAGGTCCTGCGAGATGTCGCCGGCCTTGCTCGCGGCGATCGCGACAATGGTGCCCACCGTGAGGACGCCGGCACGTGCGCCCGTGTCGACCCAGCCAGCGGCTGCGAATATCGACGCCGTGCCGAGCAGCGTCACCAGCGTGATGCCCGAGGTCGGCTGCGACGACACGCCGACGATGCCGACGATGCGTGCGGCCACCGTGACGAACAGCACGCCGAAGAAGCCGACACCCGCCGCGAGCACGGCGCGCTGGATCGCGCTCATGTCGCCGCCGAACACGCCCGGTACCAGGCCCGCCGCGAGTACCACGACCGCGATGCCGCCGAGCACGAACGAACCCGGCAGGTCGCGGTCGGTGCGGTCGCCGGGGCCATCGCTCGCGCCCGGTGTGTTGCGCATGCCCCGGGCCACGGCCATGAATGCGCCCACCATCGTCGGCAGGCCGCGCAGCACGGTGAGGATACCCGCGGTGGCGACTGCGCCGGCCCCGATGTAGCGCACGTAGCGCGACCAGATCTGGCCAGCGTCCATGTCGGCAATCAGAAGAGTGGTCTCGGGGTAGAGCGGGGTCGTCATCGTAGCGCCCAGCCACGCGATCAACGGCGTGATCACGACCGCTGAAATCACCGCACCGGCAACGCAGACTGCCGACTGGCGGTAGCCGAGGATGTAGCCAACGCCCAGCAGCGCGGGCGCCACTTCGAGCGCGAGTTCGGCCTTTGGCAGCACCGGCAGCGCAGTATGCAGTTCGCCAGGCATCAGGTAGACGAGCGAGATCAGCAGTTTGACTGCCGCGCCCAGCGCCATGCCGCGGAAGATCCACACGCTGCTGCTCGCGGCTCCGGACGATTCCGAGACCGTTGCTCGAAGTACCTCGGCACAGGCCGTGCCCTCCGGGTACGGCAGCTCATCGTGTGCCTTCACGATCAGCAGGCGGCGCAGCGGGATCATCGCCGACAGGCCCAGCAATCCGCCGAGGAATGCGAGTGCCACGACCTGCGTGTATGGCGGGATCGCACCCCATAGGAACAGGGCAGGGATCGTGAAGATCGTACCGGTCGCGAGCGAGGTCGAAGCCGACGCGACCGTCTGCGAGAGATTGGCTTCGAGGATCGTGCCCCTGGTGCGCAGCATGCGGAAGGCAGCCACGGTCATCACCGCGGCCGGGATCGACGCCGAGACGGTCATGCCTACGCGCAGTCCGAGGTAGGCATTGGCAGCGCCGAACACGATGCCGAGCACGATGCCGACGGCCACGGCTTTCAGCGTGAATTCGGCGACCGTGTCGTCATGGCGCATCGGCGCGATGATGGCCGACCCGCCTGCACGGCGCAACGCGCGGTCGCTGCCGACATGGTCGCCGCGGGCATCCTGGCGGCTGACCGGTTTGCCGTTCCCGATTCTTCGGGCTCGCGAAAACCGACGACGTGAAGAGAGCCTGGCCCGCCATTCCGGCTTCTCCGGACTCGCGAAAAGCCGACATCTCGTCCGGAGAAGCCGGAATGCCGAGCCGCCTGGTTGCAGTTGCCGGCGCGGCAGTCAAACCGATGCGTCACGCTCCGCGAGGTGGGCCACTGCGGCAAGGTCAGGGACGGGCGTGCCGAGTTATCCAGGCGAGCATGTCGGTTGTCGTGAGCGTGGATGACTCGGCGGGGCCGTGCCGTTACAGCCGGCGCTGGGGCGACAACACCGGGCCAGCGTCACGTTCCATCCGGACGAGATATCGGTCTAACGCGAGTCCGGATGGAACGGGGCGATGGCCCGATGCCACGGATCGCTCGGCGTCGGAATGCCACGATGCGCGGACGACAGCGACCTGCGCAGACTGCCGACTGGGGTGGTGCATCCGATGCTGTGGTCACGGGCTCCGCGTCTCACATTGGCAGTCGTCGTCGCGGCGTCGTGCCTGGGTGCGGCCGGTGAACCGGTGGTTGCTGTCGAGCAGACGCCGCAGCGATCGAGCGTAGCCTCGATCCCCGGCCCGCCGACCATCACCGCCCGCTACCGCGACGGAACCCTGCTGCTTCGGCCCGGCGGCGACTCGAAACGGGACGTACTGGTGGCGACCTGGCCCGTCGATGACGTCGCCGCGGACAGCCATGGCTACCGCGAGGCGCGTCTCGAGCTCATCGACGACGATGAGCGCAAGAAGACCACGCGGGCTCCCGCGCGCGATCTCCCGATACACGATGGCGCGGAATGGAATGATGTCGTCAGGCAGGTGATGACCGAGCTGGCGCCCCCCGGTGAGAACGATGCGGCGCTCACGCTGGTGCAGGGTGAGGAGATCGTCTTCTACCTTGGGCCTGACGGGGAATTGCGCGTCGACCGGCACCAGTACAAGCCCGCCGAGCGACACGTGACTCACGTGGTTGGCGAAGCGGAATTTGCGTCGCGGGCGGACGCGCTGCTCCGCGCGCGCTATCCGGGCCAGGACCAGCTGCTTTTCCAGGCGGGGAACGAGGACGACGACCTCTCGTTCGTGTTGTTCGATTTCGAGCATCGACAATCGGTGCTGATCGCCGCGCCACCGGCAGAGCAGGGCGGAAGCCTGGCGAACCTGATGCATACGCTGGTCCGCGTACCGGACACGTTGATCCTTCGCGGGCAGGCGCTCGGTGTGCTGATGCGGCCGGTCAGTTCCGCTGGACGCCTGGCCTGGTTTGCGACGCAGACTGCTGCGACGCTCCCGCCGCCGGTGCACGTCGCGAGTGGTCCGCCTCCGGAAGTGACTTCGCGGCCCGGCATGGATCTCGACGCCTGGGAGCGTGAGCTCGATGACATGGACCTGCCACGGCGCTACCTGGGCACCATCGTGCCGCTGATCGACGGCGAGGCATTCTTCACCAGCCTGGTGCAGGCGCTGCAGGACGCGCGCAAGTCGGTGTCGATACGGCTCTTCATCTTCGACAACGACGACTACGCGGTGGGCATTGCCGACCTGCTCAAGCGCCGATCCGCCGACATCCGTGTGCGGGTCCTGATCGACAGTCTCGGCACGCTTGGCGCCGGACAGGCTGCACCCGAGGGCGCGGCCTCGAGGCCTGCATTCTCGATCGCCCGTTACCTGCGTGCCGACTCGAACGTGCAAGTGCGCGAGACACCGAACACCTGGCTCATGGCCGACCACACCAAGACGCTGATCTTCGACAAACGTGTTGCGTATCTCGGCGGCATGAACATCGGCCACGAGTACCGGCACGAGTGGCACGACATGATGGTCGGGCTCAACGGCCCGATCGTCACGCGGCTGCAAAGGGATTTCGACCTCGCATGGGCGTACGCGGGGATGGGCGGTGACCTTGCCTACCTGCGTGCCCTGGGCGACCGGGACCGGGCCGCGGTCGCGCCACCCGGCTCGAACTACGTGGAAATCAGGCCGCTGTACACGCGAACGTTCAATCCCCAGGTGTTGCGCGCCCAGCTCGCGGCAATACGCAAGGCCCAGCGAGAGATCTGGGTCGAGCAGCCATACGTCTCGGACGACGCCCTGGTAAACGCGCTGATGGATGCACGTGCGCGTGGCGTGGACGTGCGGATCATCCTGCCGTCGAGTGGCGACTCGAGATTCATGAACAGCGCCAACCTGCTGGCAGCGCGAGCGCTGATGAAGAGTGGCGTGCGGGTCTACATCTACCCGGGCATGACGCACGTCAAGGCAGCGCTCTACGACGGCTGGGCCTGCCTGGGTTCCGCGAACTTCGACAAGCTGAGCCTGCGCGTGAACCGTGAGACGAACGTCGCGACGTCGGACCCGGTGTTCGCAGGGCGGCTGCGGCAGGAACTGTTCGAGACCGACTTCGCGCGGTCGCGCGAACTGCCCGAGGTGCCGTCGACGGGCTGGGGCACGTACATTTCAGCGTACGTCGCGGGGCAACTGTAGCGTCGGGCTCGCGGGAGCAACGTGGCGCAAGGCCGGCTCGCCATCCCGGCTTCCCCGGACTCGCAGAAAACCGACATCTCGTCCGGAGAAGCCGGGACGTCGAGCCGCGTGGTTCCTGTCGCCGACGCCGCGGTCAGCCGCGGGGTCGGCACGCCCGGCCCGCTACGATTGGCGTCAAGCTGCCCGTGCCGGGCCAGTGTCACGTTTCATCCGGACGAGATGTCGGCTTTACGCGAGTCCGGATGGAACGTGACGCTGGCTCGATACCACGGGACGATGGACCGACCCTGGCAAGGGGACTGCCCGCGGCCCCGCCTATCGCGAGGCCGCGGGCGCGCCGTCAGTGGAACACCACCATCGACGTCGGCAGGCTGTGGTAGTCCTCCGCCTCGTCGCCGTCGGCATCACGGCCACGCATGTCGCCGGAGCGAGGGCCCGAGTCCGCGACCGTGGCGGTTGCCGCCGGAACCTCGACCTGGGGCAGGCCGCCAGCCTCCAGTGCGGCATTGAGCGGAGGCAGTTCCTTGTCCAGGACCGCGTTGAACTCGGCGTCGATGCTGGCGAGTTCGCCCTCGAGCACCGCGATGCGCTCGACCTGGTAGGCGGTCGGTGCGCCGTCATAGCTCATGATTGCGCCGTACAGGGTGTCGGTATGCTCGCGCAGCCGCTCCTCGCCGGTGATGGCGCCGCCCTCGGTGGTCGCGACGATTCGCTTGCGCACCGTGTCGAGTTTCTCGTCAACAGCAGCAATCTGCTTCTTCAACGCCTCGTTACCGGCGGCATTCTTGCGTTCCGCGAGTTCGCCGCGTACGGCTATCATGCGATCCATCAGCGCGCTTTCGTTGCCGAACAGGCTGCGTACCCGCATGGCCGCGTCGTACTGCACCTTGCGGTCGGCGAGCGTGTAGGTCGCGCGACGATCGAGGTCCACGTCGAACGTCGATTCGTACACTTCGCCACCCTTGGTCATGCGCACGGTATAGGTGCCTGGCAATACCTGCGGCCCCTGGATGCCCGCAAAGGCGAGCTGCACCGCCGGTGGCACACGCGGCGCCTTCTCGCGCATCGACCACACGACGCGGTTCAGGCCGCGGCGTGGACTGGCCGGCAGTTCGTCCATGACCCGGCCGTCAGCGTCGAGTACTTCGATCTTCAGCTTGCCGAACAGGTGGCGCGACTTCTGGTAGTAGTTGATCACCGCGCCTTCCGTGGGATTGTCGCCGGTAAACGTCGCTGCGCCTTCCGGCCATCCGCCCGGGCCGTCGATGCGTTGCTGCGACGGGCGGCCGGCCACGAACGCCGCCTCGCTCGCGAGGACCGCGGGTGTGAGGCCGCGCAGCGGCGTGATGTCGTCGACGATCCAGATGCCGCGGCCGTGCGTTCCGAGCACCAGGTCGTTGTCGCGTGCCTGGATCACCAGGTCCTTCACGGCGACGGCGGGGAAGCCCTTGGCCTTGAACTGCGCCCAGTTCTCACCGCCGTCGATCGATACCCAGAGTCCGAACTCAGTGCCGAGGAACAGCAGGTTCGGTTGTTGCGTGTCTTCCTTGATCACGTGCGCGTACCCGCGCACGCCCTTCGCATTCTTCGGCGTCACCAGCGGCTTCCAGGTCTTGCCGTAGTCGCGGGTCACGTAGACGTAGGGCTCGAAGTCGCCGTATGTGTGTCGGTCGAAGGTGGCATATGCCGTGGCTGCATCGAACCGGCTGGCCTCGACCCAGCTGACCCACGACGACTTCGGCAGCGCGTCAGGCCCGCGCAGCAGCACGGGCGTGGTGTTGGTCCAGGTCTTTCCGCTATCGCGGGTAAGTTGCAGGTTGCCGTCATCCGTGCCCACCCAGATCGTGCCGGCCGCCTTCGGCGACTCGCTTATCGTGTAGATGGTTGTGTGCATCTCGGCGGCCGAGTTGTCGACGGTCACGCCGCCGGTTTCTTCCTGCCGCTGCTTCTCGGGATCGTTGGTCGTGAGGTCCGGCGAGATGCGATCCCAGCTCTGGCCGTGATCGCGGGTACGGAACAGGAACTGGGCGCCGATGTAGAGCGTGCCCTTTTCGTTGGGCGACAGGTGCAGCGGCGTGTTCCAGTTGAAGCGCAGCTTCTCACCGGGGCCGGCCAGCGGTTGGATCGTTCGCGCCTCGTGCGTGTGGCGATTGACACGCGCGACGTTGCCACCCTGGTACTCCGCATACAGGTAGTCGGGGTCGGCCGGATCATTGAACATCCAGAAGCCGTCGCCGCCGTACATGTTCTCCCAGCGGCTGTTGGTGATGCCGCCGGGGTAGGCGCTGTCGCCGACCCAGCTCGAGTTGTCCTGCAGGCCGCCATAAACCTTGTACGGGTCCAGGTCGTCGGTGCTGACGTGGTAGAACTGCGAGATCGGCAGGTTCTCGGCCTTCCACCAGCGATTGCCGCCGTCGTAGCTGTACCAGAGCCCGCCATCGTCGCCGCTGATCACGTGCTTCGGGTTCTTCGGGTTTACCCACACGTCGTGCATGTCACCGTGGGCGCCCTGGAATCCGCCGACCGTGCTGAAGCTCTTGCCGCCGTCCTCCGACAGGATCAGGGCGCCGTCGTCCTTGTAGATGCGATCGGGATTGGTCGGGTCCACTGTCATGCGTGCGAAGTAGAATGGCCGCCACACCATCCACTGGCTCTTGTCGCGCGCCTCCCAGGTCTTGCCGCCATCCGAACTCACGTACAGCGCGCTCGCCGGCGACTCGACGAACGCGTAGACGCGCTGCGAATCACTCGGCGCCACGTTGACGGCGATTCGGCCATAGGGCTTCTGCGGAAACCCTGCATTTGCGGCCGGCGTGACCTCGCTCCAGGTGCGTCCCGCGTCGCGGGACACCATCAATGCGCTACCCGAAGGCGAGGTGGGCGACTCGCCGCCGGAGCGGAAGGTCCAGCCCTTGCGGCGGAAGTCCCACAGCGCCGCGTACACGATGTCGGGGTTCTGCTGGTCGATGCTCAGGCTCGCGCAGCCGGTGGAGAGGTTCGTGCCCTTGAGCACGTGCTGCCAGGTGGCGCCGCCGTCGCTGGTCTTGTACACGCCGCGCTCGGCGGAGTCGCTCCACAGCCGGCCGGTGACGCAGGCGTAGACGTCGTTGCTGTTGCGCGGGTCGATGCTGACGTCGACGATGCGCTCGGACCCGTGCAGCCCGAGGTTGGTCCAGGTGTTGCCGCCGTCGGTCGTCTTGTAGATGCCGTCGCCGATCGACACTGAGTTGCGCGTCCAGGCCTCGCCGGTCCCGACCCAGACGGTGTCGGGATTTCGCGGGTCAATGGTCACCGAGCCGATGGATTGCACCGGCTCATGGTCGAAGACGGACTCGAAGGTCGTGCCGCTGTCGAGCGACTTCCACACGCCGCCGCTCGCGGCGCCGACGTAGATCGTCAGCTTGCCATTCGGCATGTTGAGCGCGTCGAGCGACGCGATGCGGCCGCTCATCGTCGCCGAGCCGATGTTGCGTATGCCGAGGCCGGAGAGGGTTCCCGCGTCGATGGTCGGCGCAGCGGTGGTGGCGGCGAGGGCAGCGCTGACGGGCAGCAGGGTCGCCAGCAACAGGATTTTGCGTGTCATGGCGCGTCCTCAGTTCGTCGCCGGGGCGGGGAAGGAGAAATAGCCCGCATCCAGCGGAATGTTCACCTCGACCTTGTCGTAGATGATCTTCGCGGGAGAGCTGTCGCCCTTTCGCCCGCTGGTGATCGCGGTCGCCCAGAACACGTCGGCGACCTTCTCGTACTCACCGAGGTCGGAGATCACCGTCTGCTTGACGCCGCGCACGCTGCGCTGGCTCTCGACGCGGATCTCGAGGAAGTAGTCGGGGTCGAGATACACGTACTGCACGTCGCCGTTTTTCTGCGTCAGCTTGAGCTTGTGTGCCGCCGTGCCGTCGATGTCCTCGGTGCCGGCGTACTCGAGCGTGGCGCCGCGTGCCTTGTAGTCCTCCAGCGGACCGCCGATCTGTGCGTTCTCGATCAGGCCCTTGAGGTCGTCGGGCGAGGTACGCTCCGGGTCCTTGCGGCCCTGGAAGGGATCGATCTTCCAGCCGTCCTTGCCGTCGTAGGCCTCGACCTGCGTGAGTCCCTGCAGCGTCGCCTCTTCGCGAATCGAGTCCGGCCGCTGGCGGGTCTCGACGACGCCGAGCGTGAACTGCCCGCCGTTGTAGAGCAGCTGGCCGCTGCGCCGCACGTCTTTCACCGCGGCGAGCGCGGCACTGCCGCCCCGGGCCTCGATGTTCTTCGCCGCGAGTTCGTCGGCGGTGAACGCGCCTGCCCTGGCCGCGAGGCCGAGCAGAATCGCGCACAGGGCAATCTTGGTTCGTGTCATGAGGGCTCCCGGATGGGCTTTCGTTGCTGGCGGGCGGCGAGTCGCCGCCCGGTTGCCAAAGGGTGCAAGGGTAACACCCGGCGCGGGTCGCTCGCGCAGGCAGCAATGCCGGCTCGCCATTCCGGCTCCTCCGGACTCGCAAAAAGCCGACATCTCGTCCGGAGCAACGTGGCATCAGGCCGGCTCGACGTTCCGGCTTCTCCGGACTCGCAAAAAACCGACATCTCGCCCGGAGAAGCCGGAACGCCGAGCCGCGTGGTTGCAGTCGCCGACGCTTGTGGTCAGCCGCAGGACCCAGCCGCTACGTTCGGCGCTACGCTGCCCGTGCCGGGCCAGTGTCACGTTCCATCCGGACGAGATGTCGGTTTGCCGCGAGTCCGGGCAGAGCCAGGGTCCATCCGGACGAGATGTCGGCTTTTCGCGAGTCTGGATGGACCCTGGCTCTGCCCGACCCAACCGTCGAAAAAGCGACTCCAGCGCCGCGTGCGTCACCAGCTCCAGTCGCGACTCGACGCCCGGCAGCCGCCGCCCTCGCCGCTCTTCCAGCCGCGGCCGCGAACGAAACGCCCCGGCTTCGCGCCGGTCGGCACACCGTCCTTGATCGCGAGCTGGCCGTTGACCAGCACCTCCGACACACCCGTCGAGTACTGGTGAGGTTTCTCGAACGTCGCGTGGTCCTGGATGGTCTTAGGGTCGAAGACCACCACGTCGGCGAAGTAACCGGTCCTCAGCAGCCCGCGGTCCGCGAGCGAGAGGTTGCTCGCCGGCAGTCCACTGAGGCGATGCACAGCGTCCTCCAGCGTCATTGCCTGGTCCTCGCGCACGTAGCGGGCCAGCAGCCTTGCGAAGTTTCCGTAGGCGCGCGGGTGCGGGTTCGACAACAGGAACACGCCCTCGGGCGCCTGCGCCGAGGCATCGGATCCGAAGCTCATCCAGGGCAGCGCGGTCTCGCGACGCACGTTGTCCTCGGACATCAGCGTGTAGGCGACGCCGACTCGCGAACCGTCCTCGATCACGAGGTCGATCGCAGCGTCTTCAGGCGACACGCCCCGCTCCTTCGCGACCGATGCGAGCGTCCGCCCGGTGAGAGGCTTCAGCCTGGGGTTCTTGAAAGCGAGCAGCAGCGTGCCGTCGGCACCGGCATGCAGGTACAGGTTCTCCCAGTCCTGGGATGGGTCACGCATCTCGGCGATCACCTTCGCCCGGACCGCCGGGTCGCGCAGGCGCGTGATCCAGGCCTCGAGGCCGCCGTCCTGCACCCAGGGAGGCATCGCCGCGTCCAGGCCCGTGGCTCCCCGTACGTAGGTGTACATGTCCGCTGTGATGCGCACGCCCTGGCGCCGCGCTTCGTCCACCATCTCGACTGCCTCGTCGAGCTTGCCCCAGTTGGAACGGCCGGCGGCCTTCAGGTGGTAGATCTCCGCAGGGGCGCCCGAGGCGCGCGCGATCTCGATCGTCTCCGCGACGGCTTCGACCAGCCGGTCGCCTTCGCTGCGCATGTGCGTGATGTACATGCCGCCGCAGCGACCCGCCTCGGTCACCAGCGCAACCAGTTCAGGGGTCCTCGCGTAGCTCGCCGGCGCGTAAATCAGCGATGAACCCACGCCCAGCGCACCTTGTTCCATGGCCTCGCGTACCAGGTCGCGCATCTGGTCGAGCTCGGCCGCGGTCGGTTGTACGTCGCGCTCGTCGAGCACGAACGAACGTACGCTGGTGGCGCCGACGAACGATGCCACGTTGGGCGCGACGCCGCGTGTCTCGAGTTTCGCCAGGTATTCGCCAAGCGTGCTCCAGTCCACGGCGTAGCGGATGTCGCCCTGGCGCTCGACCATCTGCCGCCGCATGCGCTCGTTGAGAGGACCCATCGAATCGCCTTCGCCCATCACCTCGAGCGTCACGCCCTGGCGCAGTTCGCTCTGTCCGAGACCGTCCTGCAGCAGCGATTCGTTCGACCAGCTCAGCATGTTGATGAATCCAGGCGCGACCGCCTTGCCGCTGGCGTCGATCACCGTGCGTCCGGCGAGACCGCGCGGCGGGCCCACGTAGCTCAGTCGGTCGCCGTCGATTGCCACTTCTCCGGCGTAGGGTGGACCGCCGCTGCCGTCATAGATCATTCCGCCGCGGATCACGACGTCGTGGGGAGCATCCGCGACTGCCGGAGCGGCGTTGCACAGGCCGAGTGCCGCGACCAGGCCGGCGATGGCACGCATTGCGGTCGCCTGTTGCGAGCGTCGCGCGCCCGGCTGGCCGGTTCGAGGCGTGTGCCACCGGACGTGCGCGGAATGTTGAGTTGGATATGCCATGGGTCCCCCGATCGGATGCTCGGGATCATATAGGCCTGACGCAGGTGGTTCACGTGCCGCGGCCAGCCGGCTGTGCTTCCGTGCACGGTGGCCGCTAGACTGCCGGTCCAGGAGGTTATGGCCCATGGCAGTCACAGAGTCCCTGTTCCAGCAGGATGCCTACCTCCGCCAGTGCCCGGCGCAGGTGGTCGAGCTGCTCCCGGAAGGCGTCGTGCTTGATTGCACGGTCTTCTACCCGCTTGGCGGCGGTCAGCCCGGCGACACCGGTGTGCTTCGGGCGAGTGACGGACGCCAGTGGAGAGTGCTGGGCGCCCGCAAGGGCGAGGGCGGGCGTGTCGTGCATCCGCTGGCAGGCGACGTTCCGCCGCCGGCAGTCGGCACACAGGTGGAAGCGATCATCGACTGGGATCGTCGCTATTCGCACATGAGGATGCACAGTTGCCTGCACCTGCTCGGTTCGGTGCTGCGTTACGGTGTGACGGGCGGGCAGATCACGGCAGAAAAGAGTCGGCTCGACTTCGACACGCAGGATGAAATCGACCCGGCGCGCGTGACCGATTCGGTCAATGCACTGATCGCTGCCGATCACCAGCTGCAGTCCAGCTGGATCACCGACGAGGAACTCGACCGCCAGCCGGAGCTGATACGCACGATGTCGGTCCAGCCGCCGCGCGGCGCCGGCCGGATACGCCTGCTGGAGATTCCCGGCGTGGACCTGCAGCCTTGCGGCGGCACGCATGTAGCCCGGACCGGCGAAATCGGGCCGATCGCGGTGACGAAAGTCGAGAACAAGGGCCGGCACAACAGGCGGGTCTACATAGCATTTGCCTGAGCGCCGCTGGCCCCGCGGCCCGCATGCGCGCGGCTACGGCGGCCCCGACGCGGTGCCACGAGGCACGCCGGCAAGGGAAAACGGGTAATCGATGCGTTACTATCCGTGCGCCGCGATCCGGTGGGCGGAAAGCGGCAGCGCGGGGTACCGGGAATTGGTTCAATCAGCATCGTCGGTCCGGGGCAGTGGTTCGGGTGCGCCGGTCATCGGTCGCGCCGATCTCGCCACGCTGCCCAATATCGTGTCGCTGGCGCGCATCGCGGGCGTCACGGCCGCAGTCATGCTCTATATCGCCGGTTACCCGCGGGCATTCCTGCTGCTCGGCACGGCCGCATGCCTGACCGATTACCTGGATGGTTACCTGGCTCGCCGGTTTTCGCAGGAGACCGTGCTGGGCGCGATGCTCGACCAGGCGGCCGACAGTTTCACGACCGGCATCGCGCTCGCATTACTGGTGGTCATCGGGGGCTTCCCCTTCGTGTTCCTGGTCATCTTCCTTGGCCGGGAATTCTGGGTGGCGACCGTGAGGCGCTACGCAGCCATCAACGGCCTCGAGATTCCATCGCACGTCTCGGGCAAACTGGCGACCGGGTTCATCTACTGGTCCATGCTGCTGATGGCGGTCGTGCTGATACTGGATATACCGATAGACCTTGCCGAATGGCTCGTCCCGCTGGCGACGCTCGGCATGGCAATCGGCCTGGCGCTCAGTTGCGCGGCCGGATGGCGTTACACGCAGTCGCTCGCAGGGGCGCCGCGATGACTCGCGAAACCGCCGGCGACACCGCGGAACTGGTCCTGCTCTGTCCGGGGCCCGTGATGCTGTCGCCGGGCGTGAAATCCGCGCTGACGGAAGGCGGGTACGGGCACCGGGACGAACGTTTCTCGCAGATCCTTGGCCGGCTGCGAGCAAACACCGCGCGCGTCCTCGGCGCCGGTGACGATCACAGCGTGCTGTTCGTCACCGGCCCTGCGACCGCCGGGATCGAGGCTGCGTGTTCCTCGCTGATGCCTCCCGACGCGGTCGTGATCGTGCCGGTGAATGGCACCTTCAGCCAGCGCATCGTGGACATCCTGGCAGTGCACAAGATCCGCTGCGTTGCACTGGACTGTGGATTCGGCCAGCCGGTGGACCTGGCACGCGTCGAGGCGGCGATGGTCGAATGTCGCGAAACCGCGGAATTTGTCGCCATTGCGATGACCCACCACGAAACGTCGGCGGGCGTCTTGAATCCGGTCGCGGCAGTCGGCACGCTCGCCCGGCGCCACGGCGTCAGGACCTTCGTGGATGCCACGTCGAGCGCCGGCGCGGAAGACCTCGACCTGGTGCGCGACCACGTCGATGTGTGCATCACGGCCTCGGGCAAGTGCCTGCACGCCGCTCCCGGTATCGCGATCGTCGCGGCCAGCCGTGAATTGCTGGCGGCACGGGAATCGGCCGAGCCGCGCAGCTACGCACTCGACCTGGTGCGCCACCACCGGCAGATCGAGGCCAATTTACAGACGCCGTTTACGCCAGCGGTTCCGTTGATCGTCGCACTGGACCGGGCTGTCGAGGAACTGCTCCAGCAGGGCGTCGCCACGCGCCGTGCGCAATACCTCCGGCGGCGCGCATATCTCGAGGCAGGACTGCGTCGGCTGGGCCTGTCCTTGCTGCGCCACCCGGAAGGGAGTGCCGCGAGTTCGATCCTGACCGTCGCGTTTCCGGAGGCGATGGGATTTGAAGCCTTGTTCCGCGCGGTGCGCAAGCGCGGTTACCTGGTGTACGGGGCCAAGCCGCCGCTAGACCAGCGGTATTTCCAGGTGGGCGTGATGGGCGAGCTGGCGGACGCGGACCTTGCGGGATTCCTCGCCGCGCTAGAGTCGGTGCTGGCGGGTGCGGTCGCGGCCTGAGGCGGCCGTGACCACGAAATAAAGGCCCGGGTCTCGCATCGATGTTCGACCTGTCGATCAACAGGAACGTCTTCACCGACTGGCGCCACTGCCTGGCCTTCGGCTTCGGCAGCGGGCTCGCACGCTTTGCGCCGGGCACCTTCGGCACGCTGGTAGCGATCCCGTTCTACCTGGTCCTCGCCCAACTGCCAGCGTGGCTGTACCTGCTCACCGTGGCAGCGGCATTCGCACTCGGCGTGTGGATCAGCAACGTGGTCTCGCGGGACCTGCGCGTGCACGACCACGGCGGCATCGTGTTCGATGAATTCGTAGGCTTCTGGATCACGATGTTCCTGCTGCCCGCCGAGTGGCCATGGATCCTGGCGGGATTCGCGGCCTTCCGCCTGTTCGACATCTGGAAGCCGTGGCCTATCCGCTGGTGCGACCGGCACATCGAAGGCGGCTTCGGCATCATGTTCGACGACGTGGTTGCCGGCATATTCGCCTGCGCATCGCTGCATGCGTTGCGCGCCTTCATTGCCGGCTAAGTTGCAGCACGATTCCGCTCCGGACGATCCCGATCGCCTGCTGGTGCGCGTGCTCGGCGTGCGGCAGCTCACCGCGAATATCTTCAACCACACGGTGGGCAGCGGGATCTTCGTGCTGCCCGCATTCGCGGTGCTGCAGCTGGGCAGTGCTGCCCCGGTGGCCTACGTGGTATGCGCGGCGGTGATGGCACTGGTGGTGCTGATGTTTGCCGAGGCGGGCAGCCGTGTCACGATCACCGGCGGCCCCTATGCCTACGTCGAGATCGGGCTCGGGCCCTTCTTCGGCTTTGCCGCCGGCATCCTGCTCGCGGTGTCGCAGATCTCCGCCGCGGGCGCGATCTCGATGCTGCTCGCCGAGAGCGTCGCGCGGCTGCTCGGGCTCGCGGGCGCGGGCTGGCCCGCGGCGATCGTGGTGCTGTTCGTCTGCGGTCTCGCGGCGGTGAACATCCGCGGCGTGAGCCGCGGGGCACGCGTCATCGAGATCTTCACGGCCGCCAAGCTCGTGCCGTTGCTCTTTTTCGTGGTGGTCGGGGCATTCTTCATTTCGCCCGACAACCTGCGCTGGGATGCGCTGCCGGCGGCAGGGCAGGTTGCGACCACGGTGGGTACGCTGATATTTGCGTTCACCGGCATCGAGACGGCATTGATGCCGGGCGGTGAAGTCAGGGATCCAACGCGCACCGTGCCGCGCGCCGCGATGCTGGCGCTAGGCGGGGCGACGCTGCTCTACCTGGCGGTGCAGGCGGTCGGGCTCGGGGTCCTCGGCACGGCGCTAGGCGACGACACGGTGGCGCCGCTCGCCACGGCGGCCGGTACCTTCGCGGGCAGCAAGGGCGCGGCGCTGGTGCTGGCCGGTGCGTCGATCTCGATGTTCGGCTGGCTGACGGGCTCGATACTGGCGGGACCGCGTGCGCTATTTGCACTGGCGCGTGATGGCTTCCTGCCGCATCGACTCGCGGCGGTGCACCCGCGCTTCCACACGCCGCACATCGCGATCGGCGTCTACGGCGTAATCGCGATCGCGATTTCGCTCACGAGCACGTACCAGCAGCTCGCGGTGCTGTCGAACCTCGCGTCTTTCGGCGTCTACATACTCGGCGCGTTCGCCGTCTGGCGGCTGCGTGTGCGCGACGTTCGCACGGACAGGCCGCCGTTCCTGATGCCCGGCGGCATGCTGGTGCCCGTGCTTGCCTGTATCGCGATCGGCTGGATCGCCGTCCAGACGATCACGCTCCGCGAGGCGCTCGCGCTGGGCGGCGTGTTCGCGCTTTCGCTGGTCGTCTACGTGGTGCGGCGGCGCTAGTCTTGCGGGGCGCTCCCGCGCTCGCCTTCGCCTTGGTTTTCGCCTTCGATCTTGCCTTCGCCTTTGCCTTGGCTTTCCCGGCCCTGGCCTTCGCCCTGGGCGCGGCCTGCACCGCTGCATGGGCGTGTCCGCCGGGCGCGGGCAGTGCATCTGCGGCGGCGAGAAGTTCTTCCCACGCCCCGCGCATGCAGTCGAGCATCACGGCCGGGTCGGGCACCATGCTTCGGCACGAAACCATCGAGATCCACATCACGCCGTTGTAGCTCACGCCGGTGAAGTTGAGCCCACAGCCGTCCACGGGAATGCTGACCGGGTACATGCACATGGCTTTCGCGCCCGCGAGGTACATCGCCTCGTCGGGTCCGCGGACGTTCGAGACCGTCATGTTGATCCGCGACACCAGGACGCGGTTGAACAGCGCGTGTGCGGCGAACGGCGGCATGACGTCGAGCAGGTTCATCAGCGTGTCGAGGCCCATGGCTTCAGCCTGCTCCTTGCTGGTTCGCGCCTCGCCGTGCACTGCCTGCAGTCGCTCGATCGGGTCGGCGATGTCGGAGCGCACACGGACCGGGAAGCCGGCGACGTGGTTGCCGCCCGACGCACCGTCGCTGCGCAGCGAGATAGGCATCAGCCCCAGCATCGATTCGTCGGGCAGCTCGTTCTTGCCGAGCAGGTACTTGCGCGCCGCGCCTCCGGCGACCGCGACGAACACGTCGTTCAGCGTCGATCCCGGCACCTTGGCGCGGATGCGCTTGATGCGCGAGATCGGCATTCCGAAGCCTTCCACCACCCGGTTGGTGGTGATCGCTTCGCTGAATCGCGTGTGCGGCGCCGCGGGCGGCAGCATCCCGGACAACTTGCTTGTCAGTGCGGAGACGTTGCCTTCGGCGAGCCTGGGCAGCTGCTCGAGTCCGAACTCCAGCATGCGGCCTGCAATCGCGCCGGACATGCGCAGCGCCTTCGCCGTGCGCTCGACCTGGTTTGCCAGTCCGCGCGAGATGAACTCGTAGCGTGAGGGCTCCCGATCACCGAGCACCATGTCGGAGGATTCGGTGACCTCGACCGGCTCGGGCGTAGCCTCGTGCAGCTGTCGTGTCAGGTGTACCGCGGCCATGCCGTCCACGATTGCGTGGTGGATCTTCAGGAAAATACCGAAAGCGCCCGGTGGCAGCTTCGGGATGTTGTCCAGGCCTTCGATGACGTAGGCCTCCCAGAGTGGACGGGAGCGATCCAGCGGTCGCGAATGCAGGCGCGCGACCTGGATCATCAGCTGGCGCCAGTCGCCGGGCTTCGGCAGCGCGATGTGCCGAATGTGGTACTCGACATCGATGTTGGTCTCGGTGATCCAGTAGGGCCGATCGAGGCCGAATGGCACTGTCGCGAGGCGACGCCGAAACACCGGGTGCAGGTAGAGGCGCTGATCGTAGTGCTGCAGGATGTCCTTGAACCGCACCTTGCCGCCGGGAGCAGTCGAGACGTCGTAGATGATCAGGCTGGCAACGTGGTTGTAGATGTTGCGCCGCTCGCCAATCAGCATGACGTTGTCTGTGCCGGACAGTTGCTGCATCTCGACGCCCTCCGGGGCAATGGAACCTGGAATCAAAGAGTGTGATGCGACCGCCAATATCGGGCAATCGCACAGGAGGGTAGCCACCCGCTGGACCACACGCCGGTTCAAGCAGCTTCCGGCGCGACTGCAGATCTCTAAGCCATTGAATTAAAACGCAAAGGATGATTGGGTCGCAGTTTTCCCGTCCCTGGCCGGGAACTCGGGCGAGCCCAGCCGGTCTATGTTGCGATGCAGCAATATTCAAGACGGTCCACGAGCCCTCTGGCCAGCGCTGCCGCAGTTTCGCCAGCATCCGCCCAGTGGCGTGCGCTTACGACTGCGGTGGCTGCGGCGGCGGTCGCTATCCTGCTTTGCGCGCCGGCCTCGGGTTCACGCAACAGCCCGGTCGAGGAAGCCGCAAACCCGGTCGAGGACGCGGTATCGGCGTGGGCCCAGAGTGGTCGCGTGTCCTGGTACGGCCCTGGCTTTCAGGGCCGGCCTACGGCCAGCGGTGAGATCTTCGATGCCAACGACCTGACGATGGCGCATCGCTCGCTGCCGCTAGGCAGCCAGGTTCTCGTCACCAACCTCGACAATGGCCGCAGCGTGGTGCTTCGGGTCAATGACCGGGGCCCGTACGTGCGCGGTCGAATCGCCGATCTATCCCGCGCGGCGGCCGCGCGCCTGGGCTTCGTCGACGACGGTGTCGTGCGGGCGCGAATCGAGCTGCTCTGACGGTTGTCTTCGTTCAGGTGCCGCCGGGCACGATCACGTGCGGCAGCCCGATGGCCGTCGCCTGCGACTCGAGCCTCGCGAGTTCGCTGTCCTGCATTGACTTCAATTCAGCCTCGATCGCCGAGAGCGCCGCCAGGTTTTCGTCGAGCTGCCCGGCCTGGCCCTGTGTAGGCGCGAAGTCCGAGCCCTGTATGTCGCTGTACAGGCTCGAGAGCTGCGAATAGAGCTTGGCGCCGCCTTCGCGGCCGGCCAGCACGTCGTACACGACCTTGGCCTCGGGATTGTGCATCTCGCGTTCGATCTCGTCGCTGCGCTTCACCAGTGCCGCGGCGGAAGCATGGAGATCACTTGCGGCAGCGTTCTTCGCCGTCCGCTTCTCGATGTCGGCCGACTGCACGCGTATGGCCCTGACCGCCTCGATGTCCTGTTCGAGACGATCGATCGCGGCGCCGGTGCGAAGCGAGAACTCGTAGTTCGCCCGCATGTCCTCCATCGTCGCGGTGGAGCGGGGGTCAGCCCCGACTTCGGCTTCGGTGGTCTGCGTGCGGCCTGCCGCCGTGAGCTTCAGCGTGTACTTTCCGGGCAATACCAGAGGTCCCTTCTCGGGATCACCAGCGTCGATCTTCGCCTGCTCCAGCATGCTGGCGCCCTCGCGGCGCAGGTCCCACTGGACGCGATTCAGGCCCTGGTCCTTGGTGAGCGCGGGCTCGTTCGGCTCGCTGGGCTCGTCCGGATCGTCCCTGGAGTAGCGGTCGGGCTTCGCGACCGAACTCAGCGTGCGCACCAGCGCTCCCTGCGAGTCGAAGATTTCGAGCTTCAGTTCGTTCGGGTCGTCGGGTGACGGCTTATGGCCCGCCGGCGTCTCGGCCGGCTCGTCCTTGAGCCAGTAGGTGATGGTCAGGCCGTAGGGCGCGTTGTGTGAGTCGGTGTCGATCAGGTCGTCCCAGCGGGACTCGAGGCGATTGCGATTGGCCTTTCTCGGTGCGAACAGGTGCACGGACTCGGCCTTGACGCCCGCGTCGAAGGCGCGCAACGCAGTAATGTCGTCGAGGATCCAGATGCCGCGCCGTGTGCCCAGGATCAGGTCGTCGTGCCGGATCTCGATGTCGGCGACACCGACCGCCGGCAGGCTGCCGTTGCGGATGTCGAAGAAGCTCGTGCCACCATCGCGTGTCATGTACAGGCCACGCTCGCTGCCGACGAACAGCAGGTCCGGATTGGTCGGGTCTTCGCGTACCACGAACAGGTGCTGGTCGTCGGGCAGGCCCTTGTCGAGCTTGTCCCAGCTCTGGCCGTAGTTGCGCGTGCGGAAGAGATAGGGCCGCGGATCATTGAGTCGCCGCGCATCCACGACCACGTAGGCCGTGCCGGCATTGTGGCGCGACGGCTCGATCGCCTCGACCGTGCCCCACTCGGGCAGCTTCGAAGGCGTCACGTTCGTCCAGGTCTTGCCGCCATCGCGCGTGAGTTGCACCAGGCCGTCGTCGGTGCCCACCCAGATCTCGCCCGCGGCGAGCGGCGACTCGGCAATCGAGAAGATCGTGTCGTAGACCTCAACGCCGGTGATGTCGCCGGTGATAGGTCCCCCGGTCCACTGTTGCTTCGACTTGTCGTCGCGCGTGAGATCGGGGCTGATTGCCTCCCAGGTCGCACCGCGGTTCGTGGTTCGGAACAGCACGTTCGCGCCGTGATAGAGCACCTTCGGGTCGTGCGGCGAATCCGCGATCGGCGCGCTCCACTGGAAGCGATACTTCGCGTCTTTCGCCGGAATCCCTGAGAGGTCGCGGGGATAGACGCCGACGCTGCGGAAGTTGCCGACGCCCTCCTGGTAATGCGAGATGTAGCCGCCGTACTCGCCGGCGTAGACCGTGCCCGGCTCGGCCAGGTCGTAGACGAAGTCGCCAGCCTCGCCGCCGCCCACCGCCCAGTTGTCGCCGAGCGTCGGGCCGCCGCCTGCGTCACCTTTTCGCAGCGTATATGCCGGTCCACTCGCGGTGCCCCAGTCCTGCATCGTGCCGCCGACGTGGTACGGATATCGGTCGTCCGCGTCGATGTTGTAGAACTGTGGCGTCGGCATCATCGGTGCCGCCCAGTTCACGCCGCCGTCGATCGAGATGCCGACGCCGCCGTCGTTGCCCGACATGATGCGGTGCGGGTCCCTGGGGTCGATCCAGATGTCGTGGTGATCGCCGTGGATCTTCGCGTCCACCGAGACGATGGTCTTGCCGCCGTCCACGGTCTTGAGCAACGGCACCTGCGGGAACCACACCACGTCCTCGTTGTTCGGATCGATGGTGAGAGAGGTGTAGTACCAGGCGCGCTGGCGCAACGAGGCGCTGTCGCTCGCCAGTTCCCAGGTCTCGCCGCCGTCATTGGAGCGGAACAACCCGCCGTCCTTCGCCTCGATCAGTGCATAGACGACGTTGGAGTTCGAGGGCGCGACACGCACCCCGACCTTGCCCCAGGGGCCGTCGGGCAGGCCGCTCTTCGTCAATTGCTCCCAGGTGTCGCCGCCGTCTGCGGAGCGGTAGAGGCCGCTGCCGGGGCCGCCGCTGGTCATGTCCCAGGGCTTGCGCTGCGCCTGCCAGAAGCCGGCGAACACGATGCGCGGATTGTTCGGGTCGAGCGCGACGTCGGAGGCCCCGGTCTCGTCGTTCTTGTGGAGCACCTGCTTCCAGGTCTTGCCGCCATCCGTCGTGCGATAGATGCCGCGTTCCTTGTTCGGCCCGAACGGCGATCCGAGCACGGCGGCAAATGCAACGTCGGGGTTTCTCGGGTCAACGGTCATCGTGCCGATCTGGCCGCGCGACTTCCACACGTGCTGCCAGGTCTTGCCCGCGTCATCGGACTTGAAGATGCCGGTACCGACGGAAACGTTGCCGCGGATGTTGGCTTCGCCGCCACCCGCGTAGACCACGTTGGGATCCGACGGCGCGATGGCGATCGAGCCGATCGAGTTGGTCGACTGTTCGTCGAACACCGGCTTCCAGGTGCGCCCGCCGTTCTCGCTCTTCCAGATGCCCCCCTGCGAGTAGGCGACGTAGTAGGTGAGCGGGTCGCCGGGTACGCCGGCGACGCGCGTAGCGCGCCCCGAGATGTTCGGACCCACCGGGCGATACTCGAGCGCACCGAGCTCCTTCTTCGGCTTTTCCTTGCCGTACGCCTGCGGCATCGCCGCCAGGACGATCGCCGCGGCCAGGATTCCCAGGACCATGCGTGGCACGCGCACACTCGAATTGTTCATCAGGCCCCCGATTGGATTCAGCCGTTCGAAATTGCGCGTCATCCTAGCGCGGCGCGGTTCGGCTAAGCTAGGGCATGGAAGCAGAATTCGACACGGACCAGCCGCTGCGCGACGACATCCGGCTGCTAGGTCGGCTGCTCGGCGATACGGTGCGCGAGCAGGAAGGCACCGCGGCCTTCGAGCTGGTGGAACGCGTGAGGCAGAGTTCCATCGCCTTCCGGCGCGACGACGACGTTGCGGCTCGCCGCGAGCTCGAACGAATCCTCGATGAGCTGAGCCGCGAAGAGACGATGGTGGTCGTGCGCTCGTTCAGCTATTTCTCGCACCTGGCCAACCTCGCCGAGGACCTGGACAACACGCGTCGCGTGCGGCAGTCGGAAATCGACGGAGAAAAGCCTGCCGACGGCAGCTTGGTGCGTGCGCTCGACCGGGCCGGGGCCGCCGGCGTCGGCCCTGAAGCGCTGAGCGATTTCTTCGGCACGGCCGCAGTGGTTCCGGTGCTGACTGCGCACCCGACCGAGGTCCAGCGCAAGAGCGTGCGGGACCTGGAAATGGAGATCGAGCGGCTGCTCAGGGCGCGTGACCGCTCGCTGCTCACGCCACGCGAACGAGCCACCAGCGACGAGGCGGTGAGGCGCGCGGTGCTGGCGCTGTGGCAGACGCGAATGCTGCGCCTCGAGAAACTCGACGTCATCGACGAGGTGGCCAACGGACTGTCGTTCTTCGAGCAGACGTTCCTGGCCGAAGTCCCGTCGCTGTACGGTGCGCTGGAGGACGAACTCCAGCGCCGCCACCCGGGCCGGCCGTGGACCGAACTGCCGTCGTTCCTGCGGGTCGGTTCATGGATCGGTGGCGACCGCGACGGCAACCCGTTCGTGAACGAGGCTGTGCTACGACGCACGCTGCGCATGCAGTCCTCGCGTATGTTCGAGCACTACCTCGATGAACTGCATGCGCTCGGCGCCGAATTGTCGATCACCACGCTGGTTGCGCAGGTCTCGCCGGAGCTTGTCGCGCTGGCCGACAGGTCGCCGGACGTGAGCCCGCACCGTCGCGACGAACCGTACCGCCGAGCACTCACCGGCCTGTACGCGCGCGTGGCAGCGACCTCGCGCTCGCTGGACCAGCACGAGCCGTTGAGGCACGCGGTCGGCGATGCTCCTCCCTATTCGGACCCGGCCGAGTTCGCTGCGGACCTCGACGTGATTCATCGCTCGCTGCAGGCGAACCAGTCGGCGCTGCTCGCCCGCGGGCGCCTGCGTCGACTGAGAAGGGCGGTCGGGGTTTTCGGTTTCCACCTGGCGCCGATCGACCTGCGCCAGAATTCCGATGTCCACGCGCGGGTCGTGGCGGAGCTGTTCTCGGCCGCGCGGCCGGAGATTCATTACGCATCGCTAAACGAAGCCGGGCGCATCCGGCTGCTGGTCGACGAACTCGCAACCGCGCGATTGCTGGGCTCCCCGTACGTGGACTATTCCGCCGAGACCCGCAGTGAACTGGACATACTGAAGGCCGCGTCTGAGCTTCAGCAGCGGTACGGCGAAGACTGCATCCCGAACTACGTGATCTCCAAGTGCGACGGGGTCTCCGACGTACTCGAGGTGGTGCTGCTGTTGCGCGAGGTCGGCATGTTCCGTGCAACGGACGCGACGCTGAAGTGCAACGTAATTCCGCTGTTCGAGACGATTGCCGACCTGCGCGGCGCCTCGCGGACGATGGACGAACTGCTGTCCATCCCGGCGTACGCGAGGCTGCTTGCCTCGCGCGGTGCGGCCCAGGAAGTGATGCTGGGGTATTCCGACAGCAACAAGGACGGCGGTTACCTCACCTCGCGCTGGGAGCTGTACAAGGCGCAGACCAGCCTGGTCGACACATTTCGCCGGCACGGCGTGCGGCTGCGGCTGTTCCACGGGCGGGGCGGATCGGTGGGTCGCGGCGGTGGGCCGAGCTACGAGGCGATCCTGGCGCAGCCCGGTGGCAGCGTGCAGGGCCAGATCCGGCTGACGGAGCAGGGCGAGGTCATCGGCGTGAAGTATTCGAACGCCGAGGTCGGACGGCGGAACCTCGAGATCCTGGCGGCCGCGACGCTCGAGGCGACGCTGCTGGGCGGGTCCGCGCCGGAGCCCAGCACAAGCTACATCGAGGTGCTCGACGAGCTGTCCGCGAAAGCATTCGCCGCCTACCGCGGCCTCGTCTACGAGACGCCTGGGTTCGAGGACTATTTCTGGGAGTCGACGGTGATCAGCGAGATCGCCGAGCTGAACATCGGCAGTCGCCCGGCGTCGCGCAACAAGTCGCGAGCGATCGAGACGCTGCGCGCAATCCCGTGGGTGTTCTCCTGGGCCCAGTGTCGCCTGATGCTGCCGGGCTGGTACGGGTTCGGCTCGGCGCTCAACGCGTGGCTGGACGGCGGGAGCGGCGACGCGGGCCGCGGCGAGCGCCTCCAGCTGCTCCGCGAAATGCACCGCGACTGGCCGTTCTTCGCGTCGGTGCTCTCGAACATGGAAATGGTGCTGGCAAAGGCCGATCTCGCCATCGCGTCGCGTTATGCAGCTCTGGTCACCGATCAGACGCTGCGCGAGGCGATCTTCCCGCGCATCCGCGCCGAATTCGACGCGACAGTCGGTGTGTTGCTCCGGATCCTGGGCACCGACAGGCTGCTCGGCGCCAACCTGCAGCTGGCCGGGTCGATACGCTATCGCTTCCCCTACCTCGACCCGCTGAATCACATCCAGATCGAGTTGTTGCGCCGCTACCGCGCCGGCGACCGTGAGGAACGCAGCCGTCGCGGGATCCACCTGACCATCAACGGCATTGCCGCGGGACTCCGGAACAGCGGCTAGCGCATGGCGGTGAATGGCGCGGCTGCGCGATCGGCGTAAACTGCGTCGAAAGTCTCTCGCGCAAGTACATAAGACACCAGCTTGAGCGATTCAGAACAGACCGCCACTGCCTCGACCTTCGAGGTGCGTCTGAGCCGCGAGATGCGGCTGTTCGACATCGTGATGATCGGCGTGGGCGCGATGATCGGCGCCGGTATCTTCGTGCTGACCGGCATCGCCGCCGGCGTCGCCGGGCCCGGGCTCCTGCTGGCGTTCCTGTTGAACGCCGTGGTGACGCTGTTTGCGGCCGCGGCCTACGCGGAGCTCGGTTCCACATTCCACGATGCCGGTGGCGGCTACCTGTGGGTAAAGCTCGGGCTCAAGGACCCGCAGGGCTTCATGAGCGGCTGGATGAGCTGGTTCGCCCACGCGGTCGCCTGCTCGCTCTATGCGCTCGGATTCGGCGCCTACTTCAAGCTGGTGCTGCCCTTGATCGGGCTCGCGGGATTCGAGACCCCGGTGCTGCCGCTCGAGAAGTCGCTCGCGGTTGCGGTAATTGCGCTGTTTGCCTGGATCAATTTCCGCGGCGCGTCCGAAGCCGGTCGCGCGGGGAACGTCGTGACCATCGCGAAGATCATCGTGCTGGCCGTGTTCGTCGGTTTCGGCACCTGGATCACGCTGCAGCGGCCGGATTGGCAATTGGTTTTCACCGAGGATTTCCTGCCGCGCGGCTACGGCGGCGTATTCGTCGCGATGGGGCTCACGTTCATCGCCTTCGAGGGCTACGAGATCATCGCGCAGTGCAGCGAGGAGGTGCACCGGCCGGAGCGCAATGTCCCGAAGGCCATCTTCATCTCGCTGGCGATCGTGGTGCCGATCTACCTGGCGGTCGCGTTCGCGGCGCTTGGCGCCGTGCATTCGGAAGGCATGCCGAGCTGGCAGTTCCTGGGCATGAACAAGGAGACCGCCCTGGTGGACGTGGCGAAGAGTTTCTTCCCCGGAGGCGGCGTAATGATCCTGGTCGGCGGCCTGCTTTCGACGCTCAGCGCGCTGAACGCCACGATCTACTCGTCGTCGCGGGTGTCGCTGGCGATGGGTCGCGACCGCAACCTTCCCGCGTTCTTCGGCAGGGTGCATGCGACGCGCAAGACGCCGCACGGCGCCATCGCCGGCTCCGCGGTGCTGATCGCCTTCATGGCCGTCGCGTTGCCGATCGAAGCGGTCGCGAGCGCTGCGAACATCATGTTCCTGCTGCTGTTCATCCAGGTGCAGGTCGTGCTGATCGCCCTGCGCAGGAAGATGCCCGAGATGCCACGTGGCTTCCGGGTTCCGCTGGTTCCCTATGTGCCCGCGGTCGGCATCGTGCTGCAGTTGTTTCTCGCGGGCTACCTGTTCGTATACAGCCCGATGGCATGGCTGAGTGCTGCGGCATGGATCGCGATCGGCTTCGTCGTCTACTTCACCTACGCGCGCAAGCGCGACCAGGCCTACGACCAGGTCCTGGTGATGCGTGAAGCCGCGCGCCGCAAGGACTATCGCATCCTCGCCTGCCTGAAGAACGACTCGCACGCCGAGGCGATACTCGGCATGGCGGCATGGCTTGCCCACGGGCGCGACGCAGAGCTGATCGGCCTGACCGTGATCGAGGTGCCGGAACGTGTGCTACTGGCCCACGGCCTCGACCGCCTCGAGGCGGCCAGGCACAGCCTCGATCGGGCGATAGCCCGCGCCCCGCTGCAGGGTGTTGAACTCAAGTCGCTGGTCAAGGTCTCGCATCGGCTCTCCTATGGCATTGCAGAGACCGTGCTCGAGGAGCGGTGCAACGTCATCATCATCGGCCGCACACGCCATACGGGAACGATGCAGCGACTGGCCGCGGCAGTGGTCGCGCGCGTGATACGCGAGGCCCCGGCTCACACGCTGTTCGTTAGCGCCGACCGATGGCCGACCAGGGTGCGGCGGGTGCTGTTCGCCTACGATGGAGGGCCGCACACGCGGTTTGCTGCGGACGTTTCGGCATCCATCGCGAACGCCACTGGCGCCACGGTCCTTGCGATTCATGTCCTCGGGCCTGAAGTGGCGGCGGACGAGCGGACCAAGGCGACTGCCGAGATGCGCAAACTGCTGGACGAAGTCTGCCCCGGCGCCGAGTCGCGCATCGTGATTGCAGGTGATACCGCGACGGCCCTGCTGCGGGAAGCGCGCGGCGCCGACGTGATCGTCACGGGCGGTACCGAAGCCGGGATGATAGAGGAACTGCTCGCCTATACGGTGCCCCTGGAACTCGGGGAGCGCGCCTCGATACCGGTGATCACCGCATGCGAGATCCCGGCCGACCCGAAGCGCTGGATGAACTGAAAGGGGTGCAACGATGAACGACCAGCCCTTCGAATCGGTACGCGACCTCGTTACCAACCTTGCGGGATACATCCCCGCGATCGTGGCGGGCCTTGCGGTGCTGTTGCTGGGACTGCTTGCGGCCTGGGCAGTCTCACACCTGCTGGTCCGGTTGCTGGTGCTGATGCGTCTCGACCGCGTGATGGCGCGCCTGCGCTGGACTTCGGCGCTCGAGTCCGCCGACGCGCGCCACACGCTGTTCGAACTCTTCGGCACCGTAGTTGGCATCTTCATATTCCTGGTCTTCGTGGCCAATGCACTCGTGATCTGGCGGCTGACGGTCCTTTCGGATCTCTTCACGCGAATGCTGTTGCGGATTCCGGAAATCGTCGCGGCAGTGCTCATCCTGCTGGTTGGCTGGGCCATCGCCAACCTGGCGACACGCGCGGTCCAGCAACTGCTGTTTCGCGAACATGTCCGTCGAGCGCGGCTGGTCGCAACGCTGGTGCGCTGGGTGATACTCGTGACAGCGTTTGCGGCCGCGCTGGTTGAACTCAAGATTGCCGTTACGGTCGTGACCGGCGCATTCCTGATCGCGTTCGGCTCGATCGCGCTCTGCCTGGCACTGGCCGTCGGGCTCGGCAGCCGGCGGGGAATCGAACTGATGTGGGAGGACTATTTCCGCGGCCAGCAGGAGAAGGCCGAATCACAAGCGGCCCGCGCCGAGGCGAAGAACGACGCGGATTGACCCGGTGTTGCTGCACTGCACGCACGATGCCGTCGTGCCTTGCATTTGCATCGCTGCATGAGCAGGAGAATACTGACAATTCAGTCAGCATCTACCCACCGCCAGGGGCGGCGTCTCCGGCCGTCCCGGCCGCAAGACCAGGGAGTTCTCCCATGAACGACATCCAGTCAAAGTCAGCCGCCACTCTTCCATCCGCTGCCGCCGGCTTCAAGACTTCGGTCCCGATCCGCAGTCGCTACGACAACTGGATCGGCGGGACATACGTTGCCCCGGTCAAGGGCAAGTATTTCTCGAACCCGACACCGATCACCGGCAAGCCGCTCTGCGACGTGGCCCGATCGACAAAGGAGGACGTCGAACTGGCGCTCGACGCCGCGCACGCCGCTGCGACGAAGTGGAATGTCAGTTCGCCCGCCGAACGGGCGCTGATCCTGAACCGCATCGCCGATCGCCTCGAGGCCAACCTCGACACGCTGGCGTTCATCGAGACCATCGACAACGGCAAGCCGATCCGGGAGACCACCTTCGCCGACATGCCGCTGGCGGTCGATCACTTCCGCTATTTCGCCGGCGCGATCCGTGCCCAGGAAGGCGCGTTGTCGGAGATCGACCACGACACGGTCGCTTATCATTTCCACGAGCCGCTCGGTGTCGTGGGCCAGATCATCCCGTGGAATTTCCCGCTGCTGATGGCCGTGTGGAAGCTTGCCCCGGCGCTCGCGGCCGGCAACTGCGTCGTGATCAAGCCTGCCGAGCAGACGCCGGTCTCGATCATGGCGTTCATGGAACTCATTGCCGACATCCTGCCCCCGGGCGTGGTGAACGTCGTGCAGGGATTCGGCGTCGAGGCGGGAAAGCCGCTGGCGTCGAGTCCGCGTATCGCAAAGATCGCATTCACCGGCGAGACGACGACCGGCCGACTGATAATGCAGTACGCCTCCGAGAACCTGATCCCGGTGACGCTGGAACTCGGCGGCAAGTCGCCGAACATATTCTTCGCCGACGTCCTCTCGGCCGACGATGACTTCTTCGACAAGACGCTCGAAGGTTTCACGATGTTCGCCCTGAACCAGGGCGAGGTCTGCACCTGCCCGTCGCGTGCGCTGGTGCAGGAGTCGATATACGACCGGTTCATGGAGCGCGCCATCGCCCGGGTCAAGCAGATCGTCGAGGGCAACCCGCTCGAACCCACGACGATGATCGGCGCGCAGGCGTCGAACGACCAGCTCGAGAAGATCCTGAGCTACATCGACATCGGCAAGAAGGAAGGCGCGAAGGTGCTGACAGGCGGCGCGCGCCGCGTCCATGCCGGCGAATTCAAGGACGGTTACTACATCCAGCCGACTGTGTTCGAGGGCACGAACCGGATGCGCATCTTCCAGGAGGAGATCTTCGGCCCGGTGCTGTCGGTTACGCCGTTCAAGGACTTCGACGATGCGTTGTCGATTGCCAACGACACTTTGTACGGGTTGGGCGCCGGAGTGTGGAGCCGCGACGCAAACACCTGCTATCGCATGGGCCGCGGTATCAAGGCGGGGCGGGTCTGGACGAACTGCTACCACGCCTATCCCGCGCACGCGGCGTTTGGCGGCTACAAGCAGTCCGGCATCGGGCGCGAGAACCACAAGATGATGCTCGACCACTACCAGCAGACCAAGAACCTGCTGGTGAGCTACAGCCCGAAGAAGCTCGGCTTCTTCTGAGCGACGACGTGGCGGCGAGCCTGCCTGGGGGCGTGGCGCGCGTCGCGATCACGGACGCGGCGGCCGATGTGCTGCATGAGCTCGAGGCTGAGCACGGGCCGCTGCTGTTCCACCAGTCGGGGGGCTGCTGTGACGGCAGTTCCCCGATGTGCTACCCGCGCGGCGAGTTCAAGATCGGGCAACGCGACGTCTTCCTCGGTGACGTCGCAGGGACGCCGTTCTACATCGGCGCCCAGCAGTACGAACACTGGCAGCACACGCAGCTCTTGATCGACGTCGTGCCGGGTCGTGGCGGCGGCTTCTCGCTCGAGGCGCCGTTGGGCGTACGGTTCCTGACGCGCTCGAGGGTGTTCGATGCGGAGGAACAGGCCTGGCTCGATGCCTGTCCTGCGCCGCGAGGGCCTCAGGGATAGGGCGGCGGTGGCTCTCAGCGCAGCGACCGTCGAATGCGCAGGACGCCCAGCTCGTCGGCGCGCAGCACCGCCTGCGTACGTCGGTCCACCTCGAGTTTTACGAAGATGTTCTTCAGATGAGACTTGATCGTCTCGGGCCCAAGTCCGAGCTGGCGCGCGATCGCCTTGTTCGATTGACCCTCGGCAATCAGCCCCAGGATCTCGCACTCTCGCGGCGATAGCGGCGATGACAGGTCCCGCGCCGTCCTCGGCGCCGCGCCGCTGATGCCGGCCGCGGTTTCGGTCACCGATTCGCGCAGCCGCTGGATGAACCGCTGCCTGTCTTCGCTGTCTGGCTGCCCGCCGGTGCCTTTCAGCAGGTCCAGCATCTCGACGATCTCCGCGCCTTCGTCCGCGATGGAACCGACAAGTGACGAAGGCGCTGCGAGGTCGAGGACCTGGTTGAAGACTCGAAGCGCCTGTGGGACAGCTCGCGCCTGGAGGTGCGCCCGGGAGACGAGTGCGCCGACGCGGATTGCAATCAGGCTGGCACCGCAGGTCGTCGCGTTCGCGAAGACCGGCGCAAGTATCGCAATCGCATGCTGAGGTCGTTGTTGCTCGAGGCATACGACGGCCTGGCCCATCGCGTGGTAATGCGACACGCCCTCGATGCCACGGCTGACGGGGCACGAGCCGTTGTCATGCAACTGCTGCAGTCTCTTGAGCAGACCCAGCGCCGCGGTGGTCGAACCCTGTTGCTGCTGCAGACGCAGTCGCTGGTACAGCGCCCCGGCGACGAGTCTCGGCCACTCCCGCGTCAGGCCAACGACTTCGGCGCGCTCGAGGAGACTGCCCGCCTGCTCCGGTTGCCCACGGCGCGACGCGAGCCTGGCGGCGGTCAACAGGCCACGCAGCGCCGTATCCAGCGCGACACCGTTCGCGACCAGGTCGATCTCGTCGCGCAGCAGCGCTTCCGCCTCGTTCGTCCTGCCGGTTTCGTAGAGCAGTTCCGCATACGGCCCCTTCGCCATCCCGGTCGCGCCGGCGAACCGCCGGGCCCGACGGCCGACCTCGAGGCTCTGCAGAAAGCGCTGTTCAGCAGGACCTGCTCGTGCCTGGGAGAGTTCCGCGACACCGTGGAGGTAGGCCTCGTAGGTGGCCGGGAGAATCTCGGCGAGATCGTGGCTGGCAATTGGCGGCACCGCATGGAAGTCACTCCATCGCGCATTCCACAGGTGCACGAAACGTGCGACGTTGTTTACCGAGCCGAGCGCCAGCGGCGGGTCCCCGGCGTGTGCCGCGTAGCGGGTGACCCAGCCGATTGCCTCGGTGGGGTCGTCCGCCAGGCCCGACGCCACCGCTCGAAGGGCTATGCACTCGCGGCGAACCGCGGCAGCATCGCCCGCGTCGGATTGCTCGACGGCGTGCTCAACGGCTGCGATGTGCTGAACCGCTTCGGCGCTGGACAGCGACAAGGCCTCTGCCCAGATGATCGCGAGCTGGAGCGTGATGGGCTGTTCGATTGACTTGCTGCGCAGCTGGCGCTCCCAGTTGAGAAGGGTCAGCAGGTCCCCGGTCTCCACCATGCGGCCGGCGCACTGCGTGATCCTGACGAGCGCCGCCTCGGTGTCCCCGGCTGCGAGCAGGTGCTTCACCGTGCCCATCTCGAGTCCGCAGGCCTCGTACCAGCGACTGGCGCGACGGTGCAGTTCGGCCACGTCGTTCCCGTGATGCCGCTCGAGGCGCTGCAGCAGGTAATCCCTGAACAGCTGGTGGCAGGCGAACGTGTCGCCGTCGTCATCGAGGCGGTTGACCAGCTGCTGTCGATCCAGTCGATCGAGCATGTCGTCGCTGTCGGCCCGGCCCGTAATGGCCTCGCACAGGGATGACGAAAGGCGATCGACGATAGCCGTGCGCTCCATGAATTCGAGCAGGTCGGCCGGGAGCGACGAGCACAGCTCGTCCAGGAAGCCGCCAATCGATCTCGGCGAGCGGGTGAGCGAGCGGAGCAGCTCTGCAGGGTCCCGGCCGGCGCCGAACGACAATGCCGTGATGCGCAGCGCCGCCGGCCAGCCTTCCGTCAGGCGGTGAATCGTCTGAACTTCTTCGAGGCTGAGGCCTGACGGTGCCGTGATTCCGAGAAAATCGCGAGTCTCGTCACCGGTGAAGCGGAGCCGCGCGGCGTCGACCTCGAGCAGCTCGCCGCGGGCACGAAGCGCCCCCAGCTCCAACGGCGGTTCGGACCGCGACAGCAGTACGAGTCGCAGGTTGGCTGGCGCGTGACGCAGCAGGAACGAGATGAACCCGTGGATCGCCTCGTGGCTGACCGCGTTGTAGTCGTCCAGGAACAGGAAGAGTTCGTCGCCGCAGTCGGTGATTTCGTTGGCCAGCAGCGCCTGCAACTGGTGCAGTGTCGCGCTGTTCGCGGCCTTGAGGCTTTCCTTGCCGATGTCGGGGCAGGCGCGATGCAGCGCCTGGATCACGTAGTAGATGAATTGCCGCGGCTCGTTGTCGTTGTCGTCTATCGACAGCCACGCGACCGCATCCCCGCGTGAATGGAGTTTCTCGATCCAGGACAACGCGAGTGTCGTCTTGCCGAAGCCGCCCGGTGCCCGGAGGATCGTCAGCTTCCGCTCGGCCGCTTCGGCCAGCAGCCCTTCGAGTCGAACACGCGGAATGCGGCTCGCGCGTGGCACCGGCGGCGTGATCTTGGTGGTGAGCATGGGCACAGCTTCGCCGGGCCCGGTCGTGGGCGCCGATCCCGCCTGCTTGTTGCGCTGCAGCGGAATGACGCTGCTCACCCGGCTCTTCCCCCATCCGGGGGATACCGCAATGTCGGGCAAAGGCCGAAAGTTGCCATCAACGGATCGGCTCGCCCGGGGGCGGCCTTCCCCGGAAATCTACCCCTCGTGCGAGAGTGCCTGACGATATCAACACCATCGCGCCGGCGGCGCAAGTCGCCATGTTTCGACTCGAGACTACGCCCGCAGCAACGAACGACAGGAGAGATTGAGATGGACTACATGCAGTTGCCCTTGAGCGGCCTCGAAGGTCCCCTCAACGAGATGGAGCAGATGATCCAGGACAACGTTCATCACTTCGCCCTCAACGTCATGCGCCCGGCCGGCGTGGAGCTCGATCGCATGTCGGCGGACGAGGCGGTCGCGCCCGAATCACCGCTGTGGAAGGTGCTGGAGAAAGCCAATGAACTGGGGCTGAGCATCACTGCCATGGCCGAGCTGCCGCCGCTGGATCGGGTCAGGCTGTTCGCGATTGCCTCCGAGGAGCTTGCCTGGGGCGATGGTGGCCTGGCTGGTTCAATCCTGGTCAATCACTTCCCCGTCATCTACTCGATGCTCGCCGGCAACATGGAAATGGCGCACTACTGCGAGGGCAAGCTCGGGTGCTGGGGCATCACCGAATCCGAACATGGCAGCGACATGCTGGACGCCAATGCGGCGATTGCCTCCCCGGGTGGCAGCTACGGACGTCCCAGCTGCGTGGCCCGCATCGTCGGCGACAAGATCATCGTCAACGGCCAGAAGGCTGCCTGGATATCGGGGGCAGTCACCGCTGAAGTCTGCGCGCTGTATTGCCATCTCGACGAAGGCGGCAAGACGCGGCCCGGCGTCGCGCTGATCGTTCCGCTCGACCTGCCGGGTGTCAGCCGCGGCAAGCCCCTGGACAAGATCGGGTTTCGAGGAATGAACCAGGGCGAACTGTATTTCGACAATGTCGAAGTGCCGATCGCGAACCTGCTCGCCGGTCCGGACACCTACCAGGATTTCGTCTACCGGACACTTTGCGAAGCCAACCCGCACGTCGCGGCAACTTCCGTGGGCATCGCCCGCGCCGCCTTCGAGCACGCGCTCGAGTACGCGCATCGTCGCAAGCAGGGTGGAGTCGCCATCATCCAGCACACCGGCATGCGCCTGCGCCTGTTCGAGATGTTCCGCAAGGTCGAGGCGGCCCGCGCGCTGACCCGCCGCGTCATGGCGTTCAACGCCACGGCGCCCCGCCCCTCGCTGCTGGCATCGTCCTCGGCCAAGGTGACCGCCACGCAAGCAGCCTTCGAGGTTGCCTCCGAGGCCGTGCAGATCTTCGGCGGCAACGGCGTTACCCGCGAATACCCGGTCGAGAAGCTGTTCAGGGATGCGCGTTCCAGCATGATCGCCGACGGCCTGAACGAAATCCTCGGCATGAAGGGCGGTAGCGACCTGATCAACCCCGACTGGCTGTGAGGAACCCCGCATGAAAATGAACGCGTACGTCGCGGGCGTCGGCATGACGCCCTTCGGCAAGCACCTCGACACGACGCTGAAGGCGCTGGCGGGCCAGGCCGTCACCGCGGCGCTGCGCGACGCGGGCCTCGAGGCCGGTGACCTGCAGGCCGCCTGGATGGGAAACGCCGCGGCAGGAGTTACGGTCGGCCAGGAGATGATTCGCGGCCAGGTCGCATTGCGCGAGCTCGGCATCGGCCGCATCCCCGTGGTGAACGTCGAGAACGCCTGCGCATCCTCTTCGACCGCCCTGCAGCAGGCCTGTGCGATGGTGACCGCAGGGCTGTACGACGTGGTGCTTGCCTGCGGCTCGGAGAAGCTGTTTCACGAGGACAAGCTGCGGAGCATGGGAGCTTTCTCGAGTGCCGTGGACGTCGAGAATCCCAGGGGCGCGCTCAAGGTGCTGGAGGAATTGGCTAAGGCGGCCGGCGAATCGTTCGATGCGACGGGTGCAGGCGAAAAGCGCTCGGTGTTCATGGACATCTACTCGCTGATGGCGAAGAAGCACATGAAGCGCTATGGCAGCACGAAGGAACACTTCGCGATGGTGACCGCGAAGAACTCGTTTCATGGCAGCATGAACCCGCGCGCGCAGTTCCGTGACGAGATGACCGTGCAGCAGGTGCTGGACGCCCGCACGATCATCGAGCCACTCACGCTGCCGATGTGCTCGCCGATCGGGGACGGCGCGGCCGCCGTCGTGCTGGTGAGCGAGCGCAAGGCGCGCGAACTCGGGCTCACGAGGCCCGTGAAGATCCTCGCCTCGGCGCTCGTCTCAGGCTGGGACTTCGAACACGAAGGCGAGAGCGTCGGGGCCTTCGCCGCGCAGCAGGCATATGAGGCCGCCGGCCTCGGTCCCCGGGATCTCTCATGCGTCGAACTGCACGATGCGTCCGCGCCTTCCGAGATCGTCGCCTACGAGTACCTCGGCCTGTGTGCGGAGGGCGAGGGCAAGTCCCTGATCCAATCAGGTGCGACACGCCTCGGCGGGCGCATCCCGGTCAACACTTCCGGCGGCCTGCTGCGCAAGGGACATCCGGTGGGCGCCACCGGTTGCGCCCAGATCGTCGAGCTGACGGAGCAGTTGCAGGGGCGCTCCGGGCAGCGACAGGTCGAGGGCGCACGCATCGCGCTCGCGCACAACGGTGGTGGAGCCATCGGCCTCGATGCGGCCGCGACCGTGGTCACGATCCTGTCCCGCGAGGGCTGAGCAATGGTCGAGACGAAAATTCCCGTGCTGTGCGAGTTGATCGCCGACTGGGCTGCGAAGGCTCCCGAGCGCCCGATCCTGACGGTGGATGTCGGTGGGGGATTCGCGGACGAAGCCCGGAACTACGCACAGCTCTGGGACAATGGCCGGCGGCTGGCCAAGGGGCTGCGGGACCGCGGGCTCGGGCCGGGGCAGCACTTCGCGCTGCTGATGGCGAACCACCCCGAGTTCGTCGAGGCCATGATTGCGGCCTGCCTGACCGGTACGGTCTTCGTGCCGATCGACCCACGCACCCGCGGCGACAAGCTGGTGTTCATGCTGGCGCACGCGGACTGCCGTGGTGTCATCGCGGCGGATTACACGATGGGTAACCTCGCGGAGATCCGCTCCCGGGTCCCGGACCTCACCTGGGTAATCGGGCTCGAGACCCAGGAAGGCGTCGGGCGCACTCCGGAGTGGGCAACGGAATACGCGTCGCTGATCAAGGCGGAAGTGCCCGTCACCGCGTTCACGCCTGCGTCGCCCGACTCCCCGATGCAGCTGCTGTTCACGTCGGGCACCACCGGGGATCCGAAGGCGATCCTGATGCCGCATTTCCGCTGGGTCGAGAATGCCTTGCGCGTTCCGCTGCTGTGCAGCTGGAAGGCGGACGAAAAGCCCTACTCGGGACTGTCGCTGACGCACGCGAACGCGCAGGTGCTGACACTGGGCGCGTGCCTCGTCAATGGCGTGCCCTGTGTGCTGTCGCGAAAGTTCACCAAATCCAGGCTGTGGGAAGTGACGCGCAAGCACGGCTGCACGACGTTCAACCTGCTCGGCGGGATGACGACGGCCCTCTACAGCGAGCCGCAGCGGCCGGACGACGCCGACAACCCGGTCCGCTTCGTGTGCTCGGCCGGGATGCCGGCCGCCATCTGGGAGAACTTCGAGCGGCGCTTCAACGTGCAGATCCTGGAGTTCTATGGCGCTGCCGAGGGCGGCATGACCTTCAAGCCGATCGGCGTCGGACCGGTCGGCAGCATCGGCAAGACAATTCCTTCTCTTAGGCACAGGATCGTCGATGAGCAGGGGCGCGAGGTTACGCGCGGCGAGCCGGGCGAACTGCTCTTTCAGGAAGCCAATGGCCAACCTTACGTGGTCGAGTACTTCCGCAATCCGGAGGCCTCGGCGAAGAAGTGCGAGGGTGGCTGGCTGCACATGGGCGACGTCGTGGTCGAGGACCAGGACGGCTGGTTGTTCTTCCAGTACCGCATGGGCAGCGGCATCCGCCGCAACGGCGACTTCATCAGCGCTGCCTTCATCGAGAAGGTGATTGCCGAGGTACCCGAAGTCGACGATGTCTATGTCTATGGCATCCCTTCCGCCAACGGCGTGCCCGGCGAGAAGGACGTCGTCGCGGCAGTGGTTCCGAAGGATCCCGACCTGGCGGCCTTCGATGTCCAGGGCCTGTATGGCCTCTGTCGCCAGAAACTCGAAGCCAACTTCGTGCCCAGCTACATCCAGGTGCTGAGCCAGATCCCGAAGACCGCCTCGGAAAAGCCGCAGGACCGTTTCCTGGTGGAAGCGCTCGAGACCAATCCCGGCGCGGTGCATACCGAAGTGCGCTGAATCGCACCCCAAACATCCTCACGGAGCAAACACATGTCACTCGGACGCAAGGTCATCATCTACGGCGCCAACGGCTATACGGGCAAGCTGGTCGCCGAGGCACTGGCGAATCGCCAGATCCCGTTTTATTTCGCCGGCCGCAGCAAGGACAAGCTGGAAAAGGCGCTGGGCATCGTGCGCGAGCGCCTGGGTGCAAGCGCCTGGAAGCTCGATGCCGAGATCGTCGCGGTCGACAATGACGTCGAGAAACTGCTCCCGGTGTTCAAGAAGTGCAGCGTGGTGATAAACGTTGCCGGGCCGTTCATGCAGGTCGCCTGGCCGGTGGTCGAGGCCGCGCTCAAGGCCGGTTGCCACTACATGGACACCACCGGCGAACAGGACTGGGTGATTGCAATCGCCGACAAGTTCGGCGCCGGGTTCGAGGCCAAGGGCCTGCTGATGGCGCCCGCGACCTCCTTCATGTGGTCCGCCGGCGCGCTTGCCGCGGAAGTCGTGCTGGAGGATCCCGAGGTCGACTCGCTCGACATCCTCTACCAGATTGACAACGGCCTGCCGTCAGAGGCATCGACGAAGTCGTTCCTGCGCATGGTGTGCAACGACACCTCGCAGTATTACCTGGAGCAGAACGAGTACAAGGCGTGGCCGAACGACGTCGCCCACGATGTCTTCGTTCCGTACCGCAGCGCGAAGCTGCGCGCGCATCCCTGGGGCGGCGCCTGCGAACCCGTGTGGCTCAAGGGCCGCGTACGCAACTGCAAGGTGCTGACCGCGATCGGCGAACACATGATCGATCCGGTGATCCAGGCCATTCGCGCCTTCAATGCACAATCCCCGGGGCTCGACCAGGCCGGCCGGGAGGCGCTGACCAACGCCATCAGCGCACAGATCAGCAGCGGCGAGCCGCCGAAGGATCACCCGGACGTGCAGCGCGGAGTCATCGTCGTGTACGGGCAGAGTCGTACCAGGACGACAAGCTACGTGATGAACCTGTCCGCCGCCTACACCTGGACCGGCGAGATCAGCGCGGAAGCCGCCCGGCTGATTCTCGACGGCCGGCTCGACAAGCCCGGGTTCCAGTCGGTGGCGACGGCGTTCTCGCATCGCGAGCTGATCCGCACCTTCAACGCGCTCGGGTATTGCAGCGCGCTGCCGAACTGATCCGCCGTTATCGGACAATTATCTGGATACCTGCGAGGAGATACGAATCATGGCTGGACGTCTGGAAGGCAAGGTGGTGCTGATCACCGGCGGAGCGAGCGGCATCGGGCTCGCGAGCGCGGAGGCATGCGCGCGCGAGGGCGCCCGAGTGGTGATCTCCGACATCAATGCAGCCGAGGGCGCGACCCAGGCCAAGCGCCTTACGGCAGAGGGGCTCGAGGTGGCGTTCATCGGGCATGACGTCACCAGCGAGGGCGACTGGCGTCGGGTGATCGACGATACAGTGCAGCGGCACGGACAGCTCGACGTGCTGGTGAACAACGCCGGAATCGCCGTGATCGCGCCGCTCGAGGAGGAAACGCTCGAGGGCTGGCGCCGCACGCAGGCGATCAATGTCGAGGGGGTGTTCCTCGGCTGCCGCGAAGCGGTGCGGGTCATGAAGGGCCGTGGCGGGTCGATCATCAACCTGTCGTCGATCGAGGGCATCATCGGCGAACCGCTGGTGCCGGCCTACAATGCGTCCAAGGGGGCCGTACGCCTGCTCACCAAGTCAACGGCGCTGCATTGCGCGCAATATGGCTATGGGATCCGGGTCAATTCAGTCCATCCGGGCTACGTCGGCACGCCACTGATGGTGAATGCACTGGGCTCGATGCCTGCAAGCGAGGCGGCGGCGCTGCAGCAGGAGCTGGTGATGGTGCGTATCCCACTGGGGCGGCCCGCCGAGCCGCGCGAGATAGCGCATGGCATCGTATTCCTTGCGTCGGACGAGTCCAGTTACATGACCGGCTCGGAGCTGGTCATGGACGGCGGCTACACTGCGAAATAGCCCACAGCACTGCAAGCGCTACGGAGGCCCTCTTGAACGCCAGAACCCTTTTCACCGTGGCTGCGATCTTCAACGCCCTCGTCGGCCTGGGGATGCTGCTCGCCTATGACCTGTTGGCGCCATGGTTCGGCTTTCCGCCACGGCCCACGGTTTGGATCCACATCATTGCGCTGGTCGTGCTGCTGTTCGGGTACGCGTACTGGCGCATCGCGTCGGACCCGGTGAGGTACCGCGAGTACATCGTCCTCGGGGTGATCGGGAAACTCGCGTTCGTGGTGGCCATATACGGTCATTTCCTTGCCGGCGACGCGAAGGTTGCGTTGGCGGCGCTGGTGACCTGCGACCTTGTCTTCGCCGTACTCTTCGCCGCGTACCTGAAGAGAACGCCTGTCGATCGCGGGAGGGAATGAATCATGACCAGGAAGACCGTAACCGTCTTTGGCGCCACCGGTACGGCCGGCAGCGCATGCGTGGACGAGCTCATTCGCCAGGGGCAGTTCAACGTCCAGGTGCTTGCCCGCGAGGGCGGCCAGCAGGAAAAGACCTCGATGGGTGCGGGGCGCAGCCAGGAGGAAAAGCAGCGGCGCTACACCCAATGGAGCGGCAGCGCGGTTGTGATCAAGTCGGTCGACGTAACCGACCACGCCGAGCTGATACCGGCGCTCGAGGGTACGGACTACCTCGTTTCCTGTGTGCCGTATTCAGCGACCGAGTCGCAATATCCGCTGATCTTTGCGGCCCGGGAGGCCGGAGTGGAACGCTTCGTTCCATCCGAGTTCGGCGCCATCTACGAGTTCGAGCAGTTCTGGCCGACCGACACGACCCACCGCAGGATGGCACGACAGAAGGCATTCATACGCAGGGTGATCGAGCTCGCCGGTCTCGACTTCACCATCATCGCCGCCGGGCTGTGGCCCGAGTACTACCTGCTCGAGCCAGTGGCGGTGATGGGCGACGGCGAGCAGAAAGTCGCCTGGTCGACCGGCCGCGACGTGGGCCGCATCATTCCGCACGTGCTGGCGCACCCGCTGTCGCGCAATGCAATCTGCCCCGTGGCTGCGACGGCGTACTGCTCCTGGAATGAGCTGCTGGCCGTCCGCGAGCAACTGCTCGGCCGCAAGGTCGAGAGGAATTACCTCGGCGCCACGGAGTGGAAAGTGGCATACGAGCGGCAACCGCCGGGACCGATCAAGGAGATCATGGCCATCGGCGTGCTGTGCACTGAGGGTCCCGAGGGCATGTCGCTGTGGGCAAACTGGAACGGCACGTTCCTGCCGGAGTTCAAGGGCACGCCGCTCACCGAGTTGTTCCCCGGCTACATCGAGCCATTCGTGGCGGCGGCTCAGGCTGCACTGGTCGCGTCGGGCCAGTTGCCATCACCGTAGCGGGACACTGGCCATCCCCATCGAGCGCTCTTCAATTTTCAATAGTTGCCGCTTGCTCCGCCACCGCCGAATCGTCCCTCGCCCGGCGTGACCGTGGGCTCGGCGGGCGGCGCCTCCGCGCTCGCGCGTCCGGCGAGCACCGCGGCGCCCGCGGTCTGCAGCAGGTCGAGCGGTCCTTCGCGGTCGGTCAGCTTCGCCGAGGTCAGGCCATTGAGCGGCTGCCGCAGGTAACGATCCAGCACCATGCCGGCGACCAGCGCAACGAGTCCGCAGAGGATCAGCCAGGTCTCGGTTGCTAGCGTAGTCGCCAGGCGCAGTTCCACCGCGAGGCAGCCCACGCAGCCGATGAACCCGAGCAGCGGCGCATGACGCCGTCTTCGCAGACCGACGATGAGCATGGCGACGCCGAGCGCGACAAGCAGAAGCGTCGTCGCGAGGCGACCGGACGGCATGGCCGACACGTCACCGGTCTCGACGACAACGCTCCACGCTGCGCGCTGCACATATGCCGCCACCGGCAGCGTCGCGACCAGCCAGTCGAGCATCCGGTCATGCGACGGCCTTCGATACTTCCGCGCGCCCAGTGCGAGCGCGAGTGCCGCCAGCGCGCAGGCGAGGGCGAGTTCCGTCACGCCGGCGCCTGCGACCTGGTCGAGCGCTCTCGCAGCGCCCGTCGAGCCTGCCCAGTCGACGAACGCGATCGCCGCGCCGGTGGTCACGAAGGGGTTGAGCAGTCGCAGGCCCGCCAGGCCCACGGCGGCTATCGGCAACAGCGTCACAAGCTTGCCGTCCGAGAAATCCATCGGCGGGTCAAATATCGTAGTGATCCAGACGCCGACCATCAGGAACCCGGCCATGCACAGGCCTTCCTCGATGCCTGACGCGTGAAGTCGCTTGCCCGCCTTGAGCCATTCGGCGGCCGCCGCGGCGATCAGTCCCGCGAAGAGCAACATGCTCTGGTCACTGAAGCCGAGGATTCCGAACATCAGCGCGGCCGCGATCAGGCCGAGCACGAAGAGAGCGATGCGAGCCAGGGAGCCCGTGCTGCGCCAGCCGCCGGCGCGCCCGGTCACCGTGTCGCGGGGGATAGCGCCACTGAGTCGGGACGCCACCTCGAGCCAGCGCTCCTCCGAGGGCGACGGACGCCAGCGGCTCACGGCAAGGGCTCCCGCAGGCGCCGCCGCAGCTGCCACAGAACAGCGGCCGCCACGCAGACGACCACCAATACCAATGCCATAGTGGCAGTAGTGCCATCCAGCCGTGGAACGACCACGAAGCAGACTCCGAGCGCGGCGTACCCGACGCCGTAGACGAGGAATGCCTCGCGGCCGGTCTCGAGTCCCCGGCGGATCGACGCGTAGGAGAGTGCCGCCAGCATCGGTAGCCCGGCCGCGAGCCACGGCCATTCGAGGCACCACGCGAGCGAACCCCAGAACGCGAGGTTCGCCGCGAAATGGTCAAACACTTCGCTGAAGCGCGTGTCCGGTCGCCAGTGCTTGTCGGCCAGTCGCCATGCGGCGATCACCGCAGCGCAGGCGAGCGCACGGCTGCCAAGTTCGGGTGTCGAGAAGGCGGCGTGCAGCGCATCGCCGATCGTGCCGCCCACGCCGAACCAGCCGGCGAGCGCCGTGAGTGCCGCAGCGATCACCAGGGCGGATCCGAAAGCGTAGGCGATGGCCGCGCCGACGACCGCGAGCATCAGCAGGTGCCAGGACCACAACGGGCCGAGCAGCGTGAACTGTCGCTCGGCGTAGGCGAGGTCGGCGCTCGCGAGCAACACTGCCAGCAGAAGCAGGTAGTCGGCCGCGACGCCAGGTTTCCGGCCAGCGAGTCTTGCACGCGCGGCGGGAATTGCGCAGGCGGATGCAACCAGCGCGAGCACGAGCACTATTACCATTGGGCCGAGACGATCGAGGTTGCGAGCCAGTATCGTGCCCACGCCTGCCATGACCAGCAGAACGCCCGCATACAGCATGGCGCGAAGTTCCCCATGCAGCGACAAGATCTCGCCGCGATCGAGCGCCACTGCGCGCGACGCGGTCGCGTCGTCGAGCGTTCCCTGCTCGTTCAGCTCGCGGAGTTCCGGTTCGAGGGTGTGCACGGCTGGACTCTACGCCGGGAAATGTCGCCGGGTCCATTCGCGCAGTGCAGGCGAGAAGTTTGCGCAGCGGCGGCCGGAGGCGCGCCTGCTGCGCCAATTGGGCCCGTACGCGAGCACGCCTCTGCGCCCGCATGACCGGTTACCAGTATTTCATTGACGTAGATACGCCATTCGCGTATTCGAATGCTCACCGATGAGACATCCGAGCGCCTGCTGCGCGCCATCCACAACGACCCGGTCGCGGTCATCGAAGCGCTGAGCCGGTAGACCGCAGGAGATTCGCCTTGCAGACGCCTACACGCACCCAGGTTTCCGATTTCCGCGGCGCCGCGAGGCTCGCATTCGAAGCGACCGTGGGTATCACGGACCTGGTCGAGAAGATGCACCGGACGATCCAGCTGACGCCGTTGCCGCTCGGCAGGTCGCGCGCCGGCGCAACCCGCGGTATCACCGGCCTGGTGTACCGCAGCGTGCGCGGCACGACGCGATTGATCAGTCGGGGCGTGGATGCCGGTCTCCTGCCGCTCACGTCCCTGTTGCCCGAGGGGGAGTCCACACGGGGCCGCGACGCACTGGTGTCGATCGTCAACGGCGTTTACGGTGATCACCTCGAGCGCACCGCCAATCCTCTTGCGATAGAGATGCAGTTGCGTCGCGGTGGTGTGCGAATCGACCCGATGTCGCCGGCGGCAATGGCGCCCGAGGCCACGGGCCGCGTGATGCTGATCGTGCACGGGCTGTGCCTCAATGAGTCACACTGGGTGCGCGAAGGCGCAAACCCGATCGAAGAACTCGCGGTCGCGCTTGGCTACACGCCCGTGTACCTGCGCTACAACGCGGGCCGGGCAATTGCCCACAACGGCCGCAGCCTGGCAAACCTGCTCGAGGCGCTGCTCGGAAACCTTGCCTGTCCGGTAACCGAACTCGCAATTGTCGGGCACAGCATGGGTGGGCTGGTCGCACGCAGCGCGGTTCATCACGCGAAGCTCGCCGGGCACGAGTGGCCCGCGGCGCTGAAGCGCCTGGTATTCATAGGCACGCCGCTGCACGGGTCGCCGCTCGAGCGCGGTGGCCACCGGCTCGACTACGTGATGGGGCTCAGCCCCTACGTCGCGCCGTTCACGCGTATAGGCAGGGCGCGCAGCGCAGGGATCATGGACCTGCGCCACGGCAACATCACCGGTGACGAGCAGGCGTTCATACCGCTGCCGGAGAACGTTGACTGCTACACGCTGGCAGCTACGCTTGGTTCGACGCGCAACCTGGTGAGTGAGCGGTTGGTGGGCGACGGGCTCGTTCCGCTCGACAGCGCGCTCGGGCGTCACAAAGACCCGGCGCGGACGTTTGCGATTCACGAGTCGCGCCAGTGGGTCGCCCATGGGATGGGACACATGGAGCTGCTGCACCGGCCGGAGGTCTATGCGCAGCTCGGCAAGTGGCTGGGTCGCGGTGGCCGGCAGTCGCGCGCGCGGCGGCAGTTGCGGGACTCCGCGTCATGAATCGAAATGCAGCGGCGGGAATCGCCGGCCTGGCCGGAGTGGTGCTGAACATCGTTGCAGTCGCGGCGCTGCGCGATGTCCCGCACGCCTACCGGCCCGGTGATGTCATGGCCTGGCTCGCAGAACTCCAGGCGCAGCCGTTTTTGACCCAGCTCAGCGCGTGGACGTTCACGGTAGGGCTGGTCGCGCTCGCGGCATTTGCCGTTGGCCTGGCACTTACGGTCGCAAATCGCCGCACGCTGGCCGTGACGGACCGACGCAACCTTGCGGTGGCTGGCGCGGTATTTTTCGGTGGGGGTGCGCTGCTTGACGCCGCTGGCACCATGGCGCCCATCGCGGCGCTGCACGTCGATCCGTCGGCCGGCGTGGCGTTGTTGTGGCTCACGCTGCTGCTGGATTCGGCATTCAACGGGCTGCTGGCGATCGGCCTGTTGTGCCTCGCCGGCGCGCAGAGGGCAGACGACGGTTGGCCTGTGTCGCTGCGCTTGCTTGGCTACGTGGCGGGTGCCGCCAGCCTGCCGGTGGCGCTGCAGTTTTCTTCTGACAGCTTTGCGAAGCTGCTGGCGGTATCCGCACCGCTGTGGTTGGTGTGGGTAACCTGGACCTCGGTGCTGCTGCTGCGGGGCCGGCGTGCCGGACACGACTGACCGGGCGACGCCATCTTTGACATCGGGGGCGTTTTACGATGCCCTTCGACGTTACGCCCGCCGGGCCGTGACGATACCGGCCGTCGTGCTGGGATTGGTCACGATTCTTCTCGCGCTTCCGCTGCTGCTGCCACTCGCGCTGTTTGCGGACCTGCTGCGCGTCGCCGGTCGGCGCAGCTTCGTGTTGGTGCGCCTGCTGCTGTTCGGTGTGTGCTTCCTGGCCACCGAGGTGATTGGGCTCGTGCTGCTGTTCGTCGTATGGCTATCCTCGCCGTGGCGGCCCGAGCTGCGCGCCGCGCGTACCTGGCCGGTGCAGCGCTGGTACACGGCGATGCATTTCCACGCGCTGCGTGTGATTTTTCGCCTGCGCTTCGAGCTGACAGGCGAGGAGGCCGCGACGCCCGGGCCCCTGCTGGTGCTGGTGCGACACGCGAGCATCATCGACTCGCTGGTGCCCGCTGTCTTCCTCGCCAATGTCCACCACATCAGGCTCAGGTACGTCCTGAAGCGCGAGCTGCTGGTCGATCCCTGCCTCGATCTCGCGGGACACTGGCTGCCCAACCGGTTCGTTGCCAGGGACGGCGTCGATACGGCGCGCGAAGTCGATTCGGTGCGTTCGCTGAAGGCCGGCCTCGAGCCCGACGAAGGCGTGTCGCTCTACCCCGAGGGCACACGCTTTACGGCCGCGAAGCGACGCCACGTGATCGAGAGACTCACCGGCGTGGCTCGTGAGCGCGCCGAGGGGTTGCAGCACCTGTTGCCGATCCGTCCGGGTGGAGTGCTGGCGTTGCTCGACGCGCCGCCTGCCTGTGACGTGTTGTTCGTCGGTCACCACGGCCTCGAAGGTTTCGCGCACGTAGCCGACATCCTGCGTGGCGAACTGGTTGGACAAACGGTCCGGCTGCGATTCTGGCGCGTGCCGGCCGCCTCGATTCCCGCACAGTCGGAAGCGCGGCTCGATTGGCTGGCACATGAATGGCAATGCATGGATGATTGGCTGTCGGCCGAGGATGCCGCGAACACCCGCAACCGCGCCACTTAAGGAGTCGACCGATGTCCTCACTCGTCCTGGCCGCGATGGTCATCGCGGGCGCGATGCTTGCGCTCTGGATGCTGTCGCTCGCGCTCGAGGACTCGAGCATCGTCGACATTTTCTGGGGCCTGGGGTTCGTGCTGGTGGCCTGGGTGGTGGCGTTGCGCGTGGGTTGGTCGCCACGCGGCATGCTGGCAGTTGCGCTGGTGACCGTGTGGGGCCTGCGTCTCGCGGTGCACCTCGCGGCCCGCAACATCGGCAAGGGCGAGGACCTGCGCTACCAGGCAATGCGCCGCGCGCGCGGGTCCACGTGGTGGTGGAAGAGCCTGTTCATCGTCTTCGCGTTCCAGGGCGTGCTGATGTGGGTGGTTTCGCTGCCGCTGCAGGAAGCCATCACGCGCGGTGGGCTGCTCGGGCCCATGGATGCGCTTGCGACCGCCGTGTTCGTCGCCGGACTTTTCTTCGAAGCCGTGGGCGACTGGCAACTGGTGCGCTTCAAGGCGCAAGTGGAGAACCGGGGCCGCGTGATGGACCAGGGGCTGTGGCGATATACCCGTCACCCGAACTACTTCGGTGACTTCCTGGTGTGGTGGGGGCTGTACGGCCTCGCGCTCGCGGCCGGTGCGTGGTGGACCGTGGTCGGCCCGCTTGTGATGTCGTTCCTGCTGCTGCGGGTTTCGGGCGTCACGCTGCTGGAACAGGGCATGAAGTCCAGGCCCGGCTACGAGGACTACGTTCGGCGAACCAGCACGTTTTTTCCTCGGCCTCCAAGGTAGGGGCATTTTCCTGTCACGGCTTTTGGGAATCTCAAAATTCAAGGACTTGGGTTCTTAATCACCAGGCTATTGTTCTGTATTATTGAACAGACATATCAGAATAATGCTGTTTATCGGATCAATTATTGGGCGTAGCTTCCGTTCCGTACGAAACGGAGGATTCAGCCATGACCGCCTGCAAAGACACCGAACGCGCATTGAACCGAGCCCTCGCGGGCCTCGTGATCGCAGTCACCCTGGTGATGGGCGCACTGACACACGTGTTCGCCACCATCCAGCCGGCGGTCTGACCCGAGGCCGGGCAAAGCTGGCCACCAGGACGGGCACCGCGCTGCTCGTCCTGCTGGCGGCGGCCTGCGGTCCCGGCGAAACGCCAGATACGCAGGTTCGCGCGGTCATCGCGCGGGGCGAGGAGGCCGCGGAGGCACGTGACCTCTCAGCATTGATCGACCTCGTATCGCCGGTCTTCCAGGATGGCCGCGGCGGAAATCGGGACGAACTGAAGCAATACCTGCGTGGCTACCTGGTTACCCACCAGTCGATCCACCTGCTGACGCGCGTGAACTCGGTCGAATTCCCCTACAGCGACATGGCGAAGGTCAGCCTCACGCTCGGCACACTGGGGCGGGAGACCGCCGGTGCCTCTGCGTTCGACCTCGCGGCCGACGTTCACGACGTCGAACTCGAACTTCAATTCGAGGACGGCAAATGGCGGGTCACACGCGCCAGCTGGCAATCGGCGTCGGGCTGAGGAAGGTACGCCGCCGGACCGAAAGGTTGAGTCGCCGCCACGCAACCGCGAACTAGACAGCCCAGGGCAGGTCCAACTCCAAACGGCGTCGTCAGCTGGCGCCGCGGCATGGTCCCGGCCGGGTAGCGGAATCCGATGCGAGCAACAGTGGGCCATGTTGCGCGCCGGAGAAGCCAGGTGTCGGAACCTCAGTCGGTCAGCGACACCGGCCGCTTCCACGTGCCGGATATCTCCGCCGCGCATCACCGCAGGCCGGCCGTCGCACCGCTGGTCAGGGACACCTACGCAATCGTGCTCGCTGGCGGGCGCGGCAAGCGCCTTCACGACCTCACCGCCTGGCGCGCAAAGCCAGCTGTTCCGTTCGGCGGCAAGCACCGCATCATCGATTTCGCCTTGAGCAACTGCGTCAATTCGGGCGTCCGGCGCATCGGGGTTGCAACCCAGTACAAGGCCCACAGCCTGATGCAGCACCTGCAGCGCGGCTGGAGCTTCCTCGACAGCCACCTGCACGAGTTCCTCGAGGCGCTGCCGGCCCAGCAGCGAAACCGGGACGGATGGTACGACGGCACCGCGGACGCGCTATACCAGAACATCGACATCCTTCGCATGGAAGAGCCGCGGTTCGTGCTGGTGCTCGCCGGCGACCACGTCTACAAGATGGACTACGGCGTCATGCTTGCGGAGCACCTCGAGCATGAAGCTGACGTCACGATCGCGACGATCGACGTGCCCGTCGAGTCCGCCACCGCCTTCGGCGTTCTGAAAGTCGACGACCGGGGCTGGCTGCGCGCGATGGAAGAGAAGCCGGCATGCCCGCAGCCACTGCCGGACGACCCGACGCGCGCCCTCGTCAGCATGGGCATCTATGTCTTCAACGCGGCGGCCTTGTATGAATGCCTTCGCGAGGACGCCGCTCGCACGGGATCGACGCATGACTTCGCGAAGGACCTGCTGCCCGCGCTGCTTGCCGAGGGCAGCCGGATCAGGGCGCACCGCTATGCCGACAGTTGCGTGAACATGGTGAATGGCCATCCATACTGGCGCGACGTGGGAACCGTGGATGCGTACTTCGAGGCGAACATGGACCTTACGCGCGTGCAGCCGGAGCTCAACATGTACGACGAGTCGTGGCCGATCCGCACCAACGAGGAAGACCTGCCGCCCGCGAAGTTCGTCCACGGCAGCCCGATCGATTCAGGCCAGACGCTCGACGCGCTGGTATCGAGCGGATGCATAGTCAGCGGAGCCGCCGTGATCCGATCGCTGCTCTTTCCCAAGGTCATGGTGGAGCAGGGCGCGATCGTCGAGGATTCCGTCGTGTTCCCGGACGTCGCGATCGGCCGCAATGTCCGGCTGCGCCGCGCGATCGTGGACAAATACAGTATGCTGCCCGACGGCTTCACCGCCGGACACGACCGGGCCGAGGACGAAGCGCGGTTTCACGTGACCGCAGGCGGAGTGGTGCTGATCACGCCGGAAAGCCTCGGGCAGCCGGTGCACGAGCCGAGGTAGGGCCGGTGCCGCGGCCCTGGCTAAACTCGAAGGAGCGACGATGAAGACGAACCCGAGCCGAATCCTGGTCGCAGTCACCTGCAGTCTTCTTGCCGGAACCGTCGTGGCCGACGACGACTTCCGTTGCGGCAGCCGCATCGTAAAACTCGGAATGTCTCAGGCTGCGGTGTCGGACGCCTGCGGCGAGCCCGATTCCCGGACCGTCGAGAAGGTGGACGTGCGCAGCGGCAACCGCGTCGTGGGCCAGGCCGAGGTCTGGCGCTGGACCTACACGATGAATGGCAGGACCCGCGTGCTCACCTTCGACCAGGAGACTCTCAAGTCGATCGAGTGACCGCGCGCAATAAACAGGTGCCAGGCACCGAATTGATTTAATTCGGTGCCTGGCACCTGTTTATTGGCGCCTCAGAACGACCCCATCGGATCCTTCAGCAGTTCGATCTCCGCGCGAGTCGAAGTGCGGCCGAGCGCGGCATTCCTGTGCGGGAAGCGGCCGAACCGGTCGATGATCTCCTTGTGTGCCAGCGCGTATTTCGTCCAGTAATCGTTGCCGATGCTCCGGATCAGTTCGTATGAGATCGCCTGGTCCTCGCGGTCCTCGCTGTGCTCGAATGGGAGATACAGGAAGAGTCGTTCCTCGTCGGCAAGGCCGGTGTCGAATCCCTGCTCCACGGCCTCGCGCGCCAGGTGGCGCGCCATCGGATCCCCGGCGAACGCGCGCGCCGAGTCGCGGAACATGTTGCGTGGAAACTGGTCGAGCGCGATCACTGCGGCGAGCACCGCCCGTCGCGTGCCGAATCCCTGCAGCTCTCCACTCACGATACGTTCGTACAGCGCAAGGAATCGCTCGCGGATCAGCGTGTCAAGCTCCACGCTTTTCACGAACCAGCGGCTGGCGCCGATTTCCCTGAACCAGAAATCCAGCACTTCCCCGACCCATGCCGGTTCCGTCGCGTTTGCCGTCGTATCGTCAGAGGACATCGTTACTCCCGCCATGCAGTCACAGGCAATTCAATCAATTCCTGCCGTGGGCGATCAATCCGGCAGCCCGGCCAGGCGCAGGGAATCCGCCAATCGTTCGGCGTCGGCAGCGTCCCTGTACGGTTCTTTCGAAACGAACTCCTTCACCGAGAAAGACGGCATCATGGCCAGGCAATCCGCAATACACCTGGCTGCGCTCTCCATGTCGCCGAGCCGCGCATGACACCCGGCCATCAGCGCGGCCGTGCGATACGTGTGCACCGGGATGTGCGCGAGCGCCGATATCGCTTCCTGGTAACGGCCGAGGGTCATGTAGGTCTGCCCGGTCTGGCGCCAGTACCAGGGCGGATCGAAGTACGGATCGATCTGCCGCGCGCGTGCATACCAGCCAAGCGCTTCCCGCGCCTGGCCTGTGTAGGTGAGGACCAGCCCCATGTCCGCCTGGTTCCACTGGTTGGTCGGGTTGATCGCCACTGCCCGCTGCATGTGCTGCAGCGCCAATTCGTAGGCTCGCCGCTGCAGGCAGACCTGGGCCAGCAGCGAGTGACAGGTGCTCTCTCCGTCGTCGAGTTCGATGGCCCGCTTGCCAAGCGCGTAAGCCTCATCCAGCAGCGCGGTCGAGGCGCCGGAATCCTGGCGCCACCTGCCGGCTCGCATCGTCGCGAGCAAGGCGTACGCCATGCCGTACCGGGGATCGATTTCGATCGCTTTCTCGAACAGTCGCGTCGCCCCGGCCGCGCCCTCCGGATCATCCCAGGGGAGTGCGTTGCCGTTCAGTACGCATTCGTAGGCATCAAGGCTCGCCGGCGGCTTGCGACGCGCCCGCTCGACGTCGGACGACTGCACGCGGCCGACGAGCGTGCTGACGATCGTCTGCACGACCTCGTCCTGGACCGCAAAGATCTCTTCGCGACCGCGATCGAATCGCTCGGCCCAGACCTGCCGGCCTGACTCGGCATCCGTCAGCTGCACGCCGATGCGCACGCGGTCACCGATGCGGCGCACCGTGCCTTCGACGATGAAACGAACGTTCAGCTCGCGCGCGACCCGCGCAGTGTCCACTTCCGGGCCGCGATACTTGAACGAGGCCGAACGGGAACGAACGGCGAGCAGCCGCCAGCGCGAGAGCTCCGTGATGATGTCCGCGGTGATGCCGTCGCTGAAGTACTGCTGCTCCGGGTCGCCGCTCAGGTTTGCGAGCGGCAGTACGCAGATCGCAATGCGCGGAGGTCCCGAGCTGCTCCCGGGATCTGTTGGCGACGGCACAGGGCTGGTGGCGACCGGCGCGGCAGTGCGACCGACCAGGCTCTCCAGCGCGCGAACGACTTCCCCGAACTGCGGGTTCGCGGTCACGTCGCCCGATTGGCCCAGGTCCGTTGTGTGATACGCGCGAAAGTCGATCGGCAGGCGAGCGGGCCCGAGTTGCAGCGGAACCAGGATGCCTCGATCGGCGCCCTCGCGGGCCTCGCCGCGCACCCAGCGTGATTCCACCGAGTCGGTTGTCCAGACGACCAGCACCGCGCGGGCGCGCTCGAGTTCTTCGGCGATCATCCGGTCGAACTGCTGGCCGGGAGCGATCGCCGGGTCCCACCATACGGACCATCCCTGCTCCTCGAGCGCGGCGACGATGGGCGCCACGCGCGCCTTGTCGCTGCGGGAGTACGAGACGAAGACGTCCGCCATGCCGATCCTGTCTCCAGTGGCCTGGGTGGTCGCAGTTGCGCTGGGCGCCACTAGCTTACCGCCGAGTTCCATGGCGCGTCATGGCCTTCCCGGCTGACGAGTGACCACGCCAGCGAACGGGTGGACAATCCGCCAGTCGCGCTTGGGCGGGTAGCCGCGTAGTTCTCCGGATTGCTGGATCCCCAGCGGCTGGGCCAGCCTTGGCCAACCGGGCTGCCGTCGGTACGGCCTGCTTGAAGGGGTGAACACATGTCGCGATTCGACGCCGACAGGCACGCTGCAGCACTTGCGCTCGCGACGCTGTTGCTTTTTCACGGCGCCGAAGCCGCTGTCACTGCCCAGCAAGCCGAGGCGCTAGGCACCACGCTGACCGGCGTTGGCGCGGAGAAGGCGGGCACCGCCGACGGCCGCATACCGGCGTACACGGGCGGCCTGCCTGCAGCACCGGCCAGCGCCGGGCGCCCGGATGCGAACCTGGACGATCCTTTCGCCGACGAGAAACCGCTGCGAGTGCTGACAGGCGGCGACCTCGATGGCGCCGAGTCCGAGCTCACCGCGGGCACTCTGGAACTGTTGCGCAGTCATCCGGCCTTCTGCGTGGACGTCTACCCGACGCATCGCACTATGGCGGGTCCGGAGTGGTTCCTTGCGAACACGCGCCGCAACGCGACCGATGCGCGCCTGGTTGACGACGGTCTCACGCTCGAGAACGCGCTGCCCGGGATTCCATTTCCCATCCCCAGCGATGGCCGCGAGGTGATGTGGAACCACCGCCTGCACTACATGGGGCGGGCCATGGAATTCAAATACGACAGCTGGCTGGTCAATGCGTCCGGCGACAGGAGCCTGACGACGACGGCACAATCGGCGTGGGACTTCCCTGTCTTCGACCCGAAGCGAACCAGGCCCCTGCGGCCGAATGATCCGCTGCTCCGCTGGAAGCTCGACTACTCCGGGCCGCAGCGGCGGGCCGGCGAGGCCTTCCTGCTGATCGACTCGGTGGATCCGTCGAGGTACCCGCGCAAGGTATGGTCGTATGTTCCCGGGCAGCGCCGGGCCAAGCGGGTGGAAGTGCCCGACGAGGCGCCGCACGCGAGCAGCAGCGGTACCTACACCAACGACGACGCCTTCGTTTACACCGGCGTGCTGGAGCGCTACGACGTCAAGCTGATTGGCAAGCGGGAGATTATTGTCCCCTACAACACCTATCGCCTCACGTATCACGCGAATGTTGACGATTTTCTGCAGAAGGGGGAGATCAATCCGGAACTGCTGCGCTGGGAACTGCACCGTGTATGGGTCGTCGAGGCGACGCTGAAGCCCGGACAGAACCACGTATACGGCAGGCGCGTGTTCTACGTGGACGAAGACAGCTGGGCCGCGCTTGCGTCCGACGAATACGACCTCGAAGGCAAGCTGCTGCGCGTCGTGTACGCGCTTCCGATCTACGACTACCAGGCCGGCGTGCCGTTCACAGTGATGCACGTCGCCTATAACCTCGGCACCGGCGCCTACTTCCTGGCGTTCTTCCCCGGCTCACATTCAGGGGTGCGCTACGTCGAGTCGCTGCCGGATCACCTGTGGTCGCCGGACTCGATGGCCGGATCTGGACTGCGGTAGATCGTGGCTGTCCAGGTGCCGGCCACCAGGTAGTGCAGAATCAACCGGGACATGGATGCCATGCAGTTCAATGCCGACTTCGAGCAGCGCGTCGTGATGCCGCCGGCTACGCCGGAGGACTGGGTCCCGTCGCCGATGGGCGGCGTCCATCGTCGACTGCTGGACCGTGTCGGCGATGAGGTGGCTCGTGCGACCAGCCTGGTGCGCTATGCGCCGGGTTCGCGGTTCAGTCGTCACGAGCACGGCGGCGGCGAGGAGATCCTGGTGCTCGATGGGGTGTTCTCCGACGAACATGGCGATTTTGCGGCCGGCAGTTACCTGCGGAACCCGCCCGGCTCCGGACACGCGCCATTCTCGCGCGAAGGCTGCACTCTTTTCGTCAAGCTGTGGCAATTTGCGCGGGCCGACAATCGAACGGTAAGGATCGATACGGGTGCCGCCGATTGGCACCCAGGGCTGGTGCCCGGACTCTCGGTGATGCCGCTGCACGAATTTGATGGAGTGAGCACGGCCCTGGTGCGCTGGGCGCCGAACACGATATTCAGCGTGCACTCGCACCCGGGTGGCGAGGAGATCTTCGTTCTCGATGGCCTGTTTCGTGACGAGCATGGCGAGTATCCGGCAGGCTCCTGGCTGCGCAACCCGCGCTGGAGTCGGCACGCGCCGTTTACGGGTCAGGAAGGTGCTCTCATTTACGTCAAGGTCGGGCACCTCGGCGCCGACCTGCTGGTGCCACCGTGAGAACCTCCGGTCTCGCATAACAACAGTAATCGGGCTGGGAAACCGGACACCCGGCAACGTACGTCGGCGCGGCCAGCGGGTGGACGACGCGCCGATCATCTGCGCGACCGTCAACGAACTGTCACGCGGGTGTTCGAATTCCCGTAACACGCCCCGGATAAAAATGCCTCCGACGAAGCCCATGCCTGCCGCCCCGGCAGCCAGGCGCTTCGCAGGAACAATTTCCGGAGGTCACCATGTTGTTCAGGTTCTCTCGCCTTGCCACACCCGTTTCGATCGCGGTTGCAGCGGCGCTCAGTGTCGCCGTGCCGTCCAGGTCGCTCGCCTCCGGCCCGTCGAGGGTCGTACCGGCCAGCGTAACTGCAGTGGAATTCATCGGCATGGACGTGCCGGACACCACGGCCGAGCGCGCCAGCGCCTACACCGAAGCAAGCGTCAAGGTGTCGTATCGCAACGGGAAATCGCGAGTCTTTCCGCTCAGCTTCCACGAGTTGCACGATACACTGACCACGATCAACGGTGTCACCGTCGGTGACCTCTACGACCAGTACGGCAACGTGCTGCTGGACCCGGCAGGCAACCCGCAGCGTTCGGAGGCGCCAGACGGCAACAGCCTGATCGAGGTGCCGGGCGCGAACAGCGGCGATCCCTCGAAGCGACGCCTGTTCATGGTCACGCACCAGGAGTACGACTGGATCGATACGCTCGGCAACGACAACTACGGCCGGATGCCGATGACGATGAACCTGGCAACGATCGACCAGGACAAGAAGACCGGTGCGCTCACGACGGTCGCGGTGAAGAACATAGACTTCTCCGGTATCCGCGGCCTGTGGATACCATGTGCGGGTTCCCTGTCGCCCTGGAACACGCACCTGGGCAGCCAGGAATACGAACCGGACGCCCGCTGCGCAGAGAACCCGGGCGGTTTCTGCCCCAGTACCCCGGGCGTCCCGACCTGGGACGACCCTGCAAACTCAGCGAACCTGGGTTCGATGAATCTGTACCTCGACCCGAGCGGCGTGACCAGGCCAGCGCGCGTCTACGACTACGGGATCGTCCCGGAGGTGAAAGTGGATCGCTACGGCAACACGCGGGTCGAGGCGCATCGCGCGCTGGGCCGAATCTCGCGTGAACTCGTGCAGGTGATGCCGGACTGGCGCACCGTTTACCAGGGCGACGACGGCACCTACAACGTGATGACGATGTTCGTGGGCGACATCCCGGGCAACCTGTCGTCCGGCACGCTCTACGCTGCCAAGTGGTTGCAGACCAGCCCCGAGACGGAGAACGGCGGTTCGGCGCAACTCAAGTGGATCCGCCTCGGCTGGTCCAGCGACTGGTACCTGGACAGGCTGGTCGACCGCGGCATCAAGTTCAGCGACATATTCGCTGTCAGCAACGCGACCGACAAGGCGACCTGTGAGAGTGAGCCCGGGTTCCGGTTCATAAAGGCAGGCCACAGCGTCGGGCTTGCCGAGTGCCTGAAACTGAAGAGTCCTTCGATGGCCACGGCGGCCGCATTCCTGGAGACCCGTCGTTACGCCGCCTACAAGGGCGCTACGGTCGAATTCGAGAAGTTCGAGGGTGTCACCGTCAACAAGGCCGACCGAAAGCTATACCTCGCGATGACCCGCATGCGCAGCGGCATGCAGGCCAGCAGCACGGATCCCGTCGACGACATCCGCATTCCGCGCAACGATGCGGGTGCCGTGTACGAGGTCGACCTGGGTGCCTGGAAGACGGACTCGGACGAGCGACTGATTCGCAGCAGCTACGTAGGGACCGCGATGCGCGCGCTCGTGGTGGGCGTGCCGATGGCAAAGGATGCTGCCGGCAATACGGCCGAGGTGGACAAGATCGCGAGCCCCGACAACATCAAGTACTCGGAGAAGATGCGCACGCTGTTCATCGGCGAGGACAGCAGCCTGCACGTCAACAACTTCCTGTGGGCCTACAACGTCGACACGGCCAAGCTGTCGCGGATCCTGTCGCTGCCGGCCGGCGCGGAGTCGACGGGCCTGCAGGCGGTCGAGGACGCCAACGGCTACGCGTACATCATGAGCAATTACCAGCACGCTGGAGACTTCACGAGTTCGACTTCGCAGGCCCTGAAGGACGAGCTTGGGCCGCTGATCGACAAGTACAAGGCCGGTATCGGCTATCTCGGCGGGCTGCCCGCCCTGAAGTAGCGAGCGGCCGGGCGGTACTTCGCGGGCGCCGGGGCCTCCCCGCATGGGCGGGGCGGGTCTCCGGCGCAGGCGGCAAACCTATCGAGCGTAGACGCTGGCGGCTTCGGCGTGCTGCCTGGCGACGGCGGCGCGCAGCGATTCCGGCGCCAGCACTTCGACGTCGGCGCCGTACTTCAATATGTCCATCACCAGTTCCGGCTCTCGCGAATATGGCAGCTTCAGCAGGTAGCTGCCGTCGAGTTGCAGCTTGCCGTCCTGTCGGGGGTGCCAGGTCTCGCGGCTGACCCAGCGGGCACGCGTGGCATTGAACAGCAGCACGGCGTCCTGCGTCTCGGAGCCCGCGAAGATGCCGTAGCCGCTCGCGAAGTGCCGGTCGAGGCTGTCTTCGCCCACTTCCTTGCAGGGCTTCTCGACCACCGACGCAGAGGCAATCGCGTCCACCGAGAAGGTGCGGAGCGCCTGGCGCTTGTGGCAGAACGCATCCAGGTACCAGTTGTCGCGGTAATGCACCAGGCGCTGTGGCGAGACCTCGCGCTCGAGTGCGTCGCCGTCGGCGTGCCGTGTGTGCTCCAGGCGCAGCCGCTTGCGTGCCAGCAGTGCGGCGGCGAGCGTGCGGAAGTGCGCGGGCTCGATGGCGCGGGAGCCCATCGACAGCACGCGGATGCGGCGCGTGACGTCCGCGGCGTTCACGTCTCCGGAGTCCAGCAATTCCGTGAGGCGCTTGCGCAGCGGATTGATCAGCTCGGACAGCACGCCGGGCTCCAGGCCCCCGATCAACTGGTCCATCGTGATCAGTGCGCGGAGTTCATCCGCGGTGAAATACAGGCCGGGAAGCTGCCAGACGGCGCTGTCCTCGACCTTGTCGTCGAAACGATAGGCTTCGTGCTCGGCGTCGTAGACGATAGGGGCGCGAAAGCGGTCGCGCAGGTACTCGAGGTCACGCTTGAACGTAGCGCGGGAGACTTCGAGTTCGTCCAGGAAGTCCTGCGTGCGCACGAAGCGGCGCGCCTTGAGAAGTTGCTGGATGCGGTAGAAGCGGTCGAGGCGGTCCATGCGGGTGCCCGGCAGCGGAGAGTGTCAGCTCACAGTTGGCGGCGGCGGTGTCGCCGTCCCTGATTCTTCCTTGCGTTGCTGCTTGCGCTGCAGCTTTTCTTCACGTTTTTTCCTTGCGGCTTCTTCTCGTTGTCTCTTCTGATGCGAGTAATTCGGCTTGGCCATTAACGCTCCGGGGCGGGCAGGTGGGCTGACAGGGTAGCGGGGTAGGGGCCCGGGGGACAACCTGCCGGAAAGCGGCGGGCGCCGGCGCAACGATGCTATGCAGGGCGATGGCACTTGCGGGACGAACAATTCCCGGCTATTGATGTATGAAACTCGCGCGTCAGGAGGATGCCATGGAGGAATACTGGGCCACCCGGACCGGGCGATGGCGCAAGGCGATGAAAGGACTGTCTGCGCCGTCGCTGGCGGAGCGGCTCTACGAGGTTATCCGCAAGGACGTCGAGGAAGGCCAGTTGCCGCACGGCGCAATCCTGCCGACCTCGGAGCGGGTGGCATCCGAGCTCGTGATCAAGACCGAGGACGTGCAGGCGGCCTACGCGCGCCTGCTCTCGGAGGGACTCATCGAGGAGCGGGACAAGGGCAGGCTCTGTATCGTCGGGCACGATCGCGAGGCCAGTATTGGCGATGCCACGCAGATCCGCTTCGAGGCCGCGCTGCTGAAGGCGGTGCGTGAGGCCGCAGCGCGCGGACTCTCGAGCACCGAGGCGACCGGCATGTTCAAGGCCGCGGCGCTCAGGATGGCGGAGATGCAGGAAAAGAAAGAGCAGGAGTGAACGCGACGCAGGCCCGGTGCGGCGTCAGCATTCCATCATCCGTCGAATGTCGGAAAACACTGCCAGCGTGCTCTGCCGGAATTTTGCCCTGTCGACCGGATCGAAGAGCTGCCAGGCATCGCTGTCCACCAGCATCAGGGCTTCCAGCGGCGGCAGCAGCGCCGGGCGGATGCAATGCGGCAGCTCCGCGTCGGTCAGGCTGCCGGGATTGGGCCACTCGGGCACCACGTTCAGAGACTGGTGCATCAGCACGGACTGCACGATCAGCGCGGCCGCAGACCCTTCACCGAACAGCTGCTCTATCGCGTGGATGATTGCCGGCAGCACGCGGTTGTCCTGGATCGGGCCCTTGCCGTCGGGCGACTCGATCGAGGCATTCAATACCAGCCGTGTCCACGCATCGAGCCCCGCCGCATAGGAGTCGCTGGTCGGGAATCCGAGTGCCGGCAGTGCACGTGCCGCAAGCGTTCCCGAACGAAACGCGTGCAGCGAGTCCCGTTGTCCGGCGATCACCTGTTTCCCGACGTCGTGGTACAGCACGATCCATTCCATCGTCGCCTGCAGGTCGGGTCCGGCCTGGCGATACTCCGGCAGGTTCTGCAGCCCGATCAGCGCGCGGGTGATGTGGTCCAGCGTGGTGCCGTTGCCATATGCGGCCATCGTCTGCCAGCCCGGGGCAACCGCTTCCACTGCCCGCATGACCCCAGGTGTCCAGAAGTCGCGGATTCGCAGGGACAGTTCATCGCTGTCGCGCAGCTCACCAGCTTCGATCTGCCGAGCCTGGTCCCGCACGAACGCGCACAGGGCCGGCAGGTGATCGGCGGGACGCGGGATCGTCGTTTCCATGAATCCGGAGCGTACGCGCGCTGGGCGCCGTCGACCGATATAATTGATATGAGTACTTTCCGGCGTCAACGGGCGGCTTGGCCACCGGTCGTTCGCGGCACATCAGTTTCGGGGCCCGAAACCGATCCGCTCGGTTCCCGGCACTTCGGTATCCTGCGATTCAGCGGCCACGAATTGTCCGGAATAATCCCGGTTCGGCCGAGCCCGGGCGGGCCCGGCAGGCTTCCCTTCAGTCACCTCGGGCACCCCCTATGACCGACCCAGCCACCGTTGCCGTGCTCCTTGGCCAGTTCAGGTCCGACCCGACCTCGAGGTACCCGGCGGCGGTGCAGAAGGCGCTGCTGCTGGCGCGCCGGCTCCAGGAGCGCGCGCGATCGCTGCAGACATCCGCAGAGCGGCGCCAGCAGGCGGAACTCGATCGGATGCTGCAGACACCCTCCGACAAGGCGACGCTGGCGATGATGACCGACCAGGCGTTCCGCACCAGCGACGCCGCGCGCGCCGTAGAGCACCTTACGCACATCCTCGACGTGCAGGGTGTGCCGCGCTATTTCGGTCCGCTCGATCGCACGCTGATGAAGGGCTTCCAGTCGTTCGGTGCCTTCGTGCCCGGGGTCGCGCTGCCGCTGGTGAAGGAGCACATGCACAAGGAGACGGCCAACGTCATCCTCCCCGGTGAGAAGGACGAGCTCACGCGGCACCTGGCCGAGCGGCGCACCGAGGGAGTGCGGATGAACGTCAACTTCCTCGGCGAGGCGATCCTGAGCGAGGAAGAAGCCGAGCGCCGCCTGCGGCAGTACCTGCAGGGCCTGCAGTGGCCAGAGGTCGAGGTCGTCTCGATCAAGATCTCGACGCTGTACTCGCAGATCTCGCCGATCGCTCGCGAGCACACGGTCAGCGTTCTCTGTGACCGCCTCGAGCGACTGTTCCGCACGGCAGACCGCGCGTCGTTCACGCGGCCCGACGGCACAGTGGTACCGAAGTTCGTGTACCTGGACATGGAGGAGTACCGCGACAAGGAGCTGACCGCGGCGACATTCATGCGCACGCTGGATCGCGGCGGCCTCGGGCACGTCCGCGCGGGCATTGCGCTGCAGAGCTACATCCCGGATTCATACCGGACCCTGCTGCAGTTGCAGGAATGGGCGCGCCGCCGCGTGGCAGCAGGCGGCGGGCGCATCACCATCCGCCTGGTGAAAGGCGCCAACATGGAGAGCGAGCGCGCCGAGTCGTCGATGCGCGGCTGGCCGCAGGCGCCGTACCGCACCAAGCTTGAGACCGACGCCAACTACAAGCGCATGGTCCACGAGGTGATGAAGCCGGAGAACCTCGCGGCCATGGACGTCGGCGTCGCGTCGCACAACCTGTTCGACCTGGCTTACGGCCTGGTGCTGGCGCACGAGCGCCAGGCGCTCGACAGGGTGCAGTTCGAGATGCTGGAGGGCATGGCGAACGCCCAGCGTCGTGCGCTGTTCGAGCTGTCGCGCAACCTGTTGCTGTACGCGCCTGCCTGCTACAAGGAGAATTTCATCAATGCGATCGGCTACCTGATCCGTCGCCTCGACGAGAACACGGGACCCGAGAATTTCCTGCGTCACGCCTTCAAGATCGAGGTGGGCAGCCCCGAGTGGCAGCAGCTCGAGCACGGGTTCCTTGCCGCGTTCGATGCCATCGACGGCACCAGCGACGCGCCGCGACGCGACCAGGACCGCAACCAGCCGCCGGTGGCTCCGTCGGCGGTCGCGCGCGGCTGGCAGCACCTGGAATGCGAGCCGGACACGGACTTTGCGCTGCCGCAGAATGGCGAATGGGCGGAAAAGATCGTCGCCCGCTGGCAGCCGAGACACGGCGAGGGTGCCGTGCAGATACCGCTGGTCATTGGCGGCGAGGAACTGCTGGAAGGTCGGCCGCTGCGTGATTGCCTGGACCCGTCGCGTCCCGATGTCGTCGTCGGCCGTTACCGGCAGGCGACCGACGCAGACGTCGCGCGTGCGGTGGAGTGCGCGGCCGCCGACCCTGACGGCTGGCGGACCATGGCGGAGGCGCAGCGCTTCGAACTGCTGGGCAGGGTTGCCCAGGAACTGCGCATCGCCCGCGGCGAACTGATGGGTGCAGCGCTGGCCGACGGCGGCAAGATGCTGATGGAGTCCGACCCGGAAGTGTCCGAAGCGATCGATTTCCTGGAGTTCTACCGCGACTCGGCGCGCTGGTGGCAAAGGATGCCGACGCTGCGTGCCCGCCCGAAAGGCGTGGTCGTGGTGGTGCCACCCTGGAACTTCCCGGTTGCGATTCCCTGTGGTGGCGTCGCGGCGGCACTCGCGGCCGGCAATACCGTCATCATCAAGCCAGCGTCGGACACCGTGCTGGTCGCGTGGGAGATGTGCCAGTGCTTCTGGCGTGCGGGTGTGTCGAAGAATGCGTTGCAGTTTCTTCCGTGCTCGGGCGCCCGCGAAGGCCGCAAGCTGGTGAACCATCCAAAGGTCAGCGCCGTGATCCTCACCGGCGGCACCGACACCGCGCTCACCATGCTCGGCGACAATCCGCGCCTCGCCCTGTTCGCCGAGACCGGGGGCAAGGACGCGACGATCGTCACGGCAGTGTCGGATCGCGACCTCGCCATCAAGCACATCCTGCACTCGGCATTCAGTCACTCCGGCCAGAAGTGCTCTGCCACCTCGTTGTTGCTGCTGCAGGCCGAGGTCTACGACGATCCGGCGTTCCGGCGTTCGCTGTGCGAGGCCGTACAGAGCCTCGCAATCGGCTCGGCCTGGGACCTCGGCACCAAGATGGGACCGATGATAAAGCCGCCATCGGGCGACCTCGAGACAGCGCTCAAGGTGCTCGAGTCAGGCGAGGAATGGGCAGTCATGCCGCAGCCAGCCGAGGGAAACCCGTGTCTATGGACTCCGGGCGTCAAGTACGGCGTGCGCCCCGGCAGCTATACGCACATGACAGAGTTCTTCGGCCCGATGCTGGCCGTGATGCGGTTCGAGACACTGGGCGAAGCCGTCGACCTGGTTAACCAGACTGGGTATGGGCTGACCAGCGGACTGGAGAGCCTCGACGATCGAGAATGGGACTACTGGAAGCAGCACATTGGCGCCGGCAACCTCTACATCAACCGTGTGACGACCGGCGCCATCGTGCTGCGCCAGCCGTTCGGCGGAATGGGCAAGTCGGGCTTCGGGCCCGGCATGAAGGCGGGAGGGCCGAACTACGTCGCGCAGTTCATGGATTTCGAGGACGTCGATGCTTCGCAGGCATACGCGGGCGCGCAGTCAGTGGACGGCATGCCGCTCACGCCGACGCTTGCGGCACTCTGCAGCCTGCTGCGGTCGCAATCGAAGGACGGCGACGCGCGCATCATCGCAGCGGCGCTCAGCTACGAATCCAGCCAGCGCGAAGAATTCAGCCGGGAGCACGATCACTTCAAGCTGGTAGGCCAGGACAACGTACGGCGTTACCTGCCCGTCGGCAGCGTGCGGGTTCGAGTCGACGCGAACGACACTGCCTTTGACGTGTTCGCCCGCGCCTGCGCGGCGCACGTCGCGGGTTGCCGCGTGGTCATCAGCACGCCGCCCCGGCTGGATTCCGCCGTGGTCCGACGGCTGGAGACACTGACAGAGAGCTGGGCAGGGGGCATCGAGTTCGTAGAGGAGTCCGATGCGCAGCTGGCACAGGCCGTCCGCGAGGGGCAGGTAGACAGGGTTCGCTACGCCGCGCCGGACCGGGCCTCGCTCGAGGTGCTGCAGGCCGGCAATGCCGCGAATGGTTGCGTGGTCAGCGTTCCGGTGTCGGGCGAGGGGCGACTCGAGTTGCTCTGGTACGTCCGTGAGCAGAGCATCAGCACCGACTATCATCGCTACGGCAACCTCGGCACGCGTGCCGACGAGCCGCGTGCCGAGGTGCCCTGAACCGTTACCTGGGCCCGCGGGAGTTTTTCGCCGGTCGCTTCTCGAGCGAACGCAGGAACCGGCGCTCGAGGCCCTGGTGGGCCTCGGCTGCTATCGCGCCGACCGCGATCCACTCCGCCAGCATCGCGTCCCAGTCGTGGTCATCCATGCGGTGCCCCTGCCCCAGGCGCGTCATCAGCAGGCTCAACTGGTAGTCGCGGCGAAGGTCCTCATCTTCCGGCGGCGTGGGCGTAGAACTCGCGATCTCGCATCGGATGCACAGCATCCTGAGTTCTTTCTCCCGTGCTGTGTCGTCGGGACCGGAAGCCGACTCGGCCCGCGCCATCGCCTGCTTCAAGGCCTGCAGGCCGCCGCCCGGCCAGCGCCGTACGCCGGCAATGAACGCCTCGGCCGCCTCCTTCAGTGCCGTGCGTTCCTCGGGTTGCGCGTCCTGCATCACGGCGCGTTCGTATGCCCGGATGAGTCGGGCCGCTTCGAGCAGGTTCGATTCGGCGGCCTCGCCATCGCGCTTGTCCTGCTCTGCCTCGGCCCGCTGCTCGACGGCGCGCGCCTTTTCTGCCTCCAGCGCCGCGACATGCAACGCGCGGGCCTCCTCGCGTCGGTTGAAAACCGCATCGCACAGGCCGCGAAATTCGTCCCAGAGAGTCTGTGATCTATCTCGCGGCACCGGGCCGGTGTGCTTCCATAGCGACTGCAGCCGCTTCACGCCGTCGATGGCCTGGAACACGTCTTCAACGGTCACCAACTGCCCGGCCTGCGCAATCAGCGCCTTCTTGTCCGCCTCATTGCGTTCGTACCAGTCGCCCACGAATTTTCGCAGGCGATCCATCGACTTCTGGAATTCGATCTCGGCCGGGCGACTGGCGTCGGCGTCCACCGGCGAATGGCTGCGCCACTCGCGCGGCGCCTCCCGCAGCACCTGCATGACAAGGGAGTAATCGGCGTTTTCCGCATCCAGGTTCGTTTCGAAGGCTTTCAGTCGCTCGAGCACCAGCTTGCGGGCGTCGAGATTCTCGCGCCGGGTCGCGGCCTGCGCCGCGAAGTAGTCCTGGCAGGGCTTGAACGCAGCCTGGAACGCCCTCTGGAAACGCTCGCCGTCCTCCGACGTGTCGCTCGCGATGCCCTTGTTGATCGTGCGCCATTCCTGCTGCAGCGCGCGGACATGCTCGGCAAGCGATCCGGGATCTTCCTGCGAGCCCACCAGCGCTTCCATCTCCTCGATCAGCTCGATGCGCTTCGGCGCGGCGACGTAATCCTTCCACTGCCTGAGTTCGTTCAGCTTTTCGTCGAGCAGTTGCAGGTTCCGCTCGAGGTAGGCCGGCAGCGGGGGAGCCGCCTGCATCGCTTCCTCGGCACCCTGGCGGAACCTGGCCGCTTTCCTCGAATTGCCTCGCCGCAGCGCGTCGCTCGAGAGTCGGATCAGGCTGGCAACCTGGCTGTGGGCCTGCGCTTCGGCGGCCCGCTGCTCGGAGCGGGCGTGCTCCTCGGCCTCGCGTGCCGCAGCGGCCTCGGCCAGGGCGTGCGCCTCGGCTTCGGCCTGCTCCGCGGCGGCTCGTCGCTCGGCCTCGCTCGATCGCTCGCGTGCCTCGCGTGCTTCCTGCTGGGCTACTCGCTCGGCCTCGTTCTCGGCAGCCTGCCGCGCCAGTTCCCGTTCATGTGCGGCGATGACTTCCTGGCAGCGCAATACGGCCTCGTTGCCACGCTGCTCGACGTCGCCGTCCTTGTGCACCGTGAGCGCACTCCATCGCGTCGCGAGTGTATCGAGCGTGGTTGCGTAGTGCGGGCCATGCGGCCGTTCCGCATGACGCTCGAGCGATTCGCACAAGTCTGCGGACTCGCGTGCGGCTTCTTCGATCCTGCGCTGCTCGGCAAGCAGGGCGTCGCACTTCTGCCGGATGATCTTGTAGACCGACTTGTCCTTGCCGCGGACACGCGGCAGCAACTCGTGCAACTGCGCCGGGTCGACGAGTGCTGCCGCAGCCGATTGCCGCACGCGGCTCGATGGGCATTCGACGACCAGGCTGCCGAGAATGGCCGGGTCGTCGATGCCTGCCAGCATCTGCTCCAGCAGGGCGTGGTCCTTGCACAGCGCCGCCACCGTCATCGACTCCGGCCGATGACCATGGCGGCTGCAGAACTCGGCGAAGTCGATCGAGCCTTCGTCGATCAGCTGCGCCAGCCGTTCGTGGGCGGCTCTCCGCACTGTAGAGGGCAAGTGTGCCCCGGCGGCGCTTTCGGGCTGGTCCGCAAGACCGGCAAGCGTCCGCAGCGCGTCGCCGTCTGGCAGCAGGCGAATGGCGCCGACCCGCAGGGTCGCGTCACCGTCGCCCAGCGCGGTGTTCGCGACGAGGTCGGCGGGTGCGGACTGCAGCGAAACCATGCGCTCGGCCGATGTCGGTGGTGACGGCGGGGGCGCCGGCTTCGGGAACAGGCGTGAAAACATCTTCATGGGAAGGCTCTACGGGCGGAAACACTACGCAGCGGGTTGATCGCGGCGGGTAATGATGACATGCCCGGGCGAGGGCCGGCGGACTTCAGCCGGCATTCCGGCGGGGCCGGCGTCGAGGTCGCTCGCCGGGCCGTCCCGCGGGGGACTTTCGCCGCTCCATCAGCGCGCCGATGGCATTGCCGAACATGCGTGACAGGCGGGTGCGGTCGCGGATCATCGATATGCGCGGCCAGGTTTCCAGTTCGCCCATGTGCGTGTAGCCGCGAAACTCATCCAGCGATGGGTTGGTGAGCATCCTGGCGTACAGTCGCGGACGGAAAGGCATGCGGATGTGCATGTCCGTTTCGGCGTAGCTCTGGCTGTAGATCGCGTGCGCCTTGTCGAGTTGACCGCGCAGGCGGGATCCCGGCGCGTGCTTGCGCAGTATGTCGAGCAGCTGCGCGGACCCGTGCTGGTACATGTTGCCGCCGGCGCGGGCCAGTGCGGATGCCAGCCCCGGGCGCGTGTCGTACAGGCTGAGCAGAGGAACCACGTGCGGATTGGTCTGCGAGACGATGAAGTGATTGATGTTCAGCATCTGCCGCAGCGAATCGAACGGCAGGTCCCTGTGCACCGAGCCGTCGATCCACAGTTCTTTCTTCATCCATGGCTCGACGCGGCTGCGACGCCTGGCCATCAGCTGCACTGGCTTGAAAGCCACCGGGACCGCGCACGACGCGAGGACCGCGCTGTTGACCAGCGCCTCGGGCGCGGACAGGTAATTGAGCAGTCGCGGGATCTGGTGCTTGCGCAAGGGCGAGACCGTGATGTTCAGGATGCGTCGCGAGTGCTTCAACGCCTCGGAAAACGTCTGGTCGCCGAGCACGCTCAGCAGAAAGCGGCGCATCTTGCCCTGGTCCATCACCGTGACTTCGTCCCGCATCCTGCGGAGCGGCAGGCGGGACAGTGCTTCGCGATTGATCCGGGACGGGTCGGAAAACAGCGCGCGCAGCTCGTCGTCGCTGTGCGTGCAGGTCCAGGCGGCAATGATCGCGCCCATGCTCGAACCCGACACCGTGCGCGGCAGCAGGTCCTGCTCGAACAGCGCCTTGACGACACCGAAGTGAAACAGGCCGAGCAACGCACCGCCCGAGAGCATCAGTGCCGGGCGGCCGTACACTCGGCCGATGCGTTTCACCTGCGCCAGGCGATAGCGATCGTCGACACCCGGCACGTCCAGCGCCAGCAGGTAGGCGAAGCAGGCCTCCAGTTCGTCGAGGTACTCGCCGATCAGCCGCTTGGTTCCGGCACGGGCCACCTGGTAGAGCTCGGGCTGGGCGCACTCACCCTGGTGCCGGAACAAGGCATCCTGGAATTCCTCCAGCAGCGTCCAGGTCTCGCCGCGCCGTCGCATCCTGCGCAGGCGCGTGATCGTCGCGCGCAGTTCACCTGCGTGTATCCATTCGCAGTCGTCATCGGCGCGCCAGTCCTCTGCGCCGGAAACCCGATCGTGTTCAGTGGCTATTTCGAGCCACTCGCGATAGCTCTCGGCGTTGCCCATCGCGCGGTCGAGCGCGGGCAAGCTGGAGCGCCGCGGCGACTGTTTCTTCACTTGGCTTCGTTCCTCGCGCCGTCGCACCGGGAGCCGCCTATTCTACGGCGGCGCCATCCGCGATTGCATCGACGTTTCCACCCAAATAAGCATCGGGTGGCCGCGCGCAAGGGAGCGGCGATATCCTGTCCTGCCAGGAGCGGGAGACGGTTGGTGTGGGAGCTATTGCCGGCTCTTGTCCCGGATCGCGCGGAACTCGCTGTCCTCCCGCCAGTTCGGCCACCGCGAAGAGTTCGCGATACCCAGCCCCACCTCGTAGTACAGCTGCAGGTCCTGCATCGTGCCGCTCACGTCCCAGTCCGGCGAATATTCGTCCGTCGGCTTGTGATACTTCTTCGCCGTGTATTCGTCGAGCCACCGCTTGCCGTAATCCGCGCCCAGCGTCGGGCTGTCGACTCCGGACTTCGTATACAGCATCGGCACGCCGGCCTTGGCCAGGTTGAAGTGATCCGATCGATAGTAGAACCCTTTCTCCGGCGACGGTTCCTGCGTCGGCACGCGGCCTTGCCCGGCGGCGGCCTTGCGCAGGTCGTCCTCGAGCTCCGACTTGCCGAAACCGATCACGGTAATGTCGCGCGTCTTGCCGACCGAGTACAGGTTGTCCATGTTCAACCCGCCGGCCATCTGCGCAACGGGGATGGGCGGATGCGCGGCGAAGTATTCGCTGCCCAGTAACCCCGATTCCTCGGCGGTCACGGCGACGAACAACACCGAGCGCCCTGGCGCCGGTTTCATTGCGGCGAAGGCGCGTCCGAGTTCGATCAGTGCCGATACACCCGTCGCGTTGTCCTGCGCACCGTTGAAGATTGCGTCGTCGCCGGGCCTTGCATTCGCGTTCTTGCCCAGGTGATCCCAGTGCGCGGTGTACACGAATGCTTCATTCGGGCGCTTGCTTCCCGGCACCATGCCTACGACGTTGTACGATGTCGCGTAGCGCACGTCGTTGCGCACCGACATGCTCGCGCTGATGTCGGTCGCCTTGCCCTTGAAGCCGCGGCTCGATGACGCCTTCTTCAGCGCGGCGAAGTCCATGCCCGCGGCCGACAACACGCGTGACGCAGCATCCTCGGTGATCCAGCCTTCGAGCGGGAGGCGCGTGCTGGCGTAGTCGTCGATGCGCAGGTCGAACTGCGGCTTGTCCGCGCCGTTGCGCGGCACGTCCCACGGGTAGCCCGCGGCTTTCGTCTCGTGGATCACGAGCAAACCAGCTGCACCGTGACGCACGGCCTCGGCAAACTTGTAGTCCCAGCGGCCGTAGTAGGTCATCGCATTGCCCGTGAAGAACCGCGGGTCCTGCGTGGCATAGCCGGGGTCGTTGACCAGCGCGAGCACCAGCTTGCCGCGCACGTCGAGGCCGGCGTAATCGTCCCAGCCGTACTCCGGCGCGACAATGCCGTAGCCGGCGTACACCACCTGGGCATTTGTGATGTTCGTCGACGGCACCGGCCGTTTGGTCCACACGACGATATCCTCCGGGCTGCGCAGTGTGAGCGACCGTCCACCCGCGTCATCCAGCAGCATCGTCGAATCCGCGTGCGGCATGATCTCGACCACCGGGACGGGTTGCAGGTAGCTGTCACCGATGCCCGGCTTCAGGCCCGCCGCCCGAAACTGCTGCTCGATGTATGCGAGCGTCTTCTTCTCGCCCTCGGTGCCCGGCGCACGTCCCTCGAAGGCATCGGACGACAGCACTTCGATGTGCTTGCGGTAGGAGGCCTCGGAGAAGGCGGGCGAGTCGGCGTGCGCGGTGCTGCCGAGGATGAGTAGCGCCGCGGCAACCGCGATGCGCTTTCCGTACGCCCTGTTCCGGTTCAGCGGGAGAGGGTTGAGGTGGGGGCTGCTTTGCGTATTCATCGCGAGAGCCTAGCGGCTCCGGCTGGAATTGTCAGTCGCCGCGGGTCAGCGGTCGGCCTCGTCTGCCGAAGGTCAGCCTGGCGTGCGGCCCTGGCGAGGGCGCTGCCAACAACCACGATTTCAATCGAAAGGCGCCGCGTTCACTATGAATCAGGGATAAGGCCCGGCGCCGCGGGGCTGTCTACGCGCTTGTCGGACCGGGCCGCGGCAAGGAGGGATCGTCATGCGATGGCTTTACCTTTCGCGGGTCGTTTCTTCATTGACGATGTCGGGGCTCGCCGCCTGCGGTGGCGGTGGTGGAGGCGGGGGCGATACCGACTGGCTCTACCCGCTCTGGGTGCCGACTGACGTTGCAGTCGCAGACGTCGATGGCGATGGTCGCGCCGATATCCTGACACTTGCACAGGTTGCCGCCAGCAAGAGCCAGCGTGAGGGACGCCTGATCGTGCATCTGCAGACTTCGCCGGGGTCGTTCACTGCGGCCCAGACCGCGATCGTCGGCGTCTACCCGTGGAAGCTTGCCGTCGGTGACATCGACGGCGACGGGGCGGTGGATGTGGCCGTTGTCGATGTGGAGGGATCGCGTGGCGTCTGGGTGCTGTTGCAGGATCACGATAGCCGCGGGCGACTGCTCGCGGCACGCGAGGTGGCCAGCGCCGTCGGTGCCTACGACGTCGCACTGGCTGACCTCAACGGTGACGGGGCGGTGGATCTTGCGGTCGCCGACAAGGCAGACGACCCCGGACGCCTGACTCTCGTGTACCAGGACACGGCCGAGCGAGGCTCATTCCTTCCTGCGGTGGCACTGCCGGTCCCTGGCATCGCCACCACGGGGGTCGCTGCGGGGGATCTCAACGGCGACGGCCGCACGGATCTTGCGGTGATGGTCGCGCTGGCGCCTGACAACTACACACCGAACAGCGTGGTCGGTATCAGTCTGCAACAGCCCGACCGGACGATGGGGCAAGTGTCAACGATGGCGCCGCAACACGGACTCAACGTTACGCGTATGACCGTCAGCGATTACGACGGTGATGGATTGAATGACGTGTTTGCCTACTTCAAGCCATTCAGTACCCAGTACCAGGCGAAATTGATGGTGATGCTGCAGGGGCCGATGACCGGCCAGTTTGGCGGGCCGGTCGATACCCCCATGGAGGACCTCAAGGGCATCGACGATGCCGTGTTCGCCGACCTCGACGGCGACCATCGCCCGGACGCGGCGGTCGTCGGGTTCTTCCCGGTCGGGTCACCTTCGACAGTCAAGGCGAGGCTCAACCGTTTCACGCAATCAGGCGCCGGCGCTTTCGCGGTGGTCTCGAGCAGCGACTTGTCAGTCATTGCAAGCCGCGTGACTGCGGGCGACGTGGATGGAGACGGTCGCAATGAGATCGTCGTGCTTGGGCCCGAAGACCGCTTCGTGGTGCTCGACTGAGCGCTGACTGGGTGGCCGCCCGGAGCCTACTCGTAGTCGGTGTCGCGCCGGCCAAGCCGCTTGCGCTGTTCGGTGCCCTTGTGTTCGGCACGAATCGTCGCGTGTTCGTTATCCCGGCGCGGGCCCTGGCGTCGATCGCTGAAGTGTCGGTAGATACACTTGCAGTCCGACGGACGGTCGCAGGTCGCGAGCGGCAGTCGTGGTGCATCCGCCGACAACAGGCGGATGCCTTTGAGCGAACGTGCAGCCTCGCAGCCTTTGGCGGCGGCGACGACCTCGACGCATTGGTACTTCAGCCTGGGCTTCCCGCTGACCATGAGTTTCTCCCCATCGGCAAACCACTGGAGCGGGTACTCAACTTCGGCCGCAACGCGCGTCGTCGGCCCCGCTTCTCGTGTCTACATCCCCGTGCCACGCCGGGTAATGCAGGATACGCCATACCGAACGGCGCAACCGCATCACCAGGCGGATTCGACATAATCCGCCGCCCATTTCGTCAGGCACCCTGCGGCGATGCCGAGGATCAGCTTCAGTCGTGCGGCCTTACCAGGGCCACAAGTTCGGGCACCCGGGACAGATCGGGGATCGCCAGGAAATCCTTGTCCTGATATGCGGGATTCGGGTAGTGGTAGTAGCCCCGCCCGGTCGGCAGCCCGAGTATTCCATGGTCGACGAAGCGCTCCTTCACGTATGCCGCGTTACGCAGCATCTGCTCGTCATTGTTCCGCGATCCCCAGTACTGGATGACGTTGAAGGCTGTCTGCATGCCCACCATGTCGATCATGCCCATCGGGCCCATGGGAGCCCCTGGATTGCATTTCATGTACGTGCGATCCACGTCCTCCGGCGTGGCGACCGCGTTGGTGACCAGGCTCTGTGCTGCATTCAGCAGCGGCACAAACCAGCTGTTGAGCACGTAGCCGTTCTGCTCTTTCCGGACCGGGATCGGCAACATGCCGATCTCAATCGCAAACTCGGCGACCTGCGTGAGCGTGTCGTCCGAGGTGGTGGAATGCGCCATGATCTCGGCGACGTTCATCAGCCAGATCAGATTGGCAAAATGCAGGGCGCAGAATTTCTCCGGTCGCCCCGTGGCTGTTGCGAAGTCGCTTGGAAGCAAGGTCGAGGAATTCGTGGCGAGCAACGTATGTTCGCGCAGTAACGGCGCCATCTTCGTGTAGGCGGCGGTCTTGGCTTCCGGGATCTCCGGTACCGATTCAATTACGAGGTCAGCACCGGCGACCGCGGTCGCCAGGTCGGTCGTATAGCGCAGACGCGCGCGTGTCTGCGCGATCGCGTCGTCGCTGGCGACGACGTCGGTCCGATAGATCCCGGCGTAGTGATCATGGGCCGCGCGGCACCGCGCAATGGCGTCATCGGAGACGTCGTATGCAACGACAGTCTTGCCGCGAAAGGCACTGTGCCAGGCGATCTGGCCGCCGAGTACGCCTGAGCCGAGTGTCGTGACGTTCTTGATACGCGACATATGAGTCTTCCTTCATTGGGCTGTCGTGCCGGGTTCGCTGTGCTGCTCACGCAGCATTTCGGCCGAGCCTACACCGAGCGTCTGGTGGTCGCTATCCGGTGCGACGTGGTGCGGCGATTGAACGGCGCGGGAGTATCGGCCAGAGGTCCACGAAACACAGTCGGGACTTAGTACAAGAGGAGGCGCCCCGGCGATTTCTACGGATGGTGAGCGACGGAAAGCAGGCATACAAGTGCAACGTCGCCGGCGGTCTGCCGGTTGCCCTCCGCGTCTAGCCACGAAGGACACCGTGGGTCGTCGGATTACTACAGCAGCCGAGAAAAGGTTGCACGGAGGGAGTCATGAAAAGGCTGGTAAAGATGGCTGCCACCATGCTGGCGGCGGGAATGCTTCTGGTGTCGTCGGGCGCGGTCGCCGGTAGTCCCAAGGGGGTCTGCCAGGCGGGCGGCTACAACAAGGTCGTGCTGGCCGACGCGATGGCCAAGTACTGGAGCTGGTATTACGGGGGGATCGGCACTCAGGACATCGGGCGCCTGTTCCTCGTGCCGATGCCGACGAATGGCTGGCAGATTAGCGATGACCCGACGATCTTCCAGGGCGACACGTCGTTCACAGTGCGCACCGGCAAGACGCTCGTGCTGCCGATGTCGTTCTTCCTGGGCGAGACGTACACCGACGGCAGCTTCGACGATCCGGCGGACTACCCGACCGACTACAAGGCGAGCAGCCTGCTGCTGACAGTGGACGGTCGCGTCATCGTCGACAGTACGCGCACCAAGCTCGATTGTGTGTACGTCGACCTGACGTACTTCAAGGAGCCGATCGTGTATCCCGAGCCATCGAGCTATGACTCGAACGCTGCGATCTGGATGACGGGCCTCGGCATCCTGCTGCCGCCGATGTCACCTGGCGAGCACATCATCGACATGCAGGTCGTGTCGCCGTCGCCGTATTCGGAAATCAACTTCGGCTACTACAACACCTGGTATGTGACGGTGGTGAACCCCGGCAAGGGCAAGTAGAACAAGTTCGGATTCGAACGACGGAGTTGGACGAGCCCGGCGGTAAGCCGGGCTCTCTGGTCCGGGTCAGCAACCGGGCGGCGTCGATAGGGTGAAAATGTTCTGTCGCTGGGAGCGATCGTGCTGGGCGAGGTCGCAGTCCTGTGGGTCAACAAGTGGAGTTGCCCGCTCGGCACAGTCGCGGCACGCTACGCTGACGAACAGAGGCATGGACACTGGCGGCGGTTGCACCATCGTCGAGCGAAGACCGGTTGCCGGCGGCTTGCCCTGGTGCAACAGACGAGGTGGACCGTAGCGGCCTCGTATGTAAGTTCCTGATCTTGCGACAAATCCCAGCCGTATCCCGCGATGGCATGTCTATTGCTTCGCCTTCCTGCAGCCAATGACCTGACCGCCCGGCGAGACATCTCGATGAACCGGTGCGGAACGGCCCATTGGCTGACGGTACTCCATTGAATGAATTGGGAGGAACGGCGCATGCAATTCCTGATCGTACTGCCGGTCCTGATCATGCTGAAGCTCCAGCACGAGCTGATGCGGCGTATCTTGAAGCGCAGGGTGCGAAATTGACGGTCGGTCGGCAGCGAAAGCCAGGCAGTCATTCGAGATCGCGTGCGACCTGCATTGCGATCTGCTTGAGCCCCACGGAGATGTCGTCATCGAGCAGCGCGGCGCCGCCGGCGTCACACCATTCGGACGCCGGTCGTGGCGTCGCGCGCTCTGCGATGAACCGTGAATACAGGGGCGAGCGCGGTGTGTGCGGGTTCTGCGGCTGCAGGGTCGGCGCGTACAGCAGCAGAGCGTAGTAGTCGAGTCGTCCTGTATCGGCTGCCTCCATGCGCACGTCCAGGCCGAGCTCCAGAGCAAGATCTCTAGCTCGGCCGCTCTCCCTCAGCTGAAGAATACGTAGCGAGATCGTCATTCGATCGTTGCTGCCGCTGTCCGATTCGCGTGCCTGGGCTGAAGGCTGGGACGCATGGTCGTCCGTCGCGAGTTGCGGACGCAGTGCGTTCGCAAGGGCGGAGGAAAATTCGGCCGCCAGATCGCGGCTCGCGACCGTCGAGGACAGGCGCTCGATGCACGGCTGGATGTCGGCGGTTTGTTTGCCGGCCCGGTGCTCGGCTGACGCCTCCCCCAGCAACCGGCTGCCAATGGCGAGAAGGTTGTAAAGCCCGACCGCTTGCCCCGTGCCGTGAACGACACCCCAGGGCGCCAGTTCGGCTCCGGTGAATGCAGCCGCCATTCCGGGCGGGGCCTGCATCGTCACCGTGATTTCGTTGAGATCGGAAACGCGAAGTCCCGCGCGTGGCTTGCCGTATGGAACGAGCGACAGCGTGTCGAGGGTCAGTCCGGGCAGCGAGGAGCCGACGAGGCCCCGTGCGGCATGCTCGTCGTCGGCGAAATCGAAATCAGCGCAGGAGTCGACCAGGCTGCCGAACAGACCGCGCCCGCCCTTGCACGCGACTGAGAGCGACCCCAGGTACACGACCTCACTCTTCGCAGGTATCTGGAACCAGTATCCGTGCAGTGCCTCGAAATCGGGCGGCGGAGATTGCCCGAACACAAAGCTACCGAGTTCCGGAGACCAGAAGCCACTGCGGCCCGGTGTGAATTCATACGTTGTCAGGCGACCATACCGTCCGTCGCTCGCGGAATAGGCAATGGCGGGCGGATTCTGCTCAACGCCCGGGGGCAGGACCAGCAGGTAATAGGTGCCGGGCGAAAGTACCATGAAGCGCCACCCGTCGTTCGCAGCCACGTCTGACAGCGCTCCGGGTGTTACCAGCCTCGGTGCTTCAAGGTCGTCGAGCCTGGCAAGGTAGAAGCGCGCCAGCTTGTTGCTGTCGTACACACGCGTTGGGGACACGCGCTTGCCAGAGATATCGACGTTGACCTGGAGGAGGACGACGGTTGCCTCGCGTGCCCGCACGCGTTCCATTTCGGCAGCGGTTGGGGGTTTCAGCGACACCGCCGAGGCCAGCGCAGGCAGGAAGGCGGCCAGCAGAACAACCGTCGGTAATGCCGACACCCGTCGCCTGAGTTGCATGGCCGCACCCCGCTGTTTCATGACGCCTCTGGTGGGACGTGCGTAGATGTGCTCCAGCTGCAATTAGGAACCGAAATGCGATCGCACGGCTACAGCACTATCCACTAGCCGCGAAAGATAGAATGAAGCAATGCTCGAGCAGCTGGTCGCTTCTCAATCGGGCGCTGGCGTGGCTGGGATGAAGCGGGGGATAGCTCGCGCGATAACTGATCGCGTCTCGGATCGGCTCGGTAGGATCGGGAAGGCCGGGCGGGGGACGCATTCCAGATAGTGACTACGGTCGTAACGGCAGGCAGAGAGGTGGTCGGATCATGTCGGGAGAGTCATCAACGCTGAAAAATGCAGCGAGTCTTGTGATCGCGTTACTCGTGCCGGTGTGGTGGGTGCTATTCATATTGAACGCTGCGGTACGCTCGTCGACGGCTTGGTCGCCTGACTGGTACCTGGCGCTCGTTGTCCCGCTGGTGGTAGTGACAGTCGGCGGGTATTTCGTATCAGGATTCAGGTGGGCGCGATGGGTCATTGCGGCGATTTCACTGATATTCGCCGCAAGTCAGTTCTACCTGGTCGCGCGCTCGGGATCCCTGGGTAGTGTTCTCGCAAATTCTTCGCTGCTCCTTCTTCTGCTGCTCTCTGCCGTCGCAGGGGTCAACGCAGTCTGGCTGCTCGGCTCGTACGATGCCAAAGCCTTCTATCAGGAAAGACTGGCTGGAATCACGGCCCGGCGGGTCAAGGTCCTGCAGTTCCTGCGCTGGTCGCTGCTGTTGGTGGTCGTCGTGGGCGTGGTTGCCGACCTGGTCAAGATGCTTCGATAGCCGCCACGTGCCGGGCGTCAAGGCGCCAGGAGCCGAAATCCAGCCAAACCTGCCAACCTGATCACGGCCTGACAACCAGTTCACGTGCCTGCGGTAAACGCCGCATACCGTTTGGTGGAAACGTTAGCCCCGGCGTTCGCCGCTGACGTCGGTGCCGCGATCTCAATCAGCCAGCCCGGATTCAACGGGCAGATCAACATCGGCAGTTTCCCGCAGCCCGCGGTGATCTATGCCCAACCGGTCTGGATCGCGCGTCCGCCAAAGGCAGTCTACGTGCAGCCGATTTACCTGCACGTACCGCCGGGGCACGAGAAGCACTGAAGCAAGCTCGTAACACTGGGCACGGCTGGTTCGAACGTGAGGCGATGCAGTCCGTCCGGCGCCTGGTCGGCGGGTAACTGATTCGGCTCAAAGAATGTTGCGAACGAGCCAGACACCGAGCGGGAAGAGCACGGCCGTCACGAGTCCGCAGAGACCCATGGCGAGTCCGGAGAACGCCCCTGCTTCATCACTCTCCTGAAAGGCCCGCGCGGTCCCGATGCCGTGCGCGGCCGTGCCGAGCGCGAAGCCGCGGACACTCTGGTCACTAATGCGCAGTGCGTCGAGGACATACTTCGCACCGACCGCGCCGATGATGCCGGTAGACACGACGAGGACCGCTGTCAGCGAGGGCAGGCCGCCGAGTCGCTCGACGATGCCCATGGCAATCGGGGTCGTCACGGACTTCGGCGCAATCGACAGAAGCGTGACGTCGCTCGCGCCCAGCGTCCACGCAATGCCAACGGCGGACACGAGCGCGGTCACGGCGCCGGCCAGCAGCGCGCCGCATATGGGCCAGAACGCGCGCTTCAGCTTTTCGAGTTGCGCATACAGCGGCACGGCCAGGGCTACCGTGGCTGGACCCAGCAGGAAGTGCACGAACTGCGCTCCGCCGAAATAGGTCTCGTACGGCGTCCCGGTCAGGCGGAGCATCGCCACAAGCACCGCGACCGAGATCGCGACGGGATTCAGCAGCGGGTGGAACCCGGCACGACGGTAAATCCAGTACGCCGCCTGATAGACCAAGAGCGTGAGCGTGAGGAACAGCAGGGGTCCCGCGGAAAGATAGACCCAGATTTCAGCGAGCGGCTCGCTCATGGCGCCCGGTCCTTCAACTGGCGACCGAGCAGCGAGCGCATGACAAGCGCCGTCACCGCAATGGTCAACAACGTGCTCGCCACCAGCGAGATCGAGATCGGTAACCACTCGTTGGCGATCCGGTTCAGGTGCGCCATGACTCCGACCCCGGCCGGTACGAACAGCAGCGACAGGTGTCGAAGCAGCCCGCCCGATGTATCGCGGAGATCTTCGGTCGCGCCACCGCGCAGGATGAGGGAGACGAACAGCAGCGCCATGCCGACGACCGGGCCCGGGACCGGGAGGTGGAGGGCAATGACGGCGATTTCGCCTATCAGCTGATAGACGAGCAGGACAGTCATGGCGGCGACCATTGATTTCTCCCTGGCGGGGTGCGCAGCCAGATTCTAGGCGGAAGGACGCCGGAAGTGAGTGCGAGCCGCTTACTGTAAGCGATCGCGGGCGGGGCCGCGGCGCTCGGGGCGACGATCGCGACAGTTCGGCCTGATGACGCCACGTGCGCTGAAGCAGGTGTGCTGGTGGCTGGATTTGCGTGGTGAGCTTGCTGCAGGCGACCAGGTTAGGGGATCCTGACTGCAATGGCCTACCAGCTGCTAGCGGAACTGACGCTCATCCTGCACGCCGTGTTCGTGGCGTTCGTGATGCTTGGTGCATGGCTGGTGTTGCGCTGGCCGCGCACGGCCTGGATACACCTGCCGGCAGTGATCTGGGGCGCCGGTATCGAGTTCCTGGGCGGCATCTGTCCGCTGACGCCGCTGGAGAATCACTTTCGACAGTTGGCGGGCGAGCAAGGCTACGCCGGTGATTTCATCGAGCACTACGTCGTTCCGGTTCTCTATCCGGATGCCTTGACTCGCAGGGTTCAGGTCGCACTCGGCGTGCTCGTCCTGCTGACGAATGTAATGGTATACGGCTGGGTACTTTGGCGCCTGCGTGCGGCTCGTGCATCAAGGGATCCAGTCAGATAAAGGGAGTATGCGTGTGTGGTGATGAACTTCGAACAGCTCAAGACACGGCATCGGGCGGAGCGTGATCCCTGGCATCCCAACCTGTCGCTCAGAGTGCACCGGGCCTTGTCGTGGTTGGGCCGTGCTGAGCAGCTGGCCGAGCAGGACGACGTCGACGGGCAGTTCATCCTGTTGTGGATTGCGTTCAACGCGGCGTATGCGACCGACATCGACGAGAAGTACCGGGAGTCCGAGCAGCAGACGTTCCGGGGATTTCTCGACAAGCTCACTGGGCTCGATGCGGGGAAGAAGCGGTTCGATGGATTGGTGTGGACCGAGTTTCCGAAAAGCATCCGGGTGCTGCTGGATAACCAGTACGTCTTCGCCGATTTCTGGAAGTTCCAGAATGGGTCACTTGCCGAGGAGGCATGGAAGGCGAGTTTCACCTCTGCCAACCGGGCGGCGCACAAGGCGCTGGGCCGGCAGGACACCGTGACGGTACTGTCTGTGGTGCTCGCCCGGATCTACACGCTCCGGAATCAGGTCCTGCACGGTGGGGCGACCTGGGGTTCCTCGGTCAATCGGGAGCAGCTCCGGGATTGCACGAACTTCATGGCGAAACTCGTCCCGCTCGTGATCGAGGTGATGATGGATCATCCCGATACTCTTTGGGGGGATGCGGTCTATCCGGTGGTGAAGTGACGCTCAAGCCAACTCACCCGCCCTTGGCGACGGGGTAGCCCTTGTTGATCCAGTCCGTACCGAAGTTGTCCGCGATGTAGAGAGCCTTGACCTGCTTGAACCCCAGCGCATGGAGTGCGTCATAGGCGGCGGCCATGTTCGGGCAGTCGCCCCACGGGCAGCAACCGCAATAGATGACGATCGCGGTGTCCCTGGGCAGCTTTGCAACCCGGTTTCGCAGCAGCTGTAGACCAGCCTCATCACTGGCTGGCCCGACGAATTCCGATCCCGGGATGTGTGCCTGCGTATAGAGAACGTGGAAGCCGACATGCAGCAGCAGCGGCTTCGACTTGGACGCGCTCTTGAGGCTCACCGCGAGGTCGGCAGGCTGGACCAGGTCGGCCTTGGGGATGGATGAAGCCGCCTTGGGCGCGGCCAGTGCCGGCATTGAGAGCAACAGGAAAACAAACGCGAAGGCGAAGGGCAGGGAGGCTTTCATTGCGGTTTCCGTTTTACCCGGGGTGGATATCAGTTTACGCCGCCCGCGCGGTCACATGCTGTCGTCCGGAGGCAGGGCGGCTGGGCCTGGACGGCCGTTAACCGACGCGGGACTGGTCGGGCCGCTCGGCCCTCACCAACGGGAGTCGCTCAGTCCCAATGAACCTTGACTGTAACGCCCTTGACCGTCGAGCTAACCAGCACCAGCGAAACGTCCTCGTTGCCCATGCTGCGCTCGATGATCACGTTCTCGGCGTCTTCCATCTCAATGCTCTGCTGCTTCGTTCCGAGTTGCTTCTCGAAGGCTTTCTTGATCTCGCGAGCTACCGCGTTTTCGTTGGTGCCATTCTTGATAGAGACGGTGACGTCCTGCGGCGTGCCGCCCTTCGGCGTCACGCGGAACACGATCTCACCGTCGGAGTCGGCATCGTGGTTGACCTCGATGCGATAGTCGTCGGTGTAGCGGAGCTTCTGGGCGGGGGCGACGGCTTCAGGCGCCGTGCTCGCGGCCGGCACCGCGGCGGATTCAGCCGTCGCCGGGTCCTGGGCAATGGCCAGGGAAGAGAACAACAGGATCGTTCCAGCGATGCCGACTCGCAACACGTTCATGGAGGCTCCCGCAGGGGTTGGCACTAGAGGGTGCGACCGAGTCTAGTTCACTGTCCATGCCCCGGGGAAGAGCCCCGGCCGCACGCAATCCCGTCCTCAGGACCCGGTCAGTACCGCGTCGACGTCGTGGTCGGTCAGCTCGGCCTCGTCGCCCTCGGTCGTGTCGGGAACCTTGATGCTGATGGTGGGGATCGCCGGCGCGTTGTCCATGTCGATGCGGCCGCTGAGGCGCGCGCCTTCATCCACGGACACTCGCGGCGAGAAAACGTCCCCGCGCACCACGGCGCCGGATCGCACAGTCACGCTTTCGAGCGCGTAGAGGTTACCGTCGATGGTGCCTTCGACGACGATGCGTCGTGCACGCGTGTTGCCTTGGACCCGGCCCTGGGCGCCGATGGTGACGCTGCGCGTGTGCAGGATCGAACCCTCGACCTGTCCCTGGATCACGAGGTCTTCATCGGCGACCAGGTCGCCCTTGAAGCGCAGCGTCGAGCCCAGCGTCGAACACTTTGCTGTAGATGGCGATGGCGATGACGAGGGCGAAGTCCGCGTGCGGTCGGGCGTGATCTGGGCAACCGGTACGGATGGTTGCACGGCCGGGCGTATCGGCAGTGGCAGTGCCGCGGTCGGATCAGTCATGACTTCCTCGAGGTGGTCGATCGGCTCTGCCTTTTCGCGTTTCCACATGGCGGCTGCTCTCTCTTTAATCTGCTGTACCGGTGCGGGCCGGGCGCGCAGCCGCGGCATGAGCCGGGGCGGCCTTCGACTCGGAACGGGCGGGTTCCATGGTGACGCCGCCGTTGAACGAGGCGCCTTCGGCGATGTTCACCAGCGGGGCCTCGAGGTTGCCGCGCACGTTGGCCTTGGGCCGTATCGAGATCGACACCTGGGCTTTCAGGTCTCCATCGACCCGGCCTTCGACGACGATCACGTCTGCGGTTACGCTCGCCTTGACGTGGGCCTCGGGGCCGATCGTCACCTTGGGTGCGGGGCCGATGGTGCCTTCCACCTGCCCGTTGATGACCAGCGCCTCGCTGGCGGAAAGCTCGCCCTTGAAGCGCAATGTCGAGCCCAGGATCGACGCTGGCTCGGAAGCCACGTTGTATGTGTCGGACATCAGGATCTCCCCTTCGGTAGCGTCTGGCTGAGCAGAAACTACCGCAGCGTCGCCGGGCCGGGTCGGACGCACGTCACAAAAGTGACTGCCTCGGTGGGCAGTGTCCCGCGGGCGGCTTTTCGTCGGACCCGGGCTCCTGCAGGCCGACGGCGCGAATGGCCCTTCGCGGCGATGACGGCTAGAGTCGATGCATCGCAGCCGGCCACGGAGTCGGTGACTTGCGGCGTCCCAGGCGCCTGGGGCCAACGCCGTGAATCGACGGCCCGCGGGGACTGTGTTCACGGCACCAAAAGACCGGACCGGAGAAGCGCTTGAGCGAATGGTGGGAAGACGACCGCGAGCGACCGCCTCCGGTGGCCGTGCCGCACACCGAGTTGTCCGAAGAGGCACTAAGGGGTGTCGCCGAGTCTTTCGTGCTGCGCGAAGGCACCGACTACGGTGAGCGCGACGTGTCGCACGATGAGAAGGTCGCACAGGTGATCCGCCAACTGCAACGCGGCGAGGCCCGGATCATGTTTGATCCGCTGGACTCGAGCGTCACGATCGTTGCAGTGACGCCGGGTGACCGGCAGATCGGGACAAAATAGCAACAAATTTCCTCAAGAAGCCGCGTGATTGGACCGCTGGCGGTCGATGACGCCGCTGTACGGTCGGCGGCCGGGTGCGCATCGGACTCCAATCAGCGAATGATTGTGCGCTGCGTCATCGAATGAATTGAGGCATTCGGGAACTACGCCTTCGCGGGACTGTCATCTCCGTGTGTCAACGTGCGAACTGGTCTCGGAGGAACGCGGCATGAAGTACCTGTTAGTCTTTCCTGTTCTCTTCATGCTGATGCTGGAGCAGAAGCGGGTGATACGGATCGCGACCGGGCGGCTCCGCAGGACCCGGTGATACGCGACCACTGAGCGTGGACCGTCGACCACGCCCGGACAGGTAATCAGCACGACGGCGCATTCATCATCGGTAACTCCTTGAGGATTGTGGCGGCGGAGGGGTGATAATGGCCCCAGCGCCGACGCGCAATCGCCAGTCGTGGGCCGCGCTCGCGCGGGATCATGGCGGCCGGTCTTGCAGAGGCGACTATTGCGGACCATTGCGAGGAGCGAACGATGACGGAGAAGGAGTTACAGCCAAAAATACTTGCGGCGTTGGCCGCAGTCCGCGATTGCGCCGCGCGGATCGAAGACAGCGCCGACGGCATGCTCAAGGCGCTGCCGGCCATGCCGATGGACGAAGTATTGCGCGCGACCTCACTCGAGACGAGTGCGGGTTTGAAGGACACGGCAGGTCGGGCGACTTTCGAAGTTGCGCTCCTTCAAGCCCAGCTCGGCGAGGGAAAGACCAACGTCGCGAGCGTAGTCCAGGCGCTGTCCAGCATCGATGCAACCATCATGGGCGCACTCGCCTCGGCGGCTGACGTCGTGGACGAGCTGGAGAAGGCGGCGGAACGCGACGAGCGGAACGAGCCTCCGTTCGTGATGATGATCGAGGCGACCGGCGCGATGCTGCAGGGCCTCGAGAAAGCGAAGGTTGCGACCGAAGCGCTGCGGGCGGCGGGCTAGTCCTGCAGCGCCTGCGCGCGCGCATAGGCCGGACGGGATACGATCCGCTTCACGTAGTCTTCGACGACCGTTGACTTCGGCATCATCGGGCTCTGCCCGAACATTGCGAACGTCGTTCCGTAGAGCACGTCGGCCGCGCTGAAGTCTTCGCCAAGCAGGTACGGCCCCTGGGACAATCTTGCGATCACGGCCTCCATGGCTTCTTCCACCGCCACCCAGCCGGCAGTGCCGCGCGGCACGTCGACCTTCATGAACCTGGACATGAAGGCCGGTTCGAGTACGCCGGAATAATAAGAGAGCCACGACAGATAGGCGCCGCGCCCAGGCTCGCCGACCAGCGGCCCGAGATGGTTTTTCGGGAATCGATCCGTCAGGTACAACGCGATCGCCGGGGACTCGAACACGATCACGCCGTCGTCCGAGATGGCTGGCACCTTGCCGTGCGGGTGTGGATTGGCCGGATCCACCTCGCCGCTGCCGTCCGACCTGCGTATCGTCACGGGCTTGAGCTGATACGGCGCTTCGAGTTCCTCGAGCAGGAATATGAAACGTGTCGAGCGGGTCCTCGGGTGGTGAAACAGCGTAATCACGGGCATCCCCCGGTCGACTGTGGTGATGGTGGATTGTCCCACGAAACAATGCACCGATAGGGTTCGACGGCATCGACGGTGCTGATGGCTCCGGGGATGATGATGGCGCAGGGTGCGCAATCTGGCGCAAGGAGTTACTCGCAGGTGCACGCCCAGGGTTTCAGGCCAGTCGGAAAACCGGACGCCCGCGTGCTGGTGCTGGGCACGCTGCCGGGGCCGATGTCGCTCGCAATGAACCAGTACTACGCCCAGCCGCGCAATGCATTCTGGCCCATCATGGGTGCGCTGTTCGGTGCGTCGCCGGGGCTGGCCTACCGCGAGCGGTTGCGTCTATTGAAAGCGAGCGGTGTTGCGGTCTGGGACGTCTGCCATTCGGCGTATCGCGAAGGCGCGCTCGATGCCTCGATCGAGGCACGGTCGATCGTGCCGAACGACTTCGTCGCGTTCTTCAGGTCTCATCGACGCGTCCAGTTGATCTGCTTCAACGGGCAGACGGCCGGCAACCTGTATCGCCGGCTGGTGCTCCCGGCACAGTCGCTGCAGGTGCAGCAGATTCCACGTCTGACATTGCCATCGACCAGCCCAGCGCACGCAGCGATGCGGTTCGAGCAGAAACTCGAGCGATGGAAAGTCGTGCGGCCCGAGTGCGAGGACTGAAGACCGCCGTCAGAACTGCGCGCTGGGCCTCGCGGCGACGCGGTCGCGCCAGGCAGCCAGGTGGACCAGTCCCAGGTCCGCCGGCTTGAACTTGGCCAGCTTGGCGAACTCGATGCCGCAGAACGCGGTAATGTCGGCGATGGTAAAACGGTCACCGGCCATCCACGGACGACTTGCGAGGCGGGCGTCGAATACTCGTGCGGCGTCCAGAAGCTTCGTCCCCTGCGACGCGCCGAAATCCGGGAACTGGGGGTTCTCCAGCGTGGCAAGGCCCGGATGCGTGTGCCGGACGCTGTTGGCAATCAATATCATGAAGTGCAGCTCGACCTGGCGATCGGCCATCTCGATGAACGCGCGCTCCTCTGCAGTCACACCCATCAGGTTCGGCTCCGGATAGAGGCCCTCGAGATACGTGCAGATGGCGCGGGATTCGGCCAGGAAGCGCCCGTCGTCGAGTTCCAGCACCGGCACCCTGGCGATGGGGTTCCGCGCCGTAAACGCGGCATTCCTGTGATCGCCGGCGTTCAGGTCGAGCAGCTCCCGATCGATGCCCTGTATGCCTTTCTCGGCGATGAACATGTCGACGCGGCGGGGATTGGGGGCGCGGGGCGAAGTGTGGAGTTTCATGGACGGATCATCTGGGCGAAGGATGGACCGAGTCAACCGCAATCCATGCCCGGGCGCTACCAGCAGGCGAGTTCGATTGCCGCCAGGGGCGTGAGCTGCGCGCGAGGTGACGGGTTAGGATTGTGCGCCGGGGACACGGCTCGCAACGAGCGGCGCCGGGCCTGGCTGACTGATGATTTACGGACAGATGGAAGAGGTGACGCGCGTGACAACTGCACTGATTACCGGCGCCGCAGGCGGCATCGGCTACGAACTGGTCCGGCAACTGGCCGAGCGCGGTACGAAGGTCATCGCCGCCTGTCGCAAGCCAGGCACCGAACTTGAAAAGCTGGGGGTACGCGTCGAGGCGGGTGTCGATATCGCCACCGACGCTGGTTGCGCGGCACTTGCAGCGCGTGTTGCGGGCGTGCCGCTCGACCTGGTCATCCACAATGCCGGGGTGTTGACGACGGAGTCGCTGGACGCGCTGGATGATGATGCCTGCGCGCGCATCCGCCTGCAGTTCGAGGTCAATGCGCTGGCACCATTGCACATCTCGGCGCTGCTGGCGCCGCAACTTACCAAAGGTGCCAAGCTGGTGCTGATCACCAGCCGCATGGGCTCGATGGCGGACAACACGTCGGGCGGCTACTACGGATATCGAATGTCGAAGGCGGCGATGAACGCGGCGGGCCGGTCACTCGCGCACGATCTCGCGCCACGTGGCGTGGCGGTAGCATTGTTGCACCCGGGATTCGTGCAGACACCGATGACCGGTGGCCGTGGCGACGTAGACCCGGCGACCGCTGCGCGAAACCTGATCACGCGCATCGACGAACTCACGCCCGCCAGCAGCGGCGGCTTCGTGCACGCGAACGGTTCGTCGCTGCCCTGGTAGAAAGCAGCGATTCGGGCCGCACAGTCTGCTAGGAAGTCGCTGGGACAGGTCGAGGACTACAGGATCTATGTGAGCGACCTGCCGGAGAGCGGTGACTTCAATGTCCTGCTGGTGGTCAAGTTCAAGAACGACGAAATGCTGGCGCCGAACAAGGCGCGTTACGAGGCCTATATGGCCAAGTTCGGTGAGGCACAGGCAAAGGCCGGCACCGACAAGGCCAAGCAGGACTATCCCGCAATGCGTGAGATCACCGGCGACTACCGGCTGCGCGAGGTCACGATAAAGTAGCTGTCTCCGGCAGCTGGCGCCCCCAACGGGCGCGCTTGTCGACAGGAACCCCGGCCTCGTGCCGGGGCTCCTGTTTTCGCCAGGACGTCAGTCCAGCAATTCCTTCGGGATATTGCCGCCGTTCTCGGCGATTTTCTGCAGCACGGTCCTGTGCAGCCACATGTTCATCTTGGCGGAGTCGTGCATAAGGTCCGCCGGGCATCCGAGCTCGGTGGCGAGTTCCTTGCGCACTCCAAAGCTGCTGTCGAGGTCGAGAAGCTTCAGCAGGTCCACGATGGACGTCCGCCAGTTCAGCTTCTGGGGATTGGCAGCCGCCAGTTTTTCCAGGTTGGCGACGACGTCCACGACCGGAATAGCGACCGGCGGCGGCGGAGCGACCGGCTGCGCGGGAACCGCCACCGGGGGTGGAATCGGTTTCGGGGCGGGGACAGGGTCAGCCTTGGCGCCGCCAAAGCCCAGTTTTTCCAGAATCTTGCCGAAAAAGCTCATAAGCACTCCTCATGGACAGACCCCGGGAAACGGGCGTCTACGGCGTCGATTGTAACGCAGGGGTGCTGGTCGCGTGATTGCGTGCCGCTGCTGCAGCCTCTCCGGTGGCATGATGCAGGCTTCTCCCGGGGGTGTCGTCATGGCAGCGGGTGGAAAGAAGCGAGCAGTTGGAACGCGGGCGCGGCGCACGGCAGCTGCGACACCCGCCAGCAGGCCGCTGCGACTGCTTGATCGATCCGCGATCGTCGCGCGGTTGGAGACGGCGCTCGTCGAACGCGATGGCGTCGCAGGCGCGCACTGTATCCACGAGTTGTGGATGCGGAACGAGCCGTCGCTGAATATCGAACGAATGCTGGGCCTGCTTTGGCGCTCCGCTCCCGAGTCGGTGCCGGACTGGCTGCCGATGCGCTACGTCGAGTGGTTGGCCAAGGCTTACGAAGTGTCGGCCCGATTCGAGCGCGTCAGCCGGGGCCGGACGAACATGTACCTGGTGCTGCTCGACTACGCGGACCGCCCAAGCGGGCCATACGGCGTGTACGTGGGTGCGACGAAGTACTCGCCGGCCGCGCGTTTCGATCAGCACAAGGCCGGTATCCGTGCGGCGGGCAGCGTGCTGAAACGCGGACTCGAGGTATTGACCGGGCCGGTCCTGCACCTGCAGGGCCTCAAGCGTGCTCAGGCCGAGGAGATCGAGGAAGGACTGGCCGAGGCGCTCAGGGCCGAGGGCCTGATGGTCCGCGGCGGGCACTGAGCGGCCTGCGTCCTCTGCCGGCAGCGCGAATCAGGCCGCGAGCGTACCTGGAAGGTTGGCAGTCAGGCGCCCAAGCAGCCGCGCGAGCGTCACTATCTCCTTTTCAGTCCAGTGGTCGCCGAAGAGCGAGACGGAAAGCCCGCTTAGTGTCTTTGCGCCATCCCGGACGAGACGTCGTCCAGCCGAGGTGAGCACGACATAGCCTACCCGCGCATCGCGGGGGTCGTCACCGCGCGCGACCCAGCCGAGTTTTTCCATCGGGGCGACCATGCGCGTGACGCTCGACTGGCTCAAGTCGAGCCGGTCGGCCAGATCCACGCGGCGCAGGCGACCGCCCGCGGCCTGGTCGAGCTGCATCAGCAGCATCAACTCGTTCACGGAAAGACCGTGCACTCCACCCAGCTCGGCGGCGAACCGATTTTGCAGGTGGGACTGGGCTCGGATCAGGCGAAGTACGGCGTCGGTGGCTGGCGTTTTCATGTGCGCATTGTAGCGCTTAAGCTTGCAAACGCAAGCATATCGAAAGTAATAATCTCGTGCGACGCCGCCGACGGGTTCCGGAAGCCGGCGTCCGGATCAACCGGTCGCGACGCCCAGGTAAAGTGCGGTCATGGCGACCGTACAAAAGTGTGTCAGCCGCCGTGCGTCGCCGCTTCGTGGTGCCGACGGCCGGCCATGAACCACAGCAGCAACGCGAAGACGAAGCCGAGCGCGCTCGCGACGCCGAAGAACACCATCATCGGCTGGTAACCCGCCGGATTGGCGGCACTGGCACCTGCGCGGTCGTTCAGCCAGCCAGCCGTCAGGTTGGCGCCGGCGATGCCCGCGTTCTGCACTACCCACATGAGACCGAGCGCAGTTCCGAACTTCGCCGGCGATACCAGCTTGCTGGCCAGCGGCCACATCACCGCCGGTACCAGCGAGTAGCTGATGCCGATCAGGACCGTCGCGGTCCACAGGCTCCAGTCGGTCGCGGCCATGATCACGATTGCGACGGGCAGCAGCAGCGCGCCGAAGGCCAGCATCGGCGCATAGCGACCGGTACGGTCGCACAGCCAACCGAAGGCCGGTGTAGCGAACATCGCCGCCAGGAAGACGTAGCTGTTCATGGCCCCCGCGGTGGCCAGGTCGAGGCCGTGCGCGTGCTGGAAATACTTGATCGAGAACGTGCTGCGGAAGGCAAGTATCACCGCGTACCAGAGTACGCACAGGACCAGCAGGAACCAGTAGGCGGCGCCGAACTTCAGCAGGTCGCGGAATACGAAGGGCTGGTGCTGGCTGGCACTGCGATCGACCTTGTCCTTGCGCACACGACTGTCGATCCAGCGATATCCAATCGCCGCAACCAGCGCCACCGCCGCGATCAGCATTGCGATCACGAGCGGCGGCTGCCAACCTCGCGCGTAGGCATCGGCGAACCACGCCGGCGACATGTCGGCCGAGAACGAGCCTGCGCGACCGATGGCCAGGGAAAACCCCATCGCAAAGGCGAGGCTGCCGCCGGCGAAATAGTCAGCGATCGCCACCAGAGTGGCGATATTGAAAGTCTCCGCGCCGATGCCGAACAGCAGCCTGCCGGCAGCCATCGTGCCGATGCCTGGGCCATACGCGGTCAGCACGGCGCCCGCCAGGCACACGGCTGCGGTCCATACCAGCATGCGGCTTGCGCCGAAGCGATCAACCAGCACCCCGCCGACCAGGATCAGCACCACGTTCGGCAGGCTGTAGATCGCGTTGAGCAGGCCGATCTGCGTATCGGTAAAGCCGCGCTGCCGCTGCAACAGGTCGGCGACCGGACCGATGGAGTCGTACACGTAGAAGTTGCCGTACATCGCAACCGACACGAGAAGGAAAACCAGCCAGGCTATGCCTCGCCGCGACGCAAGCTCGGTCATTGAACGTGCTCTCCCGCAAGCATCGTGCAGCAATCTTTGGAATTCAATAAATAGTCACGATGCAGGCGCGGCAAGCTAGCATGGAGCAATCGTCAGCGTATAGTCCGGTCCGAGGTCATCGCAGCAACCGGGCGGGCCTGCCGGTCGCGCGCTGACGGACGTCCCACGTCAAGACCAGGGGGAACCAAAATGACTTCGCATCGAATGTCACGTGTCCTGTTGGCGATGATTTCACTTCTTGCAATTGGCGCGAGCTTCGCGGCACAAGCCGTCGAACTGAAGGGTCTCGAGGGACTGGACAACATATTCGGGCGATACGCCCCGGGCGGTGATTGCAAACGCCAGCCGCAGATCGTGGCCGATGTCAGCGGGCTGACCTTCGAGGTCGGCGGCAAGCAGGAGAAGGTGACGAACCCCGAGCAGGCGCTCAGCTTCGCCGGGCCGGATTACGAGGGGCCGGCCGTCTGGTTGTTCCCGTTCCGGCTCGGCGATGGTTACGCGATCATGATGGCCTTCAACGACGGTCCGCAGCTCGGCACGCTCACGATTTCGCCGCATGACGAGGGCTATCCCGGCGGTCCGAAGCTCAGTCCGCGTAACCAGGCACTGGTGGGCGGTTCGCCGTACCGACGCTGCAAGTGACCGCCCGGTCAGCTGGACGTGCTGCAAGCCGCGGTAGACAGCCTGCCCTGGCGTGAGTGGCCAGGATGCCGGCCGGCACCCGCCGAATGGAGTGAATATGCAGAAGACAATCCTGATCACCGGCTGCTCGAGCGGAATCGGTGCGGCGCTGGCGCGCGAGTTCGCCGGGCGAGGCCACCGTGTCTACGCAACGGCCCGGCGCGTCGAGACACTCCTGGGCATTGAATCGGAAGGGATTCACCCGCTGGCGCTGGACGTCAACGATGACGCATCCATCGCCGCGGCGTTCGAAAAGCTGGCGCAGCAGGCTGGGCACCTCGACATGCTGGTCAACAACGCAGGGCATTCGCAGGTCGGCGCCGTCGTGGACCTGACGCGCGAGGACCTGCGGCGCCAGTACGAGACGAACGTCATCGCGCCGGTCGCGGTGACCAGTGCGGCCATGCCGCTGCTTCGTGCCGCGGTGACCAGCAACGGGAGCGCGGTCGTGGCCAATGTCGGGAGCATCGTTGGCCTGTTCACTACGCCATTTGCGGCCGCGTACTGCTCCAGCAAGGCGGCCCTTCACTCGCTGACCGACGCACTGCGCATGGAACTCAAGCCATTCGGCATCCACGTGGTCTCGATCCAGCCGGGCGGTGTTCGTTCCAGTTTCGGCGCGCACGCGGAGGCTGCCATCCGCCTGCCGCAGGACTCAATCTACGGCCCGGTGGAGCGAGGGATCCGCGCCCGCGCCCAGGCGGGGCAGCAGGACGCGATGCCGGCCGAAGCCTTCGCCGTACCGGTCGTCGAATCCCTGTTGCGCAACCCACCACCGCGTGTCATCCGGGGCGGTACCAACAGTGTCCGCCTGCCGCTGCTGAAGAAGTTGCTGCCGGACGCGATGTTCGACGCCAAGCTCTCGAAGATCTTCGGACTCGACGCGCTGCGCTGACCCGAGACGCCGCCGACGAGGTGACTCTCCGGGTGGCACGGTGGCCTTGGTAATTCCCCGCATTGCGGACGATCGCGACCTGCGGCAGCCTTCCCGTTCCGCGCGGGTGGCACGCCAGTGGCGGCGTCGCACGAAACCTCAGCGGGACGGGGAGAATCTGCTGTTGGATTTGGAGCAGGAAACCGACCTTCGTCGAACCTATACGATGGTCGCGAGGCTGGCACACCAGGGCGTGAGCCAGGATCACCTCGAGCGCGTGCTGCGCGAAATCTACCGGCAAGGTAATGACACGATGCGTTCGGCCCTGCTCGAGTCAAACGAAGCACTCAGCGCGCTAGGTTACGGCACAGTCAGCTACGTTGATTCGCCGGCTGACTGAAGCACTGTCTCCGCCTGCTATTCACAGGTCACTCCGAGTTCCACCGGCTTGCACTTGTCCGGCCAGCCGAATTCTCGCCAGAATTTGACCAGCCCGATTTCGCGCATGATTTCGGCGAACCTTGGATCTCGGCGCGTCGCATCTGACTCGGGCATCCACCAGTCTGCACGCAGTACGCTGCCGACCCCATCACCTCCGCGGGAGCGGGCAGGGCCGCCGGTGCCATCCGGTTTGAGCAGCGACGCCGGATCGAGCGTGCCCTGGATCGTTGCCAGGCTGCCGTCCACGTCTCCGCTCATGGCCTGCACGGCGAAGCGCCCGATACCGGGTGGACCGTAGGCAGCCAGTGTCGCAAGCATGCGCGCGGTCTCGGCGTCGACACGGTGATTCTTGACGGCCTTCACCGACATCCGGATCTGCTCGGCGCGTTCCGGTAACGCCTTGAGCCACAAGCTCTCGGCGCGATCGATATCGCCGCGCTCGCTGGCCCCGCCTCCCTGCAGTGCGAGCGGCTCGGGACCTTCCCAGCCGTTCTCGCGAGCCTTGGCCGCGTATGCCTCGATCACGTCGGGTCGGTTCATGATCAGTGCTGAATACCCAATGTGCCAAGCGATCAATGGCGACAATGGATCGAGTTCGCCCGCGCGCTGCCGCTCGGCCCAGCCGGCCTCCAGGTAGCCGGCGTCGAGCAGGAAGCCTCCGTACCAATTGCGCAGTTCGGGGTCCGATGGCGCGCGCGCAACGGCCTCGCCGAAGTTGCGATAAGCCTCCGCGTACAGATTGTGCGCCTGCGCGTACAGCGCCCGAACTGCGTACGGTTCGCCGAGCCCGGGATCGAGTTCCAGTGCCCGATTCGCCGCGACCATGGCCTGCGACCAGGTGGCTTCGCGCTCTTCCGCCTCCTGGCCGGCGGGGCTGTTCATGCGTTGCGCCTCGAATTCGTTTGTAAATCCCTGTCGCCACGACGGCCGCAGCAGCAGGATGAGCGCGCGCAGGGAGTGCGCGCGGGCGAAATCCGGGTCGCGGGCGGTGGCTGAGTTGACGAGCACCAACGCTTCGTCCAGGTCGGTGGCAGTCTTCCGGTTTCGCAGCTTGTAGCGAGCCTGCAGGAACCGCTGCCAGGACTCGATGTCCGCTGTCGGCGGCTGGCCGATCGACGCGAGGTCCTCGGCCCCAAGGGCGATCTTCAGTGCCCTGGCGATGTGTCCTGCGATATCCGCCTGAATGGCGAATACGTCGTCGACCTGTCGCTCGTAGGTTTCCGACCAAAGGTGCGTGTCCGACTCGACGTCGATCAATTGCGCTGTAACCCGCACACGGTCGCCGGCCCGTCGCACACTGCCCTCGACGACGTGGCTTACGCCGAGCTTGCGGGCGATCGTCGGCAGATCGACTGTCTGCCCCTGGAACGAGAACGACGAAGTCCGTGACGTCACCCTCAGGCCATCGACGTTGGCCAGCAGGTTCAGGATCTCCTCGGTAATGCCGTCGGAGAAAAATACCTGTTCGGCATCGGAGCTCATGTTGGCGAAGGGCAGGACGGCGATCGCGGTAGCGGAGCGGGCGGCCGCCTGGCTCGCAATTGGTACCGCGGTGGTGCCCCCAATTTCATCGGTCGCTACGGCAGCGATCGGCCGACGGGCGTCCGCTGACGGAAGGAATCGATCCAGCGCAACCGTGACGATTGCCAGGACGGCTACGATCAGCGTGATAACGTTGATGCGGTGGGCATTGCTTGCCCGATTGGACTCGGTGCGCGGAACCGCGCCATCTCGCTTCAGGCCATCAGGCGTCAATTCGTACGCCCAGGAGATACCCAGGGCGACCGGCAGGCCCAGGCCGAGGATGAGCATGGCGAGTTTGCCCACCCAGGCGGGAAGTTCGAGCAGCGAGTCGGTCGTTTCGATGAACTGCAGGATCAGCCAGCTGGCCGCCACGTAGAGTGCAGCCACCCTGACGACGTTGCGCCGCTGCAATTCTCCCCAGAACGTCATCGGTCGAGAGTGACTCGGCGGGCAACCAGCCCGACAACTGCATCCTGAGGTCGTTCCGGATCGGATGCAACAGATCGGCCGCCGCCGCCGACTGCCTGGCAGTCGAGGTGGCAGAACCGGATCGGCCATCGGACCTTGCGCCCCGTCACAGTATTGGCGTCCGGCGGTTCCCCTTATGTCACCAGCGCACTTAGGCTCCGAAGCCTACCAGAGCCATTCGTGGCGAGGGTGTCGCGGGCAATGCTTCGAACAAGACGAACCAAGTCCAGGCTGGCCGAGCGCGGCGACCTGCTGCGGCAGTCGCTGTCCAAGGTCCTTGGCGGTGTACTCGCGCGCCGGCCGTCGCTGCGCGCCTTTCGTGACCACTTCGAGTCGCTGTCGCTGAGCGACCAGTTGCGGATGACCGCGGTGGCCGCGGTCACGCTGGCGCTGCTCGGCGCGCAGGTCTTCGCCACGACCTGGGATGCGTGGGCAACGCGCCACAGGGACCAGAAGCTTGCGGCCGAACTTGCGGCCTCGATTTCGGCGCAGGTCGAAAAGAACGGTGCCTACAACGCACTGGCGCCGCTGGCACGCCACCCGGTGATCCTGGGCGCCGACCTGCACCTGGCCTCCGGGGAGGTGCTCGAACTGTACGACGCCAAGGCACGCATTCAGACCGTGCATGGCGGGGACCCGTCCAGCCCGGTCAATCCGGTGCCACATGGCAAGACTTTCCTGCAGCGGGTCATGCGCTTCTTCTGGCTGGTGCCCGACTACAATGAGTACCCCGTCGACATCAGCACCCACGGTCCCGGGGTGCTGGCCGTCGTCATCGATCACCAGGCCCCGTGGATTGCCATCGCAGCGCGCCTGGTGCAGACGCCATTCGTGCTGGCGTTTGGCATAGTGATCGGGCTGTGGACGGCCAGTGCGCTGCGGCGCCAGGTCGTAGAGCCACTGGGGCAACTCGTGCGCTCCACTCAGCCCGGAGACGCGCCGGACGAGTCCGCGTTCCCGGAGGAGGCGAGCCAGGGTAACGAGCTCACGCAGATTGCGAGCAATTTCAACGTGCTGTCCGACAGGGTTGCCCAGTACGAGCGCGACATGACCACGCTGCGGGTGGCGGCAAGGCAGGAGGTCGTGGACCGCACCCGGGAAATCGAGGAACGCCTGCAGGAGTCCGAGGCGCAGATGCGTTCCAAGGACGAGTTCCTGGCCAACATGAGCCACGAGATCCGCACCCCGATGAACGGAGTGCTCGGCATGGCAGAGCTGCTCACCGGCACGGACCTCGACAAGCGGCAACGCCGCTACGTGGACTCGATGCGTACGGCCGCGGACACGATGATGCAGATCATCAACGACATCCTCGACGATTCGAAGATCGCCGCCGGCAAGATGGAACTTGTCCGTGAGGTCTTCGACGTCCGTGAATTCGTCGAGCAGGTTGGCGAGGTGTTTGCGGCACGAGCCGAGAGCAAGAAGCTCGAGCTCGTCTGTCGCGTCGAGCCCACGGTGCCTGCGTCCGTGGTCGGGGATGCGCTGCGCCTTCGGCAGGTGCTCGGCAACCTGCTGTCGAATGCGGTCAAGTACACGGACCAGGGCGAGATCCAGATCCGCATCGGGCTCGACAACCTCGCCGACGATGATTGCCGGCTGTATTTCAACGTGTCGGACACCGGGTCCGGCATCGAACAAGCCGACCAGGCGGCGGTGTTCGAGGCCTTCAGCCAGCTCGGCAATGCGCAGCGCGTCGGCGGTACCGGTCTCGGGCTCTCGATTGCGTCGCGCCTCGTGAACCTGATGGGTGGTGGGAGCATCGAATTGCGCAGCGAACCCGGCAAGGGCAGCTCGTTCTCGTTCGTGCTGCCGTTCAAGGTCGACTCGGCCGCGCCCGCTCCCGACAGCGTCACCGACGAATTTGCCGGCATGCGGGTCATGGTGGTCGACGACAGTCCCACGACCTACATGGCGCTGGAGGAAACCCTGTCGAACTGGTCGGTCGACGTCACGGTGCTGAACCACGGCAGGCTGCTCGGTGAGCGGCTGGGCGAAGCGACTGCGCGACGCCGCCCGTTCGAGGTGGTGCTTCTCGACCATGCACTGCCCGACGCCACCACCGCGGAGTTGCTGCGCACCATCCGGCTCGATCCTTCTCTGGCGGACACCTGGGTCGTGCTGTTGAGCGCATTCGATTTCGATCCGTCCTACGAGGGTGAGCAGGAGATCAGGCCCGACATGTGCATCGCAAAGCCCGTGCGGCAGACGCTGCTGAAGGGAGCGCTGCGGGCTGCACGTGAGCCGCGCGAGCCAGAGGAAGTCGAGGTGAGGCGCAGGCCCGAGGATCGCGATGCGGCGCCGCAGCCCGGGGGGTTGCTGTCACTGGGCCTGGACGTGCTGGTCGCGGACGACAACGTAATCAATCGCGAGGTGGCGCAGGCGATGCTGGAGAGGGTGGGCTGCAGCGTCACGGTCGCCGAGGACGGCATAGCCGCGCTCGACCAGGCGAGTCGTCGCAGTTTCGACGCGATCCTGATGGACTGCCAGATGCCCGGCATGGACGGCTACGCCGCAACTGCCGCGATCCGGCGAATCGAAATCGAACGCAGCTCGAAGGCAACACCGATCGTGGCGCTCACGGCCAACGTGCTGGCGCGCGATCGCAACCGCTGCATGGAGGCAGGCATGAACCATTTTCTTTCCAAGCCGTTTACCCAGGACCAGATGGTTGCCGTGCTCCGCCCGATCGCAACGGATCTCGGCAAGCTGGTGCTGCCGCCGCCGGGCGAGGCCGCGAGGCGCACCCAGACCGTACTGCCCCCTGGCGAGCAGCGAGCAGTTCGTTCAACCGGCGAGTCCCGCGTATCCCGACCCACCGGCGACGTTCGCACGTCACGGCCCACTGACGCTTCCCGGGTGGCGCAACCCGCTCCAGGCGGTCGCCCGGCACGACTCCCGACGGCACCAGCCGCGACGCTGACAGCTTTCGCAGCGGACGCTGACCTGATGCAACTGGACTTCCAGGCGGAAGCCGGTGGCGCGCCGCCGAAACTCGGGGAAGCAGTGGTGGAAGCCGCGGTGGCCGACGAGCCGCTGCTGTCCGAAACGGCTGTATTCGGCATCCTGGAAGTTCCGCCGCAGGACGACGACGCCCTGGCTGGCGTGCCGCTGCTCGACCCGGAGCAGGTCGCCGCCATCCGCGGACTCGGCAGGCCGCAGGTATTCGAGCGCCTGTGCGAGTTGCTGTTCACCACGGCGCCGCAATCGCTGAAGCGGCTGGAGGCCGCGCTCGAGGCAGGGGACCTGGAGGCGATTGCGTCTGTCGCACACTCGCTGAAGTCGCCGGTAAACAGCCTCGGTGGGCGTCGCCTGGCAGCGCAACTCGAGCGTTGTGAACTTGCCGCGCTGGACGCCCGCGACGCAAACGAGGCCCGACGGGCTGCCCGCGGCGTGCAACAGACTTACGCGAACCTGGAAGCGGCCCTGAGGGTCGAGTCCAGTCGTGCTACCGGTACCTGAGGCAACACTTCAATGAGCGACACCCGCAGCGCACTGATCCTGATGGCCGACGATGATCCGGCGCAGATCATGCTATCGGAGGCGGCGCTTGCCGGTGCGGGGTTCGTCGTGCACTCGGTCGGCGACGGCGCCGACGCGGTAGAGCAATTCGACACGGTGAAGCCCGACATGGTGATACTCGACGTCAACATGCCGAAGATGTCCGGCATCGACGCGTGCCGTGCGATCCGCGAAAAGGCCGGCGGCCGCGCGTTGCCAATCCTGATGCTCACTGGCCGCAATGACCTGCCGTCGATCAGCGACGCGTTCTCAGCCGGCGCCAGCGATTTTGCCCAGAAGGGCATCAATCCTCGCTTGCTGGTGGAACGAGTGCGCTTCCTGATCCGCGACCGCGACATGCAGGAAGAGTTGCGTACCAGTCGCTCGAAGTTGCTGCTCGCCCAGCGGATTGCGCGCGTCGGTCACTGGGAACTGGCGCTCGATGGCAGCACGCTGCACGTCTCGCCGATGGTGGGGGAGGTCCTCGAGGTCGACCCGGGTTCGCTCAGGAGTTTCGAGGACTTCGTCAGGATGACAGGCAAGTCCGACCAGTTCGCGCTGCGCCGGGCTTTCCTGGCCTGCGCCACCGGCGAGGGTCGCTGCAGTTTCGACCACGACCTGCGCACGTCGGCAGGAACTTCGGTCTGCGTGCATCTCGAGGCGGAACTGGTGGGCCAGCCGGATCAGCCCCAGGACGGCATCGTCATAGTGACGCTGCAGGACCTGACCAGGCTGCGCCGCGCCGAGGAGGCCGTGCGCACGCTGTCCTACTCGGATTCCGCCACCGGGTTGCCGAACCGCGTACACCTGGCGGAGCAGGTCGCGGCCGCGCTGCAGGACAATGCGGGAATGCAGGCGACAGGCGTCGTGGCGTTCCGGATCCACAACCTCGACCACGTCGTGCAGGCGCGGGGGCTCGAGGCCGCCAGCGAACTGGTGGCGCGAGTCGCCGGGCGCCTCGAGGCCGAGCTTGCGACCATCAGTGATGGTGCAACCGTGCCCTGGCGTGCGTCGTCCGCCGCGGTCTGCCGCACCGCGGAGACCGAGCTCTCGATGCTGCTGCGCAGCCGGATTTCGGCCGACCACCTCGTACAGCTCGCGCGCTCCGTACTGCAGTCGCTGGCGAGCAGTCCCCCGGGAGGCGAGGAGGAATACCTGCCGGGCATCAGCGCCGGCGTCGCGCTCGCCAGCGAAGGCGGCGTCGAAGCGGAGCAGTTGCTGCAGCAGGCACACGCCGCTGCCGAGCAGGCCACGGCACCCTGGACCTTCGAGACTTTTTCGACGGCGCCGCAGGTGCGCTCCCGTCGGCGGCTGAAACTGGAGTCGGCGCTCCGCGGGGCCATCGAGCGAGGCGAGCTGACGCTCGCCTTCCAGCCGCGCATCGCGATCGAGGACTTCGAACTGATCGGTGTCGAGTGCCTCGCGCGCCTTAACCACCCGGAGCTAGGCGAGGTCGAGCCGTCCGAATTCATTCCGGTGGCCGAGAGCGCCGGGCTCATCGATGGTATCGGTCGCTGGGTGCTTAACGAGGCCTGTCGCCAGCTGGCGGTGTGGCGCAAGGAATTCGATCACGAGTTCTTCGTGTCCGTGAACCTGTCCGCGCACCAGCTCAGGGACCCGGCTCTCCCGCGCGCCGTTCGCGAGGCGCTGGCGGCCCATGGCCTGCCCAGCAATGCGCTCGAACTGGAAATCGCCGAGTCGGGGGTGGTCGAGTTCCCCGTGGAAACACGCGACATGCTCGACAAGCTGCGTGCCACTGGTGTGCGCGTCGCGCTGGATGATTTCGGCACCGTCTACTCTTCGTTCAGCCAGATCCGGCAGCTGAAGTTCGACAGCATGAAGCTGGACCGATCGCTGATGGCCGACCTGTACACGGACCTCGGCGCACAGGGCGTCACGTCCGCCGTGATCTCGATGGCCCGCACCATGCGTGTGCGTTCGGTCGCGGTGGGAATCGAGGACGCCGACACGCTGGAGATGGTTCGCGCGCTTGGCTGCGACGAAGTGCAGGGGATGTACGTCTCGCCGCCGCTGGGACCGCAGGAGTTCCAGTCCTGGCTGGCAGGCGGCGGCGCAGAGGTGCTGGCACGCCAGGGCACGCTCGAAGTCATCGATGCGCTCGAAGCGGTCGAACGGCGGATGCGAGGGTCCGGCGGCTGACCTTCGCCTCTTTCAAGGGCAAAAACCTGACGACGCTGGCCGCTTCCTGCCGCCCTGCCTAAAGTACGAATTGCGCTGGTCGGGTCGCGCGCAATAATCAGCTGACTATCGACGGCCACACCGCGTCGCGAGGCGGCGAGCTGGATTGTCGTTGTAAGGCCTCGTGAGGTCCGGTGACCGGCCGGCGGACACGAGGAGACCTGTCATGAAGCCCGGAAATGCGGTTTTCTGCATCGCGGCAATCGCGACGGCGGGGCTGCTGCTGACGGCATGCAGTGGCGGTGGCGGTGGAAAGAAACCACCTGCCAACATGGCGCCGATCGCGTCCTTTACGGTTACACCGGACAGCGGCATATTGCCACTCGCCGTGTCGCTCGATGCGAATGCGTCGCATGACATGGACGGCACCATCGCCAGCTTCCAATGGGATTTCGGCGACGGCACGACGGCCACCGGCGCGATCGTCCAGCACGCGTACGTCGAGTCCGCGCGTTTCCAGGTGCGGCTATCGGTCACCGACGACGACGGCGCCGTCGGGAGTGCCGTCCGCGCCGTCATTTCGATGTCGCCGGTGGCGGCGGGGTCGTACTCTGTCACCGAGATCCCGAAACTGGCAGGCCCGTTCATCGAGCCGCGGTCCATCAACAACAAGGGGGAAGTGGTCGGCTATGTTGATGTCGACGCCAATGAGGTCGAACACGCCTTTCTGTACAGCGCTGGAGTGACCAGGGACCTCGGCGCGCTGGACGGCACCCGGAGCGGCGCGTGGGACGTGAACGATTCCACCGAAGTAACTGGAACCTACGACAACGCACTGGGACAGGAGCGCTGTTTCCTGTATCGGAATGGAAGCATGCAGCCACTTGGGACGCTGGGCGGGTCTTTTTGTAATGCAAAGGCGATCAATGCCGCAGGCACGGTGGTCGGCCAGTCGTCAAACCTGAACATGGACAACCTCTGCTTCATCTACTCCGGCGGACAGATGAGCACCATGCCCACGCTCGGCGGTCCGTACTGCGACGCCAATGCGATCAGCGACGAGGGGCACGTCGCCGGATTCTCGATCACCGCGACAGGTGAGTGGCACGCCTACGTGTTCCGGAATGGCACGATGACCGACATCGGCGGCAGTATCGCGGGGAACAGCATACGCGTGGACGGAATCAACGACGACGACGACGTGGTGGGCATGTGGGTGTACGGCGGCTACGCCGGATACACAGGCTTCCTGTACCGCGCCGGAGTGATGGGGCCGCTGGCCGACGGGTATACAGAGCCGGTCGACATCAACAATGCCGGAGTCGTCGTCGGTTCCGCAGCCTTCGGCAACAATGGGCACGCCTTCATCTGGGACGCGACCAACGGACTGCAGGACCTCAACGACTTGATCGACCCCGGCCTGGGCCTGACGCTACAGGTGGTGCAGGGCATCAGCGACATCGGGCAGATCACGGGCCACGGCTATCGCGCCGACTTCACACCGGTGGCGATAGTGCTGACCCCCGTCTGGTGACGGGCCGGGCGAGCCCTGTGAAGAGCTGGCTGCTCGCCTGCTAGATCTCGCCCCGCTTCGCGAACCGCGCGATATGGTCACCCGCGCGGAACGCGAGCGCCTGGATGGTCATCGTGGGCTGTCCGCGGCCGCCGGTGACGAAGCTCGAACCGTCGCAGATGAACAGGTTCGGGATGTCGTGGGTGCGGTGGTAGCGATCGACGACCGAGCTCTTCGGGTCGTTGCCCATCCGGCAGGTGCCGAGCAGGTGAAAGCCGACGGTCGAGTCCTCGACCGGGCTCTTCCAGACCTCCTGCGCCCCGGCCGCCTGCAGCACTTCCGCGGCGCGGTCCTGCAGGAACCTGGCGTTCGCGAGGTCGTCGGGGTGGTCCTTGTAGGTCACTCGCATCGCGGGAAGTCCCCAGGCGTCCTTCAGTTCCGGGTCGAGATCGACGCGATTCGACGGGAGCGGCAGCGACGTGCCGTGGGTGGAGGAGATCATCGCGCGCGGCAGTTTCTCGATCAGCGACTTGAACTCGGCGCCCCACGCACGATCCGGCGGCGGCGCAAACAGCGACCAGACGATCGGGTTCGGCCCGATGCGGGCATCGAAACCGCCACCGCCATAGAAGCCGCGTTTCGGGTCGGACTCGTAGAAGTCGTGCACGACTCGCGTCACCTGTACGCTCTTGTACTCGTTCAGTTCGTGCTCGAAGATCGCATTGGCCTCGGCGTAGGTGTTGAACATCAGGTTCCGGCCGACGAGGCCGCTGGAGTTCGCGAGCCCGTCCGGGTGGCGGCTGCTGGCCGACATCAGCAGCAGGCGCGAGGTTTCGGCGCCGTTCGCGCTCACTACCACCGCGCGAGCTTTCTGGAAGCGCTCGCGCTTGTCCTTGTCGAAATACGCGACACCGGTGACCCGGTCGCGGGCATCGACTTCGATGCGGCTCACGTATGACTCGCTGCGCACCTCGCAGCGGCCGGTGGCTTCCGCCTCGGGAATCATCGTGTAGAGCGTCGAGGACTTCGCCCGCATCTCGCAGCCGAAGCCGATGCAGAACCCGCAGTGGGCACAGGCGGGCCGATCGCGATACGGCTCTGAGGCTATGGCCATCGGCGCCGGGAACGGGTGCAGGCCCAGCTTGCGGGCGCCGCGCTCGAGCAGCACGCCTGAGGACTTCACCGGCAGCGGAGGCATCGGGTAGGGCTTCGTCCGCGGCGGATCGAACGGGCTGGCGCCGGCGAGTCCCGAAACGCCCACTTCCCACTCGACCTTGGTGTAGTAGGGCTCGAGCTCGGCGTAGTCGATCGGCCAGTCGGCGAAGCTCGTGCCATCGATGGAGCCGAGCAGGCTCTGCTCCTTGAAGTCGGATTCGTGGAACCGCCAGTAGTTGGCGGTGAAGTGCGTGCTGCTGCCGCCGACCAGGCGCGCGTAGACCGCTGCCGGAAATCCCTGCGCGACCTCGGCCTTCTCCGAAGCCGACTTGCGGAATGTCTGCGGGTTGGTCTGCGGGCTGTTAGTGATCCCGTTGTTGAACCAGTAGTCGAGTTCGTCGTGCTTGAAGTCCGCCGCCGTGTAGCGCGGGCCCTGTTCGAGCACCAGCACGGTGTTGCCGGCCTGCGAGAGTTCGCGGGCGATTACGCCACCCGCCGCGCCGGAACCCACGACGATGAAATCGACCGTCTCGTTCAGTCCAAATGTGCGCGTGCTCACGACCGTGCTCCCTTCGGGTACGGCTCGAAGCCGGGGTAGTCCTTGTCGTAGTAGCCAAAGGGCGGCGACCACACGTGCCGGTCCACGAAGCCGACCATCTTCCAGCCGAGCTTGTTCTCGTTTCCTCCGTAAGACGGCAGCGCCAGCAGGCCGGCGACTGTGAGGAAGCGCACCGTGCCGAAGAACGGCGTCTTCTCGACGGTCTTCAGGTAGGCGAGCTGTTCCGTCACGTCCAGGTCGGCGAACTGCCCCGATCCCGGGTGGCTGTCGGCGAACTGCTGCTGGAATGCCGCCAGGCCCGCGAGGAACTCCGGCGCATTCCGCGCAAAGATTCCGGCGTTCACGTGGTCTATGAAGTAGACCGCGCCGGCTTCCCGAGCGCCCGGGGTGTCGCCGCCAGGCACGATCTGCGCGGCGATCGCCTCGACGTCGCGGGCCTGCGCAGCAGTAAGCACCTTGAATTCGTGGTCGACCTTTCCGGCGGCTGCCTCGTGGGCGTGCTCCGCGGCGGCGGCGATGTCAGTCCACTGGACTCCGAGCCAGGCAGTGCCGATCACGCCCCCAGTCGCGCGCAGGAAATCCCTGCGCGACGTGTCATTATTGTTCTTCACGCCGTCCCCCCGGAGTTCTTGGCAGACGGCGAGTATGGCTCAGCCTCGGGGCAGCACCAAAGGTTTTGAGAACCGGGCTGGCTCTGCGACCATTCCGTTTCGAAACCCGCTTGTCTGGAGGTACCTGCAATGAGGCGAGTCACCTGTATCGGGCTGCTGCTGGCCGTGGCGTTCATGCTGCCCGCGCAGGCCGCCGAGATCCTGCGCCGTCCACTCGGCAACTTTCCGATCGCGAGCAGCGTAGTGGTGCCGTCCGGTGCCGAAGTCGTATTCCTGAGCGGCACGCTCGCCGATCCCGTGAAGCCGGATGCCCCGGCCGGCAGCGCGGAGCGAATGGGCGACACCGAGGCGCAGGTGGCCAGCGTACTCGGCAAGCTCGAGAAGGAACTCGCGGGCTCGGGTCTATCGATGTCCGACGTCGTGAAGATGAACGTCTTCCTGGTCGGCGACCCGGCCAAGGGCGGATCGATGGATTTCGAAGGGCTGATGAAGGCTTATTCGCGGCACTTCGGTACGGCCACGCAGCCGAACCTGCCGGCGCGCACGACGGTGCAGGTGGTCGCGCTGCCGATGCCTGGCGCGCTCGTCGAAATCGAAGTCGTGGCCGCCAGGGCGGCCAGGTAACGACGATTCCGTGTAGAGGGATTCGAACGCGCCGATCCCCTGCCGGTGGTGGGCGCCCGACCCGTGGGCCGATGAGGCACCGACTGCGAGGTTGATTCCCCAGCAGCAGCGGGTGACCAGTTTCCAGTCAAGCATCGCGGAAGTCCTCGAATATCTGCAAGACGAACAGGAATCCGGTTGCGAGCAGCGTCGCGACACCGAATCCGATGACCATTGAAACCATTGGAGATTCTCCAGAAAAGCAGTCTGCATCGCAGGCACGACACGTGCCGACGACGGCCGGCCGGCGACGGACAGCTGGGGTAAACAAGGCAATGGACGGTGACGCACACGACTGCTCGTTGCGAAACCGACCGGGATTCAGGGGGCGGGCTTTCGGACCCGACTTAAGGACGATGCGGCGAAACCGCCGAACCGTCACTGCTGAACAGCGGCCGCAAGTATACGCGAATGCGTCGAAGCCGACGGGATCACATCACATTTCGCTACTGGCTCGCGCTGCCGACTCGCCAGGCCCTGCTGGCCTCGCGCTCAGCCCAGCGCGCGGGCGTGGTGTGCGATGTGGTCCGCTACGAAGCTCGCGATGAAGTAGTAGCTGTGGTCGTAGCCCGCGTGACGACGCAGCGTCAGCGGCTGCCCCGCTCCGGAGCAGGCCGATTGGAACTGCTCCGGCAGCAATTGCGACTGCGCGAGGAACTTGTCGCCGAGCCCCTGGTCGACCAGGATGTTCTCGAAAGCCGGCTCGCCGCGATCTCGCATGAGCTGCGTGGCGTCGTATTGGGACCAGGCCACGCGATCCTCACCAAGATACCGAGGCAGTGCCTTCAGGCCCCAGGGGCACTGCGAGGGCGCACAGATCGGTGCAAAGGCGCTCACCGATCGGTAGACGCCGGGATTGCGCAGCGCCAGCACCAGTGCGCCATGACCGCCCATCGAATGGCCGAATATGCCGATGCGTCCTGCATCGGCAGGGAAGTGCCCAAGCACCACCGCACGAAGCTCGTTCAGCACGTAGTCGTACATGCGGAAATGCCTCGACCACGGCGGCTGCGTGGCGTCCAGGTAGAAGCCGGCGCCGCTGCCGAATTCCCAGTCGTCGGCCTCGCCCGGGATGCCGGTATTGCGCGGACTGGTGTCGCAGGCAACGAGCATGATGCCGCGTTCTGCGGCGAATCGCTGTGCGCCGGCCTTGACCATGAAGGTTTCTTCGGTGCAGGTCAGCCCGGCCAGGTAGAACAGCACTGGCACGCTGCCGCGCGCCGCCTGCGGGGGCTGGTACACGGAGAAACGCATCGGCAGGCCGATGGCCTGCGACTCATGCCGGTAGAAACCCTGCAGGCCCTCGAAGCAGGGATGGACGGCCAGTGTCTCGATCAATAGATCACCACGGTACGGATCGATTCGCCGCGCGCCATCAGGTCGAATCCCTCGTTTATGCGTTCGAGCGGAAGCACGTGCGTGATCAGGTCGTCGATGTTGATCTTCCGGTCCATGTACCAGTCGACGATCCGCGGCACGTCGGTGCGGCCGCGCGCACCGCCGAAGGCGCTGCCTTTCCAGACGCGTCCGGTCACCAGCTGGAACGGTCGCGTGCTGATCTCCTGGCCTGCCGCCGCCACCCCTATGATGATGCTCTGGCCCCAGCCTCGATGGCAGCATTCGAGCGCCTGCCGCATCACCTGCGTGTTGCCGATGCATTCGAAGCTGTAGTCGGCGCCGCCCCGGGTCAGCTCGACCAGGTGCGCCACGAGGTCGTCTTTCACTTCATTGGGATTCACGAAGTGCGTCATGCCGAACTTTCGTGCCAGCGGTTCGCGCGCGGGATTCACGTCCACGCCAACGATCATGTCGGCGCCGGCCATCTTCGCGCCCTGGATGACGTTCAAGCCGATGCCGCCGAGTCCGAACACCACGACGTTCGCTCCCGGCTCGACCTTCGCGGTGAAGATCACCGCGCCGATGCCCGTCGTGACGCCGCAGCCGATGTAGCAGACCTTGTCGAACGGCGCGTCCTCGCGAATCTTCGCCAGCGCGATCTCGGGCATTACCGTGTAGTTGGCAAACGTCGAGCAGCCCATGTAGTGATGGATCGGCTTGCCGCGGTACGAAAACCGGCTGGTGCCATCCGGCATCAGTCCCTTGCCCTGCGTGCCGCGGATTGCCGTGCACAGGTTGGTCTTGTGCGACGTGCAGCTCTTGCACTCGCGGCACTCGGGTGTGTAAAGCGGGATGACGTGGTCGCCCGCCTTCAGCGACCTGACGCCGGTGCCGACCTCCACCACGATGCCCGCGCCTTCGTGGCCGAGGATCGAGGGGAACAGGCCCTCCGGGTCGGCTCCGGACAGCGTGTACTTGTCCGTGTGGCAGATGCCGGTGGCCTTGATTTCGACCAGCACTTCGCCGGCCTTCGGTCCCTGGAGTTGTACCGTGTCGATGACCAGCGGTTGTCCCGCTTCGAGTGCAATGGCTGCCCTGACGTCCATCGATGACTACCTCAGTTGACCCATTTTCCGTCCCGGCAGTGTGAAGGCAACGCGTCGCACCAGCTGGTCGGCTCCTGCTGTGGGGCCCCGTTGCGTCCACGCCGGAACGCGGCCGTGGCCAGGTAGAGCTCGCGGCGCATCTCGTTGATCTTGCCGAGCGGTTGGTGATCCGTGAGTCCGTGCCACGGATTGTAGGAGAGGTTCTCGCACATTTCATTCTGCTCGGGTGTGTCGAACACCTGGCGCGGAATGTACAGGCGAGCCACCGGAACGAACGGCGAGTCCTTCTCGGACCAGCGCACGGTGGCGTCCTCGACGGGCATGCGTGAGCCCTCGTCGCGGACCTGGACCATGAATTCGAAGCACGCGTCCTGGTAGCGCAGCACCTGCTGCATCGCATCGCGCAGGAAATTCGGGTTGCTGCGGTCGACCTCGTCGACCGGCGTGTTCTCGCAGGCGCGGGCGCTGAATTTCACCGTCTGCGGCCCGAGCCGGTAGGCCGACATGCTGTAGTACTGGTCCGACAGCGGGCTGGGCGGCGCGGGCTTCCGGGTGTGCAACCCGAGGTACAGCTCGCGCAGCTTCCAGCGGAACGGGTTCGGCGAGCCGTCGCCGAAAAAGTACCGGAACGGCGTGTTCTTCGCCGACTGGCGCTCGAGCTCCGCGTAGTCGTCGAGCCGCCGAACGAAGAAGTTCGGCGAGTTGATCATCACGAAATCCTGTGTGTCTCCCGCCAACCGTGGATCGAGCAGCTGCGGCCCGCTGACGCCCATCAGCTTGATCGCCATGCCGCGGGCGTCCTTCTCGGTGTCGGCCAGCGACGGCACGGTGCCGTTGGAGAACCGCACCCAGGCCTCGTAGCTGCCCGGTCGCGCGAATACGCCATGACGGAAGGCCGCCTGCGCCTCGGGCACCTCGAACACCGCGCGCACACAGCCGTGCGGCTTGGCGTGCGCATCGCGCTGGTAGACCGGCGTGCGGTTCGCGGCGACGATGGTGCGCACCGATTCGATGGTCTCGGTGAGCGAGGACTCGAGCGACTGTCCGACGAGGTCGGCATCGGCATCCCCGAAGGCGCCCTTCAGCATCTGCCCGGCGAATACCAGCAGCACGACGAGCAGGTAGGCGAGGGCGACGAACGCCAGCGTTCGCAGCAGGATCTTCATGCGGCGGCTCATTTCATCGCCTCCGGCGTCCAGGTGATGTGCGAGCAGTGCGCTTCGGTTTCCGGCTTTATGCGCGGTTCGTCGCTCAGCACCTTCAGGAATTCGAGCAGCGCCAGGCGCTCGTGCTCGGTGAAGCGACGGCAGTAGCCAGGCTTGTCTTCACGCTGGAAGCCGATCACGCCATTGCCGCAGAGGCCATCGTCGAACGCATGGCCGCGGTTCGAATTGCCGGTGATGCGCGTGTCGTAGCGGAACGCGCCCGGGAACTGCCGGGTGACGAGACCAAGATGCACCGGGTCGTATTCCTTTCGCCCCAGGTAGAACACCGTGTCGCGCTCGTCGGGCGGCAGCAGCAGCTGGTAGAGCGTGGGCACTGAGCCGTTGTGCAGGAAAGGCGCGGTGGCCCAGACACCTTCCAGCGGCCGCGGCCGGTAGTTTTTCAGGGCCATCGGGCGGTCGTGTTCGCCGAAACCGTTCAGGTCGTCGACGGCGTCCTGGTTGATCGCCTGGTGGTTCCTGAGATCCCAGATGGGCTTGGGGAACGCAGCGTAGTCGTGATAGCGAACTTCGCCGCCGATGAAGCGCAGCCCGAGCGCGCCCGGCACGTGCTGCCAGTCACTGATGTAGACCAGGCAATCCGCCTTGAGTGGATCGCAGGCAGGCTTGCCCGGGATGACCGTAACGGCGCGGCCTGCCGGTGTGTCCTTCAGCGCACTCAGGTCATAGGTGTTGTTGATGAAGTTCATCACCGAAGTCGGGTCGGTGCCGACGTAGCCCAGGTAGATGTGGGCGACCTGCCATACCTCGTCGCGTTTCGTCTGCTCGCGGTACAGGCCATGCTGTTCACCCTGTCCGGAGGAGTACTGGGCGATGCTCACGGCGCCGGCCGGCAGGTTGGTTTCTCCCGGCCGGCCGATCCACGGACCGTGACAGGTGCTGCACAGCGTCGGGCGCGCGGGCGCAATGTCGCTCTTCTTCGTGCCGGCCGCGATCATCTGGTCTGCCTTTTCCCAGTCGAAGCGAAACGGGCCATGGCAGGTCCTGCAGGTCTTGTCGAACAGCTCCTTGCCCTCGGCGGCGAGCGCCGGATCCGGCTGGCCGAACAGGTCCTCGGGCCAGCGCGGTGCCTTCAGGTGCTGCAGCACCGTCTCGATGCAGTGCATCTCCGGCAGCATGGCCGTGGATTCGAACAGGTGTGCCTGGTCCTTCAACTCGACGTGTGCCCGCACGCCGAGCGCCTCGTTCAGGTTGCGCGCCATCGCCTGCTTCACCGAGCCGGTCCACTGTACCCAGTCGAACTGCCAGATGTCCCAGAGATGCGGGTAGTTCACCGGCGCGTTGGCGAGGCGGTAGTTGGAACGATCGAGGTAGTCCGCGAACACCGTATTGGCGATCCGTCCCAGGCCATCGGTGCGCCCGTAGCCTTCTTCCGTTGGGTATACCGATGGCTTGTTGTACCAGGCGTAGACGACCGCCTCGCGCAGCGTCTGTTTCATCGCGGAGCGCAATTCCGCGCGCTCGTCCTTGAGCTCCGCCGCCGGCACTCCGGCCAGGACCTTGTCGGCGAAACGATTGAACTTGAACGGGTTGATCCAGGTCGTGAACAGGCTCGCGACGGACATCGTCATGAACTGCGAAACCGAATTCGAGGTGAGCGCGTGGCCACCGGAGCCGCCGTCGATCTGCAGCGCGGTGCCTTTGTACGTGAGCTGAGACGAATGGCAGGCCGCACAACTGACGTCCAGGATCTTTACCTTCTGAGCCGGGTCCTCGGACCTGGCTGTCCCGGACGACACCTGTTCCCAGTGCCACGTGAGCCCGATCGGCAGGTCCGCGGGATTGTTGGGATTGGGGAGCTTGGCGCCATCGTAGATGTAGCCGATGCTCTCCATGTATTCGCGGGTCAGCAGTTTCGTGCGGCCGACCGGGCGCTCGAGGTTTGCGACCCAGTCGTAGCGCAGGCCGAAGAACGTCGTCCCCTGCGGCATGCGGTAGTAGACCTGTCGGTAGGGTTCGCACCAACCCTGGTAGGCGGTGTCCGGGTCGCGCGTCGTCTTGTCGAACGCGGACGCCGGCATTTTCCAGTCGATGGTGTCATCCACCTTGAAGTCCTTGCAGGCGCCGGGTTCCGGGTCCAGGTAAGCGACCTGGTTGATCGGGCGATAAGGCGGGATGTCCGGCTTGACCGACACGTACCAGAGGTAGGCGAATCCAAGCACCGGCACCAGCAGCAGCAGGACCAGCAGGCCGGTGAACAGCTTCCGCCACGGCGCTGCGAGCAACGCGTCCCTGATCCGGCGCAGCAGGCGCACGATCCCGTTCAAGAGGTGCATTGGCCTGCCTCAGCAGTTGTAGTTGAGCCGGAGCCCGGGGACCTGCGCGGGCATGCTGACCAACTGGCCGGAGCCACCGCAGGTGATGTAGGCCGTCTTCATGTCCGGCCCGCCGAAGCAGATGTTGGATGGCAACGGCACCGGCGAACCGTCGGGCAGCCGGATCTCGATCCAGTCGAGAATCCCGCCTTCGGGGGACACCACCGTGATACCACCGTTGACCGTGGGGTTGGCCCCGGTCGGGACCATCGTCGCCACGTACAGGTTGCCCTCCTTGTCCACGGCCATCGAGTCGAGCACGCTTGAGCCACGGAAATCGCCCGTCACGAGGTATGAGCCGTCGAGCGTCTGCGGGTTTGGCTTGAACGTGCCGCCGGGGCCGATCTCGTACTTGAGCACGCGCCTCTCGTAGCTCAAGGCCACGTAAAGCCAATCGCCGTCGGGGGACAGCGCGATACCGTTAGGCGCATTGAGCGGGAAGATGGCCTGGCGCATCGCGCTGCCGCCGGGCGACATGTAGTACACACCGGTGACGTCGCGATCGAAAGCTCGTTGCTTGCCCCAGTCGGTAAACCAGCAGCCGCCGTCCTTGTCGAACACCAGGTCGTCGGGCCCGCGCAGCGTGACCGGCGGCTCCCAGCTCTTCGGCAGGTATGGGAATGGAGGGAAGGAGGGCGGGGTCGAGGTTGCAGTGAAGAGGTCCGTGACCACTCTGCTCTCCAGGTCTACCTTCTGCAGTGCGCCTCCCTTGTAGCCCTTGGGCTGCGTAGTGCTGATCCACAGCGCCGCAGGTTTCGGCGGCGGCGGAAACTGCTGCCAGTCGAACCCGCCATCATTGCAGATGTAGACCGCGCCATCGGGCCCGATCGCCGCCCCGTTCGGGCCGCCCGGGATGGAGGCGACGACTTCGCGGGAGCCATCGTCGCGGATCCTGCTCAGGCACTGGGCCTTGATCTCGACCAGCAGCACGCTGCCGTCCTTGCACCAGACCGGGCCCTCCGGGTAGCCCAGCCCGCTCGCGATCAGGCGAATCTTCGAGCCATCGAGGTAGGACATTCTCTCTCCGTGTTGTTCTTGTATGGCGGCGAGACGCCCGGCAGGGCGCCCGGCGCGGCTAAGGGGCCTTGGCCGACGACGGTGCGTTGACGAGACCGGACTCCAGCAGTCCGCGCACGAAGGGCGTCGCCAGGAATTCGCTGCCCGAGATGTTCCTGATGTTTTCGATGAACAGCGCCGCGGTGAGGTACGGGTTGATCGCGGTGGCGGCTGCGATGCTGCGACGTGCCGCCCCCATGTCGCCGAGAATGGCCTGTGCGTTGGCCAGCAGGTAGTGATTGTGCACCCAGCCCGGCTGCCCGCGCAGGCTGCGCGTGCAGAGCACCACGGACGCAGCGTAGTTGCCGAGGCACTGCTCGGCGCAAGCCATGAAGAAGAACCAGTACGGTACGGACGGGTGCTTGGGTGCGATGGCGAAGTTTTCGTCGAGCAACTGCTTGGCTTCGTAGGCACCGGCTGCGCCCCGCGTCAACGCCAGCGTCATCGCGAGGTAGCCGCGGCTGATCAGGTTCAGCGGTGCAATCTCGATGGCATGGCGCAGCGCGGAGATGGCCCGTTCGCTGTCGCCGAGGTTCTGCCACACGACCCCCGCGTTTTCCAGCACGTCGACGTCGTTTGGCGCAAGGCTGTAGGCCTTGTCGATCAACTCGCTGGCTTCCGCTGCCACCGCCTCGTAGTCCAGGCAGGTGCGCGTGGTCAATTGCTGGGCCAGCAGCATCGCGAGGGCGGCACGCGGCGCCGCATATTCAGGGGCCATCTCGATGGCACGGTGCAGGTACGTGATCGCCTGCATCATGCCCTCGATGGAGAAATTCGCGAGCCAGAAGTGGTAGGCCTTCTGCAGCAGGCCCCAGGCGTCGAGGTACTGGTCCGGGGTCTTGCGGGCGATCAGTGTTTCCGTCAGCCGGACCTGGCCCAGCGTGGCGCCGACGATCGAACGCGCGATCTCCTGCTGCACTTCGAACAGGTCTTCCAGCTTCCTGTCGTAGCTCTGGGTCCAGATGTCCGAGTTGCTGCGCATGTCGATCAGGCGCCCGATGACCCTGATGCGGTCCCCGGCCCGCATCAGGCTGCCGGTCAGCGCAAAGTTTGCATTGAACTGCTCCGCGGCCTGGTGCGCTGCCGCGTCATCGCTGCCCCATTGGAAGGAGGTATTGCGCGAGCTGACCCGCAGGCCGGGAACCGGGGCCAGCAGCGCGCTCATCTCTGAGGCGATTCCGGACGCCAGGAACTGGTCGTCCTCGTTTTTCGAGAGCGTCTCGAACCTGAGCACCACCAGCGCAACGTGGTCGTCCGAGAGCGAGGGGTGGTGGTTGACGGCGGCCACGGCAGGGACCCGGGCGGCCTGGGCGGCGGGATCGGCCCCGGCGGCGGGGTCAGTCCTGGCCGTGTCCTGCGGTTTCCGCAACACCGCAGTGCTCACCCGGCTCGACGACAGGATTGTGCGCACCACCCCGTAGATCACTCCACCCAGGGCGATCAACGCTGTCATCGACGAGAACAGTGACTCGTGCGTCTCGAGCCACTGCGCGATGTAATCAATCATAGGTCTATCGTTCGGCCACGCGTATCACGCGGCAGCCTACATCCCTCGAATGGCACACGCCAGTAGGCGGGCGGGCGCCGGGTCCCCCGGCGCGAACCCTGGGTGCACGCGCGCGCCGCGAAGCCGTGTCGGTCTACTGTGCGGCGTAGATTTTGACCAACTCGTACAGGAACTCGCGCCCGTCGTAGAGCGACTGGACGCGGATACGTTCGTTCAGGCCGTGGATGCCGCCCAGGTCCGGGTCGAAGAACAGCACGCCGATGCCGTAGGTCGGGATGCCGGCAGCACCCAGGAACTGGCCGTCCGTCGCGCCCGCCTGGAAAAGCGGCAGCAGCGGCACGCCGGGATAGATCCGGGCCGCGACCTGCTCGATCGGCTTCATGATCTCAGGTGTCAGTGGAGGGGCTTTTGCCGCGGGTCCGCGATTCTGCAACGTCGTCACATCGATCGCCGGATCGCCGGCCACGCGCGCCAGTGCCTGGCGCACGTCCTCGAAAGTCTCCGCCGGGTAGATGCGGCAGTTGACGTTGGCGCGGGCACGCTGCGGAAGCGCATTCGTCGCGTGACCGGCCTCCATCATCGTCGCGACGCAGGTCGTGCGCAGCATCGCGTTCCAGGTCGGGTCCTGCGTGATCGCCGCGACCGCCCGTGCATCGGTGGGATCCTTCACCAGTGCGCGCATTGCGTCGCCGGTCTCGCCGCCCTTGAGGTCGGCCATGCGGGTGAAATACTCGCGCGTCGCGTCGTTCAGGTGAATAGGGAATTCGTACTGGCTGAGCCGCGTGAGACCGGCCGCGAGGCGATAGATCGCGTTGTCCTTTACGGGGCGCGAGCTGTGCCCGCCCGGGTTGCGTACCTCGAGACGGTAGTCCTGGCTGGCCTTCTCGCCAGCCTGCACCGTGATCATGATGCGCCGGCCCTGGTCGTCCAGCGTGCCCCAGGCGCCTTCGTTCAGCGCGAAGCCCGCGTCGACCAGCTCGCGCTGCTGCGTCGAAAGGTACTCGGCGCCGTTGAATGCGCCGTTTGTTTCCTCGCCACAGGTGAGCGCCAGTTTCACCGTGCGGCGCGGCTTGTAGCCGTCCTGCAGGAAACGCACCAGCGTATCGACCCAGATCGAGGCCATGGCCTTGTCGTCGGCAACGCCGCGCGCGTAGAAGTAGCCGTCTTCCTCGACCAGCGTGAAAGGATCCCGGGTCCAGTCTTCGCGTTTTGCTTCCACGACGTCCAGGTGAGCGAGCAGCAGCATCGGTCGTATCGCCGGGTCGCTGCCGGGAAGAATCGCGACCAGCCCGCCTTCCTTCGGGTGCTCGGGCACCGCGAACAGGTGGATGTCCTGCTCCGGCATTCCCGCCTTGCGCAGGCGCGCGGCCATCTTGCCCGCGGCCTCGGTGCAGTCGCCGGCGGACAGCGTCGTGTTGGTCTCCACGAGTTCACGAAACAGTTCCCTGTACTCGACCTGGTCCGGTCGGAGGGCGTCGGTGGCATTAGCTGTCATCGTGACAACGGAGAACAAGGCAGCGCAGGCTGCAGTCGCTTGAATCCTGGGCACGATGGGTCCTCGCAAGATAAACGGCAGTGTCTGGTTCAGCTTCGCATCGTAGCAGGGCAGGGGCGCCCGACTTCATCCTGCTGTTTCCGGCGTCCTGAAACGACGACGCCGCCCGAAGGCGGCGTCGCAGCAAACAACAGCAGAAGCCGCCGTTACTTCATCGTGACCTTGACGCCGTTCGCGGAGCCAACGTTGATCTGCAGGCCCTGGTTGCGCGAGATGAGCTTCATCACCACGCCGTTCTCGTTCTTGAGATACAGGGCGCCGGCGCCGCCGCCGAGGGTCGCGCTGGCATCCCACTGCGTGTAGGTGCCCGGGAACTTGGATAGGTCGGCCAGATCGTAGACGTCGCCCACCGCGTCGATCTTGGTCATGCCGACATTGGCGCCAACGGTCAGGCCGGTCAGCTTGAACTCGTGGTCCTTGCCCTTGAAGGTGAGCGTGCCACCGCCGGTGCTGCCGCCGACGACGAGCGCAAACTGGGTCGAATCGATCTTGACGGTGCCATCAGGCTTCTTGTCGTCCGCGGCCAGCGCGAGGCTGCCGGCGAAAAATGTCGCAACCAGTGCCAGGACGCCGAATGTCTTTAGATAATTCTTCATGGATCAGGACTCTCCGGGAAATATTGGAGTGGAAAGTGAAGGGCGATTAGCCTACTCATTAATGGTACACAACCCGTATGCGGGGTTGGGAAAGGTCTGGTGCCGACGCCGGATCGGACCGCGGCAGGGCCCTGAATCCTCATCAAATACATGCCGTTAGAACACATTATCAATAAAAATTGACACAGCTTCGAGTGAAGACCTGCCACCGGCCACCTTCGCACTCGCAGCAACGCTCGCGGCTGCAAAATTCAGCGCCTTGAGCGGGCAAAACACTATAAAATCCTGCTTGCAATAACGAATAAGTCCTAGTCGCAGCAAGGGGATGCTGCGTACCCCCCCCACCCAATATTGGGTGACCATTCGAACTGATGATCGGGAAGGGATTTCGATGTCAACAGCACTTCGGAAGTTACGGATTGCCATGGCTTGTGCGAGCCTCCTCGCATTCGCTGGCGCGACAGCTGTCGCGCAGACCGGCCCGCAGTTCGGCATCCCGGGCCCCAACGTCAACATCATCGGGCCTACGCCGGATCCGGTGCAAATTCCCGACACGACGTTCAAGCAGCAGAACGAGCCTTCCTGCGCGGTGCAGCCCTCGAATGCCCAGAACATCTTCTGCGGCTACAACGATTATCGTGGCGTCGACATCGCCTCCATCGGCGACGCGTGGATCGGCGCGAGCATGTCACGCAATGGCGGCGAGACCTGGACCAGCCGGCTGGTTCCCGGGTTCCCGGGTGACAGCGCGAGCCTCAACGAGGCATTTGCGGCCGATGCCACGGCCGCTGCCGTCCCCGGCATGGCCCTGCTCGGTTTCATCGCGGCAGGGCGCGACAGCAACAGCACCGGCGGGATGTACCTGCAACTCTGGCCCGAGGAGAACAAGGAAGACGGCGCTCCGTGGTCGTACCTCGACACCTTGAACATCCTCAGCGGCACGTCCGGCCAGTTCGTGGACAAGCCTGCCATGCTGGTGACGCTGTCTGGCGGCGCCCCTGTGGACACAGCCCTGCCCAAAGGAATCACGCGCAAACTTCCTCCCGCGGTGATCCACGTTGCCTACGCGAATTTCTCCGGCAACGATTCGAACGACTCCGCCTCTATCTATTACATCCAGTCCACCGACTACGGACAGTCATGGAGCAGCAAGAACAAGCTGAGCGAGAGCATCGCGCTGAACCAGGGCGTTGCCCTTGCCGCGAATGGCGATTCAGTCCTCGCCGTCTGGCGGCAGTTCGACAAGAACAACAACCAGGCTGACAGTTTCGCGTATGCGTCCTCGAAAAACGGCGGCCGCAACTGGTCGAAGCCTGCGACCGTGCCGTTGTCGGCCGACCAGATCTGCACGTTCGACCAGCCGAGCCAGTTGCCGGAAGCGAATTACGCGTTCCGAACCAAGGCCTTGCCGAGCCTGGTCAGTGACGGGCGGCGCTTTTACCTGCTCTGGGCGCGCCGCACCTTCGACGAATTCGGCAATCCCAGCTGCACGCGCGGCAGGTCACGGATTTCGTACCTGACCACCGACGGCACGTCGTGGGACACGACCATACGGCTGGTCGATGGACAGCCGAACGACCTGCTTTCTCACCAGTTCATGCCGGCAGCGTTCTCGGCCGGCGGCGTGGTGGAGGTGTCGTGGTATGACACGCGCAACGATGAGTTCTGGAAGGATGGTCCGCCGCTGTACAGCCCATTCATCGTGGACACTGCGCCAGTGGATGGAAATGCGGTCAACCGTCGGCACACGGCCGACATCTACCATGCGCAGATCGTCGGCGGCACGGCCTCGAGCCCCGGCACGCCGCAGGGCTCGGTGAAGGTCTCGCAGTACGCGGTCGGCGATGGCGGCGACGGTTTCCCCTTGTCCGAGGCGAGGGACGGCCAGCAACTCGAGTTCAATTACGTCAACGGACGCCTGTTCAGGCAGGCCACCAAGCCGTTCATCGGCGACTACAACGCCGTGGCCGCGCCCCAGTTCCGGCTGGACCAGGGCGGTAAATGGGTGTCGAACCAGGGCGCGCTCGGCAGCGATCCGGGGCCAAAGGATCCGACATTCCACACCTTCTGGACCGACAACCGCGACGTGCGCAGCAACGTCTACACTCAGACGGCCTGCCTCGCGGGTGCCGTGCCAGGGTCGCCCGAGTGTCCGGCGTCGTCGGACTACACGCCGGCCAATGCCGATGAGCCAAAGTTCCTCGGCGAGACCGGGTCGACTGCGACCGGGCAATGCACGCGCGACTTCGATCCGTTCCCGGCCTTTTCGCCTGCGTACTGCCTGCCTCCGGAACAGGAGGATGCGGACCAGTGCTACGCGAGATATGTCGCGAGCTACGAGGTTTACCTGGCGGACCTGCGGTGGTCCTCCGGGAGCCAGGAATCTCTGAAGGCGCTGTCGCGCAACCAGAATGTGTACTCGTCGGTGATCAAGCCGGGTGTCGTATTCGGCACTGCGTCGGCGACCAAGCCGACAAATATCCTGCGCGCATTCGTCGTGTTCGTCCGGAACGACAATTCGGGAACCGCAGCGCAGACGTTCCGCCTCGACGCTTCGCCGTATCCGGACAACGGTGTCGGCACCGTGTCGTTTACGCAGTCCGGCGCGGCCGTGCCTTCGCTGACGGTGCAGGTGCCCGCGGGATCGACCGCGGCGCGCACGGTATTCGTCGAATCCTCCGCGCAGGCACTCGTCAAGATCTACGACGAGAGCGGCCAGTTTCTTGCAAGCGTCGTGCTGAACGGCAATCCGGAGGCTGGCACAATCAGCAACCCGGACTGCGGCGGAAAGTCCTGCGACGGTTCGAGTGTCATGGCCTACGAGGGGCACAATCCCGACCTCATTGCGCAGGCGTATTCGGTCCAGTTCCCTTCGTATCGCAACCCCAGCCTCCGCAACCCGAGCCTGCGGAACTCGGTCTACGAGAGCCCGTCACTGCGCAACCAGACGGTGGAGTTCCCGAGCCTGCGCAACCCGAGCCTGCGCAACAGCCCGCTGGACGACTCATCCGCCCAGCAGCAGAGCTACACGGATTTCGTCTACGACGTGGCCAACGTCGGCAATACGACTTCCGCGTACACGTTGAAGCCGCTGATCACGGGCCCCTTGACGGACCCCGACGGCAATCCGCTCAGCCCGGAGCTGATCGTGTCGCGGATCTACCAGGAAGAAACAGCGCAGAATTGCGAAACCGTGACCATCGGTCGCCAGCAGGTGATCGCCGACATCGGCGATCCGGACGTCGCGGCCGCGCCTCCGGGTGACCAGGACAACAACCCATCGACCCCGCCCAACCCGGCCCAGGGCGATCCCGATTATGACGCGCTTGCCGATCCAGGCCTTGCCGCGGGGGCGAGGCACGGCACCTTCTTCGTCGAACCGGGCGGCAGGGCGCAGGTCACGCTCCGCGTGTGGGGCATTGACGCGGTCGGGCAGCACCCCGAGTTTCGCAACCGGGTGTGGATGAAGGTCTATGCGCAGGCCCCGAACACCGGCGGCGATACGGCCGTGGCGTTCGACGTTGCCTGCGGCACTGGAACAGAGAATTGCGCGCAGCCCGATGTGACGGCGCCGGTATTCAACCCGAGTCCGGATCCGGATTTCATACTCAACAATCCGCAGCCGGCCAACGTGCTGTTCATCGAGGCCAACGCGCCGGGCGGATGGAAGCCCCCGACCGACTTCGCGCCGCCGGCGGTCGAGGACGAATCGTCGTTCGAAGTCATTTGTGTCGACAAGAAGACGGGCATCGACGTCCTGGCGTTGACGAGCCCGATCCCGGTCGGCCCCGCGGCCGTCGTCTGCACGGCAACCGATGCCGCGGGCAACGTGTCAGAGCCCGTCGAGTACGAGTTCATGGTCCTCGATGATGTCCCGCCGGTCGTGACGCTGGATCTGCCTCCAGGCCTGGACGGTCTGGAGGCAACCAACCCGGATGGCGAAGTGGTGACTTTCGGGGCGACCGCTTTTGACGACGTGAGCGGACCCACGGATGTGACCTGCGACTTCCCGTCGGGCAGCAGATTCCCGGTCGGCAAGACGACGGTGACCTGCAGTGCCTCCGATTCGCCGCCATTCCCGATTCCGGGGACCAGTCCGCAGGAGTTCACGAATGACAAGGTGGGCACTGCAGTCTTCACCGTGACAGTGAAGGACTCGACGGCACCGGTCGTCACGGTGCCGGCCGACATCGCCGTCGAAGCGGATAGTCCGGCTGGCAGCGTCGTCACCTTCAGCGCGTCCGCCGCGGACATCGTGAGCGGCCTGATTACGCCGACCTGCACCCCGGCATCCGGCAGCACGTTCGCGATTGGAGCGACGCAGGTCACCTGCACTGCAACGGACACGTCAGGCAACACCGGCAGCGCGACCTTCGAAGTCATGGTCAACGACACGACCCCGCCGCCGTTCATCATCAATGGCGAGCCGGTCTCCGATGCCAATCCGTTGCCGTCGGTTACGCAGGAGGCGACGGGGCCGACCGGCGCGATCGTCACCTACACCACACCGGTGGCAACGGACACCGCCTCGCCGCCCGTCACCGTCGTGTGCACGCCGGCCTCGGGCACGCTGTTCCCGCTCGGCGATACCTCGGTCACCTGCATTGCAACCGATGCCAGGGGCAACAGCGCCACGGCGAGCTTCACGGTCACCGTCAGCGACACCAGGGCACCGGTACTGACGCTGCCGGCCGACATCGTCGCCGAGGCAGTCGGCGCGACCGGTGCAAGTGTCTCGTTCGCGCCGACCGCCATGGACGTTGTGGACGGCTCGATCGCGCCGATCTGCAGTCCGGTCACCGGCAGCTTGTTTGCGCTTGGTACCACGACGGTAACGTGTACGGCCACCGACAAGGCTGGCAACAAGTCGACGTCGAGTTTCAAGGTCACGGTCCGTGATACGACAAAGCCGATTGTCACGGCTCCGGCAAACGTCCTGGCAGAGGCGACCGGGCCAAGCGGCGCGGTGGTCGGTTATCCTGCTGCGACGGCCAGCGACGTCGTGGGCGGCGTGCTGGCGGCTCCCTGCATACCGGTTTCGGGCAGCACGTTCGCAATCGGGACGACGACGGTTACCTGCACGGCGACCGACGCGGCTGGAAACAGCGGCAGCGCGACCTTCACGGTCACGGTCCAGGACAGGACCGCGCCAGCGCTCACGGTTCCATCCCCAATCACCGCCGAGGCGACCAGCGCCAGCGGTGCGATCGTGACCTACAGTGCCTCGGCGAATGACCTCGTGGGTGGTTCAATCACGCCTGTCTGCACGCCGGCCTCGGGCGGCACATTCGCGATTGGAGCGACCTCGGTCACCTGCACGGCCAAGGACACGGCGGGCAACACTGGCAGCGCGACCTTCACGGTCACGGTCCGTGATACCACCAAGCCGGTGGTGACGGTGCCAGCCCCCATTACGGCCACGACCACCGGCACAACGGCGGCGGTCACCTATTCGGTCACCGCGAGCGATGCGGTGGGCGTGAAGACGCTGAGTTGTACGGCGGCGGGCGCAACCAATGTCACCAGCACGGGCGGCACGTTCCCGGTAGGCGTCTCTACCGTGAACTGCACCGCGACGGACGCAGCCGGAAACACCAGCGCCCCGAAGTCCTTCACAGTGACCGTGAACAAGGCCGGATACGGCGGGCTCGACGGGGTCTATGCGAACGGCTCGAAGAGCGCCAAGAGCGCGGTTCCGCTCGACTTCGGGTTCATCGGCTCAGGCAGCAACGCGCGCGTGGACAGCTCGCTCGCCGCGCCGACCGTGAAGGTCTACTACGCCGGCAAGAGTTGCCCTGGAGTGAGGCCGTCGGTGCCGACCGCCACGTATCCCTCGGGCAGCAGCGACTACCGCTACTCGGCGTCCGGGTTCAACTGGCAGTTCAACTGGAAGCCAAGCGTCAACAGGCTGGGTGCGGGCTGCTACTACGTTGCCGTCCAATCTGACCAGACCGGCCAGGAATTCGCCAGCAGCATGGGCCCTATCACGTTGACCAAGTAGTACGGCGGCATCTTCGCTCTAGGAATCTGCCCGCAATCCAGGCCCCGCGTTCAAACGAGCGCGGGGCCTATTTTTTCTCGTCGGATGTGCCGGACAGCTTGCGAATGAGTTGGGCGTTTGCCGCGGCAAGCAGGTGAGGGACTGGTGCGTAGTAGCGGTAGGTCGGCGTGTCGTCGAGGAACAGTGCCATCACTTCGCCACGTCGCTTGACGCAGGCCTCGAACTCCGACTTCGCCTCGGCCGGGTAGCCGGCCGCAAAGTAGGCCTCGCCAAGCGCGAAACGCACCAGCCAGAGGTCCGACAGCGCGAGCGCGGCCTTGAGCGCGTCCACGGCATCGACGGCGCGCTTCTCGTGCAGCGCCAGCATGCCGTCGATGACCTTCGCGTAGGCGCGGCTCTGGGGCTGGAGCTGCTTGCGCAGCTCGTCGGCAATCTTTCGTGCCTCGGCAACCTCGCCGAGCTTTATGTATAGAAGCGCCGCGGGAACCAATTCCGCGTTGGTTCCGGCGTTGGCGGTCAAGTCCTTGAGCGTTGCCAGTGCTTCCGCGCGCTTGCCCTGTTTCACATAGGCCATCGCGAGCGCTGAACGCTTGGATGAAACACCCTGCTCGTTGCCGCTGGCCTGGTCCTTCGGGATCGCTTCGACGAGGATCTTCTCCGCGTCTGCAGGCGCGCCGTCGAAGAGGAACATGTCGGCCAGGCCGATCGCGGCGAAGGATGCGCCGGCCTCTCCCTGGGCTGAAACGTTTTCGTATACCTGTCGGGCCGCCACCAGGTCGGGGACGGTCATCGCCTGCATAGCGAGCGGCAGGTAGGCGAGGTAGTAGGCGGGATCGGCTTTCACCACCTTGCCGGCTTCCTCGACCGCGGTGTTCATGTCGGTGGCGTACATGGCGTACAAGGCGTAGTTCGCCCGGTACTGGATGTCCTCCGGGTAGATGTCGAGCACGCGCTTGCCTTCGGCCAGTGCCTCCGGGAAGTTCAGCGTCATGAAATAGGAGATCGCCAAATTATTGTGCGCGGCGCCGTCGGCGGGGTAGAGCTCGGCGAGCTGCTTGTAATTGTCGATCGCCTTGTCGTAGTCGAGCGACACGACTGAGTAGTACAGGCCGAGTGTCCGATAGCGTTCGCGCTCGGTCATCCGGTCGAGCCGCTTCAATGCCTGGTTCCACTGCTCGGCGGCCTCGGTGCGCTGCCCTAGCTTGAATGCCGAGAGACCCCACCCGGAATATGCGCGCGCGAACTCAGGATCGGCCTCGACCGCCTTCTGGTAGAGGGGCACCGCCTCGTCGTCCTTGTTGCGGGCTGCCAATCCTTGTGCTCGCGTGTAGTAGCTCGCCGCCTCGAGCGATGCGGCGGTGAAGGTTTCGCTGTCGGCCAGTTTGCCGTCCTCGAGCGAAGTGTCGCCGAGAGCCTGACGAACCTGGGCGGCGATTGAGCCGACTGCCGACAGCACGTCGTCGCGACCCTTCGCGGAAACCGTCACGTCTTTCAGGATCTTGCCGTCCGAGGGATTGACCGCGCGCATCGACAGGGTATAGCCGTCGTCTACGGGCTCGATCGTGCCAGTGAGTACGACATTGACGCCTTCCCGTACGGCCACGAGTCGGGCGACCTCCTCGTTGAGCTGGCTGCCCGGCCGGATCTCGTCGGCCAGGCGCTTCGCCTGCTCGCGACCGTAGTTCGTGATGAAGGCGGCGCCTTCCAGGCCAACGCCCAGGGCCTCCTCCAGCGTGCCGTCGAAGACCGGGTCGCCGGTCCGGTTGGACAGATCTGCAATCAGCACCGAGACCGGCTCCATTCCTGCGTCAGGCGCGCTTCTTTCGCGGAAGTTTCCGTACAGCGAAATGCCCAGCGCGATGACCAGCACGCCGATCACCAGTGCATTCGTCTTGCGCCCTGCGATAAGCGGCTTAAGTGCCTTGTCCCGGACGACCTCTTCGTCGCGCTTCAGGCCCTGCGCCGTCAGCTCGTACAGCCATGCCAGGACCATCGTGATCGGGAAGCCGACCAGTCCGATGACGATGAGCGCCTTGAAGGCCCAGGCCGGCGCGTCGAATGCCGGCAGCACGATGTCTGCGACCTGCAGGACGATCCACGCTACGCCGCCATAGAGGATCGCGACGCGGAAGACGTGACGGCGCTTTAATTCGTCGTAAAAACTCATTGAGTTCCGTCAGAGGTCCCTCTGGCGGCCCATAGAGTACACGTTCGCTGGCAGTGTGTCCGCCGGCCCGAGGGGCGCAGGGACGGAGAGATTGTCACGCCGCGTGCCCCGGGGTGGCGGTCGACAGGAAGCTTGACCGCGCGGCGGGGAGACCGAATCATCGACACATGACACCAGACACACAGGCTGCAACAGCGGCATACATCGACGGACTCGGGGCGGACACGCTGACGAAGGCAGCGGCCTACACGACCGGCAACCACTGGCTGTTGCTCTGGTCGCTGGTCGTCAGCGCGGTCGTAACGCTGCTGATAGTGCGCTGGGGCGTGCTCGACAGGGTGGAGGCGAGGCTCGCCCGACGCGGCCCGAACCTCCGGGCCTTCGTTGTCGGGATCGTCTACTTCCTGGTTTCCGCGGCGCTGATGCTGCCCTGGTCCCTGTACCAGCAATGGTGGCGCGAGACTAGCTACGGGCGCAGCAGCCAGCCGCTGGGCGATTTCCTGGGGCAGGGGCTGCTGTCGATCGTGATCTCGGCACTGCTCGGCGCGCTGTTCTTCGTCGGCGTCTACGCGCTGATCAGGCGCGCCGGCCGGGCCTGGTGGGCCTGGTCGGCCGGACTCACCGCGGCGGCATTGTCGGCTTTCCTGCTTGCGTCACCAGTCGTCATCGAGCCACTGTTCAACGACTTCAAGCCGGTTCCGGCTGGCGAGGTGCGCGACGCGCTGGTGGTGATGGCGGATCGCGCCGGCGTGCCCGAGGACCGCATCTTCGTCTATGACGGTTCGCGGCAGTCGAACAACTTCACCGCGAACGCGGGCGGAGTTGGCGGCACGGCCCGTATCGCGATTTCCGATGTTGCCTTCAAGGGCGCATCGCTGGACGAGGTCAAGGCGGTGACCGGCCACGAGATCGGCCACTATGTGCTCGGCCACACCTGGCGCCTGGTAATCGTTTTTTCGTGTCTCGCGATCCTGTTTTTCTTCCTGGTCGACCGGTTGTTCCCGCGCTTCGCACGCGCGTTCGGCAGCCGCGCGGCGCTGTCCGACCCTGCCGGCCTGCCGGTGTTGCTGTTCATGGCGTCATTGTTCGGGCTGCTGGCAGAGCCGGTGTCGAACGGACTGAGTCGTATCGCTGAGAACCAGGCCGACCAGTACTCGCTCGAGACAGTGGACCTGCCCGACGCGTTGGCCACGGCGCTGGTCAAGACGGCCGAATACCGAAATCCGCGGCCGACGCAGCTCGAGGAGTGGTTGTTCTACAGCCATCCGTCGGTCGAGCGGCGGGTACAGCGGGCGATGGACTGGAAGGCCTCGCACGGGGTCGAGTGAGTCCGTCCCGCATCGTCATCGTCGGCGCGAACTTCGCCGGGCTCTCGGCGGCACAGCGGCTGGGCTCCGATCATGCGGTAACGGTGATCGACAACTCTCCGTGGTTCGAGTGGCGCCCCGGCATTCACGAACTCCTTTCGGGCATGGTGCGGCCCGCAGACCTGCGGCTTCCACGGAAGCGGCTGGTGTCGCGTGCCGGCCATCGATTCCTGCGTGCCATGGTCACCGACATCGATGCTGGCGCGGGCTTGCTCACGACGTCCGACGATCGACAGGTCGAGTTCGACGCCTGCATCGTCGCGGTTGGCGGGGTGACGCACACATTCGGCGTCGAGGGAGCCGACCGGCACGCGATGCCGCTGAAGACCGTTGACGACGGTGTGGCGATCAGACGCCGGCTCGCGACGCTGGCTCGTCAGAAGGGCAGCAAGTCTGTCGTCATCGTCGGGGCCGGGTTCGAGGGAATCGAGGTCCTCGGCGAGATCCTGCGTCGCTACCGCGGACTGGAGTCGCTGCGCATCAGCGTGATCGAGACGGGCTCGCGATTGATGCCGGGCAGTCCGCGAGCGCTCGACCGGGCGGTGCGCACGCATTGCGAGGGCCTCGACGTCGAGTTCCTGGTCCGGACGGCCGCTGCGAAGCTGACTCGAAGTCGAGTGCACCTTGGTTCCGGTGGATCGCTGCGCTCGGACCTGACGATCTGGACCGCGGGCGCGACAGCGCCGGAGCTGATCCGCGAAGCTGGGCTTTCGGGCGGCCGGCAGCCCTGGGCGCCCGTCCGTCGATCGTTGCAGAGTCGCAATTTCGATAATGTGTTCGTTGCGGGCGATGCAGCCGCGTTGCGCCCACGGCTCGCGAAGCAGGCTTACTACGCGATGCAGACAGGACAATTCGCGGCCGACAATGTCGTGAGGTTCCTGGCCCGCCGCAGGCTGCGCGAATTCATCCCGGTCGCGAAGCCGATGCTGGTCGCGTTCGGCGACCTGGACACATTCCTCGTGTCCGGGCGCGCGGTGATTGCCTCACCGACGCTGGCGGCAGCCAAGGAAGCCGTGTTCCAGCTGACCATGGCGCAGACAGACCCTCCGCTACTCGCGGCACCGCTGCGCGCGTTGGCTGGCCGACTTTCCGGCGTGGCCGCGAGGCTGTACCAGCCGCAGCGGGACGGCGGGACAGGGCGAGGATGATGTCTATTTCGACCGGCAGCACGGTGTCGGTGGGTTTCGCGGGATCCTGACGGGAACCGAATGACCGATTCTCGGCACTACAGGGCCTTCATCAGCTACAGCCACAGCGACGAGGCGTACGCGCGCTGGCTGCAGCGGGCGCTTGAGGGCTATCGCCTGCCCAGGTCGCTGCGGAAATCCCAGCCCGACCTGCCGGCCCGTCTGTATCCGATCTTCCGCGACAGGGCTGAACTGGCTACCGCGACCGACCTGTCGGACTCGATCCGCAGGGCCATGGAAGACTCCGAAGCCCTTATCGTCATCTGTTCGCCGGCAGCCCGGGCTTCGCGCTGGGTCAACGAGGAAATCCGCAGCTTCCGCGCCCTGGGCCGCGGCGATCGCATCTTCTGCCTGATGGTGGCCGGTAGCCCGGATCCGGCGTCGACCGACTGCGCCTTCCCCATGGCGCTGCTCGCCGACGACGACGGCACTGCGCTGCATGAACCGCTGGCCGCCGACGTCACGGGGGGCGGCGACGGCAAGCGCAACGCGGTGCTGAAGATCGCGGCCGGCCTGCTGAACGTCGGCGTAGACGAACTGAAGCGGCGCGACGCGCAGAGACAGGCGAGACTCTGGGCGATGATCGCGTCCGGATCGCTGTTCGTCACTGCGCTGACCATCGGCCTCGCCGTGTACGCATTGCACGCCAGGCGCGAAGCGGATGTCCGCCGTGCACAGGCTGAGAAGCTGATCAGCTACATGCTCGGCGACCTGCGCAGGAACCTGGAGCCGATCGGCAAGCTGGAGTTGCTCGATTCGATCGGCGACCAGGCCATGGAATATTTTGCGGCGATCGGCGAGAAGGGCAGTGAGCAGGAGATCCTGGAACGAGCGCGGGCGCTGAAGCAGGTCGGCGACGTGCGTTTCAACCAGGGTGAACTGGAGCCGGCTCTCGCAGCATTCCAACAGGCACTTGCGCAGACCCGGGCGCTGCACGAGGCCAGCCCGGGCAACAACGATTACCTGTTCGAACTGGGGCAGGCTGAATTCTGGGTCGGTTACGTGGCATGGCAGCGGGGCAATCTCGAAGGCGCCCACCAGTCGATGCTGCGCTACATGGAGTGCAGCCGCGAACTCAGCCAGCGCGCCCCGGACAATGACGACTACCTGCTGGAACTGGGGTATGCCTACGGAAACCTGGGCAGCATGACGCTGGCCCAGGACCGACCCGAGCTGGCGTTGGGCAATTTCAGGGCGGCCCTGGCCATCACCGAGCCGCTGCTGGCAAAAGCCCCGGAAGATTACGAGCTGGTGTCCACTGTGGCGGACCAGCTTTCCTGGGTAGGCTCGACACTGCTGGAACTCGGCCGCCTCGGCGAGAGCCGGGATGAATTCGCGCGAGCGGTGGCTGTCATGCGGCCCTTCCACGCGGCAGCGCAGGACAAGCGCGCGTCGTACGACTACGCGAGGCTGCTGCTGCTGCAATCGGAGTCGGACATCAGTCGGGGCGAAATTGGCGAGGCGCGAGGTGCGCTCGAGGAGTCGCAGGCGATATTTCGCGAGCTGCTGAAGACCGATCCCAGTAACGCCGCATGGTCGTACAGCGCATTGCAGGCCGAGACCCATCTGCTCAGCCTGGTACCTCCCGACGAGTGGACGGCGAAGGAGTATTCAAAGCTGGCGCGCGTCGAGTCGCAGCTCGGTAAATCAGCTGCCGTCGATTTCTCCGACAAGGATCATCTTCGCGCCGTGTTTCGCATGCGCCTGCTGCGCGACTCGGTCCTGCTTCATCAGCATGATGCCAAGGCGGCCCTGCGCGCGGCCGAGCAGACATGGAAGGATTTGCAGGAGGCCATGCGCGGCAAGACCATGGTTGGCGGACTGGTGCTGCTGGAGGCCAGGGCCGCAGAGGGCCTCGGCAGCGCTCATGCGGCAGCCGGCGATGCGGCGCGGGCGCGCGAGATCTGGCAGGCCCAGGCGGACAGGCTGGATGCCATTTCCGGCGAAGATCTCTCGCTGCTCGCGATGCGCCGCCTGCTGGCCATCGATCTGGGACAGGACACTCTCGCCCGGGATATCGAAGCAAGACTCGCGAAGGCAGGATTCCGTGATCCGCGGATGGATCCGGCTTACACGCTGTCAGGCGCCTTCCGGTAGCGCGGATGCGTTGTCGTCAGGGCGCGGGAGCCGACTCTGACTTCGGCAGGTCGAATTCGCCCTTCGACTCGAAGCGGTGCGTGTTGAACATCCCGCCGTTCAGCTTCCCGCTCATCTCGTAGCGGATCTGGTCCACCGGCTGGCCGTCGAGCATGCCGACCACCTGCCGCACCATGCGCAGCGCAGAGACCGTCACGGGGACGGCTATCACCGTCTCACCGAACCCCGGAACTGTACCGCTCTCGTCGCTGACGCCGGTAGCGAAGGTCTTGTCGAGAACGTCGAGCTGCACATAAACGCCGGTAAATTCAATCGGCGTCTCGTTGGGATTCTGCACCCGCAGCTTGACCAGCATGCGGAACTCCATGCCCTCGCCGGGCAATCCCTCGACGCCGGCCACGGTGACCTGCAGCGGGTCTGAGTGAGGCATGCTGGCGCAGCCAGCCAATGCGACAGCGGCGACACACAGCACGAACAGGCGTCGGTTGGTCATGGCAAGCACACCTCACATAAGTTCACACCACCGAGATTACTCGCTGGATCGCGCGGTGAAAGACCAAAGCTGTCGCGACCTGGAGACAGCCCGCCTACATGCTCGCCAACCGTTTGCGGATGATCGCCTCGGCCTCGCCAATGATTCGGTCAACCAGCTCCTGGCAGGTCGGCACGTCGTGGATCAGGCCGGCCACCATGCCGCAGGACCACGCTCCGGACTCCATGTCGCCCTGCTGCATCACCTTTACGTAGGCACCCGCAACGTATTCGCGGATGTCGTCGATGGTGGTCGCGGCACCCTTGGTCTTCTCGATCTCGACGACCTTGTCGACGGCTGCGTTGCGCAGCACGCGTTCGGTGTTGCGCAGCGACCGCATGATCAGGCGGGTGTCGAGCTCGGTGGCGCGCACCAGCGCCTGCTTGACGTTGTCGTGGACCGGCGCCTCCCTGGTGGCGATGAAGCGGGTGCCCATGTTCATGCCGTCCGCGCCGAGTGCCAGCGCCGCGACCAGGCTGCGGCCGTCGGCCATGCCGCCCGAGGCGACGAACGGGATCTTGAGCGCCTCGGCCGCCAGCGGCAGCAGGATGAAGTTCGGCACGTCGTCCTCGCCAGGATGCCCGCCGCACTCGAAACCGTCGACGCTGACCGCATCGCAACCGATACGCTCGGCCTTGAGCGAATGCCGGACCGAAGTGCACTTGTGGATCACCTTGATGCCGTGCTGCTTGAACGCCGGCATGTACTGCTCCGGGCTGCGGCCGGCGGTCTCGACGATGCGCACGCCGCCTTCGACAATTGCCTGGATCAGTTCGGCGTACGGCGGGCTGGTGAACATCGGCAGGAACGTCAGGTTGACGCCGAACGGCTTGTCGGTCATGTCGCGGCAACGGGCGATGGCCGCCGCGAGCTTTTCCGGGGTGCCGAGCGTCAGCCCGGTGATCATGCCCAGCCCACCCGCATTGGAGACCGCGGACGCAAGTTCAGGCAGTCCGACGAAATGCATGCCGCCCTGGATGATCGGGTGCTGGATGCCGAAGAGTTCGGTGATGCGGGTCTTCATGAACGTTCCCTTGTAGCGAAGAGGGGCGCCGCCCACGCGGGGACGCTCGAGCCATGATGTCGCTACCGCAGCACCGCGTCCAGCCGGCAAGCCGCCGCGGCCCGCCCCTGCGTTACGCAGTCGGCGAGTGGGTGACTGCGAATTAATGGTCCTGGTCAGTCGCGCGCCAGCACGACCTGCACGTCGCCGAGCGCGTGCTCCGCGAATCCCGCTTCGCAGTAGCAGAGGTAGAACTCCCACATCCGCGTGAACGACTCGGGGTAGCCCATGGCGAAGACCATCCCGAGGTTGGCGATGAAGTTACTGCGCCAGCGCGCCAGCGTCGTCGCGTAGTGCGGGCCGATGTCCTCGAGGTGGACGATGCGCAGGTCGCTCGAATCCGCCATTGCCTGGGCCAGCGCGCTCACCGCCGGAATGCAGCTGCCCGGGAAGATGTAACGCTTGATGAAGTCCACTTCGTCGCGCGCGCGGGCGTAGTTCCGGTCGGCGATCGTGATCGATTGCAGCAGCATCCGACCGCCGGGCACGAGGCGTGCCGCGCATTGGCGGAAGAATTCGCCAAACTGCTGGTGGCCGATGGCCTCGATCATTTCGACCGAGACGAGCTTGGTGTAGCTTCCGTCGAGGTCGCGGTAATCCTTGAGCAGCACGGTAATCCGGTCCCCGAGGCCCGCGGCCCTGACCCGCTCCCGTGCTAGCTCGAACTGGCTGCGCGAAATCGTCGTGGTCGTGACGCGGCAGCCATGACGCCCGGCCGCGTGCAGCGCGAAGCCGCCCCAGCCGGTGCCGATCTCGAGCACGTGGTCGTCCGGGCCGAGTGCGAGCTTGCGGCAGATCGCCTCGAGTTTCGCGGTCGACGCTTCGGCAAGCGTCATGTCCGGCCGCTCGAACAGCGCGCAGGAATACATCATGGTTTCGTCGAGCATCAGGCGGAAGAACTCGTTGCCGAGGTCGTAGTGCGCCGAGATGTTGCGGCGGCTCCCGGCTCGTGTGTTGCGGTGCAGCCAGTGCGCGGCGACACGCAGCGGTGCCGAGGCGCGCGCGAGACCCGTCTCCATTGCATCGAGCGCAGGACGGTTGCGCAGCATCAGGCGCATCAGCGCCGTGAGGTTATCGGCCCGCCAGTGCCCGAGCATGTACGATTCACCGGCGCCCACCGAGCCGCCGAAAGCGATGTCGGCGTAAAACGCCGGGTCGAGAACGGTGATCGTGGCCGATGGGCCGGTGCCCGGCACGCCGAAGGCCCGGGTTTCGCGGCCCTCGCGTACGCGCAGGCAGCCCTGGCTGATTCCCGCGAGCTGTCCGAGCACGAGCCGGCGGGCGAGGGCGCCCAGCGGGCTCGAGCGCTGTTCGCGGCGGGACAGTTCGATCAGTGTCGTGTCGGTCATGTCGCTTTTTCTCCAGTCCGCGTGGCCGGATGGTCATGAAATGGGATGCGCTTCAGCCAGAGACGCAGCGCCTGCCAGTAGATCGCGCCGACCACCTGCATCGTCGCGAACGGGTAGCCTGCGAGCGTGCCAGCGAGGTTCGCGCCGGTCATTTCGCGTCGCTCCAGCGAGAGCGCCGCGTCGAACAAGGTCTCTCCCGCCTTGCGGTTGCGCATGTGCACCGCGAGCCGCTCACCCGGCCGCGAGAATCGCCAGTCGTAGTCGAGGTCCATCGGCATGAACGGTGAGACGTGGAACGACTTGCCGAAGCGGAAGCGAAGCGAGTTGCCTGACGGCTGGTCAGGATCGACCGGCAGAACGTAGGCGTGGCGCTCGTTCCAGGGTGTGTTGGTGATCTCGGCGACGATCGCCTCGAGGTTCTCGCCGGTCGCGTCGTAGCAGTAGTAGAAGCTCACCGGGTTGAAACAGTGGCCGAAGGTCCGCAGGTGTGTGAGCAGGCGCACAGGTCCGGCGGGGCGCCGCCCTGTCTCGAGTTCGACCCGGTCGCGCACGGCCTGTTCCAGCGGCATCGCTGCATCGCCAAGGTAGTCCGAGCGCCGCAGCCATGCGACCGCAGGCCGCTTGGTGGACCACAGCCAGCGGCCACGGAACACCTGGTCGAGTTCCGCCAGGTCGAGCCACGCCATGCACATGCGGTACTCGAACGCATGCGGCACGGGCAGGTGCCGGTGATGGCTAAGCCGACCGGTATAGAGTGCGCTCTGCATGGTCCTGCTCGAAGTGCGTGACGGCATCCAGCGCGCTCACCACCCCGTCTTCGTGGAAACCGTTGCGCCACCATGCGCCGCAGAAATAGGTGCGCGCCCGGCCGTTGAGTTCACGTTGCCTGGCCTGTGCGGCGACCGACGCCGGTGTGTACAGCGGGTGCTGGTAGGCGATGCGCTTGATGACGTGCGCGGGATCGATCTCGTCGCCGCGATTCAGGGTCACCAGGAATGGCGTCGGCGAGTCGAGTCGCTGCAGGCAGCTCATGTCGTAGGTCAGCGCCGCCGGTCCGCCGCCGCCCTGCGGCAGGTGGTAGTTCCACGCTGCCCAGGCGAGCCGTCGCCGCGGCATCAGCCGCGTATCGGTGTGCAGCACCGCCTCGTTGCGCTGGTACGGGATTGCGCCCAGTACCTCGCGCTCTGGAGCAGTCGGGTCGGCCAGCATCTCGAGCGCCTGGTCACTGTGACAGGCGAGGAAGGCCGCGTCGTAGTGCGCCGCCTCGAGGCCGCGTCCCTTGACGACCACGCCGCCCGGCACCCGTCGCACCGATTCCACCGGCGTGGCGAGTCGCACGCGATGCCGGAATGGCGCGGACAGCTTTTCCACGTACCGAGCCGAACCCCCGACGATGGTGTGCCAGGTGGGGCGGTCATTCACGGTGAGCATCCCGTGGTTGTGCAGGAAGCGCACGAAGAACCGGGCCGGGAAGGCCAGCATCGACGCCGGGTCTGTCGACCAGATCGCCGCGCCCATCGGCACGATGTAGTGCTCGATGAACGCGCGGCCGTAGCGTCCGCGCTCCAGCAGCTCGCCGAGAGGCATTTCGCCGCCGGGCTCGTCGAGCAGCGCCGGGGCCTCGCGGTTGAATCGCAGGATGTCGCGAATCATGCCGAGGAACCGCGGACGTACCAGGTTCCGCCTCTGCGCAAACAGCGAATTCAGGCTGGTGCCGTTGTATTCCAGGCCGCTCGCCTCGTCCCGCACCGAGAAGCTCATGCTGCTCTGCTGGAAGGCGACGCCGAGCTCCGAGAGCAGCCGGATGAAGTTCGGGTAGGTGCGGTCGTTGAAGACGATGAACCCGGTGTCCACCTGCCAGCTGCGGCCGGCCTGCTCGACGGTGTGCGTGTGCGTGTGGCCGCCGAGGTGGCTCGCCGCCTCGTAGAGCGTGATGTCGTGCTCGCGGTGCAGTCGGTGCGCGACGACGTTGCCGGCAATGCCGCCGCCGATGATTGCGACTTTCATGCCGGGGTCCTCACGGCGCGAACTGCGTGCCGCTCACGAATCGCAACTGGCACCGGTCGCAGGTCCCAGACCACGCCCAGCGCGGCGAGCAGCCGGAGGGCGTAGTAACTGGCATCGATCTCCCACCAGTAGAAGCCCTGGCGCGCGGCACTGGGGTAGTGGTGGTGGTTGTTGTGCCAGCCCTCGCCGAGCGTGAGCAGCGCGAGCCACGGGTTGTTGCGGGAGTCGTCACGCGTGGCGTAGCGCCTGGCGCCGTAGCGATGCGCGAGCGAGTTGATGGTGAAAGTCACGTGATAGACGGCGACGGTGGAGATACAGAAACCCCACACCAGCAGTTGGGCTCCGCTGGTTCCGAGCCCGGGGGCCGAGCGCTCGAGCCACGCGCCCAGCGCGTACAGCGACACCGCCAGCGCCGCAGGCACGGCAGCGTCGTAGCGGTCCAGCCAGCGCAGTTCCGGATACCGCACCAGGTCCGGGACCAGCGATGGCTTGGCCGGGAAGTTCTCCGTGGCGAGAAACCAGCCGACGTGGCTCCACAGGAAGCCGTGCTGCCGGGGCGAATGCCCGTCGGCCGGGCGATCCGAGTGTCGATGGTGGTGCCGGTGGTGCGATGCCCACCAGATGGGTCCACGCTGCACGGCCGAGGCGCCGAGCAATGCGAACGCGAACTGCGCCGCACGCGAAGTGCTGAAGCTCCGGTGCGAGAAGTAGCGGTGGTAGAAAGCGGTTATCGCGAACATGCGGAGCCCGTACAGCCCAAGCGCGACGACAACCGCAAACGTGCTCACGCCCGTCCACAGCACTCCCAGGCAACCGAGGTGCAGGATCACGAAGGGCACCACGCGCGGCCAGTCGATCCGACTGCCCTCGCCAGGCGCGATCGTGGGTTCCGCGGCGCCGCTGTCGAACCAACGACGCAGCGCAAGGCTCAGCCGGCGCATCATGGCGGCGGGTCTCCTGCAGCAGCTGCGTCCGTATCCCAGCGCTGCGGAACCGGGCGCAGCAGCGAGACGTCGTAGCCCTGGTCGGAGACGAACTGCACCAGGCGCTGGTAATCGGCGACGGGAATCTCCGGCGTGCGCGCCATGATCCAGACGTAGTCACGGCTGGTACGGGCGATCACGGTCTGGCTGTAGTCGTCCGACACGTAAGCGATCCGGTAGTCCGCCTTGATCGGCCACACGAACTGCATGCCCCAGACCGCATTCGATTCGCGGTCCACGACGAAACCGCGCGGCGTGTAGCGGCGGGGCTTACCGTCGAGTCCACCTTCCAGGAACGTGAATGTGGTCTCGATCGATCCGTCGGGCGCGATGCGGTAGGACTCGACAGCGTTGTAGGCATCGCGCTCGATCCAGGTCGGGATGGACGCGATGACATACCAGTCCCCCATGAAGCGCTCGAGGTCGACCGCGCTCGCCTGGGCAAGCGGCGGCAGCGGTGTGCTCTGGCAGCCGGTGAGCAGCAATGCTGCGGAAAGGACGGCACGAATGGTCATCGTCATTGCTCCGGCTTACATCAATTCGTAGCGCAGTCGCCGGCCGCCAGCGGCCGGGGCTTCGAGAGCGACCCAGCGCTCCCCGGCGTACCAGAGGTCGATCTGCAGGCCCGGCGCGACGATGCGATGACGCTGCGCGACCTGTCGCTGGCCCTGCACGGCGACGGTTTCGTTGCCGAGGGCCGTCACGGTCACAGGCAGCAGTTCGCCGGTCTGCGCGTTCAGCAATTGTCGGGCGTCGAGGATGCGGGGATTCCAGTAAGCGAAGCTCATGATGCAGCCGGTGTGCTCATCGGGACCCTTGGCGCGCTGCACCAGCAGGCGGCCGTCGCGTTCAGCGGCGTTTACCGACTCGCGCCGGCCGTTGTCGTCGGTGTGCGCGGCAAGGGCGCGCAGGCAGTCGCCGTCCCAGCGCTCGATCGCCTCGTGCTGGTAGCGATAGGCACTCAGGAACAGCAGGCGAACGTCGAACCGGGCCTCGCTGCGCAGTTCGCGCCCGTCACGCGCGTCGGTGAGTGCGTAGCGGTGTTCTCCGATCTCGCGGCCGTCGAGCAGCACGCGGAAATTCCAGGCATCAGTGGCCGTGGCGAGCGGTGCCGCGAGCAGCGCGGCGATGAGCAGGACTGCGCGCATCACGCGTCTCCGGTTGTGTCGGGCAAGGCGGCGCCGCTGTCCCGCAGCGCTGCAACAGGATGCCGCGAGGCCTCGGGGCGCTCGAACAGGTAATGGCTGACCCACCATTCCTGCCCGTTGCGATAGCCGAACATTTCCGCGCAGGCCATGAAGAAGATGCGCCAGCGCTGCAGCCAGACCTGGGCGGCCGACTCGCCGTAGGTCCGCGCCATGACGGCCAGTACCTCGGGCTTGCGGGCGTCGACGTTCGCGAGCCACGCATTGGCGGTCTTTTCGTAGTGCCGGCCGTCCCAGCGCCAGCGTCGAATGAATCGCAGGTCCTGCTGGAACCGCGGCGCAAGTTCGTCGCTGGGCATGATGCCGCCCGAGAAGAAATGTCGGCTCATCCAGTCCGACGGCCCGCCATCGACGAACGCATACGGCGTCGAGCGGTGGCAGAAGACATGCATGAAGAAGCGCCCGCCTGGGATCAGCCAGTCGTGCACTCGGGCAAACAGCGCCGGCCAGTTGCGCATGTGTTCGAACATCTCCACCGATACGACGCGGTCGAAGCGCCGCTCGGTCGAGAAGTGGTTCATGTCGGCGGTGATCACCTCGACGTTGTGCAGGCCCCGTTGCTCGGCCTCTGCAAGGATCCACGTGCGCTGCGAATGCGAGTTCGACACCGCGGTGATGCGGCTCCGCGGATATTTGGCTGCCATCCAGAGCGTGAGCGATCCCCAGCCGCAACCCAGTTCAAGGATCGACTGGCCATCCACGAGATCGGCGTGCTCGCAGGTCGCCGCAAGGGCGATGGCCTCGGCCTGCTCCAGCGTCTCCGCTTCCGCAGGCCACCAGGCGCTGCTGTACTTTCGATGCGGCCCGAGTGCCAGCGCGAAGAAGTCCGCCGGAACCTCGTAATGCTGCACGTTTGCCAGGTGCGGCACCGGCGCGATCTCGGACGCTTCCATCGCTCGCGCGAAGGCCTCGGTGGCCAGCGATGCGGTCTCGCAGTCGCCCGCGCTGATCTCGGCCAGGCGCTGGTCGCAAAGGCGGCGAATGCCTGCGCGGATGACAGTGTCGGGGACAAGTCCCTGCTCGACCCAGTTGATGGCGAATCGCGTGGCGTGGCTCATGGGCGTGGCTTCCCCGGTGAGAGTGCAGCAGTAATCAGGCGCACGCCGTCCTCCGGCGTCGCGCCCAGGACGGTGGCGCCTGCGGCGGTGATCGCGGCGCGATTGCGCAGCGCAGCCCCGCCACCGACGAACACCGGAACATTCACCTGGCGCACCAGCCGCGGCAGCTCGCGATCCAGCAGTCCCTCGGGCGGATCCACCGCCAGGGACAGGACCACGGCGTCGCAGCCGGAACGCTGGAGCGCCAAGGCGACGTCGTCGAGCGGCGTGTCCGCGCCGAGCACGACGGTGCGTAGACCGGCATCCTGGGCCTCCAGCGCAAACAGCAGCAGGCCAATCTCGTGCTGCTCGCCGGGGGCGCAGGCGGCGAGGATCCTGGGGCCGGTTGCGTAGCGCATGCGATGCTGCAGCCGCGCGCCGAGCTTGCTGCGCAGGTAGGTCGAGAAAAAATGCTCCTCGGCAATCGCACCGGGGAGGTCCTGCCAGCGCTCGCCCATGCGAGTGAGCAGCGGAAGGGTCACCTGCCGGGTGACGGCGTCCACGGAGTGGACGGACAGCGCGCCGTCGTAGATGCGATCGAGTTCCGGTTCGTCGAAGCGCGCGATTGCGGCGGCCATGGCCTGGACGAAGTGCTGCCAGGGCCCGTTACCAGCCGATGTACTGCCCAGGGAAGCGGACTCTGCATCGATCACCTCGCCGACCCGGCTGATCGGTACGCCGCGTTCCATCAGCGCCAGGACGCGACGGATCAGTTCGACGTGCTGGTGCGTGTAGAGGCGATGCCCCTTGGGCGAGCGCAGGGGGCGGATCAGCCCGTAGCGTCGTTCCCATGCGCGCAGCGTGATGGCGTTGACGCCAGTCAGCGCGGAGATCCTGCGGATCGGGAGTTTTTCGCCGCCGGTGGTGGGCATGGGTGCGTGCATCGAGTTGCGTAAAAGTGATGCAAAACTTATACGGATGGCCTAAACAAGTCAAATAAACGGATAGAGCATTGTACAAAGAATGTACATAGTGTCTTTGCTCCCGTACCGCAGCGCCGCCCGCGACCCCGTGGCCCGGGATCGTCGGGCCGCTGACGGTCAACCCGGCTAGACTCTCCCGCATCGATCATCAGGAGCGCACCCATGACCCAGCTCGTCCTCGGACTGGTGATGTTTCTTGGCATTCACTCGATTTCAATCTTTGCGCCGGGCTGGCGCGAGTCGATGGTCAACCGGCTCGGAGCGCTCAGCTGGAAAGGCGTGTACTCGGTCGCCTCGTTGCTCGGTTTCGTGCTGCTGGTGCACGGTTGCAGCCTCGCGCGCCAGGAGCCAGTCGTGCTGTACCAGCCGCCGACCTGGGCGCGTCACCTGGCGATGCTGTTGATGCTGCCGGTATTTCCGCTGCTGCTTTCGGCCTATTTCCCTGGGCGCATCAAGGCGGCCGTGAAGCATCCGATGCTTACCGCGACCAAGGCCTGGGCGCTGGCGCACCTGCTGGCGAACGGCATGCTGGCGGATGTGCTGCTGTTCGGCGGTTTCCTGGCCTGGGCGGTGCTTGATCGCATCTCCGTGGGCAAGCGTCCCGTAAGCGAGGTCCGGGCTGCGCCGGCCGGCAAGTTCAACGACGTGATCGCGGTGGTGGGTGGCCTGCTGATCTACGCGCTGTTCGTCGGCTGGGCCCACCGGCACCTGATCGGCGTCCCGTTGATGCCCTGACGGGAGCAGTTATCCGGAAGCCATCGCCGACATCAGGCCTGGCGGGCGCCCCGGGGGGGGCTGGATCCGGTCCCCGGGATGTCTCGGTTATTACGTAAATACGAATCATTTGTATTTAGTCGTCAACCTCGCTAGAGTTGCTCCCGAGGTTTCACAACATGTACGTCTGCCTCTGTCACGGTATCTCGGAGAACAGGCTCGAACAGGCGATCCGCGATGGCGCGCGTTCGTTCGAGCAGCTCCAGTCGTGCACCGGCGTCGCGACCTGTTGCGGCGCCTGCGAGCCCTGCGCCCGGGAAATGCTCGCCGAGCAGACGCTTGCATCGTGCCCGTCGGCCGGTCAGGCTTCCTGAATAGTGGGCCCCACGGGCCCTTTCACCAACGTCACTGGGAGTGCATCGCCATGAAGGGCGACGTCAAAGTCATCGGGCACCTGAACAAGATCCTCAAGAACGAACTGACGGCGATCAACCAGTACTTCCTGCATGCGCGGATGCTGAAGAACTGGGGTTTCACCCGGCTCGGCGAATACACGCGCAAGGAATCGATCGACGAGATGAAGCACGCCGATGCGCTGATCGAGCGCATCCTGTTTCTCGAGGGGCTGCCGAACCTGCAGCAGCTGGGCAAGCTGATGATCGGCGAGGGCGTGAAAGAGGTGCTCGAGTGTGACCTCAAGCTGGAGCACGTCGCGCACCCCGACCTGAAGGAAGCCATCGCCTATTGCGAGTCGGTCGGCGATTTCGTGAGCCGCGACCTGCTCGCGGACATCCTCGGATCCGAGGAGGAGCACATCGACTTCCTGGAGACACAGCTCGAGCTGATCGGCCGGGTTGGCTTGCAGAACTACTGCCAGTCGCAGATGGGCTGAGACGGCGCGGGATCTTCCCGCGTCACTTGGTGTCCGTCTCGAACAGGCCCTCGAGCTGCGTGGCGGATTCCTTCGTGGTCGCCATGAATTTCGTCTCGTCCTCGTGCACTGCGGCCTGCGCCTGCAGCGTGGCTTCGTCGTGCTGCCGGAATCGCCGGACCTGCGACGCAGCCTCGTCGCGCGCCGTGCCGAGCGCCACCAGTGCTGCCTCGGCCACCTCCAGGCTCGAGGAGAACGTCTCGCGCCAGATCGCGGTGACGCCGGCATCCATAAGCCGGAACACGTGCTGGCGATTGCGCGCACGGGCCAGAACACGCAGGTTCGGGAAGTGGCGCAGCGCGACCTCGGCCGTGCGTACCGACGCCTCGAGCTCATCGATCGCGATCACCAGCACCGAAGCCTGTTCGGCGCCGGCGGCGCGCAGCATCTCGAGGCGCGAGGCGTCGCCGTAGTACAGCTTGTTGCCAAAGCGACGCACGAAATCCACCTGTGACTGGCTGATCTCGAGCGCGGTAAACCGGATGCGCCGTGCGCGGAGCACGCGGGCGACGATCTGGCCGAACCGGCCAAAGCCGGCGATCAATACGCGCGGTTCCTCGGACTCGATGGTGTCGAATGGAGCGCTTGCCGTAGCCGGCCTCAGGCGCCGCGCCAGCATGTCGGCTGCGGCGATCAGCAGCGGCGACGCGACCATAGACAGCGTGACGACGATGATGAGCAGGTCCGCGTCTGCGCGCGGAACGAGACTGCCCGACGCCGCCATGGCCAGCAGCACGAAGGCAAATTCCCCGCCGCCCGCCAGTGCGACGCCAAGCCGCCACGCGGTCGCACCGTCATGGCGCGCGAGCCGGGCTGCAATCCAGACCGCGAGGATCTTGATCGCCATGTAGCCGAGCGTCAGTGCCATTACCGTGAACGGGCGCTCGACCAGTACTCCGACGTTGGCCGACATGCCGACCGCCATGAAGAACAGCCCGAGCAGCAGGCCCTTGAACGGCTCGATATCCGCCTCGAGTTCGTGGCGATATTCGCTGTCGGCCAGCAGCACGCCCGCGATGAATGAACCAAGCGCCATCGACAGGCCGACCGAGTCGAAGAGTAGCGCCGTGCCGACGACGACCAGCAGTGCGGCGGCCGTGAAGGCCTCCTGCGCGCGGGTGGCGGCGATGATGCGCAGTGCGGGGCGCAGCGCATAGCGGCCAATGGTTACTACGACCCCTGCCGCCACGATCGGCAACGCGATCGCTTTCCAGTCGAGCGACATGGTGCCCGAGCCACCGAGCAGGGGCAGCGCGACCAGCGCCGGCATGATGGCGAGGTCCTGGAAGAGCAGGGTCGCGAACGCGGCGCGGCCGTGCCGGGCGGTCAGCTCGCCACGCTCGGCCAGCACCTGCAGGATCAGCGCGGTCGACGACAGCGAAAGCGAGAACGCGATCACCAGCGCCGCCGGCCACGGCATTCCGAGTGCCCTGGCGGCAGCCGCGAGCACTGCCGTGGTAACCGTGACCTGCAGGCCGCCGCCACCGAACACCGCGCGTCGCATCACGCGCAGCCGCGATGGCTGCAGCTCGAGCCCGATCACGAACAGCAGCAGCACCACGCCGAATTCCGCGAAGTGCAGGATGTTCTCGACGTCCTTGAAGAGCCCGAGCCCCCACGGTCCGATGACGACGCCGGCCGCGAGGTAGCCAAGCACAGCGCTGAGTTTGAATCGCCGGAACAGGGGTACGGCGACGACCGTCGCGGCGAGGAGTACGGCGATCTGAGCGGTGAGTGTCATGGGTGTCGTGACCGGGCCGCTTCAGGCCGGCCTGCGCTCCCGGTTCATGACGCGGACCATGCGCCGCGTGCGATTGCCAGCATCGCGTCACGTGCGGCGTCTGCGGTAAGGCAGTCGAGTTCCCCAGCGTCGAGCCACACTCCATGGCAGCTTGGGCAACGGTCGATGATCATCATGTGGGCGATCATCTTCGTCATCTGGGCGCCGTCGACCGGGCAGGCGTGGAGTCGCTCCCTGGCCGCCGCCAGCTTCAGGGCAAGCACCTGGCGGCACGCTCCGCAGGTGGGCTTGTCGTCCAACCGTTCGCCGGTTCGCTGGCCGCAGCAGGCGCACTTTTCCTGGAAAAGACGCATCGTGATCCCCCCGTCTTCGCATGCCTAACCGGATGTCGCGGCGCAGGCCCCCCAGGGCCGTGGATCATGATACCCGCGCCTGCACACGCCGGCTTCCGGCGTACAGGTCGAACAGCAGCAGCCTGCAGGGAATGCTGCCGTTCATCAGGGCAATGGATCGGCTCGGCTTCAGCCCGATCGACTTGTGGGGCGACGCGCTGGCCGCGAGGATCGCGGCCTGCCAGCCGGCGAACTTGTTCTTGAGCGTGTCGCCGACCTCCTCGTAAAGCTGGCGCACCTCGCCCTCGTCGCTGCCGATCCGCTCGCCGTAGGGCAGGTTGGTCACGAGCAGCCCGCGCGCGGCGGGCGGCTCGACGTCCTGGAAGCGAGCGGTACTGAAACTGATGTAGCGCTCGACGCGGGCATCGAGCGCGCTCTTGCGGGCCATCGCCAGGTACTTTTCGCTGATGTCTGACGCGAACACGGGCGCGATCGGCGCATCGAGCTTCTCGGCTCGCACCCTGTCCTGGGTGGCGCGCCACAGTTCTCGATCGAAGTCCTTGAGCCACTCGAAGTGGAACTCGCCCTTCTTTCGATGGATCTGCGGCGCCTTTCGAACCGCCATCATCGCCGCCTCGATGGCGAGCGTGCCGCTGCCGCACATCGGGTCCAGCAACGCTTGCGTGCCGTCGTAGCCCGCCATGATGAGTATCGCGGCCGCAAGCGTTTCCTTGATCGGCGCGGGGTGCCCCGGCTCGCGATAGCCGCGCTTGTGCAGTGACTTGCCCGAGGTGTCCAGGCTCAGCATGCAGCGGCCGCGCGCGAGGTGTGCGACGACGACGACCTTCGGGTCCTCGGTGTCGACGCGCGGGACCCCGTCGCCCGCGCGGTTGAAGACGTCGCGAATGGCCTCCCGCACCTGGGTGATGACCTGCTTCGGCGCCATGCCGCCGCCCTCGGTGTCGGCACCCAGGCTCTCGACGAGAAAGCCGTGGCGTGCGTCGAAGATTTCCGACCAGCGAATGCGCCGGGCCTGCGAGTGCAGCATTTCAGGCGTTCTAGCCGGCACCTCCTTGATGACGCGCAGGATGCGGCTCGCGGTCCGCAGTTTCAGGTGCAGCTCGTAGTAGAGCGCGTGGTCAGCCTGGAATTCGACGGCGCGAAAGCCGGGCTTGAGGCCGGTTGCGCCGAGCCCCTCGAGTTCGTGAACCAGGGCGGGCTTGGTTTCCTCAGGACAGGTGGCGATCAGGTGCAATGGAATGCCGGAACGGCGCCAGGCGTGCTGGCTGACCCGTCAGGATAATACGACTCCGAGGCCCGGCGTCGACTGCCGGCGCGCCGCCCGTTGTCTCCTCATGCCTCCGCGGTCAGCGGGCCCGAGCGAGCGATTTCGCCGGCACGTCCATTGTCTTGCCCGTGCTGAAGGTCACCTGTATCGGCGCCTCGCTCGCGTTGTACGCGAGGTAGGTCTGCGCGCCGGCCTGGTCCTTGAACACAGCATAGAGTGGCGTGTCCGCGGTCACCGAGAAGTCAGGCGCGCCCATTTCCTTGAGGCTCAGTATCCAGTAGAGCGTGCGCGTGCGCGTATCTCCGAACTCGACGCTGCCGCGGCGGTTCCACATGGCGAACGCAGCGTTGGGGTCCGCGAGCGCAAGGAACGAGACAAGCACGTCCTGCCAGATATCGGCGGGCGTGCCGTCGGTTGCGCCGTGCTTCTCGTAGAACTTCACCTCGCCGGGAAGTGCGGCCATGGTCCTGCGGATGAAGGCCGGATCCGCGCCGAGGTAGGTGGATGCGGGCGTGATCGGCAGCAGGTTGATCCCGAGGATCTGGCGCGGTTCCTCGGTCCACCAGGTGTTGTAGGCGTACTTGCCGCCGAACACCATGCTGGCAAAGGGCTTGCCGAATTCCTTCGCGAGCACCTGCTGGTCGAGGTCGAACCAGTACTGTTGCACCGACGCGATCTCGCTCGTGTACAGGTAGATTCCCAGGTCCCTGAGCCTGTCATTGCGCGTGGCTTCTCCCCACAGGATCAGGCCCGCCCAGGCGTTCACGGCTTCCGACGATGACTCCTGGTTGTTGCCAGCATCGAAGTCCGCGTCGCCGGAGGCCCAGGAGTGACCCTCGTACGGGTCGAAATTCCGCAGGAACGGGAAATCCGCGCGACCGCGCTCGTCGTTGGCGACGTCTGCAACGATCTTGTTGACCATGCCTCCCCACTTCTCATTCGATCCCCAGCCCGGATTCCGCAGCGCGACATGGGCCGAGGCCATGATCCAGTAGCCATAGTGGAAGTGGTGATCGTTCATGTTGTTGACGCTGCTGTATTCCTCCGGCAGCCCGATGAACGTCCCGAGGCTCGCATCCTGCACGAAGTAAGTGGAGTGCCTGCCATCGAACCAGGCCTCGAGCTGCTTCTCGAGCAGCGCCAGCAGCGAATCGCGCGTCTTCATCTGGCCTTCGGCTTCGGCCACGGACATCAGCTGCGCGACCGCACCGAGCGCCTTGCCGATCCAGTAGGTGCCGCGATGCGGCGTGGTGAACAGCTGGCCCGACTTCGCGTAGTCGCCGACCAGCAGGCTGGCGACGCTTTCCCTGCTGGCAGCGTCCTGGAGGCCGCTCCACAGCGGCACGACGCCGCGATAGGCGCGACTGAGCGCGAAGCTGTTTCCCTGGATGAGACGTATCGGCCCGCGCACGGACTCGAACTGGTGTTGCGAGGCGGGCGTCGGCGCAACGCTCGCCCACTGGTGCGGGTACAAGCCCATCAATGTCGACTTGTTGCTGCCCTCCTTGGCAACAGTCTCGACGCGGAATGTCGTACGCACGGCACTGGCTTTCTGGTCGTACGCCCACTCCACTCGCGTGTCGGTCGGGAAGGCGTAGGCGACGGCGAGGAAGTCACGGATCGTCGCCTCGCGGTTGTCCGGCAGCCCGGCGACCGAGAAATAGCGGGCCGTCGCCGGCAGGTGCAGCACCAGTTCCGTCGGCTCGGCCCAGTCCCAGCTGGCGCCGGTGGGCGCGAATATCGCGTAGGAGTGACCGTCGACCGTGAAAGCGGCAACGCGGCCGTCGTGCGACGAGTCCCTTGGATCGGACAGGACCTGGGGTGCGGAGGCGAGGCGGAAGCGCACGTCGCCCTTGCTGCACTCGTAGTAGCTGAACGGGCTGCCATGAAGCACGGTGACTTTCAGGGACTCGCCTTCGGCGGAAGCCATGCTGATCTGGGCGAGCCAGTCGGAGAAACCGGACAGCCGTGCATCCCTGGGCTTGAACGCGAGCGGAGCGACCACGACCGCGGCCACGTGCGGAAAGCGGACTTCCACCTTCCTGCCCTTGTCTTCTACTGCGACCTGCTGCGTCGGGAGACCCAGTTCGAAACCTTCCTCGGTCGCCCGATAGGTCATCGGATGCGCGTGGATCGGTTGCGACCACCTCTGGAACATCACCGACGAGTACCACTGGTTGGTCGGTGCCGCCTTGCCGAGTGCGTCACCGCTGCGGTACTCCGCCATCGGGGGCGTCGGGTCCGCGCCGAGACCGAAGATACCGCTCCTGGGCTTGGTGTAATACGTGCCGAGCCCGACCGCGACGGCGCCGTCGGGTGCCGAGGCGGCGGCGGGGCCGACGGTCAACAGCAGCGTCAGGCACGCAGCGGCGACCATGACGACAGCAGAGCGTCCCGGTGCAGTCCGTGCTACAGGGATCAAGTCGAATTTGCGCATGGGCTGCATCCTCAGAACTTCAGGTTCATGCCGAGAACCAGGTCATTCGATGATTCGCTGGCGCGCGGGTCGACGTCCCCGAACGCAGTGTTGCTCGGCATGCCCAGCGGCGCCGGACCCTGACGCCCGAACATCACCCGGCCGAGCCCGCCGTAGACTTCGACGGTCACGCCCTTGAACATCGGGATTTCAGGCACTGTCCGGTAGACGCCGAGGTTGAGGAACGTGGCCGTATTGCTCTGGCCCCACTCGGTCGGCGTGCGCGTGTAGGCCTTGTTCATGTGGACACCGCCTAGCGTGAAGGTCCACAAATGCCAGTTATAGGCTGCGCCGAGGAACACGTCGTACTCGGTTGCGTCGTGCATCTTGAAGTCGCTGGCGTAGTTGAAGCCCGGCTGGTCCCAGAAGCAGTCACTCGCGATCGGCGAAACCGGTCCGTAGTCGCACTGCTGCTGCTGGCCAGACCACCAGTCCTGCTTGATGCCGTAGGTGAAGCTCCAGGTCGGGTTCATCCAGTACTTGCCCTGGAGAACCAGCACATGCTGGGACGGCTTCTCGTATCCCGGCGACGTCGCCGGGCCGTTGGTGTCGCCCTGAGCGCCGTAGAACGCACCCTTCATGAAGGAACTCTGCCGGCCGCCGTTGCTTTCCTGGTAGATCAGTTCGACCAGGTTCTTCTCGTTGCTGTACTGGACGAAGACCTCGTAGAGCTTCGGCGACGGTGGCGGAACGACGGTGGACGACGGGTTGAGTGGCTTGCGCTTGTCTGCCTGGCCGGCGGTACCCTCGAAACGGATCGTGCCACGGCCGATCGCGAAGCCGCGCGTGGCAACCCTGATGGCTTCGGGTATCACGCCATAGCCGGCACCGGACTCCGCCCAGGGGCTCGACAAGCCAAGTGGGTATGCAAAATCGTCAAGGCGCGTCCAGGCGCGGGAGGTCATCTTGCCGACCAGGACCGAGCCGAACTGCGGGTGCGAGATTCCGCCATAGAGGTCGATCATGTAGTTGTCGTAGATGTCCGGGCCGCTGTTGCGAACGCGGCCGGCGACCATGCCCTCGAGCCGGATGGCATTGTCGAACTCGTGGGTCAGGCCGAGGTTCAACTGTGCCAGGCCCAGGTTGTGCGTGTGGAAACCCGATTCGCCCGGCTGGTTGACCATCGGCGTCGGCGGGTTCAGCACGCCACGCGGGTCATATGCGGCCTTGTTCACCTGCCCGTCGGTGCAGTTGTCGCACAACCTGTACTCGTTCTTCGCGAATCCCGAGACCTCCAGCGGGCCGAACTGTTCGGCCAGCGCCGGCGCGGCCAGCAGCACCGTGGCGGCTGCCAGGGATCGACTGTAGGCGTTGATGTTCACGGTGGTCTCCCGCAGCAGCTGTATTGGCAGTCGTTCGTGAGTGCGACGGGCCGTCACCGGCCCGCTCGCCGGTCAGGGGCCGGTGTAATAGCCGGCGCCCTGGTACGGGTCAGGGGTGGTGCACGGGCCGCCGGCGGCCGGCGTGCCGCACAGCGCGTAACGCGGCGCCCGTTCCCTGGTCCACAGGCCCCATCCATCGTCGATGCCCTTCCACTCCTCGTCGAACGCCTCGAAGAAGAACACTGTCACGGGCCCGCCCGCCGACCCGCGCCAGGAGTTCATCAGGTCGTAGTACCACTTCTCGTTGACCGGCAGCGCCGCATAGGTTTCGATGTCTGCATTCGGATTGGTCTGCACGGCCTTCCACCCGGTCTCGCCGACCGTGATCGGCAACGACGCGCCGGTGGTCACGACCTGGCCCGCCAGGTTGGTGTAAGGGTAGTTGGCGACCCGCGTGTAAGTACTCTTCGTGTAGCCGAGTGCCGCATTCATCATCGCGGCGGCCCTCGCCTGGCCGGCAGGGACGCCGGTCTGCCGCCAGTCCCATGGGCAGCTGGGGTTGTCGGAATTGCAGGCGTTCAGGAACGGATAGGTGTGGATCGCGGCAAAGTCGATCAGCGGCAGGATCGTGTCGGGCCTCACGGCGGCACGATCCCCGCCGGCCGTCGTCAGGCCCGCGTAGAAGGTCCAGTCGTCCTCGGTCGTGACCGGCTGCGTCACGCTGTTGCGGACACGGTTGATGTAGCTCGCCAGGCACGGGGTGGGCATGTACAGAGAAAAGAACGAGGTTTCATTTCCGACCGCGACCGTCACGACGTTCGAGTAGGTGTTGGCGAGGGCGATGGCCCGGGCGATCTGCTGGTCGTTGAAGCCGGCGGGATCCTGGCAGGATGCAGCTGCAGGAACCGGTATGCCGGCGAGGGCGATGCCCTGCTGGAATTTCATTTCCGGGAAGTTAGCCGCCGCGAGCCTGAGAATCTTGTCGGACACGTCATCTGCCCCGAACAGCCGCAGCAGGTTGAAGCCGGCGGTCCGGAGTAGGCTGAGATCCTGCAGGACGTCGGCGTCGCTCGGGACCTCGCCGACTGCGGGCCCACCGGCCCGGAACGCGCTGTAGTTGACGGACTGGCCGGTCGCATAGATGGCGGGCAACGGACGGAGCGTGAACACCGCGCACACCACGGCGACGTCCGTCACGTTTGCGTTCGCCGTTCCGGAACCATTCGTCACGCTGCAGACCTGGCCCGCGGGCTGCGTACGGACAGAGACTGCATAGGCGGAGCCGGACTGTACCGCCGAGGTGAAAGTGAACGAACCGTCCGATGCGGTGGCGAGGGGGTTTCCGCCGTTGTTCTGCAGCACCACGGTGCCGGTGAGGCCTGAGATCAAGCCGCCGATGGTCACGTCGGACTTGCAGGAGACAGCCACGGACCTGACGTTGGAAGTCGCAGTGCCCGCGCCGCCCGTGATGCTGCACAGCTGGCCCGGGGGCTGCGTCTTGATGGTGACGGCATAGCTCGAGCCGTGCGCGACCTGCAGCCCGAACGTGAACGAGCCGTTCGCTGCCAGGCTGAGGGTGTCGGTGCCGGTAGTGGTCTTGCCGTTCCTGCCGGTCTGAGTGACAGTGTTCAGCAGGGTGACTGTGCCTGTCAGCCCCGAGACGTCGCCGCCTACGGTGACGTACTCCGGGTGACTGTTGTAGTTCTGGCTGTCGCCGCAGGCCGCGAGTATCAGGCAGGCGCCGAGCGCGGCGACCCTCTTCACGGAGCGAAGTGGCGAAGCAACGATCACCTGTATCGGAACCATCTGCATCCCCCTCATCGCCAACATCAGGCCCGACTCCTGCAAGTCCCGGGCGTCGTGCGTCGCGCTTCTGCGGCGACCGTGAGTATTTTGAAAGCGCTTGCAGAAACTAACGAACTGCCGCCATCCTTGTCAATGCGGTTGGCGCGATGACGCTGTAAAATCCTGGCGCCTCGCAGTTATTGCTGCGGCGCCGCACAATGAGCGCACCGCAATGTGCGCGCAGGGAGCACTTTCAGCGCTGCTGGGCGGGGATACACAAGGGGAGGCGCGAAGCATGCGTAGATCAGAGCTGCAGAGTCGCGTTTCAGCAGCCTCGAACGGCTCGGCGGTGACGCTCGAGATGGTCGCGAAGGAGGCCGGTGTATCGCCGAGCACCGTCTCGCGCATCCTGAACGGCACGGCAAAAGTACGCGAAGCGAAAGTACGCGCCGTCGAAGCCGCGATCGCCAAGCTGCGGTTCATGCCGAATCCCGTGGCGCGATCGCTCGCGGGCGGAAAGTCGATGAGCGTCGGGGTCGTGATCCAGGCCATCGACAGCCCCTTCTATGGCGAGGCGCTGGCGGCGATCGAGATGGGCTTGTCGCGTGCCAGCTATTCGGCGCTGTTCGCGAGCGGGCACTTGCGCGAGGGCGACGAGCGCAGGGCCATCGACCACCTGGTGAACCGGCGTGTCGAAGGCATCATCCTGATGAACAGTTGCCTGTCGGCCCGGGAACTCATCAGCGTATCGCAGAGTATTCCGCTGGTCGTGACCGGGCGGCGCGTCGCCGGCGGCCGTATTTACTCGCTCGATGTCGACGGGGCGCCGGGCGCGCGCCTCGCGACCGAGTACCTGGTCGGGCAGGGACATCGGAGGATCGCATTCATCTCGGGGCCGTCCGACCACCTGGACTCGCTGCAGCGATACGAGGGCTACAAGGCTGCCCTGGCCGCGGCGAGGATTGCAGAGGTAAAGACGCTGGTAGTGGCCGGCGACTACACGGATGCAGGCGGTTATGCGGCGATGAGCAAGCTGCTCGATTCGGGGGCGAAATTTAGCGCCGTATTCGCCGCGAACGACCAGACCGCCTACGGGGCGATGCTCGCCTTGCACCGCAGGGGCCTGCAGGTGCCGCGGGACGTTTCCGTCGTCGGCTTCGACGACCTGCTGATGTCGTCGTTCACGATCCCTCCGCTCACGACCGTCCACCGTTCCATCAAGCAGATTGGTGGAGCCGCGGCCGAGGCGTTGATCGACCTGATCGAGGCGCGGAAGCCTGCCGCGAAAGTGCCTGCGGCCACGCTCGCGATCCGCGAATCGACGCGCCAGCTGCGGGGCTGAGTCGAGGCGTCAACGCTGCGCGTTGACGAGGTCCAGCCGGTTTACGAAGCCCTCGAATGCGGGGTGCCAGGCCGCGGCATTGCGATTGAAGATGTAGTGGCCGTTGTTCTTGTCCGCGGGCAGGTCGATGAACTGCCCGCGTCCGCCAGCCTGGGTGAAGGCCGCGAACCACTGCCTGGGGTAGACCGGTCCCCACACCCGGTCGTTGGCGCTGTACATCCAAAGTGTCGGCAGCCGGTTGGTGCTGCCGTAGCGGGCGAAGGTCTCCCGCATCTGGTCCGGCCGGCACGGCTGGTCGGCCCGATTCCGGGCATTGCCGCCATCACCACCGGAAATGTTGACTGCGGCAACCACGCCACGGATGTCACTTGCGGCAACTGCAATCGCAACCAGGCCGCCGAAGGATTCGCCGACGACGATCCCCTGATCCGGATCGACATAGGACAGCCGTTCCGCGTACGCGAGGACCTGGCGCGTCTCGCTGACTGCGACTGCTGCCCCGTCTGCAAAGCGCTTGGACTCGCACGTCCCGGTGTATTCGACGTCGGGGCCGCCCGAGACGCCGTAGCCGACGCGCGTCGGCACCAGCACCACGAAGCCCATCGAGGCGAAGTAATGCGAATTGGCCGGATAGGTCTTCAGGCCCATCGCCGTTCGCTCAGCCTGGCTCGCCCCGCGGCCGTGCAGCAGCACGAGGAACGGCCGCGGGTTCGTCGCCGCCTCGCGGACGATCGTCACGGCGATGTCCTGCTGCAGGTCCGGTTGTCCGGGCACGCGCAGCGTCACTGGAACCTTGATCGTCTGCTCGATGATCTCCGCTGCCGGCGAGAGTGGGGGGGCGAGCAGCGCAGTGAGCGCGATGGCGAGCGCTGCGTGCGATGCTGCATTGCAACCGCGCCGGCGACATGCGGTGCGCGTCGGTTCGCGACCTTTGCGGCGCATGTCGTCGGACGGGGCCTCGCGTTCCGGGTCCATGGAAAACACGGTAGCAGCTGCGCCGACATCCGCACCACCCGGCCACTTAGCGGTAGCACGACCCGGAACTGTCGCATTGCAGCAATAATCAGCGGCCCGCTTCATTGACACGGGCGGGAAGCCTTGTGCTAGATTTGGTTTTGAAAGCGCTTTCTAATCTAGCGCCGTCGAGATGCCCGAGCAGGCGTTACAGTAGCCTGCGCAGAGCGCCATGCGACGACTTAACTGGGGGCCGCAATGTCTCGGAAGGAGAATGCAATGACGACGTGGAACAACGTGTCGAGGAACTGGCGTGGGGTGCTTTCGCCTGCGGTGATCGGCGCGGCCATGGCGCTGGCGGCTTGCGGTGGTGGCGGGGTGACGAACCCGGCTCCCGACGATGGCGGTGGCGGGCCGAGCGTGGATGCAACGCCGTATGCGCTCTTCGCCTCCAACTACGTCGCGTACGCTTCGCAGACCAACGGCGCGTTCCTGCACTCCGTGCAGGACGGCGACGTCTACGCGAACTTCGGCGGCAACATCAATTACGGCTGCTTCTCGTTCAACCAGGGCTCGATGGACGCCACGCAGTTCTACGCGATCCAGGCCCAGGCGAATTCCAACGGCGGCCCGCCCGACGGCACCAATTGCCAGCCCAACTCCAACATTCCCCCGACCACGGCCGCGGACTACGCGGCGGTCACGATCAAGGCCCCGGGGACGAACTCTCCGAACGCAGCCAGCGTGGCCCCGCTCGATATCAGCCAATCGACAGAGATGCTGATCCAGATGGGCAACATCTTTACGCAGGGCGATGTGCCGGGCGCAATCGGTGGCAATGCCACCACCTACACCGTAGAACTTAACAACGACACGTCGTTCAACCAGGACGGTTCGGCCCAGACGGCGCTGTGTGCCTTCGACCAGGCACTCGCCACGATCGGTCGCAGTCCAACGGCGCCGCTCGGTGTACTCAACTACGTTATCCCCTTCAGCTCGTTCACCTGCTCCAACGGCACCATGGACATAATGAAGTCCACGGGCGTGACATCGGTCACGGTCAGGTTCTCGGGTGACAAGAACCCGAACCTCCAGGTCAACGGACTGAACGTGATCGCAGTCGGTTACGTCGGCTTCAGCAAGTAACTGCCGTGACAACCTGGCTGCAGCGCAAGTTGCAGCCAGGCGCCGCGCTTATCATGCTCGCGCCATTCCGATTCACGCTTGTGTTCGCATCGCGGGGCGTGACCGCGGGCGTGACCGCAGGGGCGGACAAGTGAGCGCCAATACACGCGCGCTGGCCGCGCGGTTCCCGCGCGAGTTCGTCTGGGGGGTAGCTACCAGCGCTTACCAGATCGAGGGCGCGGCGCACGAGGACGGCCGGGGCGACTCGATCTGGGACGAGTTCTGCCGGCGCCCGGGCACGATCAAGGACGGCAGCAACGGCGATCGCGCCTGCGACCACTACCATCGGGTCGACGAGGACGTCGCGCTGATCGCGGGTCTGCAGGCTCATGCCTACCGCTTCTCGATAGCGTGGCCGCGTGTCCAGCCGCTCGGGGAGGGGGCATGGAACGAGCAGGGATTCGCGTTCTATGACCGCCTGGTCGACACGCTGCTCGAGCGCGGCATCGCGCCGTACCTGACGCTTTACCACTGGGACCTGCCGCAGGCCTTGCAGGAGAAAGGCGGCTGGGTCAGCCGCGACACGGCACTGCGCTTCGCAGAATATGCTGCCGAGGTCGGTCGTCGCCTTGGCGAACGGGCGGCTTCGATCGCCACGCACAACGAGCCGTGGGTGGTCGCCGTGCTGGGCCACGAAGCGGGCATCTTCGCGCCCGGCCTGCGCAGCCAGAAGGCGGCCATGCAGGTGGCGCATCACCTGCTGCTTAGCCACGGAATGGCGCTCGACGCGCTCCGCGCACAGGGATGCAGGGCGCCGCTGGGCATAGTCCTGAACCAGTCGCCGATCCATGCGGCAACCGATTCGCCCGAGGACATGGCCAGGGCACGCCTCGATGACGGCTTGACCATCCGCTGGTACATGGATGCGCTGCTGCGCGGCCAGTATCCGCAGGACATACTGGATTTTCTCGGCGAGGACGCGCCATGCGTACTCGAAGGCGACATGGACGTGATCCGTCGCCCACTCGATTTCCTCGGCATCAACTACTACACACGCAACGTCTCGGGGACGGGAGCGCCGCTGGACCCGGTCCGGTCGGGCAGGGAAGTCACCGACATGGGCTGGGAAGTATTCCCGGCAGGCCTCACGGAACTGCTCGAGCGACTGAAGGCCGACTACCGGCTGCCGCCGATCTACATCACGGAAAACGGCGCCGCATACGCGGATCGCCTCGTCGATGGGCGCGTGGCCGACGTCGACCGGATCCGCTACCTGCGCTCGCACATCGCCGCCATGGCGGATGCGCTAGAGAGCGGCGTCGACGTGCGCGGCTACTTCGTCTGGAGCCTGCTCGACAACTTCGAGTGGGCAGACGGCTACTCGAAGCGCTTTGGCCTGGTCCACGTCGACTACGAAACCGAGCGGCGCACTCTGAAGGACAGCGCGCTGTGGTACCGGGCGCTGATAGGCGAACACACAGGGATCCACGTAAAGAAAGTCGTGGGCGCGGGCGGATGACACCATGACAGCCAGTAGCAGGCGCTGGAAGCTCGTCTGGAGCGACGAGTTCGACGGCGATGTGATCGACCCGACCAAGTGGGACTTCGAACTCGGCAACGGGTTCTTCGACTACAAGAAACACGAGTGGGTTCCGGGCTGGGGCAACGAAGAGCTGCAGTACTACACGCGCGATCCCGAGAACGCCTGCGTCAGGGACAGCCTGCTGTACATCCGCGCGCTGAAAGAGCCGCTGCACGGCTGCGGCTACACCTCCGCGCGCATCCGGACGCGCAAGCGCGACGGTACGCCGCTCTTCACCAAGCGCTACGGCAAGTTCGAGTTCCGCGCCAGGGTGCCGCACGGCAAGGGACTGTGGCCTGCGATCTGGATGTTGCCCCAGGACGACAAGTACGGCGGCTGGGCCGCGTCCGGCGAGATCGACGTCATGGAGATCGTCGGCCTGCGCCCGGCCGAGTACCTGGCCAGCGTCCACTTCGGGTCGCATGCACCCAAGCGCTCGCTGGTCACGCACGTGCACAAGTTCCCGGAAGGCCAGTCGGTGGCGGATTTCCACGTCTACGCCGTCGAGTGGGAGCCGGGCGAGATCCGCTGGTCCGTGGACGGCGAGGTCTGGGCCACGCAGACGTTCTGGTGGAGCTGCAGCAAGACGCGCAACGGCAAGGGCATCGAGGCCCGCAGCAGTGCCGACGTGAATCCCTGGCCCGCGCCCTTTGACCAGCCGTTCTACATCGTGATGAACGTCGCGGTCGGCGGTGATTTCCCGGGAGTTCCAAATCCAGAGACGAAGTTTCCGGCCGAGCTGGTCGTCGACTACGTTCGTGTATACGACCGGGTCGGCGGTTACCGCGAGCCCGGGCCGCGCGGCAAGGGCCGGCTGCCGTACCAGAAGAAACGCTGATTGTGATGCGCCTCGCGTGGCGCTTCGGGGGACCCTGTGAAAACCGAAAACTACAAACTAACCGTGACCGAGAAGTTCGGCTACGGCCTCGGCGACCTCGCGTCGAACATGTTCTGGCAGATGTTCGCGATCTTCATGGCGAAGTTCTACACGGACGTATTCCTGCTGGGCGCCGCCACGATGGGCACGATGATGCTGGTGACCCGCATCGCCGACGCGTTCGTCGACCCGATCATCGGCACCATCGCCGACCGCACCGAGACTCGCTGGGGGCACTTCAGGCCCTACCTGGTCTGGATGGCCATCCCGATGGCCGTGACCGCGGTCCTCGCGTTCACCGCACCGAGCTTCACCGGCACGGCCCGCATCGTGTACGCGTACGTTACGCTGATGCTGATGATGTTCGCGTACTCGGCGATCAACATTCCGTACTCGGCGCTGCTCGGCGTGCTGACGCCGGATTCCAAGGAACGCACCAGCGTCACCTCCTACAGGTTCGTGATGGCGCTGATTCCGGTATTCATCATCGTCAATACGGCACTGCCGCTGGTCAGGTATTTCGGCGGCAGCGACACGTCAGCGTACGGCTGGCAGATGACGATGGTCGTCTACTCGGTCTTCGCGGTGCTGCTCTATTTCGCGACATTCGCCATGACTCGCGAACGGGTGCAGCCGCCGCCGAAGCAGGAAACCTCGCTGTCGACCGACTTGAAGGACCTGCTGCGCAATCGTCCGTGGGTCGTGCTGTGCGGGGTCGGCATAGCGGCGCTGACGTTCGGCAATATCCGCAACACCGTCACTATCTACTATTTCGACTACGTGGTGCCGAACGGCAGCGGGTACTTCGGTCCGGTGATGACCACAGGGGCGGTTGCCTTCATCCTTGGCGTCATGGCGACTTCGCCGCTCGCGAAGCGCTTCGGCAAGCGGAAATTCTACCTCGTGTCGATGTCGCTGACCGCGCTGCTGACAATCGGCTTCTATTTCGTGCCGCCGGAGAACATCAAGCTGGTCTGGGCGGCCAACACGATCATCAATTTCTGTGCGGCACCGACTGCGCCGCTGGTCTGGGCGATGTACGCCGACACGGCGGACTACTCGGAGTGGAAGTGGGGCCGCCGGGCCACCGGGCTGATCTTCTCGGCGGCGTCCTTCGCGCAGAAGTTCGGGTGGGCAATCGGCGGCGCAGGCGCCGGCTGGCTGCTGGCGTATTTCGGGTACCTGCCGAACATCGCGCAGGGTCCGCGCACCGTCCATGGCATCGTGCTGATGATGAGCGTGATCCCGGCCATCGCCGCCATCGCTGCGGTTGCGGCGCTATGGTTCTACGAGATCGACGAGGCGATGGTGCAGCAGATGTCGGCTGAGCTTGCGGCCCGGCGCGGACCCGAGCCGGACGAGGATGTCGCCGCCACACCTGCGGCCGTGCCGCCGGCGGTTCCGGCATTCGCCGTAGCCGAGCACCCGGAGGCCGTGGTCGGCCGCTCCGCCTCGGACCTGCACGAAGCCGAACAGCCAGCCTGGAGGCGCGCGCCGTCTGCGCCGCGGATTCCAGCGCTGGCCGGCCTCCATGGGCGAGGAGCCGGCGCCGATGGGCAGGGGGCACCGCCTCCGCCTGCGCTGTCACCCGAGGAACTCGCCAACCTGGCCGGCGAGTTTGCCGAAGTCCTGCATGCGGGCGTGCACGGCCTGTGCTTCAGTCCCTACCTCGAGGGCCAGGCGCCTGGTTCGATCGTCAGCGAGCAGCAGATTGGCGCGCGCCTTGGAATCATCCGTCCCTACACGGGCTGGGTGCGCAGCTTCTCGTGCACGGACGGCCATGAGCAGACGCCGCGCATCGCTCGCGAAATGGGATTGAAGACGTTGGTAGGCGCCTGGCTGGGTACCGACCGTGAGATCAACGAGCGCGAGATCGCCGGGGCGATCGCAGTCGCGCAGGCAGGGCATGCCGACATACTGGCGGTGGGCAACGAGGTGCTTCTGCGCGAAGACATGTCCGAGGACGAGCTGCTCGGCTACATCGAACGCGTAAAGCAGGCAGTGCCTGGAGTGCCGGTGGGATACGTGGACGCCTATTTCCTCTTTGAAAAGCATCCGCGGGTCACGGCGGCCTGCGACGTGGTTCTGACCAACTGCTACCCGTTCTGGGAGGGCTGCCCGCGCGAGGAGGCAATCGCGTACATGCAGACGATGTACCGCCGCACCGTCGCGGTGGCAGGCGGCAAGCGGGTCATCATCAGCGAGACGGGCTGGCCGCACACCGGCACGGCCTTCCACGGTGCCGTGCCGTCGGTTGAGGGCGCCATGCGCTACTTCATCGACACGTACCGCTGGGCCAGGCAGGACGGCGTCGAAGTCTTCTACTTCTCGGCGTTCGACGAGGCTTGGAAGGTGGGCGTCGAAGGCGACGTCGGCGCCTACTGGGGCCTGTGGGACAAGGACGGCAACCCGAAGTACGTGTAGACCCGGAGACGATCGCCGATGCTCAAGCTCCCATATGGAAACGCAATCTGCTACTCGGGCTATCGCCGAGGCCAGAGCCCAGGGGAGAGGCTGTACCCGTCGCTGGCGGAGATCCGCGAGGACCTGCACATACTGCACAAGCACTGGCGACTGCTGCGCCTCTACGACTGCAGTGTGCACGCCGAACGCGTGCTGGAGGTGATCCGGCGGGATCGCCTCGATTTCCAGGTGATGCTGGGCGCTCACCTGGGTGCCGAGATGAACAACTTCGGTTGTCCGTGGGGCGCCACTTACAGCGAGGAACAGCTGGAAGCGAACGTGGCCGAGAACGACGCCGAGGTCGAGCGGCTCATTACGCTCGCACGCCACAATGACGACATCGTGTTCTCGGTGGCGGTCGGCAACGAAGCGACCGTCGACTGGACCGACCATTTCGTGCCGGTCGAACGGATGATCCAGCATGTCCGTCGCGTCAAGGACGGCGTGCCGCAGCCCGTGACGTTCTGCGAGAACTACGTGCCGTGGCGGGAAAAGCTGTGCGACCTGGTGCGTGAGCTGGATTTCATCTCGCTGCACACCTACCCGGTCTGGGAGTACAAGCACGTGCACGACGCGCTGCATTACTCCAAGGACAACTATCACAGCGTCGCGAGCCTGTATCCGGACAAGCCGGTGGTCATCAGCGAGGCGGGCTGGGCGACGAACTCCAACGGGCGCGGCATCAATCCCGAGAACTCGTCGCAGGAACTGCAGGCGATCTACTACCAGGACCTGATGGAGTGGACCAGCAGCGAGCGCATCCTGACTTTCGTGTTCGAGGCATTCGACGAGCCCTGGAAGGGTTCATCGGACCCATTGGAGCCCGAGAAGCACTGGGGCCTTTTCACCGTGGATCGAGAGCCTAAGATCGTCATGCAGCAGCTCTACGCCGAACGGCTGCGTAACCGCCGGACCGCATGAGGCAGCCCGCGGGCCCGCGCCTGGGGGCCCACCGATGGAAGTCGACGGAAGTCACCACGGCCCGGACATGCAGCAATCGAAGACCACATTGATCATGCAGCCGTTCGACATGGTCGTGTTTGGCGGCCGGGGCGACCTTGCCAAGCGCAAGCTGCTTCCGGCGCTGTATCACCTCGACCACGAGAACCGCCTGCCGCCCGACGGGCGCATCATCGCCGTTTCGCGCGGAGGCATGAGCCGCGACGACTATCGTGAGCTGGTGAGGGAGGCCTGCGCGACCCAACTTCCCGCCGGGCAGTTCGAGGAGGACGTGTGGCGCCGATTTGCCGGGCGCCTCGACTACGTCGAGCTTGATGCGACCGAAGCTCCAGCCTACGGGACCCTTTGCGATGCGCTGGCTGGTCGCGAGGCAACAGTGCGTTGCTTCTACCTCGCGACGGCGCCGGAGCTGTTTGGTCCGATCGCGTCCAACCTGGCCGGCGCCGGCCTCGTCACGCCGCTGACCCGCCTGGTGCTCGAGAAGCCGCTAGGCAAGGATCTCACCTCGGCTACGGCCATCAATACTGCGATCGGCGCAAGCTTCTCCGAGCAGCAGATCTTTCGCATAGATCACTACCTCGGCAAGGAGACGGTCCAGAACCTGATGGTGCTGCGCTTCGCCAATGGTCTCTTCGAGCCGCTGTGGAACCGTACTTTCGTCGATCACGTGCAGATCACGGTCGCCGAGACGGTCGGCGTCGGCGGACGCTGGAGCTATTACGACCAGGCGGGCGCACTGCGGGACATGGTGCAGAACCACATGCTCCAGCTGCTCTGCCTCACGGCGATGGAGCCGCCGATCACGCTCGACGACGACGCAGTGCGAGACGAGAAGCTCAAGGTGCTGAAGTCGCTGGCCCCGATCGGCGGCGCTGATGCCGCTCACCTCACCGTCCGCGGCCAGTACCGTGCGGGCGTCATCGACGGACAGCCGGTGCCCGGCTATCTCGAGGAGCATGATGCGGCCGCAGCAAGCGGCACCGAGACCTTCGTTGCGGTCAAGGCCGGCGTCGAGAACTGGCGCTGGTCGGGTGTCCCGTTCTACCTGCGCACCGGGAAGCGCCTGCCCTCGCGCGCCTCGGAGATCGTCGTGCAGTTTCGCACGCCGCCGCATGAGCTGTATCCGGAGAGCGCGGGTGCGATACATCCGAACCGGCTGGTGATGCGTCTACAGCCGGACGAAGGTATCCGCCTGCTGATGATGAGCAAGCAGCGCGGGCCGGGCGAGATGAAGCTTCGGCAGACCGCCCTCGACCTGAGCTTCAACGAGACATTCGGGGGGCGCAGCCCGGGCGCCTACGAAAGGCTGCTGCTCGACGTGATCCGGGGGCGGCCGACGCTGTTCATGCGCGTGGATGAATTGCAGGCTGCGTGGCGCTGGACCGACCAGATCCTTGCCGCGTGGAACCAGCAGGGAATCGTGCCCAGGTCGTATACCAGCGGCAGCTGGGGACCGAGTGCCGCCGTGGCACTGATCGAGCGCGACGGCCGCACCTGGCACGAGGACGACCTGTCGTGACGCACCCGGTTGTCGCCGACGTCACCGGACGAATCCGCGCTCGCAGCGAGCCGCAACGCCGGGACTATCTGGAGCGCATCGCGGCGCACGGCGCCCAGGGAACACGCCGTGCGCGGCTGTCCTGCGGCAACCTCGCCCACGGGTTCGCCGCGAGCAGTGCCGCCGAGAAATCCGAGCTGGCGGCGGGCGTGCGACCGAACATCGGCATCGTCACCGCCTACAACGACATGTTGTCGGCTCACCAGCCGCTGCAGGACTACCCGGGCATCATCAAGGCTGCCGCGCTGGCCGCGGGCGCAACCGCGCAGGTGGCAGGCGGCGTCCCGGCGATGTGCGACGGTGTCACCCAGGGCCGGGCCGGGATGGAGCTTTCGCTGTTCAGTCGCGACGTCATCGCGATGTCCACTGCGATCGCACTTTCGCACGACATGTTCGACGCGGCGCTCTGCCTCGGGGTCTGCGACAAGATCGTGCCGGGCCTGCTGATCGGCACGCTCACGTACGGACACCTGCCGGTACTGTTCGTGCCGGCCGGGCCGATGACCTCCGGGCTGCCGAATGCCGAGAAGTCACGCATCCGCCAGCTCTACGCCCAAGGCAAGGTCGGCCGCCCGGAGCTGCTGAAAGCCGAGGCCGAGTCCTATCACGGGCCCGGCACCTGTACGTTCTACGGCACGGCCAACAGCAACCAGATGCTGATGGAGGTGATGGGCCTGCACCTGCCGGGCAGCGCTTTCGTCAATCCAGGCACGCCGTTGCGTCAGGCCCTTACGCAGGCTACTGCGAGGCGCGCCGCCGCGATCGCCGCGGCGGGTGGCGACTGCCGGCCCATGGGTCGCGTCGTCGACGAGTGCGCAATGGTCAACGCAATGGTGGGGCTGCTCGCTACCGGCGGCTCGACCAATCACACGATCCACCTGGTCGCGATCGCCGCTGCCGCGGGCATTGCGATCGACTGGCAGGATTTTTCGGACCTGTCGCGGATCACCCCGTCGCTCGCGCGGATATACCCGAACGGACAGGCCGACGTGAATCACTTCCATGCAGCCGGCGGCATGGGCTTCGTCGTGCGGGAACTGCTAGAGGCCGGGTTGCTGCACCCGGACGTCACGACCGTGTGCGGCGACGGTCTCGCGGCGTACGCGCAGGAGCCATTCCTGGACGAGGGCCGCCTGCGTTGGCGCCCGGCCCCCGGGCAATCGCTGGACCCCGACGTCCTGCGCCCCGCGACGGATCCCTTCGCACCGGACGGCGGCATTCGCCTGCTGACCGGGAATCTCGGCCGCGCGGTCATCAAGGTGTCTGCCGTGAAAGCGCAGCACCGTGTCATCGAGGCGCCTGCCGCAGTCTTCGACAGCCAGGATGCGGTAGTGGCCGCGTTCAAGGCCGGCAGGCTGCATCGCGACGTGATCGTCGTCGTGCGGTACCAGGGGCCCCGGGCGAACGGCATGCCGGAGCTGCACCAGCTCACGCCGTCACTCGGCGTCCTGCTCGATCTTGGCCACAAGGTCGCGCTGGTTACCGATGGGCGCATGTCCGGTGCCTCGGGCAAGGTGCCTGCGGCTATCCACCTGTCGCCCGAGGCCGCCGCCGGTGGTCTTGTTTCGCGGCTGCGTGACGGTGACGTGCTGCGACTGGATGCCGAGGCCGGGCGGCTCGAAGCGCTGCTCGATGTCCGCGAACTCCTTGCACGGGAACAACCGGCCGCGGTGCCGTCGGGCCACGACCTGGGATTTGGCCGTGAGCTGTTCGCGAACATGCGCGGCTCGGTGACCAGTGCAGAGCAGGGCGCCATGACGTTTGGTGGTTCCCTGTACACGCGGTCACCGGTGGTGGCCGCCGACTTCTGAAGGACTGAGTCCCATGCTGATCGAAATACTGCGACGTTATCGCTTGCTGCCGGTGCTGGTGATCGACAATGCAGACGACGCGGTTCCGCTGGCCATCGCCTTGCGTGATGCCGGTATCGGCTGTGTGGAAGTGACGCTACGGCGACCCGGCGCGATCGACGCGATCCGGAACATCCTCGCCGAAGTCGACGGCGTATCGGTCGGCGCAGGCACGGTCACGACGCCGGAGCAGCTTGATCAGCTGCATAGCCTGGGCGCAGCCTTCGCGGTCAGCCCCGGCACGAACGCGGTGCTCGTGCGCAAGGCGCAGGAACTGGGACTTCCATACCTTCCCGGGGTGATCACGCCTTCCGAGCTGATGACTGGCCTCGAGCTGGGTGTCGAGGTGTTCAAGTTTTTCCCGGCCGGCGCTTTCGGCGGCATCGGGGCGCTGCGCGCCTATGGCGATGTCTTTTCGAACGTGCAGTTCTGTCCAACGGGCGGGATCGGCCCGGACAACGCCGCCGATTACCTCGCGCTTCCAAACGTAGCCGCCGTGGGAAGTTCCTGGCTGGCGCCCGCCGACCTGGTGAAGGCCCGGGACTGGCGCGCGATCGGCGAGCGCGCAGCAGTGCTGCTTTCGCGACTCGCGCCCATCACCGGCGGCTGAACGCCAGGGCGCATTCGGGCCGGACTCCGCACTGGTTCGCCGCCCCGAAACGGCCTGCCGACGCGCAGTAAAGTCGTCGCGCGAAGTTGCCGCTTTGCAGCAAAATTCCCGGCAGCCATTTGATTGACACCGGCAAGACAAGCTGTGTAAATTCAGCTTTGAAAGCGCTTTCGGGAAGAGGGGGTCCCGCACCGGCGTCGTAAGAGACGCACTCCCTTTCCGTTGCATCGAACACCGTATTCGGAGGCACGCCGATGGGATTCTTCAAGCAATTGACCCTGCTCGCTCTGACGATCGGCCTGGGCCTCAATCTTGCCGGGTGCCAGCCATCCGACTCGAAGGCAAAGAAGCAACCTTCGCTCACGTCTATCAGTGTCTCGCCAGCATCGGCGACCGTGATGCTGAGTAGCACACAAGCGCTCAGGGTCATCGCTACATTCAGTAACAATTCGACCCTCGACGTGACCTCGGCGTCGTCGTTCTCCGTGACTTCATCGTCGCCCGCGGGTGTCGTGCTGGTCAGCTCCGCGGGCGTGGTTACCGCGGCGAAGGCCGGAACCGCGACGATCACTGCCACGTACTCGGCGCTCGGGATCACACAGACCGCAGCAGCAACCGTCACAGTCCCCTCGGCGACACTGGTGTCCATTGCCGTGACGCCGACGGCGCCTACGGTGGCACCCGGCGCGACACAGCCACTGACGGTCACCGGGACTTATAACGAGGGCTCGAGGGCGGTCATTGCAACTGGATTGACGTTCGTGTCCTCCGATACGTCGGTCGCGACGGTCGGTGCAGCAGGAGTGGTGGCCGGAGTCGCCGAGGGAACGGCGACGATCACCACGACGGAATCGAATTCGGGGAGGTCAACAACCACGCTGGTTACGGTCAGCCTCAGCGGTGGCGGCGGCGGTTGCGGGACTACCGAGCCCACCTGCGCGCCTGCGACAGTGATTCCCGCCGACAACGTGATGATCTACAGCGACGCCGAGTCGATTGCCGGATTCGACTCCTGTCCCAACTGGGGCCAGGCGACCATATGCCACGGTGAGGTGACGATCGCCGGCAACAAGTCACTGTGGTATTCGGCGCTGAACTACCAGGGCCTCGACTGGTCGTCCAATCCGGTCAACGTGTCCTCCAGGGCGAAGCTGCACATCGACTTCTGGACACCGGACCTGGAGAGCGTGAAGGTGTCGATAATCGGGGGCGGCAAGGAGAACGCTGTTACCCAGGTGCTGACCACAGGAAGCTGGAACAGCGTCGACATCGACCTGAGCGAATACACCGTGCCCGACCTGTCGGTGATCGCCCAGATCAAGCTGGAGTCAGCCGTGCCCGGCACGCTCTACGTCGACAACATCTATTTCTGGGGCACCGCCGGCGGTGGTGGCGGTGGCGGCACGGTGATCGTTTCGTTCGACGAGATCCCGCCGCCCAAGCTGACCGACTTCGGCGTCAACGGCGCACCGCCGGTCATCGCCAACGATCCGGCCGGCGGCGCGAACCAGGTGCTCAAGGTGTTCAAGTACGCCTCGCCGCCGCCAGGCTCCGAGCAATGGGCCGGCGTGACGGTCTCGACCCAGACCGTCCCGCTTGACTCGATCCCGGCGATTCCCTTCACCGCGACCGACACGAAGATGACGGTACGGGCTTACAGCCCAGCGGTCGGCGTGCGCGTGCGGCTGAAGGTCGAAGACGCATCCAACCCAGGCATCTCGTGCGAAACGGATGCGATCACCACCACCGGAGGTGCGTGGGAAACGCTGACGTTCGACTTCGCCAACCCGGGCCTCAGCCCGCCGGTTGGCGGCGGGCCGACTTCGCCACTGGACCCGTCCAAGACCTACAACAAGGTCTCGATCTTCTCCGACTTCGGCATCGGCAATGGCGGCTCGGCACCCCTGCCTGAGGACCGCGTGTACTACTACGATGACATCACCTTCCTGGGCGGCGGTGGTGGCGGCGGTGGTGGTGGAACTGCGCCAACCGATGCGCCGGCGACGGTCATTCCGGCAGGCTCGGTGACGATCTACAGCGATGCCGCGACGATCGCGAATTTCGATCCATTCCCGAACTGGGGCCAGAGTCCGCCTGTCACGTTCAGCGAACCGACGATTGCGGCCAACAAGTTGCTGCAGTACGGCTGGGCTGGACCGGGCGGCCTGTACCAGGGCCTCGACTGGAGCGCCAATCCGGTCAACGTGTCTGCCAAAGGCAAGCTGCATATTGATTTCTGGTCGCCGGACATCACCAGCGTGAAGGTGTCGATCATCGGGGGCGGCCAGGAGAATGCCGTTACCCAGGTGTTGACCACAGGAAGCTGGAACAGCGTCGACATCGACCTGAGCGCCTACACGGCGCCCGACCTGTCGGCCATCATCCAGATCAAGCTCGAGCCTGCTACCGCGGGCACCCTGTACGTCGACAACATCTACTTCTGGGGCACTGCAGCCGGCGCGAGCTGCGGCACGACGGAGCCGACTTGCGCACCGACTACGGCGATCCCGGCGGGTTCGGTGACGATCTACAGCGATGCCGCGACGATCGCGAACTTCGATCCATTCCCGAACTGGGGTCAGAGTCCGCCCGTCACGTTCAGCGAACCTACGATCGCGGCCAATAAGTCGCTGCAGTATGGCTGGGCTGGGCCGGGTGGCCTGTACCAGGGCCTCGACTGGAACGCCAATCCGGTCGACGTATCGACCAAAGGCACGCTTCACATAGACTTCTGGACGCCCGACCTGGCGAGCGTGAAGGTGTCGATCATTTCGGCCGGCAAGGAGAACGCCGTTACCCAGGCGCTGACCACCGGCAGCTGGAACAGCATCGACATCGATCTCAGCAACTACCCGGTGCCGGACAAGACGGCCATCATCCAGATCAAGCTCGAGCCTGCTACCGCGGGCACGCTGTACGTCGACAACATCTACTTCTGGGGCACGGCCGGCGGCGGTGGCGGCGGCGGTGCGTGCACTGAGATGGGATGTGCCGGTCCGGTCGCGATTCCGGTCGCCACGACCAATGACGTGTTTGGATTCATCAAGGTCGGTGACGGCATCTTCGCCCAGGACTACATCGGTGCGCTCGAAGGCAACGGCAACCATGGCGGGTGGACAGGCGCGGCGACGATCGGCGCGGCCAGCGGCGGTGAGATCGGCTATTACAACGACCCGTTGATGAGCAGCTCAGGCCAGAAGATCGACGAAGGCGGATGGGTTGCGGGCACGATCGACAATGCGGGCGGCGTGCCCAGTTTCTTCCGTTACTTTGTCTTCACCGCGCCCGGCTCGACCTTCGCCGCGTCCTACATGGGCCTGTACGCGAACTCGCCGACCAACGGCACCGTGGACGTCAGCGGATACGCCAGCATCAAGTTCAAGTTGTGGGGCCCGGCGGAGATGTATGAAAAGCCAGGTTTCGATCCGGTCATCGAGATAACTCTCGCGGGGCCGGCGGTCGCGGGTTGCGCCGCAACTGGCTCCCGCGGAACCGAGATCTCGACGACATTCACGGCGAACCAGAAGATCGGTGCCGGCTCTTCCTACAAGCTCGCGCTGGCCGGCTGGACGGTGAAAGGTGTCTGCGGTACCGACACGGCCGGTACGGCCGTGGCCGCGGTACTCAGCCATCTCGCAAGGGTGGCTGTGACCGTGCCGGGATCCAGCTTTAACTTCACCAATGCCAGTGCGCCCGGACAGTACCCGACGGGCGTGAACCTCGGTCCGGTGGCTTTCACCAACAACTGACCCGCGTCTTCGGCGCGCACTAAAGGGGCCGCCCAGTGGGCGGCCCCTTTTTTTGTGTAGCGCGCGGCCTCAGGCGAGGTAAGTTGCGATCGAGCGTGGCGGCAGTTCCGTCGCAGTTATCATCTCGTCGATCTGCAACTCGAAGCGCAGTGGCCACTCGGTGCGGTTCATGACGACGGTGGCGACCGAGCCGTCGGGATTGATGAACGCGGCGGTCTCCAGGTCCTGCTGTCCGGTAGTACACAACACGCGCTGGGCGCCCGGCTTCACGAACCGGGTGAAGTGCCCGATGTAGAAGTAGGAACTCTGCAGCGAGAACGCGTCGGTCGAGCTGTCCGCCAGGATCGGCGCGCTGCAGAAGTTACCAACATGGTTGGGTCCGCCCTGGCCGTCCAGCAGCAGGTTCCAGTCGATCCAGCCCACCGTCCAGCGGTTGAGGTCATTGATCATCGAGCGTGCGTAGCGCTCACCGAGGTCCCAGGAACCGTGATGCGGGCCGCCCTCCTGGCAGCCCTCGGTGAAGAGCAGCTGCTTGTCCGGCCACGCGTCGTGGACCTGCTGCACGTGGTCGAAGCAGTCTTCGCCGTACCAGTGGAATCCCGTGCCCCAGACATAGCGCGCCGCATCCGGGTCCGAGTACACGGTGCGCGCACGCTCGACCATCAGGTCGCGGTTGTGGTCCCAGATGACGATCCTGACGTGGCCGAGGCCTGCCGCCTCGAGCTCAGGGCCCAGGAAGTCGCGCACGAAGTCGCGTTCCTCCTCGGCCGAATAAATGCACGAGTCCCAGCTCTGCGTGGCCGCCGGCTCGTTCTGCACCGAGATGCCCCAGATGGGCACGCCCTCGGCCTCGTAAGCCTCGATGAATCGCGCATAGCAGCGTGCCCAGGCGCCGCGGCATTCAGGGCGCAGCATGCCGCCACGGTTCATCTGGCCGCTCGTCTTCATCCACGCCGGCGGGCTCCACGGCGACGCGAGCAGCTTGATCGGACGGCCGGCGACGTGTTGCGCCGACTTGATGAAGGGCAGCAGTGCCTGTCGGTCACGGGCGATGCTGAAGCTCTCGAGCGCCATGTCGTCCGGCATCTCGACGTGTGCGTAGTTGCCCAGCGCGAAGTCGCAGCTGCCCATGTGCACTCGGCACAATGAATAGCCGTGACCGCGGTCCGTGTCGAAGTACGCCTCGAGCAGTTGATGGCGCCGCTGGTCGCCGAGGGCCAGCCAGTTCACGGCTGCGGCCTCCGTGAACGCGCCGCCGAATCCCTCGATCACCTGGAAACGTCTTTCGGTATCCACCGATATAGTGGGCAGGTCGGGCCCGCCGGCATCGGGCCCGGGTGCGCGCTGCTCGGCCAGCCGGGCATCACTATCACGAGCAGTCAGGAACCAGCGGGTCGTCATGTCGGATTCACGTGTGATGGCAACGGATAGTGATGAACTCCAGCCAGCGCCCTTGGTGCAATCGACATCATGGAACCGTAGGATACGGGACACACGTCCGTCCGGGCAGACAACCAGGGGACCCTGTCGCATTCCGGAGGATCATGATGGCTACTGCCCGATCGACGCCGAAGCGTGCGTTCTACGGCTTCACTCTCGCTATCGCCATGTTGGTGACACAGGCCAGCCAGGCCGCGGCGCCGCAGGACGCCATCCTTGGCACATGGCTCACCGAGGGCGGCGAATCGAGAGTGGACGTCGTGGCGGGCAAGGCTGCCGATGGCAGCATCGGATACTCGGGCAAGGTGACCTGGCTGAAAGATCCCACGCGTGATGGCGAGCCGGTGCACGACGGCAAGAACGACAAGGTCGCGCTGCGCGATCGGCCCATCCTCGGGCTCGAGATCCTGTCCGGATTCCGGTTCACTGGCCCGGCGACGTGGTCCGGTGGGGAGCTCTACGCCCCGCGCAACGGCAAGAGCTTCCCGGCTGTCCTGACGCTCACGCCGGATGGCCGGCTCGAAGTGAAGGTCAGCGCCGGTATCGTGACAAAGACCGAGTACTGGACGCGCTGAGTTTCGGCGGGCAAAGCAGCCGGGAATCCGGCCTAACGAGGCAACCGGTCCCGCGCGACTCGCGCTGACGCTGCAGCGTCGGCGTGCTCGGCCAGCCCTTTCTGGGCCAGGTAGTCGCGGTTCCAGAATCGCGAAAGGTACTTCTGCCCGCCGTCGCAGAGGATCGTGACGATTGTATGGCCAGGGCCCAGCTCACGCGCCACCTGCACCGCGGCCGCGACGTTGGCGCCGCTGGTACCGCCGAGAAAGAGTCCTTCCTCGCGTAGCAGCCGGTAGCCGGTGCGGACGATGTCCGCGTCTTCGATGCGGACTGCGTCGTCGATCTTGGCGCCCTCGAGATTGGACGTGACGCGTCCGATGCCGATGCCCTCGGTCACGGCGCTGGAACCTTCGGACTTCAGCGTTCCGGTCTTCACCCAGTTGTACAGCCCGCTGCCCATTGGATCGGCCAGCACGACGCGCAGGCCGGGGTTCTGCTGCTTGAGATAGCGCGATACGCCGCCCAGCGTGCCGCCGGTGCCCGTCGCGCAGACGAACGCGTCGATGCGGCCGTCGGTCTCGTGCCAGATCTCGGGGCCGGTGCTGGCGTAGTGCGCGTCGCAGTTCGCCGTGTTGTCGAACTGGTTGCCACAGACCGCGCCATCGATCGTGGCGGCCACTCGCGGCGCGAACTTCTGGTAGTGATTTTCGTTGGCATATGGCACGGACTTGACCACCTGAACTTCGGCGCCGAGCGTGCGCAGCAGCGCCGCTTTCTCCGGCGACTGGTTATCGGGCATCACGATCACGCAGCGGTAGCCGCGAGCGTTGCACAGGTGCGCGAAGCCGATGCCGGTATTCCCCGCGGTGCCTTCGACCAGCGTTCCGCCGGGTTTCATCAGGCCTCGACGCTCGAAATCCTGGAGAATGCCGAGCGCCGCACGGTCTTTCACCGAGCCGCCGGGGTTCAGGAATTCCGCCTTGCCCAGGATTTCACAGCCGGTCTCATCGCTGAAGCTGCGCAGACGGATCAGCGGGGTGTGGCCGACAGTATCGGCGAAGCCATTGCGGATGGTCATGGGTCACCGGGCAAGTGAAACTGCGGGTTCATTCTAGCGGCAGTGAATGCTGCATACTTCGTGTCCACGCCATCGCGGACGCGTCCGACCATGCCAGACAATGCTTTCGATATAACCATTGCCGAAGCCCTGATCGGAATCGACACGCTGTGGGGCGGTGACGTGATGAATCCGTCCGGCACCGGCCGCTTCATCGCGGACTGCTGGTTTTCGGACCAGCCGTTGCCTGCGGCCTACTCTCATCCGGCTGCTGCCGCGTTGCGCGCCAATGGCGGCGTTGGTGCGCCACTGCCCGATCACGCGTCAATCAAGGCATACCTTGCGGCAGTCGACGTGGGCGGCAGTATCCAGCGCATGCTCGAGCAGTCGCGTGTCGCGGGTGGCTGGCGCGGCGCATATCTCGAAGGGCTCGGGTCCTGCTGCGAGGTGATGTTGGATCTCGCGATGGAAATGATCGGCGAAGGCCCGCCGGTCGCCTACGAGCATTGTGTGCGCACGATCACCGGCCGTGCGCCGGAGCCGTCGGATCCGGCGGCAAAGCGCACGCGTGTCATCGAGCTGCTGTCCGCGGCCGGCTACGCGACCGGGGGCGACACGGCCTCACTGCTGGCCGCGGTGGATGCCTGGCGCGCCGACCGACATGTGCCGGCAAAGTCGATCGCGGCGCTGGGCGACGCGTTCGTCGCCTACTACGACGCGCTGTCGGCTCGTCACCTGCTGCCGCACCTGCCGGCCGAATTCGAGCGTGTGCCGCGCGCGAACGTAAAATTCCTCGCGATCGAGAACGCGTGGTTCTCTGGTTCGATGAATTACCTGGGTCACGCGCGCCGGCCTGATGGTTCGCCGGAGTACGAGGCGAGCTACGAACTGAATGCCGCGCTGCAGATCTCGGTGCCGGAGTTCCAGCAACTCGTCAGCCACGAGGTCGTCCCAGGGCACGTGACGACCTTCGCCTACCTGCAGGACCTGTTCGTGCGCAGCCTGGTCGGATTTGAGGCGTCGGTGCTGACGATGAACACGCGGGCGGCCGTGCTGTTCGAGGGCATTGCAAACAACGCCATCCTGATCGCGCACGACGTGATCGAGCCTGCCGATCTGCCGGATCGCGACCTGGAGCTCGGCGTGCTGCTTGCGCTGCTTCAGGACGACGCGAAGAACCACTCGTCCTGGCTCACCTGGCACGAGCAACGCCCGCAGCATGAAGTGGCCGCCATACTGCGCCGCGATTTCCTGGTGTCCGACGAGCGTGCGGACAAGCTGTCCGGCGCATGGGGGCGTCACCCGCTGCTCGGACGCATGTACCTGCCGGCATATCGGGCCGGCACCGAGCTGGTCGCCCAGTTGCGCCGGGACCATTCGCCGGGCGAGGTGTTGCCGGCGCTCTACGGGGTGCGCGGCCTGGTGGACGCGTTCACCTTGCCGCGACTGCTGGCAGGGCAGTCGCCCGGAGCCTGATCGGGCCCGCAGCCGAGGCACCGCGACCCGGCCCCGCCTGGGACCTCGGCGGCCGGCAACACAAGGGCTCAGGCGCCGACGCTGCCCCGCAGTTGCTCCAGCGCGATCATGCGCTGGATGGCATCAAGTTCGAACTCGTCCTTGCCCAGTTCACGCAGGCTCGACCAGCCTTGGCGAAGCTCCTTGCCGAGCCCGTCCGGCAGGTTTCGCAGCCAGCCTTCTATGCGCAGGTCCACGAACTCGCGCTTTTCCTCCAGCGTCAGTTCGCGCGCGAGCAGCAACCGCGAAGCTTCCTCGGCATCGACCATCGTCTGCAGCAGCGGCCAGCGCCTGCCGGGCTGCTCTGCGCACAAAGCCGCGAACGCGACGCTCGATGTCTCGCGGATCAGTTCTTCCTCGCGCGTCGTCTGGCTTTCGTGCTCCTTGGTCTCGTCCCAGCTTTCGGAGTCCTCGGCGATGTAGCGCAGGTACTGCATCGCGAACAGGCAGGTGGGCGCCACCAGCTCCTCACGGGTGCGCGCATCGACCCAAAGCGCGGCGGCGGCTCGCAGGCATCGGCGCGCCGTCGTCTCGGCCAGCTTGCGTCCGAACACCAGGCCTGCGGCTTCCTTGACGAAGCACGGCAGTTCGCTGGCGATGATCTCGCGGTAGCCGGGCACGTGACGTTCGAGCAGCACTGCGGCTCGCCGGTCCAGGACGGACAGGTCGCTGGTCACGGCCGGCAGCCCCAGCGTTGTGCAGGCGAGGTTGTAGACGATGGCCCTCGGCAGCGTGACGCCTTCGGGCCAGGCATCGCGAAGGTCTCGATCGTCCGGCAGCGACGTGCCGCCGCCCCATTCGACCGGGTACGAGGGGATCGAGCGCCCGTAGTTTGCGGAGCCAGTCGCGCGTATGCGTACACGCGTCTGCGGCACGAGGCTGCCGAAAGGTGCGAGCAGGGCAGCGATCCTGAGCAGTGTCTCGGTGTGCGCCTCGATGCCGGCCTCGAGCAGTCGGGTCATCGACTCGGTGTCGGCGACCGGGAATGCCGGTGCCTGCCGACCCTGGGATGACCGGGCCGCTACGCTGGCGCGGAACTCCGCGGCGAGACGCGATGCCTGCTGCGGCGCGTCGGCACGGATGCCCTGCATCGTGACGCCGTCTGCGCGAGAGAACTGCGCGATGACGCCAGGGTGCGCGGGGTCGAAGCCACCCCGGAAGCCGGCCCGACCGGCACCTATCAGGAACCTGACCTTCGGCGCGGGCTCACCGAGGCGTCGCGCGCGCGCGGCGAGACGGCGTTCTGCTTCGACGCGACCTGCCACGGCCAGTGTGTAGGCAGCATCCGTCGCGATCTTGCCGCTTTGCAGCGCGGTGTCGGACATGGCCACGAATACGCGCACCAGCGCTTCCGGGTGATCGAACGAGGTTCGGAACGTGTCCGGCGTCGGCAGGTCCTCGATGCCGATGCCGCGCTCGAGCGCCTGGTAGAACGACTCGAGCAGGTCGGGCAGGTGGGCCAGCGCGCCGACGTTCTCGCACAGGGGTACCAGGCGCACTCGCCTGAGTCGCTCGAGCATGTCACTGCGTCGGTCGGGCGGCACCCGGCCGGCGAGGAAAGAGTCGAAGCGTTCAGATGAGCCGTCGAACAGCCCCGCGATCGCCTGCAGGTACATGGATCCGATCTTCACTACCGCGCCGATCTCCGCGGTGGAGTTCACCTGCGGGACGGAGATCTCGTAGATGGCATTCTGCTTCGGCCTTACGCCGACGCGTTCGCAGGCCAGGTGGAACAGCACGTTGGCCCGTGCGATGGAAGCGAGGATCTTCGAGACCTTTTCCTCGTCCTGTTCGAGGAACGGGTTCGGCACCCGGGCGAGCAGGTGTCGGTCCTCGCCCGGCACGATGCCGAGACGCATCAGCGCGAGCACGACTTTTTCCGGAACGTCGAGCCAGTCGGGACTGATCTGTCGTCCTTCCATGTCCAGCAGCACCTCGCTGCAGGGGCCGACCAGGTCGTCGATGTTCTCTTCGAACTCGTCGCGCGCCTCCATCAACGGATTCCACTCGATGTGGGTGAGTGCGAGGCGTGCTCGATCGGCAGCCCCCTCGGGCACGGACTGCAAGGCGCGCTCGAGCTGGGCTGCGCGGTGGGAGGTGGAATCGGGGTGCTTGGTGCCCGTCAGGCGCAACTCCTCGTGGCGCGGATTCTCGAGCAGGCGCCGCCTGGCTTCGGTGAACTCCAGCGGATCGAGGCCGTCGAGTGCGTCGTAGCCATGGGCCGTGCAGGTGCTCTCCCACACTGCATCCCTCCCCGAAAGCGTCGAGACGACTGTGGCTGCCGCGGCGGAGCCGAGTCGTCCCTGCTTCTCGATGCGGGCTCGCACGCGGTCCATGAATACCGCCAGTTCCTTGACGTCCTTCGAGCCGTACGAGAGACGCTGCCAGGTGCCGTAACGGTCGGCGCCCCCGCTGCCGGCGAATGCGGCAAACGGAATGCCGCCGACACCGCCGGAGAGCAGCAGTTCGAACGCATCGATTGAATTGCGCACGATGGCTTTTTCGTGCACTCCGTTGCGCAGGCGGTCGAATGGTTCGCCCACCAGCCCGGGAAACGCCAGCGGCGAGTAGAAGGTACCGCCGAAGTCGGTTCGTTCGACGCCGAGCGAGGCGATCTCGTCTACCGCCTTCAGCATGTAATCGCGTCGCTCGCGCATGTAAGGTGATGGCCGCCGCAGCGCTGCGAGCGGACTCTGCAGCGCGGCGAGCGCCCAGTCCTGCGCCAATGTCGATGGCGTCGCGACCAGCCAGGCCGAAAGATTGGCGAGGATCTCGCGGGCACGCACGCCATTCGCGCGGATCTGGTCGGAGATGACCATCCAGCAGGCGCGCGCGCCGGTCGATGCGCCGAACATGTCCATCTTCGACAAGCCCGAAAGCGACACCACCCAGTCGCGCCATTCGGGGCAGGCAAACGCCGGGTTGACGAACCAGCCGACGTAGTCGAGGCGCTGGTAGACCGAGTCGTAAAGCACATAGCAGCGGTGCTTCACCGCGATCCGCACCAGGTCTTCGACCAGCGCGCGAGGATAGACGCGGCCGGTCGGATTGTGCGGGTTGTTGATGATGACCGACGAAATTCCGCCGCCGGCGAGCAGTCGATCGAGCTCGTCCGGGTCGGGCAGGAATCCGGGGGCCGAGGTCGGGAGCTCGACCACGGTCTTGCCGGCGCGCTGGATGAACCAGTCGTACTCCCAGCTCGGGCGCGGTACGACGACACCCGATCCATCGGCACCGAGCACTTCGAGGACGATCGCGAGCCCGGCACGGGTGCCGGGCGTGAACAGCACCTCGTCCGGCTGGAAGCGCACGTCCGAATCCGGGTAGTCGAGGAGCCCGTCGCGATTGAAGAAGTCCGCGACCTCGCTGCGCACGTCGATACGGCCGACTGCTGCACCATAGCTGTGCACGGTGTTGCGGGTGATGCGTTGTGCGGCGCGGACGACCTCCGGATGTGGCGCGAAGTCGGCGTTCTTGTAGTCGCCCTGGGTCAGGTCGAGGGCGCCCTCCTGCTGCACCCGTCGCGCGAACAGGCGCACGAACGGCTCTGGAGTGGACAGCGCGCGGGCGGAAATTGCTGCCGCGGGCAGCGCCGCGCGCGCGGCAGTATTCGACTCAGATGGCATGACTGACCCCGCAAGAACCCCTGCCGGCCACCCAGGACGGGGCCGGCGGACAAGGGGGCACTATTCTGCTGGGGCGAAGTGCCGCGGGACCATCAGGGTCTTAGCGGTCGCGGAACGTATATTCCGCGACCGCGCGTCGCGTCAACCAAGCTCGACGGGGACGAAGATCCTCGCGTCGCCGCGCTGTACCAGCAGCGCCACGTGATCCTTCGAGCCGGTCACGGCCTTGCGCAGGTCCGCGACGCTGCGAGTCTGCGTCCCGTTCGCCGAAAGCACGATATCGCCCGGGCGAATCCCTGCCTCGGCAGCCGCGCCGTCGACGTCCTCGACGACCAGGCCCTCGCCAACCCTGGCCTGGCGCTGCTCGTCCGGCGACAGCGGCCGCACCATCAGCCCGAGACGACCGGACTCCGGCTGGCCGGCATTGTCGGCCACAGCCTCGTCCTTGGGCGCTTCACCGACCTTTACGCTGATCTCACGGGTGGAACGGTCGCGCCAAACCTTGAGCTCAACTTCCTTGCCCGGCGCGACGGCGGCGACGATCGACGGCAATTGCCCCGCGGACTCGATCTGCTGGTCGCCGAAGGCCAGGATCACGTCGCCCGCCTTGAGGCCGGCCGCTTCGGCGGGTCCGCCACTTTCGACATTCGACACCAGCGCGCCGCGCGGAACGTCGAGCCCGAACGACTGGGCCAGCGCCTGGTCCACGTCCTGGATGCCGACGCCGAGCCGGCCGCGGGTCACGTGGCCGCTGGCCTGCAGCTGCCGGCCCACGTTCATCGCTACGTCAATCGGGATCGCGAAAGAGATGCCCTCGTATCCGCCGGAGCGGCTGTAGATCTGCGAGTTGATTCCGATCACCTCGCCGTTCAGGTTGAAGAGCGGCCCGCCGGAATTGCCCGGGTTGACGGCGACGTCGGTCTGGATGAATGGCACGTACGAGTCGTCCGGCAGGTTGCGGCCGAGCGCGCTCACGATGCCCGCAGTGACCGAGTTGTCGAAACCGAATGGCGCGCCAATCGCGATCACCCACTCGCCGACCTTGACCGCACCCGGCTGGCCGAAGCGCACCGTCGGCAGGTCCTTTGCGTCGATCTGCACCACGGCCACGTCGCTGGCCTCGTCCTGGCCGAGCACCTTGGCCTCGAATTCGCGGCGATCCTTCAGCTTGACGGTGACCTTGTCTGCATTTGCGACGACATGGGCGTTGGTCAGGATGATGCCGTTCGACCCGACGATGAAGCCGGAGCCCTCGCCGCGCATCGGCGTTGAGCCGTGCGGGTTGCCGGGCATGCCGCGGAAGAACGGCTGCGTCGGGTCATCGGGTCCGAAACCCGGGAATCCCGGGATCGACGGCATCTGCATCCGGGCAGACGTCTTGACCGTGCCCTTGACGCTGATGTTGACGACCGCCGCGCCGTACTGGTCGACGAGCGCGGTGAAGTCCGGGAGGCCGTAGCGAGCAGCAGCCGACGTCGTTGCGGGGGCGGATGCTGGCGTGCCCAGCGCGGCCGGTTGCGCGGCGGCGCGTTCCTCGGCGTGCGGCGCCGCAACGTACAGATACAGCGCGCTCGCCGGCAGTGCCACGAATGCCGCACCTGCGATTGCCGCCAGCCACGGGCGGCGTAGGGGATTGGTCGAGTTCATGCTGCGTCCTCCGATGCATCCAGCGCGCGGTGGGAGGGTCCAGCACCGCATCGCCCGTGCATCGTCAGGTACGAGACTTAAATGACCCTTAACCGCGCAGTGGGGCAGGGAACACCACGCGCACGCACAGTCCCAGCCCGCCGTCCCCGGGCCCGAGTTCGACGTTGGCGCCGTGTCGCTCCGCGATCGCCCTCACGATCGAGAGCCCGATGCCGCTGCCCGAGGTTGCCGTACCGGGAACGCGATAGAAACGGTCGAACACACGCTCATGTTCTGAGGCGGGAATCCCCGGTCCCGAGTCTCGCACCTCGACCACGGCCCGGCTGCCGGCCGCGTCCGGCTCCCGCAGCACCGCGACGTCCACGCGGCCGCCTCGCGGCGTGTACCTGGTCGCGTTGTCCACGAGGTTGCGCAACATTGCGCCGAGCGCGTCGGCATCGCCCTGCACGGTCGCCGGCTCCGCGCCGGTGATTCCGAGGTCGATCTGCCTGGAATCCGCCAGCGGCAACAGGGCCGTCACGGTGTCGCGGGCCAGCTGGTCGAGGGCCACGGTGTCCGGCGCGACGGCAGCCGGGCGCTGGTGGCGAGCCAGCGTCAGCAGCTGCTCGACCAGCCGGGTTGCGCGCGCCACACCTGACCCAAGCTGATCCGCAGCCTCGCGGCGCTCGGTCTCCGATTCCGCCGATGCCAGCGCCTGCATCTGCAGGCTGAGCGCCGTGAGCGGCGACCTGAGCTCGTGTGCCGCGTCGGCGATGAATGCGCGCTCGTGCTGCAGCGTCACGGACAATCGGGAGAGCAGGTCGTTAAGTGCGTCCAACAGCGGCCGGACCTCGTCGGGCAGCCCGCGCGTCGCCAGTGGCTCGAGGGCGTCGGGGCTGCGCGCGCGGACCGATCCTGCCAGTGCTCCGAGCGGTTGCAGCGAACGGCCGACGATCCACCAGACGAGCAGCGCCAGTACGGGCATCATCACGACGAATGGCGTGAGCGTTCGCAAGGCCAGGCGGGCCGCGCGCTCCTCGCGAATCTTGAGCGCCTGCGCCACCTGGATCACGTGGCCGTTTGCCAGCACACCGAACACCCGCCAGCGCCCCGCCTCCGGCGAATCCACCGTTGTGAATCCGAGCGTGGTTGCGACCGGCAACACTGCGGTCGGCTGCGAGACGTAGATGCGCCGCCCGTCGAGCGACCAGACCTGCACGACGAAGTCGTACTGAGGAACTTGCTGCGGGAGGCCCTGGGGCGCGGCGAAGCCATAAGCCTGGTCGCGCAGCAACAGCGCGGATTCGCGCAGGTGGTAGTCGAAGAAGGCATTCGCCTCCGCGAGTGCGTTGCGATAGATGACGAAGCCGCCGGCCACACCGACCATCAGCACGGCACCGATCAACCAGGCGAGCAGGCGGGCACGCAGCGAGTTCATGCGACTGGCGGCACCCGGTAACCCACGCCGCGTACGTTCAATACGAAGTCCGCGCCGAGCTTGCGGCGCAGCGAGTGAATGTGCACCTCGACCACGTTGCTGCCGACTTCCTCGTTCCAGCCGTACAGGCGCTCCTCGATCTGCGCGCGCGAGAGGATCCGGCCGGGATGCTCCATCAGTGCCTGCAACAGCGAGAACTCGCGCGCGGACAACTGTACGTCGTTGCCGTCGCGGCGTACCTCGTGGGTGGCGGCGTCGAGTGTCACACCGAGGTGCTCCATCACCGGTGAGGCCCGCCCTTCGCGTCGGCGCAGCACCGCGCGGATCCGGGCAGCGAGTTCGGAGAGTTCGAAGGGCTTTACGACGTAGTCGTCGGCGCCGGCATCGAGCCCCTGGACCCGGTCGGTGATGGCGTCGCGCGCGGTCATGATCACGACCGGCAGGGCCGACCCCCGTTGACGCAGGCCCTTGAGTACCTGCAGTCCTTCCTTGCGAGGCAGCCCCAGGTCGAGCAGGCAGAGATCGTAGGTTCCGACACCGAGCGCGTGCTCGGCCGCGCCGCCGTCCTGAACCCAGTCCACGGCGAAACCCTGCTGGTTCAGCCCAGTGCGGACCGCCTGCCCGATCATGACGTCGTCTTCTGCCAACAGCAGCCGCATGGCCGTGCGCCGCTCTCCGCAACCAGGGGACCGTCAGGATGAAGGACCCGCTCGCCGGGTTCAATGACAGGGGTGCATTCGGTCGCCGCGGCGGCCCGGGAGTCATCGCCCCGGCTCCGCTCCGTGCCGCTGATGGCTGAGGTACGATTGGGGCAGCATGGCCACGAAACGCAACCACGGCGGCAGGCGAGCGCAGGCGCGTGGCTATCGCTGGGAGGACTACGACGACCAGGAACTCCTGGCGATGCGCTTCTGTGACCTGCGGCTGCGACTCCGCGCCAGCGAGGCGTGGCCGGCGATCGAGGCGTTGTACGCCTTGCTCGAGCGGCGTGGCCTGCGGTTCCGGCCGCACGTGTGGCTCGGCGAGGAGTGGTTCTCGCCCGATGGTGTGCCCGGTATCGCCGTGCCCTTTTACCTCGCGCATCCGCGACTGCAGCAGCTCGAGCGGCGCAGCATGGGCGAAGTCGAGGGAGGCAGCCGCAAATGGCTCACGCGCATCCTGCGTCATGAGGCAGGGCACGCCATCGACACGGCGTACGGCCTGCGGCGCCGTGCGGACTGGCGGCGGGTGTTCGGGCGCTCCTCGCAGCCGTACCCCGGCGACTACACGCCGCAACCGAGCAGCCGCAACCACGTGCTGCACCTCGGCCACTGGTACGCGCAGAGTCACCCAACCGAGGATTTCGCAGAGACATTCGCAGTCTGGCTGCAGCCGAAGGCGCGCTGGCGGCGCGAGTATGCGGAATGGCCGGCACTGCACAAGCTGGAGTACGTGGATGGCCTGATGGCCGAGATCGCCGGGCGCCTGCCGGTCGTTCGCGATCGCAGCGTCGTCGAGCCACTTGCAGCCAGCGAACGAACCCTGGCGCAGCACTACCGCCGCAAGGCGGCGTCATATCTTCGCTACGACAGGCGCTATGACCGCTGGCTGCGCCGGGCATTCGCCGACAGGGAGGCCCGGTCCAGGCCAGTGTCGGCCGCGCGCTTCATTCGTGAAATCGAGCCGCAGCTCAGGCGGCTGCTGGTGCGTCGTTCGCGGCTGCATCCGTACCTTGTCGATCATGCGATAGAGACCACCGTCCGCCGCGTGCGCGAGCTCGACCTCGTGCTCAGGGCACCGCGACGCGAGAGCAAGCGCCGCGTCGTACGCCTGCACGAGCGCGTGGTACTCGACGTGCTGAAGCGCAACCGGGAGAACTACGCGTTATGAGGAGACGCCGCATCCTGCTGATGGTCCACGAGACGCTGGTGCCGCCAGATGATCTCGTGGGGCTCACCGAGGCCGACATCGAGGAGTGTCGCACCGAGTACAACGTGATGTCGGTGCTGCAGAATCTCGGGCATCACGTACGCGTGGTCGGCGTCGGCGACCGTCTCACCGAACTTCGCGAGGCCATCCGCGACTGGCGCCCGCACGTCGCGTTCAACCTGCTCGAGGAGTTCTCGGGCATCGTTTCCTACGACCACTACGTGGTCGCCTACCTGGAGCTGATGCGCCAGCCCTATACCGGCTGCAACCCGCGCGGGATGATGATCTCGCGCGACAAGGTGCTCACCAAGCGCGTGCTGGCCTCGCACCGCATCCCGACGCCGCGATTCGCGCTCTTCCCGCGGGGACGCCGCTTCCGCGAGCCGCGTCGCCTGCAGTTCCCGATGTTCGTAAAGTCGGCAACCGAAGATGCGTCGCTGGGCATCTCGCAGGCGTCGGTCGTGGACGACATGGATCGCCTGCGCGAGCGCGTCGAGTTCATACACGACCAGACGCGCAGCGGCGCGCTGGTCGAGGAATTCATCGACGGGCGCGAGATCTACGTCGGCGTGCTCGGCAATGAGCGGCTGACGGCGCTGCCCGTGTGGGAGATGAATTTCGGGACCTTGCCGCAGGTCCAGTCGGCCATCGCGACCCGCAAGGTCAAGTGGGACGGCGGCTATCAGCGCAAGCACGGAATTTCCACCGGTCCGGCGCAGGGCCTTTCGCCAGCGCAGGTCGACGCGATCGGCCGGCTCGCCAAGCGCATCTACCGCGCGCTGGACATGAGCGGCTTCGCCCGCATGGACCTGCGCATGAGGCCCGACGGCAGCCTGTTCGTGCTGGAGGCCAATGCCAATCCCAACCTTACCTTCGGCGAGGACTTCGCCGAATCGGCCGAGGTGGCGGGCATCAGCTACGAGAGCCTGCTGACCCGCATCGTGAACCTGGGCCTTTCCTATCAGCCGGAATGGCGATTGTTCGAGAGTTGAGCGAAGTGGTTTCGCAGGTACCATCATGACCATGAAAAACGCCACGCTGCAGGTCAGTCGTTCCGCACATGCCGAGACGCGCCTGCGCGAGAGCGGCATGCCGGAACTCGCCGCGGGGCAGGTGCGCTTCCGTATCGAGCGCTTTGCCGTGACCGCGAACACGGTCACCTACGCGACCACTGGCGACACGCTCGGATACTGGGACTTCTTCCCGACCGGCGAGGAAGGCTGGGGCTGCGTGCCGGCCATGGGCTGGGCCGAAGTGATCGAGTCGCGGCATGCGGAGGTTTCCACGGGCGGTCGGTACTATGGCTGGTACCCGATGTCGCGCTACGTGGACATGACGGTCACTCCGACCGCGGACGGACTGCGCGACGACGGGCCGCATCGTGCCGCTCACGCGCCGGTGTATCGCGCCTACACGATCACGGATCGTGATGTTTTCTACCAGGCTGGCGCGGACGCAGAGGATCGGCACGCCCTGCTGCGCGGGCTGTTCATTACCGGCTGGCTGGCCGAGGACTATTTCGAGGATAACGACTGGTTCGGTGCGCGGCGGGTACTTGTGCTGTCGGCCTCGTCGAAGACCGCGATCGGATTCGCGCGTTGCGCCGATGCGCGTCCGCATATGGAGGTGATCGGTGTCACGTCTGCGCGTAACCACGCATTCACGCATGGTCTAGGCTGCTACGACGAGCTGGTCGAATATGGCGGCATCGCCGCGATCCCGGCCGGCACACCGCTGGTCTCTATCGACATGGCGGGCAGCGGGCCGGTGCTGGGCGCGGTGCATGCGCACTTCGGCGACCGGTTGAAGCATTCGATGGCCGTCGGCCGCAGTCATCATGATGCGCCATCGCGCAGCGCCTCGATGCCTGGGCCGAAGCCGGTCTTTTTCTTCGCGCCGACGCAGGTGAAGAAGCGAGTGCAGGAATGGGGACTGCGCGGCTACCAGGAACGCACGGCCGCGGCGCTCGGCGACTTTGTCGGCTGGAGCCGTGAGTGGCTCCAGGTGAGGCATTCTCGTGGCCCCGAGGCGGCAGCGGTAACATGGCGCGAGGTTCATGCCGGGCGTGCCGAGCCGGGCACCGGCCACGTCGTGTCGCTCTGGGACTGAGGCTGCCACGGCATCGGAGCAGGTTTGCCATCAGGTCGTCGCCTGCCAAGCCGGGCCGGTCGAGGAGAATTGCGTGTACAGGAAGCTCTTGCTGGTCGCCTCGTCGCTGCTAACGTTTGCGTTGCCGTCGGTGGCCAAGGTGACCGGCGATCCCTATTCGTGGCTGGAGGAAATCGAGGGCGAGCGAGCGCTCGACTGGGCGCGCGCCGAAAATGCCCGCTCGCTTCCGATCCTCGAAAGTGACCCGCACTTCGCCGCGATGCGTGCCGAAGCGCTCGCGATCCTGACCTCGCCGGCGCGCATCCCGACCGGATCGATCCACCATGGTGCCGTCTACAATTTCTGGCAGGACGAGACTCATGTACGCGGGCTGTGGCGACGCGCCAGTGTCGCGAGCTACCGCAAGGGATTGCAGGAGTGGGAGGTCCTGATCGACTTCGACAAGCTCGCGAAGGACGAGGGCGAGAACTGGGTGAGCGGCGGGTTCGAATGCCTGTCGCCGGAGTACCGGCACTGCATGGTCCGGATGTCGCGTGGCGGGAGCGATGCGTCCACCTGGCGCGAGTTCGACACCTCGACCAGGCAGTTCGTCAAGGGCGGGTTCGTGATTCCCGAGGCGAAATCCGACGTCTCGTGGGTCGATGCCGACACTCTGGTCGTGGGGACCGACTGGGGCGCGGGCTCGCTTACAGAGTCGGGGTATCCGCGAGTCGTGAAGGCCTGGCGGCGTGGCACGGCACTCGACAAGGCGTCTGTGCTGTTCGAGGGCAGCATCAAGGACGTCGCCGTCCGTTCGCGCGTGGACCAGGATGGCGGCGCGCAGACTTTCGTGCTGCGGGGCCGTACCTTCTTCGAGACCGAATACTATTACGCGCCCGGTCTTTCCGCGCCGTCGAAACTTCCGTTGCCGTTGAACTCCGATCTCCAGGGAGTCCTCGACGGTCGCGCGATTTTCTTCCTGCGCCAGCCATGGCGTCATGGCGACAGTGACTATTCGCTGGGCTCGGTCGTCGCCTATGACCTGAAGACCGGCGATGCTGAACTCGTCTTTGCGGCCAACGACGCTCAATCCGTCGAGTCCGTGGAAGTCGGCGAGACCGGCCTCGTGATCCAGTACCTCGAGAATGTTTCGGGCAAGGCCGCACGCGTTGAGCGCGGCGAGAAGGGCGAGTGGCGGGCGAGTGAAATCAAGCTGCCCGCGAACGGCGTGCTGAAGATCGTCTCTGCGGGCGGCGGCACGGACGACGCGCTGCTGTCGTTCGAGAGCCTGGTGACGCCGCCCTCACTCTATTTCGTGACGGCGACGAACGAGGCAGAAAGGATATTCCAGGCACCCGCGGTCTACGATGCATCGGACGTCGTCGTCGAGCAGCGCTTTGCCACCTCGACCGACGGCACGAAGATCCCCTATTTCGTGATGGGAAAAAAGGCCGTACTCGCCAAGGGAAACGCGCCGACCGTGCAGTACGCGTATGGCGGCTTTCTCAGCGCAACGCTCCCGGTGTACTACGAGGACCCGTCGCGGCCACAGCACGGCGCGCTCGCCGGGAAGCTCTGGGTATCGCGTGGCGGCGTGCTGGTGCTGGCGAACATCCGTGGCGGGTCCGAGTACGGGCCTCGCTGGCACCAGGCAGGCCTGCGCGAAAATCGCCAGAAGGTATTCGACGATTTCATTGCGGTCTCGGAGGACCTCATCCGTACTGGCGTGACATCGCCGGGGCGGCTCGGAGCCATCGGCCGTTCCAACGGCGGCCTGCTGATGGGAGCTGTCATGAACCAGCGACCGGACCTGTATGCAGCTGCCGTCATCGGGGTGCCGCTGCTCGACATGCAGCGCTACACCAAGCTCGGCGCCGGTGCGTCGTGGGTCGCGGAATACGGTGATCCGGACACTGATGACTGGTCGTACATGTCCAAGTGGTCCCCGTACCAGAACATGCGGGAGAACGTCGCCTATCCGCGCGTCTTCTACTACACCTCGACCCAGGACGATCGTGTCCACCCCGGCCATGCGCGCAAGGCGGCCGCGAAGATGAAGGCCATGGGCCGCGACTATTTCTACTACGAAAACATGGAAGGCGGCCACGGCGGCACGGCTAACCAGGACCAGCTCGCCTATCGCATAGCACTCGAATACACGTATTTCGCCAGGATGCTGATGGGAGAAAGCCCGGCAGGCGTTCCGTGAGGGCCAACAGTCGGTCGACAAGCGCAAGGCCGCGCCAGCCCGGCCTTGCACGGGTTCGGGTGATCCGGCGTATATTCCGTCCGCCGTCAACGTGGAGCGCGATCATTGGAGCCCGAGTTCAAGTACCGCGCTTTCATCAGCTATAGCCACGCCAACGAAGATTGGGCCAAGTGGCTGCATCGCAGCCTCGAGACCTATCGGGTGCCCAAGCACCTCGTCGGCCGCGAGACGGAGTTCGGTCCTGTTCCGGAGCGGCTCGCGCCGGTCTTTCGCGACCGTGACGAACTGGCGACGGCAACCAACCTCGGCGAGACGCTGACCCGCGCACTGGAGGATTCCGCATTTCAGGTCGTGATTTGCTCGACGGCGGCAGCAAGATCGCGCTGGGTGAACGAGGAGATCCTGGCATTCAAGCGGCTCGGCCGCGAGCACAGGATCTTCTGCCTGATCGTTGACGGCGAGCCGGGCGCTTCCGCGGCTGAATCTACCGCCGAACAGGAATGTTTCCCGAACGCGCTGATCTACACGATGGGCGCGGACGGCGAACTCACCGACGCCCGCAGTGAACCGATCGCCGCCGACGCCCGGCCGCAGAAGGACAGCAAGCAGGACGTCAGGTTGAAACTGGTCGCCGGCATGCTCGGCGTCGGCCTCGACGAGTTGAAGCAGCGCGAGGCCCACCGGCGCCATCGGCGCATGATGGCGCTGGCCACTGCGTCCGTCGCCGGCATGGCGATCACCTCCGGACTGGCCGGTGCCGCGTGGCTCGCGCGCAATGAAGCGGAGCGCGAGCGTGTGCGCGCGGAATCCGAGGCGGAGACTGCACGGCAGACCACGGACTTCCTGGTCGGCCTGTTCGCCGTCTCCGATCCGAACGAGGCGCTCGGCAACTCCATCACCGCGCGCGAAATCCTCGACAAAGGCGCGCAGAAGATCAACCTGGAACTGCGCACGCAGCCGGCCATCCAGGCCACGCTGATGGAGACCATGGGGACCGTCTATACGAGCCTGGCGCTCTATCCGCGGGCGGAGTCGCTGCTGGAAAGCTCGTTGAAGAAGCGGCGTGAACTGTTTGGTGAAGACAGCATCGAAGTGGCGCAATCCGCCGAAAAGCTCGGCGGAGTCCTGACGCTCACGGCCGACTACGCTCGCGCCGAACCGATGTACCGCGAGGCGCTAGCCCTGCGGCAGAAGCTGCTCGGGCCCGAGCACGTCGATATCGCGCGCAGCATGTACCAGCTTGCCGACCTGCTCGAGCGCAAGGGTGAATTCGAGGAGGCCGAGCCCCTGTATCGCCGGGCGCTGGCAATGCAGCGCAAGCTGCTGGGAAACAACACCGTCGAGGCGGCCAAGAGCCTCGAGGGCCTGGCGCTGAACCTGTATGACCAGGGCGACTACAGTGAGTCGCTGCCGGCAATGCGGCTCGCCGTGTCGCTGCAACGGCAGTTGCACGACACGCCGCACACGGACCTTGCCGAGGCATTGAACAACCTGGGCTTCATATTGCAGGCTGCCGGCGAGTACCAGGAAGCCGAGACGCTCTACCGGGAGGCGCTGCAGATGAAGCGCTTCCTGCTTGGAGAAGTACACACAGAGGTCGCGTTGAGCCTGAACAACATCGCGAGCGTGCTGTCCGACCAGAAGAAATTCAGGGAATCCGAGGCGATGTACCGCGAAGCAATCGCGATGCAGCACAAGCTGCTCGGCGACGACCACCCGGACATCGCACTTGCGTTGAACAACCTGGCGTTCGTGCTGCACGACGAGGGCAATACGGCCGGCGCACTGGAAATGATGCGCGAGTCGCTCGAGATGTACCGGCGCACCGTGGGGACCGGGCATCCGTCGGTCGCGCGAAGCATGAGCAACCTTGCCATGTGGCAGATGGAGGGCGGCGACTACCTGTCGGCAGAACCGCTGCTGCGGGAGGCGGTGCAGATGCGCCGCAAGCTGCTGGGCAACGAGCACACGGACGTCGCGGCCAGCCTGACCCTGCTGGCGACGCTGCTGGTCGACACCGGGCGATTCGAGGAGGCGAGGGCAGCGGCGGCCGAAGCGAGGGCGATCTGCCTGCCGGCGCTGGGTGCGACCCACCGGCGCACTGCGGCTGCCAGCAGCGTCGAAGGCGCGGCGCTGGCCGGGCTCGGACACACGGCGGACGCCGAGGCGCTGCTGCTGGAGGGACTTGCGGCGCTGCGTGCCGACGCGGGGGCCTTGCCTTTCCAGGTCGACAACGCCGCCCGCTGGACGGCCGAATACTACCGGAAGCAGGGGAGCCTGCAGGAAGCCGCAAAGTACCAGGCCATGCTGCGGGGCGGATAATGCGCCATGGCCGGTCGCCTTGACCCGGACCCTGGCCTGCGACCGGCGCCGGGCGAATTAATTTCAATTGATATTACATAATCCTTGGTTCGGCACGCGTACTGGAAGGCTTGCTCGTGATAGTCTGCGGGACGTTTCCAGCCTGTGTCGGTCGAAGCGTGAGTCTGTGACGCAGGTCACGCCGTTCCAGCGGCGGTCTACTGCAACAAGAACTGCAACAAGAATAGTCCGCCGCAAGTGACCGATCGCTTGCGTGCCTCAGAGGGGAACCAGAATGCAAAAGAGAATCAGTCTGTCTGTCGGCCTGACGGCATTGCTAGTCATGGGTTCGGCCGGGGCGACCGTCAACCCCTGCCCGACAAGCCCGGTCGCCTCGGATACCAACCCGGAGACCGGACACTACTTCGAGATCTACGCGTCTACTGGTGTCAGCTGGGACGCGGCCAACACGTGTGCCATCGGCAAGACGTATTCCGGCGTTCCAGGCGTCCCCGCCGTTCCTGGCCACCTGGCCACCATCACGTCGTCCAGCGAGGACGCCTGGGTCGATGGGCTGAGAGCCACCAAGTCAGGACTGGGCCAGGTCTGGGTCGGAGGCGTCCAGCAGCAACCGGGCTCGTCGGAGCCGGGCGGTGGCTGGGGTTGGGTGAACGACGAGGGCCCTTTCCCGGGTGACAACAACGGGCCGGCCTATGCCAACTGGAACAGCGCCGAACCGAACAACTCCGGTAACGCCGAGAGCCACCTTACTATTGGCCGTTACGGCGCGGGCGGCGGCTGGAACGACGAAGGCGTAGCTCCCGGCTCGATCGCCGGATTCATCGTCGAATACGACGTTCCGCGCCCGGCCGAATGTCAGGGTACCGAATGCCAGACGATCAATGGCCAATTGCTGACCATTCCGCCGGAATGGATCAACAGCGATACTGACACGATCAGGTTTTCCTCTTACGAGTTCACCGATCCTCGCGTCGGCACCGGCAAGTGCGGCGTCGAGTCTTTGACCCTGTTCGGCGCCGCCTACAAGAAGCCGGAATTGCGCATTCCGGCGTATCTGTGTGGCTCGCCAAAGTTCGTCGTCGTAGCAGTCGACGGCAGCGACCTGGATTTCACGACAGGCACTGTGCTGATCGAGAACGAAACGGCTACGGTGCTTCCAGGCAACGACAATGATACGTACGTCTGCAGGGACACTGCCGGCCCTGACTACCTCCCGGATCCCGCTCTCGATCCTCAATTGCAGGATACGGTCGTGTACCAGACCACCGATCCGGCCCGCATGCTGGAAGACCTCCCCGGAAACCGCGGCCAGGACGCGCAGTTCGCCGGCGCCGCCGGTGAATTCACCAACGGATGCGGAAGTTCGCGCGGCACGGGCAAGGAAACTTCGTACTTCGTGGTCGGAATGCATATCGACTTCGGGGCAATGGGTGCAACCGCGGCGGGGAGTCACGACCGATTCGTCGCGCTCACGCGCTACAAACTCACGCTGCTGCAACAATCGGTTGCCGCTGCCCGGTCGGCGGGTGCATTGAGGCCCGGCACGTCCGTGATAATGGAAGGGCTGGTCGCGCTGGCGATTCGCAGGCTCGATCGGGGTGACCCCGTGGGTGCCAGGTTCCTGGTCAGGCAGTTCCTCAATCTGGCCAATGCGGTGCACTACACCCCGGTTGCCGACAACAACTACAACGGCGAGCACCTGATGCGTGGCACGAACATCGAGTTCACGCTGCGGGTGAAGGTCATACCGTACGCGCCGTGATCGAGTGATCGAACCTGTCGCCGTCCGACCGCGGGCGAGCGACTGAGGGTTTGCAGCGCTGGGCCGTGTTGGCCGCGCACTGGAGATCCTGGAGCAACGAAGCCCGTGGCTCGAAGCACGGGCTTCGTCTTTCCTGGTGTACTCTCACGTCCGGACGTCGCGACGAACCCGGGGGAGACCGTATGCCGGATCAAGCAGCCGCCGAGCTGTGCACGCCTTGCCCGGGCCTTCGCCCGGGCTAGGGTACAGGCATGGTTTCAGGTCTGCTCCTCACGGTACTGGCGGTTGCCTACCTAGGGTTGCTGTTCGCCGTGGCCTTCGTCGGCGAACGCAAAGCCGTGTACCCGGGAAGGGTGCGCCTGCGTCCCTATATCTACAGCCTCGCACTGGGCGTCTACTGCACGACCTGGACCTTTTACGGCGCAGTCGGCACGGCCGTCAGCGGAGGGTGGAGTTACCTGCCGATCTACCTCGGTCCGGTGCTGCTCTTCGTGTTCGGCATGCCGCTCCTGGCGCGGCTGGTGGCGATTGCACGCGCGCAGAATACGACCTCAATTGCCGACTTCATCTCGGCGCGCTTCGGCAAGAGTCCCGCGCTCGCCGCGCTGGTGGCCATCATCGCGCTGATCGCGGCCGTGCCCTATCTCGCGCTCCAGTACAAGGCCGTCGGCACCGGCATCGACGTGCTGACAGGCTCCGCTGGAAAGCACCCGGCGTGGTTTGCCGACACGGCGCTGTGGGTGGCGCTGCTGATGGCGCTGTTTGCAATGCTGTTCGGCACCCGCCGCCTCGACGCAACCGAGCACCACGAGGGCGTGATGCTCGCGATCGCATTCGAGTCGGTGGTCAAGCTGTTCGCGTTCGTCACGATCGGCGTCTTTGCAATACTGAACCTGGGGAACGCCCCGGACATCTCCCACACCCGCCTCGGGGACATCGGCCAGATCGTCAGCCCGGATTTCGTGGCTGCAACCGTGCTTTCCGCGGCCGCGGTGCTCTGCCTGCCGCGCCAGTTCCTGGTCGGGATCGTCGAGTGTGCCGACCCCGCGGACCTGCGCAAGGCGCGCTGGCTGTTCTCCGGGTACCTCGTCGTATTCACACTGCTCGTGATCCCGGTGGTGCTCGCGGGACTCGGTGCGGGACTCGGCGACCGCCACCATCCCGACTCGTTCGTCCTGACGCTGCCGATGGAACGCGGAGCGATGGGCGTGGCGGTCATCGCGTTTCTTGGCGGACTGTCCGCGGCGACCGCGATGGTAATCGTCGCGAGCATCGCGCTCGCGACCATGGTCACCAACGACCTCGTGATGCCCGCGCTATGGCGCAGCCGCTGGCTTCACCTCGACCGAAGTGACGACGTGGGTCGGCTGGTGCTGTGGCTGCGGCGTGTGACGATCCTGCTGATCGCGCTGCTCGCGTACGCGTATCACCACAACACGACGTCACCCGCGAGCCTCGCCTCCATTGGACTGCTTGCCTTCGCGGCGGTCGCGCAATTTGCGCCGGCGATCGTCACCGGCCTCTACTGGCGCGGCGCGACCCGTGAAGGCGTGTTCTGGGGACTGTTCGCCGGCTTCGTGGTCTGGATCTACGTGCTGCTGATGCCCAACCTGCTCGCCGGTGGCGTGATCGGCTGGCCGCTGTTTGACCAGGGCCCGTGGGGCATATCCTGGCTACGGCCGCAGAGCCTGTTCGGCATCGAGCTGATGAGTCCGTTAGTTCGCGGGGCGATGATCGCACTGGCGACGAATGTCGCCGTGCTGTTCCTGGTGTCGCGGGTACGCGGCGTCTCGCTGCGCGACCGGATGGCGGCGACGTCGTTCCTGCGCGGTGGCACCCCGGTGGCCGGTGTTGCAGCCGCGGGCGGGGCGCGTGTCGGTGACCTGCTCGCGGTGACGGAACGCATCCTCGGTGCCGAGGGCGCTGAACGGGCGCTCGAGGAATACCATTTGGGCCTGGGCCGGCCCGTGCCGGCTGCGGGCGAACCAGCGGACCGCGGCCTGCTGCAGTACATGGAGCGTGTACTCGCGGGCGCCATCGGTGCTTCCTCGGCCCGCCTGATGTTCACCCACGCGATGGCAGGGCGCGGTATCGCGCCTGAGGACGTAGCGGAACTGCTCGATGAGACCTCGCAGGAGCTGCGCTTCAGCCGCCAGCTGCTGCAGGCCACGATGGAAAACGTTTCGCAGGCTATTGCGGTAGCGGATGCCGACGCGCGCATCGTCGCGTGGAACCGCTGCTACCTCGATATGTTCGACTATCCCGAAGGCATGGTGTACGTCGGCCGGCCGGTCGCGGACCTGATCCGCTGGAATGCGGAGCACGGCGAGTTCGGCCGCGCCGATCCCGGCCCGCAGATCGCGAAGCGTCTTGCGCACATGAAGGCCGGGACGGCCTACGTCACGCAGCGCACCCGCCGCAACGGCCACGTGTACGAGATCCGTGGCCAGCCGCTGCCAGACGGTGGGTACGTAACGACCTACAACGACATCACGGACTTCAAGCGCACGGAGCAGGCGCTGCTCGAATCGAAGCAGACCCTCGAGCAGCGCGTGGAAGAGCGTACCGGCGCGCTCCAGGCTGCGCTCGTCGCCCAGCAGGAAGCAAAGTTACAGGCCGAGGAAGCCAACGCGACCAAGACGCGATTCGTCGCCGCAGCGAGCCACGACCTGCTGCAGCCGCTCAACGCCGCGCGCCTCTTTGCCTCGACGCTGGCCGAGCGCAAGGATGATCCGGAGGTCGTCGAGATCGCGGAACGTATCGACAGCTCGATGCGTGCCGCGGAGGAAGTCCTGGACGACATGCTGGACATCGCCCGGCTCGAGAGCGGCACGATGCGGACCGAAATCCAGGACTTCTCGATGGACGAGACCTTCGAGAACATCGAGCGCCAGTTTGCACCGCTCGCGACGCGGCGCGGTCTGCGGCTTCGCGTCACGAAGCCGCGCTGCCGCGTGCGCAGCGACCGGGTGCTGCTGAGGCGCATCCTGCAGAACCTGGTCTCGAACGCATTGCGCTACACCCAGCGCGGTGGAGTTCTGGTTAGCTGCCGGCGTCGTGGAGAGTGTGTCGAGTTGCAGGTGTGGGACACCGGGCCCGGCATCCCGGAGAAGCACCAGCGCGCGATCTTCGACGAGTTCCGCCGGCTCGACCGTTCTTCGCCGTGGGGCGAAAAGGGCCTGGGTCTCGGTCTCTCGATCTGTCACCGCATGGCGCTGTTGCTTGGCCACGAGCTCGGCGTGAGCTCGAACGTCGGCCATGGCTCGGTATTCAGCCTGCGCGTACCGCGAAGCGGGGCCGGGGAGCCGCCGATTGCCGTTGTGGTCGACGAGGAGCGGGCTGCGACGCCCGCCACGCTGGTCGGGCTCACTGCACTCTGCATCGACAACGAACCCGAGATCCTCGCGGGCATGAGCGCCCTGATGTCGCGCTGGGGCATGCGAGTCCTCACGGCCATAGACTCCGCTGAGGCAACGTCACTCTTTGGCCGCGAGCGGCCCGACGTGATCCTCGCCGACCACCGGCTCGGCAAGGGCGAAATGGACGGTCTCGAGCTGCTGCAGTCCTTGCGGCGTGCGGGCGTGGAGCCCGTGCCCGGTGCGCTGGTGACCGCGGACCACAGTCCCGCAGTTGCCGAGCGTGCGCGCTCGCTGGGATACACGGTGTTGCGCAAGCCGGTGAAGCCTGCAGCGCTACGCGCACTGCTGGGCTCGCTGGCATCCCAGCGGCGGTCGGCCGGTACTTCGGTGCTGGACTAGGCTATTCCACTTCTTCGGGCGGCAGCTTGACGGCTGCCCGGTCCGTTGTGAGCCTGCCCGCCGCCAGTACCGCCTGTGTACGCGTGGAGACGTGGAGCTTGCGCAGGATTGCCGTCACGTGCGCTTTCACAGTGGCCTCGGACACGTCGAGGTCGTAGGCGATCTGCTTGTTCAACTGTCCGGAACACAGCGCGCCGAGCACACGGAACTGCTGTGGTGTCAGGTCCGCGATCCGTCGCGCAATCTCGAGGTCGTCGTCGTTGGCGCCTGTCTCCCGCGGCGGATGAAATCCGGGCGGCGTGTAGATCTCGCCGGCCAGCACAGCCTCGATCGCCTTGCCGATCTGGGCTGCCTCGGTGGATTTCGGGATGAAGCCCTGTGCCCCGTAGCGGAGGGCTGCTGCAATCGTCTGCGGATCGTCGTCCGCAGAGACGATCGCCACCGGCAGCCCGGGCCGGGTGCCACGCACGTGCGCCAGCGCGCTGAACCCATGCGCGCCCGGCATGTTGAGGTCGAGCAGCAGCAGGTCGGCATCGGGCTCGGCCTCGATCGCGGCGAGCAGGGCTGCCACCGAGTCCGCCTCGACGAAGCCGGTGCCAGGCTCGCGTCGTGCCACGGCCGCCTTGAGCGCCTCGCGAAACAACGGATGGTCATCGGCCACGATAATCTGTAGGGCCATGCGCGCCAGACTACACCGCAGGTCGCGTTGAGCCCATCGCGTTCGACCAAAGGCGTATTTCGCCTCCGCGACAACCGTCGCAGGATCGTGCCAACGTCAACCCGGGGGAACGCCATGTCCGCACAAAACCACTGCAACCCTGTTCTTCGCCGCCTGGTCGTCGCGACACTCTCACTCGCGGCGCTGGGTGCGTCCGCCAGCGTACTGGCGCAGTCGACGGATACGTCAGCAAGGGAAGCTGCGCTCGAGGCGCGCGTCGCCGAACTCGAGAAGATGGTCAACGAACTGGTCAAGGAAAAGCAGGCGCCCGCGCCGGCCGCGGCTCCCGCAGCAGCGGCAGCGCCGCTCCCGAAAGGCGCGCAGCCCGTGCAGAGTGTCTCGATCCTGCCGAACGCGGCGCCAGGCACGTCGCTCTATGTCACGGGCTTCGTCAAGCTCGATGCGAACTGGACGGACACGCCGGACGGTGAGCTCGGCGCCAAGGCCTCCGGCCGCGATTACTACGTCCCGGGCCAGACACCGATCGGTGGGAAGAGCGAGGGCACCGACTTCAACGCCCTGGCCAAGCAGAGCCGGTTCATCGTCGGCACCAATACGCCGCTCGAGAACGGCGACAAGGTCACGACGCACTTCGAGGTTGATTTCTACGGCTCGGACCTTGGCACACAGAACGTGTCAAATACCTATGGCGCCGTGCTGCGGCAGGCCTTCATCCAGACCAACCACTGGCTGGTCGGCCAGGCCTGGTCCACGTTTATGGACGTCAGTGCGCTGCCGGAGGCGGTGGACTTCATCGGCCCGACGGACGGCGTGATCTTCATCCGGCAGCCGCAGGTGCGTTACACGACCGGCGGTTTCTCGTTCGCCGCGGAAAACGCGCAGACGACGGTCACCACATGCGCGACATTCAGCACCGTCAACCCGAGCGACTGTACGGCAATAAGCACCTCATCGATCTCGAGCGACGATGGCGCGTTCCCGGATTTCATCGGTCGCTACACCTGGAAGGGCGACTGGGGCAGCGTGGTGCTGGCCGGCATGGTCCGTGATCTGAAGTACGAGAATCGGCCGAACACCGGTCCGTCGACTGACGCTTCCACCTGGTCGGCCGCCGGCAGCCTGTCCGGCAAGATCAAGACCTGGGGCAAGGACGACATCCGCTTCATGCTGCTCGGCGGCAACCTGGGGCGTTACGCGGGCCTGAACTTCACCAACGACGTATACCTGAACTCGAAGGGCGACTTCGACACGATCGACGGCTTTGCGGGCTACCTGGCCTACCGTCACTTCTGGACCGAAAAGCTGCGCAGCACGGCGTTCTATGCGGTCGGGAGCTATGACAACCCGAGCGACATCGACGGAACGGGCGCGAACCAGGCGAGCGAGAGCTGGTCGCTGAACTTCTTCTACTCGCCGATTCCGAAGCTCGACATCGGCGCGGAGTACCGCTGGGCGAAGCGCGAACTCGAGAATAACGACAGCGGCACCTTGAATCGACTCCAGTTGACGACGAAGTACTCGTTCTAGGCTGCTGTACGACAGGGACATTCTCCGTTTCTGCGTCCAAGCGCAGAAACAGGAGAATGTCCCCTTTTTCATGTCGAAATCAGCGGCCAGCGGGCTTCCTGGCTCATCCTTTGGTCGAAGGACCATCTTTCGCCGGCACGGTCACTGGCTATACTCGGCCAGGACACAAGCCACGGTGATGGCACATGGCATACGACCCGGACAACGTCTTCGCGCGGATCCTGCGCGGCGAGATTCCAGCGCACAAGCTGTACGAGGACGCGCACACGCTGGCGTTCATGGATGTGATGCCGCAGTCGCCTGGTCACGCGCTGGCGATCCCGAAGTCCGAGGCCGAGAACCTCTTTGAACTCGACCCGGAGTTTCTGGCTGCGACCATCCTCACGACGCAGCGCATTGCCCGTGCGGTCAGGAAGGCATTCGACCCGCCCGGCATCCTGATCGCGCAGCTGAACGGCCTCGGCGCCGGCCAAAGCGTGTTCCATATCCACTTCCACATCATCCCGCGCTACGAGGGGCTCGATCTCAAGCTGCACGCGCGGGAATTGGCGGATCCGAAGGACCTGGCCCAGCAGGCCGAGAAGATCCGGGCCGCGCTCGACTGAGCCGGCTTCACCACGAAAGAGCCACGGGGAAACCAGCATGACGACGCACAAGTTGCACAAAGTGCCCGCCGATTTCGCGGCGCGGACGCGCATCACCCACGACCAGTACAGGGCCCTTTATGCCGAATCGGTGAGCGACCCCGAGGGCTTCTGGGGACGCATGGGCCAGCGCATCGACTGGGTCAGTCCGTTCCGCCGGGTGAAGGACGTCAGCTTTGACGTGAACGACTTCCACGTCCGCTGGTTCGAGGGTGGCCAGCTCAATGTTGCGGCGAACTGCCTGGACAGGCACCTCGCCACGCGCGGCGACAAGATAGCAATCATCTGGGAGGGCGACGACCCGAACGAGAGCGTGCGTATCACCTACCGCGAGCTCTATTACCGCGTCTGCAAGCTTGCCAACGCACTCACCTCGCTCGGCGTGCAGAAGGGCGATCGCATCACGATCTACCTGCCCATGATCCCCGAGGCTGCCGTTGCGATGCTCGCATGTGCCCGCGTCGGCGCCATTCATTCGGTGGTGTTCGGCGGCTTCTCCCCGGACTCCCTCGCGGGTCGCATCGCCGATTGCGCCTCGAGCGTCGTGATCACCGCCGACGAGGGCGTCCGCGGTGGCAAGAAAGTACCACTCAAGGCCAACGTCGACCAGGCGCTGAGTTCCCAGGGTACGGAGTCGGTGAAGCACGTGTTGGTGGTGAAACGAACCGCCGCGCCAGTCCCGATGTACGAACGCGACAAGTGGTACAGCGAAGTCGTCGACGGTCAGCCCGAAACCAGCGAGGCTGTCGCGGTGGATGCCGAGGACCCACTCTTCATCCTCTACACGTCGGGCTCCACCGGAAAGCCAAAGGGCGTGCTGCACACGAGCGGTGGCTACCTGGTGTACGCGGCGCTGACGCACGAGGCCGTATTCGACCTGCGCGAGGATGACGTCTTCTGGTGCACGGCCGACGTCGGCTGGGTCACCGGGCACAGCTACGTCGTGTATGGGCCGCTGGCCAACGGCGGGACGACGCTGATGTTCGAGGGCGTGCCGAATTACCCCGACGCGGGCCGGTTCTGGCAGGTATGCGACAAGCACCAGGTCACGATCTTCTACACGGCGCCGACGGCGCTGCGGGCGCTGATGCGCGAGGGAGATGAACCGGTGAGGCGGCATTCACGCAAGTCGGTCCGCCTGCTCGGCACGGTAGGTGAACCGATCAACCCGGAGGCCTGGGAGTGGTATCACCGCGTGGTCGGCGAGGAACGCTGCCCGATAGTGGATACCTGGTGGCAGACCGAGACTGGCGGAATACTGATCACCCCGCTGCCGGGCGCGATCGACACGAAACCCGGTTCCGCCACACTGCCGTTTTTCGGAGTCCAGCCGGCCATAGTCGACGCCGAAGGCAAGGTGCTCGAAGGTGCCTGCGAGGGCAATCTCATTCTCACCGACAGTTGGCCAGGGCAGATGCGCACGGTGTATGGCGATCACCAGCGATTCATCGACACCTATTTCAGGACCTACCCCGGAACCTACTTCACCGGCGACGGCGCGCGCCGCGACGAGGACGGCTACTACTGGATCACCGGGCGTGTCGACGACGTGCTGAACGTCTCAGGCCATCGGCTTGGTACCGCCGAAGTCGAGAGCGCGCTGGTCGCGCACCATCTAGTCGCCGAGGCGGCCGTGGTCGGCTGCCCGCACGACATCAAGGGTCAGGGCATCTATGCCTACGTCACGCTGGTCGTGGATGCGACGCCGACAGAGGAGCTGCGCAAGGAACTCCGCGACTGGGTACGGCGCGAGATCGGCCCGATCGCGACCCCGGATTTCATCCAGTGGGCGCCGAGCCTGCCGAAGACGCGCTCGGGGAAGATAATGCGGCGCATCCTGCGCAAGATTGCCGCCAACGAGCATGAGCAGCTCGGCGACATCTCGACGCTCGCCGACCCGTCGGTGGTCGCAAGCCTGGTCGTCGAGCGGATGAACCGCTGAGCGATCCCTCCCGGCGGTCCGCCCTGCGACCAAGGTCGTAGTGGCCGGAACCGCCGCGGACTCCTCGATCTACGACCAATGTCGCAGTGGGCCCGTGCGGGCCCACTGCTAGATTGCGTGCAACCCTAGACCGGGGAGGAGGGAATCACAATGACTCGAGAAAGAAGACTGGAATACTGGAAGCGCAATCTCAGGATCGTGTTCGGACTGCTTTCCGTCTGGTTCTTGGTCTCGTTCGGCTTCGGCATCCTGCTGCACGACTGGCTGGATAATTTCCGTATCTACGGCTTCAGGCTAGGCTTCTGGTTTGCCCAGCAGGGCTCGATCTACGTGTTCGTCATCCTGATCTTTGTTTACGTCAACATCATGAACAAGCTCGACATCGAGTACGACGTTCACGAAGACTGAACCAAGAAAACGAATCCAGGGGACACAAATATGTCAGTTTTAACGTGGACCTATCTGCTGGTGGGCGCGAGCTTCGCCCTCTACATCGGCATCGCGATCTATAGCCGCGCTTCCCACACGCGTGACTTCTACGTCGCCGGCGGCCATGTGAGCCCGCTGGCCAACGGCATGGCGACGGCCGCCGACTGGATGTCAGCCGCGTCCTTCATCTCGATGGCGGGCCTCATCTCGTTCATGGGTTTCGACGGCGCCGTCTACCTGATGGGATGGACGGGTGGCTACGTGCTGCTCGCGCTGCTGTTCGCGCCCTATCTGCGCAAGTTCGGCAAGTTCACGATCCCCGACTTCATCGGCGATCGCTACTACTCTGATACGGCACGGCTGGTGGCCGTGGTGTGCGCGATCTTCGTCTCGTTCACCTACGTGGCCGGGCAGATGCGCGGCGTCGGAATCGTCTTCTCGCGGTTCCTCGAGGTGCCGATCAATCTTGGCGTCATTATCGGCATGGCGATCGTGTTCTTCTACGCGGTGCTCGGTGGCATGAAGGGAATCACCTACACGCAGGTCGCGCAGTACTGCGTGCTGATCTTCGCCTACATGGTGCCGGCGGTCTTCATCTCCATCATGCTTACCGGCCACACGCTGCCGCAGCTCGGCTTCGGCGGTGAAATCACCGGATCGGGCACCTTCCTGCTCGACAAGCTCGACGGGTTGAGCACGGAGCTGGGATTTGCGCCGTACACCAGCGGCGGAAAGCCGCTGATCGACGTGTTCTGCATCACCGCGGCGCTGATGGTCGGCACCGCAGGCCTGCCGCACGTTCTCGTGCGTTTCTTCACTGTGCCGAAGGTGCGTGACGCACGCAAATCAGCTGGCTGGGCGCTGCTGTTCATCGCCATTCTCTACACGACGGCCCCGGCCGTGGCGGCGTTCGCCCGCTACAACATGATCCAGACCATCAACGGTGCGGACGGCGCAGGCGCGCTCTATAGCGAGGCGCCGAGCTGGATCACGAACTGGGAGAAGACCGGCCTGATCAAGTGGGAGGACAAGAACGGCGACGGTCGAATGTTCTACGCCAAGGACGACCGCAACGAGATGACGATTGACAAGGACATCATGGTACTCGCCAATCCCGAGATCGCGAAGCTTCCGGCCTGGGTGATCGCGCTGGTGGCGGCCGGCGGCCTGGCGGCGGCGCTGTCTACGGCGGCCGGCCTGCTGCTGGTGATCTCCTCGGCGATCTCGCATGACCTGTTGAAGAAGGTCGTGATGCCGAACATCACCGAGAAACAGGAGTTGCTCTACGCGCGCCTGGCGGCCGGCTTGGCGGTCGTGATCGCGGGCCTGCTCGGCATCTACCCGCCCGCTTTTGTCGCACAGGTGGTGGCGTTCGCGTTCGGCCTTGCAGCTGCGTCTTTCTTCCCGGCGATCCTGCTCGGGATCTTCGACAAGCGCGCGAACATGCCGGGTGCCGTGTCGGGCATGATCGTTGGTATCGTGTTTACGGCCAGCTACATCATCTACTTCAAGTTCATCAATCCGACGGCTGGTGCCGACCAGTGGTTCCTGAAGATCTCGCCCGAGGGGATCGGCTTCGTCGGCATGCTGCTAAACTTCGCAGTGACCTACACGGTGAGCCACCTGACGGCTCCGCCACCGGAGCACATCCAGCACCTGGTGGAGGACATCCGGGTTCCGCGTGGAGCGGGAGCGGCCACCCCCCACTGAGGCTGCGGACCGCAGCGACAACCGGGGCGGTCCTCGCGGGCCGCCCTTTTTTTTTGAGCCCGAGCGAAATGAAGTGAGCCGACACGACCAGGAATTCGACTTCTCGACGCCGCCGTTCAACCTGCTCACGGCGGAGCAGGCCGACGAACTCGGCGCGCGCATGGACATCGAATTCGTCACCAAGGGGACGACCATTCTCGAGGCCGGCCAGGGCTCGGAATTCGTCTATGTGATCCTGAAGGGTGAGGTCGTGGCGATGGAAACGGGCGATGGCTATACGCGCGTCTTTGCCGAGTTCGGCGCACACGATCTGTTCGGCACCACGGCCTCGCTGAGCGGCCGCGCGCGCTACACCTACGAGGCAATCGAGGATACGCTCGCGTGGACGATTCCGGCCGCGGCGTTTCGTGCGGCGGTGTCGGCGAACGGGCGTTTCGCCGCCTACTTCCTCGAGTCCCTCGCCAAGCGCAGCGCCGAAGCCGAACGTTCGGGAGCGCCCACGGACCTGGCCGAGATGATGCTGACGCGTGTCGGCGAGGCGCTGCTCGCCGAGGCGGTCACGGTGCCGGAAGACTGCCCACTCGACGAGGCGACCCGGCGCATGCGCGACCGGCGCGTCGACTGCGTGTTCGTCGAGGGGCCGGCCGGCCTCGGTATCGCGACACGCACCGACCTGCTCGAGGCGATCGCCTTGGGCCGGCGCTCGCTGGAGCAGCCGGTCGGCGGAATCGCGAGCCGCCCCATCGTCAGCTGCGATACCGCCGATCCGCTGTTCCAGGCGCTGGTGACTATGACGCGCGCCGGCATCGAACGTATCGCGGTGCTCGATGACGGCGAACTCAGGGGTACGCTGGGGCTCGCCGAGCTTCTCAGCCACTACTCGAGCCACTCGCACGTGATTGGACTCCGTGTCGCGCGAGCCGAGACCCGTGCCGAACTGGGCGCCGCCGCACGTCAGGTCAACCAGCTGGTCCGCACGCTGCACGCCAACGGCGCACGGATGCAGTACCTGGCCGACCTCGTGAGCGCGGTCAACCAGCGGCTTCTGGCGCGCCTGTTCGAGTTCTGTTTCGACGAGTCGTTGCGCAATCGCATCTGCCTGCTGGTGCTTGGAAGCGAGGGACGCGGCGAGCAGCTGTTCAAGACCGACCAGGACAATGCGCTGATGCTCGCGCGCGACGTGCGCGACGAGGACGTGGCGCAGGCCGCAACCGCCTTCAGCGAAGGACTGGCCGAATTGGGTTATCCGCCCTGTCCAGGCGGCGTGATGGTCTCGAATCCGCAATGGCGCGGGGACGAAGCGGCCTGGCTGGGCCGGATCGAGTCCTTGCGCGGCGTCACTGCGCCGCAGGCGCTGATGCGCGTGGCCATCATGCTGGACGCGCGGGTCGTCGCCGGTGACGCGGAACTCTTCGCACCGGTCCGGGAATCGCTGTTTGCCTTCGGCCAGGACGAGGTGTGGATGCACCACTTCGTGACGCCGGCGCTCGAGTTCCAGACGCCGCTGCGGTTGTTCAGCGGCCTGCTCGGTCGCAGCGCGCCGGTGGACGTCAAGAAGGGTGGCATCTTTCCCGTGGTGCACGGAGTGCGCACGCTCGCGCTAAAACACCGGCTGAGCGAGGCATCGACCTTCGAGCGCATCGACGCACTGATGGACTCCGGCGCGTTGAGTGCGACGCTCGGCGCGGACCTGCGCCAGGCGTACGCGATCATGCTCCGGCTTCGGCTCGGGCAGCAGCTCGAGGCTGTCAGCGAGGGCGAGCCGCCGGGCAATACCGTGCGGCTCGACGCGCTGCGCCGCCTCGACCGCGACCTGCTGCGCGACGCGTTCGGCGTCGTGCGCGAGTTCCAGCGCTCGCTGTCCTCGCGTTTCGGCCACGGCCTCTGAGCATGGAGCGGCGCCGGTGAATCCCCTGCGCCGCGGAGTCCGCAGGGTGTGGCGGGCGATGCGGCTTCCGGCCTTGCCGGGGGCCGGCGAGATCGTCTCGCTGGATCTCGAGACCAGCAGCCTCGATCCGAAGACCGCGGTGATCCTGTCGATGGCGGCCGTGCCGATTCGCGGCCGCCGCATCCTGCTCAGCGACGCATTCGAATGCAAGGTTGCGAGCAATGGGCCGGTGGACCTGGAGGCCGTCAAGTATCACCGGCTGCGCCCGGTGGATGTAGCGCAAGGTGCGACGGCCGTGGATGCCGCCACCGACCTGGTCGAATGGCTCGGCGACCGACCGGTGATCGGTTACTGCACGGGCTTTGATTGCGCGATGCTTGACCGGGTGCTGCGAGAAGCCGGGCGCAACGGATTCGAACCCGACCGCTTCGACCTGCGCGACCTCTATCGCCGCGCTATCCTGCGCAGCAATCCGGAGGATTCCCCGCCGCGCGCGCTCGATGAAATCCTCGCACGACTGGGTGTGCCCATGGTCGCGCGACACACGGCGCGCGGTGATGCGACTGCCGTCGCGATGGCTTACCTTCTGCTGTCGAAAGACCGCAACTAGCGCGGTCGAGGTGCACGCATGGTAAGCGAACTCCGGGACGTGCGTGACTTCCTCGGTCGGCACCCGCCGTTCTCCTCCCTGCCTGGCGACGTCCTCGATCGCCTGCCTCGTTCGCTGTCGGTCCGCTATCTCAGGCGCGGGTCGGAATTTCCACCGGCCGACGCCGACATGGCGAGCTTCCATGTCATCCGCAAGGGTGCGGTCGAACTGCGGGACGATGCCGGGGACCTGGTCGAGAAGCTCGCGGAGGGCGACTGTCTCGATGCCAGTGCCGTGGATGCCCAAAACCAGAAGAAACTCTTCGGGATCACGGTCGAAGACACGCTGGTCTACGTGCTGCCATCGGCCGTCCTCGCGGGGCTGAGAAAAGACCACCGCGCGTTCGACGACAGCTTCGAGACCTCGATCCGCGAACGGCTGCACCGGGCTCGTGAATCAGCGCACGATGCGCCACAGGTAGGGGGTAACCTGCTGCGGCTCGGCGTCGAGGATCTCATCGTGCGTGAGGCCGTGACCGCCGACGCCACGATGAGCGTTCGAGATGCGGCACGCCTGATGACCCGCGAGCGCGTCTCGTCGCTGCTGGTCCTGCGCGACGGCGTACTCGAGGGCATCGTGACCGATCGCGACCTGCGCATCCGCCTGGTGGCCGAGGGCCGCGACGGAGCCACGCTGCTCCGCGAAATCATGACGCCACGTCCGCATACGATCCCGAGGAGCGCCTCGGCGTTCGAGGCGCTGATGGTGATGAGCCGGCTGCGCATCCACCATCTGCCGGTCGTGGACCGCGATGGCCTGCAAGGGTTGGTCTCGACTCACGACCTGCTGCGCGCCCAGGGCGCGAATCCGCTGTACCTGGCCGACCGGATCCGGCGCTGCGCCTCGATCGAAGAGTTGCGGCAGGCGGCGGGTGAGGTGCGGGAACTCCACGTCCAGCTCGTGGCGGCGCACGCGAGCGCCCGGCAGCTTGGCCAGGCCCTGACCTCCGTGTGCGATGCGGTCACTCGTCGATTGATCGAGCTGGCCATTCAAAGGCTAGGGGAACCGCCGGTCCCGTTCGCCTGGGTCGCCACGGGCTCCCAGGGTCGAGGCGAGCTGACGCTGCATTCGGACCAGGACAACGCGATCATCCTGGGCGACGACTTCTCATCGGACCAGCACGGCGAGTACTTTGCCGCGCTGGCGAGCGCGGTCAACCAGGGGCTCGACGCCAGCGGTTACGTACTCTGTCCAGGCGACGTCATGGCTTCGAATTCCCGGTGGCGTCAACCGCTGGCCGTGTGGCGAGGCTACTTCACCGACTGGCTCGAGAAGACCGATCGCATGGCCGCGATGCTCGCGGCCAACTTCTTCGACATGCGCACGATCTGGGGTGAGGACCAGCTCAGGCAACGCCTGATGGCGCAGGTCCTGCCGCGCTGCCGCGGCGAGAAGGTATTCCTGGCGTACATGGCGAGCCATGCGCTGGGTAACCGGCCGCCGCTCGGGTTTTTTCGCAATTTCGTGCTGGTTCGTTCCGGGGAGCACGAGGGCGCCGTGGATCTCAAGCGGCATGGGTTGCTGCCGATCGTCGACCTGGCGCGTGTCTACGCGCTGGCTGGAGGTGTCGAATCTGTCGGAACACTCGAGCGACTGCAGGAATCGCTCGCTGCGGGCACGCTGAGCGAGGAAGGTTCCGAGAACCTTGCGGCGGCGTTCGAGTTCATCTCCACGATCCGCGCGACACACCAGGCGGAGCAGCTGCGCGGCGGCGGTGAGGTGGACAACTACGTGATGCCCGAGGCGCTGACCACGATGGAACGGCGCCACCTCAAGGATGCATTCGCGGCGATTGCGACGCTCCAGGACGCAGTGCGCGCCGCGCACAGTGACCGGCTGCCGCGGTGACGCTGGACTCGCTGCTGCCGATCGACTTTCGCCGGCGCCGGCGTGCACGCTCGGCACCGCCGGGACCCTTGCGTGCTTACTATGGACAGCCTATCCCGTCGGGCGCATGTGACTGGCGGAAAGTCGAATTCCTGGCCCTGGACCTCGAGACCACCGGCAGCGACCCCGTCGTGGACGAGATCGTCAGTGCGGGCTGGGTGCAGGTCAGGGGCGGTGCGATCGACCTCGGTACTGCCACCCGGCGGATGGTGCGGACCTCGGGACCCATGCCCGAGGCAAGCGCCGTGATCCATGCCATCACGGATGACGAGGCTGCGCAGGGCGAGCCGCTTGGCGCGGTCCTGGCGGACATCCTGGGTGCACTGGGAGGGAGGGTCCTGGTTGCGCACTACGCGAGGGCGGAACTCGGGTTCCTCGATGCCGCGTGCCGGCGCTGCCTGGGCGCCAGCCTGCTCACGCCGGTAGTCGACACGCTCCAGCTCGCGCGCCGCAGCTACTCGAGGACGGGACGGGCGCCGGTGCGCGGTGAGCTCAGGCTCGACGCGCTTCGGATGCAATACAACCTGCCCGGACACCAGATGCACGACGCATTGAGCGACGCGATCGCGACGGCGGAACTGTTCCTGGCGCAGGTGGCCGCGCTTTCGGCGGCGGGTCCGCTGGCCCTGCGTGCGTTGCTCGCCCGCGTTTGAGGCGCCGAGGGACAGGAACAGGCTTCGTTCACGCGGCAGGCCGGCGCTACCCCAGGTGCCTGTACGACCGAGGCTTGGTACTGTTCGGACCATCAGGTAATGGAGGAGGGCATTCGATGAACCACCGATACAACCGTCGGACCTTCTGCCAGGCGATCGGGGCAGCCGCGGCGCTGGCCGCCATCGCGCCTGCGCGAGGTGCGCCCGCCAGTGACGGCATGCTCAAGCGCGCCATTCCATCCACGGGCGAGGGCCTTCCGGTCATCGGCCTCGGGACCTCGGGCGTCTTCGACGTGGGCGCTGATCCTGCCGAGCGCGCGCCGCTGCAGGAGGTGCTGGACATCCTCGTCGGGTCCGGCGGCTCGCTGCTCGATACGTCTCCCATGTACGGGCGTGCCGAAGAGGTGGCGGGCGACCTCATCGCGGCACAGCAGCTGCGATCGCGCATGTTCGTGGCCACCAAGGTCTGGACGCGCGGGCGCGAGGCCGGGCTCGAACAGATCGAGACGTCGATGAAGCGCCTTCGGACGTCGAAACTTGACCTCGTGCAGGTCCACAACCTGGTGGACCTGGACACACAGCTCGCGACCCTGCGTGAACTCAAGAAGCAGGGACGCGTGCGTTACATCGGAATAACGCACTACACCGTGGCGTCGCACGCGGATCTCGAGCAGGTCCTGCGAAAGGAGCCGCTCGATTTCGTACAGCTGAACTACTCGATCGGCACGCGTGAGGCCGAGGCGCGACTGCTGCCACTGGCCGCGGAGCGTAAGGTTGCCGTGCTGGTGAATCGCCCATTCGAGGACGGCGCGATCTTCGATCGCGTGCGCGGCCATGCGCTGCCGCCCTGGGCAGCGGAGATCGACTGCGAGTCGTGGGCGCAGTTCTTTCTAAAGTTCATTCTCGGCCACCCATCGGTGACCTGCGTCATCCCGGCGACCGCCAAGCCACGGCACATGCGCGACAATGCTGGCGCCGGTCGCGGGCGGATGCCCGATGCGGAGATGCGCGAGCGAATGGCGAAGTACCTGACCTCGCTCTGATGCCGGCGCGGTTCGGCAGCCTGGCGATCAAGCCGGAGGAGCGGGTGACGGTAGTCACCGCGTTCCTGCTCTTCTTCTGCGTGCTGTGCGGCTATTTCATGTTGCGACCGGTGCGCGAGACGATCGGCACCGTGCTGGGCGAGCGCGAGGTCGAGGACCTCTTCGTCACCACCGCGCTGGCATCGATCGCGGTCGTTCCGCTGTACGGCTGGGCCTGCGCTCGGCTGCCACGCGCGGTCGTGCTGGCTTCCGTCTATGGTGTTTTCGGTGCGTCGCTACTCGTGCTCGCAGCGGTCCTGCGGGCGGATCCAGGAGGCGTTGCCGCCTCGAAATTCTTCTACGTGTGGATCAGCGTCTTCAACCTGTTCGTCGTCTCCGTGTTCTGGACGCTGATGGTCGACCGGATGGACGACGAGCGCGCGCGGCGGCTGTTCGGCATCGTCGCGGCGGGCGGAACCACGGGCGGCCTCGTGGCCCCCGTCGCCACTGACCTGTTGATCGTATCCATCGGCCGCACCGGGATCCTGGTCGTCTCGGCCTGCCTGTTCGGTGTCGCCATCCTCTGCCAGGCACTGCTGCTGCGGAGCCTGCGCCGGGATCCGGCAGCCGCGCGTGCGGTCGGCTTCGAGCGGCCGATCGGCGGCAACCCGTTTGCCGGCATCACGCTTGTGCTGCGCTCACCCTACCTGCTCGGGTTCTGTGCGTTCGTGCTGTTGCTGGCCTCGACCACGACCTTCCTGTATTTCGAGCAACTGCGGCTGGTCACCGAGGCGTTTCCGGACGAAAACCAGCGGACGCAGGTCTTCGCGCGCATCGATTTCACCGTGCAGGCGCTGACGCTCGCAACCCAGGTGTTCTTCACCGGAGCCATCGCGCGCCGGCTCGGCATTGCGGTGCTGTTGTGCTCGGTGCCGGTCGCGATGATGGGCGGCTTCCTGGCACTGACCGTGGTTGCCAACTTCTGGGTGCTGGCGATCGTGATGATCGTACGGCGGGCGGGCGAATATGCGTTGACCAGGCCGGGCCGGGAGATCCTGTTCACGTCGGTCGACACCGAGACCAAGTACAAGGCGAAGAACCTGATCGACGTGGTCGTGTACCGGGGCGGCGACGCCCTTTCCGCGCAACTGCGCGGCGGCCTGCGGGCGAGCGATATGACAGCGGCTTCGCTTGCGCTGGTCGGTGCGGGCATCGCCTTCGTCTGGGCACTGGTCGGCTACTGGCTGGCGCGGCGCCACGGGGGGCTCCGCCGCCCGTAGCGCTGCGTACGAGCCGCCAATCGTCTTCTTCTTCAGCCTGCGCAGGGTTCTTCCGGGCGCCCCGCAGGCCTTAGGCGCGCTCAGTTCAGCGGCGGTGGAAGGGCGCTGCTCTGCGGCGCTGCGGGCGTGCTGCCGGTCAGGCCGTCGGCTTCGCCGACCCAGCCACCGCCCATCGCCTTGTAGATGTTCACCGCTGACACGAACAGCTGCGCCCGGGTGCCGGCCAGGTTCAGTTCAGCCGGAAAGAGAGCCTGCTCGGCCTGCAGCACCGTGCTGTAGTCGGTGTAGCCGCCGTTGAAGAGTTCACGGGCCAGGTGCGTGTATTCCTTCAGCGACGCCACCAGCCGGACCTGCGCCTGCAGTTGCTCGTGCAGCTTGCTGTTTGCCACCAGCGCGTTGTCGACGTCGGCAAAGGCATTGCGGACGGAGAGCTTGTAGTTCTCCAGCGCCGCGCGTTGTGCCGCTTCGGCCTGCGCCACCTGGCCGCTGACCGCACCAAAGCTGAAGATCGGGCCGATTACCGAGCCGGAATAATTCCAGACGCGGCTGCTGCCCTGGAACAGGTTGGACAGATCGCTGCTGACGTCGCCATAGCTGCCCGTCAGCGAAATGGTCGGGAAGTACAGTGCCTTGGCCGCGCCGATCTGCGCGTTGGCGGCGATGAGTTGCTGCTCGGACTGCAGCAGGTCGGGCCGACGCTCCAGCAACCCGGAAGGCAGGCCCTCCGGCACCGACGGCAATACCAACTCATCGACGGTCTTGCCACGAGCGATGTCGCCGGGATTGCGCCCGATCAGCACCGCGAGCGAATTCTGGGTCTGCGCGATCTGCGATTCGAGCAGCGGAATCTGCGCCGCCGCGGACTCGTACTGCGACTGCGCCTGCGCCACGTTCATCTGCGACACCTGCCCGTACTGGAACTGCAGCTTGAACAGGTCCACCGAGTCGGCGTAGGTCTTCAAGGTGCGTTGCGCTACTTCCAGTTGTGCGTCCAGGCCGCGCAACTGCAGGTAGGCGTTGGTGACCGAAGCCACCACTGACAGCACGACCCCGCGTCGCGCTTCGCTGGTGGCCAGCACATCGGCCAGCGCCGCTTCGCTCTGGCGGCGGATGCGCCCCCACAGGTCGATTTCCCAGCTCGCCGACAGTGCGGCCTGGTAGGAGGTGGCCGGGTTCGGGTAGTCAGGGAGTTGCGAGGCGAAGGACGGCTCGCGGGTGCGCTCCTGGCCGCCCCCGGCGCCATAGCCGACTTGAGGGAAAAACTGCGAACGCACTTGTGGCAGCAGGGCAGCAGCCTGTTCGACGTTGGCGGTGGCGATCGCGATGTTGCTGTTGTGCGCCAGCGCCTCTCTAACCAGGCCGTCGAGCACCGGGTCGTCGAACTGCTGCCACCAAAGCGTGTCGGCACTGTCGACCGCATCCTTCGTCGAGTACTGGAAAGAGTCGGGCGCCTGGATCCCAGGCCGCTTGTAATCGGGCCCCAGAGTACAACCGGCGACAAGCACGGCGGCGACTGCGGCGGCGTACAGCGGCCGCAACTCAGTGCTCCCCGTTCGCGGGTGGTGGAGTTTCTGGGGCCTTGTCCTTGCGCCGTTCGGTCCAGCGGTCGAATACATAGAAGAACAACGGCACGTACAGCATCGCCAGCGTTGTCTCGCCGATCATGCCGCCGATGATTCCGGTGCCGATCGAATGGCGGGCGTTCGCGCCCGCACCGAGAGCGAGCGCCAGCGGCAGGCAACCGACCGCGAAGGCCAGCGAGGTCATGATGATCGGCCGCAGCCGCTGCTCGCCGGCCAGCCTCGTCGCTTCCATGATGCTGTGGCCCTGCTTGCGGAAGTCCACCGCCGCGGTCACGCGCAGCACCGCGTTCTTTGCGCCCAGTCCAATCAGCACCAGCAGGCCGATCTGGAAATACACGTCGTTTTCCAGGCCGCGGATGTAGTTCACCAGCAGCGCACCGAGCACGCCGAAGGGGATAGCCGTCATTACCGCGCCGGGCAGCGTCCAGCTCTCGTATTGTGCCGCGAGCACCAGGAACACGATCAGCAGCCCGAAGGCGAAGGCCAGCATCGAGGTGCCACCGGACTGTTTCTCGTCGTAGGCCAGCCCGGACCACGCCGCGGTGTATTGCGGTGGCAGAGACGTGGCCAGGTCCTCCATCGCGGCGATTGCCTGCCCCGAGCTGTAGCCTTCGGCGGCGCCGCCGATGATTTTCGCCGCCGGAAAGCCGTTGAAGTGGGGCAGTGTGTCCGGCCCCGAGGTCCAGCTGGTGTCGACTACTGCCGACAGCGGCACCATGTCGCCGCGATTATTGCGCGTGTACAGCCGTGTCAGGTCCGACGGCTGCTCTCGATAGCGTGCATCAGACTGCAGGATGACCCACCAGACCCGGCTGAACTGGTTGAACTGGCTGACGGTGAGCGAACCGAACTGAGCCTGGATGGCGCTGTAAACGTCCTGCACCGGAATCCCCAGCAGCGTTGCCTTGTCGCGGTCGACAACGGCGCGCAACTGCTGCGCGCTGGCGGTAAAAGTACTGTTCAGCCCAGTCAACTCGGGCCGCTGGCGCGCGTGCTCGAGGAAGGCACTTGTCTGCGCTTCGAGTTCCAATGGTGAGCCGGCGGCGGTGTCCTGGATCCAGAACTCGAAGCCACCGGTGCTGCCGATGCCCGGGATCGGCGGCGGCGCGATCGGCAGCACGGCTCCTTCCTGGATCAGCTTGGCCTCGTTGAACAGCGTCACCAGGATGGCGCGCGCGTTCTGTGCCTTCGCCTTCTCGATCGAACCGTAGCGTTCCTTGAAATCCTCGAAGGTGACGAAGAACGTCGCGGCGTTGTTCTTGAAACCCCCGTCGATGAGGCTGTAGCCGGTGACCATCGACCGCGTGGCCACGCCCGGGATCTTGGCAAGTATCTTGTCCACGCGCTCCGCAACCGCCTGCGTGCGCTCGAGGCTGGCCGACTGTGGCATTACGATCGCGACGAACGCGTAACCCTGGTCTTCCTGCGGAACGAAGCTGGTGGGCAACTGCTGGAACAGGTGCCAGATGCCCCACAGGAACACGCCCAGCAGTACGAAGGCGACGAGCATCCGCTTGATGACGAACTCGACTGCATGGCCGAAGGCGCCCGTCACGCGGTCAACCTGCCGGTTGAACCAGGCGAAAGGGCCGTGCTGCGGCGGTGGGTTGTGCCTGAGCAGCGTGGCGCACATCGCCGGCGTCAGGGTCAGCGCGATGAAGCCCGACACCGACACCGAGATGACGATCGTTATGGCGAACTGCTTGTACAACTGACCGGTGGTGCCGGGCAGGAACGCCGCGGGAATGAATACCGAGGCCATGACCAGCACCACCGCCACCAGCGAGCTGCCGATCTCCTGCATTGAACGGATCGTCGCCTCCTTCGGCCCGATGTGGTGCTGCTGCATGTTGCGCTCGACGTTTTCGCACACCACGATGGCGTCGTCGACAACCATGCCGATGGCCAGGATCAGCCCGAACAGCGTCAGCAGGTTGATCGAGAAACCCAGTGCCAGCATGCCGGCGAACGTGGCGACAAGCGAAACCACGATGGCCACGGCACAGATCACCGTGGTGCGCGGGCTCTGCAGGAACAGGTACACGACCAGTACCACCAGCACCATCGCTTCAACCAGGGTCTTCAGTACCTCCTCGATCGACAGGCGTACGAAATCGTTCGTATCCAGCGCCACGGTGTAGTCGATGCCCTCGGGAAAACGCGACTTCATTTCCTCGAGCGACTTGCGGACTGCCTTCGACACGACGAGCCCGTTCGCACCAGGCTGCTGGTAGATGGCGATGAAGGTGGCCGGCGCGTTGTTCAGCCGGGTGTCGGTTATGTACTGGCGCAGGCCGACCTCGGCTCGCGCCACAGCGCCAAGGCGCACGATGGCGCTGCCGTTCGCGTCGGCGCGCAGGATGATGTTCTCGTACTGGCGCGGGTTGGTGAACTGGCCTTGCGTGACCACGGGAAAGGTCAGGTCGACAGGCTTGGCATTTGGCTGCTGGCCCACCTGGCCAGCGCCGAACAACTGGTTCTGCTGGTTGACTGCGTTGGCTATGTCGCTGGTGGTGATGCCAAGCGAAGCCATGCGGTCGGGGTCCATCCAGATGCGCATCGCCTGGTCGGGCACGCCCATGATCTGTGCCTGGCCGGCGCCGGGCACGCGCTTCAACGCATCGAGCACGTAGATATTGGCGTAGTTGGCTACGTAGGCGGCACTGAAGCGCGCCGCATCGCCGGTGACGGCGATCAGCATCATGATCGTGGCGGACTTCTTCTGCACCGACACGCCCAGCTGCGTCACTTCCGACGGCAGCTGCGGCAGCGCCAGGTTGACACGGTTCTGCACCTGCACCTGGGCGATGTCGGGGTCGGTGTCGAGCGAGAAGTACACCGTCAGTGTCAGCTGGCCGGTGGCGGAGCTGGCGGACGACATGTACAGCATGTTGTCCACGCCGTTTATCTGCGCTTCGATCGGCGATGCCACCGAATCGGCCAGCGTCTTCGAGTCCGCACCCGGGTAGGTGGCCTGCACGGTCACCTGCACCGGCGTGATCGACGGATACTGCTGGACCGGCAGTGCAGTGATCGACAGCAGCCCCGCGATGACGACCAGCAGCGCCACGACGACAGCAAAGATCGGCCGCTCGATGAAGAAGCGCGAGAACATGCGCCGTCGATTCAGCGGCTGGCGGGCGCGGCTGGCGCCGATGCCGACGGGTTGGCCGCATCGGATGGGGCGGTCGCGTCGTGCGAGGTGACCGTCACCGTGGCGCCGCTGGACAGGCGCTGCCCTCCGTCGACTACCAGTTGATCGCCAGCGTGCAGCCCTTCGTTGATGAACCAGCTATTTTCGTACCAGTCGCCGACGGTGACCGGCCGCTGCTCAGCCTTGCCGTCCTTGTCGACCAGCCACACGAAATGTCCCTGGCCGCCTTGCTGCACTGCGCCCTGCGGAACCAGGATCGCATTCGGGCGCAGTGCGCCCTTGAGCCGTGCGCGCACATACTGGTTCGGCCGCAGCACACCGTTCGGATTGTCGACCGTGGCGCGGATCAGGAAGGTACCGGTCTGCGGATTGTAAGAGGGATCGGCAAACGTGATCTTGCCGGTGAACGGGAAGATGCTGCCATCGGCCTGCTCGACCTCGACCGTCATGTTGCGGTCTTTCGGCAACACCAGCGTGCCTGCCTTGACGTCGTTCTCGATGCGCTGGAACTCGTTTTCCGACAGGCTGAAGTTGACCCACATCGGTGACAGCACCGAGACCGTGGTCAGCTGGCTGTTCTGCGCGTTGAGATAGGTGCCGTTGGCCACCTCGGCATAGCTCGAGACGCCGTCCACCGGCGACCGGATCACCGTGTAGGACAGGTCCAGCTCGGCGGACTCAAGCTGCGCGTTTGCCTGTGCGACCGCCGCGGCCGCCTGTTCGTACTGGCCTTCCGCGTTGTCCAGGTCCTTCTGCGACAGCGCATTGAGTTGCGCCAGCGGCCTGGTGCGGTTCAGGTTCGCGGTGGCCACCTGCAGCGAGGCCTGGTTGCGCTGCAACGCGGCCCTTGCGCCATCCACCTGGGCCTGGAAGGGTTTCGGGTCCATACGGAACAGGACCTGCCCGACCTTGACCACCGAACCCTCGACATACGTGCGCTCGTCGAGAAAGCCGGACACCCGCGCCTGGATGTTGACCCCTTGCGAACTCTGCGTCTGTGCGACGTACTCCGCTGCTACCGCCACGTCGCCGGGGGTTACGACCATGGTGGTCACATCGAGTGGCGCAGGTGCGGGCTTTTCCGGCGCCTTGCCGCAAGCGACCAGCAGCGCCGCGGCGAGGGCGCCAAGTGCCAGCGGACGAAGCCGCCGCAATCCAATTACCGGCCGAAAGTCAGGCCGCATGGTCGAGCAATTGCCAACGACAGGCGGCCAGCATCATGCTGGGCGAAGCGCACCCTGGTCCATGAACACGATGCTGGGCGCGGCAATGGCGGTCATCGATCGCGGTGGACAACATGTGCGGTCAGCCCCCAATCGCCACAAAATCGGTTGCGCGCAGTGCGCGACGAATACTAGATGCAAACGGCCATTCCGTGAAGCGGAGAGCGATTGCGTGGCAGTCTGCCGGCAAACGAAATGACCGCTGCCTGTCGCTCGCTGGTCGTTACGTGCAGCAGTGAGTGGCGCCTATTCTTCGTGCGCGTGGGCTTTCTTGAGGAATTCGTCGGTCACGCCTTTCGTGTGGCAGTTCGAGCAGAACGAGCGCTCCGGGATGACCAACCCGGCAGCCCGTGCCTTCGCCGGGTCCTTCATGACCGCATTCTTCGAGTACTCGCTGCCCTGGCCGTGGCAGCTCTCACAATCCAGCGGCGGCTTGCGGGCGGCGTGCGCGCTCTCGGACCACGATGCGAACTGCACATCGTGGCAGGTCTCGCAGTTGTCGTTTCCGACGCGGCTGAGCCCGGGTTTCGTCGCGGCGACGGCGACTGCGCCCCCCGTGTCCACAACGGCTGCGGTTGCCGCTGCAGCTGCCGCAGGCACGGCAGCGGACGCAGCAGCAGACGCCGCGGCGGGGGCGGGCGGAGAGGTCGCGGCCGGGGCCGGTGACGGTGCTGGCAGCTTGGCGACCGGAGGAGGCGGCGGTGCGGGGGTTGCGGCCGGGGCCGGTGACGGTGCTGGCAGCTTGGCGACCGGAGGAGGCGGCGGTGCAGGTGTCGCTGCGATTGCCGCGGATGGGGCTGGGGCAGGTTGTGCCGGGGCGACTTCGACCGGCACAGCGTTGCTCAAAACCTGCTCTGGTGGCGCAGCGACAGGGGTTTCCTCGGGAGCGGGGATCGGAGCCGTCTGTGTTGGCGCCGACGCAGGTTGCGACACAGGCGCAGTGGCCGCCGGGCGGTCGGCCGGCCCTGACGGAGACCCGCAACCGGCAACCAGAAGCGCGATACAAATCAGTGCGGCACCCAGGTCGCTTTTTGTCGTCATTGCGTGTCTCTCCATTCCGGAGCGCTCATGCAAAGAGCGCACCTGCATCGTACACGCGTGTGCGCCGGGCTCAGTCAGCTTTTCAGCGCACTGCGAATCTGCTCCAGCGCCGCCGGGTCCTCGATCGTCGTCAGGTCACCGGGGTCGCGGCCCTCGGCCAGCGCCTGGAGCGACCGTCGCAGCAGCTTGCCCGATCGTGTTTTCGGCAGCAGCGTTACGAACAGCACTCGGCTGGGCCTCGCGATTGCGCCGAGCTGGCCATCCACCACGGCCATGATTTCCTTCTCTTGCTGGGCGCGACCCGCGTCGGTATCGACTTTCGACGCGTCCTTGACCACTGCGAACGCCAGCGGCATCTGCCCCTTGAGCGGATCTGCAACACCGACCACGGCGACTTCAGCGATGTTGGCGTGCGCCTGGATCGCTTCTTCTATTTCGCGCGTGCCGATGCGGTGCCCGGCGACATTGATCACGTCGTCCGTTCGACCGAGGATGAAGGTGTACCCTTCCTGGTCGCGCACGCCCCAGTCGAATGTGGAATACAGCAGCTTGCCTGGAAAGTCGCTGAAATAGGTCTTCACAAAACGCTCGTCGTCGCCCCACACGGTCGTCATGCAGCCGGGCGGCAGCGGCGGCGCAATCGCGAGCACGCCCTTCTCGCCGTCGGTCGCTTCGGCGCCATCCGGCCCGCGCAGCAATCTCAAGTCGTAGCCATACACCGGAAAGCCGGGACTGCCGTACTTGACGCGCGCCGGCTCGATCCCCGGCGCCAGCGAGAGGATCGGCCAGCCGGTCTCGGTCTGCCAGTAGTGGTCGATGACCGGCACGTTCAGCGCGTCGTGGATCCAGCGATGCGTTGGTTCATCCAGCGGCTCGCCGGCAAGGAACAGATTGCGCAATGACGAGAGATCGTATTTCGTCATGTAAGCCGGATCCTGCTTCTTCAGCACGCGTATCGCGGTCGGCGACGAGAACATCACGCTGGCCTTGTGGTCGGCGACGATTTTCCACCAGATGCCGGCGTCGGGACGGATCGGCAGGCCTTCGTAGAGGATGGTCGTCATGCCCTGGATCAGCGGTCCGTAGACAATGTACGAATGACCCACGACCCAGCCCACGTCGGAAGTCGTGAACATGGTCTCGCCGGCCTTGCCGCAATAGATATATTCCATCGAGCTTGCCAGCGCCACCGCATAGCCGCCCGTGTCGCGCTGCACGCCCTTGGGTTTACCGGTCGTACCCGACGTATAGAGAATGTACGAAGGCTCGCTCGATTCCAGCCAGGTCACCGGAACCTGCGCAGTGGCGTGCTGGCGCGCGAGATCGGCATAGTCGAGGTCACGTCCCGGCACCGGCTCGAAGCTCTTGTCGATGCCGCGGTTGACCACCAGCACTTTCTGCGGCGGGAACTTCGCCAGCCGGATGGCTTCGTCGACCAGCGGCTTGTAGTGGATCGCCCGCCCGCCGCGCAGCCCCGCGTCCGCAGTGATGAGCAGCTTCGGCTTTGCATCGTCGATGCGCGTGGCGCAACTCGCAGACGCAAAGCCGCCAAATACGACCGAGTGCACCGCACCCAGGCGCGCGCAGGCGAGCATCGCGAACGCGGCCTCGGGAATCATCGGCATGTAGAGCAACACGCGGTCACCGCGGCCCACGCCCTGCGCTGCGATGATCGCGGCGCACCGGTTCACCTCGGCGTGCAGTTCGCGATACGTGAAACTCTTCTCGGTGTTGGTTTCGGTAGAGATGTAGACCAGTGCAGGCTGGTCACCGCGTGTCGCCAGGTGGCGGTCGATCGCGTTGTGGCAGAGGTTGGTCTTGCCACCGACAAACCACTTGGCGAACGGTGGGTTGGTGTAGTCGAGCACCCGGTCGAATGGGCGGTGCCAGTCAATTCGACGGGCTTCCTCGGTCCAGAACGCGTCGCGGTCGGTGATGGACCTACGATGGAAGTCGGCGTATGCGCCCATAACCCGCTCCTGTGGTTGGCATGGCAACTCGCAACAGCCCGGATGCCGGGGTCGCGCGCACGGAAACTTTCGCCCCTTGGCAGGGGGTGGGAAATTCAGTCAGTCCCTTTTGAAGCGTAACAGGCTCGCGGACCGCTGCGCCGCGTGTGCGCCGAAAGTAGGATGCGGGCACGACGAGTGACGGGAACGCTCTGTCGCGGCCGCGGAAATGCCGTGCGCGAGCAGCGGTGGAGTCGGGCTCGGGTCCGCACGGGACACACCGGCGCACCGGCGGGCTGGATCGAGCGCTTGACGCTCGTTGCCCCGGCGCGTTACACGGTCTTCATGCTCAATCTCAAATCGTTGCTGACGCGAGACGAACTCGCGACCATCAATGCGAAGCTGGATGCCGCGACCTGGGTCGATGGCCGCGAGACCGCCAGCGGGCCCACTCGCAAGATCAAGAACAATCTCCAGCTGGGTAGTGAAGACCCGCTGGCGCGCGAACTGGGCGAAACGGTCAAGGCCGCGTTGCTGCGCAACGACCTGCTCCTCGCGGCGGCGTTTCCCGACAGGGTGGCGCCGGTGCGCTTTGCCGCGTACCGCCCGGGCATGACGTACGGCTGGCACGCCGACCTCGCGCACATGCGCTTCGACGAGATGATCGTGCGGGCCGATGTGGCGTGCACTGTCTTCCTCGCGCAACCGGAGACCTACCAGGGCGGCGAGCTGGCCATCCGCTTGCCGGTGGGCGAACTGCGGGTCAAGTTCCAGGCTGGCGACGCGGTCGTCTACCCGGCAACGACCATGCACCGGGTAGAGCCTGTCACGTCGGGGACTCGCCGAGTCGCCCTGACCTGGATCCAGAGCCTGATCCCGAAGACGGAGCACCGCGAACTGCTGTTCGACATGAGCCTGGCCGTCGGGCGGCTGCGCGAGCGCGACCCTGAGAACGAGGAGCTGGTGAAGCTGAACGTCATCTACCAGAACTTCGCGCGGCTGCTTGCCACCTGAGTTAATGATCCTGATCAGCGGATGCAGGCTCGAGCCCATGGTGTCGCCGGTCACCGCCGCCTTGACAGCAGATTGCTGGAGCGGCACGATGAAAGCGCTTTCAATCATGGGGAAACGGAACCGCTTCAGGCACGCCAGCCGCCCGGTTTTCCGCCCGGCGTAGCATTTTGGTGATTCTACGTGCGAGGCCGTCGACATGCGGCGACTGGGTGAGGAACCGCATGCGCGCCTGTGCGCGGACGGTTCGCCGGGTCCGGCGGAAAAAATGAATACGGTGGAAAAGCCCGTGCCGACCATCTACGAAGTCTCCAGGCTCGCTGGCGTCTTGCCGGCCACCACGAGCGACCGGCCCGTTCCCGCGTGCGAGTTCGTGTCGCTGGACGGTGAGGACTACTGCCGTATCGGCGCCGTGGAATCGCTGCCACCGTTCCTGATGAACCTCCCGACCGATACGGATCTGTGGATGTTCATTTCCTCGACGGGCGGGCTCACGGCAGGCCGCCGCGACCCGGACGGCGCGCTCTTCCCGTACGAAACGGTTGACCGGTTGCACGATGCCCACTGTCACACGGGGCCGGTCACGGTCGTCCGGTGGCAGCGCAGGGGGTCTGCGCCGGTCGTCTGGGAACCGCTGGCTCCGGTGGAGATCGCGGGTCGGGCGGTGGAGAGATCACTCAGCAAGAGCACGCTCGGAAATCGGCTGGTGTTCGAAGAGATCAACCATGAGGCGGGGCTCGCGTTCCGTTACCGCTGGGCCGGCAGCGACGAGACGGGCTGGGTGCGCACGGCCACGCTTACCAACTCGGGACGCGAGCCGGTCGACATCACGCTGCTCGATGGGCTGCGCAACATCCTGCCGAGCGGCGCGCCGCTTGCCCTCTACCAGAGGTCGAGCTGCCTCGTGGATGCGTACAAGCGCGTGGATGTCGATCCGGAGTCACGGCTCGGGATTTTCTCGCTGACCGCCAGGATCAGCGATCGACCGGAGCCCGCCGAGGAACTGCGCGCCAGCACCGTCTGGTGCTGCGGGCTGCCTGACTTCCGGGTGGCGTTGTCGCAGGATGCACTCCAGGCGTTTCGCCGCGGGGATGCGCTGAGCGGCGAGCACGTGCTGACCGGGCGGCGCGGGAACTACCTGGTCACCTCGACGCTGACGCTGGAACCGGGAGCCCGGATCAAGTGGCACATCGCCGCCGATACCGAGCGCAGCCACGTCCAGATCGCCCGCCTGAGAGCCCGCCTGCGACAGCCCGAGGGCGCGAGCTCCTGGGTCGACGAATCACTTCAGGCGGCGAGTGATGGCCTGCGGCGCATCGTGGGCAGCACCGATGGCATTCAGCTCACCGGGCGCGCCGTTGATTCAGTTCATCACTTCGCCAACGTGCTGTTCAACGACCTTCGGGGCGGCGTGTTCGTCGAGAACTATTCCTTCCCCAGGGCCGACTTCGCCGCGTTCCTGCAGGCACGCAACCCGGACGTTGCGGCGCGGCACGCCGGACTCGCGGCCGCGTTGCCCGCCGCGGCCACGGTGACGGACCTGCATCGCGCGGCCGGGAAAACGGGCGACGCCGATCTACGGCGACTGTGCTTCGAGTACCTGCCGCTCTGCTTCGGCCGCCGGCACGGGGACCCGAGTCGTCCGTGGAACCGCTTCTCGATCAGCGCGCGGAATCCGGATGGCACGCAGTCGTTGCACTACGAGGGGAACTGGCGTGACGTGTTCCAGAACTGGGAGGCGCTCCTGCTCGGCTTTCCCGGCTTCCTCCCGAGCGTGATTGCGAAGTTCCTGAACGCCTCGACCGTCGATGGCTTCAATCCGTACCGGATCACCCGCGGCGGCGTGGACTGGGAAGTGCCCGACGCGGAGGATCCCTGGAGCGGCATCGGGTACTGGGGCGATCACCAGATCGTCTACCTGCTCAAGTTTCTCGAATCCCTGCGACGCCATTCACCGGGCCGCCTCCAGGAACTGCTCGCGCAGGAGATCTTCAGCTATGCGGACGTTCCGTACCGCCTGAAGCCCTACGCCGAAATGCTCGCGAATCCCCGGGCCACGATTGCATTCGACCAGGTCCTGGCCGCGAGTATCGCGGAGCGTGTGGCTGCGACTGGCGACGACGGCAAGCTGGTTCGAGCGGCCGACGGCGCCGTTTACCACGCCAGCCTGCTCGAGAAGCTCATCGTCCCGCCGCTCTCCAAGTTGTCCAGCTTCGTGCCCGACGGCGGTGTCTGGATGAACACCGAGAGGCCCGAGTGGAACGACGCGAACAACGCCCTCGTCGGCAACGGTCTCTCGGTCGTCACCCTGTGCTATCTGCGGCGCTATCTACAGTTCGTCGACGAACTGCTCGCCGGTGCTCCCGGCGCGCGTGCGCCCGTTTCGGTCGAGGTCGCGGACTGGTTGCGACAGGTGGCGGCCATCCTGGCGCGATACCATGCGACGCTCGCGGAGGAGCGCGTGGACGACGCAACGCGCAAGCGGATGATGGACGAGATGGGCGCCGCGTTCGATTCCTACCGCGAGCGCGTCTACGCGAATGGCTTCTCCGCGAAGACGATGCTCGATGCGGGCGAGGTGCTCGCCTGGTGCCGCAGCGCCCGCGACCACGTCGATCACGCGATCAATGCCAACCGCCGCAGCGACGGCCTGTACCACTCCTACAACCTGCTCGAAATCAGCGCGGACGGCACCCGGGCCGCGGTGCAGCCGCTCGGCGTGATGCTCGAGGGACAGGTGGCGGCGCTGAGCTCGGGGCTCGTGGGCCCGTCGGAAGCCACGGACTTGCTGGCGAGTCTGTACGCGAGCCCCCTGTACCGCCCGGACCAGGGCAGCTTCCTGCTGTACCGCGAGAAGACGCTGCCGACGTTTCTGGAGCGCAATGTAATCACGGAAGCGAAGGCCCTCGGCGTGCCGCTGGTGGGCGAGCTGCTCGCCGCGGGGGATTCCTCGATCGTCGAGCGCGACGCCGACGGTGTGCTGCGCTTTCATGGTGACTTCAGCACCGCCAGCGACCTCGAGACCGCTCTCGACGGCCTGCAACTGCGCGAGCCCTGGACCCGGTCCGCGGCGCGCGACCGGCGGGCGCTGATCAACCTGTTCGCGGAGGTCTTCGGTCATCGAACGTTCACCGGGCGTTCCGGAACGATGTACGCATATGAAGGCCTCGGCAGCATCTACTGGCACATGGTCTCCAAGCTACTGCTCGCCGTGCAGGAAGTGGCACTTGGCGCGTACCGGAGCGGCGAGGACGCGACCGTCTGCGCGGCACTCGCGCGCGCCTACTACCGGATTCGCGGTGGCCTGGGTGTCGAGAAATCGGTGCGCGACTACGGCGCGTTCCCGACCGACCCATATTCGCACACACCCCGGCATGCGGGTGCGCAGCAGCCGGGCATGACCGGACAGGTCAAGGAGGAGATCCTCACCCGCTTCGGCGAGCTGGGGGTGCAGGTGCAGGACGGCATCGTGGGATTCGATCCCCTGCTGCTGAGGCGGGACGAACTTCTGAATGAACCCGGCACCTATCGGTTCTTTGATCTTGGCGGTGCTGAGCGATCGCTCGATGTGCCTGGGGGCGCGCTCGCATTCTCCTACTGCCAGGTGCCGGTCGTGTACCTGCTGACCCGTGGCGAGGCCTGGATCCGCGTCACCGCGGACGACGAAGTCTCGACCGAAAGACCGGGCTGCCGGCTCGACGCTGCCTCAAGCCACGCGTTGCTCGCGCGGCGGGGCGGGATTTCGCGCATCGAGGTGGGGATTCCGGAGTCGCGACTCTTCGAGGGCTGAGCGGGAGCGTGATCGCGCCGGGTGCTCCCGTCACACCGGCACCACGATTCGCGTGCTGAATATGTCGGCACAGGACAACTTCATGCAGGTGCACGTCAACAAGTAAGACTGCGCTCGACGGCCGGGGGGGTCCGACCCCGGCTCGAGCATGACCTACGAGGCCTGCCGGGGCATTCAGCCCTGGCAGGCCTCTTTTTTGGCAATGTACCTGGCTTCCACGCCGATTGAGCATCGCGCGCCACAACGCGTGAAGACCGCGTCGTCATCGACAGCATTGCGATCTGCTACTTGAAGGAGAAGGCAACACGTGACCTCGCCGTCTACGTGCGGCGTTAGGATCACTGGCCGTTCTTCTCGTAGGTGCCAACGAGTTCCGCCTGCCCCAGCACGTGGCCCTTCATGGCGAATTCGACCTGCGCCTTGGTCGGTCGCTCGAGCCCGTCGAGAGTCGTGTCGAGCGCATAGAGCTTGTGGAAATAGCGGTGCCGGCCGATGGGCGGGCAAGGCCCGCCATAGCCAGTGCGCTTCCAGTCGTTCACGCCCTCGATGGTTCCGGGGGGCAGCGCGCCAAGTGCCACCGCTTGCGGCAGTCCTTTGGTGCCGGGTGGTATGTTCGAGAGCACCCAGTGGACCCAGGTCATCTTAGGTGCGCGTGGATCCGGCGCGTCCGGATCGTCGACGATCAGCACCAGCGATTTCGTACCGCTCGGAAGATCGCGCCACTCGAGTGGCGGCGAGGTGTCGCGGCCTTCACAGGTGTAGATCGAGGGGATCGCAGCGCCGGGGTCGAACGCAGAAGAAGTGATAGTGAACGCCATTGCAGGGTCTCCGCCAGGCAGTGCGACGAGCAGCAGCAGGCAAGCCGGTCGTTTCATGTGGATAAGATGCAGCCATTCCGGACGGCGTGGCCCCGTGGATTTCCGAAGTCAGGGTGGACAACCTGGCGCGGTTGCGCACGAGGAAAGGCCCCGGGGTCGCCGGGGCCCTTGTCGCCAATCTTTGGTGGGAAAAGAGGACAGTCCCCTGCCGGGACAGTCCCCGTCAGATCACAGCAGCGGCACCAGCAGCAGCGCGGCGATGTTGATGACCACGATCAGCCGGTTGACGGCAGGGCCCGCGGTGTCCTTGTACGGATCGCCGACGCCGCCGTCGTCTACCCGGCAACGACCATGCCCCGTGTCGAGCCCTTCACGACGGGTGCGCGCCGGGTTGCCCTGACCTGGATCCAGGGCCTGATACCGTATGCGTAGCACCGCGAACTGCTCTTCGACATGCGCCAGGCCGTTCGGCGGCTGCGCGCTCGCGATCCCGAGAACGAGAACCTGATCAGGCTCGACGTTACATACCAGAATTTCGCGCGGCTGTTTTCGGGCTGACACTCCGGGCGGCCGCCGGCCGGTCAATGCTCGGCCTCCACCGGTACCGCCTCGAACCCCGGACCGAGGTGTTCGCGCAGGAACCGGCCCGTTGCCTCGAGCGCGCGGCGCTCATCCGCCTCCAACCAGCCACCATGCCCCTCATCGTGGATTTCTATCAGTTCGACGGGTTTGTGGGCCTTCTCCAGCGCTTTCTTCATCTCGCGCGACTGCTCGATCGGCACCACGAAGTCACTCCCGCCGTGTATCAGCAGCACAGGGGCGGTCACCGACGATGCGAGTCGCGCCGGCGACGTGGCCGCGAGTCGTGCGATGTCGGTGTCCGGGTCACCGATGGCCTTGAGCCAGTAACGGTAGCCCTCCGAATCCGCGCCCCAGCGGATCCGACGGAAGCGCACGAAGTCCGCGAGGTCGGAGGGACCCGCCCTCGATACCACGCAACGGTAGAGATCGGGCGTCAGCGTGGCCCCGGCCAGCGCCGCGTAGCCGCCGTACGACGCGCCGACGATGCAGATGCGTTTCGGATCGGCGACGCCCCGCTCGACCAGTGCCCGGACCCCCTCCGTGATGTCGTCCTGCATGCGACGGCCCCACTGGCCGTAGCCCAGTTCGGCATAGGCCTGGCCGAAGCCGCCCGAACCCCGGAAATTCGGTTGGAACACCGCGTAGCCAAGCGAGGCGAGGTACTGGGTCTCGACGTTGAACTGAAGTTGGTCGCGTTGTTCCGGACCGCCGTGCGGTAGCACCACGAGCGGCAGCGAGTGGGCATCCGCGGCGCCGTGCGGTCGTGTCAGGTACCCGGTCAGTTCGAGGCCGTCGCCTGCGCGCCAGCTGACCACCTCGCCGGTCGGCAATGCCCGTCCGTCGAGATCCGGCTGCACGTGGCCGAGCAGCGTGACCTTGCTGCGCCCCACTTCGTACAGATAGATGGCTGGTGGTTGCGACACCCCGTCAATCGCCAGCAGGATGGTCCGCTGGTCCTGCGAGGTGTTGATCACGTACACGTTTGCGGTGTCGGTGACGTACTTGCGGATCGCGCGCAGGTGGCTGTTGATCGCAGCGTCCGCGAATTCGCACACCTCGGTGTGCTCGGTGCGGCAGGTCCGCACGACACGGGTGCCGTCCCGGTCGATCACCGCCGAGTCCAGGTCGTAACGCGGATTCTCGATCACGGGTTCGCTGAAGGTCCCCGCAAGCAGGTTGTACAGGTAAAGTCCCTTGCGGTCGCGTCCCTCCGGGCGTGCGATCACGAAGTACTTCTGCGGCTGGTCCGACGGCCCGACCGCGGTGTAATCGGGCAGTTGGTCCAGTTCCTTGTACGGAATCGAATGGAACTTCTGCCACCCGCCGTCTGGCTGCTTGCGGTAGTAGCGGACGGCGCCCCGCGACGACTCCTCCTTCACGATCGGGTTTCCGTCCAGGTCCAGCCACCAGTCGTCCACGTCGCGTTCCGGCCCCTCGATCATCTCGCCCTGTCCGGTCCGCAGGTCGACCCTGAGCAGACCGCCGCCCATGTAGCCGAACACGCTCATCATTACGTGGTTCGGGTCGCGCGGGAGAAGGCTCTCGATGCGACCGAAATCCAGCGTGCCGCGCGTCGCATTGCGGTCGACATCGGCCAGCAGGCGCACCAGGTCGTGGCCGTCCCGATCGACCGCGAAGATCCGGCTGCCCAGCCGTGAGTAGGTGCGCCGGGAGACCGTCGCGCCCGCGGTCTCGACCGTGCCGCCGGTGCGAAACAGCAGCCGCTCATCGGATTTCCAGTAGACGGCGCGAATGTGGGCCTCGGTGCCCTCACCGAGCGCCTTGCGGTCGAACTGCACGATCGGGCGGCTCTGGCCCGAGTCGACGTCGAGCATCAGGATGCGGTCGACGTCCTCACTGCGGTGGACCATCGCGACCTGTCGCCCCGACGGCGATACGGCGGCGCTGACCAATGCGGGCTCCGAAAAAAGGTCATCGAGCGAGGGCACGCGAACTGATGTTTCCGCCGTCGCGGTCAACGAGACGAGCAGCCCCGTCGCCAGCCAACGCAGTGCGCGCACGTGCAGCCTCCTGTCCCTGGTCCCGCTCACAGCTGGAAAATCGCCGCTTCTTCGTCCTTGATTCCTGGCCGTGCCGAGAACTCCCTGGGCGTCAGGTGACCCAGCGAGCTGTGCAGTCGGTGGTGGTTGCAGTCCTCCCACCACGCTTCGATCTTGGACCTTGAATCGTCGCTCGACAAGAACCGATGGGCATTCAGGTACTCGTCGCGAGATCGCGTGCCACGGCATCGGTCGAGCCGGCTCACCCCCAAGAGAAAAGGCCCCGGGGATGCCGGGGCCTTTGCGTCTGCGGTCGGGTCCGGAGCTGGCTCCGGTCCCGATCGTTGCTACGGCCTCGTTACCGAAACCGTAACACCGGCACCTTCTAGAGCAGCGGCACCAGCAGCAGCGCCACGATATTGATGATCTTGATCAGCGGGTTGATGGCTGGGCCGGCGGTGTCCTTGTACGGATCGCCGACGGTGTCACCGGTTACGGCTGCCTTGTGCGTCTCGGAGCCCTTGCCGCCGAAGTTGCCTTCCTCGACGTACTTCTTGGCGTTGTCCCAGGCGCCGCCGCCCGTGCACATCGAGATCGCGACGAACAGGCCCGTGACGATCGTGCCGATCAGCACGCCGCCCAGGGCGCGGATGCCGGCGCCGGGGCCGAGCAGCCAGTTCATGCCGAATCCGACGACCACCGGGACCAGGATCGGCAGCAGCGACGGGACAATCATTTCCTTGATCGCCGCGCGCGTGAGCATGTCCACGGCCTTGGAGTAGTCGGGCTTGGCCGTGCCCTCCATGATGCCGGGGATCTCCTTGAACTGGCGGCGCACTTCGACGACCACCGAGCCTGCAGCGCGGCCCACGGCTTCCATGGCCATGGCGCCGAACAGGTAGGGCACCAGGCCGCCGATGAAGAGGCCGATGATCACGGCCGGATCGGACAGGCTGAATACCTGCAGCTTGCCGGCTATCTCGAGGTTGTTCGTGTAGTCGGCGAACAGCACCAGCGCGGCGAGACCGGCGGAACCGATCGCGTAACCCTTGGTGACAGCCTTTGTAGTGTTGCCGACCGCGTCGAGCGCGTCGGTAACCTTGCGCACTTCTTTCGGCAGGCCGGCCATCTCAGCGATACCGCCGCCGTTGTCGGTGATCGGACCGTAGGCATCGAGCGCCACGATTACGCCGGTCATCGACAGCATGGCCGTCGCGGCGATCGCGATGCCGTACACGCCGGCGAGTGAATACGCACCCCAGATGGCGGCGCAGATCGAGAGCACCGGCCAGGCGGTGGAACGCATCGAGACTGCGAGACCCGCGATCACGTTGGTGCCGTGACCGGTCTGCGAGGCAGCCGCCACGTACCGCACCGGCCCGTATTCGGTGGCCGTGTAGTACTCGGTGATCAGGATCATCGCGCCGGTGAGCACGAGGCCGATAAGCGCGCAGCCGAACAGGCTCATGGCCGCGTCGCCCATCATCGCCGTGGTGACGAAGTAGAACGCGACGGCGGCGATCAGGCCCGACACGATCAGGCCGCGATACAACGCGTTCATGATCTTGCCGCCTTCGCGCGCCTTCACGAAGAAGGTACCGACGATCGAGGCGACGATCGACACTGCGCCAAGCACCAGCGGATACAGTACGGCGTTGTGGCCGAGCGTGGCCTGCATCGTCAGGCCAGCGAGCAGCATCGTGGCAACCACGGTCACCGCGTAGGTCTCGAACAGGTCCGCCGCCATGCCTGCGCAGTCTCCGACGTTGTCGCCCACGTTGTCGGCGATCACCGCAGGGTTGCGCGGGTCGTCCTCGGGAATGCCGGCTTCTACCTTGCCAACCAGGTCCGCGCCGACGTCGGCGCCCTTGGTGAAGATGCCGCCGCCGAGTCGCGCGAAGATCGAGATCAACGAGCCGCCGAAGGCGAGACCCACCAGCGAGTGCAGCGCGTGGTCGTCGTCGCCGAGCACGTTGAGCATCAGCCCGTAGTAGGCCGCGACGCCGAGAAGACCCAGGCCCACGACCAGCATGCCGGTGATTGCGCCGCCGCGGAACGCGACCTGCAGCGCCGGGTCGAGGCCTACGCTCGCGGCGTGTGCGGTGCGGACGTTGGCGCGGACCGACACGTTCATGCCGATGTAGCCCGCCGCGCCGGAGAGGATGGCGCCGAGCGCGAAGCCGCCGGCGGTCGCCCAGTTGAGCGCGAGGCCGAGGACCACGAACAGCACCACGCCGACTATGCCGATGGTGGTGTATTGGCGGTTCAGGTAGGCGTTGGCGCCCTGCTGGATCGCCGCGGCGATTTCCTGCATGCGGGCATTGCCGGCGGGCTGAGCCACGATCCAGCGCACGGAGAAGATGCCGTACAGGATCGCGAGCACGCCGGCCCCGATCGCGAGCCACAGCGCGAAGTTAGTGGTCATTTCGAACCTCCAGACGAGGGTTTCCCTAGGATCAATTCACGACCGGGAGGGCTCTCGCGTCCCTTGCCCGGCCGCCAAAAAAGGCGCGGGACTATACCACAAAGGGCTGTTTCAGCTTCTTCCGGACCGCCTTGTTGCGCAGTACCACGTACTGGGGCAGCCCGTCCTTGTAGGGCGGGTAGTCCTCGCCCTTGATCAGCGGGGCCAGGTAGCGTCGGCCCTTGGCGGTGATGTGGAAGCCGTCGGGGGTTATGTAGTCCCGGGGCAGCATCTTCTCCACGTTTGCGACTTTTTCGAGCGGGGCGATGCCGATCTTCCAGCGGTAAGGCTTCTGCGAGGTGCGAATGATGGCCGGCATCACGGCATGGTGCCCCTTGAGCGCCAGCTCGACCGCCGCCTTGCCGACCGCGTAGGCCTGCTCCACGTCGACCTTCGAGGCGATGTGTCGCGCGGCACGCTGCAGGTAGTCGGCCACTGCCCAGTGATACTTGTAGCCGAGCTTTTCCTTGACGAACTGCGCCACGACCGGTGCCACGCCACCCAGCTGCGCGTGGCCGAAGGCGTCGCGGGTGCCGGCGTCGGCCAGGAACTTGCCCTCGGAATTCTTCACGCCCTCGGACACGACGATGGCGCAGTACCCGTATTTCTCGACGCATTCCTTCACGCGCGCCAGGAACCGGTCCTCGTCGAAGGTGATTTCCGGGAACAGGATGATGTGTGGCGAATCACCGGCCTTTTCCGCGGCAAGGCCGCCGGCCGCGGCGATCCAGCCGGCGTGGCGGCCCATCACCTCGAGCACGAATACCTTGGTCGAGGTGCGTGCCATCGAGGCGACGTCGAAGCCTGCCTCGCGTATGGAGACCGCGACGTACTTGGCGACGGAGCCGAACCCGGGGCAGCAGTCGGTGATGGGCAGGTCGTTGTCGACCGTCTTCGGGACGTGGATGGCCGTGAGTGGATAGCCGAGCCTCTCAGCCAGCTGGGAGACCTTGAGGCAGGTGTCGGCCGAGTCGCCGCCGCCGTTGTAGAAGAAATAGCCGATGTCGTGCGCCTTGAAGACCTCGATCAGCCGCTCGTACTGTGCGGGGTTGTCCTCGAACTTCTTCAGCTTGTAGCGAGCCGAGCCGAAGGCGCCGGACGGCGTGTGCCGGAGCGCGCGGATGGAGGCGGCGCTCTCGAGGCCGGTGTCGACCAGGTCTTCGGTCAGGGCCCCGATGATGCCGTTGCGCCCCGCGTAGACCTTGCCGATCCGGTGCTTGTGCTTGCGGCAGGTCTCGATGACTCCGCAGGCCGAGGCATTGATCACGGCGGTGACACCGCCCGACTGGGCGTAGAAGGCATTTCGCGGGGGGGTCTTCGTCTTCATGCGAACTCCAAAAGTGCTTTGTTATCTGCGACTTACGCTAGACCGTCAGTCGACTAGCATACCGCAATCGACACCCATACCGCGTCGAGAAAATAGGTGCCTGGCACCTATTTTCCGCGGCCGGCGACCGAATCTCCGGATTGGCGGGCGCGGCGGATTTCGGTAGGGTGCCGCCTCCCAACCCGCTCCTTGGACACCAATGATGAGACTCGTACTGCTCGGAGCTCCCGGTTCAGGCAAGGGTACGCAGGCGCAGCGCCTGCGCGACGATCGCGGCATCCCCCAGGTTTCCTCGGGCGACCTGCTGCGTGATGCTGTTGCCCGCGGCACGGACCTGGGCAAGCGTGCAAAGGCTGCGATGGACGCCGGCGAACTCGTGTCGGACGAGATCGTGCTCGGCCTTATCCGCGAGCGCCTGGGTCGCCCCGACGCCGCCCAGGGATTCATCCTGGACGGCTATCCACGCAACGTCGCCCAGGCCGGTGCGCTCGACGCATTGCTCGCCGAAATCGGCCAGCCGATCGACGCAGTGGTCCTGATGGATGTTGACCAGACGGCACTGGTCCGCCGGCTCACGGGCCGGCGCACCTGCCCGGCCTGCGGCAAGGTTTTCAACGTTTACTTTTCGCCGTCGACCGCCGGCGATCGCTGTGACAACGACCATCAGGGCGAGGCCCCGTTGCTGGTGCAGCGCGCGGACGACAAGGAAGACGTGATCGCGAACCGCCTCAAGGTCTACGAGGGCCAGACACAGCCGCTGGTCGAGCACTACCGGTCGTTGGGGCTGTTGAAGGTCGTCAACGCCGACCAGACGGTCGAGCAGGTCTACGCCGACTTCCTCCGCGCCGCCGAAAAATAGGTGCCTGGCACCTATTTTTTGGCGGCCAGCAGCTTTTCGCCGATCACCGCGCGGCGCCAGCCGCGCAGCACCGCGGGCTCGCTGCGGTCGGAAAACACCAGGGCCTCGACATCGCGGCGGGTGCAGAGCACTTCCGGGCCCAGGCCCAGTGCGGCGGCTTCATCACGCACCACCTTCTGAAGCTTTGCGACCAGCGCGTTTTCTGCAGGCGTCGGGCGCTTGCCAGATGCCTCGATGCCGGGCTCGCCAGCGGAATCCGCCGCAGCGGCAATGATCGCGAGCAGTTCATCGCCGCGCTTGCGCGCGACCGCCGGCGGCAGGGCCCGGACGGCCTCCAGGTCGCCAATGGTTCGCGGCGCCATGGTCGCCAGCGCGTAGATCGCGTCGTCGCTCAGGATCCAGCCGCGCGGCTTGTCGGCGTCGATCGCGCGGCGCTCGCGCCACTCGGCCAGCGACCGCGCGGCGGCCTGCTCGCGAGCCTTCAGGCGCCCGAGACCCTTGAGCCGTCGCCACGCTGCGCCGGGTTCGGTGCTATACAGCGACGGGTCCTCCAGTGCCGCGGCGTCTTCCGCCAGCCACGCATCGCGAGCCTTGGCCGCGAGCTCGGCCGCCAGCTCCGAGTGCAGCGCGAGCAGGTGATGCACGTCGTCGGCCGCGTAGGCGAGCTGCTCGGGCGTGAGCGGGCGCCGCGACCAGTCAGTCCGAGTCTGCCCCTTGTCGATCGAGTGCCCGAGCTGCCGCGCGACGAGTTCCGCGTAGCCGGCTTGCGGGGGAAATCCGAGCATCGCCGCCGCGACCTGGGTGTCGAACACCGGCGCGGGCACTGGCCGACCGCCGAGGTGCAACACCTCGAGGTCCTGTCGAGCAGCGTGCAGGATTTTCAGCTTCGATCGGTCCGCGAGCAGCGCATATAGCCCCTCCAGGTCGAGTCCCGCCAAAGGGTCGACCAGGAAGCAGTCGCTGTCCGTGGCGACCTGCACCAGGCACAGCTGCGGGTAGTAGGTGCGCTCGCGCATGAACTCCGTGTCGATCGCGAGGCGCGAGGCAGACTGCAGCCGGAAAACGGCGGCTCCGAGTTGTGACTGGGTCGTGACTAGGGTGGCGTCGCGCATGCGTCCGGATACCTGCGTGTAGAATTGCGGCTCCCAGGCCGCCGCATCCACATCGTGCAGCAGTTCCTCAGGATCTTCTTCGACATCGTACTCTGGCGACGGGGTCCACAGGACCTCCCGGCGTCGGCATTGCTGCTGGCGGTGACGCTCGCGGCCTATGTGCTGGTGGGCGTCGTGCAGCTCGCGCTGCTCGACGAGCCTGGCGCGACCTGGCTCGTGTTCCTGGTGGCTGACCCCGCGTTGTTGACTCTGTTCGTGTGGTTGCTGCTCAGGCTCTACGGCCATCCGGAGCGCTTCCTGCAGACCGCATCGGCGGTGCTCGGCACCGGCGCGTTGCTGGGCGTTGCGCTGTACCTCCCGCTGCAGATCCTGGTGACGGGCTCCGGGCTCGGCCCGGCTTCGCCGATCGCGCAGGTGTCGGCACTGCTGCTGGTCGTCGTGTTCGTGCTCGTCACCGGGCGCATCCTCAAGCTCGCGACGGGCGCGAGCCTCTTTACCGGCATCGCCGCCGCGCTTACATACTTCATGGCCATCAACGCGCTGGTAGGCGTGGTACAGGGAACGGGCAGCTGAACATGCACCTGCACATCGTCGGCATCTGCGGCACTTTCATGGGCGGGATCGCGGCACTCGCACGAGCCGGTGGCCACCGCGTCACGGGATCCGACCGCTCGGTGTATCCGCCGATGAGCACGCAGCTCGCATCGCTGGGCATCGACGTGATCGAGGGCTACGGGGCCGACCAGCTCGCGCTCGGGCCCGACGTGTTCGTGATCGGCAACGTGATGAGCCGTGGCAATCCGTTGATAGAGGCGATCCTCGACAGCGGCCGCCCCTACGTGTCGGGTCCGGAGTGGCTGGCCCGCAACGTGCTCGCGGGGCGATGGGTGCTCGGCGTTGCCGGCACACACGGCAAGACCACGACTTCGAGCCTGCTCGCCTCGATCCTGCAGCACGCAGGGCTGGAGCCAGGATTCCTGGTCGGCGGCGTGCCGCTCGACTTTGACGTTAGCGCGCGCCTCGGTGGCGGCGCGCACTTCGTGGTCGAGGCCGATGAATACGACACGGCGTTCTTCGACAAGCGCGCCAAGTTCGTGCACTACCGCCCGCGCACCGCGATCCTCAACAACCTCGAGCACGATCACGCCGACATCTACCCCGACGTGGCCTCGATACAGCGGCAGTTCCACCTTCTGCTGCGCACGATCCCCGGCAATGGCTGCATCGTGATGAACGGGGCGGACCGTAACCTCGAGCAGGTGATCGAGATGGGCTGCTGGACCCCGGTACAGCGTTTCACCTCGAAGGCCTCTTCTACAGCCGACTGGCGCATCGATGCAGATCCGGCTTCGGCCTGGGCGCGGTTCTCCGTGCACCATGCCGGCCGCCATGTGGGCGACGTCGAGTGGGGCCTGATCGGCCGGTACAACGCCGAGAACGGGCTCGCCGCGCTGGCAGCGGCGCACCACGCAGGCGTCGAGTTGTCGGCCGGCATCGAGGCGCTCAACCGCTTCCGCGGTGTGCGGCGACGACTGGAGGTGAGGGGCACCGTGGAGGGCGTGGTCGTCTACGACGACTTCGCGCATCACCCGACCGCGATCGCGAGCACGCTCGAGGGTGTGCGCCAGAAGGCGGGCGCGGGTCGCGTGATCGCGGTGCTCGAGCCGCGTTCGAACACGATGAAGCTCGGCACGCACAAGGCCGCGCTCGCGGAGTCGCTGCGCGATGCCGATCGGGTGTTCGTCTACAAGTCGCCCGAGGTGAAATGGGACGTAGCGGACGCGATGGCGCCGCTCGGCAGCCTCGCCGTCGTGCACGAAGGCATCGAGTCGCTGGTGTCGGCACTGGTTGCCGAATCGCGCCCCGGCGACCACCTGGTGCTGATGAGCAACGGCGCCTTCGGCGGACTGCACGAGCGCCTGCTCGCGGCGCTGCGGGCGCGAGGCGCGTGACTGCAGGACCGAAGTTCCTGTTCGTTCCGGTGTCCGGGCCCGGGGGCGCCGGCGAGTACTACCGATCGCTGGCCGTCGCCAGGGCGGCCGAACGCCGTTGGCCTGGATGCGAGATCCGATTCATCCTGAGCCGCGATGCCGGCCACGTCGGGGACTGCCCGTATCCGGTCTTGCCCGTCGCGCGCTCTCCGACCTACGAGACACGCGAGGTCGAGGCGATCCTTGAGCGTGAGCGGCCCGACGTCGTGGTGTTCGACAGCGCGGGTCGAGCGGCGCAGTACCGTCGCGCGAAGCAGCTTGGCGCGAGCGTCGTGTTCGTGAGTTCCCGTGCGACCACGCGAAGCAAGGGATTCCGCCTCCGGCGGATGCGCTCGATCGACCAGCACTGGATAGTCGCGCCGCGATTCGCGGCCGGTGGACTCAGCGGAATCGAGCGACTGCGCATGCGAATCGCGCCGCACTGCGAAATCGTGTTGCTCGATGTCCTGTACGAACCCGTGGACGAGGCGGGTACTGCCGCACTGCAGCGATCACTCGGCGTCGAGTCCGGGACCTACGTGCTCGCCTGCCCAGGCGGTGGCGGAGTCTTCGGTGGCGGGCCCGATGCCGCGCAGGTGTTCTTCGACGCGAGCATGCAACTTGCCAGTGGGTCGGGCCTGGCGGTCGTCGCGGTCCTGGGGCCGCGGTTCACGCCGCCGCAGTCACCGCCGCCTGGCGTTCATGTCCTCGCCAACCTGCCGAACACGCAACTGATGGGGATGCTGCGGGACGCTCGCGTCGGCGTCGTCAATGGCGGCAGCCTGCTGCTGCAGGCGATTGCGCTCGGTGCGCCCTGCGTGGCTGCGCCCATATCGGAAGACCAGCCGGCGAGGATCGCGGCCTGCGCCGGGCAGGGCCTGGTGCGGCCAGCGGCGCTCGAGGCTGCGTCGCTGGTCCAGCACGCGACTGCGCTGCTCGCCGGCGACGAGCGCGAGAGCCTGCGACGGCACCTGGACGCACTCGCTCTATCGAACGGGCTCGACCTGGCAATAGATGCACTCGCGCGCGTGCTTGCCCGGCGCGCCAGGGGTCCGGGCCAACCCGCCTGATCGTTACCTGGGGCCGCGCTAGCCGCGGATCTTCGCGAACACGCGTTCCGCGGCGGCAATCGTCGCGTCGATCTCGCGGTCACCGTGGGCGGCCGAGACGAATCCGGCCTCGAAGGCCGATGGCGCGAGGTACACGCCCTCGTCGAGCATGCCGTGGAAGAAGCGCTTGAACATCTCTACGTCGCAGGCCGTCGCCTCGGCGAATGTCGTGACCTTCTCGGCCCTGGTGAAGAACAGCCCGAACATGCCGCACACATGGTTGGTCGCGAATGGGATTCCGGCGGCGTGCGCTGCTGTCCGCAGTCCCGTCACCAGGCGATCGGTCGTCACTGCCAGCTTCTCGTGGAAGCCGGGCACCGACAGTCCGTCGAGTGTCGCGAGCCCGGCGGCCATCGCCACGGGATTTCCCGACAGCGTGCCGGCCTGGTAGACCGGGCCGAGCGGTGCGATGTGTTCCATGATCTCGCGGCGCCCGCCGAATGCGCCGACCGGCATGCCCCCACCCACGATCTTGCCGAGCGTTGTCAGGTCAGGGCGGATGCCGTAGAGCTGCTGCGCACCGCCGCGTGCGACGCGGAATCCCGTCATCACCTCGTCGAAGATCAGCACGGCACCGTGGCGCGTGCACTCCTCGCGCAGCGCTTCCAGGAAGCCGGGTACCGGCGGGATGCAGTTCATGTTGCCCGCGACCGGTTCGACGATGACACAGGCCACTTCGCCGCCGAATTCGGCGAATGCCGCGCGTACCTGCCCGGAATCATTGTAGGCGAGGGTCGTGGTGTACGCGGCGAGTTCGGGCGGAACACCGGGCGAGGTGGGTACGCCGAGCGTCAGCGCGCCGGATCCCGCCTTCACCAGCAGCGAATCGGAGTGGCCGTGATAGCAGCCCTCGAACTTTATGATCCTGTTGCGGCCCGTGTAGCCACGCGCGAGACGGATCGCGCTCATCGTTGCCTCGGTGCCCGAACTCACCATGCGCACGAGTTCGATGGATGGGACGAGTTCGATGATGCGTCGGGCGACGACCGTCTCGAGCGCGGTCGGTGCGCCAAACGACAGGCCGTTCTGCGCCGTCTCCTGCACCGCGCGGATGACTGCCGGGTCCGCGTGCCCGAGGATCATTGGTCCCCACGAACCGACGTAGTCTATGAACTGCCGGCCATCGGCCGACCAGACGTGCGGTCCCCTGGCTTTCTCGAAGAAAATCGGCTCGCCGCCGACCCCGCGGAACGCTCGAACAGGCGAGTTCACGCCCCCGGGGATGACTTTGCAGGCTTCGGTGAACAGGCTCAACGTGGGGCTCCAGCGGGACGTGGGGTTGCGTAGTCTAGCAAGCGATCCCGCCATCCCCGTACCATCCGACATCGCCAGTCGCCCGGAGCGCCGCGTGAAGCATTTGACCGGATTGAGCAGGGTCGCGACGGGGGTGGGCATACGCCTCGCGATGCCCGGGGCGTTACGCCCTTGAGCCCCCAGCCACTTGCCTACCTGCTTGCGATGCTGGGCAGCGCGCTCGGCGGCGGCGCGCGCCTGTACGTCTCGACCCTGGTGTCGCGCGGCCTCGGCACGCAGTTTCCGTGGGGTACGCTGGCGGTGAACCTGCTCGGCTGCCTGCTGGTCGGCGTGATCGGGGCGATGTTCTCGCCGCCGGGGCGCATGCACGATTTCCAGGACCTTCGGGTTTTCCTGGTCGTGGGCATGCTGGGTGGATTCACCACGTTCTCGGCTTTCTCGCTGGAAGCGCTGCTGCTGGTCCAGCGTGGTGCCGTGCCCGCAGCGTTGGCCTACGTCGGCGCATCGCTGGTGGGATGTCTGTTCGCCGCGTGGCTCGGATTCTTTCTCACGAGCCATGCTCTGCGCTGAGCCAGGCCCGCTGGCAGTGCGCGACCCTGTGGTCGCCCGGCACTGGGCCGCTACTGCTGGGTGACGGTGTAACCGCGCTGCCGCAGCAGGTCCACGACGCTGTCCGGACCGACAAGGTGCAGTGCGCCAACGACTACGAGGTAATCGTCCGTGTCGTCCAGTAACCCGGCCAGGTGACCGGCCCAGGCGCGATTGCGATCCACGGTGAGTCTCCGGTACAGGTCCGGGAATTCCTCGTATTCGCCCGCCAGCAGCTGCGCCAGCGCTTCCGTGTCGCCCGTTCGCCAGGCGCGCAGCAGGTCGGCGAGCTCGTCGTCGAGTTGCGCCGATTCATCCAGTGTCATCACGAGAAACCGCTTCTGCTGCGCGAGCGGCATGCCAGCCAGCATCTGGAACTGCTGTGCGGCGGTCTCGAGTCCCTCGATGGGCTTGTGCTCCGCGATAGCGCGCGCGGCCAGCACCTGCTCGATGCCGAATTCCGGCGAGAATCCGCGCTTGGCAAGTTCGAGGTCGAGCAGCGCTATGGCCACGAACCATGGCGCGAAGGTATCGAGCGTCTCGAGGTCGATGCCGGATTTCCGCGCCCGCTCGTTGATCGAGGCGTAGTCCGCGCCAAGCACGCCTTTTAGGGTCTGGCCCGCCGGAAGCATCGCAGCCTGCTGCATTTCGGCAACCATCGACAGCGGATCGGACTCGGGTTCGTCTAGGTCGATTTCCATCACCAGCTGCTCGGCGTCGTCGAACGCACGCTCCGCCGCGGCGGGCAGCGTCGCGTCGCCGGGCCGCAGCACGTGCACCGATCCGAGCAGGTAGACAGTATTCTGGTGGCCCTCGACGGCCCAGAGGATGCTGCGGTCGCGGGCCATCCCGGCCGCGGGCAGCGCGAGCGCGAGTGCCGCCAGGCCCAGTTTCGCGGTGGCACGCAGGACTGGCCCGATCCGGCGCGAGGGCGGTGGTGGCGACATGGGAACATTGTCCATGTTCCGGGCCGGGCTGCTAAGGGAATATGCCAGTCTGGGACGTGGCGCAGGCATTACGATGGTGCCGGTCGCCTGCCGCACCGTGCCGGTCACAGGCTCACCAGGGGAACCATCATGTCGAGCCGCTCGATCCTGCTCACCGACGCCCTGTACGACTACATGCTGTCCGTCTCGCTGCGCGAATCCGAACTGCAGCGACGACTGCGGGAGGAGACCGCGGCCAACCCGATGTCCCGCATGCAGATTTCGCCCGAGCAGGGGCAGTTCATGGCGCTGCTCGTGCGGCTCATCGGCGCTCGACGCTGCATAGAGGTCGGAGTGTTCACCGGCTACTCGTCGCTGGCCGTGGCGCTGGCACTGCCGCCCGACGGCAGCATCGTCGCCTGTGACGTGAGCGAGGAGTGGACGGCCGTGGCGCGTCGCTACTGGGCCGAGGCCGGGGTCGCGCACAGGATCGAGCTCCGGCTTGCACCTGCGCTAGGGACGCTGGACGCGCTGCTGGCGTCCGGCGAAGGGGGCAGCTTCGACCTCGCGTTCATCGATGCCGACAAGACCAACTACCTTGGCTACTACGAGCGCGTGCTCGAGTTGCTGCGACCGGGCGGGCTGGTGGTCGTGGACAACACGTTGTGGAGCGGCCGGGTCGCCGATCCCGAGGTCGCCGACGCCGACACCGTCGCGCTGCGGCACTTCAACGAGCGCCTGCACCGCGACGATCGCGTGGACCTGAGCCTGCTGCCGGTCGGCGACGGCCTCACGCTCGCCCGTCGCAAATAAATAGGTGCCAGGCACCTATTTATTGCTCCTATTTAATCAGTACCTGTACTGGTCGGGCTTGTACGGTCCCTGCACCGGCACGCTGATGTAGTCGGCCTGCTCCTGCGTGAGCTCGGTTAGCGCCGCGCCGACCCGCTCGAGGTGCAGCCTCGCGACCTTCTCGTCGAGATGCTTCGGCAGAACGTAGACCTGCTTCTCGTACTTCGCGCCGTGCTGGAAGAGCTCGATCTGCGCCAGCACCTGGTTCGTGAACGAATTGGACATCACGAACGACGGGTGGCCGGTGCCGCAGCCGAGGTTCACCAGCCGACCCTCCGCCAAAATGATCAGGCGGCGGCCGTCCGGGAAGACCACGTGGTCGACCTGCGGCTTGATGTTCTCCCACTGGTACTTCTTCAGCGAGGCGATGTCGATCTCGCTGTCGAAGTGCCCGATGTTGCAGACGATCGCCTGGTGCTTCATGCGGTACATGTGATCGTGCGTGATCACGTTCAGGTTTCCGGTCGCCGTGACGAAGATGTCGGCCTTGTCACAGGCTTCGTCCATCGTGACTACCCTGTAGCCTTCCATTGCCGCCTGAAGCGCGCAGATCGGGTCGATCTCGGTGACCCAGACCTGCGCCGACAGCGCGCGCAGCGATTCGGCCGAGCCCTTGCCCACGTCACCGTAACCGCAGACCACTGCAACCTTGCCTGCCATCATCACGTCGGTCGCGCGCTTGATGGCGTCCACCAGCGACTCGCGGCAGCCGTAGAGGTTGTCGAACTTGGACTTGGTCACCGAGTCGTTGACGTTGATCGCCGGGAACGGCAGCGCGCCACGCTTCGCGGCCTCGTACAGACGCTTCACGCCGGTGGTGGTCTCCTCGGTGACGCCCTTGATTGCGGCGAGCCGCGTCGAGTACCAGCCCGGCTGCGCCTGGAGCCGCTTGCGGATCGAGGCATAGAGGAAGGTCTCCTCTTCGTTGGTCGGCCTCGACACCAGCGACGGATCCTTCTCCGCGCGCGCTCCAAGCATCAGCAGCAGAGTCGCGTCGCCGCCGTCGTCGAGGATCATGTTCGCCTGGTGGCCGTCCGGCCACTCGAAAATGCGATGGCTGAAGTCCCAGTACTCTTCCAGCGACTCGCCCTTGTAGGCGAACACCGGCGTACCGCCCGCGGCGATCGCGGCCGCCGCGTGGTCCTGCGTCGAGTAGATGTTGCACGATGCCCAGCGCACGTCGGCGCCGAGCGCCTTCAACGTGTCGATCAGCATCGCGGTCTGGATGGTCATGTGCAGCGAGCCCGCGATGCGGGCGCCGGCGAGCGGCTTCGAGGCCTCGAATTCGCGGCGGGTCGCCATCAGGCCGGGCATTTCGGTCTCGGCGATGGCCATTTCCTTGCGGCCCCAGTCGGCCAGCGCCAGGTCAGCCACCACGAAGTCCTGGTTCTTTGCGGATGCAGCAACGGCGTTCATAGATCGATCCTCTCGTTGACCGTGATGGTCCGGGCCGGGAATCGACGTGGATTCGCTCGCCCGACCTGCACGGAGGTCAGCGAGCGCGGTTGGGATGATCCCAAGTGCCCGAGCCTGGCGGGCCGGTTGCCCGTTGCAGCGCTCCTCAGGCGAGGGCGCGATTGTGCCCGGGACGGGCTCTGGGGGCAAGAATTTCGCGGAATCCTGGACTGCGGTCGCAGAGGGACCGACCACACGCCCGGTTGCTACCGCGCGGCCGGACATCGGGTCTGTCCCGGCTTCGCCCGGAAACATGCTCGCCGGAACAGGCGCTACGCCCGGCTTCTATTGCGCGGCCGGACATCGGGTCTGTCCCGGCTTCGCTCGGAGATATGCTCGCCGGAACAGACCCGATGCCCGGCCGCTAGCACGCGCTATCCGCAGCGACCGAGGCGACGCCGGCCGGATCCTGTTCCGCGAGCATGTTTCTTCGCGAGCGGGAACAGGATGCGGCTGGCGTCCCGTCGATGCTTGAGGAGCAGGATTCGCGCGGCGCCCAAATCCTGCTATACGCCCGCGTCTTTTTTCAGCGCCTCGGCCTTGTCGGTCTTCTCCCAGGTAAAGGCGGTGAACGCCTCGCTCTTCTCGACCTTCTTGCCGCCGATGAATTCCTTCCACTTGTAGGTCATGTGGACGGGCTCACGGCCGAAGTGGCCGTAGGACGCGGTCGGGCGATACATCGGATGCACCAGGTCGAGCATCTTGACGATGCCATAGGGGCGCAGGTCGAAGTGCGCCCGCACCAGCTCCCCGAGGCGCGCCTCGGCGATCTTGCCGGTGCCGAACGTATCGACCGTGATCGACGTCGGCTCGGCCACGCCAATCGCGTACGACACCTGGATTTCGCAGCGATCGGCAAGCCCGGCGGCCACCAGGTTCTTTGCGACGTAGCGCGCCGCGTAGGTTGCGGAACGGTCTACCTTCGACGGGTCCTTGCCCGAGAACGCGCCGCCGCCGTGGCGGGCCATGCCGCCATAGCTGTCCACTATGATCTTGCGGCCCGTGAGGCCGCAGTCGCCCACCGGCCCGCCGATCACGAACTTGCCGGTCGGGTTGATGTGGAAGCGAGTGTCCTTGCCGAGCCATTCCCTTGGCAGCACGTGCTTGATGATGAGTTCCATCACCGCCTCACGCAGGTCCGTGAGCTTCACGTCCGGGTCGTGCTGGGTCGAGAGCACCACGGCATCGAGGCCCACGACCTTTCCCTTCTCGTAGCGGCAGGTCACCTGTGACTTCGCGTCGGGGCGCAGCCACGGCAGCAGGTTGCTCTTGCGCACCTCGGCCTGGCGCTCGACGAGACGGTGTGCGTAGCAGATCGGCGCGGGCATCAGCGATTCGGTCTCGTTCGACGCGTAGCCGAACATCAGTCCCTGGTCGCCGGCGCCCTGTTCTTCGGGATTTGCGCGGTCCACGCCCATGGCGATGTCGGGCGACTGCTTGCCGATGATGTTCAACACGCCGCAGGTGCGCCCGTCGAACCCGACGTCCGAGGACGTGTACCCGATATCAACGATGACACCGCGGACGATCTCTTCCAGGTCCACCCAGGCCTCTGTAGTGACCTCGCCGGCGACGATCGCGACGCCGGTCTTGACCAGCGTTTCACACGCGACGCGCGCCTTCTTGTCCTGCGCAAGCATGGCGTCGAGGACGGCGTCGGAAATCTGGTCGGCGACCTTGTCCGGGTGGCCTTCCGACACCGACTCCGACGTAAAGAGGTAACTGTCTGACATCTCTGGCTTTCCGGTCGCGCTAAGGGATCGCGAAGTATCGCGTGGTTATCCGCGACTTTGCAAACCGACCACCCGGGGGGCGAAAATACCCGACTACCTCGAGGGTCTGACACATGCCAACTCGCAGGCAACTAGCCAACGCGATCCGTGCCTTGAGCATGGATGCGGTCCAGAAAGCCAATTCTGGCCACCCGGGCATGCCGATGGGCATGGCGGACATTGCCCAGGTGTTGTGGGCGGACCACCTGAGGCACAACCCGGCGAACCCCGCGTGGGCCGACCGCGACCGCTTCGTGCTGTCGAACGGCCACGGTTCGATGCTGCTGTATTCGCTGCTGCACCTGACCGGCTACCCGCTGGGCATAGAGGACCTGCAGAACTTCCGGCAGTTTGGTTCGCACACCGCCGGGCATCCGGAAGTGGACCTGCACCTGGGCATCGAGACCACGACCGGTCCGCTCGGGCAGGGCACCGCGAATGGCGTTGGCATGGCGCTGGCGGAAAAGATCCTCGGGGCGACCTTCAACCGTCCCGGCCATGAAATCATCGACCACCGCACCTGGGTGTTCCTCGGCGACGGCTGCCTGATGGAAGGCGTATCGCACGAGGCCTGCTCGCTCGCTGGCACGCTCGGGCTCGGCAAGCTCACCTGCTTCTACGACGACAACGGCATCTCGATCGACGGCGAGGTGCATGGCTGGTTCACTGATGACACCCCGAAGCGCTTCGAGGCCTATGGCTGGCAGGTGATACGCGATGTCGACGGGCACGACCCGGTTGCGATCGAGCGCGCGATCGAAGCGGCGAAGGCGGACACGGCACGGCCGACGCTCGTCTGCTGCAAGACCATCATCGGCTGGGGCGCCCCGAACAAGCAGGGCACTGAAGCCACGCACGGCGCGGCGCTCGGTGAAGCCGAGGTCGCAGCGACGCGCAAGCACATCGACTGGCCCTACGAGCCGTTCGTGATTCCCGACGAACTGAAGCGTGCCTGGGACGCGCGCGAGCGTGGTGCGATGGTCGAGCGGGACTGGACAGCGCGGCTCGCCGCCTATCGCAAGGCTTACCCTGGGCTCGCGGCCGAACTCGAGCGCAGGCTGGCCGGGCGGCTGCCGGAGGGCTGGCAACAGGCCCTCGCCGGGTTCGTGAACGCGGCGCAGGAAAAGCCCGCCGCCGTGGCGACCCGCTCGTCCTCGCAGCAGGTGTTGAACGTGCTCGGCGCGGCCATCCCCGAGATGCTTGGCGGATCTGCAGACCTGACGGGATCCAACAACACGAATCACAAGGGATCGAAAGCCGTCACACACGACGACTTCACCGGCAACTACCTGCACTACGGCGTGCGCGAGTTCGGCATGACGGCGATCATGAATGGCGTGTCGCTGCACGGCGGATTCGTCCCGTATGGCGGCACCTTCCTGGTGTTTTCGGATTACGCCAGGAATGCAGCGCGCATGGCGGCACTGATGAAGCAGCGCGTGATCCTCGTCTACACGCACGACTCGATCGGGCTCGGCGAGGACGGTCCCACTCACCAGCCCGTGGAGCACGTCGCCAGCCTGCGCATCATCCCGAACATGCGCCTGTGGCGCCCCTGCGATACCGTGGAGACGGCGGCAGCCTGGGCGGACGCGATCGAGCGCCGTGACGGGCCGACGAGCCTGGTCCTCAGCCGCCAGGCGTTGCCCGCGATGGCGCGCAGCGCGCAGCAGGTTGCGGACATCGCCCGCGGGGGCTACGTGCTCGTGGATTGCGAGGGCAGGCCCGACTGCGTGCTGATCGCGACGGGCTCCGAAATCGGGCTGGCGGCCGAGGCGGCCAAGGGTCTCGCCGAGGGCGGGCGCAAGCTGCGCGTCGTCTCGATGCCCTGCACCAGCGTTTTCGACACGCAGCCGCAACAGTATCGTGACAGCGTATTGCCACCAGGCGTGCCGCGCGTTGCCATCGAGGCCGGCGTGCGCGACGGTTGGTGGCGTTACGTCGCCGGGAACGGGGCAGTCATCGGCATGGATGGCTTTGGCGCATCGGCGCCAGCGAAAAAGCTGTTCGAGCACTTCGGTTTCACGCGCGACAACGTGATCAAGACGGTGGAAGGACTGCTCAAGTCCTGAACTACAGGTTTACTTTCCGGGAGGCAAGACATGGCTATCAAGGTTGGCATCAACGGATTCGGGCGCATCGGCCGCATGGTGTTTCGCGCGGCAGCGCGCGATTTCAAGGACATCGAGATCGTCGGCATCAACGACCTGCTCGAGCCGGACTATCTCGCCTACATGCTGAAGTACGACTCGGTGCACGGGCGCTTCAAGGGCGATATTTCGGTGGAAGGCAACACGCTGCTGGTCAACGGCCGCAAGATCCGCCTCACTGCGGTCAAGGACCCGGCCGAGCTCAAGTGGAATGAGGTCGGCGCGGACGTCGTGATTGAGGCGACGGGACTTTTCCTCACCAAGGAAACCGGTGAGAAGCACCTGGCCGCCGGCGCGAAGAAAGTGATCATGTCTGCGCCTTCGAAGGACGACACGCCGATGTTCGTGTTCGGCGTCAACCACAAGACCTACGCCGGCCAGGCGATCATCTCGAACGCATCGTGCACCACGAACTGCCTGGCGCCGGTCGCCAAGGTTCTGAACGACACCTGGGGCATCAAGCGCGGCCTGATGACCACGGTGCACGCGGCGACCGCCACGCAGAAGACCGTGGACGGCCCGTCGAACAAGGACTGGCGCGGTGGCCGCGGCATCCTCGAGAACATCATCCCGTCGTCGACCGGTGCGGCCAAGGCCGTCGGCAAGGTGATCCCTGAGTTGAACAAGAAGCTCACCGGCATGGCCTTCCGCGTGCCGACGTCCGACGTCTCGGTCGTGGACCTGACAGTCGAACTCGTGAAGCCCGCTACCTACGACGAGATCTGCGCCGCGATGAAGGCAGCTTCCGAGGGCGCGATGAAGGGTGTGCTCGGCTACACCACCGACAAGGTGGTCGCGACGGACTTCCGGGGTGAGAGCTGCACATCGGTGTTCGACGCCGGTGCGGGCATCGCGCTCGACGACACCTTCGTCAAGGTAGTGTCCTGGTATGACAACGAGTGGGGCTATTCGTGCAAGGTCCTGGAAATGGCGCGGGTGATCTCGAAGTAGACGGAGCATCGGTACACAGGCAGTCCAGCGCATAACAGGTGGAGAAGACCATGGCGAAAGTCATTCGCATGAGTGACGTTGACCTCAAGGGAAAGCGTGTGCTCATCCGTGAGGACCTCAACGTTCCGGTGAAAAACGGCGTAGTGACCAGCGACGCACGCATCCGCGCCTCGCTGCCGACGATCCGCGCGGCCCACGCTGCGGGCGCGAGGGTCATCCTGATGTCCCACCTCGGCCGTCCCGAGGAGGGCGTTCCCGCGGAGGAGTTTTCGCTCGCGCCGGTCGCTGCGCGCATCTCGGAGCTGCTCGGCCTGAAGGTGCGTTTCGAGCGACAGTGGCTGGACGGCGTCGCCTGTGAACCGGGCGAGATCGTGCTGGTCGAGAACGTGCGCTTCAACAAGGGCGAGAAGAAGAACCGCGACGACCTCGCGCGGAAAATGGCGGCGCTGTGCGACGTCTACGTGATGGACGCGTTCGCAACCGCGCACCGTGCCGAGGCCAGCACCAACGGGGTGGCGAAGTTCGCGCCGGTGGCCTGCGCCGGCCCGCTGCTCACCGGCGAGCTGGAGGCGCTCGAGAAGGCTCTCCACGATCCGAAGCGCCCGCTGGTCGCCATCGTCGGTGGGTCGAAGGTATCGACCAAGCTCACCGTGCTCGAGAACCTGCTCGGCAAGGTGGACCGGCTCATCGTCGGCGGCGGCATCGCCAACACCTTCCTCGCGGCGGCGGGATATCCGATCGGCAAGTCGCTGCATGAAGCGGAGATGATCGACATCGCGCGCGGGCTGCTCGAGCGCTCGAAAGCGTCCGGCGTCGAGATCCCGCTGCCGAGCGACGTGGTGGTGGCCGACGAGTTCTCGGCCACCGCGGAGGCGGACGTGAAACCCGTCGCGGCAGTCGGTCCCGGGGAAATGATCCTGGACATCGGGCCTGACACGGCCGAGCGATTCGCGGCCGGGCTCGAGGGCGCCGGCACGGTGCTTTGGAACGGGCCGGTCGGCGTGTTCGAGTTCGACCAGTTCGGCGAGGGAACGCGTGTCATCGCCCAGGCGGTTGCTCGCAGCCCGGCGTTCTCGATCGCCGGCGGCGGCGACACCATAGCGGCCATCGAGAAGTACGGCGTCGCCGGCGACATCTCCTACATATCGACCGCCGGCGGGGCCTTCCTCGAGTTCCTCGAGGGCAAGAAGCTGCCGGCGGTGGAAGTGCTGGAGGCGAGGGCGACGCCCGGGACTGTCCCCGCTTAGGGGACAGTCCCCTCTAAAGGGCAACAGGCGCAAGGGACAGTCCCCCGGGCGGGGACGGTTCCCTGCCGCCCCTAGCCACGACCCCGCAACTTCCGCACTATCCGCAAACCGCCAGTCATTACCGGTTACCAATGCTCCGCAGAACCAAGATCGTCGCCACTCTCGGTCCCGCCACCGACGCGCCGGGCATGCTCGAGGAAGTCATCCGCCGCGGCGCGGACGTCGTGCGTGTCAATTTCTCCCACGGCACGGCGAGCGACCACCGCAAGCGCGTCGAGGGCGTGCGTCGCGCGGCGCTGGCCGTGGGCAAGCACGTCGCCGTTCTCGGGGACCTGCAGGGCCCCAAGATCCGCATAGAGGGATTCGCCTCGGGTGCCGCGGTGCTCACTGAGGGCGAGCCCTTCGCGCTCGACCCGGTGATAGGCGCGCGGGATGGCACCGACCGGGCCGTCGGCATGACCTACCCGGATCTCGCAAAGGACGTCGCGTCCGGCGACGAGTTGATCCTTGGCGACGGGCAGATCGAACTGCGTGTCACCGGCATCGAGGGGGCCAGGGTCGAGTGCGTGGTGATCACCGGTGGTGAGCTATCCGACCACAAGGGCATCAACCGGCGCGGCGGCGGGCTGTCGGCCAAGGCGCTCACGGACAAGGATCGCGAGGACGTGCTGCTCGCGGCGTCGCTGGACGTGGACTACCTGGCGGTTTCGTTCGTGCGCCAGGCCTCGGACGTCGAGGAAGCGCGAGCGCTGCTGACCGCCGCAGGCAGCGACGCGCGCATCGTCGCCAAGATAGAGCGCAGCGAAGCCATCCCGGCGCTCGAGCAGATCATCAAGGCCAGCGACGCCGTGATGGTCGCGCGCGGCGACCTCGGCGTGGAGGTCGGCTACGCGCAGCTCACCGGCTTGCAGAAGCAGATCCTGCACATGGCCCGCAGCCTCGATCGCGTCACGATCACCGCGACGCAGATGATGGAATCGATGATCCACAGTCCGGTGCCGACGCGCGCCGAAGTTTCAGACGTGGCCAATGCGGTGCTCGACGGCAGCGACGCGGTGATGCTCTCCGGCGAGTCCGCAGTCGGGAAGTACCCGAGCCGGGCGGTCGAGGCAATGGCCGAGGTGATCGAGGGCGCTGAGACATACCAGCTCGCACGCACGCGCGGTCGTGACCGCATCGAGGGTCGTGTCACGGAGTTTGCGCAGGCCATCGCGCACGCGGTGATGTTTACCGCCAATCACATGGACGTCGAGGCCATCGTCGCATTGACGGAATCCGGATCGACGCCGCTCTACATGTCGCGCATTCGTTCGGACATACCGATTTTCGCCTTTACCCGCCACGAGCGAACGCAGCGACGCGTGGCGTTGTACCGAGGCGTCTATCCGATCCCGTTCGACATCGTGCACACTGAGCCCGCGAAACTCTATTCTGCGATCTCGAAGGAACTGCTCGATCGCGGGCTCGTCGGCCTGGGAGACGAGCTGATCCTGACACTGGGCGAGCTCTCTGGTGTCTCGGGCGGCACCAACACCATGAAGCTGCTCACGGTGGAGCAATAGCCGCGGCCGCGGCTGGAGGAGCCTGAGTGACTGGAAAATTCGAAGGCACGGAGCGCTACGTCGCGACCGAGGACCTGATGATGGCGGTCAATGCCGCCGTGACGCTGGCCAGGCCGCTGCTCGTCAAGGGCGAGCCGGGCACCGGCAAGACACAGCTCGCCGAGGAGATCGCCCTGGCGCTGGGCAAGCCGCTCTATCGCTGGCACATCAAGTCCACGACCAAGGCCCAGCACGGTCTCTACGAATACGACGCCGTCTCGCGGCTGCGCGACTCGCAACTGGGCGAGGCCAAGGTCCACGACATCGGCAACTACATCGTCAAGGGGCGCATGTGGGAGGCGTTCGACAGCGAAGAGCAGGCGGTGCTGCTGATCGACGAGATCGACAAGGCCGACATCGAGTTCCCGAACGACCTGCTGCTCGAGCTCGATCGCATGGAGTTCTTCGTCTACGAGACGCGCGAACTCGTCAAGGCGCGGCACCGGCCGATCGTGGTGATTACCAGCAACAACGAGAAGGAACTGCCGGACGCGTTCCTGCGTCGCTGCTTCTTCCACTTCATCCGCTTCCCGGACGCGGAGACGATGACGCGCATCGTCGCGGTTCACTACCCGCATTTGAAGCGCGAGTTGCTTGCCGAGGCGCTGAACGCGTTCTACAGGCTGCGCGAGGTGCCGGGACTGAAGAAGAAGCCCTCGACGTCCGAGCTGCTCGACTGGCTCAAGCTGCTGCTTGCCGAGGACGTGCCCCCGGAGGCCTTGCACAGCGACGATCCGCGCAAGAGTCTGCCGCCGATGTACGGCGCGCTGCTGAAGAACGAACAGGACGTACACCTGTTCGAGCAGCTGGTCTTCCTGCAGCGGCGGCAGCAGAACCGCAGCTGAATGCGGCCATGAATCGCGCCGCGCGCCTGGCCGCGGATGGCTGCCGGAATGTTCCGGGCGGGCCGTGCTGACGCGCTTCTTCTTCACGCTGCGCGAGGCCGGTATCCCGGTGTCGCTCACCGAGCACCTGACGCTGCTCGAAGCGCTCGAGGCGCGTGTCGCGAGCCTGCGCGTGGACGACTTCTACTGGCTCGCGCGCGCGGCGCTGGTGAAGGACGAAAAATTCTTCGACCGCTTCGACCGTGCGTTCGCCGCGCACTTCAAGGGCATCGAGCAAGCCTTCGCTTCGATGGAAGAATCCCTGCCCGAGGACTGGCTGCGAAAGCTCATCGAGCGCGACTTCACCGAGGAGGAGAAGGCGCAGATCGAGGCGCTCGGCGGCTGGGACAAGCTGATGCAGACGCTCGAGGAGCGGCTGAAGGAGCAGCAGGGCCGGCACGAGGGCGGCAACAAGTGGATCGGCACCGGCGGGACCTCACCGTTCGGTCACGGTGGCTACAACCCGGAAGGGATTCGCATCGGTGGGGCAGGCGGCCAGAAGAAGGCGGTCAAGGTCTGGGAGCGGCGTGACTACCGCAACCTCGACGACACGGTCGAGCTCGGCACGCGCAACATCAAGATCGCGCTCAGGAAGCTGCGCCGCTTCGCGCGCGAGGGGGCCGCTGACGAATTCGACCTCGGGGGCACCATCGATGCCACGGCCCGAAATGCGGGGCTGCTGGACCTGAAGTTCGTGCCCGAGCGGCACAACGCGGTGAAGGTGCTGTTGTTCCTCGACGTCGGCGGCTCGATGGAGAGCCACGTGCGGGTGTGCGAGGAGCTCTTCTCGGCGACCCGCAGCGAGTTCAAGCACCTCGAATACTACTACTTCCACAACTTCATCTACGAGTCTGTGTGGAAGGACGGGCGGCGGCGGCACTCCGAGCGCACGCCGCTCGCCGAGATACTGCGGACCTATCCCCCCGACTATCGGGTGATCTTCGTCGGCGACGCGAGCATGAGTCCCTACGAGATCATGCAGCCGGGCGGCAGCATCGAGCACTGGAACGACGAGGCGGGCGCGGTGTGGATGCGGCGCCTGACGCAACGCTTCCGCCGCCACGCTTGGCTCAACCCGGAGCCCGAGGACCGCTGGGACTACACGGCCTCGATCGACATGGTGCGCCAGCTACTCGAGGACCGGATGTACCCGCTGACGCTGGCGGGACTCGATCGCGGTATCAAGGCGCTGAAGAACTGAAGAAAATAGGTGCCAGGCACCGAATTTTCATTAATCGGTGCCTGGCACCTATTTATTGCAGAGGCTTTCAGCCGGTCTTGTCCGCCGCCTTCAGGGCCTTCAGGTCGTCGAGTACGGCCGTGGAGTGGCCCTCCGGGTCGACGGTCTCGTAGCGCTTCGCGACGCGGCCCTGGGGATCGATGATGAAGGTCTCACGCTTGGCCATCTCCATCACGCCCATGTAGGTCTTGAGCACGCCGTATTCCTTGGCCACCGACTTGGTCGGGTCGGCCAGCAATGTGAATGGCAGGCTGTGCTTTTCGGCGAACTCCTTGTGGTCTGCAACGTCGTCGACGCTGACCCCGAGAACGACCGCGCCTTCCTTGTCGAACGCAAAGATGTTGTCGCGGAAGGCGCAGGCTTCGGTCGTGCAGCCGGGCGTGCCGTCCTTCGGGTAGAAATAGAGCACCACCCACTTGCCCTTGTAGTCCGAAAGGCTGTGCCACTTGCCGTCCTGGTCCTGCAGCTTGAACGGCGGCGCCGCACTGCCGACGGCCGGTGCATCCGCAAATGCCGGGAGCGCGAACGCCAGCAGGGCGGCGAACAGCGTTGCGAGGCGAATCGGGGCAGTGTGGGTCATGAGGGTCTCCAGGTCGGGGCTTCGAGTCGGGGCATGCCATACTAATCCCCGGCCGGCACCCTGTCAGCGAGGGCGACGGATTGCAAGTATTGGAGTCCGATACCAACTACGTATTCATGGAGAATCGCGAGGCGCTGGTGCTCGCGGGCGGCGGTGCGCGTGCCGCCTACCAGGTGGGTGTGCTCGGCGCGATCGCCGAGTGGCTGCCTGCAGACGCTGCCTGTCCATTCGAGGTGCTGGTAGGTACCTCGGCCGGTGCGCTCAATGCGGCGACGCTGGTCTCCCGTGCTTCGAACTTCCGCGAAGGCGTGGCCGTGCTCGAGAAGGTCTGGTCGGAATTCCACGTCGATCACGTCGTTCGGGCCGACCCGATGACCACGGCCCGAGCGGGCCTGCACTGGGTCCTGTCCATGATGTCGGGTGGCTGGCTGTTGCCGCCGCCGCGCTCGCTGCTCGACACTGCTCCGCTGCGCGAACTGCTGCTGCGCACGATACCGATGGACGGCATCAGGGCCAGCGTCGAGGCCGGCCTGGTGCGGGCGCTGGCGGTTGCGACCACCAGCTATTCGACCGGCCAGGCCGTGGCATTCTTCGACGGTGCGCGAGAGGTCGAGCAGTGGTCCAGGGTCCGTCGTGCTGGCGTGCGTCGCCACATCGACATCGACGTCCTGATGGCCAGCGCCGCGATCCCGTTCATCTTCCCGTCAGGCAAGGTGGATGGCGACTACTACGGGGACGGCGCGATGCGCCAGCTCGCGCCGTTGAGCCCCGCGGTGCACCTCGGGGCCAACCGGGTGCTGGTCGTCGGCACCAGGGCGGAATCGGCGGCATCGCCAGCCGACGGTTCAATCGGCCGGCCTCCCAGCCCCGGGCACCTGCTCGGCTTCGTGCTCGATTCGCTGTTCACCGACGGCTTGTCGATCGACCTGGAGCGACTCCGGCAGATCAACGGCATCCTGCAGGCGGACGGCGCGGGCACGGTCGAGGATCGCAGGCCGATCGAGGCGCTGGTGATCGAGCCCACCGACGACCCGACTGCGCTGGCCCGACGGCACCTGAACGCAATGCCGCGCAGCCTTCGCACTTTGCTCAGGACGATCGGTGCGCTCGAGGCGCGTGGCGGCCTGTTGGCGAGCTACCTGCTGTTCGAGTCCGCATACACGACCGAGTTGATGCGCCTCGGCCGCGCGGACGCGCAGGCGCGGCGGGCGGAGATCGAGGCCTACCTGGTCGGTTAGGGCGAGCGACAAATAGGTGCCTGGCACCTATTTATGGCACCTATTTATTCGTGGCGGCGGCTGGCGAGGTCGCGATGGCGCACCAGCGCCTGCCCGAAGCTGGTGTTGAAGTGCGCTGCAAGCTTCTCAGCGAGATACACGGAGCGGTGCTGCCCGCCCGTGCAGCCGACTGCGACCGTGAGATAACTTCGGTTCGAGCGCACCAGTGACGGCAGCCAGCGCTGCAGGAATCCGGTGATGTCGGCGAGAAATGCCGCAGCATCTTCCTGCTCATCGAGGAAGCGGGCGACGGGTGCGTCGCGGCCCGTGAGATCCCGCAGCGACGGCTCCCAGTAGGGGTTGGGCAGTGCCCGCGCGTCGAACACGAAGTCCGCGTCGTCGGGAACTCCGTGCCGGTACGCGAACGACTCGAACAGCAGCGACGGTCCGGAGCCCGGGCGCTCGACTACCCGCGCCCGCATCAGTTCCCGGAGATCGTGTACCGACATCTGCGATGTGTCGATGGTCAGGTCGGCGGCGGTTGCGACCGGTGCGAGCAGCCGGAGTTCCTGCTCCAGCGCTTCCTTGAGCCCGAGCCCTTCCCGGCTGAGCGGGTGGCGACGACGTGTCTCGCTGAAGCGCTTGAGCAGCACGTCATTGCTGGCGCGCAGGAACAGGATGTCGCAGCCGATGCCGCTGCGCCGGAGCTCCGCCACCAGCCTGGGCACGTCCGCAAGGTCTTCGGGCCGGTTTCGCGCGTCGATGCCGACTGCCGTCAACCGGTAAGACGGCTCGCTGGTGCGCACCGTGTAGGCGATGAATCCCGGCAGCAGCCCCGCGGGCATGTTGTCCACGCAGTAGTAGTCCAGGTCCTCGAGCATGTTGAGCGCCACGCTCTTGCCGGAACCCGACAGGCCGCTGACGATGACGAGGCGCATGACTCAGCCCGGCCTCGCGTGCCGGCGCTCGCTGGAGGTGGCAAGCCCCAGCGCCTCGCGGTACTTGGCGACCGTGCGCCGCGCGACCTTCACGCCCTCCCCGGACAGGGCCCCGGCGATCTGTGCGTCGCTCAAGGGCTTGTCCGGCGGTTCTTCGGCGATCAGCTTGCGGATGCGGGCGCGGATCGCGACCGAGGAGATGTCCTCGCCGTCTGCTCCCGACACGTGGCTCGAGAAAAAGTACCGGAACTCGAAGATGCCGCGCGGCGTGTGCATGTACTTCCCGGTGGTCACCCGGGACACCGTCGACTCGTGCAGGCCGATGGTCTCGGCAACGTCGCGCAGGATCATCGGCTGCATCGCTTCGTCGCCTTTCTCGAGGAACGCGACCTGGCGCTGCACGATCGTGCGCGCCACTTTCAGCAGTGTCTCGCCGCGAATTTCCAGGCTGCGGATGAGCCAGCGTGCTTCCTGCAGCTGCGCGCGCAGCGTCGCGTAATCGTGCGACCGCGTCACGAGCCCGGCGTATCCCTGGTTGACCCTCAGGCGCGGGACCGAGGCCGGATTGACCTCGACGATCCAGCCTTGCGCGCTGCGCCGGACAAACACGTCCGGGACGATGTACTCGGGCGGCGCACTCTCGAATGCCGCACCGGGGCGCGGACTGCAGCCACGGATCAGCGCAAGCGCGGAGTGCAGTGTGTCTTCGTCCACGCCCAGTCGCTGCGTGAGGCCGGCAAGGTCGCGATCCGCCATTTCCTGCAGGTGTTCCGCGGCGATCGAGAGCGCAAGTTCGCGGCCCGGCGTGTCCGGCTCGAGCTGCGCAAGCTGCAGGCAGATGCACTCGGCCACGGTGCGGGCCCCGACGCCGGCCGGGTCGAGCGTCTGGAGAAAGCCGAGCACGCGCACGACATCGGCCTCCGAGACCGGAAGGTCGGCGCTCAGGCTGCTCGCGATGTCGGCCGGCGTCTCGGTCAGGTAGCCGTCGTCGTTGAGCGCGTCCACCAGCGCCTCACCTATCCACACCTCGAGCGGGTCGAGGCTGCTTACCTCGAGTTGCCAGATCAAGTGCTGGTGCAGGTTGCGGTCGCGGTCGTCGGTGAATTCGAGCGGGCGATCGTCCTCGTCCTGGGCCCGGCCGTCTCCCGACGGCGTGGAGGAATCGGACCAGGGGTCCTCCATTTCGACCACGATCTCGTCGGCAGGCGGGCCATCGGCCTCGCCGTCGTCGGCATCCTCGCCTGCCGGCGCCGGCTGGTCGAGCGATGCGAGGTCGATCTGCTCGTCCTCCTCGGTCTCCAGCATCACGTTGCTCTCGAGGGCCTCCTGGAGCTGGGCCTGGAGTTCGAGCACGGGGAGCTGCAGAAGCCTGATCGCCTGTTGCAGCTGGGGCGTCATCGTCAGCTGCTGACCGAGCTTGAGCTGCAGGGATGGTTTCATCATCGCGCTACAGCCTGAAGTCCTGTCCGAGATAGACGTCCCGCACCTGGCGGTCGGCAAGGATCTCCTGCGCCGATCCGGCGGCGATCAGGCTGCCCGCGCTCACGATGTAGGCACGATTGCAGATACCCAGCGTCTCGCGGACGTTGTGGTCGGTGATCAGCACGCCGATGTTGCGCGCACACAAGTGCCGGATGATGCGCTGGATGTCATCCACGGAGATCGGGTCCACGCCCGCGAACGGTTCGTCGAGCAGGATGAATCGGGGCTCCGCCGCGAGCGCGCGGGCGATTTCGACCCGTCGCCGCTCGCCGCCCGACAGGCTCATGCCGATGTTGCCGCGGATGTGCCCGATGTGAAGCTCGTCGAGCAGCGCGTCGAGCGCGGCCTCGCGCTCCGCATCGTCCTCGAGATCCCTGCGAGCCTCGAGGATCGCGCGAATGTTGTCCTCGACCGAGAGCTTGCGGAACACCGACGCTTCCTGCGGCAGGTACCCGAGCCCCAGCCGCGCGCGACGGTACATCGGCAGGCGCGTGATCTCGCGGTCGTCGAGGAAGATGCGTCCCTCGTCGCAGGGCACGAGCCCGACGATCATGTAGAAAGCGGTGGTCTTGCCAGCACCGTTGGGTCCGAGCAGCCCGACCACCTCGCCGGCGCGGACTTCGAGCGAGAGGTCCGCGACGACCCGGCGGCTTCGGTAGCGCTTGCCCAGCGATTCGGCGCGCAGCAGGCTCATTGCGCTGTATCCGGATTCGTTGCTGGCGGTTCGTCAGCAGCCTTGCCGCCCTTGCCAGCCTTGCCGTCTTTTCCGGCCTTGTCGTCCTGTGCCTTCGGATTGATCGTGATGCGTACGCCACCCGGGACCGTACCGCCCGGATTCGCCACCACGCGCTGCTGGCCGACGTCGTACACCAGCGTGTCGCCCTGTATCACGTTGTCGCCGTCGGTGAGCCAGGCCCCGCCCGCGAGGTGCACGGTGCCCTGCTTGAAGTCGTAGTCGATCGTATCGCTGTGGCCCCTGGCGACCTGCCCGGTGTCCTTGAGTTTCTGCTCGAACTCTGCCGGCGATCCGCGAATCACGGCGCTCGAAATTTCCTTGTCGCGGAAGGTCACCACGGCACTCGATGCCGCGAGCTTGCCGTCGGGCACCGTGACGCGCACGTCGCCAGTGAACGTCCACTCCGAGTTCTCGAAATTCAGCCCGGTGGCGCTCGCCTCGCGTGCCTCGACCTGCATCGGGCCCTGGGTGATCCGCACCTGCTGGAAATGCAGCTTGTTCTGCTTGTAGTCGAAGTCCGACGACGCTGCCACCAGGTCGATCGGTTCCGTCGTCGGGCGCGGGAGTGTCGGGGTCGCCGCAGCCGCCACGCTCGCGGCGAGGCAGCAAAGGATCGTTGCCGCGACACGCTGGTGCGCGGTATCAGGGAATGAAGCGGCCATTGACGTCGGATTCTAGCCTGAGGGTTCCCGCATTCAACATTGCGCGCAGTCCCCGCGCATTCAAATCGTGCTTGCCAACTCTAATTGAGACCGGCTCCTCGGTCTTTACGATGCCGTCGTCGATGTCGTAGTCCACTTCTTCCGTGCGGATCACGGCGCCGCCGCGGTCTGCGGCACCGGTAATCGTGACATCGCCCGCGAGGGACAGCGACTTGCGGTCCTGCGGCATGTTGCCGGTCAGTGCCGTCAGGTGCCAGGTCCCGAGGTCCTTCGCCTGGTAGTCGAGCGTGACGTCCTTGAAATCAACGCTCTGGTCGCCCAGGTCCTGTTCGATCTCGCGCGCGTGGACGACGAATCGCGGACGCCCGTCCGCGCCCATCTCGGTCATCGTGGCGTCGGTTGCGAAATAACCCCGCGGTGCGGCGGCCGGCTCGCGTTCCACGTCCGACTCGTCCCACCCGCCGACCAGCCCATAGAGCAGCGCCAGCGCCGCGATGCTGGCCGCCAGCGCGATGACGCGATCGGTCAGGACGCGCGTGCGCTGATGAGGAGGTCGCATATTTCCCGCACCGCGCCACGACCGCCAGTGGCGGACGTGACCCAATGAACCACCGGCCTGAGCGCGTCGTGGGCATCCGCGACCGCGATTGCCAGGCCGGCGCTTTCCAGCATGGGCAGGTCGGGCGTGTCGTCGCCGACGCAGGCGGTTTCCGCCCGCGTGAGGCGGAGCGTGCTCATCAACGCGGAGAGTTCGGCTGCCTTGTCACCCACGCCCTGCCGGACGTGCGCGATGCCGAGTTCAGCGGCGCGGCGTGTCACGGCCGCCGAGTCGCGTCCCGAAATGATCGCGACAGTCACTCCCGAGCGCTGCAGCGCCACGAGCCCCGAGCCGTCGCGCACGTGGAAGACCTTGAGTTCCTCGCCGCCGGCCGACATGTAAATCCGGCCGTCGGTGAGGACGCCGTCGACGTCCAGCACCAGCAGCCGGATGTGTCGCGCCCGTTCGCGCAGTTCATCCACGGCTACATGACCCCGGCGCGCAGCAGGTCATGGACATTCAGCGCGCCGACCAGCCTGCCTTCGTCGTCGACTACCGGCAGCGCCGTGATGCGGTGCTCCTCCATCAGTCGCACTGCCTCGGCAGCGAGCATGCGCGGCTTCGCGACCTTGCCGCCCGCGGTCATCACTTCCCGCATCCTCGTGGCGTGTACGTCCACCTGGCGGTCGAGCGTGCGGCGCAGGTCGCCGTCGGTGAAGATGCCGAGTACCTGGCCACTGTCGTCGACGACCGTGGTCATGCCCAGGCCCTTGCGGCTCATCTCCAGCAGGCCGGCGCTGAGCAGCGTCTCGGGGCCGACCGAGGGCAGCTCGGTTCCGCGGCGCATGACCTCGTCCACATGCATCAGCAGGCGACGGCCGAGGTTGCCCGCAGGGTGCGAGCGCGCGAAGTCCTGCTCGGTGAACCCGCGCGCCTCGAGCACCGCCACTGCCAGGGCGTCGCCCATCGCGAGCGCCGCGGTGGTGCTTGCGGTCGGTGCCAGGTTGAGCGGACAGGCTTCTGCCGGGACGCTCACGTCCAGGGTCACGGTTGCATAGCGTGCGAGCGTCGAGGCCCGGTTGCCGGTGAGCGCGACCAGCGGCACGCCGAGGCGCTTGATCACCGGCAGGATGGTGATGAGTTCGGCGGTCTCGCCGGAGTTCGACAGCGCGACCACCACGTCGCCGGCCGTGATCATGCCGATGTCGCCGTGGCTTGCCTCGGCGGGGTGCAGGAAGAACGAAGGACTGCCGGTACTGGCCAGCGTCGCGGCGATCTTGCGCCCGACGTGCCCGGACTTGCCCATGCCCGTCACCACCGTCCGGCCCTTGCACTCGAGCAGCAGGCGACAGGCCACTCCGAATTCCTCGCCTAGCCGTTCAGCGAGGGCCGCGACGGCCTCTGCCTCGGTCGCGAGCACCCGGCGTCCGCGGGCGATGGAAGGATCGGTAGGCTGCATGCCGCGCAGTGTACTATCCCGGGCCGCAGGATCCCCGTCCGGTACCGGCGCGACCGCCCGTTTCCAGCGGTCCGGGCGCCGGCCGGGTTAAACTGGCGTTTTACCCAGCGAGCCCAAATCCCATGACTGCAGATGAGGTGACCCTGTTGATAGAGGCGGGGCTTCCCGCGGCGCGGGTACAGGTCCTTACCGACGACGACACGCACTTCGAGGCCGTGGTGATTGCCTCGCAGTTCGAGGGCAAGCGGTCGTTGCAGCGGCACCAGCTCGTGTACGCGGGACTCGGGGAGCGGATGGGGCGGGAGATCCACGCGCTGTCGATCCAGGCCTACACCCCGGCCGAGTGGCAGGCCGCGGGCGGCGGGGACGGTCCGGGCTGACCTGACGGGAGCAACCCTTGGACAAACTCCAGATCCGGGGCGGCGTGCCCCTGTCCGGCGAAGTGCGCATTTCCGGCGCAAAGAACGCCACGCTGCCCATCCTCGCAGGTGCCCTGCTGGCCGACGGCCCGGTGACGATCGGCAACGTCCCGCACCTGCAGGACGTCACCACGATGATCGAATTGCTGGGCCGCATGGGCGCCAGCGTCACCGTGGACGAGCGAATGCGTATCGAGGTCGACCCGCGCACCGTGCGCGAGACCTTCGCGCCCTACGACCTGGTGAAGACCATGCGAGCGGCGATCCTGGTGCTGGGCCCGCTGGTGGCACGGCACGGCTCGGCCGACGTGTCCTTGCCCGGCGGCTGCGCGATCGGTGCGAGGCCGGTCAATATCCACGTTGCGGGGCTGCAGGCCATGGGTGCCGAGGTCCACATCGAGAACGGCTACATCAAGGCCCGCGCCGGCCGCCTGAAGGGTGCCCGCATCGTGCTCGAGACCGTGACCGTCACGGGTACGGAAAACCTGATGATGGCGGCGTGCCTGGCCGAGGGCCGCACTATCCTCGAGAACGCCGCTCGCGAACCCGAAATCATCGACCTGGCGCTGTTCCTGAATGCGATGGGCGCGAAGGTGTCCGGGCAGGGCACCGACACCATCTGCATCGACGGCGTGGAATCGATGCACTCCTGCAGCTACGACGTACTACCGGACCGCATCGAGGCCGGCACCTACCTGGTGGCCGGTGCGATCACAGGTGGTCGTGTCCGCGCCCGCGGTGCGGTGGCCGGGCACCTCGATGCGGTGCTCGCGAAGCTCGAGGAAGCCGGTGCCGAGGTGATCCGCGGCGAGAACTTCGTCGAGGTGGACATGAAGGGGCGGCGGCCCCGCTCGGTGGACATCCGCACGGCGCCGCACCCGGGATTCCCGACCGACATGCAGGCCCAGTTCGCGGCGCTCAACACGGTGGCCGACGGTGTAGGGACCATCGTCGAGACGATCTTCGAGAACCGCTTCATGCACATGCTGGAAATGCGACGCATGGGCGCCGAAATCCGGCTCGAAGGCAACACCGCCATCATCCGCGGCGTTCCCAGGCTCACGGCCGCGCCGGTCATGGCCACCGACCTGCGGGCGTCCGCCAGCCTGGTACTGGCCGGCCTGGTCGCCGAGGGGACGACCGAGGTTGAGCGTATCTACCACATCGATCGTGGCTACGAGTGCATCGAGGAGAAACTGCAGGGGCTGGGGGCGCAGATCCGGCGCGTTGGCCGGACCAGGAAATAGGGACCCGGTACCGGCGCTGCGCGATCCGCTATAATTCTCCGCTGCCCATGGCGGTCTCAAGCAGCCCGCCCCGGCAAGCGACAGAATCTGCCGAGGAGAGTGCTGGATGACCGAAGAAGTCGATACGGGCAGGCGTCACTTCCTGACCGTGGCCACCGTCGCGACCGGTGCCGTTGGCGCCGCGTTCGTTGCCGTACCTTTCCTGGCCTCCTGGAAGCCGAGTGCCCGCGCCAAGGCGATGGGTGCGCCGGTCGAGGTGGACATCGGCAAGCTCGAGCCGGGCGCCATGCTCAAGGTCGAGTGGCGCGGCAAGGCGATTTTCGTCGTGAACCGGACACCGAAGATGCTCGGCGAGATCGAAGGTCACGATGCCCGGCTGCGCGACCCGGGTTCGAACGAGTCCGAGCAGCCGGCGTTCGCCAAGAACCCCGCCCGAGCGCTCAGGCCCGAGTTCCTGGTGCTGGTGGGCGTGTGCACGCACCTCGGCTGCGCTCCACTCGACAAGTTCACCCCGGGCGACGTGACGGTGTCCCCCGACTGGCCGGGCGGTTTCTTCTGCCCCTGCCACGGCTCGAAGTTCGACCTGTCGGGGCGCGTCTTCAAGGACGTTCCGGCACCGACCAACCTGCCGGTGCCGCCGTACCGCTTCCTGAGCGACACGCGCATTCTCATCGGCGCTGAAACGGGGAATGGATGATGGCCAGCACTAACCATGCCGCCCGCGCAGACGGCGGCCGTCTCGCGGCGCTAGTCGGCTGGATCGACGACCGGTTTCCGTTGACCAAGCTCTGGAAGGAGCAGGTCGCGGAGTACTACGCACCGAAGAACATGAATTTCTGGTACTACTTCGGCTCGCTCGCGATGCTGGTGCTGGTGATCCAGATCCTGACCGGCATCTTCCTGACGATGAACTACAAGCCCTCGGCGACCGAGGCCTTCGGTTCCGTCGAATACATCATGCGCGACGTGAACTGGGGCTGGCTGATCCGGTACATGCATTCGACCGGCGCCTCGTTCTTCTTCATCGTCGTCTACCTGCACATGTTCCGGGCGTTGCTGTACGGGTCGTACCAGAAACCGCGCGAACTGCTGTGGATCTTCGGCATGGTGATTTACTTCGCGCTGATGGGCGAGGCGTTCTTTGGTTACCTGCTGCCCTGGGGCAACATGTCCTACTGGGGCGCACAGGTGATCGTGAGCCTGTTCGGCGCCATTCCCGTCGTCGGCGATTCGCTCATGGAGTGGATCCGCGGCGACTTCTTCATCTCCGACGTCACGCTGAACCGCTTCTTCGCGCTGCACGTGGCCGCGCTCCCGCTGTTGCTCGTGTTCCTGGTGATCGCGCACCTGATGGCGCTCCACGAGGTCGGCTCGAACAATCCCGACGGCGTCGAGATCAAGAAGGTCAAGGGGCCGGACGGCATTCCGCTCGACGGCATCGCGTTCCACCCGTACTACACGGTCAAGGACCTGGTCGGCGTCGGCGTGTTCCTGATCCTGTTCTCCATGGTCATCTTCTTCGCGCCGACGATGGGCGGCTACTTCCTCGAGCACGCGAACTTCGAGCCGGCCAACGCGCTGCAGACGCCGCCGCACATCGCCCCGGTGTGGTACTTCACGCCGTTCTACGCGATCCTGCGCTCGGTGCCGAACAAGCCGCTCGGCGCTGCGCTGATGGGCGTCGCGGTGCTGCTGTTCGTGTTCCTGCCCTGGCTCGATCGCAGCAAGGTGAAGTCGATCCGCTACCGCGGGCCGATCTTCAGGTTCTTCATAATCGCCTTCGCGATCAGTTTCCTGGCGCTCGGCTACCTCGGCATGCAGCCGGCGACCCCTGCCTACACGATGGCGGCGCGGGTGTTCGCGGTGGTTTATTTCTCTTTCTTCCTGTTGATGCCGTGGTACACGAGCATCGACAAGACCAAGCCCGTGCCCACGAGGGTCACCTACCATGCGCACTAAGCTTCTGGTACTTCTCGCCGCGCTGGTGCCGGCCGTGGCATTTTCGGCCGGTGGCGAGGTGCCGCTCGATCACGTCAGCGTGGACGTGTCGAACAAGGCGACCCTGCAGCGTGGCGCGCGCAATTTCGTCAACTACTGTCTCGGCTGCCACTCCGCCAAGTTCGTGCGCTACAACCGCATGGCCGCGGACATCGGCATTTCCGAGCAGCAACTGATCGACAACCTGATGTTCACCGGCGAGCGGCCTCACGACACGATGCGCATCGGCATCGACCCTGAGCAGGCAAGGCGCTGGTTCGGCGTACTGCCGCCTGACCTCTCGCTGATCGCGCGCGCGCGCGGCACCAACTATCTCTACACGTTCCTGCGCTCGTTCTACGCCGACCCGTCCAAGGTGAACGGCGTGAACAACATCGTGCTGCCCGGCACCGCGATGCCGCACGTGCTTTGGGAACTGCAGGGCGTCCAGCAGGCGGTGTGGGAAGGCCACCCGGACGCGCAGGGCAACGTGCAGAAACAGTTCAAGGAGTTCGAACTGGCGAAGCCGGGCACCATGAGTCCCGACGAATTCGATTCGTTCGTGCGCGACACGGTCACGTTCCTCGAGTACATCGGCGAGCCGGCAAGGCTGCAGCGAGAGGCGCTGGGCTTCCCGGTCATAGCCTTCCTGGTCTTCTTCACGCTGCTCGCCTGGGCGCTCAAGAAGGAATACTGGAAGGACGTCAAGTAAGCAGGGTGGGGCGCCCTGACGCGCCATGATGACGCTGTTCTCCCGCGGGGATGATCCGCGCAGCCACCGCGTCCGGATCGTCACGGCCGCCAAGGGTCTCGAGACCCGGATCGTCGAGGTCGATCCGTCCCGGCCGCCCGAGGACCTGATCGACCTGAATCCGTACCAGGCCGTGCCGACGCTGGTGGACCGCGATCTCGTGATCTACGAGGCTGGCATCATCTGCGAGTACCTGGACGAGCGATTCCCGGCACCGGCCCTGTCCCCGGTCGATCCGGCCGGGCGTGCGCAGGCGCGGGTCGCGTTGCACAGGATCGAACTAGACTGGTACTCGCTGGTCCCGGAACTCGAGTCGGCGGAGCGCCGCGACCAGCAAAGGGCCAGGCGGCGGTTGCAGGAGAGCATCGTTGCGGCGGAGCCGCTGTTCCGCATCAAGGCCTGGTTCCTGTCCGATCACTTCTCGCAACTCGACGCGGCGATCGCGCCGATGCTCTGGCGCCTGTCGCGCTGGGGCATGGAGCTGCCTGATGCCGCACAGGCGGTCGAACGCTACGCCAGGCGCGTCTTTTCCCATCCTGCATTCGGTGCGAGCCTGAGCGAGGCCGAGCGGGAGATGAGGACTTGAAGTCGCGCCGGCCCTACCTGCTTCGTGCCATCCACGAGTGGATCTGCGACAGTGACTGCACGCCCCACATCGTCGTCGACGCCGCGGCGTCCGGTGTTGACGTGCCCCGGCAATACATCCGCGACGGCAAGATCGTCCTGAACGTCAGCTGGACAGCGACGGCGCAGCTGGTGATCGGCAACGAGGAGCTCAGCTTCAGCGGCCGTTTCGGTGGCGCCAGCATGCTTGTGCGGGTCCCGGTGGAGGCGGTGCTCGCGATCTACGCCCGGGAAACGGGCCAGGGAATGATCTTCGCAGACGAGGACGGCGGGCCGAAGCCTCCCGGTGGTCAGCCGCCCGAGAGCACGCCGACCGAGCCTCCGCCGAAGCCTGCTGGTTCCCGGCCAAGGCTGAAGGTCGTCAAGTAGGCAGCGGTCACGGGGGTACCGCGACTACGCATCCAGGTAGTCGCGGGCGATGAACCACTTCGTGACCCGTATCAGAGCCTGAACGCGTCCCGTATCCAGCGAATATCCGCGCCGTCGATCGCCACGACGTCGAAGCGTGCAGGCATGTCGCGGTACTGGCGGTGCGTCAGCACCAGGTGCCTTGCCGCGAGTGCGAACCGACGCTGCTTGCGGGGTCCGACGCTTGCCGCGGCGCCCCCGAACCGGGTCGAACCTCGCAGTCGCACCTCGACCAGCACCAGCGTCGCGCCCTGCTGCATTACGAGATCAATTTCCCCGCCGCGGCAACGGTAGTTGCGGGCGAGAAGCCTCAATCCTTCCGATTCGAGGTGACGCAGCGCGGCGTCCTCTCCGCGCCGGCCGACGCTGGTGGTCGTCTCAGGGCGCACCGGCCGCTGGTGCCGCGCTCCAGGCCGCGGGCTGCAGTGTTCCGTTCACGATCTGCGCCCAATCCAGCTGGCGCTGCACGTGACCGTCATCGCCGATCTCGAGCCGGCCGGTAAGTCCATTGATCGGCGAGCCAAGCCGGCCCGACCAGATGTCTCTTGCCAGGTCTGCGGCATCGTGGCCGAACGCGTAGAGTCGAATGCGGCCGTGACTGTCCCTGGCCCACTCGGCGTGCAGCACGTCCCATAGCAGCGGCGCACCGTTGCCGCCCTGCAATATCCACGGAAACTCCGGATATTCGAGCCCGTCCATGTCCTGGGCGGCCCGCACGCTCGGATCCCACGCGTCCGAGGTGGCATATATCGGCAGCGCATAGGTCATCTGGAAGCGGAGTTGGGGGACCAGCGCGCGCGCGTTCGTTGCACTGGCCGCGACGAATGCGAACTGCGGGCCGTCGCGTGCCTCGGCGGTGGCATCGCGGTGACCCGAGCTGTCCGCGGCCCCGCCATAGCGTCCCAGCGCCGATCGAAGCGGTCCGGAGAAATCGCGCGAGCCGGTGTCGTAGTACTCGGTGGCGAGCTGCACGCCACCGGCTGCCTGCAGCTCCGACGTGAATGCGGCGTATATGCGCTCGCCCCATTGCGTGCGCGGAAACAGCGCAATGCCGCGCGTGTAACCGCCGGCCGCGATGCGACGGGCGGCCCCCCGGGCTTCCTGCTCGGGGTCCAGCGTGAATTCGTACATGAAGGCCGGAACCGTGCCGTCGCCGCCCAGGCTGTTTAGTACCAGCGTAGGCACCGGTATCGACTGCGTCGACGCGAGCGCCGCGACGTCCTCCCGGGTCAGCGGCCCGACCACGATGCCGGCGCCGTCGGTGACGGCACTGCGGTAAGCCAGCTCGGCACCGAGTTCCGCAGTGTCGTACACCAGCACCCTGGGCGCCGCCTCGCGCTGAGCGAGCGTCGCGGCGATGAAACCATCCCTTACGGCTGCGCCGATCGACTCGAGCCTGCCTGACAGCGGCAGGATCAGCGCGACTGTCGCGGGCCCCTGGCCCGGCCGCGCGATGGGCCGGACTCCGGCCGCCGCCGCGACCGCAACGTCGAATTCAGGCAACAGGCCAGACCCGGGATGGCCCGGATTCCGTGCCCTCCACTCGGCCGAGCGCCGCGCCGTCGACTGCTCGTCCTGGTTCGCCTCAGCGAGGATCTGCGCAAGTTCCAGCCAGGCCTGCGCCTGCCCCGGCGCGTCGGCCGGCATCGCAGCGGCAACCGTCGGCTGCTGCAGTTCACGGACCAGCAGGCGATAGTTGTCGGCTCGCGCCTCGGGAGTGCCGAGCAGCTGGCCGCGCTCTTCCAGCGTCCGGACGCCCTGCAGCGTCCTCCCGAGCTGGAAACAGGCGCGGGCCCGCAGCAGCAGGAGTTCCGTGGCGAGTGCCGCCGGCCACGGCTCGGGAACGGCCGCAAGCGCCACGAGCGCGGCGTCGCCGTCGCCCTTTGCCAGCGCGAGCTCGGCCTGGATCCGGGCGAGCAGCACGACGTCGTCGCCGCTCGCGCGCCCGCTGACTTTGTCCAGCATGCGCTCGGCATCCGCGTTGCGCCCGGCCAGCAGGTACTCGCGCGCTGCGAGCAGCGTGAGCCGCGTGTCCCAGCCGCGGAAGATCCGCTTGGCCTGCCGCTCGTAGGCCTGCGCTGCGGCCTCGTGCTGCCCGCTGCGGGCAAGGGCCTCCGCGGTTTCGGTCCTCGTGGCGGCGTGCGTGGCAGGTGGCGCCAGGCTGACGGCGGCAATTGCGAGCGTCGCGGCGACAAGCAGCGCTCGAACTTGCCGGCCGTGAAGACTTGCGTGCAGCATGGGGCCCCGGGGATACGCGTGGCGAACGAAGCAATGGATTCTATAGCGGGGCCGCGGTCCGGCGTACTGTTCCTCGTCGCGACCCCGATCGGCAACCTCGGTGACCTCGGCACGCGGGCGCGTGACCTGCTGCGCGACGCGGACCTGCTGCTCGCCGAGGACACGCGGCACACGGCGCAGCTGCTGCACGCCAGTGGCGTCACGCGACCCTCGGGGGCGATCGAATCGCTGCACGAGCACAACGAGCGCGAACGGGTGCCGCGCGTCATCGAGCGCCTCAAGGCGGGTGCCAGCGTCGCGCTGGTGAGCGACGCGGGGACGCCGACAGTGAGCGACCCGGGTGCGCCGCTGGTCCGCGCGGCGATCGAGGCCGGAATCGAGGTCGTCGCGGTGCCGGGCCCGTGCGCGATCATCGCGGCGCTCTCCACCTCCGGGCTGCCGACCGATCGATTCACCTTCGAAGGCTTCCTGCCCGCCCGTGCGTCGGCGCGACGCAAGGCCATCGAACTGCTCTGCGGCGAACCGCGCACGCTGGTGTTCTACGAGGCGCCGCATCGTGTGCGTGAGAGCCTCGACGATCTCGCGCGAATACTCGGCGGGGACCGGCCGGCAGCGATTGCGCGCGAGATCACCAAGCGATTCGAGACCACCTATCGCGGCTCACTCACGGAACTCGCACTGCGTGCCGCGCAGGACGCCGACATGAACCGTGGCGAGATCGTGATCGTCGTCCAGGGCGCGCCCGTGGCGGGCCCGGCAGACGAAGGTGAAGCCGACCGCGTGCTGCGCGCGCTGCTCGGTGAAATGCCGGTTTCGCAGGCGGCACGGGTTGCTGCGAAACTCACCGGCCGCCCGCGCAAGGAACTCTACGACCGGGCGCTTGCGCTCGCACCGGGCGAATGAGGGCAGGGCGCCGGCTGCAGGGCGCTATACTTCGCCCGGGAGTCGGCCAGGCAACCGCTGCGGGATTCCGCAGAGGAAAGTCCGGGCTCCATAGAGCAAGGTGCCAGGTAACGCCTGGGGGGCGCGAGCCCACGGAAAGTGCAACAGAAAGCAAACCGCCTATGTCGGCGCAAGCCGGCAGGTAAGGGTGAAACGGTGCGGTAAGAGCGCACCGCGCCGGTGGCAACATTCGGCGGCACGGCAAACCCCACCTGGAGCAAGGCCAAATAGGGAAGCGTGCGGGTCGCAGGATCCGCACCCGCTGCTCGCGGGGGCTTCCGGGTAGGTCGCTCGAGGCGCGCGGCGACGCGCGTCCCAGATGGATGGTTGCCCTCGACAGAACCCGGCTTATCGGCCGACTCCCACCTTATTTCAGGATCACGAAACCTGGCCTTTGTCAATAGGCCTTGTTGCGGCTGCCTGGGCGCCGCACCGCTGGCAGCGCTGCCGCAGTGCCTCCCACCTTGTCCCACCCTGTGCCGGACGCGCGATCGGGCCTCGATTCGAGGCCCGGAGCCAGGCGCATCCCACCCGCGCTCCCTTTGATTGCAATGATTAATTGCGATCTGGCACCTCGGCCGGCTGGAAGCACGCCTGCGGGGCGAGCTCTCCCACGCATGCCGTCTTCTAATGTCATTTTCAGGAACATCCAGTAACCAATTGATTAAAGTAAGGATAGTATTGGCAAATCCTTATCCATGGGCTCGATTTCGCCGCTAAGTCGCTGTGCCCCATGGAAAAATCTTTGCCGTGGGCGTTGACTCCCTACGCGCGCGCGACCTATATTCGCGACCGGTGGGACAAAGTGGGATGAAATGGGCTATCGGCCCATCAGTGAGCTGAAAATGTTTCGCGGCGCCAACAAAGTCACTCTCGACGCCAAAGGGCGGATGGCCATGCCTGCGCGATACCGGGACACCCTGGTCGAGCGCAGCGAGGGCCGTCTGGTCGCGACCGTCGACCGTGCCGACCGGTGCCTGCTGATCTACCCGCTCCCGGACTGGGAAGAGATCGAGCGCAAGCTCATGCGGCTGCCGAGCCTGAATCCACAGGCGCGCCGGCTGCAGCGACTCATGGTCGGTCATGCGACCGATCTCGAACTCGATTCCCATGGCCGGGTGCTGGTGCCGCCGAAACTGCGCGAGTACGCGGGACTCACGCGCCAGGCAATGCTGATAGGCCAGGGCAGCCGCTTCGAACTCTGGGACGAGCAGCACTGGAACACGCGTCGCGATGCTTGGCTGCAGGCGGGCGAGGAGACGGGCGACCTGTCTCCAGAGCTCGAGCAGCTCTCGCTCTAGGCGCCGTCGTGGCGGAACACACGCCGGTACTTCCTGGAGAAGTGCTGGCCGGGCTCGCGGTGCGGGCCGACGGTCGGTACTGCGACGCGACGTTCGGGCGCGGGGGGCACACGGCCGAAATCCTGGCGGCGCTTGGCCCCGGGGGGCGGGTGATCGCGATCGATCGTGACCCGGAGGCTGTCCGGGCGGGTCGGGTGCGGTTCGCTGACGAGCCACGTCTCACGCTGGTGAAGGGGTCGTTCGGCCAGCTCGAGCAGCTGGTCCGGGCGGCGGGTTTGGAAGGGGATCTGGACGGCGTGCTGATGGACCTCGGGGTCTCCTCGCCACAACTCGACGAGGCCAGGCGCGGCTTCAGTTTCATGCAGGACGGGCCGCTCGACATGCGCATGGACAATGAGGCGGGACAGGGTGCGGCGCAGTGGCTGGCGCGTGCCGGCGAGCGCGACATCGCGACCGTGCTGCGCACGCTCGGCGAGGAGCGCTTCGCAAACCGTATCGCGCGCGCGATCGTCGCGGCGCGGGCTGTTGGGCCGATCGAGCGCACCGGGCAGCTCGCGGCGATCGTCTCCGCCGCGGTACCGACCAGGGAGCCCGGCAAGCACCCCGCGACGCGCACGTTCCAGGCGATCCGCATCCACGTGAACGGCGAACTCGAGGCCCTGCAGGCGGCGCTGCCCCAGGCGGTGCGCATGCTCGCGCCCGGCGGCCGGCTCTGCGTCATCAGCTTCCATTCGCTCGAGGACCGTATCGTCAAGCGCTACATCCGGCGCGAGGAGCAGGGCGACCCCGTGTATGCGGGCCTGCCGCAGGTGCCGCCGCACGCTCGTCCGCGGCTCACCCGCGTCGGTCGTGCGACATACGCGTCGGACGCCGAGGTGGCGGGAAATCCGCGCTCCAGGAGCGCGGTGCTGCGCGTGGCGGAAAGGGTCGCCGCATGAGCACGAATGCATGGCGAATCGCCACCGCCTTGCTCGGCCTTGGCCTGCTCGCGTCCGGGCTGGGCGTGGTCTATGGCAAGCACGAGGCGCGCAGCCGCTTCAGCGAGCTGCAGCGACTGACGCGTGAGCGCGACGATCTCGACATCGAGTGGGGCCAGTTGCAGCTCGAGCAGAGCACCTGGTCGGCGAACGGGCGTGTGGAAAACGTCGCGCGCGACGACCTGCACATGGTCATCCCGCAGGCAGGCGACCTGCGCATCGTGCAGCCGTGAAGCGCAGCACCAGCAATGACCGCAGCGCCGGGGGCCACCGATGGCGTCACTGGCTGGTCGTCGGCATGCTCGGCATCGCCGGCGCGTCGCTGGTCGCGCGCGCGGTCTACCTGCAGGTGATCGACCAGGCTTTCCTCGAGAAGCAGGGCGACGCGCGCATCCTGCGCAAGGCGCGGCTCTCGGCCAACCGCGGCATGATCCTGGACCGCAACGGCGAGGCGCTTGCAGTCAGCACGCCCGTCGATACGGTGTGGGCGGATCCGCGCAAGCTCGCCGAGGCACCGCAGGACTTCCCGAAGCTGGCCAAGGCGCTGGACCGCGACCCCCAGTGGCTCGCGCGCCGCGTCACCGGCAGCCTCGATCGCGAGTTCGTCTATCTCGTGCGCCACATGCGTCCGCAGGATGCCGCGCGCGTCAAGGAACTGCGCATCCCCGGCGTGGACACGCTGCGCGAGTACCGGCGCTACTACCCGGCGGGCGAGGTGACGGGCCACCTGCTCGGCTTCACCAACGTGGACGACGTAGGGCAGGAAGGGCTCGAGCTTGCCTACGACCAGTGGCTCGGCGGCGTCCCGGGCGAGAAGATCGTCATGCGCGACAGCCTCGGCCGCACCATCGAGGACATCGAGCGCATCAGCGCGCCGCGTCCCGGCCAGGACCTGCGCACCAGCATCGACCTGCGGGTGCAGTACCTCGCTTACCGCGAACTCAAGGCAGCGGTGCAGGCCAACAAGGCACGCGCGGGAACGATCGTCGTGCTCGACATCGCCACGGGTGAAGTGCTGGCCATGGTCAACCAGCCGACCTTCAACCCGAACGACCGCGAGCAGTACGCGGCGTCCCGCTACCGCAACCGCACGACAAACGACTTCCTCGAGCCGGGATCGAGCATGAAGCCGTTCATCGTCGCGGCCGCGATGGAGACGGGTCGCTATCACGCCGACACGTTGATCAACACGTCGCCCGGCATGATGCGCGTCGGCATCAAGACGGTGAAGGATCACAACAACCTCGGCACGATCGACGTCACCACGGTACTCGCCAAGTCGAGCAACGTGGGCGCCGCGAAAATAGCCTTGTCGCTGAAGCCCCAGGAGATGTGGGGCACGCTGGACGCGCTGGGATTCGGCCGCGTGACGGGCTCCGGATTCCCTGGCGAGTCCACCGGGATCCTGACCGGTTACGAGCACTGGCGCCCGATCACGCAGGCGACCATGTCCTACGGGTACGGCCTGTCGGTCACGCCACTGCAGCTCGCCCAGGCATACGCAATCCTCGGTGCAGGCGGCGTGCGCCGGCCCGTCAGCCTGCGTCGCGTGGATACGCCGCCGGCGGGCGAGCGGGTGCTGCCGGAGGAAGTGGCGACGGAGCTGGTGCGGATCCTGGAGAGCGTCGTGAGCAACGCGGGCACCGCGCGTCGCGCCGCAGTGATGGGCTATCGCGTATCCGGCAAGACCGGCACGGCCTGGAAGGCGTCCAGGAGCGGCGGCTACTCCACCAACAAGTACCTGGCAATCTTCGGCGGCGTCGTGCCGGCCAGCAATCCGCGGCTCGCGGCGGTCGTGATCATCGACGAGCCGAGCGCCGGTGCCTATTACGGCGGCGACGTCGCGGCCCCGGTCTTCTCGTCGGTAATGTCAGGCGCGCTTCGCCTGCTTGCGATACCGCCGGACGACCTCCAGAGCATCCCGGCAACCACCCTCGTCCAGGCGCAGGACCCGTGGTGAACCATGTGCGGACCGGGGAAGTGAACGCCGTGGCAGAAGTCGATTCCGTGCCCGTGTACCAGGCGACGCTCGCATCGCTGCTCTCGGGCGTTGCCCAGCCGCTCCGCGAGCTCACAATTACCGGCCTGACGCTGGACAGCCGGCAGGCGGTGCCGGGTTGCGCGTTCCTCGCCTGCCAGGGCCGCGGCGGGCATGGCATTTCGCACGCCGCGTCCGCGGTCGAGCGCGGCGCCGTGGCGGTGCTTTTCGAGCCGGTGGCAGGGCTCGAGCCGCCGGTGCTGCCCTCGCACGTCGCCGTCCACGCGATTCCCGAGCTCGGGCGGCGCGTCGGCGAGATGGCGGATCGATTCTTCCGCCAGCCGTCGTCCGATCTCGAGGTCGCGGGCATCACCGGCACCAACGGCAAGACGACGACGGCCTACCTGCTCGCGCAGGCTGCCGAGGCAGTCGGGCGCAAGGGCGCCTACCTGGGCACCATCGGGTTCGGGCGCCCGGGCTCGCTGGCCACTTCGGTACTCACGACCCCCGACTGCGTCACCGTGCACCGGCTGCTCGCCGAGGCGCGGGATTCCGGCGCGAAAACCATGGCGCTCGAGGTGTCGTCGCACGCGCTCGACCAGGGTCGTGTGGACGCGGTGCGATTCGACACCGCGGTGTTCACGAACCTGACGCGCGATCACCTCGACTACCACGGCACGCTCGATGCCTACTTCGCGGCGAAGGAGCGCATCTTCCGCGCGCCTGGCCTGCGCCGCGCGATCGTGAACGTGCGCGACGAGTTCGGCCGGCGCCTCGCCGACGCGCTCGACCCTGCCGTCGAGCCGGTTTTCTTCTCGACCTCGAACGACGTATGGGCGCCCCAGGGTGCGGCCTGGATCCGGCTGCCGGAGATGCGCGCCACGGCCGCCGGGCTCACGCTGCACGTCGAGAGCAGTTGGGGCGCAGGCACGTTGCGATCGCCACTGGTCGGCGAGTTCAATGCCGAGAACCTGCTTGCCGTGCTCGGTGTACTGCTCGGCTGGAAGATCCCGCTGCAGCGCTCGCTCGCCGCGCTCGCGACCTGCGTGCCGCCGCCCGGGCGGATGGAGGCCTTCGGTGGCGGTGCCCAGCCGCTCGCGCTGGTCGACTATGCCCACACGCCCGATGCGCTCGGCAAGCTGCTCGAGGCGGCTCGCGCGCATGCGCGTGGCCGCGTGCACTGCGTGTTCGGCTGCGGCGGCGATCGCGATCCCGGCAAGCGCCCGATGATGGGGGCGATCGCCGAGCACGGCGCGGACGTGGTGATCGTCACGGACGACAATCCTCGTACCGAGGTCTCACGCTCGATCATCGAGCAGATCCTCGCCGGCATGCGCGAACCGGGCGCGGCGCAGGTGATCGCCGACCGGGCCGAGGCCATCCACCATGCGCTCGCAGAGGCGGATCCGGGCGACGTCGTGGTGATCGCGGGCAAGGGTCACGAGGAACACCAGTTGATCGGCGGCGAAGTCCGGCCGTTCAGCGACCGGCAGGTCGTGCAGGACGCGCTCGGGAGCGAGGCATGATCCGCGACCTCGCAGAACTCGCCCGCGTGACCGGCGGCAGGCTGGAGGGCGCGAATACCGTCTTCGGCGCGCTCTCCACCGACAGCCGCACGCTGGAGCCGGGTTCGCTGTTCGTGGCGCTCGTCGGCGACAGGTTCGACGCTCACGACTATGTCCGCCAGGCCGCGGAGCGTGGCTGCAGCGCCGCGCTGGTCAGTCGACCGGTCGAGGCGGTGGTGCCGCAGGTCGTAGTGACCGACACGCTGGCTGCACTCACCGCATTCGCACGTGCGTGGCGGGCTGACTACCAGGGCACCGTGGTGGGCATCACTGGCAGCAACGGCAAGACCACGGTCAAGGAAATGACGGGCGCCATCCTCGGTGCCTGCGGTCCCTGCCTGGTCACGCAGGGCAACCTGAACAACCACATCGGTGTGCCGCTCACGCTTTCCCGCATGGGGCCGCAGCACGTGTACGCAGTGATCGAGATGGGCGCGAACCACCGCGGGGAAATCGCGGACCTGGCTTCGATCGCCCGGCCCGACGTCGGGCTGGTGATCAACGCGGGACCGGCCCATCTCGAGGGTTTCGGCGGCATCGAGGGCGTCGCGCGCGGCAAGGGCGAGATGTTCGAGGCGCTGGGCGCCAACGGCACGGCAGTGATCAATGCCGACGATCGCTTTGCCGGCTTCTGGCGGGGGCTGGCGCGCACGGCCGGCCGGACCGTGACTTTCGGCATGCGCGAGGACGCCGACTTTGCTGCATCAAACGTGGCCGAGCGGACTTCGGACCAGGGTTTCGCCACCGAATTCGACCTGAAGAGCCCGCAGGGCAGCCGGCACATATCGATCGCGCTTTCGGGCGACCACAACGTGATGAATGCGCTGGCCGCGGCTGCCGCTGCCTCCGCCGCGGGCGCCAGCCTCGACGCGATCGTGGAAGGCCTCGTCGCGATGCGGCCGGTCGAAGGCCGCCTGCGCATGCGCGCCGCGCTGAACGGTGCACGGCTCATCGACGATTCCTACAACGCCAACCCGGGTTCGGTGCGGGCGGGCCTCGAGTCCCTGGCGAAGCTGCCGGGCCAGCACTGGCTGGTGCTTGGCGAGATGCGCGAACTCGGCGCGGACTCCGACCGGCTGCACGCGGAAATGGGCGCGCTGGCGCGGCAGAGCGGCGTGAGCCGGCTGCTCGCGATCGGCGACGGGTCGAAGCACGCGGTCGAGGCGTATGGCGTGGGAGGCCAGTGGTTCGCCGGCGTCGACGACCTGATCACGGTGGCGCGGTCGGACCTTGGCGAGGGCGTGACGGTACTGGTCAAGGGATCCCGGTCGAATCGCCTGGAGCGCGTCGCGGACGCGCTTGCGGCGGATGCCGGCACCGCTGGCGCAGGAGGCCACTAGCATGCTGCGCCATGTAGCCGAGTGGCTCACCCAGTACTACTCGGGCTTCAACGTATTCAGCTACCTGACGCTGCGCGCGATCCTCGCGGCGCTGACGGCACTGACGATCTCGTTCGTGGTCGGCCCCGGGATGATTCGCAGGCTCGCCGAGCGACAGGTCGGCCAGCGCGTGCGTTCCGACGGTCCGCAGAGTCACCTGTCGAAAGCCGGCACGCCCACCATGGGCGGCGCGCTGATCCTGGTGGCGATCGTCACGGGCACGCTGCTTTGGGCGGACCTCGCCAATCGTTTCGTGTGGATCACGCTCGCGGTGACGGTGGCGTTCGGCCTGATCGGCTTCTGGGACGACTACCTGAAGCTGGTGGTCGGCGATTCGCGCGGGCTCATCGCGCGCTACAAGTATTTCTGGCAGTCGGTGGCCGGCCTCGGCGCCGCGTTCGCGCTCTACCTCACCGCGCACACGCCGGCGGAGACCACGCTGATCGTGCCGTTCGTGAAGAACTTCGTGCTGCCGCTCGGGCCGCTGTTCGTCGTGCTCTCGTACTTCGTGATCGTGGGCTCGAGCAACGCGGTCAACCTCACCGACGGACTCGACGGGCTCGCGATCATGCCCGCTGTGCTGGTGGCCGGCGCGCTCGGCGTATTCGCCTACGCGTCGGGCAACGTCGTGTTCGCCAACTACCTGGCGATTCCCTACATCGCCGGCGCGGGCGAGGTGCTGGTGATCTGCTCGTCGATCTTCGGCGCCGGCCTCGGATTCCTGTGGTTCAACACGTATCCCGCGCAGGTATTCATGGGCGACATCGGCGCGCTGGCGCTCGGTGCCGCACTCGGCGTGATCGCCGTCATCGTTCGCCAGGAAATCGTTCTCTTCATCATGGGCGGCGTGTTCGTGATGGAGACCGTCTCCGTCATCCTGCAGGTGGGCTCCTTCAAGCTGCGCGGCAAGCGCATCTTCCGCATGGCGCCCATCCACCATCATTACGAACTCAAGGGCTGGGCCGAGCCGAAGGTGATCGTGCGCTTCTGGATCATCACCGTGATCCTCGTGCTGATCGGGCTGGCGACCCTGAAGCTGCGATGAACGCGCAACCGGACAACCTCGTGCCGCTCGAGCCGGGTACCCGGGCACTGGTGCTCGGCCTCGGCCGCACCGGACTGTCGGCCGCGCGCTACCTGCATCGCAAGGGACTAACGCTGCGCGTTGCGGACACGCGCGCCGAGCCGCCCGGGATCGAGGCGCTGCGCAGGGAACTGGACGGGACCGAGGTTCGCACCGGCCCGTTCGAGGACACGTTGCTCGATGACGTGGCGCAGGTGCTCATCTCGCCCGGGCTCTCGCTGCGGGAGCCGATCGCGGTCGAAGCGGCGCGGCGCGGCCTGCCGGTCGTGGGCGACATCGAGCTGTTCGCGCGCGAGACCGGTGCTCCGATTGCGGCGGTCACCGGCACAAACGGCAAGAGCACGGTGACCGCGCTGCTGGCGGAGCTTGCGACCGCCGGGGGGCAGGCGGCGGTGGCCGGCGGAAACCTGGGCGAGCCCGCGCTCGACCTGCTGGAACGCGCGACGCCGGGCCTGTACGTGCTCGAGCTGTCGAGCTTCCAGCTGGAGACGACGCACTCGCTGCGCACCGTGACGGCCGCGGTGCTGAACGTCACCTCCGATCACATGGACCGCTACGGCTCGCTTGCCGACTATGCGGCCGCAAAGGCTCGCATCTTCGACGGATGCGAGACGGCCGTCATCAACGCCGACGACCCGCTGGTACGCGACATGCCGCGCGCTGGCCAGCGCGTGCTCTCGTTCAGCCTCGAGGATGCGGGCGCGGATTACAGTCTGGGCGGCGGCGCGCAGCCATGGCTCGCCTGCCGCGGCGAGCCGCTGCTGCCCGTCTCCGCAATGCGCCTCACCGGCAGGCACAACGTGGCCAATGCGCTTGCCGCGCTCGCGATGAGCGAGGCACTGGACCTGCCGCGTGCGCCCGTGCTTGATGCGCTTGCGGCGTTCGGTGGGCTCGCGCACCGGGCGCAGTGGGTCGCCGACGTGGCCGGCGTCCATTTCGTCAATGACTCGAAGGGTACGAATGTCGGCGCCACCGTCGCCGCCGTGTCCGGCACGGCGGGGCCGATCGTGCTGATCGCCGGGGGCGACGGCAAGGGGCAGGATTTCGGCGCACTCCACGCGGCATTCCGCGGCAAGGTGCGACACGCGGTGCTGATCGGTCGCGACGCGCCGAGGATTGCGGCCGCGCTCGAGGGTGCCTGCAGCACGGAAATCGCGACCGACATGGCGTCCGCGGTCCGCGCCGCCCGTGCAGCCGCGCAGCCGGGCGACACAGTGCTGCTGTCACCGGCCTGCGCCAGCCTCGACATGTTCCGCGACTTCGCGCACCGCGGCGATGAATTCGCCGCCTCGGTGAGAGGTCTCGCCGCATGACAACGACCACCATGTCCTACGCACGCTTCAGCGGCCAGCCGCGGCGATTCGTCTTCGACTCCGTGGTGGTCGGTACCGTCGCGGCGCTGCTGCTGATCGGCCTGGTGATGGTGGCGTCGGCGTCGATCGGCATTTCCGATCACGAATCGGGCAACCCCTTCTTCTACTTCGAGCGGCAGCTCCTGTACGTAATGATGGGACTGGTTGCCGCATTCATCGCGATGGCGATCCCGACCGGCGTCTGGGAGAAGCACTCGATGGTGCTGCTGGTGGTCGGTTTCGCGCTGCTGCTGCTGGTACTCGTGCCGGGCATCGGGCACGAGGTGAACGGCAGCCGTCGCTGGGCGCGGCTCGGGTTCATGAATTTCCAGGTATCGGAAATCGCCCGCGTGATGCTGCTCACCTACCTGTCGAGCTACGCCGTGCGACGCGCGGAGGAACTCTCCACCAGCTTCCAGGGATTCATGAAGCCGGTGGCCGTGCTGGTTGCGGCGGCGATGCTGCTGTTGCTCGAGCCGGACTTCGGGGCTGCGACCGTGCTGATGGCCACGGGACTCGCGGTGCTGTTCCTCGCGGGCGTGCGCCTGCACCACCTGCTGGTGCCCGTCGTCGGCGGCGTCGCCGCGATGGCAGTGCTGGCGGTGACCTCGTCCTATCGGATGCGTCGCCTCACGGCATTCCGCAATCCCTGGGAGGACCCGTTCGACAGCGGATTCCAGCTCGTGCAGTCGCTGATCGCGATCGGGCGCGGCGAGTGGTTCGGCGTCGGGCTCGGCTCCAGCGTGCAGAAACTGTTCTACCTGCCGGAGGCACACACCGACTTCGTGTTCGCGGTCCTCGCCGAGGAGTTCGGGTTCGTGGGCGTCTGCGTGGTCATCGGGCTGTTCGCGGTGCTGGTCAGCCGGGCACTCGCGATCTCGCGCCGGGCCGCCGACGCCGGGCTGCAGTTCCAGTCCTATCTTGCCGCCTCGATCGGCATCTGGCTCGGTCTCCAGGCCTTCGTGAACATCGGCGTCAACATGGGCCTGCTGCCGACCAAGGGCCTGACGCTGCCGCTGCTTTCCTACGGCGGCAGCAGCATGCTGGTCACGCTCGGCGTGCTCGGGCTGTTGCTGCGGATCAACCACGAGGCGCAGGCGGCCGATCGGCCGGCGGCGGCGCCGCGCCAGGCGCGTGGCACATGAAGCGCCCGACGGCAATGATCATGGCTGGCGGCACTGGCGGGCACGTCTTCCCGGCGCTCGCAACCGCGCGCGTGCTGCGTGAGCGCGGATATGACCTCGTGTGGCTCGGCACTCGCCGCGGCATCGAGGCGCGCCTGGTGCCGGCCGCGGGCATTCCGGTCGAGTGGCTGAGCGTGAGCGGCCTGCGCGGCAAGGGCATCGGCACCTTGCTCGCCGCGCCGTTCCGGCTCGCCCGCGCATTGATGCAGGCGCTCCGCGCCATGCGGCGTCATCGGCCCAGTGTCGTGCTCGGCGCCGGCGGTTTCGTCTCCGGGCCCGGTGGCCTGGCTGCCTGGCTCACGCGCACGCCGCTGGTGGTGCACGAGCAGAACGCGGTCGCAGGCCTGACCAATCGCCTGCTCGCGCGCATCGCCGACCGTGTGCTGGAGGGATTCCCGGGCAGCTTCGGCGAGGGCGTGAAGGCCGAGCGGGTCGGCAATCCCGTGCGTCGCGAGATTGCCAACGTGCCGCCGCCGGAGCGCCGTTACGCAGGTCGCGAGGGCCGCGTGCGCCTGCTGGTGTTCGGCGGCAGCCAGGGAGCGGCGCGGCTCAATACCGTCGTGCCTGCCGCGATCTCGGAGCTTCCGGAGTGGTTGCGCCCGGAAGTGCTGCACCAGACAGGCGCGCGGAGCGTCGAGGAAACGGCCGCTGCCTACCGCACGCGCGGCATCGTGGCCGATGTGCGCGCCTTCATCGACGACATGGCGGGCGCCTATGGCTGGGCTGACCTCGCCGTGTGTCGCTCCGGCGCGCTGACCGTCGCGGAACTCGCGGCCGCCGGCGTCCCTGCCGTGCTGGTTCCATTCCCTGCGGCAGTGGATGACCACCAGACCAGGAACGCGCAGTACGTGGTTCGCGCCGGTGCGGCGCTGCTGCTGGCCGAGTCGGGACTCACGCCGGTGTCGCTCGCCGCGAAACTGCGTGAGCTGCTCGAGGCAGGCCGGCCGAGGCTCGAGCGCATGGCGCGCGCCGCGCGCGCCGCATCAGTCGCCGATGCCGACGTGCGGCTCGCCGATGCATGCATCGCGGCGGCCGGAGGCGCGGCATGAAGGACAGGATGCGGCGAATCCACGTCATCCACTTCGTCGGCATCGGCGGCAGCGGCATGTGCGGCATTGCCGAGGTGCTGGTCAACCTGGGATACGCGGTGCAGGGTTCGGACCTGAAGGCGGGCGACGCGACGCAGCGGCTGGAGAAGCTCGGCGCGCGGGTGATGATCGGGCATCGCGCAGGGAATGTTGCGGGCGCCGACGTCGTGGTGGTGTCGAGTGCCGTCAACCAGGAAAACCCCGAAGTTGCGCAGGCACTTGCGCAGCGCATCCCGGTGGTGAAGCGCGCCGAGATGCTTGGCGAGCTGATGCGCTTCCGCTACTCGATCGCGGTGGCCGGCACACACGGCAAGACGACAACCACCAGCCTCGTGGCCAGCGTGCTGGCGGAGGGCGGCGAGGACCCGACCTTCGTGATCGGCGGGCGCCTGAAGAGCGCAGCCTCGAACGCGCGCCTTGGTGCGGGCCGCTACCTGGTCGCCGAGGCGGACGAGAGCGACGCCTCGTTCATGCACCTGCAGGCAATGATCGCGATCGTCACCAACGTCGACGCCGACCACCTCGGCACGCACGGTGGCGATTTCAACCGGCTGAAGTCGAGCTTCGTCGAGTTCCTGCACAACCTGCCGTTCTATGGCCTGGCCATCGTCTGCGTCGACGACGCCGAGGCAGCGAGCCTGGTGCCGCTGATCGCGCGTCCGTACCTCACCTATGGGTTCGACGAACCGGCCGACGTTCGTGCAGTGAACGTCACGCGCCGCGGCGGGCAGTCCGTATTCGACGTGCTCCGTCCGGGCCGCGATCCGTTGCCGATTACGCTCAACCTGCCGGGTCGGCACAACGTGTTGAACGCGCTCGCGGCAATCTGCGTCGCGAGCGAACTCGAGATCGACGACGGCGCAATCCAGCGCGCGCTCGCCGGGTTCCAGGGCATCGAGCGACGCCTGCAGTGGCTCGGCGACGTCGACGTTCCGGCCGGCCGGGTCACGCTGGTGGATGACTACGGCCATCACCCGACGGAGATTGCGGCGACCATGGAGGCGGTGCGGCAGGGCTGGCCGGATCGCAGGGTCGTACTGGTGTTCGAGCCGCACCGATACACGCGCACCCGCGACCTTCTCGACGACTTCGCGCAGGTGCTGTCGGCCGCAGACGCGCTGGTCGTTGCCGAAGTCTATCCGGCGGGCGAACCGCCGATCGCCGGTGCCGACGGCAAGGCATTGTGCCGGGCGATCCGCTCGCGCGGCCGTGTCGAGCCGGTGTTGCTCAAGTCGCTGGACGAGTTGCCGCAGGCGCTCACCGACCTTGCGCGCGACGGCGACGTGGTGCTGACCATGGGTGCGGGCAGCATCGGCGCCGCGGCGCACGAGTTGCCGGTCGCACTGGCCCGGATAGCCGCGGGCGAGGGGCGCGCATGACGCTGTCGCCGACTCGCATCAAGGATCCGCGCGACTTCGGCCGCGTCGCCGTGCTGATGGGCGGCACGTCATCGGAGCGCGAGGTTTCGCTCGATTCAGGACGCAACGTGCTCGAGGCGCTCGTCGGCCGTGGCGTGGACGCGGTGGCGGTGGACGGTATCCCTGCGCTCGTCGCCGCGCTCACGGGACCCTCGGGTCCGCGATTCGACCGGGTATTCAACATCCTTCACGGCAATCGGGGGGGTGGCGAGGACGGCGTGCTGCAGGGCCTGCTCGATGCGCTCGGCGTCCCATACACCGGGTCGGGCGTACTCGGCTCCGCGCTGTCGATGGACAAGATCCGCACCAAGCAGGTGTGGCAGTCGCTCGGGCTTCCGACCCCGGGCTACGTGAGCCTGGAGCGCGGCGAAGATGTCGTGGCCGCCGCGAACAAGCTCGGCCTGCCGGTGATCGTGAAGCCCGCATGCGAGGGATCGAGCGTTGGTGTCAGCCGCTGCTTCAGGGACGCCGACCTCGCAGCGGCCGTGGAACTTGCCGCACGCTACGAAGGCCCGATGCTGGTCGAGCAGTTGATCGAGGGCGACGAGTTCACCGTTGCCGTGCTCGGCGTCGAGGCGCTGCCGTCGATCCGCATCGTGCCGGCCGGCGAGTACTACGACTACCACGCGAAGTACGTCGCGGCCGACACGCAGTACCTCTGCCCTGGCGCGACCGGGACGGTCGAGCAGGAATTCGGCAGGCTCGCGCTTGCCGCGTTCTTCGCGGCGGACTGCAGCGGATGGGGTCGCGTCGACTTCATGCGCGACCGTTCGGGCCAGTCATGGCTGCTCGAGGTGAACACCGCGCCCGGCATGACCAGCCATTCGCTGGTGCCCAAGGCCGCGCGCAGTCGCGGCATCGAATTCGACGAACTCGTCTGGCGGGTGCTCGAGACGAGCTTCTCCCGGCAGGCAGGCGGGGTCGCGTGATGCTGGCGTTCTGGAAAAAGCGCAATCGCCGACAGGCCCGCGGCGGGGTCGCGGCCCCGGCACGCACAGTGAACTGGCGTCTGCTCGGCGTCGCGGCGGGCGTGGTAGCGGGCATCGCGGCGGTTGCATCGCCGCTGATGCTGGCGCTGGATCGCCCCGTGCGCCGCGTGCTGGTCGAGGGCGCTTTCCAGCGTGTCTCGCCTCCTGAAATCGAGAGTGCCGTCGTCGAAGTCGTGCACGGCGGCCTTGCTTCCGTCGATCTCGACCAGGTCCGCGACAGCATCCAGCGCATCGACTGGGTGGACCGTGCCGTGGTGCGCCGACGCTGGCCGGACGCCATACGCGTCATCGTCACGGAGCAGGTGGCCGCCGCGCGCTGGAACGCGGCGGGGCTGCTGAATGCGCGCGGTGAGCTGTTCATCCGCAATGCCCGCTACGTGCCGCCCGAGTTGCCGCTGCTGCAGGGCCCGGACGGCAGCGAGGGAACAGTCGCGCAGCTGTATCTCGAGGCCCAGGGACGCCTGCTCGAAGCAGGGCTGCGTCTCACCGGCGTGCAGCTCGACGAGCGCGGCGCATGGCAGCTCGAGCTTGCCAACGGTGTCGCCGTGAAGCTCGGGCGGCAGTCGGTCGAAGAGCGGCTCGAGCGGTTCATCCGGCTCGCGAGCCCGCTGGTCGCAAAGCGGCTCGCCGAGATCAACTACGTGGACATGCGCTACACAAATGGATTCAGCGTCGGCTGGAACTCGCGTTCCGCCCTCGCCGTCGCACCGCAGGAGGCGGCGACACCTGATGGCTAAGAAAACCGAACGCAACATGATCGTCGGACTCGACATCGGCACATCGAAGGTGGTGGCGATCGTCGGCGAGCTGGGCCTGGACGGAACGATCGAAGTGGTGGGCCTCGGCTCGCACCCGTCACGCGGACTGAAGAAGGGCGTGGTGGTCAACATCGACTCGACCGTGCAGTCGATCCGCCGCGCAGTGGAGGAGGCCGAGCTGATGGCCGGCTGCGAGATCCACTCCGTGATCGCCGGTATCGCCGGCAGTCACGTGCGCTCGCTCAACTCGCACGGCATCGTCGCGATCCGCGACAAGGAAGTGATGCAGGGAGACGTCGATCGAGTGATCGACGCCGCGCGGGCGGTGGCGATCCCGGCCGACCAGAAGATCCTGCATATCCTGCCCCAGGAATTCATCATCGACTCGCAGGAAGGCATCCGCGAGCCGGTCGGCATGTCGGGCGTCCGCCTCGAGGCGAAGGTGCACATCGTCACCGGCGCCGACAGCGCCGCGCAGAACATCGTCAAGTGCGTGCAGCGATGCGGGCTCGAGGTCGAGGACATCGTGCTCGAGCAGCTGGCCTCCAGCTTCGCCGTGCTCGCCGACGACGAGAAGGAACTCGGCGTGTGCCTGGTGGACATCGGCGGCGGCACGACCGACATCGCCGTGTTCTCGGGTGGTGCGATCCGGCACACGGCGGTGATTCCGATCGCCGGCGACCAGGTCACCAACGACATCGCGGTCAGCCTGCGCACGCCGACGCACCACGCGGAGGAACTCAAGGTTCGCTACGCCTGTGCCTTGTCGCAGCTGGCGAATCCCGACGAGACGATCGAAGTGCCGAGCGTCGGCGACCGGCCGGCGCGTCGGCTCGCGCGCCAGACCCTCGCGGAAGTCGTCGAACCGCGCTACGAGGAACTGTTCGCGCTGGTGCATGAAGAACTGCGGCGTTCCGGATTCGACGAGTTGATCGCCGCCGGCGTCGTACTGACGGGCGGCAGCGCAAAGATGGAAGGCGTCATAGAACTAGCCGAGGAAGTCTTCCACGCCCCGGTGCGGCTCGGGCTGCCGCAGGGCGTGAGCGGGTTGGTCGACGTGGTGAGGAACCCGATCCACGCGACCGGAGTCGGCCTGCTGCTGGTCGGGCGCGAGAACTACATGCGACAGGGCAGGAAGATGCCGGTCGGGAAGGGCATGCGCAGCGTCGTGGATCGGATGAAGGACTGGTTCCAGGGAAATTTCTGACGGGCACGGTCAACGCGGCGTACAGCGACGCAATTGAAGGGCGACAGGCGGTTGAACGAAGCGGTCAAGGATCGATGCAGGCGGAAAGAGTCAGCGGAAGCAGAAATGGAAGCGGGAAGCGGGAAGCGGAAAGCGGTGGGCGAGGAGCGGGGTGGAGAGTCTTGATTTTCTGGCGGAAGCCGCCGACGAGGCCGGCTTCCACGAAGCACTGATTACTGGTCACTAGTCACTTTTTATTGGAGCAGCAAAAAATGTTCGTACTTGCAGACACTGAAAACCAGGGGGCCGTCATCAAGGTCATCGGCGTCGGCGGCGGCGGCGGCAACGCGGTGACCCACATGGTCAGTTCGGGAATCGAAGGCGTGGATTTCGTCTGCATCAACACCGATTCCCAGGCGCTGAAGCACTCTAAGGTAAAGATGAGCCTGCAGATCGGCTCGAACATCACCAAGGGCCTGGGCGCGGGCGCCGACCCGGAAGTCGGCCGCCAGGCCGCGCTGGAGGATCGCGACCGCATCGTCGAGATGGTCGACGGCTCCGACATGATCTTCATCACCGCCGGCATGGGCGGCGGTACCGGCACGGGCGCCGCGCCGATCGTGGCCCAGGTCGCCAAGGAACTCGGCATCCTCACGGTCGCCGTGGTCACCAAGCCGTTCGAGATGGAAGGCAACAAGCGCCTGGCGCTCGCCGACCAGGGCATTGCCGAACTCGGCAAGTACGTGGACTCGCTGATCACGATCCCCAACCAGAAGCTGCTCACGGTGCTCGGTGGCGACACCACGCTGCTCGACGCGTTCAAGTCTGCGAACGAAGTGCTGCAGGGCGCCGTGCAGGGCATTGCCGAGCTGATCACGCGGCCCGGCCTGATCAACGTCGACTTCGCCGACGTGAAGACGGTGATGGCAGAGACCGGCATGGCGATGATGGGTTCGGGCAGGGCGACGGGCGAGAACCGCGCGCGCGAGGCAGCCGAGGCCGCGATCTCGAGCCCGCTGCTCGAGGACGTGAATCTTTCTGGCGCGCACGGCCTGCTGATCAACGTGACGGCCGGCATGGACCTGCGCACCAGCGAGTTCCACGTCGTCGGCGACGCGATCAAGCAGTACGCGTCGGAGGATGCGACCGTGGTGGTGGGTTATGTCATCGACCCGGAGATGACCGGCGAGATCCGCGTCACCGTGGTCGCGACCGGCATCGGCCGCCCGGCGGCGGTCCGTGGGCTCCCCACTCGCGAGCAGCCCAAGGTCGAGGTGGTTGCGGGTGGCCGTGTCACTCGCCGCACGATGGAAAGTTACGCCGACTACGAGACGCCGGCCAACCTGAGGCGGCGCCAGCGTGCAGTCGGAGACGATGTGCGCGCCGATGCGAGCGGCGAGACCTACCTGGACATCCCGGCGTTCCTGCGGCGCCAGGCTGACTGAGGACGGGACGGGCCCCGCCGCGAAAACGGCGGGGCGACACCGACGGGCCGGCGCGCGTGTTGGTGCCGGCGACGCCCCTGTGGGCAGGCTACCGGAGTGGCGGTAATGTTATTTACAATCAATACGTTACCTTACTAACTGGGCCTGTGATATTCTTGCTAGCTAACTAAACCAAGGGGCGCGCACCTGGCGCGGCAACGACCCCGAAATGCTGAAACAGAGAACACTCAAGAACTCGATTCGCGCCACCGGCGTGGGCCTGCACACCGGCAAGAAGGTGCTGATGGTGCTGCGGCCGGCCCCGGCCAACCACGGCATCTGGTTCCGTCGTACCGACCTCGATCAGCCCGTGGACATCCCCGCGCGCGCCGAAAGCGTGGGCGAGACGACGCTCGGCACGACGATCACGAAGGACGGCGTCAAGGTCTCGACCATCGAGCACCTGCTCTCGGCACTCGCGGGCCTCGGCATCGACAACGCGATCATCGAACTCTCCGCCGGCGAAGTGCCGATCATGGACGGCAGCGCGGGTCCCTTTGTGTTCCTGCTGCAGTCGGCGGGCATCGAGGAACAGAATGCGCCGAAGAAGTTCGTGCGCATCCTGAAGAGCGTCAAGGTCGAGGACGGCGAGAAGTGGGCCCGCTTCGATCCTTATGACGGTTTCAAGGTTAACTTTGAAATCGAGTTCGACCACCCGGTGTTCAAGCGCCGCTCGCAGGTCGCCTCGATGGACTTCTCGACGACGACATTCCTGCGTGAAGTGAGTCGCGCGCGGACCTTCGGGTTCATGCGCGACCTCGAGTACATGCGCTCGCACAACCTTGCGCTCGGCGGCAACCTCGACAACGCCATCGTCCTCGACGACTACCGGATCCTGAACGAGGATGGCCTGCGCTACGAGGACGAGTTCGTGAAGCACAAGGTGCTCGACGCGATCGGCGACCTCTACCTGCTCGGTCACGGCCTGATCGGCGAGTTCAGCGGCTACAAGTCAGGTCACGGCCTGAACAACCTGCTGCTGCGCACGCTCATTGCCGACAGCACCGCGTGGGAAGACGTGACGTTCGAAACGCTGCAGGACGCGCCTATTTCGTACGTGGCGGCAGCTGCGGCGACAGCCTGACGAGGGTCACGGCCCGGTTTTCTCGCGGCCCCTGACGCGCACCCGGATCTTCCCGGTCACCGGCTCGCCGAGCTCGGCGAATCGCTCCTTCATGCGCGGTCCCGCGTAGCGGACTCGAGCGGTCCACGCAGCAGAATCGACGATGATGACCAGGTCGTCGTCGCGACGGGCGGCCGAGACCACATGCGCCCCCAGCCCGCCGGGCAATTCACGCTGCACCATCACCGTCAGCGAATCGGCCGCGGCCGCACGCCTGGCGAGTTGCTCGAGGCCGAAGTTCGGCCCTCCGAACAGGGGTTTCAGGGGAGGAGTCATAACTCAGATATTGTTCACAAAAAGCTAATTATGGGTTGCCAGCAAGCGGCTGATCGTTCATAGTCTGCGGCCTCTCGACTGGGCGGGTCTACCTCCCGGACGCCAACATGCAAGGTCGGCGGCCGGATGGTGCGCTGACGTCCTATCGGGTTTCTGGTTCGAACCGCTGAGCAGTGCTGCCCACCAAGCTGGGTCCTGACTGCTCTGACCATCGGCAGCCACGGGGTTCTGTGCCGCGATGAAATTCAATGTCGTTTCCAGTCGCACGGGCAAGGTCCGGCAACTTGACCTGTCGCGTCCGCGAGTCCTGGCGCTGGTCGCAGGGATCGCGCTGCTGGCTGTATCGCTGTTGTTCGGCGCGGGCCTCTCGGTCGGCCGCTTTGTCGCCGGACCGCTGCAGAGCGAGCAGCTGGCGCGTGCGCTGGAACAGCAGCACAAGGACATCGATGCCGCGCGTGGGCGGCTGCAGGGCAACGTCGATGCACTCGCCTCGCGCGTAGGCATGATGAACGCACACCTGATCCGGCTCGATGCGCTCGGCCGCCGCATAACCGAGCTTTCGGACCTGGGCCGCGGCGAATTCGATTTCGACAAGCCGCCGCCGGCCGGCGGTCCCGAGGGCGACGAGCGGGCCTCTTCTGGTTCAGCGCAGGTGCCCGAGCTTGCACAGGCGCTCGACGCACTCGAGGGCCAGCTCGCCGACCGCGAGCGCCAGCTGACCGTGCTCGAGAGCCTGATGTCCACGCGCCAGCTCGGCGAACGCATCCTGCCGGGCGGCCTGCCGGTGATCGGCGGCTGGATTTCGTCGCACTTCGGTTTCCGTTCGGATCCGATCAACGGGCACACCGCGTTTCACAAGGGTGTCGACATCGCCGCGGAACCGGGCAGCCGCGTGATTGCCACCGGCCCAGGGGTCGTGTCTTTCGCAGGGTTCAAGACCGGCTACGGAAACGTGGTGGAAATCACGCACCCGACCGGTTACGTCACGCTCTACGGTCACAATGCCCGCAACCTCGTCCGCGAAGGCGACACCGTCGGTAAGGGACAGGCAATCGCGGTCATTGGCAGCACGGGCCGCTCGACCGGCACGCACGTGCACTTCGAGGTCGAGCGCAACGGCCGACCGGTCAACCCGACGCCGTACCTGGGGAGCTGAACCCCGGGGCGAGTGGACGTCCGGATGGCGGCGCGCCGCTTGAGGCTGCCGATTTCGCCCTCACTATCCGCTAAATGCCGGCCGCATTGATGTAAAATTCACGGCTTTCCCCGCAGTTTTCTTCCTGGAGCCCCTGTGGCCAATTGGCTCGCCCGAATCTTTGGTAGCCGCAACCAGCGGCTGATCAGCCAGTACAACGGCATCGTCCGGAAGGTAAACGCCTTCGAGCCCGCGCTGCAGGCGCTCTCCGACGCCGACCTTGCCGACAAGACCCGGCAGTTCCGCGAGCAGCTGGCCGCGGGCAAGGCGCTGGACGACCTGCTGCCCGAGGCTTTTGCGGTGGTTCGCGAGGCGTCGTGGCGCACGCTCGGCCTGCGGCACTTCGATGTGCAGTTGATCGGCGGCATGGTGCTCCACGCCGGCAAGATCTCGGAGATGCGGACCGGCGAGGGCAAGACGCTGGTCGCGACGCTCGCCGCCTACCTGAACGCGCTGCCCGGCACCGGCACCCACATCGTCACGGTCAACGAGTATCTCGCGAGTCGCGACGCCGAGTGGATGGGCCCCATCTACCGCTTCCTCGGACTCACCGTGGGCGTGGTCAAGGCCGGGCAGTCCGCCGACGAAAAGCGCGCGGCCTACGCATCGGACATCACCTACAGCACGAACAACGAACTCGGCTTCGACTACCTGCGCGACAACCTCGCGTTCCGTCTCGAGGACCGAATGCAGCGGTCGCTCGCGTTCGCGATCGTGGACGAGGTGGACTCGATCCTGATCGACGAGGCGCGCACGCCGCTGATCATTTCGGGCCCGGCCGAGGAAAGCACCGAGCTCTATACCCGCATCAACGAACTCGTTCCGCGCCTGAAGACGCAGGAGTCCGAGGAGGGCGAGGGCGACTACTGGGCGGACGAGAAGGGCAAGCAGGTCCACCTGTCGGACGAAGGCCACGAGCACGTCGAGCAGCTGTTCCTGAAGGCCGGCCTGCTGCAGGAAGGCCAGAGCCTCTACGACCCATCCAACATCCGCCTGATGCACCACCTGAACGCGGCGCTCAGGGCGCACGCGCTCTACCGCCGCGACGTCGAGTACATCGTCAAGAACGGCGAGGTGATCATCGTCGACGAGTTCACCGGTCGCACGATGCCGGGACGCCGCTGGTCGGACGGCCTGCACCAGGCGATCGAGGCCAAGGAGCGCGTTAACGTGCGCGAGGAAAACCAGACGGTCGCCTCGATCACGTTCCAGAACTACTTCCGCATGTACGCCAAGCTCGCCGGCATGACCGGCACCGCGGATACCGAGGCGTTTGAGTTCCAGGAAATCTACGGACTCGAAGTCGCCGTGATCCCGACGCACCGGCCGATGGTCCGCGACGACGCGCCGGACCTCGTCTACCTGACACAGAAGGACAAGTTCGAGGCGATCATCGAGGACATCCGCGAGTGCGCCAAGCGCCGCCAGCCGGCGCTGGTCGGCACGACCTCGGTCGAGACGTCGGAGCTGCTGTCGGGCGAGCTCACCAAGCAGGGTATTGCGCACGAGGTCCTGAACGCGAAGCAGCATGAGCGCGAGGCGCACATCGTGGCGCAGGCCGGCAGTCCCGGCGCGGTGACCATTGCGACCAACATGGCAGGCCGCGGCACCGACATCGTGCTCGGCGGCAACCTCAAGGTCGAGCTCGCGCAGCTCGAGAATCCAGACGAGGCGACGGTCGAGCGCGTGCGCGCCGAATGGCAGAAGCGCCACGAGGAAGTCGTCGCCTCGGGCGGCCTGCACATCGTCGGCACCGAGCGGCACGAATCGCGCCGCATCGACAACCAGTTGCGCGGCCGTTCGGGCCGCCAGGGCGACCCGGGCTCGAGCCGGTTCTACCTGTCGCTCGAAGACAACCTGATGCGCATCTTCGGCGATCCCGATCGCACCAAGCGCTGGCTCACGACCGCGGGCATGAAGGAAGGCGAGGTGATCGAGAGCCGCATGCTCTCGCGCCAGATCGAGCGCGCCCAGCGCAAGGTCGAGGCCTACAACTTCGACCTGCGCAAGAACCTGCTCGAGTACGACGACGTCGCGAACGACCAGCGCAAGGTCATCTACCAGCAGCGCACCGAGATGATGGCCGCGGAGAGCATCTCCGACGCGGTCACGGGCATCCGCGACGAGGTCGTCAACGGCATCATCGACCAGTACGTCCCGCGCGAGAGCGTGGAGGACACCTGGAACCTCGACGGGCTGGCCGAGGCGATCGCCCGCGAGTTCCTGGTCGAGGTGCAGCCGAAGGCATGGCTCGAGGCGGACAGCGAGATCGCCGAGGCAGGACTGCGCGAGCGCATCGTCAAGGCAGTCCAGGCTTCGTATCAGCAGAAGGTCGAGCAGGTTGGCGCGCCGGTGATGATGCACCTCGAGAAGGCCGTGATGCTGCAGGAGATCGACAAGCACTGGCGCGAGCACCTCGCGGCGATGGACTACCTGCGCCAGGGCATTCACCTTCGCGCCTACGCGCAGAAGAACCCGAAGCAGGAGTACAAGCGCGAGGCGTTCGAGTTGTTCGGCACGCTGCTCGACCGTATCAAGCACGACGCGATCTCGCTGCTGTCGCGACTGCAGGTCCGCAGCGAGGCGGAGATCGAGGAGCAGGAGCGTGAGCGTGAGCGCCAGATGGCGCGCAAGCTGCAGCTCCAGCACGCAGCGCCGCAGTCGGTGATCTCGGGCGACGCCGGGCCGGTCGGGCCCGAGGAGGCCTCTGGCGGATCCTCGGTGCCCCACGCAGGCCCGTTTGCTGGCGGCATGCCGGTCGGGCCCGAGGCCGTCACGCCGGTGGTGCGCGATGGCCGCAAGGTGGGGCGCAACGAGCCCTGCCCCTGCGGTTCAGGCCGCAAGTTCAAGCACTGCCACGGCCAGATCGCCCGCGAAGCATAAATAGGTGCCAGGCACCTGTTTTCTGGAGGTCGTGGCCGGCGCGCTGTTCGACGCCGACGGCCGCGTGCTGATCGCGCAGCGGCCGGAGGGGAAAGCGCTGGCCGGTCGCTGGGAGTTTCCCGGCGGCAAGATCGACCGGGGCGAGGACGCTCGTGACGGGCTCGCGCGGGAACTGCGCGAGGAACTGGGCGTCGAGGTTCACGACGCCGAACGACTCATCCGCTATTCACACGCCTATTCCGACCGGATCGTGCGCCTGGACCTGTGGCTGGTCACGAGGTGGAGTGGCGAGCCACGCGGACTCGACGGCCAGGCGCTCAAGTGGGTGCGGCCCGAGCGCCTCGGGTTCGAAGACATCCTCGAGGCCGACCAGCCGATGATCGACGCGCTGCTGGAGCAGGATGCGGGTGCTGCGGCCCGCTGAACGCGCGGATTGACCGCCTGCCGGCGGACCCGCACACAGCCTCCAGGCCAGTGTTGAGCTCACACCCGACTGTGGCCCCGCCAGGCGGGGTCCGTAAGGCGGCAGAAGAGGATGCAGGACGCCTCAGGCGTTCAACGGGCGCTCGCCCGAACCGTCTTCCTCGTTCGACGTCGACGAGATCTCCTCACCCGGTATCACGTGCTTCTCCGCGATCCAGGCGCCGAGGTCGATCAGCTTGCAGCGGTCGCTGCAGAAAGGCCTGAACGGCGAGGCCTCGGACCACTCGACAGGGCGTTGGCAGGTGGGGCAGGGAACGGTCGGCATCGCGACGCGCGGGCGCGGTGGCCCGTCAGGTGCAGATCGACAGCGTGAAGTGAACTTCTTCTGCCGCCTGCACGGGTCGGTTGACCGGGTCCTGCCAGTAGAGGAACCGGATGCTGCAGCGGTGATGACTGCCGCTGATCTCGGGGTAGATGTCCGTTCCAGCCGGCAGCGAGATGCGGATCATCTGCGTCTGGACGTCACGGTCGAGCGACAGGTGGAACACGCCGCCCGGCGCAACCTCATGGCGCGAGCGCGCCTGTTCGCGGGTCATCCACAGCAGTTCGCCGACCGCGTCGCCGAGCGGGCGGATTATCGCCAGCCAGCGCGCGAAGTCCGCGCCGCGGATCTCGTCCGGCAGGTTCAGCCAGTGAGTGTAGTTCGGCAGGTCGAATTCGCAGGTGCCACCGGGAATCGTGCTGCGGTGCCTGACCGCGTTCAGGAACTCGGAATCGCGCAGCGGCTGCATGAACAGCGCGCCGACGGTCGCCAGGTCCTCACGCATGCTGTGCAGCTTCGTGAGCAGCATGCGCAGTCTCGCTGCGTCCACGCCCGGTCGCGCATTGAACGCCGCCAGCAGCGTCATCTGTCGCTCGAGTTCCTTCAGCACCTCGGCACGCACGTCGCCACGCTGCGTGACGGTAAGAATCTCGAGCAGGGCCGACACGGCCGCACGAGTCGACCACGGGTCGGCCTTGGTGTGATGGTGGACCGCCTGCTGGTACAGGAAATCGAGGCGCAGGAAATTGCGCATCCGCTCGTTGAGCGGCTGCTCGTGGTAAACCATGCGGGCAGCCAAGCCCGCCGAGGGTGCTGCAGCCTCGTTCGCATTCATCGCGGTATTCTGCTCTACCGCGTCGGAGCCGCACAACTGCGGCGCCTGCTCGGGTGCACGCGGCGCGGCCGGCCGGATGGCCTTCGGCAGACGGATTTCGTCCTGCTCCCCGGACTGCCGCCCGGGAAACGTGAACGTGCCCTGCCCGGGTGGGGAGTCACGCACGGGCAAGCTCCCGATATTTCGCGTCCAGGCTCGCAACCGCTGCCCGGAGTTCATCAACCCGGCCAGTGTTGCTGAGCACGTCGTCGGCCAGCGCCAGCCGCGCTTCGCGGCTCGCCTGTGCGTCGAGCGACGCGCGGGCCTGCTCGCGGGTAACGCCGTCGCGTGCCATCAGCCGCTGCGCCTGGGTCTCTTCCGGAACGTCCACCAGCAGCACGCGGTCCACGTGGTCACGGCTGCCGCCCTCGGCCAGCAGCGGGATCACCAGCACCTGATAGGGGCCACCCGCGGCCAGCGATTGTCGTTCCATTTCCTCGCGTATCGCCGGGTGCAGGATGGCCACGAGCCTCCGCCTGGCGTCCGGGTCGGCGAAGATTCGCTCCCGCATGCGGCGGCGATCGATCCGGCCCGAGTCGTCGAGCGCCTCGGCGCCGAACGTTGCGACGACCTGAGCGAGTGCCGGCTGGCCTGGTTCCACCACCTGCCGCGCGATCACGTCGGTGTCGATCACCGGCACGCCGAGCGCGGCAAACTGCTCGGCCACCGCGGACTTGCCGCTCGCGATGCCGCCAGTGAGTGCGATTCGGAACGGCGCGCCACTCATCGATCGGTTCCCATGCCGTCGATCAGTGATCGAGACCGGAGAAGTGCAGGTATCCGCCGACCAGCTGCGGGCCCCACATCAGCGCGATCCAGCCGGCAGCAGCCAGGTATGGGCCGAACGGAATCGGCACATTGCGATCGCGGCCGCGCAACGCGATCAGCACGATGCCGACCACCGCGCCGGTGAAGGCCGAGAGCAGGATGATCAGCGGCAGCATCTGCCAGCCCATCCACGCGCCGAATGCGGCGAAAAGCTTGAAGTCGCCGTAGCCCATGCCTTCCTTGCCGGTGAGCAGCTTGAACGCCCAGTACACCAGCCACAGGCTCAGGTAACCGGCCGCGGCACCGATGATCGCGGACCACGGGTCCACCGGTATGGCGAGCGCCGGCCCGGGCTGCCACGCGAGGCTCGCCAGCAGTCCCAGCCACATCAGCGGCAGCGTGATCACGTCGGGCAGTATCTGGTGGTCGAGGTCGATCACCGTGAGCGCCACCAGCGCCCAGGTGAACACCATCGCCGCGACGGACTGCCACTCCCAGCCGTAGCGCCACACGACCGCTGCGGAGAGCAGTGCCGTCACCAGTTCCACGATCGGGTAGCGCGGGGAGATGCGCGCGCTGCAGTTCGCGCACTTGCCGCCGAGCAGCAGGTAGCTGATTACCGGTATGTTCTGGTGCGCCTCGATCCTTGCCCCACAGTGAGGGCAGGCGGAGCGGGGGACGACGAGGTTGTAGCGCTGCTCGCTGCTGGTTACCGAGCCGGCCGTATCCGCGGGCGCCGCCGGGTAGTCAAGCGCGAAAGCCTGCTGCACAGGCGCCGGTTCGTCGCATGCCGCAACCATCTCCTCGGCCTGCGCCCGCCACTGCCGGTCGAGCATCACCGGCAGACGGTGGATCACCACGTTCAGGAAACTGCCGACCAGCAACGAGAGCAGGAACGCGCCGCCGACCAGCGGCGCCGTACCCGAACCGAGGACTTCGAACAGCGTCAGATGACCGCGCCCAGCTTGAAGATAGGCAGGTACATGGCGATCACGAGGCCGCCGACCAGCACGCCCAGGATCACCATGATCAGCGGTTCGAGCAGGCTCGAGAGGCCGTCCACCGCGGCGTCCACGTCGGCCTCGTAGAAGTCGGCCACCTTGCTGGCCATTTCGTCCAGCGAGCCGGATTCCTCTCCCACCGCGATCATCTGCACGACCATGTTCGGGAAGAGGCCCGTGTTGTCCATCGCGCGCTGCATGCGCATGCCGGTCGAAATCTCGTCCCGCATCCGCAGCACGGCGTCCTGGTAGACGATGTTGCCCGTGGCACCCGAGACGGACTTCATCGCCTCGACCAGCGGCACGCCGGCGCTGAACATCGTGGCGAGCGTACGTGCGAACCGGGCGATGGCGGCCTTCTTCAGGATCGGGCCGATCACCGGAATCTGCAGCGCCATCCGGTCGATGAACTGGCGCATCGGTCGCGAGCGCTTGTAGAAGTAGCCAAACACGAATGCAGCGGCAGCCACCACGGCACCGAGATAAAGGCCGTTGTCCTGCATCCAGCGCGACATGTTGATGACCATCTGCGTGAACGCAGGCAGCTCCGCGCCGAAGCCCTTGAACAGTGCACTCGAACTGCGGGATCACGAAAATCAGCAGGATGACGGTCACGATTACCGCGACCGCGAGCACCGCGCTCGGGTAGAACAATGCCTTCTTGATCTTCTTCTTCAGCGCTTCGGTCTTTTCCTTGTAGGTGGCGATCTTCTCCAGCACCGCCTCGAGCGCGCCGGCGTGCTCGCCCGCCTCGACCAGGTTGGTGAACAGGTCATCGAAGTGCAGCGGGTGCTTGGCCAGCGCCTGGTGCAGCGAATTGCCGGTCTCGATGTCCGACTTGATGGCCAGCACCAGTTTCTGTACGGCAGGCTTGTCGTTGCCGACGCCGATGATCTCGAAGGCCTGCACCATCGGGATGCCGGCGGTGAGCATCGTCGCGAGCTGGCGGGCAAAGACCGCAATGTCCTCGGCCGTTACCTTGCCGTCGCTCTTGAACAGGCTGCTTTCCTTGCGCACCCGCGTCGGCGCGATGCCCTGGCGTCGCAGCGATGCGCGCAGGTCGAACTCGTCCCTGGCCAGGCCCCGGCCCTTGACGCGGTTGCCTTTCTTGTCCTTGCCTTCCCAGAGATAGGGAAACTGCTTTACTGCGACCGATCCGGCCATGTCTTACCTGCCTGTTGCGCTCAATCGACGGTTACGCGGTTGATCTCTTCCAGCGTCGTGATGCCGTCGCGGACCTTCTTCAGGCCCGCCTGCCGGAGGCTCCAGACGCCTTCGCGTGCGGCCGCCTCCTTGATCTGCATCACGTTGCCGCCCTCCATGATGATGCGTCCGATTTCCTCGGTCACCGGCATCACCTCGTAAAGACCGGTTCGGCCCTTATACCCGTCCGTGCAGTTGCTGCAACCGACCGGCCCGAAAATCTGGATGCCGTTCGCGATTTCTTCCGGGCCGAAGCCCTCCTTGGCCAGCGCGTCGTCCGGAACCTCCAGCTTCTTCTTGCAGTTGCTGCACAGCCGCCGCGCGAGGCGCTGAGCGATGATCAGGGCCACGGAGGTCGCGATGGCGTAGGGCTTCACGCCCATGTCCACCAGGCGGGTCAGCGTCTTCGGGGCGTCGTTGGTGTGCAGCGTCGAGAGCACAAGGTGACCGGTCTGGGCGGCCTTGATGGCAATCTCGGCCGTCTCGAGGTCGCGGATTTCTCCGACCATGATGACGTCCGGGTCCTGGCGCAGGAATGCGCGCAGCGCGCCGGCAAAGGTCAGGCCCACCTTCGGGTTTATCTGCACCTGGTTGATGCCGGGCAGCATGATTTCGACCGGATCCTCGGCCGTCGAGATGTTGGTGTCCTCGGTGTTGAGGATCGCGAGCCCGGTGTACAGCGAAACCGTCTTGCCGCTGCCGGTCGGGCCGGTGACCAGGATCATGCCGTGCGGCCGCGCCAGCGCAGTCATGTAATGGTCTTTCTGGAAGGGCTCGTATCCCAGCGAGTCGATGCCGAGCATGGCGCTCGACGAATCGAGGATACGCATCACGATTTTTTCGCCGAACAGCGTCGGGCAGGTGCTGAGGCGGAAGTCGATCGAGCGACTCTTCGAGATCTTCATCTTGATGCGACCGTCCTGCGGGACGCGTCGCTCGGCGATGTCGAGCCGCGACATGACCTTGAGGCGCGCCGCGAGCTTGATCGCGAGCTGCACCGGTGGGTTGGCGACCTCCTTCAGCACGCCGTCGAGCCGGAAGCGAATGCGGTAGGAGCGCTCGTAGGGCTCGAAATGGATGTCGGAGGCGCCGCGGCGGATGGCGTCGAGCATCACCTTGTTGACGAAGCGTACGACAGGAGCATCGTCAACGTCGGAGCGGTCCACACTGCCGGCTTCGGCTTCGTCGTCTCCCGCGCTGACATCGAGACTGTCCATCTCGAAGTCGTCGCCCGCGAGCTCGGGCATCGAGGTGTCCACCTGCTCCAGTGAGCGGGTGAGCATCTGGGTGAGCTTGCCGTCCTCGACCACGACCGCCTCGACCGAGAGGCCGGTGGCGAACTTGACCTCGTCCAGCGCGTGAAGGTTGGTCGGGTCGGAAATACCCAGGAACAGCTTCTTGCCGCGCTTCACCAGCGGCAGCACGTGGTGCTTGCGCAGCAGCTTGTCGCTGACGACCCGGATGGTATCGATGTCCGGGTTGATGGCGTCGAGGTCGAGCAGCGGGGCGCCGAACTCCTGCGAGGCCGCGATGGCGATCTCGCGCGCATCGGCGATGTTGTGATCGACCAGGTAACTTACGACCCCGACGCGACGCTCCTTGGCGGCTGCAATTGCGTCCACCATGGCACCGTCCCCGACCAGGCCGTCGGTAACCAGACGCTGCGGCAGGCCCTGCAGCGCCTGCTGGGTGCCCGTCGCATGGGAAATCGCGAAATCGTTCATATGCTGGACACAGGGCTGGCCACGCGAGCCGTCCTTAAATGGTGGCTGTCGACGATCGCAAGGCTAGCAAATGTTAAGTCGCCGTGGGTCAATACCGGCCCCTCGGCAAGCAAATTTTGTGGCTTGCGGCACATTTGCCCGGCGGGAGGCTCAAGGCGGGCGGGATCCAGGGGGCACAAAAGGAAGCCCCCGCACGGGGCGGGGGCTTCGGGAGCGAACCCGGGCTTCCTTGCCCGGGCTGCAGTCGACTGCTTAGTCAGGGCGGCAGGACGACGGCACGTACTTGCTGTCGAGGGTAGTCGTCCCCGAGCCGGCGGCGCTGGCGCCAGCGTCCCAGCCCGTCGGCGCAGTAGACTTACCACACTTCCAGATCACGTCCCCGTTCACGCTGGCGCCCGGCGTCAAACCGATGGTCTCGCTCTTGACCTTCTCGTTGACCTCGTTGCCGTACTTGACCGTGATACCGCCGTCAGTGACCGTGATGGCCTGCACGTATTTGCCCTTGATCGTGTCTGAGGCACCGAGGCCCGCCGCGCTGTTGTCCGTCGGCCAGGCGCCGCGGTTGGCGTAGAACTCCGACACCGAAGCCTTCGCCGCCGAGGCCATGGTCAGGCCTTCCGAGACCTGCGAGCGGATCACGTAGTCCTGATAGGCCGGGATGGCGATGGCGGCCAGGATGCCGATGATCGCGATGACGATCATCAATTCGATGAGGGTAAAACCCTTCTGGATGGACTTGAGCATTGCTGACTCCTTAGTTGATTCAACGAAACAGCGGCACGCTGCCTGCACTTGGACAAAGCAACATCCGTGCCAATCGCCTTTGGCAGCCATAGTCGACTGTTTTAAAAAGAGTTTAATGGCCTTTCCGCGAACGCCGGCCGGACTGCAGCGTCGCCGCATACGACACGAATTGTCAATATGTGACACGAAGTGTCCACCGCGACCAGATGGTCGTCGTCACGGTCGCCGCGTCGTCTCATTTCGTTCTTGATTGAGAACCGGTCTGCAGTCAGGAAGATTGCCGTCGGTTGACAATAAGCTGGTTATGATTCGCCGCCCGCCAGCGGCTCGGTTGACTATCGGGGTAGCCATGCAGGTCATGAAGACATGAGTGAGCAGGGGAAGACTGTATTCGAGGGGCTGCTGCCTCCGCGCGATCGCCTGGTGCGCGGCCTGGTGATCGCCGCCGCGCTATGGATCTTCTTCCTGGTCGTGACGGCGTACACATCGGCCACCAGTCTGTTGGATCGCATTGCATCTACGGACGTAATGCGCGCAGCGTCCGGCGGTGCCTGGTCCGGAAAGATCGCCTGGGAAATGGCCTTCTTCTTCGCGATGCAGATCCTGCTGCACCTCGCTTTCGCCGGCCTGACCTGGTTGTTGGCTTGCGCGACCGCCATCTTTTCACCGACTGGCGCGGGGAAAGCTTGGACGAATCGTGATCGGCTGGTTCTGCGTGCTCGCCGGAATCGCGATTGTCTACAACGCCTTGTGGTATCCGCGAACACTGATCGGTGCCTACTACCATGACGCGGTCGCGGTCTCCATCGGCTCTTTCCAGCTCGGACAGGTGCTCTACTTCGCCGGCTTCGTTCTTTGCGCGCTGGTGCTGGTTCGTGCCGCCCTGGTGATCTTCATCCGGTCGGACCGGATTCTTCGGCAGCGGTCAATTTGGGCGGTGTCTGCAATTGTATCGCTGGCGGCGATCTCATTGCTGTGGCCGGCGAACCGATCGGGCGTTGCGGCCGCTTCTGCAGCCGATCGCCCCAACATCATCATCCTCGGCATCGACTCCCTGCGGTTGGAGCAACTGCGACGGTTTGGCGGGACGGGCGTAACGCCCAACCTGGATCGCTTCCTGGATAAAGCGGACCTCTTCTCCGATGCGACGACGCCCGCGGCCCGGACGTTCTCATCCTGGGTGGCTATCTTGTCCGGGCGCTCGCCGACCGTAACCGGGGCGCGCTTCAACCTGGGCGAACGCTCGAGCGTCCGTGCCAACCCTACGATCGCGGACGTACTGAGAAAGGCCGGGTACCACACGATCTACTCCACGGACGAAGTCCGATTCGCAAACATCGACGAGACATACGGCTTTGACCAGGTCGTTACGCCACGCATAGGGGCGTCGGACTTCATCATCGGGACTTACAACGAACTGCCGTTGGCCTCGATGGTGGTCAACACCCGGCTCGGCAAGTGGCTGTTTCCGTTCACTTACGCCAATCGCGGTACGGCAACAATGTTCGAACCGGAGACGTTCGTGAAGCGTCTGGACCGGGAAGTGTCGTTCGACAAGCCGACGCTCTTCATCTCGCACCTGACGGCCGCGCACTGGCCGTATTACACGGCTGGCACCCCATTCGGGGTTTCTACGCCCGCATTTGAGGAAGACCGGCCCCTGTACAGGATCGGCCTGCAGACTGCCGATAAAATGTTTGGCGAATTGATAAACGTGCTGGAGGCCAAAGGAGCTTTGAAGAACGCTCTGGTCATCGTGCTGTCGGATCACGGCGAAGCGCTGGGCCTGCATGCGGACTCGTTTTTCGACGACACGTTTCTGGTCGAAGGCATGAAGGCGCCCATCAGGATGGAAATCAACGGGCACGGCCAGAGCGTTTTGTCGAAGTCGCAGTATCAGGTGTTACTCGGGTTTCGGCTATTTGGTCCCGACCAGGAATTCGGAGTCGGTGGCCATGAATTTCGCTTTCCAGCTACCGTCGAGGATATCTCGCCGACAATTCTCGGATTCCTGAGCATTGGTGGCGACCCCCTGAACGCTACCGGACAATCTCTGTTGCCAATGCTGCAGTCGGGGCGCGATGTCGCCGATGACGATGCCGAGCGCATTCGCTTTACCGAAACGGATCTTCGGGTGTTGCCTTCACCGGGTGGCGGTGTTGACGAAGCCGGAACGGCGCGGCAGAACTCAATGTTTTTCGAGGTGGATCCAGAGACCGCGCGGCTGCATATTCGTCCGGAATATGCGCCCTTGGCGCTCGCGTTCAAAGAGCGTGCGGCATTCACCAGGTATCAATTGCTGGCGGCCATTCCCGCGGGCCCCTACGCCCAGCAGTACCTGTACTTCGACTTCCCGAAGAAGCACGGTCGACTGCTATTGGAGCGGCCGCCCGACGATGAACCGACAGCACAGCGGCTCTGGGACACGATGCAGGAACACTACAAGGGCGAACTGCACACTGCTGTCGCTACCACAAAGGAGGATTGGCCTCGGATTGATGCGGAGTGGGAAAACTTCCTCCAGGATCGACGCCAGAGCCAGTCGGCGACTGTCGCAACCCCGAGTCAGGGCTGAGAAACTGTTCACAATCCGCGGCGCCCAATATGACGTAATCTGGCTCATACCAGTACCGCGGCAGGATAAAGAACGGTCCTGGTGACCCTGATCAGTCGCGAATATCACGACAGCGAAAAAGGCGAATCGACCGGTGAACAATTCAGGCAAAGCCATACCAATCTTCGTGCCGCTGCTGGCTGCGTACCCGGTGATCTTTCTTGCTGCCGGCAATCCGGGGCAGGTCACGTTGGGAACAGCGGCTGCGGTCACAGCCGCATCGGTACTGGCCGCAATGGCGGCTTATGCGCTACTGCGCCTGGTATCCAGTTCGCGTTTGACCGCCGGGTATGCGGTGACCCTCCTGATAGTGATGTTTTTCACGTACGGGCAGGTCAGCAGTTGGATAGATTCGCTGGTGATTTCGCTGCATCTCGGTGACGAGGCGACGCCGAACGTGCTTGACCTTGTCCCTGGCGCGCGACTCTGGGTTGCATGCGTCTGGGGTGGGGTGGCGCTGGCCGGTGCGTGGATCGTTGCCCGGTCAAAGTCGCCGGAAAGGCCGGGGTTCGCCAAGGGGCTGAACTTTGCGGCCGTCGCTCTGCTGTTCATGGCCTTTTCCTCGCCTGCACTGGGGATGTTCAAGAGCGGACAGAATGGACCAGTCACGACGGGTTCAACTGCGAGCGGTGACAAGGCCACGGGCCCAGCCTCACGACCCGATGTCTATTTCATAGTGCTGGACGGATATGCGCGACAGGACGTTCTCGAGCATTACTACGGGTTCGACAACCAGCCGTTCCTGGATAAGTTGCGTGCCCGCGGCTTCGGGATCTCAGAGCAGAGTTCGTCGAACTACAATTGGACGTTCCTCTCGCTTTCGTCGACTCTGAATCTCGGCTACCCGCATGAATTCCTCGCAGGCCCCCTCGGTCCGAAGAACGTTGACCGTACGCTCGCATACGACAGCATCCGTAACAGTCTGACGGCGCGTTTTCTGCGGGAACGCGGCTACAAGCTGGTACACCTTCGGTCCACGTGGGGCGCGACGTCGGTCAATCCCTATGCGGACAGGGAGGTCCGCTGTGAGCATGGAGCCTATTCAAGCGAGTTCGTTCGGGCCGTTGCCGAGGCGAGCTGGCTGGGAGCGTTTCATACGAGGGCGAGCATGGACCTCGCGCGCTGCCACCTGGCAAATTTCGAGGCGCTGTCCGGGATGGGAGCTGATCCGGGACCGAAATTCGTGCTCGCACACTTCCTGCTGCCGCATCATCCTTACCTGTTTGATCGCGACGGCAACGTATTGCGTAACGCAGTGATTTCAAATCAATTCGAGTTCCAGAAACAGCTCTGGGAAGACCGGGCGAGCTACGTTTCCCAGCTGGAGTTCATTAATCACAAGATCATCGATGCCATCGACCGGATCCTTGCACAATCGTCACGACCGCCGATCATTGTGCTCGAGTCAGATCATGGCCCAGGCTTGATAAAGGGTCTGGATGGAAATGAGCACCTCGCGGTCCGGTTCGCGAATCTCGGGGCATATTATCTACCTGGGGCGCCGGAGCACCTGATCCCGGCGACTGGAACGGCCGTGAATCAGTTTCGCAGGATCCTCGGCTATTACTTTGACGCGGATCTGCCGCCACTTCCCGATAGGCATTTTGTGTCGCCGTACGCTTGGCCGTTCGCGGTCCAGGAAGTACCCCACCAAATATTGAGCAGTCAGTGGTCCACGATGCGCGAGCCGGGCCACGCAGAAGATTCAAAGCAGCTCGTAGCCGTCCACAGTAAGGAGAATACCGATGCAAGAGCCGTCCGTTGAGAAATTGAACCGAGCGCGTGCCGGCCTCGTGGCCGTGCTTTCCGCGTTCTCGATCACGCCGGCGATGGCCTACATCGACCCGGGTACCGGCAGTATGCTCGTGCAGATGGGCCTGGCAGCCGTTGCTGGCATGTTGTTCTATTTCCGGCAGTTCCGCATTGCGGTGTCCGAATGGTTCCGGCGAGTGGTTCTCCGTCAGCGAGCCGAACCACTTTCGGTACCGACTGAATCGTCGCAGTCGGAGACGACCGGCTGAACCGCTTCAGGAACCAGACCATGCTGGGAACGTTTCGCGATCCGTCAGGGTCGCTGTTCGATGTGGACGGCAGGATCCTGCGTCTGGTTCACATGTCGGAATACGATGCCTTTGATGCACTGCTGCGCAGCGACGTGGTTGGCGCCCTGGTTCGGGACGGGGCGTTGATCGCCACCCGGCGCCTGGATTCGAACGACGTGCCCGAGCAATTCGGGTCGCTGCAGGGAGCATGGTTCGAGCACGACCGGGTCGGCTTTGTTTCGCAGCCCTCGGAGTGGTCAGCAGCGATGCTTGCGCAGGCGGCCCTTCATACGCTGGACATCAACGAGAAACTGCTGAAGCACGGGTGGGTGCTCAAGGACGCTACGCCGTCGAATATCCTGTTCGAGGGGACGAGGGCAGTCCTGGTCGATGTCCCATCGATTGAACCGCTGCTGGCCGGCAGAGACCTCTGGATTGCGCGCCATCAGTTCGAGACCACGTTCCTGCTACCGCTGCTCGCAAACCTGGACGCCGGATGCCCGATCCAGTGGTCACTCGCTGATCCGGCTCGCGGGCTGTCGCATGAACAACTTTCGGCGCTATTCGGGCCACGGCGCTGGTTGCGCGCCGGAAGAATTCGCGACGTCGCGATTCCGGCCGCGCTTGGCCGGGTTCAGCAGGGTCCCGTACCTGATGAAGCTCTAGTGGCCGGGTCGGTCAAAGCGTCTGGCGGCAACCTGGAGAAAACGCAGTATGTGCTGACTCGATCCATGGCCAGCCTCTGCCGCACAGTCGAGAAGCTCGCCGACCGCATCGAGCGCAGACACTCGAACTGGAGCGGCTACGCCGCAAGTCGAGTCCACTATTCCGAGCCGGACCTCAAGGCAAAGCGCGAATTCGTCGCGGAGGTGCTGAGGCGCGCTGGTGCTGACTGGGTGCTTGACGTCGGTGCCAATACCGGGGAATTCAGTGAGATGGCGGCTGGGAGTGCCAAGGTCGTCGCCGTCGACCTCGACGAAGTCTCGGTGAGCGCGATTCACTCGCGGGCTAGGGCCGGCAACAAGCCGATCCAGCCGCTGGTGGTGGATCTGTCGCAACCGACACCAGCGACCGGCTGGCGTAATGCCGAGCGAAAGTCATTTCTTGATCGCGCCAGTGGCCGATTCGATCTCGTATTGATGCTCGCCGTGGGGCATCACCTGCGGGTCAGTGCAGGCATACCACTCGCGCAGATTATCGAGACGGGGCTGCAGTTGGGCCAGGGGTCGTTGCTGTTCGAGTTTGTTCCGACCGGCGATCCGATGTTTCGCACGATCGCGCGCGGACGCGAGGCAATCTATACGGACAACACGGCCGGGAACTGCGAGGCGATTCTTGCTTCGTCAGGGCGGATCGAGATGAAGCAGGAATTGCCGAACGGCCGGACCCTGTACTGGGCTCGCAGCCACGATCAGCTGTGAGACTCCGGCGCGGCAACTTGCGAAGGTTTTCAGGCGAGGTCCGTCGTTGGGGTTGCGACTTCCACCGGCGCAGCACGACGGAAGTTCCTGTAGACGATGATCGAGCAGGCTAACGAAATCAGCGCCATAACAATGCTTGGCGCCAGCGAACGTACGGCCTCGGTAGCCGAAGCGAACTGGAAGTCGAAATACCCTGCGACCACCGCTGAGTAAATCGAGTAGGCGAGCTTTGCCACAAAGCCGCCGGTCAGCAGGTACACGAGAAACCGCGACCAGGGGCGCAGCATCGCGGTGCCGTAGCAGGCGACTATCGTCAGAGTACCTGCGACCCCGAGTACCCAGGATCTTTCAATCAGGCCGATGAGGAATGCGTAGGCGCAGTAGATGACCATCAGCGCTACCGTGAGCAGCATCCCGGGCGGAGTAATTAGTTTGATCATGCGTCATCCTAGCCAGAATCAGCGAAAATTAGCTCTCAAGAGTGTTACTCAATTCCCAGTTTCTTCACCCGATACCTCAACTGCCTGAAGCTCATCCCCAGCAGCTCCGCGGCCTTGGTCTTGTTGTAACGCGTCTGCTCCAGCGCCTTCACGATCGCTTCCCGCTCGATGTGGGCGAGCTGCCCCTCCAAGCCGTCTGACTCCATCTCGTCGTCGATGTCAGCCAGGTCGACGGTCCCAGCCCCGTGCCGCAGCTGGATGTCGCCGGGCTCGATCCTGGCGCCGGTGCAAAGCGTCACTGCCCGCTCCAGGATGTTCTCCAGCTCGCGGACATTGCCCGGATACGAGTAAGAAAGAAGCTTCTCGATCGCCTCGTCGCTGATCTTTGGCCGCGGCACACCGATTTCCCGGGCCACGCGGTCGAGCAGCACATCCACCAGTTGCGGCACGTCGTCGAGCCGCTCGCGCAGCGCCGGCACGTGCAGCTCGATCACGTTGATCCGGTAGTAGAGGTCCTCGCGGAATTTCCCGGCCTTGACCAGTTCCTCGAGCCGCCGGTGCGTCGCTGAGAGGATCCGGACGTCGGTGGGAATCTCGCGGGTGTCGCCGACCGGGCGCACGGCCTTCTCCTGGATCACGCGCAGCAGTTTCACCTGCATGTGCAGCGGCAGGTCGGCGACCTCGTCCAGGAACAGCGTGCCGCCCTCGGCGCTGCGGATCAGCCCGTCCTTGTCGGCGACCGCGCCGGTGAAGCTGCCTTTCCGGTGGCCGAACAACTCGCTCTCCATCAGCTCCGACGGAATCGCCCCGCAGTTCACCGGTACGAACGGCCCGTCGCTGCGCGGCCCCGATTCGTGGATCAGCCGCGCGACCAGCTCCTTGCCGGTGCCCGAGTCGCCGGAGACGTGCACCGGGGCCTGGGAGCGCGCCACTCGGGCAATCAGCTCACGGAGCTGCTGCATGGGTTTCGAGGTCCCGTGCAGCTTCATCATCGAGTAGCGGCCGGTCTCCTCTACGTTCTCGGCCAGCCTGAGCGTGGCGGTGACCAGCCTGCGCAGCGCGGCGAGGTCGAGCGGCTTCGAAATGAAGTCGAAGGCTCCGAGCTTCAGCGCACGAACCGCCGCCTCGACGTTGCCATGGGCCGTGATGACGGCCACCGGCACGCCGGGGCGGTGCTCCTGTATCCATTCGATGAGTTCGAGGCCGTCGCCGTCGGGCAGGCGCATGTCGGTGAGCACGAGGTCGTAGCGCTCGCCGCCCAGCAGCTTCACCGCCGACTTATAGTCGGCCGCGGTCTCGACCGCGATGTCCATGCGGCCCAGCGTGATGGAAAGCAGTTCCCGGATGTCGGGTTCGTCGTCGACGACGAGGGCGCGTGGCTTGTGGTTTCCGGAGGCCGTCATTCCCAACGCTGCGGATCGGCAAAGATGATGCGGAAGATGCTACCACCCCCGGGCCGTGTCTCGTAGGCCAGCACCGCACCGTTGGTCTGGCACAGCTCCCGCGAGATGAAGAGCCCGAGCCCGGTGCCGCCCGCCTTGTCGGTGAAGAATGGTTCGAAGATGCGCTCGGCGTTCGACGGGATCGATGCCGATGCCGCGGTCGGCGATCTCGAGGAACGGCCGGCCGCTGGAGGTGATTCGCCCGATGCGCAGCGAGACCGGCTCGTCGTCGGCTCGACGCCGCGTGCTTAATCGCGTTTTCGCACAGGTTCCACAACACCTGGTGCAGGTGCGTCGGATCGAACTGCACCTCGACGCCCGGGGCCTCGTTCGCAACGGCTGAACGTCGAGCTCGCCACCTCGGCGGTCGCCGAGAACTCCTGCACGAATCCGTCGAGCCACTGTCCGATCGCCATGCGCTCCTGCCGCGTGGTCTCGCGCCGCGACAGCTGCAGCACGCTCTCGATGATCTGGCTGACGCGTGTCGCGTTCTTCTCGATGATGTCGGTCAGGTGCCGGTCGTCGGCGCCGAGCGCCGGTGACTCGCGCAGCAGCTGGCCGGCGTGGCTCATGGCACCGACGGGGTTCCTGATCTCGTGGGCGATGCTCGCGCTCAGCCGGCCGAGCGAGGCGAGCTTCGACTGCTGCACGCGCTCGGCCACCACGCTGGTGTCCTCGAGGAACACCAGTACCGGGCCGGGACCGGTATCGGAAAGCGGCACGAAGTGCGGCCGGATCACGGTGCCGCCGTCGGTCGAGACAACCTCGCCGGTCGACGTCCCGGCGATCGGACTCCTGCTGCCTCCACACCATCAGCTGGTAGAGCAGGCGCGCGGAGACGTCACCCAGCGGAGTGCCGCTCTCAACCGGCCCCCCGGTCAGCAGGCGCGCCGCAGTCTCGTTGATCAGCCGCACGCGGTCCGACTCATCGACCACCAGGATGCTCTCGCGCAGGTGCTGGACGATGAACTCGTTCAATTCGTTCAGGTTGGCGAGGTCGATATCGCGCTGCCGCACCATCGCCTCGCTCTCGCGCAGCCGGTTGGCGAGCGGAATCGCGAGCAGCGTGATTGCAAACAGGCTCGCACCGGTGAGACCGGCGATCAGGAAGTCCGCGCCATGGCTCAATCCGGTGAGGCCCGATACCACCGTCTGGAACAGCATGGCGATGGTGATCACCGAGGTCGCGAGCAGCGCCAGCCTTCGGCTCACTATGGTCGCAGTCGCGCCCGCGGGCAGGATCAGCAGCATGCCGAGGCCGCTGGAGGCGCCGCCGCTCGCCTGCACGAACAACAGGATCGCGGTGGTGTCCACGACGAGCTGGAACAGCGCCAGCCACTCGGCGGAGGGCCAGCGCTTCTGCAGCGGCCGGATCGAGACCAGGCCGAAGGCGAAGTAGGCCGCGCAGGTACCGATGAAGAGCCCCGGATTATGCGCGCCGACGCTGCGTTGCGCTGCATCGAAGAAGAACACCAGCAGCAGCACCATCGGTACCAGCAGCCGGAACACGTTCAGCAGGCCGAGCACCCGCCAGGACAGGTCAGTGGCCTCGTCGGCCCGCCGGCGTGGGGTAGGGGTATTGGACATTCGCCGCAGTGTCTCGCCTCGCGCTGGCGGCTTCAACTCGGGCAGCCCGGTTCGTCCCGCTTCGGACCTGCTGTCGGTGGATTCCGCGGTCGCTGACGGTGGCCCTGAGAGGGTAGACTACGCGGCCTTGCCCCCAGCTGGCCTCGACCATGAATCTCCACGAATACCAGTCCAAGCAGCTCTTCGTCCGCTACGGCATCCCGGTGCCCACCGGCTTCGTCGCCTCGACCCCGGAGGAGGCCGCGGACGCCGCGCGCCGGCTCGGCGGGGGCGTCTGGGTGGTCAAGGCGCAGGTCCACGCCGGCGGTCGCGGCAAGGCGGGCGGCGTCAAAGTGGCAAAGACGGTTCCGGACGTCGCCTCGGCCGCCGAAGCCATGCTCGGCACGCGCCTCGCCACGAAGCAGACGGGCCCCGAGGGCCTTCCAGTCCACCAAGTCTACGTCGAGTCCGGCTCGAAGATCGAGCGTGAGTTGTACCTGAGCCTGCTGCTCAATCGCGACTCGGGCCACATTGCGTTCGTCGCGTCGGCGGCCGGCGGCATGGACATCGAGGAGGTCGCGGCCAAGACTCCCGAGAAGATCATCCGCGTCGAGATCCACCCGGCCGTCGGCCTGCAGGGGTCGCATTGCCGCACGCTGGCCTTCGGTCTCGGGCTCAAGGGGCCGCAGGTCGCAGAGTTCGAGGTGATCGCCCGCGGCCTCTACAAGCTCTACCTCGAGTGCGACGCGAGCCTGGTCGAAGTGAACCCGTTGATCGTCACCGGCGACGGCCACGTGATGGCGCTCGACGCGAAGATCAACATCGAGGAAAACGCACTCTTCCGCCAGAGAGAACTGGTCGCCTGGCGTGACGAATCCCAGGAGGACGAGATTGAGCGTGAAGCCGCCGAAGCGGACCTCAACTACGTCTCGCTCGACGGCGACATCGCCTGCATGGTCAATGGCGCGGGCCTCGCGATGGCCACCATGGACCTGATCAAGCTGCACGGCGGCGAGCCGGCCAACTTCCTCGATGTCGGCGGCAGCGCGACGCGCGAGCGCGTCACGACCGCGTTCAAGCTGATCCTGGCGAACCCCAAGGTAAAGGCGATCCTCGTCAACATCTTCGGCGGCATCGTCCGCTGCGACATGATCGCCGAGGGCATGATCGGCGCGGCCCGCGACCTGGGCCTGCACCTGCCGGTCATCGTGCGCATCGAAGGCACGAACGCGGTCAAGGCCCGAAAGTTGCTCGCCGAGAGCGGCCTCGGACCTGATCGCCGCCGCGGACCTCACCGATGCGGCGAAGAAAGTCGAGGCCGCGGCGCGGGCACCAAGTGACGCTGCGCGCGCGGCAGCTCCCAACTTCCCGTCAATCACATTGCGGATCTCCCCATGAGCATCCTCGTCAACAAGAACACCCGCGTCATCTGCCAGGGCTTCACCGGCAAGCAGGGCACGTTCCACTCCGAGCAGTGCATCGACTACGGCACGAAGCTGGTCGGCGGCGTGACGCCGGGACGCGGCGGCGAGAACCACCTGGGTCTGCCGGTATTCGACACCGTGCACGACGCGGTCGCGAAGACCGAGGCCAATGCCACGATGATCTACGTGCCGGCGGCTTTTGCTGCCGATGCGATCCTCGAGGCGGCGGACGCCGGCATCGAGCTGATCGTGTGCATCACCGAGGGCATCCCGGTGAACGACATGGTCAAGGTCAAGGCGGCGCTCAAGGATTCGAGTTCGCAGCTGGTCGGTCCGAACTGCCCCGGCGTGATCACGCCGGGCGAGTGCAAGATCGGCATCATGCCGGGCTTCATCCACAAGACGGGCAAGGTCGGCATCGTCTCGCGCTCCGGCACGCTCACGTATGAAGCCGTGTTCCAGACCACCAACCACGGCCTCGGCCAGAGCACCTGCGTCGGCATCGGCGGCGACCCGGTGCGCGGCCTGAACTTCATCGACGTGCTCGAGCTGTTCGAGAAGGACCCCGAGACCGACGGCATCATCATGGTCGGCGAGATCGGCGGCAGCGACGAGGAGGCGGGCGCGGAGTACATCCGTCGCCACGTGACCAAGCCCGTCGTTGCCTACATTGCTGGCGTGACCGCGCCTCCCGGCAAGCGCATGGGCCACGCGGGTGCGGTGATCTCCGGCGGCAAGGGCACGGCGGCCGACAAGTTCGCGGCGCTCGAGGCGGCGGGTGTCACCACCGTGCGTTCGCCGGCCGACCTGGGGACCGCGATCGCGAAGCGTATGAAGGGCTCGATGCCGAAGGCTGCGGCCGCGAAGCCGAAAGCCAAGGCAAAGACAAAGGCCGCGGCGAAGGCGCCAGTGGCTCGGAA
>CAVSZK010000005.1:0-315078 GCA_963732415.1 uncultured Gammaproteobacteria bacterium
CGCGTCGGGCAGATAGCGCCACGGGATCGGCGGCGGTGCGCCGGCTTCACGATCCGTGACGGCGGGAATGACCTCGAGCCCCCGGCCCTCGAACTGCAGCAGCGCGCGTTCCATGTGCAGCGCGGAGGTCACTAGCAGGATTCGATGGATGCCGCGAGCGCGCAATAGCCGCGCGGTGTTCTCCGCGTTCTGCTGCGTGTTGCGGCTTTCCGTTTCCAGCAGTATCGCCTTCTCGGGCACGCCGAGGTCGCGCAGGAAGACCCGCATTGCCTCCGCCTCGGAAATGACGCTGTAGGCGGGGTCGCTGCCACCGCTCAGGACGACCAGAGGCGCCTTGCCGGCTTTGTAGAGGCGCGCGGCGTGCCAGAGGCGGTCGGCAGCGGAACCCAAGTCGACGTCAGACCGCGGCGCCTCAGGTGGCGACACTGCCCCGCCCAGCACGACGATTGCGTCGGCGTTCGGGAGTGCTGCTACGGGTAGCGCTGCGTGCTGCGACTCCAGATACGTGCGGATCCAGAGGCTGGCAGCCGGCGTTGACCACAGCCAGAGCCAGGCAATTGCAGTGGCGCCGGATACGATGGCGGCTCGGCTGTGGCGTCGCGATGAGAACGCTATTGAAAGCAGGCCCAGCAGCAGAGCTGTTCCCAAGGGGGAAATTACCAGCGTAACTAGTCTCGTGAAATTCACGCCGGACCGATCCATTCGCCAATTCGTCGAGTCATCGGTGTGATCAATATGGGACGCAGCGCCGGTGTCAACCTATCGAACCGGCATTCAGTACACCACCTTCTGTTGCTATTGCCCGATCGCCGCAGCCGGTCCCAGCCGAGGCAAACTGACACGTCAGTCAGCTAGCCAGCGCAGCGTAAGGGAACTCCGCATGTTCATTCCTCAGCCCGGCACGGTCTTTCGGGCCGGGCACGAATACCGTCGATTTTTCTTACAGAGAGTCTTTTGCGGGCGACCACAACGAATTTCAACGTATTGAATTACAAGAGGAAAGGTGGGATGGTATGAATTGTGCAGTTCTTGTACCATCTGGCAACAGATTTCGAAGTCAGCGTACAGCAAGGACCGAAACGCCACGGGCGCGCGACAGGCATAAGAAGAGTGAGATGAAATTAAAATCTATCGCCATTATTTTCAGCGCGACGCTCGCCTTGGGTCTCGGCACGGCGCCGGCAAGCGCCACCACAATATCGTATGAATTTACTGCAGACGGCGGCCATTCCGGCAGTTTCAGTTTCGACGATACTTCAACGTCGGTTGGTAATGGACCATTCTCGAGCGGTGGCGTCGCATATAGCGCTCTTAGCTTCGTCCTCGACGGTACAGCGGAAGCGAACCCGCTATTGGTCATCTACGAGAACGCCGGTGGCAACCAGTGGGCGTACTTCACTACAGCTGCCGGGTATCCTTATGTGCAGCTGGGAGCGATTGGCACGGGACTGTTTACCAGCGCTGCCGCGAGCCAGATGGCCGGACGGCAACTCAGTGATTTCTCAAATTCGTCGGCAAACGTTCTGTACGCGTTTGGCAGCGGCTACTTGATAAATTCCCTTCACGTTGTTCCGGAACCGGGCACCCTAGCCCTGCTCAGCCTTGGCCTCGCGGGTCTTGGCTTCGTGGGACGGCGCAAGGCGTAGAGCCAAGCAAGGTTGAGATCACAGAACCCCGCTTCGGTGGGGTTCTGTTTCAGCGTCACGCGGGCGCGCGCCAATTGAGAATGGTGCCCGGGCCGGAGTCGAACCGGCACGGCCTTGCGGCCAGCGGATAGTAAGTCCGAAGCGCCAACGAATTTTGCCACCGGGGCCGGTGCGATATGCGCTAGTCGAGACGCAGTGCACGAGGCCGCCCTGCGAATGTCCCGGCGCCCAAGACAGCACGGCGATCCAGATCCAGGGAACGATTCTGGTGCACAACCGCACAGATGAATAACCCCGCCTGATCCCCGCAAGCCCGGATTCCAGCACGTCGCCGCAAGTGGAAGGCCCTGGTATGTTCACCTGCCCGCCGCCTCCACCCACTGGTCGCGGTCGTTCGCGGCTTCCTGCCCTTCAACCGGCCCGCCAAGTCGGCCGCGCGATCGCGCCTGCGCGTGTTGTTGGGCTTCCCCAGCCCAGATCGCCCTGACCGAATCGACGGCTTGATTCCGAAGCACCAGAGCTGACCCACTCGGCAGGGGCACTCCTGCTGGCAATGGCATTGGCTAAATTGACTAGGTAGCTTTTTGCGCGACGACCACCATGCTCTTCCACAGGTAGGGCACGCGGCCAACTCCTGAGAAACCTATGACGCTGAAGCCGTTTGCGACTAGAAGTTGTGTCAGGGTCGCCCTGCTCCAGAATTTGATGTGCCCGCCATGCCAAAGTGCCGTGTGGTGCGAATCCCATTTATTTAGTACCGAGAGCGCCAGATTCTTGAGATACCCGTGATACGGGGTGGAGAGGATCAAGTAGCCCGCGTCTCGCAAGCAGTATCTGGCGTAAATCGCTAGTCGGTGCGGCACGTAGAGATGCTCGATCACCTCTGTCGACACCACCGCGTCGAACGGCATTTCATGCAGCAATAGTTTCGCGGGATCGTCCTGAACACCAAAATTATGGAATCGAATGTACGGATAAGCCGCGGAGGCTATTCGAACACCTTGTTGGTCATATTCGACGCCGACCGCCTCATAGCCTGCCGACGATAGTCGTGCGCATAGCGCGCCATTGCCGGATCCCAGATCGAGTACCCGGCGTACGCCAAGAGTCTTGACTATCTCCAGCACACGGGGTGTCACGTAGCCACACGACTCGGGCCCTTGCGAAGAAGTCCACCCATAGTTGCCATCAAAATCTGTGGTCATTGGATTTCCATTCCACGGCGGCCCCGAACTGCAAGTGCCGGCAACAGCTTAGTGGCTCGCGCCAAATTCACGCGCCCGTCCTGATGGACTATTTCGCCAGCTCGCCGATCTTCGTTACCAGCGAGGCGGCATTGGCGAGGAAGATGGATCCCTCTATTGAAAGGTGCTGCTCATCCCGATAGATGAGTTCTCCATCGACATGCGTCCTGCAAGATACGGAGTCGCAGAGATAGGGATCGAAAGAGATCACCGCGACTCTGGCCTTGGCTGGGAGCGCGACGAGTAAATCAAGCACGTTCCGGTTCTTGGCCCGATAGTCTTCCAATGAGATCACGCAGTCTTCATTTCCACCGAGCGTAGGCAGCCTCCGTATCAGTCGTTCCACGCATCGTCCTGCGTCAAAGCCGCCGCTCGGCGGCGGCGCAACAACTACGACCCGCTTGCCAAGCCTGCGTATGGCATCGACTGTCCTCGCGAGACTTCCGATGGCTTCGGCCTGGCCAGTGCGGGTCATATGAAAGGTACCGTCCTTCGCATCCCTCTCGAGCAGTTGTCCCCCAGTCCGGACGTATTGCTCGAAACGGCTCGATAAGACTACTGTCCGAATGGAGTTGGCCGCTCCCAGGTAATCGACGACCGACTGACTGAAAGCGATGCAGCTTTCCGCCCAAGCACGGTCATACGACCCTTCGCGGATTTCCGCGACACCGAGGAGCGGCCCGCATTCTGACCGCGTAGCCTGAATCATTGGTGGCGGCCCACTCACGTATCCTGCGAGGCCTGGCACCAAGTGCATTGCGAAAGAGTCTCCCCAAACGAGCATTTCCGGCCTTTCCGAGTTTCGGCACTCGCGAATCGGACGAAACTTTTCGTCGAATTCGCATGCAACACCAAAGCCGAAGTTCGTTTGTCGGACGTCCGCAAAATTCCTGGTGCCTTCTGTAGCGTGAGAAATGCCGGTGACCGCTAGAACGAGGCCGAAACCGGCAGCGGCAAGCCGGGCAACCACGATGCGATATCGCGCCAACTCCATTCGGCGAGCGGGTTCTTCGATATAGCGATGCAGAAGATACGCCAGTACGAATGACAGTCCGATCAGCCCAATGCGAATGGCAGTGGGCGGCACCTTGGATGGTGCAGCCACCCAAACGTTGTGCAAGAAAGCAAACAACGGCCAATGCACCAAGTACAGTGAATAGGACATGTCGCCGACCCAGCTGAATCCGCGAATCGCCGGCCCAATGGACAGGACAGGGTGGGCTCGCATGATCACAACAAGCGTCGCGACACAGATGAACACCGCATCCCAGCCGGGGTGGTACTGGCCAAATTGAACCATGCTCAGGGCAACCATGGTGGCCAAGGCAGGCCAGAAAAAGATCACGAGAAGTCGATCGAGTGCGGGGCCTCGCGCCATGAGCGTCCCGAACGAACCCAGCGCCAGTTCCCAAGCGCGCGTAGGCAGGAGGTAGAAAGTAGACTCATGTCCCGCACGCAGGAGGCAGATGGTGAGGCTCCCGCCCAGTACCAGTGCCGCGCCGCGTGTCCAGAATCGGCGGGGCATGAAGACCATGATTGCCGGCAGGAAAAAGTAGTACTGCTCCTCGATGGCCAGCGACCAGAAGTGCAGCAGCGGCTTCAGTTCGGCTGCGCCCCCGAAGTATCCGGACTGCCTCCAGAGAACCACGTTGGCAGTGAAAGTGACGGCTCCCACCACTTGATCGCGAAAATCCCTCATTTCTGCAGTCGCTAGAAACAGCGGTGAGAGCAATACCGTCACTGCTAGCGTTACGTAGGCGGCCGGCAGGAGGCGCTTGGCGCGGCGCAAGTAGAAGTCGGAAAAACGGAAGCTGCGCTGCTCGATACCGTCGCGAATGAGGCGCGAGATGAGGAATCCTGAAATCACGAAAAAGACATCGACGCCGAGATAACCAGCCGCAAAGACCCCAATGTCGGCGTGGTAGAGAACGACAGCCAGCACCGCAAAGCCGCGCAGCGCCTGGATATCGACCCGGGTCTTGTGGCTGCGGCCTGCTGTTGCTGTCCCTGTCATGCACGTTTGAAAGCGGCTAGAAGAACTGGCCCACTTTACTGAGATTCTTAAGTGCTAGTGTGAGGACGCCCCCGACATCGTTCCGGCGAAGTGCGGCGTAGTCTTCCCGTGACTTGCGGAATATGCGCCCGACGGACCGGTTGCTTTCGCCACCGACACGCATCTTCACGAGGACACGCGGAAGATAGGCTGGCCGAATCTTCCCCTTGCCGAAATAGCGAAGAATTGCGTCGTAGTCGGCGGCGATGCGGAAACCGGCATCGTACCCGCCCCACCGTTCGATGACTTGACGACGCAGGTAGAGCGTCGGGTGCGGCGGCATCCATCCTTGCGCAAGCAGGGCCGGTGAATACTCGCCCGAGCGCCAGCGACGGACCACCCGGCTCGTATCGCTCTGCGACACATAGTCCAGATCGCCGTACACGGCATCGACATCCGGATCCGCGAAAGCCGCGGCGACATCCCTAAGCACATTTCCGTCGGCGTACACGTCGTCGGAGTGCATCAGGCCAATTACGTCGCCGGTGGCCAAGGCGAGACCCTTGTTCAGCGCATCGTAGATGCCACTATCGCGCTCGCTCAGGAGCACGTCGAATTCACTGCATCGAGCGGTCAGCAATTCAAGCGTCCCGTCGGTAGAGACACCGTCGATGAGGATGTGCTCAACCTGCGGCCATGATTGGCAGCGGACGCTGTCCAGTGCTTCACCCACCGTCGCGACTCGATTGCGAACGGCGGTGATCACCGAGATTCTCAGGTCCGGCAACGTGAGACTCTGTCGGTCGAAACCTTATTGATCGCAGTACCAGGCATAGGTTGCGGCGACGCCGTCGCGCAGAGCGACCGACGGTTGCCAGCCGAGCGAGGCCGCGCGGCTCGTGTCCAGAAGTTTGCGAGGGGTGCCATCGGGCTTGGTCGCGTCGAACGTGATGCGACCCGTAAATCCAACCACGGCCGACACCATCTCGGCGACCTCACGGATAGTGACGTCCTGTCCGCATCCGACGTTGACCAATTCTTCGCCCCCATAGACCCGCATCAGATGAACGATCGCCCGGGCAAGATCGTCCACGTACAGGAACTCGCGGCGCGGCGTACCCGTTCCCCACACGACGACCTCGGCATCACCGCGCAACTTGGCCTCGTGGAAGCGACGGATGAGCGCAGGCAGGACGTGCGAATTCTGCAGGTCGAAATTGTCGCCGGGCCCATACATGTTCGTCGGCATCAGCGAAATAGCATTGAACCCGTACTGGCGCCGGTAGGCTTGGCACAACTTAAGGCCGGCGATCTTGGCGACCGCATACCACTCATTAGTCGGCTCGAGCGGACCCGTCAGCAGTGAATCCTCGTGGATCGGCTGTGGCGCCAGCTTGGGGTAGATGCAGCTCGAGCCGAGGAAGCAGAGCTTGCGAACGCTAGACAGCCGGGCGGCATCGATGACATTCGTTTGGATCTGCAGGTTGTCGCGGATGAAATCCGCTGGGAACGTACTGTTAGCGAGAATGCCGCCCACTTTGGCGGCGGCCAGGATGACGTATGCCGGTCGCTCTGCAGAAAAGAAATGGCTGACCGCCGTCTGGTCGCGCAAATCGAGTTCACCCGATGTCCGAAGCACCAGGTTGTCGTAGCCTTGCCGATGCAATTCGCGCACGACCGCCGAGCCAACCAGGCCTCGATGACCCGCAACGAAAATTCGCTCGGACTCATTCATGGGGCGGATTGACCTCGAAACCCTCGCGTGCCAGATGCGAATCGCGTTTCGCGAGATCGACGTCGGCTGCGACCATCTCCTCTACGAGTGCCTGGAAGGAAATCTCAGGCTGCCAACCCAGCTTTGCCCGAGCTTTGGAACTGTCCCCGACCAGGGAATCGACCTCGGCCGGCCGGAAATATCGCGGATCGATCCTCACCAGCACGCGGCCCGTCGCACGATCGATGCCCTCTTCCTTCACGCCGGCGCCCCGCCACTCAATGGCAAACCCCAGCTTCGATGCCGTGATTTCCACGAACTCCCTCACCGAGTGTTGCTCACCTGTGGCGATCACGTAGTCGTCGGGCTCCTGCTGTTGCAGCGCCAGCCATTGCGCGCGGATGTAGTCCCGGGCGTGGCCCCAGTCGCGCAGCGAATCGAGGTTGCCGAGATACAGGCATTGGTCCAGCCCTTCCCGGATGCGCGCGAGCCCGCGAGTGATCTTGCGGGTAACGAACGTCTCGCCGCGGACCGGCGATTCGTGATTGAACAGGATGCCGTTGCACGCATGGAGGCCGTAGGCCTCCCGGTAATTCACGGTGATCCAGTAGGCATAAACCTTGGCGGCGCCATACGGCGACCGCGGATAGAATGGCGTCGTCTCCTTCTGCGGAATCTCCCGCACCTTGCCGTACATCTCGGAGGTCGAGGCCTGGTAGAAACGGGTCGTCCGTTCCAGGCCCAGGATCCGAATCGCTTCCAGCAGCCTTAGCGTGCCCAGCGCATCGGCATTGGCCGTGTACTCGGGCGTCTCGAACGAGACGGCCACGTGGCTCTGCGCGGCCAGGTTGTAAATCTCGTTCGGCTGCACCTGCTGGACGACCCGGATCAGGTTCGTGGCATCCGTGAGGTCGCCATAATGCAGCTTGAGTTGGACTCCCGACTCGTGCGGGTCGCGATACAGGTGATCGATACGATCGGTGTTGAATGACGAGGCGCGGCGCTTGATGCCGTGTACTTCATACCCCTTGCCGAGCAGGAACTCTGCCAGGTACGCGCCATCCTGCCCGGTAATGCCGGTGATCAGTGCCTTGCGTGTCAAGAAGGTTGCCTCATCGATTGGCCGCGACGGATTATCACATTCTCGAGCACCAGCACATCCATCTTCGTGCGCAGGAAGCAGTCCAGCGCTTCCTCCGGGCGACAGACCACCGGCTCGTTTTCGTTGAAGGACGTGTTCAGCACCATCGGCACGCCCGTCCGTGCGCGGAATGCGTTGATCACGGCGTAGTAGCGCGGATTGTCCTCGTGAGTGACCGTCTGCAGGCGGCCCGTGCCGTCTACATGGGTCACGGCCGGAATCCGGGCACGCTTCTCCGGCCGGATCGGGTACACCTGCATCATGAACGGCACATCGCCATCCAGCTCGAACCATTCCGGAACCGCTTCGCGCAGCACGGACGGCGCAAACGGCCGAAACGATTCGCGCCGCTTGATCTTCAGGTTGAGGATGTCCTTCATGTCGGCGCGGCGCGGATCCCCGAGGATCGACCGATTGCCTAGCGCTCGGGGCCCCCACTCCATGCGTCCCTGGAACCAACCGATTACGAGGCCTTCGGCGATCGCGGCAGCCGTCTCGTCGAAAAGCACGCGTTCATCGTCGACATGGCGCGCCGAGCAGCCCGCGGCCTCGATGTCGCTCGATCGGGCGGCCAGCAATGATTCAATCTCTCCACGATCGGCGCGCGGGCCAAGGTAAGCATGGTTCATTGGCTGGCAACGCGCCCCGCCCTGCTGATGCCAGACAGTCAACGCCGCCCCGATCGCACCGCCGGCATCGCCGGCCGCCGACTGGACGTAGATGCGTCGAAACGGCGTCTTCTGCGTCACCTTGCCGTTCGCCACGGAATTCATCCCGCAGCCGCCGGCGATCGCCAGCTGGTCGACCTGGTAACGGCGATGCAGGGCATTCAGCAGATGAAAGAACGCTTCCTCGTACATCGCCTGGGCAGATCGCGCGATGTCCTTGTGACGCTGCTCGAGTGGCTGGTCCGGGCGGCGGGCGGGCCCGAGCAGCTGCTCCATTGCCGGAGACCAGTGCGCCCCGACGACGGGCGTACCACTCGACCACTGATGCGGCAATCGTTCGCGCGCGTGCCGGAAGTATTGCAGGTAAAGCCGATAGCTCCCGTCTGTTTCGAGGGGAACGATCTGCCTCATCTGATCGAGATAGCGAGGCTCCCCGTATGGAGCCAGCCCCATCACCTTGTACTCATCGCCGTAGTTGGGGAAACCCAGAAACTGGGTGACGGCGGTGTAAAACGCCCCCAGCGAATGCGGAAAAAAGACGCGGCCATCCACACTTACATCGGAACCGCGGCCAATGCCCCATGCACCACTCGCGAAATCGCCGAATCCATCCACGGAAACGGCCACCGCCTCATCGAACGGCGAGCAGTGGAAGGCTGACGACAGATGCGCGAGGTGATGCTCGACGAAATGCACCTTCGCACCGGAACCACTATTCGGAAACAGTCTGCGCAATTCGTCCTCGACGCCGGCACGCTCCTGCTTGTTGCGCAGCTTCTGCATCAGAAAGCGTGGATCCGGTCGGTAGGCCAGCAGGTACGCCAGCTTCCGCAAGCGGTTGGCATGCGGGTCCGAATTGATCGCTACGTGCGCGAGGTCCCCAGGAGTCAATGCCGCATCCGCAAGGCACCAGCGGATTGCCTCCGACGGAAACCCTGCCCAATGCTTGATGCGCCGAAAGCGCTCTTCTTCTGCCGCGGCTACGATATGGCCATCCACGACCAGGCAAGCGGCTGCATCGGCGTGAAAGGCGTTGATTCCCAGGATTGCTTTCAATGTCTTCCCTTGGCGCCAAGCGCCCAGGCTTTGAGATCGGAACGGATCCATTTTGCGAGCGTGACGTCACGCGTCGGCTGAAGTGTAACCGGCGACCGGCTCGCAAGGAGCGCGGGCTCAATGGCCGATGCCAACGAGGCAACGTCGTGCGCGACTAGGATGCGGCCAGCATCGGCCAATTCGGACACGAGGTCTTGCTGGTGATCGTCGATATGCTCACCGAACTGCGCCCGTCGCGCCATGACGATCGGCTTCTTGCCTGCCTGCAGCGCGGTGATAATGGAACCCGCGCCGCCGTGCAGGATCACCAGATCCGCCTCGGCGACAAGGCGCTGAAAATCCTCCATCTTCAGGAATTCGACCGCCTGACAGCCCGCGCCACTGAACGGTGTGTGGCCGTACTGCACGACAACAGGCGCAGGTAACAGCGCGACGTTGTCCCGTACTGCCAGCAGAAGCCGATCGAATGGCTTCTTGAGATTTCCAACCGAAACGAAGCAGGTCACATTACAAGGCCGCCGTATCGGCCGCGCGGGAAAAAGCGGCCTAAAGGCTTCCACTGATAATAGAAACGGTGGGCGAGATGATACATGATGCGACCGGTCAGCGATGGCCGCACCACTCGCGTAATGGTCTCGACGAAGATCACCTTCACGCCGAAGAACAGCCGCCCGATGAGCGCAAAGGGCACGACCGGCCCCGCACCGGTGCTCAGGATCACGTCTGGGCGTTCGCGCGCCAAGATTCGCGCTGCTTCCCACAGATTGACTACGAACAACCAGTCCCGCTCCGAATGCCTGATGAACAGCGTCTTGCGGATCATGTCGTCGGGCAGTTGCACGTGGTCGTTCAGTACATACAGGTGCTCGTATGCCTCATAGACTGCCTTCAACTGTCGCACTTCGGTCAGATGACCGCCACAGGAAGAAACGATGCAGATCTTCACCGGGACCCGGCACCGTGACGAAGTAACGGATCACTTCTTGCGCAAGAAGAACGCATGCACGTTCCCGACGTCGGGGTCATATTCCAGCAGTTCCAGTGCATTCGCTGCCGCCCAGTTCTCGATCTCGTTCCGTGTGTGGAAGGTGGCCGTCGGCGTGATGATGTAATCGTAAAAGAATCCCTTTGCGCCTGACCATGTACGGCGACCCCTCGACTTGACCAGGTGAACGACGTAATAGATCGGCAGTAACGTGCTGTTCACCAGCGCCCGGCCCCAAGGCCGCTGCTCCAGCCAGCGCACGGGTCGGCCTAGGTAGGTGTAGAGGTAGTAATAGTACCGGTTGCGTTTGTACACGCCGAGGTACATATGACCGCCCCGGCGCAGTATCCGAACGTTCTCGACGAACGAGCGGTAGGGATCCGGCGTGTGGTGAATGACACCGTCCGAAATGACTGCATCGAACGTGTCGTCCTGAAAAGGCAAGTTCAAGTTGCTGCATTGTACGAATTGCGCCGCGGACGCGCGACCACGGGCCAGGCCCAGCGAATGGAACGTCAGGTCGATCGCGGTGACGTGCAATCCCTTGGCCGCAAGATATGCCGTGGCACGGCCGGGCCCGCAACCTACATCGGCCACCGAGGAACACGTGCCGAGGTACCGAGTGACGAAACGACGGAACGGTACCGGCTGCAACGCCTCGATGCGGGCCATGTCCCCTTCCGTCATGAACTCGAACGGATGGCTCTCGTAGTGTGCCGCGGTATCGCGCTGACGAATCCCTGCTTGCGCGTCGACCATCCTATTCATGACGATGAGCGAGCGGCGCCGGCAAGTTGGTCCATCAATGCCAAGTTCTCCTGGGCCGAGCGTGCCCAATCGAAGTCCCGGGCGCGCTGTGCTGATCGGTCCGCCATCGCATTGTAATGTGCCGGCTGGACCATGATTTGCTCGATCTTCCTGGCTAGGTCCGCAAAATCGTCAGGCGCGAAGTAATCGAGAGCCTGGCCACCGATTTCACGAGTGCTGGCTATGTCAGCTGCGACGATCGGCAATCCGTGAGCCATGGCCTCCACCAGCGGAAAGCCGAAGGATTCGCACACGGAGGCAAAGACAAAGATATCCAGGCTGTCGTACAGCCCTTCGATACGGCTCTCCGGTATTTCGCCATAATTCCGCACGATGTCACCGAGGCCCAACCGTTCGATGGCCGCTGCAACTTGCTGAAAGCCAGGGGCCCGCTCATCAAGAGTCAGAATCAGTTCGATGGCCTGGCTTTTGCGCAGAATCGTACTGGCCCTGAGCAGGGCCTCGAAATTCTTCTGAACTCCGTACTTTGTCACGTATCCAATGCGCCAGACATCATGCGCGGCAAATGCCCGCGGGCGCCGGGCAACCGCCAAGCCTGGTCCGTGGGGGATGACAACCATCCGTTCGGCGGGCACATCCACGTCGCGCAGGATCTCGGTCGCCAACGCCGAAGTCTGAATCGTTACCCGAGACGCCGTCTTCACGGATCTCCGCACCCACCGCCCAGTAGAACGAAACACCAGCCGGTTCAATGCGCTGTGTGATTCCGACGTCATCCGCGCCCGGAAGACCTCCGAGAAATGCCCGGCGTGCTGCACGAGAAGCAGCGTCGGGCATGCCAAGCGGCGCCACGGCAAGTAATTTGTCTGCGAAAACACGATGTCGATACGATGTGTTCCGATCAGGCGCGGCAAAGACGTCTCATACCAGAGTCGAAGATGCAACGGCGAACGCGCGGACGCCGCGACTGGAATCGGAAAGACCGCAGGGTGCTCCGGCAATGCTGTGACCATCGAAGGATGCGCGGCAACATACCAAGAGTCGTGCGGCCGCTGTCGAATGAATTCTTCCAGCAGGCGCAGCAGAACAACCTTCGACCCGCCCTCCTTGATGGAGACGGCGTTGATGAGGATATTCAAGCGGACCTTGGCCGTATGCGCTGCCACCAACCCAGGAAATCCCAGTCGCCACGCACGATCGCAGCGAAGTCTTCGATCGTGTAGTCCCGGTGAATGTCGATCCGGGGTATTGCGAACGGATCGAATCCGCCGGCAACCGGACCATGGATAGCAGCAGCTGAATAGCGGTAGCCAGCTTCGCGCACCGCCGACCGAAGGGAAGCGTTGTTCCTGCCCCAGGTATAGGAGAAGTGCTCGCAGACCTTACCGACGCGCGATTCGATCATCGCCTTGGACGTGCGCAGTTCCCTTTCCACACGGTCGGGGGCGGCGGTCGTCAGATCAATATGCTCAACCCCGTGCGAGCCGATCGTCCAGCCGCGCTTGTGCAATCGCCGCACGTCGTCCCACGAGAGGAACTCTTCGTCAGGATAATGGCCGTCGGCGGCGTTGGAACGCCGATGCGCGTGCTCATCCATCAAGCCGGCATTCAGGTACACCGTCGCTGGCATTTTTGACACCGAAAGTATGTCTAAAGCAATACTGGCGAGGCTTGCGTAACCGTCATCGAACGTAAGTGCGACGCTCAGTCCGCGGGTCTGGTCGCAATTCAGCAATGCGTCGAGCGTGCAGACGCTCGTTCGCCCGAGCCAGCGAACTTGCTCCTGAAAATCCGCCTCTCGCACGGCCCAGGGCGAGTCGCCAATCGAATGATAAAGCAGTACGATTCGACGACTTCGCGACCGCTGCAGGCAACCGGCCAGTCGGCCAATTCGACGTTTCCATGCAAGCCTGCTCATCGCGAAGTTTGACTCGGCATTTGAGGTCGGCCTGGGGCGGCCGTGCTCGTCAATCGACGCTTTCGCCTTACGCGTTGCGCCGAGGTCCTCGCGGTCGCGTCGCCCAGCGCCAGGGCGACTCCCGCCATCGTCCAGAACCATAGACTTTCCGGCGCCCCTGGCGCGACCCACCAGGCTTCGAATACACCGATTACCAGCGCTCCGACCAACGCTCCCAAGACGATCGCCGCCAGCGCCCGCACGTTCGGATCACAGGTAGAACGAAAGACCCGTAACACGCTGCCCACCAAAGTGATGACGAGCAGCAGGTGCAGCGCGAGGCCGACGATGCCGGATTCTTCCATGATGGCCAGTTGGGTATTGCCTTTCTCTCGCCCGTAACCTACGGCCGTCAGACCTCCCTGGAACGAACCTGCGTCAATGCTGACGCCATAGCCCGCGCCGAACCAGCCGCCTTGCTTGGCCATGTCCCAGGAAATCTCCCATGGCGTAAGTCGCGAAAACGCGACTTCGGCATTGTGAACCTGGATGTTCTTGCGGACATATCTTGCTTCCAGCTTGTCGAGCGCGCCAGGCCACATCAGAACCGCTGTGGCGATCGCCAAGCCCGCGAAGAAAACGATACTGGTGCGTCGAGCCAACGGCAGCGACAACCCATAAGCGCCCATCAGCAAAAAAAACGCCAAGATGCTCGATCGCGATACGCTCAACAGCAGCATGCCGAAGACGAGCGCCAATGTGGCACCCCACATGAGATGCGCTCGCGTGCGTCCACGGGAACAATGAAACTGCCAGAGCAGCAGCGGTGAAATCATGAACATCAGCGAGCCGAACATGTTCGGATTGGACGTCAGACCTCTATACAGGTCCATTCCACCGGTTGCGGCGTAGGACGTCTCATAGGTTTGGCCCAGCACCCCGGCAAGCACTGCCGCGACCATCAGCGGTGCCAGAAAGGCCAATGCAAACCGCAACTCATTCATGCGCAGCCAACGATAGCCTGCCGACGTGAGGGACACGACGACCAGCGCAAATGCGACCGCTTTCATGATGGTCAGCAGAGGCTGAAGCGACCAGAAGTAGGTCATGAGCCCCCAGCACATGCTGATGACAAGCAGCATTCCGACCGACGTGCGGATCCAGGCGAGGGCTCGCCGCTGGCGCAGAGTGAAGGCCAGTACGACGACGATCAATCCCCAGCGGACGCTCACCGTAAAGATAGGGGCCAGAAAGGTAATTACCAAGCCGACGCCCCCGAGCAGCGCGACGGCCAGAGGCCAGTTCTGGAGCCTGCGAATCGCGGGCCTCATGCGGGGCTCCCCCACGCGCCGACGACGCGCTCGGCCTCAGCATGCAATGTCCAGGACGAGATCAAGCGACGGGCATTGCTGCCCATTCGATTACGTGCGTCGGGGTCGTCTAGAAGCGCCTTCACGGCATTGAAGACGCCATCGTCAGACGCAAACTCATAGGTCATTCCCGTGTCTCGTCCGTCAATGAGATCATCGACGCAGCCGACGCGATTGGAGGCGACAACAGGCAGTCCGGCCGCCATGGCCTCGTTCACGACCAATCCCCACGGTTCGAATCGCGACGGCAAGACGAAGATGTCGGACGAGCAATATGCCTCCAGCAATTCCGCGCCTGTGAGCCGTCCCGGAGCAATCAGCCAGTTCGATCGCATAGACTGCGCATGGATCTCCTCGCGCAGAGTGCCATCGCCCACTAGGACAAGCTTGATTGACGCGCTCGCTTGCGCAAGACGTTCGAATGCCTGCAGGAGGGGATCAATACCCTTTTCAGGTTCCAAGCGCCCCACGAACAGGACAATCGTCTCGAATGGCCGAATGGCAAGCCTGCTCCGCCAGGCCGTGCGCTGCTCGATACCGAATCCAGCGGCAAAGGACAGAATCGCTTGTACGTCCACCGTCATCTGAGCAACCCGTATCCGTGAATCCGCAACACCGAATGATCTCAGGTATTGCGCCTGACGCGCACCGCCCGGCAGGAACCCGGCCGGTATTCGAAAGAGTGCCGGATAGACCAGTCGCTTCATCCATGCTTTCCAGCTCGACTCCCGGAACGGCTTCTGCGTATCCGATTCGACGAATAGCGGGATCCCCCTGGCAGAGGCCATCAGCAGCAGAATCGAGAGTCGCGCGTCGCCGCCCCATCCACCGGAGTGAACAAGCCGAACATTTCGACGCCCGAGGACGTGCCAGGCACGCCGAATGAACTCGATCATGCCCGCGGGTGCCGTCTCACAGAACTCCGGGACAGACAGGTTCCAATCCTGGCTCGCATTCTCGGTGAGAAACAAGACACGCATTGGCTCGGCATGCAATTGCCTCAGTTCCGCCACTAGGCCCAGGATGTATGGCGTGGGCTCGATGTACACGAGAAGCATCCCGCGGCGCGCATTCACAGCAACTCCTCCAGTACCTCGCGATAGATGGCCGCGAGATCTTCGGCATGCCGACGCCACGTGAATCTTTCACTCGCCGTCTTCGCGTTTTCTGCGACGGCACGAAAAGGCTCGACGTCGCTCATGATCAGCGACAGTTGTTTCGCCAAACTGGCAACGTCGCGTGGCGCCACGAGCAGCCCACTTACACCATGTTCAATGAACGCCGACGGTCCTTGATCCCGGACACCAAGCACCAGCAGCCCGGCTGACATGGCCTCCAAGTACGCGATCCCGAACGCCTCTCGATACGATGGCAGGATGAAGACGTCCGCATCCGCCAGGAACCGGGCGATTTCTTCATGCGGGCGTGCGCCGACGAACCTAACCCTGGATTCCAGTCGGGACTCACGGACCATTCCCAGAAGTCGACCCTGCTGCTCGCCGTCACCCACGACCGTATAGGTCCAGTCCTTCATTCCCTCCGACTGCAGTTTGGACAGCGCCTCGAGATTGATGTCGATTCCTTTTCCTTCGTTCAGGTTCGAAACGCTGATAAAACGAATCTCGCGACCGGCGGCAAGCACCGGCGTATGCCGCTCGGCCGCCATCAATGAGAAGCCATTGGGAACGACGCGGAAATGGTCGTCGCTGCCGACCAACTCGCGGAAGAACCCGCGCAGGGGCTCGCCAACGATGATCACCCGGTCTGCTTCGGACAATGCGCGCCGAAAGCGCCTGCGCCGCGCCGGCAGGTCAAAGTAACGTGGCGCAAGGTTGACTCCGTGCAACGTCACGACGACTCTTGAGTCGGTCGCTTTGCCCGCCGCAACTGCGGCAGGTGCCAGAGCCTCGGTGTGGGCGTGGATGACACGGGACCTCGTCTCCGCAACCAACCGGATCAAAGCCGGGGTCAGCGACCTGTCAAGAAGCAGGTCTCTAGCCCGCGGCAGGAGATTTCTCGGGAAGCTCAGGTGCCTAACCAGTCGAACATGATCGAACTCGACGAAATCCGTGCGATTCAGCTCGCTGCGATGCCTTTCGCCGCCGAGCCTTCCGAGAGTACCCGGGCGGAGCGGGCGTGCTACCAGAACGGATATGGGCCAGCCTTGCTCGGAAATCGCCCGGGCCGAATCGTATACATAGTTTCCCTCGCGCTCCCCGGGGACATTCGGGAACCAAGGCGTCAGAACAATCGCAGGTTGAGGCGAACCAAGCATTAGTCACTCTATTCGGCGTCGTGCGCGCTGTGGTGGTACGCACCAGTCGCGTGCCGAATCCTAGCCATTCAGTCGAAGTCTTCGCGAGAGAACCGACGCAACGAGCCCGCCCCGAAGCCCGAACGGCGACAAATGAATCTGCTCGAGCCCGATCTCTTGCCCGCCTATCTTCTTCTTGAACTGATAAACGCCCGGATTACCCACTGGATCGACGCCTTCCAAATCGTACACTTCGTATCCCTGCGACAGGGCCCACTCGATGATTGCCCATTGCACCGCTTCGCCGGGTCGCAGCTCCGCAAGATCGCGATTCGTCGCGCCCCAGAAGTAGTGGACCGACCGTCCGCATCTCAGCACAAAGGCGCCTGCGGCCAGTCTGCCTTCATGGCTCGCAATGAACAGGTGCGTTGATACCGGCCCGTCGTTCGCGCCCTCTATCAAGCTCCGCATCAACAGCTCGGATGCCGGCAATTCGAACGACTTGGCGTGGCTGACGGCGCGACAAAGCCCAAAGAAATCACACGTTTGCCGCTCGTCACGGGTCTGGGCGACCGTGACACCCGCGCGCGCAGCGTATCCCACACCGTGCCGCCATTTCTTCTGCAACTCCGCCCAGAGTTGCTGCCGACCCTTCGTGAGATCAATCCAGATCGTCCTGGGCCCATTCGATGCAACCAACTGGTCGGCGGCGGGTCGCCAAGGACTCCAGGCGCAAAGTAGGAAGCCCTGCGAGGTCAACTCCCGCAACCCCGACTCGTGCACCTCGCTGGTCCACGGGCCAGAAAATGCCGGTCCCTTCGGAATCCAGGCCACCTTGCCGAGCGCCGGGATGGTTCGAATTTCCGCTCTCGCCATCCAGACCGCTTCGGTGCCGTGGTATGCCGCCATCGCGACATAACTGAGCCCGTCAGCCCGCTGCCGGGCCCTGCCCCACCGCGCTGATTGCAGCGGGTGCCCGCCAAGCTTCGCCAGGGCTTCGTCCCATTGACTGTCGTCGAGGTCAAGTCGGTATGTCAGCTTCTCTTCCATCTGTCTACCCGTGCGCACGACGTCAAGGGACGATCCATCCTCCATAACTGCGGTCGCGCGACGACCCTATCGAACTGCGCGCCTTGCAAAGCTCGCTCAGATGACGCCAAGCCGGGCGCGGAGATGACTCAACAATTGCTTGTCGTCGTCATGCAGGCCCTGGGCAATCGAGATGCCATGAAAGACCGCGTACAAGGATGCGAGGCAGACGGCAAGCGCCACCGGACCGACGTCGGACGAACTGAAGCTTTTGGCCCCCAAACCGACAACGCTGGACCCCAAGGTGGGCCCTATCCAGCGCAGGTACCGGCGATCGTACCAGCGGAGATCCATCCCATTCCGCGCGACAGAGAACTCGGCGATGTTGATGAACACGACGCTCGCGGAAATGGTCCAGGCCGCGCCGGCGAGTCCGAACGCCGGAACCAAGGCAAGAAAACCCACGACCGTAAGGACCATCTGATAAACGGACAGATTCAGCGCCTGTTTCTCCATGCCGCTCATGTACATCACGTTGCCGACCGGCCCAAATCCCAGGTTGACCAACTGGCCCGCCAGGAGAATCCGCAACGGGAGCACGCCGTCTAACGCAAATTGTGCCCCGTAAAGCCGCAGCAGAGGTTCCGCAAACAGGAAGAAGAAGATGAACAGCGGCGCCGACAGGCGAATGACCCAGTCCGTCGTCAGGTGATAGATGTGCTGGATCTCGTCTATTGCGCCCCGAGAATGGGCGGCTGAAAACATTGGGGCCGCAACTGCAAGAAACATCTGCAGGAATATGACTGGCATCTGCTGCAGTTGTTTCACCACGGCCAGGATGCCCACGGGATTCGTGCCCGCAAAGGCTCCTAGCACAAACCTGTCTAGATAAGACCCGCCGATGCCAAGCAAAGAGCCGCTGTACATGACTCGGGCATAATCTCGCCAGGCTTCCCGGTTGCCAGAGGAGCATTCCGTTTCGACAGGGGACGGCATCGCCGAAAGTCGTCGCTTCAAGCCTACCGCCATCCAGGCTACGGCGAAAAGCGCGGACAGGGCAACAGCCCAGACGTACCCCATCAAGTGGAATCCTGCAGCCAGCAACGCAAGCGACAGCACTGCCTTGACGGCCAACTGCATGAAGGACGACCCGATGACGATGTAACGAATCTCCTGAAATCCGCGCAATCCCTGTTGCAGAAAGAAGCTGATGATGCTGAGAGGAATGAGAAGCGCCATGACGATCACCGCGCTCCGGTACTCGGCAACGATCGGCCAAATCTTCTCGACGAGCGGCAGTGTCAGTAGTGCGGCGCCATACGCCAGCCCTCCGGCCGCCAACAGCAGCGTTGCGCCACGGGTGACCAACTGGCGGACGCAGGGGAACTCGCCGCGCTCCAGATGAAACGGGATAAATTTGACCAATGTGGGCGCTTGCCCGAAAGCGATCAGCCCGGCAGCAAGGCTGACGCCACCCTCAATCAGACTGAACACGCCAAGGCCGCTCGCTCCCAGCATCCGAGCCACGTAGATCTGCAGCGGCAGGCCGACCAGCAGCGTGAAGACGTTACCAAGGAAGAAGAACGCCGCCTGGCCGCCCAGTTGTCTCGCCGGATTTCGGGTTTGCGGCGTCACCTGATAGCGTCCATCTCCATCAGTCCGGAATCATGCTCGAGATAGCGGATTGCCATCGCGGCGCCAACACGTCCCAGTCCCACTCCTTGCTCATGCGAGCGCCATTCGCTCCCATCAGCGCGGCTTGCTCCGCATCGTCGAGGAATTCGCCGATTCGATCGAAGAATTGCTCGTCGTCCCAGACGACGTAGCCGTTTACGCCATCCAGGACGGACGGCGCCTCGTAATACCCGAACAAGACCACCGGGAGACCACAGGCTGCGGCCTCCTGGCTGACTTTTGGCACGCCTTCGGATTTGGCGGGTAGAACGAACACGTCGGCCTGACGCAATGCATCCGCAAGCTTTGCCGGAGGCAAGCTTCCCGGAAAGCTGATGTTTACGAAATCGCGAGCCGCCGCTTTTTGCATCAGTCCCTGACGCAACGAACCCTCCCCGTACCAGATGAAGTCGGCATGCGGAAACCGCTTCGCCATTTCAAAGAACAGCTCCGGACGCTTGTGCGCTTCGAGGCGGCCCGCCACGATCACCCGCTTACGCCCGCTCCGTTTCCCTGACGCCGGATAGAAAGCTCTCGTGTCGATACCCAACGGCAGCACGGAGAACTTTTCGCCGTATCGTCGGCGTCCCATCTCCGCCAGGAACGGGCTGATCGCAATGATGTGATCCGCAAGCCGAAAGATGTGATCGATCCTGTCCTGCATCCGCTGGTCCACCCGTTGGCAATAGACAGGATGACCCGCCCAATCGGACAACTGCTTCTCGCGGGCCTCCGTACCTGCCAATCCTTCGAGCGTAGCAATGATCGGACGCCGCGGGTACAGAGCCTTTCGCCAAAGCAACCCCAACAGGTCGACCTCATGGAGCCCGGGATAGAAGAGCGCGTCGGCCGGCTGCAAATAGAGCAGCCACATGCGCAATATCCAGAGCCGGTGACGCCATAGCCGCGCCAACCGTACGTTCACATTGTTCGCAACCAACGAATCCGGCGTCCCATAGTGTGTCGCCGTCCAGACGAAATCTTCGGAATCGAATCGCGCCAGCAACGCTTTGGCGTTGAGATTCTGGGCGTTGTAGTTTCCGGTATCGACAAACCGCGGCGCAATGACTTGTTTGCGTTTCATGTCGGCGCAGGACGAAGACCGAGCAATCCGTCAAGCGTTCCCTGTAACTCGGCTGCGGAATTGTCCGCCAGGAACGGCGCTACGGAGGCCGAGTACGGCGGCAATATGCCTTGCAAAGCCATGCGAATCAGCCGCGACAGGTCTGCTAGGCTGTCGCAAAAATGAAAGACGCCGTAGTCCTCGATCTGATGCTTGTAGCTGAAATCGTGCCAGCCGAAGCTGACGATCGGCACTCGGTGCCGAAGGCAATCGAGAAAGGCAGTGGACGAGAATGTCACCGCGACTGCTGCGCGCTCTAGAAGATCGTCGAGGCCAGGCCCTTGACTGTATGTGACCGGCACCGGCGGCACGTCTTTGGGTGCCAATTTCTGCATTGAAGCCTCATATGTTCCGATCTGCTCCGTTGGATGGACGCGGATTACCAGTTCCGCATCCCCGTGCTCACAGGCCGCAAGCAAGGTGGACAGGATCTCCTCCCTGTCGCTTTCGTCCCAGAATTCCTGCGGCCGATATGGTGCAGTCAGAAATACGACCGAACGCTTTGGCCGCCGCGTGGTCACAGGTTCAAAGGCACGCTCTTTCGGATTTAGGACCACCGAGCGGGCTCTCGCCTTTGGAGCCAAGAACTGCCACCAGAATTCGCCCCGGACAATGTAATGATCAACTGGCGGATCGACGAACTGGCAGAAATCGCCGAGGATTCCATGTTGCAAGAGACAGGTCGGAATCTCAGCCTGCTGCGCTGCATGCAGGGCATAGCCCTCGAAGACCGGGTTGCCCACGACCAACGCGGTTGGCTCCACAGCTCTGACAAACTCCCTGAATAACTCGGTTTGGAAAAGCCCGTGCGGCAATAGCTGGCGAATGAAGGTACCGAGCCCCGGACTATCCAGGTAGGCGTCTCTCACGACTGCGTCATCCGAGGACAGTTCGACGGACTGCAGATGCGTCCGAATGGCTTCTCGGGCTTCGACGACTTCCGGTCCCGTGGGAGCCATTCCCGACGTGACGAAGTCGTACGGCGAAGAGAACGATCGCCCGATCGAAGCCAATGGAGCACCGCCCGTCTTCGGGTCTTCCACGAGGTATTCGAAGGAGTCCGGGAAATGCCGCTCGTAGATCAGCCCGATGCGGCTGAAGGTATATGAGGTGCTGTAGAACCAGAGCCGCCCTCGGGAATGCGTCTTTTTCCGGCGGAAGCTTGCACGGCGATGAAACGGGTCCAATCGATCCATGACTTGCCGCCACTCGCGGCCAATCGAGTCCGACGTGAATCGTGCGGTGCGCAAACGCGCCCAACTCCTCCTCGCGGCACTCACGGAACCGTGCCCCGCTGAGTCCGGCGCTGTGACGTCAATCGCAGTCCCGAGTCTCTTTGTCAGCCAGGCCAGGTATTGAGCAAGATCCGACTGCTCAGCAAATACGCAGGCGCGAACACCACTCGACGCAAGTCGATCGTGGAGCACTTTCGCATGAAGAATCCTCTGAAGCTCGCGAATGACCAGTTCGTCGAAGATCGCCAACTGCCGCAGACCTCGTAATGGCGGCTCGTTCACCACGAGTTTCGCGGAGAGCGCAAACGCCCGACTCTTGACCGTGTCGAAATCGCCGATGAGTTCCGACAGGCTCAGGGCTCCAGGAAAATCCCGCCTCACCCGGCTATCCGATGCGCACTCGAAAAGCAAACCCACCTCGCCGGCTGGCGCAGTCTGCGTGTGACCCTTCAACAGCGTAATGGTCTTCGACATGATTCAGTCCGAAACAATTGACGCGGCGCCGGCTACGACGCAGCATCTCATGGCCCGCACAATTCCCGGCGTCCCAGTTGATTCGCGATCATGGCTCGATTGAATCCAAACGCACCGGCGTATTGGCAGCCGTGTCACTCTTCACGCGCCTTCCCAGCACGGCCTGAAGATACTTCGGCGCCGCCCCGAAGCCCGGCCGCACGCTGCGCACCGAGTCCGGCGTGATGACCTCCCCCGCCCGAAGATCTTTGACGAAATACAACGAGCGGCGGAACTGCACATTGCCGATCTCGCTTGACTTGCGACCATAGTCAACGTCGCCAAGCGCCTGCCATGCGGTGCGTGCTCCTTGGCACAACGAAGACAGTTCATGCGGTTCCAGCGAAAAACTGTCGTCCGGGCCGCCGCCGCTGCGGTCGAGCGTGAAGTGCTTTTCGATGATGGATGCCCCGAGTGCCACGCTGGCAATCGCAGTGGCGTTGTCGAGCGTATGGTCGGACAGCCCTGTCACCACGCCGAAGCGCTGAATCATGTCGGGAATAGTGCGCAGGTTGTAGTCAGCGGCAGGCGCGGGGTAGCCGCTGACGCAATGCAGGATCGCAAGTTCTTGGCAGCCGCCGGCACGTGCTGCATCGATCGCTTCCTGGATTTCTTCGGCATCCGCCATGCCGGTGGAAATGATCATCGGCTTGCCAGTGCGAGCCACATATTTGATCAGCGGCAGGTCGACGGCCTCGAACGACGCGATCTTGTAGGCCGGCGCGCCCAGCCGCTCAAGCAGGTCCACGGCGGTGCCATCGAATGGCGAACTGAAGAGCGTGATGCCGATCTTACGGGCACGCTCGAATAGCGGTGCGTGCCACTCCCAGGGCATGTGGGCCTGCCGGTACAGGTCGTAAAGCGTCCTGCCATCCCACAAGCCGCCGTGAATCCGGAAGTCCTCGCTGTCGCAATCAAGCGTAATCGTGTCGGGCCGATACGTCTGCAGCTTGATGGCATCCGCGCCGGCGCGCTTTGCTTCCTCGACGATCCGCAAGGCAGTCTCGAGCTTGCCATTGTGATTCGCGGACAATTCTGCGATCACATAGGGTGGTTCGTCGGTGGCGATGCGCCGGCCTGCGATGCGAATGCTCGGGATATTGGGCATGGTTCTCACCCAGGGGCAGCTGCGTCCCACTCGATCTGGAGCAGACCGAAGCAGAGCACGGCGTGATAAGAGGCCCCATCGCGGTACTGATCGCGGAGAACGCCTTCCTGTTGAAAACCGAGCGCGCGATGGAATCGGATGGAAGGCAGATTGACCTCGAGTGCCTGACCACAGACCTTGTGCAGCCCCTCGACCTGGAACCCGTATCGCAGAGCTGCGCGACCCAGCGCTCGCCCAGTACCCTTGGGTGCGTCGGGCGCGGCGTAAAATCCCCAGTCCGCAATGCCGCCTGCGGCCACACCGTTGAAATGAACGAAGCCGCGGGCTTCGCCATTCGACGCGAAGATCAGGAGTCGGCGCGCCGAGTCCCGCGAACTTTGCCTGAACCAACTCCGGTGCTCGTCCAGCGTGATCTCGTGACGCGTGAACATGTAACGCCGGATGTCGGGATGATTGCGCCACGCCAGGACCACTTCCAGGTCCTCCTCGTTCATTGGCCGCAGGCTCGTGTCCTCGACAGACATATCAGTCGCGCTCGCTCTGCTCGAGCAGTGCTGCCACCACACGGCTCGCACCTCCGCCGTCGGCGACTGTTCGCGCCGCCCGGCTCATCTCCTGCAAGTGTCCTGCCTGGGCCAGCCAACCCAGCGCCGGGCCCAACGTGCGCCCCACGTCGTCTGCCCCGCCGAGCAATACCGCGCTTCCCGTTGACGCCACGGCGGCGGCACCGGCTTGCTGATTTGCAGCGAGCACGACGATCAGCGTCGGAAGACCCATGCAGCAGCGTTCCCAGGCCGTCCCCCCTGCCGCGCCAACCGCCAAGTCGGCATCGGCCATCAGCTGCGCCATGTTTCGCACGTCGACGCGCACTTCTGTCGTCCGCGGCATGTGTCTAGCGAGCGCTCGCACTTGCTCGAGCCATGGCGCATGCGGTCCCATCACGACGGAGATGCGACAGTCTTTCGGCAGCGGGCAGTGCCGCAGGGCCTCAAGAACCCGGGAAGTGGCGTTCGGCCGGTCCACGCCGCCCATCGTGATCAGGATGTGTTTCACTTGGTCCACGGATCGCCGGCGGAGGCTGTAGTCACGGAGCTTGGCGAACTCCGGGCGCAGCAGCGCATAGTCCGGCCCGGTCAGCACCTTGCAAGCGTCAGGCACGAGTTGTGCGTAGTCACGCGCCTGACGACCCAGATTCTGATCAAGCAACAGGTCGCAGTCGTGCGTGCGATCGGCGAGATCGTCGACGACCATCAGGTTCCCGCAGATTGGGCGCAACTGCCGCTCCCACCTGCAGTCCAAGGCATAGTGATCGACGATTAACCAATCAGCCCTCGTGTCGCCAATCGCGGCGGCTGACTGCGCGGCGTCGCTGAACCAGTCCGTATCGAGCCAGGCAGCATGGGATGGAAGCGGTCCGTCGTTCGAATCGACCGGAATCGCAATCCGGACTTCGCCCGACAGGCCATAGGCTTCGAAGCCGCGCTGTCGAATCGCTTCGAGCAAGTTCCCAGGCAGGTCGCGGCTGATGAAGGCACAGTGTGTGCCGCCAGCTGCCAGTTCCTCGGCCAGTGTCAGGCAACGCACCACATGGCCAGTACCAATGTGCAGCGATGCGTCGGCGCGAAAGACGACATTCATCGGCACGTCAGTTCAGGCGTTTGAACCCGCCGTGGCACACGGGGCCGTGCAGAAGGCCCATGACATCCCGCCCCTCCTCGCACTCCTTGACGAGCCCGAATATCGGGTCTAGACAAGCAAAGAACTGCTCAAGCACTTGCGGCGTGTGCTCGGTGCAGACATAAACGCTGTTTCCGGCCAGAAAGCCTTTCGCGAGCATCTCCTGCGTGATGAGCGTCTTGTACGCCAGAGCGTTGGGTCCCTGGAAACTGAACCCGGTGAGCGCGGGCAATCCCCAGTGATCGATCTTCAGGCCATGCTTGTCGGCCAACTGCTGCCAACGCTGGCGGATGTTCATGCCTGTCTCGGTGATTGTCTCCCAGGATCGAAGGCGCTCCATCACCTCGAGCGTCTTCAATGCGGCCGTCGGACCAATGCGTTCCGTCCAGAAGGTGCTGCTGATGAACGTGGTTTGAGCAGCTTCCATGACTTCGCGTCGGCCGATCGTTGCGGTAATTGCGTAACCGTTACCCATCGCCTTGCCGAACATGGCCATGTCGGGTTCCACGCCGTATAGCTTGTGCAGGCCGCCAAAGGTCTGCCGAAAGCCTGACGTGCATTCGTCGAAGATCAGCACGATGCCGCGCTCCGTCGCCAGCTTACGGACCTTCTGCAGAAAATTGTCCTCCGGCCCCCTGTTGCGTACGACTTCCATTTTGATCACGCCGATGTCGTGGGCGTTCACCAGAGACTCGAGCCCCGCATAGTCGTTATAGTTAAAAGGCAGCACGGTGCCGCGCAGGCTCCTCGGCACACCGTTCGGCTCGAGGCCGGGAAGGAGGTGGCCATCCAGGCTCTTGTCGTCGCCGAGATTGGCCGATAAATACCAATCGTGCCAACCGTGGTAGCCGCAGATCGCGACCTTGTCTCTGCCGGATGCAGCCCGCGCGATGCGAACGGCGATGGCGTTGGCCTCGCCACCGGAGCGTGCAAGCCGCGCCATGTCGGCCCACGGATGAAGCTCGACCAGCTTTTCCGCCAGGAAGACTTCCTCAGGGCAATTAAAAGTCGACATGTTTCCGGAATCCACCGTTTGACGTACTGCGTCATCCACTTCCGGATGGCCGTAACCCAGAATGTTCGTGCCGATGCCCATGATGGACATATCGGTGTATTCGTTGCCGTCGAGATCCCAGACCTTGCAGCCCTTGGCCCTGCTGAAATAGGCAGGCCACTGTTCAGGCAGGAACATTTCGGCACGCTTCGAGAGCAGCATGTTGCCGCCCGGAATCACGCGCTTTGCGCGCTTCCAGAGTTTCTGACCCGTGCCCATGGAGGATCCTTCATTGCGAATGAGTTGTTGATTGGCGGCGAACAACTGCGGCTTGCTGCGTTGCAGGTTCAACACGTCCCGCCAGCTGAAGTGAATGTCCGGCGCGAAGTGCGCGAAGATCCCGGAGATGACCTCGAAATCGGCCGGCTCATCGACCGTCCAGCGCAGGCCCGACAGGTCCTCTTCGTTCCGCATGACGGCCTGGCGAAATCGACCGGGGCTACGCAAGTAAGGCGTGACGTGTTCATGATCGAATCGGTCATCGGTCTCGCTCGCGGCTCTCTCGAGAGCGGCGTAGGTGAATACCTCCGTGTCCAATCCGTCCGGGTAGCTTGGGGGGGACGTATTGCTCAGGTAGTCGACATCCTCCGCCTTGAAGCGGCGAATGACGTCGTCGACCAACTCGGGATCAATCAGGGGACAGTCGCCAGTGATCCGCACGACTACGTCGGCCGCCGCCGCCCTCGCTGCCTTCAGGTATCGATCAAGCACGTCGCCTTCACTGCCGATGACGCAGCGGTACCCGAGTCTCTGAACATGTTCCACGAGCGGCCGGTTTCGCGGGTCTTCCGACGTGGCGACAACAACTTCATCGACCTCGACGGAGCGCCGGAGCCGGGCCAGCAACAGTTCGATCATCGGCAAGCCTGCAATCGGCTTCATGACCTTATTGGGCAGTCGGGTGGAGCCGACACGGGCTTGAACGATCGCCACGACCTTCATAACTGAGTCCAGCGCGAGGGATTGAGGAGATCGACGTCGATGGATTGCGGCCAGTTGGGCAATCTGGCCAGCGAGCCGGTCGAGACGGCGAGTATTTCGCGCAACTGATTCATGCTATCGACTCCGACCACGACCTTGTCGACCTCGTCCACGGATAGCGCGTAACGCAAACAGGCCTCGAGCGGCGAGAGAGCGACTTCTTCCAGCCAGCGAGACCACTCCGACCAGATTGTGTTCCAGCGCTCAAACTTTGCAGGGCGACTTCGTGGCGACACCAGCAGCAGACCCTGCAGGAATGTCGAACGAACGTGCAACTCGATTCCATTGCGCCGGAGAGTCCCCGCCCAACCCGACTCCACCAGGCGGCGATCGAGAATGCTGAGAGGCGCCTGCACCATGTCGAACTTCATTCCACGAAAGAGTGGACCCAGTTCGTCCGGCGCATATATCGAGACGCCGATCTTATCGACGACGCCTCGTTCCCGGCTGCCAACCAATGCTTCGTAAAGCTCCTTGCCCCGCGAATCGAGTAGTTGGTCGGGACGATGCAGGATCAATCCATGTAACCGATCCGCCTTCAAACGTCGCAGAGACCCATTGACCTGCAATTCTACCCAGGCGCGGACATCGGGCACCTCATCCGGCATCGCGGGCAACTTCGAAACGATCTGCCAATTGAGCGTGCCGATTTCGCCCAGCACCCTCTCGCTATCGCCATAGGCGATCGCTGTATCCAGCGATCTGACTCCGTGGCGCGCAGCGAGGCTGAGAATCGCAGCCCCTTCGGCGGGCGATACCTGCCCGGTCCTGTTCGCAATTCCATAATTCAGGCCGAACTGAACGGTGCCAATAGCGAGCTTTCGACTGATGTCAGACGAACTCACGTCGCAGGATTCCGAGCCAGAAGCAACCTGAGCGACGGCCGCCGCATGCGACATGGCTGCGGAAAAAGCCCTCCACCGTGTAACCGGCTCTCAGAAAGACGTGCAACGACGCCAGGTTCTCTTCGTAGCAGCCGGCTTGAATTCTTTCCAACTTCAGACGCTCGAACCCATACGCTGTAAGTGAACGAACGACCTCGCCGGCAAGCCCTTTTCCCCACAGCGTCTTCTCGCCGATGAACAGGCTCAGTTCGGCTCTCGCGTAGTGGTCGTTGATGAATCCAAGCTTCGCATTGCCGATGTGCGCGCCGCCCTCCGCCAGGAAGATGCCGAAAAGACGGCTCGAAGAATCCTGGTTACAGCGTCGGACGAAGTCCCGGCACGATTCGATCGTCTGCACCGCATGCCGGGTTTCCAGGTACTGGTTGATTGCCGGATCATTGAGCCAATCCGCATAGGTCTGCGTCACATCGGAATCGGCCAGGGGCCGCAGCAACAATCTGCCAGTCTCGATCTCTTCGCTCATCCCAGCGCCTTCTGAAGTGCGGCGCCCACTGCGTGCTGTTGTTCATCGCTCATCCCCGGATACATTGGGAGACTGATTGCCTCGGCGTAATAGTTTTCCGCGTCCGGGTAGCGCCCCGACTCGAACCCCATGCGCCGATAGTGCGGCTGCGTGTGCACGGGAATGTAATGCAGATTCACGCCAACTCCATCCGCGCGCAGCGACTCGAAGACCTCGCGATGGCTGACGCGGATTTCGTCGAGCTTCAGTCGGATTACGTAAAGGTGAAGCCCGGAGTGACTATCCGGATGCTGCCACGGCGTAACCACCGGCAGCGCCTGCAACAACTCGTCGTAGCTTCGCGCAAGCGCATGGCGACGCGAAACGTATTCATCCAGCCGCGACATCTGGCTCAACCCAAGCGCGGCCTGTAACTCGGTCATGCGGTAGTTGAAGCCGAGATCGATCTGCTGGTAGTACCACGGTCCGTCCGGCTGGTGCGTCATTTGAGCAGGGTCACGCGTGATCCCGTGGCTGCGCAGCAGGGCCATCCGGCCGGCAAGCACGGCGTCATTGGTCAGCGACATGCCCCCTTCAGCGGTTGTGATGATCTTGACGGGGTGGAAACTGAAAACGGTGATGTCGCTGTACCGGCAATTGCCGATCGGCTCGCTCATATACCGGCCGCCAACGGCATGGGAGGCGTCCTCGATGATCCTGAACTCATAGCGGCGCGCAAGCGCGTGGATGGCCGCCATATCGCAAGGCTGCCCGCACAGGTGCACGGGCACCACGACCTTTGGCAAGCGGCCTTGGCGCTCGGCCTCGACCAGCTTGCGCTCGAGCGCCTTGGGACACAGGTTGTAGGTCCGCGGATCGATGTCCACGAAGTCAACGCTTGCGCCACAGTAGAGGCCGCAGTTCGCCGACGCGACGAACGTGATGGGCGATGTCCACAGCCAATCGCCAGGGCCGAGACCGAGTGCGAGGCAGGCGACATGCAATGCCGACGTGGCACTGTTGACCGCCACGGCATGCTGGGCACCGCAATAGCCGGCCATGGCCTGCTCAAAACGCGGCACCATCGGCCCTTGCGTGAGAAAGTCCGAACGCAGCACGGCCACGACCGCCTCGATATCAGCTTCGGTAATCTCCTGGCGGCCGTAGGGAATCATGCTCAGATGTTCCCGATCTTGTGATGGTTGATCGCAATCCAGGACTGCAGGGTCTCGATCGTCATCCATTCCGGGTTCTTGTCGCTGGTGTAGCTGAATCCCTGCGGCACCTTTCTGCCGTCTTTGACCCGGGTCTCGCGGCCCGCCGAACTTTCGATTGCAGGCAGGATCTTGTAGTGCTCACGGTACTCGTAGGTGAAGTATGAGTCTTCTTCGCCGATCATCTGCTCGTGAAGCTTCTCACCCGGTCGGATGCCCACAAAATCAAACTTTGCGCCGGGCGCAACGGCCTGTGCCAGGTCGGTGACCTTCATCGACGGAATCTTCTTCACGTAGATCTCACCGCCCGCCATGTCCTCAAACGCGTGCCACACCAGTTCCACACCTTGCTCCAGCGAAATCATGAACCGGGTCATGCGCTCATCGGTGACCGGCAGCGGGCCTTTGTCCATGACCGACAGGAAGAACGGGATGACGGAGCCGCGCGAACCCATGACGTTGCCGTAGCGCACGACCGCAAACCGCGTGTCGTGCCCGCCCGCATAGGCATTGCCGGCCACGAAGAGCTTGTCCGAACACAGCTTGGTTGCGCCGTACAGGTTGATCGGACTGCTGGCCTTGTCCGTTGACAACGCGACCACCCGTTTGACGCGCTTGTCGATGCACGCATCGATCAGGTTCATCGCGCCGTTGATGTTCGTCTTGACGCACTCGAATGGGTTGTACTCGGCAGTCGGCACGATCTTTGTCGCAGCCGCGTGAACCACGAAGTCGACGCCGTCAAGAGCTCGATAGAGGCGCTCCCGGTCGCGCACGTCGCCGATGAAGAAGCGCACACGCGGGTCGCCCGCGAACTTCTTGGCCATTTCCCACTGCTTCATCTCGTCCCGCGAGTAAACGATGAGTCTTCTGGGGTTGTACCGCGCCAGCGTCATCGGAACGAAGGTGTGCCCAAAGGAGCCGGTACCGCCGGTAATCAGGATGGACGTGTTGGAAAGCATGTGGATCCGTTGGCCTAGCTAACGTTTAGGTGTTGAGCCGGACGCCCCGGACTCAGGATTCGACATTGGCCGCATCGCGCTTCAATTCCTCGATCTCAACTCGGAGCATGTCGAACTCGTCCAGCTTGCGACGCAGGAACCGCACGGTGAGCCGAGCCTTGGCATCGATGCCGGCCGGCGTCAGCAGATAGGCGTACCCGAGCTTGTTCGGGTTGGCGCGGAAGTTGTGCGCCTTGACCCAGCCCTTGTCCACCAGCGCCCGCAGGCAGTAGTGAGCCTTGCCCAGGCTCACGCCGAGCGCCTCCGACAGATCGCGCTGCGTCGCCTGCGGGTTCGCCTGGATCGCCTTCAGGAGGCGGAGGTGGATTTCGTCCATCGTGGGTCGGGGCGGGAATGGCTACCGCACTGCCGTGTACTGCGTCGGGGCAGCGGCAGTCAGGCCGTGTTCAACGATTGAACACGGCATGCACTCTAGCCGGTTCGTCGGGCCTTTTCCACCGCGCCATTCCCGCTGTACCCGCTACGGCGCACCGACCCCAGGAGCACAGCCGCCAGGAGGCTGCTGAACGTGGCGATGGTGAGTGTTCGCAGCGGGTAGTCCACGATCGAATGCAGCGCGATGAGCAGCAGCGCCAAGGCAGCCCCAAGCCGCAGTCCCCGGTCAGACCTACCCTTGCCCTGCCCTTCTCGGGAACTGCGCAGGTTCTTGCGCAGCTGCCAGACGATCATTACCAGCGCGGTCACCACAAGCGCAGCGGCTGGCAGGCCACCCTCCAGCCAGAGTTCGACGTAATCGTCGTGCGCGTGGTTTACATACGGTTCGATGTCGGCGCTCTCGTCGCCGATCTCGTCATAGGCATGCACGAAAGTGCCGAGTCCGAGCCCTGTGCCGCGAGCGGGTTCGGCAGCCTGCAGCGTATTGGCCGCCAGTGTCCATCGGTAGCGATCGAGCGGATCAGCCTCGAGTCGCGCGAGCAGACCATACAACGTGAACTGCACGATCAACACGCCGGCGACGAGGGCGCTGACCCGCAGCCACGTCCTGGCGCCCGCCCATGGCCCCTGCGGCCGCGCGCGCAACAGCACCGCCACACTGGCAATGACGCTTACCATCAACAGCCCGAACCCCGCACGCGAATGCGTCGCGGTCGCGCTCACGGCGAGCAGCACGATCAATGCCGTAAGCAACCACACCGGCAAGTCACGCATTCCGTGCCGGTGTTGCCGCAGGCGATCCGCCAGCATGCCTGCGGCTACAGGAAGCGCGGCGGCCAGCAGGCCGGCGAGGTGATTGCGATTAGCGAAAAACCCGACCGCCTCGCCTTCGTTGGTGATGCGGTACAGGTAGAGCCTGCTCTCAGGGCCTTCCATCAATTGCCAGAGCCCGATCAGCGCGCTGATGGCTGCAAAAGCCAGTATGACCCCCACCATGGTCCGGCGCTGGGAACCGTGCAGCGCCGCCGCCGACATGAACACTCCGGCCGGCACGAGCGCAGACCAGAGAACCCGCTCCGTTGCGAGCGGCGCCAGCGCCCAGGCGCCTGCAGCCGGCGCAACGCCCGCCGCAGCCAGCCCCGCAGCGACGTCGCCCCGGCCTGGCAACATCGTCCAGACGGAAAACGGCAAAGGCACCAGCTGCAGCAGCGGCAGCAATACGAGCCCGATCGGCAACAGCCAGAACCATCGGGCGCGTTCCGGCCGCACAGCCGAAGTGCCGATGCGAATACCAGCGATGAGAATCAAGGCGAGACCCGGCAACGCCAGCAGTTGCTCGCCAACGGTACCCTGTCCCCCGCCGAGGAACAGGGCGAGCACGAGGGTGATCGAACTCAGGGCGAAAAGTGCACGAGTGGCGCCGCTCGCGTCAGCGTGCGGACTGTGCCGCATCCGGGTCAGGGACTGATCGGCTTGCCCGAATCGCTACTGCTCAACAGGATGAGCGGAGTGGCGACACCCAGGGCGATCACACCCCACTTCAGGTACTCATTAGACGCAGCTCCGCTGGCGGCGGTGGTCCCGGCCGGCGCGCGCATGCCCCGCTCGCTCGCGGCGGCCCCGCAGGGCGGCAGGGCGGGCACGGTATACACCGACGCCGTGTCGACGGTCTTCTGGCAACCGCCGTCGAAACGCACGGTGACTGCGCCGCCTTCGAGCACGACCAGGCGGTCTCCCGGCAACAGACGCTGATCCTTGACCGCCGGATCGTACGCTGCGCCGCGATTGAGCAGGACTTTGCCGTTAGTCGTCTCGACAGAAGCCACTTCCGGCGTGCCCGCGGCGGGTGCCGTGGCCGATGCTGCCTGGGGCCCGGCTCCGGGCGCAGCCGTGGTGGCCGGCTGCTGGGCCGACGCACTGGCCGCGGTCAGCAATGCCGCCGCCACGATCGTTGCAATGCGACCCATACCGGTCATGCCTGTACTCCAAATCCGACAAGGCCTGAGGCCCAAATGTATCACGGCCGCGGCGAATTGGCTCACCTGCCTCCCCCTCTTACGACTTCCACGTCATCGAACCAGGCGGTACCCATGGCCTGTGTCTCGGCCGCGATGCGGGCATCGAGCTCCAATACGAGCCATTGGGCCGGGCAATCGGGCGGCACATCAAACGCTGACGCGTGCTGACGCCAGGGCGAGGACCCTGCTGACGGCTCGGTCGCGAGGATCGTCCCAGCGGGGCCGTCCGCACACGTCAGCGTCCAGCGCAAGCCGCGCGCCGCCTGCAACCCGTCCAGCCGACTGCGCCACTGTAGCTGGTAGCCCGTGCCGGGCGGCAGTAGCAGAAGTTGACGCACATCACGGAACGGACTGCGCTGCCCCTGGAACTCGATCCGCAGGGCGTGCCCTGGTGCGTCCGGCAACGGGCGGATCCCTACGTCCACGCCCGCGACACGACCGAAATTCCACTGGAAAGGGCCGCTCGGCGGCGTCGCATCCTCGAAACCGGGATTGACGGGGGTTCCGAGCGCGGCCAGTTGCGCCGCCGACAGACCGCCCGCCCAGGCAACGAATGCCTGGTCCCAGCGTCGGTCGCGCACCAGCCTGCCGACCAGAGCGGCGTTCTCGTCCGGACTCAGACCGCCCCGGGCCCGAAGCGCCTCGAACACCGGCGGCAGGTCGTCGGCACTCGGCGTAGTGCCCGCGAAATACCCGAGCAGCGATGCGCGCCACGGTGGTTGCCCGGCAAGCAGGGACACCAGGGCATCGCGCGCACCGGGCATCGCCGCAAGACCGGCAAGCACCGGGAATATCGTGGCCTGCGCCGCAGGTGCGACTCGCAATATGCGGTCGTAGTGCGAGAACGCCGCTGCGGCATCGCCTCGCTCGAGGGCGATCTGTGCGGCCCATGTACGCGCCGCGATGTCGCGCGGTGCGTGCTGGACCGCCAGCGCAATGAGTGTGGTTTGCCGATCCCGATCGCCCTGCTCCCGGGCCACGTCGGCCAGCACACGATAGGCGCGGCCATCGAGCGGGTTGGCTGCCAGTGCGCGCTGAGCCAACGTGCCCGCCTCGGGGAATCGACGCGCTGCGAGCATCAACTCGGCGAGCCTGAGTAGCGCATCGGGATGCGTCGAACGCCATTCGAGCGCCCGCGCGGGGTCGGAGTCAGCATAGAAATCGGACATCGCCAGAGTGACGATGCGCCATCCGGCGACGCCCGCAACCCCCACCAGTATCGCCAGTAGTAGCGCGGGTTGCCTGGATCTCGCGCGAGTGGTCACAGCGCGGGCAGCATGCGTCAGAACCGCTTGAGCCGCCGGCCGCCCGACCCTTCCGACCCGTCGGAGTAGTGGTAGTAATAGTCGGAGTAGCCGTAGCCATGGCCGTGCCCGTAACCGGCCGCCTTCGCGTCGTACTTCACCAGCAGCGCGCCGGTGATCCGCGCGCGAACCGCAAACAAGCGCTTCATTGCCCCGCGCAGGACGCCGATTCGGGCGTGGCCAGCCTCGATCACGATCAGCGTGCCGTCGGCCGCGTTGGCGATGATCGGCACGTCTGCCAGACCGAGCAGCGGCGGGCCGTCGATGATGACCTGGTCGAAGGTGTGAGTCGCGACCGTGAGCAAGGAGCGGAAGCGCGCCGCAGAGAGAAGTTCCGCCGGATTGGACGGTGTCGTTCCGGATGTCACCACGGTCAGGTTCGCCTGCGTCGTCGGCTTGAACATTTCGGGCCCGTCGGTTTCTCCCGCGAGGTACTCGCCGAGGCCCATCGGGTTGTCCACGTTAAGGCGCTTGTGCAGCGACGGCTTGCGCAGGTCCGCGTCGATCAGCAGCACCCTCACGCCCAGTTGCGCGAACTTGCGCGCCAGCATCAGCGCGGTCGTGCTCTTGCCCTCGCCGGCCACGGCGCTCGTCACAAGCAGGATTCTTGGCGCACCGGCTTCCGTCGCGTACTGCAGGCCCGTGCGCAACGACCGGTAGGCCTCCGAGAACGGAGAGCGGGGGTCATCCACCATCGCGTCGAGCGACCCCGCGCCCACCTTGGGTACGATACCGAGCACCGGCAGCCGCAGGTGCCGCTCGATGTCCTCCGGCGTCTTGATCGTCTCGTCGAGGCGCTCGAGCAGGAAGGCGAGCGCGATGCTGAGCATCAGGCCCAGCAGCAGGCCGATCAGCGCGCTGCGGCCGATATCGGGCTTGAAGCGGTAACCGGGCAGCGCCGGGTCGACCACGGAAACGTTATTGGAGGCGCCACCGCCGGCAACGCCGATTTCCTTATAACGCTGCAGCAGGGCGTCATAGAGCTGGCGGTTGGTGTCGGACTCGCGCTTCAGGATATTGAACTGGACGCTGCGGCCCTGCAGGTCGAGCAGTTCGGACTGCAATGACGCCACCTGCTCGCGCAGCAGCGTTTCGTTGGCGCGTGCAGCCTCGTACTCGGCATGCGCTGCAGCCCCATATGCCCCGGCCTCCTCCTTGATGCGCGCATCCACCTCGGCGATTCGGCGGGCAAGCGACTGCATCTCCGGATAGTCCGCCTTGAACGTCGCGCGCTTCGCCTCGTACTCGACCATGAGGTCGCTCCGCTTGCCGCGCAGATTGTCGAGCATGGGGCTCTTCAGCGCGTCGGACGAGAGCCCGCCAGCCACCTGCGCCTGCCGCCAGACCGACTCGGCGCGGATGCGGTCCGCCGTCGCGGTGCCCAGCGCGTTGTTCAGTTGCTCCAGGTTGGCACTGGCCAGCGACGTGTTCTGGTCCACGCTCGCGAGTCGCTGCTCCTGCGCGAACTGGATGAGCGCGCGCTCACTGTCCTCGAGCTTGAGCTTGAGCTGCGCGAGCCGATCCTCGAGGAAGGTGCGAGCGTACTGTGAGTTCTCCTCGCGGCGGCTCAGGTTGGCCTCCATGAACGCCTCGGCCAGGCCGTTGGTGACCCGCTCGGCAACGCGCGGGTCCGGGCTCACGAAACTGACGCGGGCGAGTTGCGAATATCCGACGGTCTCGACTACTCGATTCGCCATGACATTCGCGACGGCATCGGCTTCGCGGCTCTCGAGTGTCCGGGGTGAAGCTGCGGGCCCGGCATCGTTGCCGCGGACGAGGCTAACGATCCCGGCAATTCCGCCCGGCCGCCGCACGGCGTCCTGGAAGGCCTCGTCGGAGACCAGCCCCAGCTGGCGCACGGCCCGCACTGCCAGGGCGCGACTCTTGAGCAACTCGATCTGCGTGCCCATGAAGTCCCCGCTGGCATCGATGGCCTCCACGCCTTCCATGTTCACGATGCGGAGCGACGAACTCTCGATCTGCAGCGTCGCGGTTGAGCGGTACAGCGGTGTCTGGAGCAGTGCCCAGATGAGCGCGATCGCGGCCACGAGAACGGTACAGCCGAGCACTGTCCAGCGGCGCTTGAGCAGCACGTGCCAGACGTCGCGCAGGGTGAATTCCTGCTCCTCGTAATCGCGCGCATCCGGTGGCAAGGGCAGCCCAAGTTCACCGGAGGCCTGCTCGGCAAGGGCACGACGGCGCGGCGCCCTGTATGGCAGGCGATCGCTTTCTTCGTCGCGGGGTTCGGTGGGTTCGACAGCCATCGTCACAGGAGAAGGAACAATCCGAATAAGGGGACCGTGAAGAGGAAGTCCCTCAGGTTCGACCGCGGGCCCGAGAAATCCACGACCACGATGTCGTTGCCGAGCACCTCGGGATCGACGAGGCGCCCCGCACGAATTTCGCGAATGTCGAACTTGGCGGCATAACGTTGGCCGTCAATGTTGCGATAAATCACGATGCCGGCCGGGTTCGCCAGTTCATCGAGCCCTTTCGACATGGCGATGATCTGCAACAGCGAGGTGCGGTCGGTGAGCGATATGATGCCCGGTTCCTTGATGGCCCCTTCGACCGTGACGCGTTGGCTCTTGTATTCCTTTACGAATACGGTGACCTGCGGGTTCTCGAGGTAGCCAGCCTTGAGGCGCATGGCGATTTCTGTCTGAAGTTCACCGACGGTCTTGCCAGCTGCCGGGACCGTACCGACCAGCGGCATGGTGATTTCACCGCCGACGGTGACACGCACGGACCTGGTGAGGTCAGGCACCCCGAACACTTCGACATCCAGCACGTCGAGCGGCCCAACGCGATAGTCCGTCGAGCCCATCAGCGGGACCGCCGGCAAACCACCGCTGACTGGCTGCGTCGGGGGATTCGCGTTGGCCTGCTCCACTGTGGACTGATTGATGCGCGCACTACGGCAGCCACTCAGCAGCGCGACCGCCACCAGCAGGCAAGCCGTTGCGACCGGCCACCACCGTAAACCCACCTTATCCAGTCCTTGTCGCATCTTGCCTGGTGACTATCCTGTTGAGCCAAGCGATGATCGATTGATCCAGTCGCGCGAGGCAGTCCTCATATTCCGATCGGCTCGCTCCGTAGGGGTCTTCGATCGGTCCCGCACCCCAGCGCCCGAGCAGGTGCACACGGCCTGCCAGCATCGGCGCCGCCGCCATGATGCGCCGCTGGTGTTCCGGTTCCATGACCAGCAGCAGTTCGTGGCGCCTGGCGTCGGCCGTCGTGAATCTCGACGCCCGGTGCTCCGCCAGATCGATCCCGCGTTCGGCGAGAAGTTCCACGCAGGCCGGGTCTGCCGGCCGGCCCGGCAGCGCATCGAGCCCAGCCGAAAAGACCGGCAGCGTGGGACGCAGCCTGGCCGCCGCGATACGCCACAGGGCCTCGGCCATCGGGCTGCGGCAGATGTTCGCCGTGCAGACCAGCAACGTGCTCCCGGCAACCGCATCGCCAGTCCCTGCCTCGGGCACCTCATCACCGCCCGGCGCCGGCCTGCTTCAAGGCCTGGACCATGCAAGCCCTGGGCAAGGTGACCGACGCCCCGGCACCAAGCACCTCGAGCAGGACTCGCACCCGATCGGCACCGGCTGCCGATTCAAAGACTGCCTCGAACCCCTGGAACGGGCCGGCGATGATATGGAGCCGATCGCCCTTTTGGAAGCCCGAATCCGCCAGCACGTGCAGGCCGGACTCATCAGCCCGGTCCCGCAGCGCATCGATCAGCGCCATCGGCACCTCGGCGTACCGGTCGCCGAACCGCAGTACGGTGCTCACACCCCGGGTCGAGCGGATCGGGGCCAGCGCCTGCTCACCCACCTCCAGACCGACAAACAGGTATCGGGGAAACAGGGGCTCAATGACGTCCGACCAGCGCGACCGGCGCAGGCGCGGCAGGCACAGGCGCGGGAAATAGACCGGGTAACCCTGCCGCTCAAGCTGGGCCTGGGCGACGGCCTCCTGTCTCGGCTTGGTATGCACTACGAACCAGGTACTCATCCCTGAAGGCTACGCCTCCGGGCTACTCTATGCAGCGGGACACAAGAGTGCGCGAAAGACCATTTAGAATCAAGACAATACGAGGGGTTGTCAAACCCATTCGAGGCCGGGTGCTTATCGCTCATGACGCTCAGGCGGGGAAGAACTCGATCGGCTTCGTGGTCGTCATCGTGGCGACGTCGCGGCTCTCGAAACGGAACATCTTCACGCGGGCCACCAGCTTGCGCTCGAGTTCCGGATCGCCCAGTTCGCTGGAAATTATGCGGCATTGCGTGACTTCGCCGGACGGGGCGATGGTCACTTCGAGGACGACCTTGCCCTGCAGGGCCGGGTTGTCACGGAGCGCGCGGGCGTACAGCGCGTAGATCGCGGACTTGTTCTTGTCAAAGACCAGTTCGATCTCTTCGCGGCTACGCGATGCCTTGCCGCTCGTGCCGCTGCGAGTCGCCTCGGGAGCGTTCGAGCCCGCGATGGTCGAGGCCACGCGAGCCGTCGAGTTGCCCTTCAACCCGGTGGACCCGCCGCCGAAGCCACTGGAGACCCTGGACACGGCGATTCCACCGCTGTTCGTCCCCACGCTGGCGGTCAGGATATTCCGGTCGACGCGCGTCTTGTCGCCCACGCCGGCGTTGAGCGGCGTGTCCTTGACGTCGCGATCCACATCCATGTCGCGCAGGTCGGCCAACTGGTCGGCGAGCGCCAGCAACCCGCTTTCTGCAGCCTTCTTGCGCGGATCAGGCTTGGGCACGACCCTGGCCACCGGTACGGGCGTCGGCACCTTCGTCTGCGCCTCGGGCACCTCGATCGGCTTCGGTGCCTCGACTGGGGGCGGCTTGGGCTGAGTCAGGATGAAGTCGACGATGCGCTGAGTTTCCTCGGGCGCGAGCGGCTGGGTAACCGGTGGCGAGGGCAGCAACGGGATCAGGATTCCGAAGGCGATGAACAAGCCGATGGTCGCACCGAGGACCCGTCGAAACGTCCGCTCCTCGGCCTCGGACGGCGTCCACGGCAGCCGGAAAGACCGGTAATTGGGTGCAATGCTGGTCAACGGCTCGTCCCTCAGGCCCCGGAGAGACCCGTGTAACTCAATTCACGCTCGACCACCGCGAGGGAAACCTTGGTGTACTCGGCCGCCGAACTGCTCGCGATGATCTTGCGCAGTACCGAATAAGGCAGGCTCTTCTCCGCCATCACGGTGACCTCGCGGCGCGCCTCCGAGCCCGCAATGACACCCTCCACCTGGCGTCCGAGCGCTGCACGCAGCGGTTCGACCACCGGATCGGGAGCGGCACCGAGTTCGGCCACCGACAGCACTGGCTCGCCGTTCACGTACAGCATGTCGCGCGTCACCATCACGACGGTCGTTTCGCGCGGCTTCTGCACGGAACTCGACAGGGGAATCGTGATGTTTTTGGAATTCGGCAGGATCTCCATGTCGGCCGTGTGCACCAGCAGGTACACCACGAGGATCGTCATCATGTCGATCATCGGTATCAGCGCCAGCGGCCCGTGACCCCCGCCGCGCTTGCGATGGCGCGCGTTGCGCCGCAGTCCCTTGCCAATCATTGCGGTGCATCTCCTGCCGGTACGTCCGCTGCCGGTGCGTCCGCTACCGGTGCGTCTCCCAGGGAGATCTGCGGGAAGAGCGTCGTGCTCGACACCTTCGTGCCCTCGACCGTCTGCTTGACGCGCATGGCGTCCATCACCTGCACGATCGTGTCGTAGTCCACGTCATCCGCAACCAGCAGGGTCGCGTTCACCTTGTCTGGAAAACGGTTCTTGATATCGACGAGCTGCTCCGACAGGCGCAGTTCATCCTGGTAACCCGTCGCGGTCAGCGGAATCGTCTGCAGCACGCCGAGATTCCGATCTGCCACCTCGATACCGTTACGGCGCAGGATCACTTCGAGTTCCAGCGTGGGCGCGGTCGGCGGCGCCTGCACTTCGGGGCCGGGCAGGTTCACTTCGAGCACGCTGGTCTTCGAGAACACGGCCGTGAAGATCAGGAAGAACGTGAGGATCACCATCACGTCGAGCATCGGCACGATGGTCAGGTCATTGCGGTTGCGGTAGCGCGCGTGGTTGCGCCTCTGGCGACGTGCGAGCCTGGAACCCTTTTTCATGCGCGCGGGGTCCCGCGGACGCCTTCAGGCACGCGATAGGTACCGGTCTCGGTCGACGGGCGGACTTCGTCCACTGTGTTGAGGAACTTGACCGTCGCCACCTCGAGGCTGTCCACGAGTTCCGTGGTCTTGGTCTCGAGGTACATGTGGCAGAGCAGCAGCGTGATCGCGAGCCCCAGGCCGAGGGCCGTGTTGTTCATGGCGACCGAGATGCTGGCCGAGAGCATGCTGGCCTTCTCCGCCGGATTGACGCTGGCCACCGCGGCGAATGCGCGGATCAGGCCGATGACCGTGCCGAGCAGGCCCATCAGCATGCCGATGTTGGCGAGCGTCGCGAGGTAGTGGGTGCGCTTCTCGAGCCGCGGGATGACTTCGATCAGGCTCTCTTCCATGGCCTTCTCGATGTCGTCGCGACGGCGGGCCGTCGACATTCGCGACAAACCGTAGCGCATGATCGTGGAGAGCGCCGAGTCGGTGCCCTCGGCCACCTGCATTGCCTTGCTGATGTTGCCGGACTGCAGCAGCGGGGCAAGTTCCGCCCACAGGCGCTTGTTGCCGCGGGCGACACGACTCAGATAGATGAAGCGTTCGACTGCAATGGCGAGGCCGAGCGCGAACACGGCAGCGATGGGGTACAGGAAGGCCCCGCCTTGCTTGAAGAAGTTGATGACCAGGTCGAGTGAACTCATGGCTTGGTGGCTCCAGGGGCAAGGACGGGTGCTGTTTGCCCCGTCAGATCGCCGTAGTATGTGATCTCGCGTCGAAAATCGTCACGATCGAGGGGAGAAAGCACCTCTTCGACGAGGCTGTTGAGAGGCCGATCCGGCCCGACTGCCGGCTCTGCCGCCTTCCAGGGGACGATATTCATCACCTTTGGCAGCTCCCGGTTGCCCGTGATGGCGGTCGGATCGAGTTGCAGTCGGTCCACGGCTCCCTTCGCCCTGGGCGGGGCGGGCGTGGCAGCCGGCTGCTGGACCGACGGCTTCGCGGCGGCCGGGGCGGGGTCCGCGGCAAATGCCGGGCCCTGTGCCAACAGGCCTGCGATGACCATCAACGCGGTTTTTCCGGTCATGGCTGGGACTCCTCTTTAAGTGGCGCCTGGCCGAGGCGCGTCCTGAGTTCGGTCAACCAGCCCGCGACCTGCGCGTCCGCGCCGCTGGTCAGGGCCTGGTAGCGCTCGTAATGCGGCAAGGCGCCGGCCGGGTCCGCGAGGTACAGGTCGAGAAGGATAGCGAGGTTGCGCTCCGCATCGGCGAAGGCCGGATCGGTGAGGATTGCGCTTTCGTAGGCCCCGCGCGCCACGCGAAGGCGGCCGAGCTTGCGATTCGCAAATCCCAGCCGGTTCAACGCCGGGGCATTCGCCGGATCGGCTGCAAGTGCCTCCTCGAAAATCTGCCGCGCGTCGTCATAGCGCCCCGCGTCGAGCGAGACTCGCGCCAGAGCGAATTGTCCGACAACTTCGGGTGTCGCCGTGGCGGGCGCGTCCGGACCCCCGGTGATCTCAGGGCGCGCATAGCGGCCCGGTTGCATCACTGCAAGGTCCGCATAGCTCTTCTCGATCCATGAGTCCCAGGTCCCCTCGGCCGCACGCCGCGTATTTCGTGCGTGGATGCTGATCGCCTTCTCCTCGAACGGGAAAGCCTGCTCCTCGAGCAGGATGTCGTACTGCTCGAGCTCCTCGACCGAAAGTTTGCGCGGCCGCTCGGAATCGAGCAATGACTTGCCGAGGTCACGATAGAGATCGGCCATCGCGTAGGTGGCCGCTGTCGATACCTCTGCAACGCCGTATTCCTCGGCCTTGCCGTACGCCCCAAGCGCTGCCTCCATGGCGTTGCGCTTGGCCAATAGCGACTTGTCGAGCGGGATCACCAGGGGGATGGCGCGCGCCGCACTGTCCAGCGGCCTGGCGAGTTCCAGCGCGGCGTTGGCCGCCAGGAAGCGGCTTCGATCCGTGCGGGCCGCGCCTGCGGCCGCATCCGCACTCACGATCTCCTGCAACCATTGCTGGCGAGCCGCCGGGTTGCCCGTCCTGGTCGCAAGGTCGGCGAGTTCCTGCCGGGCCTCGAGGGCCGCATCGAAGGGAGCCGGGAAGCGCTCGACGTAATCGGCATACACGCGCGCGGCGGAGGTGGCGTCGCCACTGGCGTCTATAGAGCTCTGCAGCCTGCCACAGCGCAGCGCGGCGAACCTCCGGCTCCTCGGCATCACGCGCGGCGACGCGTTCCAACTCGATGGCGGCCTTGCGTTGCTGGCCGCCCTCGAGATACGCGACGGCCAGCTTGCGGGTAACCTCCGGCTGCAACTCGTCCTGCGGGTAATCGCGACGGAAATTCTCCAGCACGGTCGCGGCCTGCTCCCACTGCTTCGCCGCGAGCAGCAAGGTCGCCGCATCGAACTCCGCCTTGGCGCTGGCCGGCGACGCGGGCGCCACCGATGCAACGCGGAGGTACTCCCGCACAGCACCGGCGGTGTCGCCGGCAGCCTGTCTGGCCTCGGCTTGCCGGTAGACCGATGCGGCGCGGCGATCCGTGATCTCGGCCATCTGCGGGTCGTTCGCGGGCAGGCGTGACACGACTTCCGCGTAAGCTTTCTCGGCTTCCGCAAATTGACCGGCATCGAAATACGTGTGCGCGAGTACCGTCCAGGCGATGCGCTGCGCCCCCACGTCCGCACGAGGACCGAGCGCGAGCACCTGGAGCGCGACTGCCTCGGCGCGGTCCCGGTCGCCGGCGTCGAACAGGGCCTTGGCAGTGCGCGCCAGCACGGCCGGAGTCTCGGCGTTGTCCGGGAACGCACTGGCGAAGCGCAGCGACGAATCGATGGCGCGCAAACGCAGCGCAGGACGCTCCGCCTCGGGCAGGAGCGCCTCGGCCTTGTCGTAGGCGACGAGCGCCGCGTACCCGGCGCGACTCGCCTCGGGAGCCTGGGCGTAGGAATAGGCGGCCAGCTCGTACTCGGCCGCCGCTTCGCTGAAACGCCCGCCGTCGAAGAGCACGTCGGCAAGCATCAGGCGCGTCGCCGGTGCCTGCGATGCCGAATTGAAGGCGTCGAGGTACTCGCGATACCAGCGCACCGCGGCGTCGCGATCGGCCGCCGAGCCGTTCTTCTGCGCCAGCGAGTGGTAGTGGTGTGCGAGGTCGAGCAGATTCGCCTGCACGGCCGTGCTGACCTGCGGATCGAGGTCGGTTGGGTGCGCCTGCCAGTAGGCGCTCTTCGGGCCGTACTGCTCGACCAGCTCCGCCTTCGATTCAAGCACCAGCGAGGTGAAACCGCCCTTGGCATAGGCGTCGGTGGCACGGCCGAGAAACAGCGGGGCGTCCGGACTCATCGGCTGGCGCCGCGCGAAGGCGCGATAGGCCTCGGCCCCGTCCTGGTAGCGCTCCTTCTCGACGTACAGCTCGCCGAGCGCGCCGTACAACTGCGATTCGTAGGGCACGGCGCCATGCGCGGCCAGCGCAGCCTGCAGGGAGACCGGGCCGTCCGACGCGACGAAAATCAGGCTCAACGCTCGCAACGTGTCTTCGGTCAGCTCGCGCTCCGGACGCGAGAGCTGCGACAACGGCCGAACCTCGCCGTCGACCACGAGCACCCGATCGAGCAGCGTCAGGAACGACTGGCTGCTCTCCTGATCCCGCGACAGCTTGAAGAGCGACCAGCCGCGCTTGTAGAGCGCCTGTTCGTCGAATTCAGACTTCGGCTGCAGCGCGAGGACGGCGGCGTAGGCCTGCTCCGCCTCGGCGTAGCGCTGCAGGCTGAAGGCCGTTTCACCGCGACGGAACTGAGCCTCGTCATAGTGGGACGTCTTCGGGTAGCGCGTGACGAGTTGATCGAGCGCGCTCAATGCCTGCGCCGGATCCCCCGCGGTTTCGCAGGCTCGAGCCAGCTGGTAGAGCACGGCATCCGTCGACGGATACTCGGGATAATCCTTTAGCAAGCGCTGGTAAGCGGCGATCGCCTGGCTGGCCGCGGCCACGGCGTCCGCGCTCGACGTGCCTTCTTCACCGCGCAGCGACTCAGCCTCCGCCAGCCGCAGATCGCCGACACGACGCAGCGCCTGGGCCCTCAGCTCCGGATCGGAACCCTCGACCTGCAGGAAATCCTCGTAGCTGCGCGCCGCCTGGTCCAGGTCGGCCGTCACCGGCTGCGCGCGATCGACAGGCACTGCGTGGGTCGCAAGGTCCTGTACGGTCGGAGTTGACGGTTCCGCCGGCTTGCGGGCAGCTTCGACCTGCTGCGACCAGGGCGACAGCAGCACGATCACCAGCAACGCGATACGCCGGTTCACTGGGTGCCGCCGGTGGCCGCGGCGTCGCGCAGGGCTGCCAGTGCGAACTGGGCCTGGGTCGAATAGTTCGCGAGCCGGCGTTTCTGCGCCTCGAGCTCGTTGACGGCGATGGCCGCGAGAACACGCTCCTGCGCGGCAGCCGTCGCGTCGATGCGCGGCGTGATCTGGTCAATGCGCGCTGCAAGACCCGCGACCCGCTGAGCGAAGCCCGCCATGTTACCCGGAGCCGTTGTGCCGATTTCCTGCAACAGGCTGAGCCGCAGCCTGGCTTCCGCCAGCGCATCCGCCGTCTCACGCAGGTCCGTCGCCAGCACCGCCGAATCGCGGCCGGGCTCGACGGCCGAGGCTCGCGCGACGAGTTCGGCCTGTCGCTGTGCGAGTGAGGAAATGTCGGTCCTGGCCAGCGACGCCTGCTTGAGCAGTTCGCCATCGATCATGGCCTGATCGCGCGCGGCGATCATGCGGTCGAAGGCCTCGAGCGAGTCGCGCCAGCGGTCGAGACCGCGTTGCATGATGCGCAGGTCGCGATAGTTCTTCAGCCCTTCCTGGAACTCGTGCGAAGCCAGCAGCTGGTAGAGATAGCGCGTATGCGGCGCATCCGGCAGCTTCTGCAGCTGCCAGGACCAACCCACGTCGTTGGTGCGCGGCACGGCCTCGAGAATCGAATCCACGAAGCCGCCCTTGCGAATCGCGGCAATGGATTCGTCGATGCGCTTGCCCTCGGCGGCATACGCCTGCACCGCCAGCTGGTACTGCTGCGCGGCCTCGACCATTCGCAGCGAGCTGCGTGTACGCGTAGGGAACGGCGAGGAAAGATTCCTGCACGGCCGAATCGATCACCTTGCTGTTGCGCAGCGCCAGCCACGGCGCGAGTGCGCGCTCGGGTCGCCCGGCGTCCGATTCCGCCCAACCGATCCCGAGCAGCGCACGGTTGGTGAACGGGCCGTCGAGGCGCACACGGCCCAGCGCCGCCACCGCGCCTTCGGCATCATGCTGCTGCAGCGAAGCGAAACCGAGGGCCAGGTTGGCTCGATCACGCAATGCAAGCTGTTCTTCCGTCGCGGCCGGCATGCCGCCTACCTTGCCGAGGAAATCACGGCCAAGTTCGGTCTGCCCGGAACGGATGAGCGCGACCCCCAGATTGAAGCGCGCATAGTCCGACCAGCCTTCCTGGTCGGTCCAGCCTGTCAGCTGTACGATCGCCTCGCCATATCGGCCTTGTGCTATGAGCACATTGGCTGCAAGCAGCCGACGCTCGGGTTCGAGATTGCCCGGCAACGGGCCCTGGATCCGCTCCAGGTTGCGCCATGCGTCGTCGACGAAGCCACGCTGGTACCCGCTGCGGGCCAGGTAGAAAAAGGCCCGATCGCTCACCGACTGTGGCACCGGTCCCGCCAGCAGCCGATTGAAAATCTTCTCGGCTTCGCCGTACAGGCCGAGGGACAGGTACAGGCCGCCCGACAGCAGCTCGGCCTCAGCCTCGTGGTGCGGGATGCGGCCGAAATCGCGCGAGACTTCGAGCCGCACGAGCGCTTCGAAGTATTCGTCCTGGAAAAAGTGGAACAGGACGTCGCCGTAATCCAGGTCGCGCAGCTGCATCGGGGGAGGCAGGTCGCGGATGACGTCGTCGGCGCGCGCGGGAACCGCAATCACGGCTATCGACGCAGCCGCGACGAACGAGAGCCAGTGGTGGAAACGTGTAACGGTCATCAGGAAACAGGTGCCGATGGGTGGACGGACGAGGACGCCTGCCTCACTCCCACTGCCGCACGACGAACTCGGGCTGGCGCGCTGCCTCGCGGTCGCTGATACGCAACTCGATGTACTTCGTGCCGACCTCCTTGTCGAACGTGAGGGCGGCGCCACGACGGTAGTCGCGGTCGTGCGGGCCCTTGCCCGTAAAAAAAGCGACGATCTCGTGCGGGCCGGCTTTCAGGTTGCCGAGATACAGCTTCTGGACACCGCCGCGATGCAGCGCCTGCACTTCGCGATCGGTGTAGAGGTAGTGCGCTACTTCCTTTTCGTCGATCTTCAGCGTCACCGAATCGAGGGCAAAGAACGTACCGACATCCACCGAGAGGAACACGGCGACCTGCGTGCTGGCCGGGAAGAGCAATTCTTCTTCCAGCTTGAACAGGTCCCGGTTGAGGTCGACCAGTTCTTTCTTGAGGGCCTGAACGTCCTGGTCCACAACACGGGCCTGCTCCGCCATGGGCGGTGCTTCCGCGTGCGCGGGCCCGGCGGTCACTGCCGCTCCGATGGCAGCGAACGCGGTCGCCGCCAGCAGCCACCGACGCCCAGTCACCTGCATATTCGAAGTCATTGGCTTTGCAGCTCCTTGCTCGGCCAGAATGAGATTACCACGGGAATACCCGGAAATCCGTGGCTTTGCGTCCCCGCCTTGCGGCGGTTCTGCCCTGATCCGAGACCCGGAACCTTCACGCGCGGGTGGAAGCTGGTCTCTCTATGGGTTGATTCTAGTGCACAATATTTCACTTACCCGTCCCTGGCCGCGGTAAATTGAGCCCATGCTTCGAACCCTGAGCGTTTGTTGCCTCCTGTTGGGAATGCTGGCCGTCGCGCCGGCAGACGCGCGGGCACCGATTGAAGTCGTGGTCAAGGATGCGTACATCGATCTCCACACCGGTCCTGGCCGCGGCTTCCCGGTCACTTTCTCGGTGGAGCGCGGCGTGACGATCGAGTTGTTGCGGCAGCGCACGGACTGGATCGAGGTGCGAACCGCCCGTGGCCAGCGCGGCTGGGTCCACCGCTCGCAGCTCGAGAACACGCTGACTCCGGCGGGGAGCAAAGTTCACATTGCCGGACCAGGGCCGGACGCTCGTACCGATCAGCAGTGGGAAGCGGGTGGTGCGGTCGGCGAGTTCGGCGGCGACCACGAGGAGAAGAACGAATGGATCGCAGCCGTCAGCTAATTCTCCTGGGCGTCGCCGTTGCCAGCGGCGCACTGGCCGCACCCGGTGCGCACGCCCAGAGCCAGGCCGAAGCCGTTGGCGGATCCGCGCAGGCACCGCAGGTCGTCGAGCAGGAAGTCGAGCGACGAGTTGTCAAACCCCTCGCCGTCCCGACGGAGAATTTCGAGATCGGCGCCTTTATCGGCACGGCCAGCATCCAGAATTTCGGCTCGAACATGGTCTATGGCTCCCGCATTGCCTACCACGTCAACGAAGACATTTTCGCGGAGGCCATCGTCGGGAGAACCCAGGCCGGAAAGACCAGTTATGAGTTTCCGACCGGCACGGCGCCGTTGCTTACCGACAGCCAGCGCCAGGTCACGTACTACGACCTTTCCGTTGGCTGGAACGCGCTGCCCGGCGAGGTATTCCTGGGCCGCGAACGCGCAATGCCGGCCGCCTTGTACGTGACGATGGGCGCCGGCAGCACCCGCTTTGCCGGCGACGATCGCTATACGGCGACCGTTGGAGCCGGCGTGCGCCTGCTGGTGAATGAGTGGCTGGCGGTGCACGTCGACGCGCGGGATCGCATGTTCAAGACCGACCTGCTCGGAAATGAACAGGTGACTCAGAACCTGGAGTTCACGATCAGCTTGACGGCTTTTTTGTGACCCTGCCAAGTAGTTCGCCCTGGTCGAGGTGCAGCACGCGATCGGCCAGCGCCAGGCTCGCCGGTCGATGCGTGATCAGCAATACGGTACGCGAATGCAGCAGCTCGTGGCATTCGGCAATGAAGCCGCGTTCGCCCGCGGGATCGAACATGGACGTGGCCTCGTCCAGGATGAGGATGGCAGGGTCCTTCAGCAGCGCCCGGGCAAGGCTGATTCGCTGGCGCTGACCGCCGGACAAGCGCAGGCCCTCGTCGCCGATCAACGTTTCGTAGCCTTGCGGCAGCTGGGCGATGAACTCGTGCGCATGCGCCGCGCGCGCAGCACGTTCGATCTGTTGCCGGTCGGCCCCGTAGCGGCCGTAACCGATGTTCTCGGCCACCGTGGCATTGAGCAGCAGTACGTGCTGGCTGACCAGCCCGATGTGGGCGCGCAAGCTGCGCAGCGAAAACTCACGCACATCGATGCCGTCGAGCGTAATCCGGCCCGCGGACGGATCGGCGAAGCGCATCAGCAGGTGAGCCAGCGTGCTCTTGCCCGCGCCGTTCGGACCGGTGATGGCAACGGTCTCGCCCGCACGGATCTCCAGGTTGAGGTCAGCGAACACCGCGGCCCTGCCCGGATAGGCAAATGCCACGGATTCGAAGGCGATCCTGCCACTGACCGTCGCGGGCTCGAGATCACCGTCGTCGGGCTCGGGTGCCTCGGCCATCGCGGCCATCAGGCGTTGCACGGCCCCGCGGGCATGCTGGACCTGGCCGTAGACGCCGGCCAATGCACTGACGGGCTGAGTCAAAAGCATGCCGTAGAGCAACAGGCTGACCAGTTCAGGGGCGGTAATGATCCCCGACGCGACGCCCTGTCCACCGACCCAGAGCAGGCCGAGCACCGCCGTCGCGGCCAGCCAGTGCACCGCCGGGGTCAGCAGCGACTCGATCCGTTGCTGCTGGACCTCGAGCATCCGCACCTTGTCGCCCTGGACCGAATAGCGTGCCGACTCCTCGCCTTCGCGTGTGTAGGCCTTGATCAACGGCAAGGTCGCCAGATTCTGCTCGGCCATGCCGTACTTGACCGCATCCTCCTGCAGGTGAGCCTGCGCCAGCGGCCGCACACTCCTGGTCAGCAGCTTCACGATGACGGTGAGCAGCGGCACCGCGACCGCCACGGCCAACCCGACCCGGAGGTCTATCCGCACCAGCAGGACCAGGGCACCGACGCAGGTCACCAGCAAGGGCAGCAGGGGCGTCAGCACCCCGGTCAGGAAGCTGTTGATCCGCCAGACATCGTTGACCAGCAACGCGAGAATCTCGCCGCGCTTGCGTTCCTGGTGCCAGCTCAAGGGCAGGGACTGCAGATGGTCGTAGACCCGCGAGCCCAGGTCGGCCACCACTCGCGAGCCGGTGCTGCCGAGCACCACACCGTTCCCGAACGACAATCCCGCCTGAACTGTCAGCACGCCCAGCCACGCCAGCAGCAGCTCGCCCGGCACCTCGCCTCCGAGCAATGCCTGCGCCACCCGGCCCGCGAACCAGGGCATGGTGAGCGTGACCACGCTTTCACATAGCAGCAGGGCCACGGCCAGCAGCAAGGCGCCACGGTATGGCGCCAGCATCCGCCACAGGAAAGGCATCTCCGGAGCGGCCGGGGCCGGCGAGCGGCTCATCCCGATAAACCTGAGTGCACCGGGGCCGATTGGCCGGGACGGCGCCTCTCGCAATCACTTCGGCTAAGATGCCCGCGCAGCACCGCACAATCGCACGGCCCGCCGAACACAGTCGCTTTCAATCGCATGAACCTAACGCTATCACACCAGGCCAGGCCCTCCGACGATGTCCTGTTCCAGGAAGTGAGCGGCGAAGCCGTATTGCTGAAACTCGGCAGCGAAACGTATTTCGGACTCGATGCGGTGGGTACGCGGATCTGGATCCTGCTGAACGAAGACCCCGGTTTGAAGCGGGCCTTCGACATCCTCAGCGACGAATACGAAGTTGAGACTGAGGTGCTGGAGCGCGACCTGCTCGCCCTGGTAGAACGCATGGCTGAGGCCGGCCTGGTGGAAGTGAGCTGAGATGTCCGGACGCCTTGCTGCATGGCGGGCGTTAAGCGCTGCCGACCAGCGAAGGCTACTGGGCCTGGCCTGCGGTCTGCCGGTGGTCGAGCTATCGCTGCGGCTCCTGGGTGCTCGGCGGACGGCATCCTGGCTGTCACGCGCGATAAAGCCCAGGGCGACTCACCCGCCTGCAGCCGCCGAACTGCAGCAGGCCGATCGGCTGGCTCATCTCGCGGCCATCGCCGGCCGACGCGGCATCCTCGAGGCGCGCTGCCTGTCACAGGGCCTGCTGGTGCGAGCCTTGCTGCGGCGACGCGGGCTGGATGCTGTATTGCAGGTCGGCGTGCTCAAGGATGGCGGTCAGTTCGACGCTCACGCCTGGGTCGAGTTGGACGGTCACACGCTCGCGCAGGCGCCCTTGCAACATTTGCCTTTGCAGTCGCGGCGGCGAAGCGCGGCCGCCGCGCGTTAGCACGCTTTGCGCCGCCCTCAGATCACCCGGCCATGCAGCCGCCGCCAGGCACCGGCGGCAGCTCGACGTACATACAGCCACGGGAGCCATTGCCCACCCTCGTCGGCAAACTTGCTCCGCATGAACTCGGCGGGCGGGAACACCAGGTCACGCAGGTAGCGCGCCTTGCGTCCGATTCCGGGCAACGCCCGATAGTCCATCCATAACTGGCGCGCCGGACTCGCACCAAGATAGTCCGAGACCGGTTCCCGGACATCATCGCGTTCAAGCGCCACGAATGCGTATTCGGGGACGTTCGTCGCAAAGCATTGGTGCGCCGTCGCCAGGCCATCCGCGCAGATTGCGCGCAGACCCTTCGCTCGGCCCGGGCAATGAATGACCGCCAGTCGCGCTCACCGAAAGATTCGGCCAGCAAGTGCAGATCGTACAACCAGATCAGCAGATCGCCGCCTGTCTGCGGCTCGCCGGAAACGTAGTACGGATTGTGACGATGGGCGCCACGATGCATGCACGCGAGCAGCAGCGCGTGCACGGGTGAGGCCGCCAGGGCGTCGGGCGCAAGGCCAGGCAGGGACACGGCTTCCGCGCGCAACTCCTGGTACGTGAATAGCCGTGACAGGACTTCGGAGTTGTTGATTTTCCAATGCACGTCGATCTCTTGCGCACCATCCGGGCCCCGATGCGCAAAGCAGGTCTGGTAACTGGCCGTCGCGTCTACAGGCGAAAAACCGCGACTCTGCAACACAGCAGTGACTCGCTCACGCTCATGCTGCGGCACGATCAGGTCCGTATCGCCCCTCGTCCGCAGCACGGGATTTGGGTACAGCGAATAGGCCAGGGCCGTGCCTTTGAAAAGCACGGGCTCGACGCCGGCCGCCGCAAGCGCTGACAGCGCGTCCAGCAAGGCCCTGCGGTGGCCCAACTCCCATACTGCGTCCCCCCGCGCGGAAGCACGCAGCCGATCAAGGAACGGCGATGGCGGTGCGTCGGCGCATCGCGCTGCCAGCAACGCTGCGACCCCGTGCCGCTCCGCCGCTGCCATCAGTTCGTCACCGTCCGCCACGCCCAGGTTGCCGGCAGCAAACCCGGCCGGATCGCGAAACAGTTGAAGCAACTCGGCTTCGATGCCTGGGAAAGTGTCGATCATGAAGCGTGGATGGTCATCGAGTCGCTGTCCTGTAACCTGGGGGGACGTTATGCTCGGCGCGTTCTCCGTCGTGAAAGCGTGAATCCGAGCCATGAGCGGCATTGCCGGCATCATCCACTTCGACCAGATGCCCGTGCAAGCCGGCCTGATCGAGTGCATGACAGCTCGCATGGCCTATCGCGGCCGAGACGGAATAGCGCACTGGCATGAAGGGTCGACGGCATTCGGGCACTGCCTGCTGCAGACCACCAGGGAGTCCGCCGAAGAGCGCCAGCCGCTCGTCGACGCGCAGCGCGGCCTGGTGCTGGTGCTCGACGGCCGTATCGACAATGCGGCGGAACTGGCGCGCGAATTGCGGGTCAGCGGCGCGATCCTTCACAGCCGCGCCGAAAGCGAGATGGTGCTGCGCGCTTTTGAGCAGTGGGGGCCTGCCCTGCTCGACCGTCTCGAGGGCGACTTCGCCTTCGCCGTCTGGGACCAGCGCGAGAGGCAACTGTTCTGCGCCCGCGACCGGATCGGCAACAAACCCTTCCACTATTTCTGGAACGGCACCACGTTCGCGTTCGCGTCTGACGTGAGCGCCCTGTTGGCGCTGCCTTGGGTCCGGAAGGAACTGAACCTCGACTTCGTCGCCGAGCACCTGGCGTCGGAGTGGATGAGTCTCGAAGACACCTTCTGGACGGGAATCCAGCGGCTGCCGCCGGCACATCGGCTCGTGGTATCTGCTGAAGCTTGCCGCAAGTCGCAGTACTGGCGACCGCGCCTCGACACTTCGCTGCCCTGCCGCAGCACGGCCGAATACGCCGAGTATTACCGATCCCTGCTGTTCGACGTCGTTCGCAGGATGGGGAACTCATCCGGCCCCGTCGCCTGCGAAGTGAGCGGCGGCCTGGACTCCTCGGCCTTGTTCGCGGTCACGGCCGAGTTGCAGCGACGAGGCGAATGGCCGGCGCCCGACATACACGGTTACACCCTGGATTTTCGCGGCGCCGGCGATGCCGACGAGATGGACTACGCGCAAGCCGTCGCGCTTCACGTCGGCAAGGAGGTCACCGAAGTCGCGCCGACTCGCCAGCCGTTGGCCTGGTACGAGGACTGGGCGAAGCGGCACGGTTATCCGTCGGGCTACCCTAACGGCGTGATGGGCCTGGGCGTCCGGCAGGAAGCCCGGCGCCGCGGGTCCAAATGCCTGGTCGTGGGAGTCGGCGGTGACGAATGGCTGGACGGCTACCGCAGCTACTACGCCGAAGCCATCGCCAGCAGGCAATGGGGGGAACTGCGGCAGAGTCTGCAACTGGACAGCCGGGACCTCGGCATCCCGCAAGCCTGCTGGTCGCTGCTTCGCTACGGCGTTGGTCCACTGCTGCCCGCCCGACTGCGACGCGCGATCCATACAGTTCGGCGCCGGTCGTCCGGGCATGACGGCTGGCTGGCTGCGCCGATGCGACAACGGCTCCTGCAACGGCGCGCCATGCAGTCCGCGGATGACACGAACGTGGCGCGGACCGGGCAGCGCTCGCAACTGCTGACTCTGAACGGCGCGTACGGGTTGCTGGCCAGGGAATCGGAGGAGCGTCTTTGCGCGTGGGCAGGTCTCGAAATCCGGCGCCCGTTCTGGGACACGCAGCTTGTCGAATTCGCATTTGCGACACCTGAGCGCCTGCGATGCCATGGCGCGACGAGCAAGGCTCTGCACCGTCTTGCCATGGCAGGCCTGCTGCCAGAATCAGTGCTGCGGCGGACGACCAAGGCCGATTTCATGGTCGACGCTTCAATGGAGTTCCGCGGAGCTTCGCGCTAGCATAGCCGAAGCGTTGCCGGCTCTTTCCGACTGGGTATCGCCGGAAGGCCTGCTGAAAGTACTGCAGGACCACGAGAATCCACTTCGCGCGGGTTGGCCGGATTGGCAACTGTGGACGTTGCACGGTTGTCAGGCTATGCGAGAAACAGCGGAACCCCCTGCCAGAGCAACTCATGACCGACCCCAAGCATAAGGCCGCAAAGGAGCCGCATCAGCCGCGACCGATCCGTGCACCGTATCGGACGCCCCGGCTCGAAGTTCTCGGCAGTCTGCGCACCGCGACCCGTGGCAGCGGCGGCAAGGGTGCCGACGGGGCGCTCGGCATGACGATGATGTCGGATCGCAGGGCGAAGGGAGACATCGTCAAGGTCGGCCAACATCCGCTGGGACTCGGCATCTACCGGTTCCGCTACAAGGCACCGTACGCCGAGTTGTATGGCGCTGACCGCCGGATCGGCGTGATGGCCGACGAGGTAGCCGGGAAATATCCGGACGCAGTCTTTCGCCATGCGGACGGTTACCTCAGGGTGGATTACAGCCGGCTTTTCCGCTGACGCCCTGGTGTCGCACGGAATCCGGGGATTTTCGCCAAGCTGTTCCCGGTCGCGGATCAGCGGCAATCGAATGTCCGAACTTTCCTCATTGGTCGTAACCTGCAACAATCCGACGCACTTCCTCCAGAGAGCGACCCATGACGTACTCCGAGCCCGAACCCGCAAAGGAATCGCGTCAGCGGCTACATGCGAAGGCTCCTTATCGTGCTCCCAAGCTCGAGATTCTTGGCAGTCTGCGCAGCGCCACCCGGGGTTCCGGCGGTACGCAGAGTGGATGCGGGCGGCGGCATGAGGAGATGTCCGATCGCAGGGCGAAGGAAGACATCGTCAAGGTCGGCCAGCATCCGCTGGGGCTCGGCATATATCTGTTCCGCTACAAGGCACCATATTCCAGGCTGTATGGCACTGGTCGCCATATTGGCGTGATGGCCGACGAAGTGGCCGAAAAATACCCGGACGCCGTCTCCCGACATGAGGACGGTTACCTCATGGTGGATTACGGCCGGCTGTTTCACTGAAGCCCGGGTCTTGACCCGGGTTTGAAGCCAGTTTCCAGTACTTTGCCGCGGTCTCGGCGCGAGTTCCGTCTGACGCGGCGGGTCGCCCGCGCTGATGCTGTCCCCTGATGGCCACCTACCTGCTGGGCGACATGCCGATCGACTTCGGCGCCTCCGTTGTCGCTACTGCGTCCGCGCCGGGCGGGCCCGATTGCGCCGATCCTGACCGTGACGCGCGTTCCCAGGCCGATGCGACCGCGAGCCGTTCGCGCGTGGCGTCACCAGTGGCGGGACGATACCGGTCGGATGGTGCTTGGCCTGACAATGACGCGGTCCGGCTATTTGCTGCGATTCCCCCGCACCTGTGATTTCGTCATTTCCGGGGATGCACGGCACATCGACGCCCGACCGCATCGTGACGTGGCGCCGGAAATGATGGAACACCTGCTGGCGGACCAGGTGCTGCCGCGCTGTCTTGCTCAACAGGGCGAACTGCTGGTGCACGCGGCCGGCATTGCACTGGGGCCCGACATCGCCCTGTTCGTGGGCGAGAGCGGCCGCGGCAAGTCCACGTTGGCTGGACTGTTCTTCCGTACGGGTCGGACGCTATTGTCGGACGACTGCCTGATGCTACGCCCGACGCCCGAGGCGGTGCGCGCGGTACCAACGTATCCCAGTCTGCGGCTGCGGCCTGACAGCGTCGATGCGCTCTTCCCCGGCGACGCAGCGCTCGCACCCCTGCCTTCGTATTCCGACAAGCCGCGGTTCTCCATACCGGACGTCTCCCGCCAGGCCGCCGCCGGCCGCGTGGCAGCCGTGTATTTCCTCGGCGACGCTGACGCAGGGCGCGCCGATGTCAGGATCGCACCGATGGCACACGCGACTGCCTGTATCCGGCTGATGGAACAGTGCTTCCAGCTGGATATTCTTGACCGCGACGCCGTCAAACGTCTGCTGGGGCTGGCCGGCGAGGTCGTCGCGCGGGTGCCGACGTTCACGCTCGATTACCGCGGGATTTCGGTCGTGCTGCGGAGTTGGTGGCCGGGATTGAGCGACACTTCGCCGGCGTCGCCGGCGATTCGTCAGCCGCTTGAGTTCAACGTAACAATCCCATGTCCATTCAAGACAACTATTCCGTGCGTGACTATGGCCGGATGATCGCCGACACGGCGCGCACTTCGTCCTTCGTCGATGCCATGCGCCGCACGATCCAGCCCGGCAGCATCGTGCTCGACATCGGCTCGGGCCCAGGCTTTTTCAGCTTGCTGGCCCTGCAACTCGGCGCGATCGCGCGTGTACGCCATCGAGCCGGATAACTCGATCGAAATCGGTCGCGAGAGCGCTCGCCGTCAAGCCGACGGCGAGCGGATTGTCTGGATTCGAGGTCTCTCGACGGAGATCGAATTGCCGGAACGCGTCGACGTCGTGATCGGCGACCTGCATGGCGCGCTGCCTTTCTATACCGGCAATATCAGTTCCCTGATCGATGCCCGTCGTCGCCACCTGAAGGCAGGCGGCGTGATGATTCCGCGCCGCGACACGGTTTTTGCCGCTCCTGCCGAGGCTGCCGACGAGTACGCGGATGTGGCCAACCCCTGGGAGAGCACCGCAGCCGGCGTCGATCTGACGGCCGGCCGACGATTCGTCACGAATCAATGGTGGCGTGCGGCGAGTGCTCCGATCCTGATGGAACGTTACCTGGCTGCGCCGATGGCCTGGGCGGAAGTCGACTACCGCCTCTGTGAGTCACCGAATGCGTCCGGCGCCTGCGCCTGGACGGCAGAGCGAGCGGGCATCATGCACGGATACTACGTCTGGTTCGACATCGAGACCGCGGAGGGAATCAGCTGCTCCAACGCGCCGACGCTGCCTGAACGCGTCTACGGGCGGGCTTTCTTCCCGCTGGAGCGCCCGCTGGCGATCGCTGGGGGAGACAGCATTCGCGGCGAATTCGCCGCCAACCTGGTCGCCGGGGAATACATTCTGCGCTGGAATACCCGGGTCGCAGACGCACAAGGCGGACCGAAGGCGAGCTTCGCACAGTCGACCTTTGCCAGCCGGCCCGTACTCAAGGAAGACCTGGATCGAGCGCGACCCGACTACCGGCCTTCGCTTGGCGAAGCTGCGCGCGTCGACCTGCAGGTCCTCGATGCGATGGCGAGGGGCGAGTCATTGGCTGAAATCGCGACCAGGCTGGCCCGGGAGTTTCCCGGACGCTTCAAGGACACGGCGCAAGCCCTGCGACACGCAGCCGATCTATCCCTGAAATATTCCAAGGCCTAGCAGCCTGGCGGACTAGTCGAGCGCAGCCTCGATCCGCTCGCACAGGCGGCGCAACACCAGCAGGCGTGCATAGCGCTTGTCGTCCGCGGGGATGACGTACCACGGGGCATGCGGGGCGCTGGTGCGCGCGATCATCTCGCGGGCAGCGCGTTCGTAGGCCGGCCATCGCCTGCGATTGGCCCAGTCCTCGGGATCCACCTTGAAACGCTTCAGCGGGTTGCGGTCACGCTCCGTGAACCTCGCCAGTTGCCCGGGCCTGCTGACCGACATCCAGAACTTCGCGACGATCACGCGATGCTCGGCGAGTTCCCGTTCGAACTCGTTGATCTCATCGTAGGCGCGCTGCCAGTCGGGCCGCTTTGCAAATCCCCTGACCCGCTCGACCAGCACACGACCGTACCAGGAGCGATCGAAGATCGTGTAGTTACCGCGCGGTGGCAACTCTAACCAGAAGCGCCACAGGTAGGGGCGCGCGAGTTCCTCCGGCGACGGCGCCGAAATCGGCACGACACGGTACTGTCGCGCGTCGAGCGCTGCGGTGATGCGGCGGATGGCGCCGCCCTTGCCGGCGGCGTCCATGCCCTCGAACGCGACAACAAGCGAATGCCTGGCGAACTTCCGGCGCCGTGACAGCAACGCGAGGCGGCCCTGCAGCTGCTCGAGTTCCTGGTCGTAGTCCTCCTCGGCGACCCGCGGCCCGCGATGCCCGGTCGGCATTTTCACGTTCTTCGCGGCGCGTGTCCTCGCCAGCGCCGTTGCCTTCGCGCGACCGGTCATTCGGCCGATTCGGCCCTCGATGCCGGCCAGCAGCACCCGGCCGACTTCCAGCGCCCGGTGCTGCCGATCGGTACCGTCGACCAGGTGCCACGGTGCTGCCGGCTGTTCGGTCACCTCGAGGCAGTGCTCCAGCACCCGCTCTACGCGACGATAATGCCCTGCGAGCCACAGGTCCTCACGTGTCACGCGCCAGCGAGTGCGCTTGTCGTCGTGGAGTTTCTCGAGGCGCTTGCGCTGGAGCTCCGGACCCACATGCAGGTGGACCTTCACCACCGCAACGCCGTCGGCCACCAGCATCCGCTCCAGCGAGCGGATGCGCTCCACCTCGCGGCGCACGTCGGCGGCAGGCCGCCTCCTGTCCAGCAGCGAGGCGCGCAGGAATTCCCCGTACCATCCGGCGTGCAGTATCGCGATCCGGCCGCGGGGCGGCATCACCCGCCAGTAACGCCACAACGTCGGCCTCTGGCGTTCCGCCTCGTCGGACTCGCGGAATCCATGGACGGTGACGAACTTCGGATCAAGCCAGCCAAGCAGCTCATTGACCACTTCGCTGCGGCCGGCGGCGGGTATGCCGGTGACGATCATTGCCACCGCGCGCGCCCGGCTCTTGCGCAGTTCGAACTGCGCGTCCAGCAACTGGTCCTGCAGCCTCGGCAACGCGTGCTCGTACTCGAGCTTCGTGAGCCGCCTGCCGCTCAATACCTCGTGCAGCATATGGCCGGGCAGCCTATTCGCCCTGCGTTCCGGTCGCTGCGCGCCCGCTTCCCGCCATTCGCCGGCCCCTCGCCGTGGTTCGCCGCCGCGCCACTGCCACACGCCGTCCGCCGACCACGAGCTGCGCCGCCCTCGGCACCTGTTGCGTGATGCAGTGTACGTTTCCGCCGCCGAGCAGGATCTCGCGTCCCGGCACACCGACGATCTCGCGCCTCGGGAACAGCGCCTTCAACTTGCGCATCGCCGCCGCGTCGCGTTTCGGGTCGAGCAGCGGAACGACGACGTGGCGGTTTCCAAGATAGAAGTTGACGTACGATCCCGCGAGCCTGGCGCCAGCCTCGCGCGGCTGCGAGCCCTCCGCGGCATCGATCCCGTCCGCCTCGGACTTCGTCATGTGCAGCGGTCCCGGCTGGACGAGCTTGTGCACCTTGAACCGCCGGCCGCGCGCATCGCGCGCCTGCTGAAGCCGTTCCCACGCGTCGCGTGAAATCTCGTACTGGGGATCCCGCCGGTCGTCGGTCCAGGTCAGCACCACCTCACCGGGCCGAACGAACGCGCAGAGGTTGTCCACGTGCCCGTCGGTCTCGTCCAGGTACACGCCCTTGCCCAGCCATATAATGGTGTCGACCGCCAGGTAACGCTGCAGCAGGCCTTCGATCTCGCCACGGGTTAGCTGCGGGTTGCGGTTGCGATTCAGCAGGCACTCTTCGGTAGTGATCAGCGTGCCCTGACCGTCCACGTGGATCGCGCCACCCTCGAGCACGAACGGGGCGCGATACCTGTCGCAGCCCTCCATCTCGATCACCTTCTGAGCGACGCCTTCATCCCGGTCCCACGGAAAATAGATTCCGCCGTGGAGGCCGCCCCAGGCATTGAACATCCAGTCCACGCCGCGCAGTCCGCCACGCCCGTTCACCACGAATGTCGGGCCGACATCGCGCATCCAGGCATCGTTGCTCGAGAGCTCCACCACGCGAACTTCGGCCGGCAGGCTGCGGCGCGCATTGTCGTACTGCGCCGCCGACACGCCGACCGACACGGGGTCACTGGCGGCGATCGCAGTGGCTACCGCGGTGAACGCCTGCTGCGCCGGCTTGGCGCCAAGGCGCCAGTTGTCCGGCCGCTCCGGCCACAGCATCCAGCAGCCCTGGTGCGGTTCGAACTCGCCGGGCATGCGGTAACCATCGCGTCGGGGGGTGCTCGACAGTGTGCGGGTCACGTTGCTCGCCTCCACCTTGCCTGCGGCGCCGCAGGCGGGCATTGCGCGCGGATCGCGCGGTTCAGATCTTTTTGCGGCCCAGTCGGAGCGCGTTGCTGATCACGCTCACCGAACTCAGCGACATTGCCGCCGCCGCGGCCGCAGGCGCCAGCAGCACGCCGGCGAGCGGATACAGCACGCCAGCTGCCAGCGGCACGCCGATCGAATTGTAGCCAAACGCGAACAGCAGGTTCTGTCGGACATTCGACATGGTGGCCTCTGCAAGCCGCAGCGCACGTCCGACCGCGCGAAGGTCGCCGCTCATCAACGTCACACCGGCTGTCTGCCTGGCGATGTCGGTGCCGGCTCCCATCGCAATGCCGACGTCAGCCTCCGCGAGAGCCGGTGCGTCATTGATACCGTCGCCCACCATTGCGACCTTGCGTCCGTCGCCTCGCAGCCGGCGAACAACCTCGGCCTTGCCGTCCGGCATCACGCCGGCATGGACCTCATCGATGCCGAGCATCTGCGCGACGGCGCGCACCGATGCCTCGTGGTCGCCGGACAGCAGCACCACGCGCAGGCCCTCGTGCTTGAGACCCTGCACTGCCTCCCATGCCTCGGGCTTCAACGGGTCTGCGATGCCGAGGATGCCGATCGGCATCTGGTCCAGGGCGACGAAGACGATTGTCTGGCCCAGTTCCCTGAGACGATCCGCATCCGGCTCGAGGGCCTGCACATCAACGCCCTCGTCCACCATCAGGCGGGCGTTGCCCACCAGGACGCGGCGCATCTGCACTACGCCGGTTGCTCCTGCACCCGGCCGGGCTTCGAAGCCATAGGTACGCCCCAGCCTCAGGCCCCTGGACTGCGCCGCGCGCACCACCGACGACGCCAGCGGATGCTCGCTCGCCTGCTCGAGGCTGGCGGCGAAGCGCAGCAATTCGGATTCGGCGATATCGTCCACCGGCAGGATGCTCACGACCTCGGGATGGCCCACCGTGAGCGTGCCGGTCTTGTCGAGCACCACGGTGTCGACGTCTTCGAGCGCCTGCAACGCCCCCGCATCGCGAAACAGGATGCCCGCCTGCGCGCCGCGGCCCATCGCCACGGTCATGGACATCGGCGTCGCGAGACCGAGCGCACAGGGGCAGGCGACGATCAGGGTGCTCACCGCGACCAGCAGCGCGTTCGCGAGCCGAGGCTCGGGTCCGACGAACGCCCAGGTGATTGCCGCGATAACCGCGACCGCGATGACCGCTGGAACGAACCATGCCGACACGCGGTCGGCAAGAGCCTGGACCGGCGCCCTGCTGCGCTGCGCCTCGGCAACGGCCTGCACGATGCGTGCAAGCACCGTTTCGGCCCCGACCTGCGCAGCGCGGATCACCAGCGAACCCTGGCCGTTCAGTGTGCCGCCGATGACGGAATCCCCCGGCGCCTTGTCGACCGGCAGCGATTCGCCCGTGACCATCGATTCATCGACCGAACCGCGGCCTTCGACGACAGACCCGTCCGCCGGCATTCGCTCCCCGGGACGCACGCGCAGCTGGTCGCCGACGCGCACTTCGGCCAGCGAAATCTCGACCTCCTGCCCATCGTCATCCAGTCGCCTGGCGGTCTTCGGCGCAAGGTCCATCAATCCGCGCAATGCGGCGCCGGTCCGGCCACGCGCGCGCAGCTCCAGCACCTGCCCGAGCAGCACCAGCGTGATGATCATTGCGGCGGACTCGAAATAGAGGGCGACCTGGCCGCCATGCCTGAACGCGTGCGGCACGGCCGACGGCACCAGCGTCGCCCATACGCTGTAGACGTACGCCACGACCACGCCCAGGCCGATCAGCGTGAACATGTTGAGCCGCCGGTTCGCGATCGAACGAGCGCCTCGCACCAGCAGCGGCCAGCCGCACCACAGCACGACCGGGGTCGCGAGCAGGAACTGCGTCCATGGCGCCGTTGCCCACGCCATGCCGCGCGGAATCCACCCTGCCATGCCCGCCATCGCGACAATGAACAGCGGGACGGTCAGCGCCGCGGACACCAGGAAGCGCCGCTTCATGTCCCGCAGTTCCGGGTCCTCGCCGGCTGCGACCACAGGCATCGCAGGTTCGAGCGCCATGCCGCAATGCGGACAGGCAGCGGGCACCGGGCTCTCCACGCCCGGGCACATCGGGCAGATGTACAGCGTTTCGCCCGGGCGCAACACCCTCGCTGTCGACGTTGCCGCATGCGCAGCGCCCTGCGCGTGGCAGCAGTCGTGCTTCACGGGCTCGGGCTTCTGCGCGCAACAGTCATGTGCAGCCGCGGCCGTTTCGACCGGCGCAGCCTTCGATTCCGAGTGGCAGCAGCCGCCGGCCGCCGGGCTTGCGACAGCCTCCGGTTCGGCGTGACAGCAGTCGTGCTCCGCGACTGCGACGGGCGGCGTCGGCTTGCCGTGGCAGCCCGCTCCCGTCGATTCGTGCCCTCGGCCGTGATTCGTGGTCGGTTCGCTCATGTGCCTAGTCTAACGCCGTACGCAGCCTCCAGCCGTTCACGATCAGGTACAGCGACGGGATGATGACCAGCGTCAGCACCGTCGCCGACACCATGCCGCCCACCATCGGGGCGGCGATGCGCCGCATGACCTCAGAACCCGTGCCGGACCCCCACATGATCGGCAGCAGGCCCGCGATGATGGTAATCACCGTCATCAGCTTCGGCCTCAGCCTGAGCAGGGCACCGCCGACGATCGCTTCCCGCAGGTCCGCACGCGTGGGCTCGCGCCCTGCTTCGCTGGCCAGTCGGCGACGGTCGGCCCAGGCGTGCTCGAGGTACATCACCATCACCACGCCGGTCTCCGTCGCGACGCCGGCGAGCGCGATGAACCCCACGGCGGCGGCGATCGACAGGTCGTAATCGAGCAGGTAAAGAAGCCAGACACCGCCCACCAGCGCGAATGGCAACGCGCCGAGGATCAGCAGCACGTCGCGTGCGTTACGGAAATTCAGGTACAGCAGCAGTACGATGATGCCCAGCGTGAAGGGCACGACGACCTTCAACCGTTTCTCCGCCCTTTGCAGGTACTCGTATTGCCCCGACCAGCCAAGGCTGTAGCCGGCCGGCAGCTTCAGGCTGGCCGAGAGCCTCTGCTTCGCTTCTCCAACGTACCCCCCAAGGTCGCGATCCTGGATGTCGACGAATACCCAGCCCGAAGGCCTGGAATTCTCGCTCCTGATCATGCCCGGCCCATCCGCGACATCCACCCGCGCGACGTCGGCGAGCGTCACGTTGGCGCCCGTTGGCGTGACCAGCGGCAGGTCGCGAAGGCTCTGCAGCGAATCCCGGAAATCCTGTGGGTACCGCAGGTTGATCGGATAGCGCTCCAGCCCCTCGACGGTGTAGCTGACGGTCATGCCTCCCACCGCGCTGCCGACGATGTCCTGCACGTCCTTGATGTTCAGCCCGTAGCGGCCGGCCGCGATTCGATCGATGTCAATGTCGAGGTAGCGGCCGGTGGCGGTCCTCTCCGCATACACCGACGTGGTGCCCGGCACGTCACGCAGGATGTCTTCGATCTGCTGCCCGATGTCCTGGATCGTGGCGAGGTCCGGGCCCATGATCTTGATGCCTACCGGCGTGCGGATCCCGGTCGCCAGCATGTCGATGCGCGTCTTGATCGGATAGACCCAGGCATTCGAGAGCCCCGGGAACTTGACCAGCGCATCGAGTTCCGCCTTCAGCTTCGCCGGCGTCATGCCCGGCCTCCACTCATCGCGAGGCTTCAGCTTGATCGTAGTCTCGAACATCTCGATCGGAGCGGGATCGGTGGCCGACTCGGCTCGACCGGCCTTGCCGAACACCCTCTCCACCTCCGGCACCGTGCGGATCAGCTTGTCGGTCTGCTGCAGCAGTGCGCGTGCCGCGTCGGTCGAGAGCCCCGGAAGCGTGGTCGGCATGTAGAGCAGGTCGCCTTCGTCCAGCTCGGGCATGAACTCGGTCCCAAGCCGGGACATCGGCCAGAGGGTCGCAAGCACGAGGACGATCGCAACCAGGACCACCGCCCACGGCGCGCGCAGCGCGAGCCCGAGGAACGGGCGATACACGGCCATCGTCGCGCGGTTCACCGGGTTGGCGAGCTCGGGGCGGATGTTGCCCCGCACCAGCCAGTAGATGAGCACCGGCACCAGCGTGATCGAAAGCAACGACGCCCAGAGCATGGCGTAGGTCTTGGTGTACGCGAGCGGCGCGAACAGCCGGCCTTCCTGGGCCTCGAGCGTGAACACGGGGAGGAACGACAGCGCCACGATCATCAGCGAGAAGAACAGCGACGGCCCGACTTCGCGGCATCCTTCGAAGACCGCCTCCATCCGCGCAGGACCATCGACGGCACCGTGCTCGAGCTTCTTGTGCACGTTCTCGATCATGACGATCGCCGCGTCGACCAGCGTACCGATCGCGATGGCGATGCCGCCCAGCGACATGATGTTTGCGTTGATGCCCTGCAGCCGCATCAGGATGAACGCGGCGAGCACGGCGATCGGCGTGACGATCACCACGATCAGGCTCGAACGCACGTGGAACAGGAACACGAAGCACACCAGCGCCACGACGATCAGCTCGTCGACGAGCTTGTACTTGAGGTTGTCCACGGCACGCTGGATCAGCGAAGAGCGATCGTAGGTCGTGACGATCTCGACACCCTCCGGCAGGCTGCCACGCAGGTCGTCGAGCTTGGCCTTGACGCGTTCGATCGTCGCGCGCGCGTTGTCGCCGTTGCGCATCACGATGACGCCGCCCACGGCCTCGCCCTCGCCGTCCAGTTCGCCAATGCCGCGTCGCATCTCGGGACCGATCCGCACCTCCGCGACGTCACGCAGCAGCACGGGCGTGCCACCCTTCGCCGTCATCACCGGAATGCGCTCGAGGTCCTCGATGTTCTTCACATAGCCGGTCACGCGAACCATGTACTCGGCCTCGGCCATTTCGACGACCGAGCCGCCGACTTCCTGGTTCCCTGCGCGGATCGCCTGCTCGATCGTCATCAGCTGCAGCCCGTAGCCGCGCAGCCTCATGGGATCCACGACGACCTGGTACTGCTTCACCATGCCGCCGATGGTTGCGACCTCGGACACGCCGTCGAGCGCCTGCAGCTCGAACTTGAGGAACCAGTCCTGGATCGAGCGCAACTGTGCGAGGTCGTGCTTGCCGGTGCGGTCCACCAGCGCGTACTGGTAAATCCAGCCGACACCTGTCGCGTCGGGGCCCAGCGCCGGTCGTATTCCTTCCGGCAAACGTGCCGAGGCCTGGCTCAGGTACTCGAGCACGCGTGAGCGGGCCCAGTACGGGTCGGTGCCATCGGCGAACAGCACGTTGACGAAGGAGTCTCCGTAGAACGAGTAGCCGCGAACCGTCGTCGCGCCCGGAACCGACAGCAGCGCAGTGGTCAGCGGATAGGTGACCTGGTCTTCGACCAGCCGCGGCGCCTGCCCAGGGTAGGAAGTGCGTACGATCACCTGCACGTCGGACAGGTCGGGCAGCGCATCCACCGGGGTGTGCGCGAACGAATACGCGCCGGCCGCCGTTAGCAGCGCCGCGAGCAGCAGCACCAGCGCGCGGTTTTCCAGCGAGGCTCGAATGATCGAGTTGATCATGGGAATCGCCTCCGGTCAGTCATGCGACTCGTGGGCGGCAGGTTCGCTGGCCGGCGGCTCCTCGCTGCCCATCCGGCCGAGGCCCGCGCGGAGATTCGCTTCCGAGTCGAGCATGAACTGGCCCGCAACCACCACGTCGTCACCGACCTCGACACCGCTGGTGATCGCCACGCGCTCGCCGCTTTCTGGACCGGCAACGACGCGCCGAGGTTCGAAGCGCCCCTCGCCGAGCGCGATCACGACGCGATCCTCGGTGCCGGTGCGGATCAGCGCGCTGCGCGGGATGCTGACGACCTCGTCGCCACCCGCACCAACGAGGCTGACCGACGCAAGCATGTTGGGTCGGACGGCCGGCGGCGGCGTCTCGAGCGTGATCCTCGCCTTGACCGTGCGTGTCTCCATGTTGAGCTCCGGATACACGTACTCGACGCGGCCGGCGACCCGATGACCGGGCAGCGACGGGAAGCGCATTTCCGCGACGGTTCCCACCGTCACCCACGCGGACTGCGCCTCGGGCACCTCGGCGATCACCCAGAGGCTGCCGAGCTCGGTGATGGTCATGGCGACCATTTCAGGCGTCACCATCGAACCCTGTTCAAGCGAGATCTCCGTGACGACGCCGGAAACAGGCGCGGTGTAGGCCACGCGGCCCGAGGCCCTGCCGGCCTTCTTGAGGCGCCCCGCCGTACCGGAATCGAGACCCAGCGCGCCGAGACGATCCTCCGAGGCACCGATGAGATCGACGTTGCCGATTTTCAGCGCATCCAGGTACTCCTGCTGCGCGCTCTCGAGCGCCGGCGAATATAGCGTGAACAACACTTGACCAGCCCGAACGGTCTCGCCCATGGTCCGCACGGCCAGGCTTTCGACCCAGCCCTCGGCGCGCGGGCGTACCTGCCTCACGCGGCGTTCGTCGAAACCCACGTAGCCAACCGTTTCAGCGCGCTGCGGCAGTGAGCCCATGACCGCGGGTTCGGTACGTACGCCCAGGTTCTGCACGACCTCCGGCGATATGCGCACACCGGGTCCCGCGGATTCCGGGAACACCGGGATGTAATCCATCCCCATCTCGTCCTTCATCGGGACCGGGGATGTGCGTTTCGGATCCATTGGATTGCGGTAGTAGAGCGGCTTCGCGGCCTGCGCTTCGGTCGGACTGCCGGGACCTGCGGCTGCGGTGCTGCCGTCGGCCGCCGCACTCGCCGGTTCCGATGCTGGCTGTCGCGCGCACGCGGCGGCCATGATCATCGCGATCGCAGCCGCTGCCGCGAGGACGCGCTCGAACGCCCGACCTGCAGTTACCCGCTGGTCGCAAGTCAATTTCATTCCGGCACTCATGGCTCTTCTCCGACGAGGTAATCCACCTGGTACTGGGCCTGCGCGCGATCTGCCGACATGCGCAGGTGCTTCAGGTTGGTTTCGAGCGCGACGCGGCGCGCGGTCAGCACTTCGTCGATCATCGCGCGGTTGTTGCGATAGGCGAGCAGTGCCGCCTGCACAGACTGGTCGGCCAGCGGCAGCAGCTCGGTCTCGTAGAACTGCTCGATCTGTCCGGTGCGAACCGCGACGACCCATGCTTCCTCGAGCATCGCGCTCATTTCGCGCTGGTGGTCGGTGTGCATCTCGTGCAGGCCCTGCGCCTCGGCACGTGCGGCGGCAATCTCCCGGTCCTGGCGATTGCGTTGGAAGAACGGCAGGTCCACCGTGACCATCGCCGACACCATGTCAGAGCGTGGCTGGCCATTCGCCATCTCTCCACCCCTGAAGCCGTAGTTCAGGTCCAGCATCCAGCCCGGCCGCGTCGATTGCTCCGCGAGCTCGACCGCGGTCTGTGCCGCCTCGATCCGTCGTTCGTAGTCCTGCTGGGCCGGGTGCTGCAGCACTCGCTGGTCGAGCCCTTCGAGCGGCGGCAGGTCGCCCCTGGCCGGCAGCGTGAACGGCCCGGCACGAGCAGCGTCCTCCTCGCCCAGCCAGCGCACGAGTTGCGCCCGCCGCATTGCCGCCTCGCGATCGAGATCGAGTTGCTGCTCCTTCAACATCGCGACGTCCAGGCCCGCCTGCAGCACGTCCAGCTGCTTGCCCTCGCCGGACGCGTACCGCGCGCGGGCGGCCGCGCGCATCTGGTCAACCCATGACGACTGGTCCGCGAGCTGCTGTTTCGCGGCGTCGATGTAGGCGAGCTCGACCCAGACACGGCGAACTTCGCGCTGCACGACGCGTTTCCTGTCGCCCGCGGCAGCCTGCGAGGCAGTCGCAATCTGCTCCATGCGCCGTCGCGCCAGTTCACGGGTTCGGCCAGCAGGGAATTCCTGGCTCACGCCGACCTCCAGCATGGTCATGTCCTCCTCGGTGAGGCTGAAGCTGTCGGTCGGAACGTTGACCGCGCCCATCCTCAGTCGAGGATCCTTGAGCTGCCCCTCGGCGACCGCGCGTTCACGCATGCCGGCAGACTCGGCTGCGAGTTGCTGCAGCACGGCGTCGCGCTCGATTGCCAGACGCTCCGCGGCGGCCAGCGGCAGCGTCGGATCGGCGCGCGAGGCTGGCGCCGCCAGGCAGGCGAACGCCATCGATGCGAACGCGACGAGCGCGGAAATATGTGTGTCACTCAACCGGCCTTGTCCAGGCGCCGGACATACCTGTGCCATGCGATAGCCTCCCGGGCTGTGGGATTTCGAACGCGTCCGTTGTGGACGCAAGCCTGGGGAGGAGCGCTACTCGAGGTAGCGGCAGAAACTCAACTGGATCGGAACACGCGGTACGGGATCTTGAAGTGTCGCTGCGCGAGCATGGATGTCGCTGGGCGCGACATCCAGCATGACGCTGAACGACGCGACGGGTACAGCCATGAAAAGCGCGGCAGCGGTGCGCGCATCCACCTGCGGTTCATGTGGATAGGTGCAGGTGCCGCCGTGATCTGCAGCGGGTGAAGTGGATGCATTCGGCGGACAGTAGACGCAGTGCTCGCCGCCGCCCGGCATCGTCGCCGAGCCGGCGCTCGCCATGGCACAGGGAACCACCGCCGCCTGCAGCCAGGCGAGACAAAAGAGCGCCAGCACGCCCCTCGCCAGGGCGCATTGCCGTCGTCTCACCCAATGCAGTGCAAAATCCACTGGACCCGTTACCTCGCGCAGGTGAAACCTAGCGCGATATCGGCGGCGAGGCAAGGAAACGGGGCTGCCCGCGCGACGCGCTGCGGAAAGTACCCGGGAATGGGTCACAATCGCGGCCGTGAAGCCCATTCCCGCCACGCTGGCACTGGTCACCTTCATGGCCGCCTGCCATGGACCAGATCGCCCCTCTCAATGGCTGGAAGCCGTCATCGATGTTCCGGCGCCTGCCGCCGCGGGAAGCCGCTACCCCCACCTGGCCCCGCTGCCGCACGGCGCGGTGATGAGCTGGCTCGAACCGGATGCGGGCGGCGCGTTCACCTTGCGCCACTCGACCTGGACACGCGGCGCGTGGTCGACACCGCTCACGGTCGTGGCCGGAAGCGACTGGTTCGTCAACTGGGCAGACTTCCCCTCGGTCGTGCCCGTGTCCGACCGTGTCTGGGCCGCCCACTGGCTGCAGCAGAAACCCGGCGACGTCTATGCCTACGACGTGAGGATTGCCGTCAGCCAGGACGCCGGCGATACCTGGTCCAGACCGATGTCGCCGCATGACGATGGCACGCCGACCGAACACGGGTTCGTATCGCTGATGGACGACGGCGACGCGGCCCGCGCCGTCTGGTTGGACGGCCGCCACACCTCGGGCGAACACGATCACGCGGGCGGCGCGGGCGATTCGCATGGTGGAGGCGGAGCGATGACGCTGCGCAGCGCGCTGATCGGCGCGGACGGACTCAAGCTGGGTCTGGACACGGAACTCGACGCCCGCACCTGCGACTGCTGCCAGACCGATTCTGCGCGGACCCGCGAAGGACTGGTCGTGGTCTACCGCGATCGCAGCGAGGCCGAGGTCCGTGACATCGCGCTCGTGCGGCAGACGAAGACTGGCTGGTCAGAGCCGGTGCACGTCGCCCGCGACGGCTGGCTGATCGATGGCTGTCCGGTGAACGGCCCGGCGGTGGATGCGCGTGGTGACACCGTGGTCGTCGGCTGGTTCACCGCAGCGGACACACCACGCGTGCGGCTGGCATTCTCGGCGGACGGTGGACGTACGTTCCGGGACCCGATCGAGGTAGCCGCCGGGCAGGTCGTGGGTCGGGTGGACGTGGTCCTGCTGCCCGACGGTCGGGCGGTCGTAAGCTGGCTGGAAGGCGCAGCGGGTTCCGCGGAAATCCGCGTGCAGCCGTTCACCGCCGACGGTCCGGCCGGGACCGTGGCGCTTGTCGCCCATTCCGAGGTTGCGCGTTCCAGCGGGTTCCCGCAGATGGTGGTGGTGGACGGGGCGCTGCTGTTCGCCTGGACCAGGCCCGGTGACCCGCCGCAGGTACAGTCAGCGCTCGCCCGTCTGCGCTGACACCGCGGGACGGGTCCGACGGCGGGCGGCCGTGTGTTACGATTCCTCCCCTATTTTTCCAGTCTTGACGAACCCCCGGAGCTCGACAGATGTCCAGCAGCCTCAAGCTCAACGTGCCCGCCGAGGGCCAGAAAATCACGATTTCGAACGGGCGCCTGCAGGTGCCGGACCAGCCAATCGTGCCGTTCATCGAGGGCGATGGTACCGGGCCCGACATCTGGCGAGCATCTGTGCGGGTGCTCGACGCGGCCGTGGCCAAGGCCTATGGAGGCAAGCGCAAGATCCACTGGATGGAGGTCTTCGCCGGCCAGAAGTCCAACGACCTCTACAACACCTGGCTGCCGGAAGAGACGGTCCAGGCCTGTCGCGACTACCTGGTCTCGATCAAGGGCCCGCTCACCACGCCGATCGGCGGCGGCATCCGATCGCTGAACGTGGCACTGCGCCAGATGCTGGACCTGTACGTCTGCCTGCGTCCGGTGCGCTGGTTCAAGGGCGTGCCCTCCCCGGTCAAGGCGCCCGAGAAGGTGGACATGGTGATCTTCCGCGAGAACACCGAGGACATCTACGCCGGCATCGAGTTCGAGGCCGGCAGCGCCGACAACGAGAAGTTCAAGGAACTCTTCAAGCAGTCGTTCCCGAAGCTCTACGCCAAGATCCGTTTCCCGGACACCTCCGGCATCGGCATCAAGGCCGTTTCCCGCGAGGGCACTGAGCGCCTCATGCGGGCTGCCATCCAGTACGCGATCGACAACAAGCGCAAGAGCCTCACGATCGTGCACAAGGGCAACATCATGAAGTTCACGGAAGGCGCGTTCCGCAACTGGAGCTATGCGCTTGCCGAGCGTGAGTTCCCGGAGCAGACCTACACCTGGGACCAGTGGGAGCGAACCCGCGCGGAAAAGGGCGAGAAGGCCGCCAACGCCGAGCAGGACGCTGCAAAGCAGGCCGGCAAGGTCATCGTCAAGGACGCGATCGCCGACATCACGCTGCAGCAGGTCCTGACGCGTCCGGAGGAGTTCGACGTCATCGCGACGATGAACCTGAACGGCGACTACCTCTCCGACGCACTGGCCGCGCAGGTCGGCGGCATCGGCATCGCGCCGGGCGGCAACGTCAACTACATGACCGGCCACGCGGTGTTCGAGGCCACCCACGGCACCGCGCCGAAGTACGCGAACCTGGACAAGGTGAACCCGGGCTCGGTCATCCTTTCAGGCGAGATGATGCTGCGCTACATGGGCTGGTTCGAGGCCGCGGACGCCGTGATCACCGCCATGGACCGCACCATCGCCCAGAAGACCGTCACCTACGACTTCGCACGGCTGATGGAAGGCGCCACCGAGGTCAAGTGCAGCGAGTTTGCGGACGCGATGATTCGCAACCTGTAACTGCGTGCCGCCGGTGCGCCAGCGGCGCGGAAGGAAGCCTTGAACCAGACGTCCAGCAGGGCGCGCGCACGCGACGAGTTGGTCCAGGACTGCGCGCAGTCGCTGGTCAACTCGTTCGCGGACTACAACGCGGAATTCCGTGCCATAACGCAGCGCGCCAGGCAGCGCTTCGAGGATCGTGACTGGCGCGGCAGCCAGCGCGATGCCGTCGAGCGCATCGACCTCTACCGCAAGTACGTAGTGAGCGCGGTCGAGCACATGCGCCAGAAACTCGGCGATGACGTGCACGAGCGGGTCGTCTGGTCGAGCATCAAGCGACGCTTCGCAGAGATCATCGACCCGCTGCCCGACTGCGAATTCCCGAAGACGTTCTTCTCGTCCGTCACGCGCACCACGTTCGACACGTCTGGCGTCGACCCCGCAGTCGAGTTCGTCGCGCTCGACATGGACCCGCTCGGCAACGTCACGACGAATGTGGAGACCAGGGTCTACGCGAATCGCGGCTCGGTGGACCTGCTGGTCGAGGAACTGCTTGCCGATTTCCGCTTCCGCACCCCCTACCGCGACTTCGACCTGAGCGTGCGGCGCGTCACCGACGAGATCAAGGCGGCGCTGGACTCCGGTGGCGAGCGGCGCACCATCGAACAGCTCGAGGTCATCAAGGAAGTCTTCTACCAGATGACCCGCGCGTACCTGGTCGGCCGCATCAGCGGGCGTGGCTGGACGCTGCCATTCGTGGTGGCGCTCCGCAACCAGGACAGCGGCGTGCTGGTGGACGCCATCATGCTCGAGCAGGGCACCGTGAGCGTGCTGTTCAGTTTCAGCCGCTCGTACTTCCACGTCGACCTCGCCCACGTTGGCGAGGTCGTGAAGTTCCTCAAGCAGATCCTGCCGTTGAAGCCGGTGAGCGAGTTGTACACCGTGCTCGGCCGCGCGAAACAGGGCAAGACGGAGCGCTTCCGCGAGCTGTTCCGGCACCTGCAGCACTCCGACGACCTGTTCGACCTGGCCCCGGGTGAAAAAGGCCTGGTGATGGTCTGCTTCACGCTGCCCTCGTTCGACGTGGTGTTCAAGCTGATCCGCGACAAGTTCCCCTACCAGAAGAACATCCAGCGCGAGGACGTCCTGGAGAAGTACGACCTCGTCTTCAAGCACGACCGCGCGGGACGCCTGGTGGACGCGCAGGAATTCAGACTGGTTAAGCTGCCGAAATCGCGCTTCTCTCCGGAACTGCTCGAGGAACTCCTCACCGAGACCGCGAACACGGTGCATGACCTGGGCGACGAGCTGGTGATCGACCACATGTACGTCGAGCGGCGCATGACGCCGCTCAATCTCTACGTTCGCACCGCGACCAGCGACCAGGCGGCGAAGGCCGTTCTCGACTACGGACAGGCGATCCGCGACCTGGCCGGCACCAATATTTTTCCCGGCGACCTGCTGCTCAAGAATTTCGGCGTCACCCGCCATGGCCGAGTTATCTTCTACGACTACGACGAACTGTGCCTCGTAACAGACTGCCGCTTCCGGGAAATTCCCCAGGCGCAGCACGACGAGGACGAAATGCGCAGCGAGACCTGGTACTACGTCGGCGACAACGACGTCTTTCCGGAGACGTTCATCAACTTCCTGGGCTTCGATCCGGAACTGAAGGGCAAATTCCTCGAGGCCCACGGCGAAATCCTGACCGCCGAGTGGTGGCGCGGGATCCAGCAGCGACTGCGCGAAGGCGACCTGCTCGAGGTCCTGCCCTACCACAAGCATCGCGTACGCGTATTCAGCAGCATGATATGAATAAGGCCGCCTATCCGCCCGCGTGGCTGTTCGCGCTGTTCGTGGTCCTCGCGTTCACGTTCCAGGGAACCCGCGCCATCTGGGAGCCGGACGAAGGTCGTTATGCCTCTGCCGGGCTCCACATGCTCGAGAGTGGCAACTACCTTGTCCCCACCATCGACGGTGAACACGCGCACCTGACGAAGCCACCGGTCGTCTACTGGGCGCTGGCCACGAGTTTCGCAACACTCGGTCGCAACGAATGGGCCGCGCGATTGCCGGGAGCCCTGGCATTTCTCGGCACCGGCCTGCTGGTCTTCGGCCTCGGACGTCGATTCTGCCCGGAGCGGCCATGGCTGCCGGCGCTGGTGTACGGGCTGTCACTGGCGCCTTTCATGGGCGCCAACGTCGTGTCGACGGATGTACTGCTGGTGTTCTTCGAGACCGCGGCGATGTACGCATTCGTGCGTGCATGGTCCGGGGACGGTCCGCTGGACCGGCGCTGGGTCCGCGCGATGTGGCTCGCCTGGGGCCTGGCCTTCATGACCAAGGGGCCACCCGGACTGCTGCCGCTGCTCGCGATGACTGGATTGCTGGTGACTCGCGACCGCGCGGCGCTGCGCCGTATGTTCGATCCTGTCGGCCTGCTGGTGTTCGCGGTCGTGGCGTTCACATGGTTCGGCGCAGTGATTGCCCAGGAACCTTCGAGGCTTGGCTATTTCCTCGGCTACGAGGTCTACGACCGGGTGTTCACCGACACCCATGGCCGAAATGCCGAGTGGTACGGGGCGTTGGCAGTCTACGGCCCGGTTTTCCTGTTCGGTGCGCTGCCATGGTGGCCGATGGCGCTGGTCGCCGCCGGTGGTCCGCGACGGGCCTGGGCAGACTTCCGCGCCAGGCTCGCTGGGCGTGACCGCGACTGGCTGTTGCTTGCGTGGTGGTTCTTCCTGCCGCTGGTGGTCTTCTGCCTCGCGCGTTCGCGGCTGCAACTCTACGTGATGCCGCTGTTCGTGCCGCTGTCGCTTATGCTGGCTCGCCCGCTTGCGAAATGGGACTGGCTTCGCGCCGGCAGGCTCGCGGCAGTCGCGAGCCTGACCGCGATTGCATTGCTCACGCTGAAGGGTGTGGCCGGGCACGTCCATGCAAGCCGCGATGCGCGCGCCATGTCCACGGCGATCCGTGGAATCGTAGACCCGCGCAGCATCGAGGAAATCGTGTTTGTCGGAATGCGGCCCTTCTACGGCATTTACGTCTATCTCGATGTCCCAATCGAGGGAGTGCAGATCGGGTCTGACACGAGCCGCGATCCCTATGCGAAGTTCGTCGCCGAGGAAGACCTGTGCTCGGAGCTGGCGAATCGGGAAAAGACCGTCTATGCGATGAAGGAGAGTCGCGCCGACCGCTTCGAGTCGGCAGTGCGGGCCTGCAACGGCGCACGGGCCAGCGCGATCGGGCACTTCGAGGCGGACGGGAACCGGATCGCGTTGTTTGCCGTCGACTGAGCGGGGTAGTACCGTTGGACAATAGTCGGGACGGTCATCCTCGACGTCGGACTGGCGGCACGGGGTTGCCGCCACCAGCAGTGGCAACATGAGGTGAAATCGATGCGTGCGCTATCGGCCGTCTCCGCGTTGATGCTCATCGCCTTCGCGGGCGTGAGCCAGGCCCAGGACGCCAACATCACGCTCCCGGTCCCCGAACTGGAACGCATGCTGGCGACAGACCCGTTCACGATCGTCACCGCGGAAATCAGCCGCCCCAAGGCGAAGGGCGACATCACGCTGAAAGCCGAGGTGTCGTTCGACGGGAGGCCGCCGATCCGCGTGAAGCTGCGGAAGGCCGAACCAGGCGCCGATACGTTCAATAACCAGCCCCGCTACGACCTCGCCGCCTACCGGTTGCAGGCATTGTTCCTGGACCCGAAGGAGTACGTCGTCCCGCCAACGGCGGCTCGATTCCTGCCGCTGGAGGAATTCGACAAGTACTCCCCGGGCGTCAGGCGCACCTTCAGCGGAGCCGACGAGGCGCTCGCCGTGCTGCAGTACTGGCTGCAGGACGTGAAGGTCGTCGCCGACGTCTATGTTCCCGCACTCTTTGCTACGGACCCGGCCTACGCGCGCGCAGTGGGCCAGATGAACGTCCTCACGTACCTCATCGAGCACGGCGACTCCAATGTCGGCAATTTCCTGATTTCGAGTTCGCAGACAGGTCCTCGCGTTTTCGCGGTCGACAACGGTGTGGCATTCGCGGCCGCGGCGAGCGATCGCGGGCGGCAGTGGGCGGACATGCGCGTCGATCGCCTGCCTGCGGACACCGTCGAGCGCCTGCGCGCCATCACACTCGACGCCCTTCGGGAACAGCTTGCTGTCGTCGCGCAGTGGGCGCTCGAGGACGGGCACTTCGTCCCTGCGCCACTCGGTCCAAGCCTCTCGACGAATCGCGGCGTGCGGCGCAACGGCGCCGTGCTGCAGATGGGCCTGACGAAGCCCGAGGTCGAGCGGGTCTGGCGCAACCGGCAACGGCTGCTCGATATGGTCGACGGCGGAAAACTGAAGACCTACTGAGGACCACCGGACATGACTGGACCAGCCACTCCAATCCTTCGCGCACGCGTGGCGCGGATCGCACGCGTGCTGCTCGCGTCCATCTCGCTTGTCGCATGCCTGGCGCCGGCAGCTGGCGCTGCACCGCAGGTCGAGTGGAAAGGCGTCGAGCGCGTGGTCGCCTTCGCGGACGTCCATGGCGCTTACACCGAACTCACGGCGCTGCTGCAGTCGCAGGGAATCGTCGACGGCGAGCTTCGCTGGGCTGCAGGCAAGACGCATCTCGTGAGCCTTGGCGACCTGCTCGACCGCGGCGCCGACTCGCGCAAGGTCATGGACCTGCTGATGCGCCTGCAGACGGAAGCCTCAGTAGCCGGCGGCCAGGTACACGTCGTTGTCGGCAACCATGAAGCCATGAATGTTCTCGGCGACCTGCGCTACGTCGTCAGCGGGGAATACGCCGCCTACATCGGCGACGAAGATCCCGCGACCCGTGACGCGCGCCGCAAGGAGTTCCTCGCGCGTCAACCGGGCCGAACGGAGGCCGACTTCGACAAGCTGTTTCCACCCGGTTACTTCGGGCAGCGCCGGCTGCTTGGGCCCGATGGCCAGTACGGCCGATGGCTGCTAGCGCAGCCGGCCGCGATCGTCGTAAACGACACGGTCTATATGCACGGCGGACCGTCGCTCGCGCTGGGCAACCGCAGCATCGGCGAACTCGACCGCGACTATGCGGCCGCCATTGACGCCTATCTCTCGGCCGAGGCGCCGCTCAACGAGGCGGGGTTACTGGTATTCGAGGACCCCTATGCGAAGCGGCCGCAGAACGCGCGGGCGCGCCTGGACGCGATGCCCGCAGGCGAGGCCAGGAATGCGCTGACGCCGCAGGTCGCCCGGTTCGTCCAGGCGGACGACGATCCGTTGATCGGCTCGAACGGGCCCAACTGGTACAGGGGCGCGGCGCTCTGCAACGAGTGCGCCGAAGCCGACGTGCTGCGCCCGTTCCTGCAACGGACCGGCGCCAGGCGTGTCGTCGTCGGGCACACCGTCGCGCGGGATGGAACGGCAGTCTCGCGATTCGACGGAGCCTTGGTGAAGCTGGACGCCGGCATGAACAAGGCCGTCTACCACGGCCGACCAGCCGCGCTCATCTCCGACGCCTCGGGATCGCGCGTCGCGTACGCGAACCCGACCGTGGCGCCGGCCGATATTCCGGCCGAGCCGCTGTACCTGAGCTCAGCCTTGATCGACGAGGACACGGTCGCCACGATTCTCCGCGACGGCCAGATAGAGACCACGGAGGCCTGCGGACCGGGCGTGCTGCGCGTGCGCGTGACCCGTGATGGGCGCAGCGTCGACGCAGTATTCGAGGCAGCCTCGACGGAGATCGTCGATCGCGAACTTGCAGCCTATGCAATGGATCGCCTGCTCGTGCTCGGCCTGGTGCCTGCGACCGTGGCCCGGTCCTACGACGGCGCCAGCGGCGTACTGCAGGGCCGGCCTGCCAGCTGGGCCAGCCAGCAGGACCGTCAGAATGCAGCTGCAGGTCCTGCCGTCGGCCTCACCTGCCAGGTGATCTCGAACGCTCCGAGCGTGGCTCCAATCAGGCGGCCCCTGCCCTTGTCGGCCGTGCCGCCACGATTGTCGGCCGGTGGCTATTGCGACCTGAACGCGCAGTTCCAGCTTTCATACGCGTTCGATGCATTGATCGGCAACCAGGCGCGCACACAGGACCGTTACCTCTACGACCTGGACCCGTCGATGCAGGCGCGCGGGATGTCGCTGGTCCTTAGCGGTCACGGGTCCGCTTTTGGCACGTCCACGAAACTGCCGTCGCAACTCGAGTCGGCGCTCGCGAAGACTGGTGCGGAAATGCAGGCACGGCTCAAGCGGCTGGATTCCGCTGGCGTGAAATCTGCGATTGGAGAGTGGATGGGTGATAGCGAAATCAAGGCGCTGCTCGCCCGCCGCGACAGGATCCTCGAACTGGCCGGACCCTCGAACTAGTCAGCCCTGCAGGCGGGCGCTGAACCCCCCGCCTCAACCCACGCGCATCACCGCCGCGCGCAGCTCGAAACTGCTGCTGGCGGTCAGGCCATCGACGTCGCTTGCGACGACGGTGACCGTGAACACAGTCGTACAGCCCTCCGGCGGACAGCCTTCGAAGCGGTGTCGCTTTTCGTCGAATCGTAACCAGCCCGGCAGCGGGCTTCCGTCAGAGAGACGGGCCGAGAGGTACAGCACGTCCCCCGGGTCCGCATCCACGAAAGCGTCTTCGGCGACTGCGTGCTCGAACGGCTTGCCAGGCAGGTAATCGACATCTTCGATCGGCCGACGTGCCTCGGGCGCCACGTTGAAGACGCATTCCTTGGCCTTGCGCCCGAACTCGCGCCCGATCATCGCCGCGAGCCCAACCCACACCAGCGCGAGCAGCAGGTTCAGGCCTGCGAATGTCGGTGCCGACCAGCCGAACCAGTTGATGCCGGCAAACACGACACCGGCCTGGATCAGGTCGCCGAATCGCCAGAAGAACGTGTCTATGGCCGTCTTGCCATCGTACTTTGCGTCGCGATCCACCGGCAGGAACAGCGCGTGCCGAGTGGTGTTCATCAGCGAGTAGTCGGTTGCGTTCTCGGCGATCTTCACCAGCCGCAACAGCGTAAAGATCGGCACGAAGCCGCCCAGCATCGGCGACAGTGCCAGCAGCCCGTATCCGATCGCCACCACCGCGGGGTGGATCAGCAGCGCACCGCGCACGCCGAACACTCGATAGATGCGCGCAACCAGGAACAGCTGGATCGAGAGGCCGACCAGCGTCACCCAGAACTGGAAGTTGCCGTAAAAGGCCGCGATGATCGCGCCGGGATCGAGCAGGCCGCCGCTCTCTACCGCCTGCCGCGCCGCGTCGCGCTGCACGAAGTCGGCCAGGATGAACTCGCCCGTGGTGTTGATCCAGTTGAGCAACACGACCAGCAGCGCGATCAACCTGAGGTAACGGTCGCGCAGCACCAGGCCGATTCCGCCCAGGAGTCTTGGCACCGGCCTGCCGTGCTCCGCGGCGACCGCGCGCGACCCTTCAGGCACCGCGCGACTCTCGCGCCCGGGCAGCAGCAGCGTGAAGAGCAGCGCCACCGTAGCCGCCAGCATCAGCCCGACAGGCGTCAGCGACGCGACTGCGAGCTGCGCACTCTTTGCGCCGGCCAGCGCCCCGAGGTTTGCTCCGACCATGATCACCGGAAAGAGTCGCTGGCCGCTCTTCAGGTTGAACGTATCGGCTGCGAACGCCCACAACTGCGAGGCGATCATCACGCCGTAGATGCTCACCCAGACGAAGAACACGAATGCGATCGACAGATGCGCCCAGGCGGCCGCGACGAATACCAGCATCGTCGCCGCGAAGAACAGCGTCACTGCCCTGAGCAGGCGCGCCCCGTCCAGACGCCGACGTACCATCCCATACACTGGCACCAGAAGCATCAGCACCAGCGCGATGACCGCAACCGCGTAGGCACGCACCTCCGCCGAGAACCTGGTGAGCATGAAGGCTTCGCGCAGGGCCTTGACGATCTGGTAGGAGAAGAGGACCAGGAATGCGTGCGAAACGAACAACGCCAGGCACCGGCCCTCGCCCGGCCGTACGCGCGTGAAAAGTGTCAGCAGGCGCTCGAACAGGCTGAGGCCCGAGTGCTTGGTGAGCATCAGGACTTCTTTCGAACCAACGGACCGAGCTGCGGGTCCGCCAGCAGCAGGCGCCGCGGGTAACCGAGCCGCTCCGCGAGCGCGATGGCCTCGGCGGCGGCGGCCTGGTCACCCTGGTCGGCATGTGCGAGCGCGATGTACACCTGGGCATTCATGTCCTTGTCGCCAATTGTCTCCGCGCGGGCCAGCGCGGTCCGTGCATCCTTCGTGTCGCCGCAACGCCCACGATAGAAGGCGAGCATCGCCCATGCCGACGCGTCGGTCGGATCCACCTTCAGGTTGCCTTCAGCGAGCGTGCTAGCCCTCTTGTACAACTCTACCGCTTCCGGGTGCCGTCCGGACACGTGCCACAACGCGTCGGCAAGCGCACTCACCACCGAGTGATCGTTCGAGGCGAGTGCTTCGGCTCGCTCGTATTGCCTGGCCGCGTCCGGAAATCGCCCCTGATAGTAATAGAGCGTACCGAGGTTGGAATATGCGCTTCGCGTCGGCTCGATGGCCAGCGACCGCTCGAACGTCCGGATTGCCTCGTCGAACTGCCCGTCCATCAGCAAGGCCGCGCCAAGGTTGTTGATCGCAGAGGCGTTCCTCGGCGCAAGGTCGGCAGCCTTCCGATACTCGACGATCGCTTCCGGGATGCGACCGGCCGCCAGCAGGAAATTCCCGAGGCCACCGTGGGCACGCCAGTAGGCCGGATCGACGCTGACGGCGCTTCGAAAGCTGCGCTCGGCATCGTCGAGCCGGCCCTGGCGCTCCTGCGCCTCCGCGAGTCCCATCCTGACGCCCGGATCCAAGGGTCGGCTATCGGCCAGCCTCGAGAAGACGGCCTCCGCCTGCTCGTGGCGGCCACTCGCCAGGTAGAGTCGGCCGAGCGCGATTTCGGTCTCGGCGCGCTCCGGCTCGAGCTTCAGTGCCTTGCGGCACAGTGTTTCGGCCGACGCCACCTGGTCGACCTCCTTGGTGCGCTCGTAACGGTTCAGATCAACCTCGCAGAGCCCCGCATAAGCGCGCGCCATGCCGGGATCGAGATCCACCGCCTTGCGGAACAGCGCACCAGCCTTGTCGAAGTCGCCCAGCGTTCCCGCCGCGCGCAATGCCGAGACGCCGGCGAGGTAGGCATCGTAGGCTTCCAGGTTGGACACGTCCTTGCGCTTCAGGCCGCGCTCCTCTTCCGGCGTCAGCACGACGTCGAGCGCCTGCGCTATGGCGCGGGAGATGCTGTCCTGCACTGAGATAACGTCCGCCCAGTCGCGGTCGTAGGTCGCGGCCCACACGTGGTAGCCGGTGACGGTGTCAATGAGCTGGACCGTAACGCGCAGCTTGTCGTTGTCGCGGCGTATGCTCCCCTCGAGCACGTTGCGCACGCCGAGCGCCGCGCCAATCTTTCTCACGTCGGCGTTCTGGCCCTTGAACTCGAATGCCGAGGTCCGCGCCGCGACGCGCAGGTCGGGAATCTGTGCCAGCTGCGCCGAAATTTCCTCTGCAAACCCGTCACCGATATAGCCGCTCTCGCCACCCGAGGTCATGTCAACCAGCGGCAGCACCGCAATCGAGCGCTCTATGGGCGCGGCGTTCGCAGGTACCGGCTGGTCCGTCTGGGCGATCGAACGCCACCAGGCGAGCCCCGTCACTCCCGCCATCATCGCGACGCCCGCCACCAGCCATGGCGCAATGGCCCTGCGCGGCTTCGCAAGCGGCAGCCGCCGGCCCGGACTGCCGGGGTCCAGCACGATGCCGGCAGGCGTGATCTCGTAGGCCCATGCAAGCACGCCGACAATCGGGATGCCGGTCACGGCGAGGATCGTAAGCGCAGTCATCCACCAGCCGGGCAAATGCAGCGGCTCGAAGGTCATCTCGGCGACCTGCAGCAGGATGAACATGCCGACCAGGTAGCTGCCCAGCACCCTGAAGACATGACGGCGGCGCAACTCGACTGCTAAGCCCTGCATGCGGGCCACGCCGCTTCCCGAGCCCGCGACCTTGCCCGCGGCCTTGCCGGCGACCTTTCCCGCGGCTGGATTGATGGCCGCGTGCGCGTGAGCCTCGTCTCCGAGCAACTCGAAATGGGCTATCAGCGCGTACCCGAGCCGTGCCACCTTGACGATATAGTGCGGCGCCTCGCGCGTGTCGCCGAACATGCGGTGCAGTTCCCGCATCGCGGTTCGCAGCATCTCGTCGGTGGCCGGCTCGCCGGGCCACGCACGCTCGAGAAGCGTCTGGCGACCCACGACTTCACCGTGGCTCAGTGCCAGGACCTGCAGGATCCGGAAATGCTGGGGCGCGAGCGCATGGGAGCGCCCGCCACTGGAGATGCGCCCGAGCCGCGGCTCAACGATCCAGTCGCCCAGCCGGAATCCTGCTTCGAGGTCGCTTGCGTCCATGAACTTTCGACGCTGACCTTACCTTCCCTTGGAAATCGATCATAGCAGAGCCAACGCCTGCCCGAGGTCGGAGACCAGGTCGTCCGGGTCCTCGACTCCGAGCGACAGGCGAACGGTGCCCGGGCCGATATCGGACCACGCGAGCTGCTGCGGCGTAAATCCACGCGGCTGCTGCATGACCGGCGCCACGACCAGCGACTCGGTCGAGCCCAGGCTCGAGGTGAGCTCGAAGAGCTGCAGCGCCTCGGCGACCCGTGTACCGGCATCGGCCCCTGCGGCAACATCGAACGTGACCATGCTGCCGAAGCTGTCCATCTGGCGCTGCGCCAGCGCATGGCCGGGATCCGTTGCCAGGCCGGGATAGCGGACCCGCGAGACCGCCCGGTGTGTGGCCAGGAATTCCGCGACCCTCGCGGCATTGCGGCACTGGCAGTCCCAGCGTACGAAATAGGTCTTCAGGCCCCTGAGCAGCAGGTAGGCCGCGTGAGGGTCGAGCGTCGGTCCCAGGTGCGTGAAATCGTCGCGCATGGACTCGATGAGTTCGCCACGGCCGATCACGGCGCCGCCCATCACGTCGCCGTGGCCGGACACGAACTTTGTGAGGCTGTGCGCGTACAGGTCCACGTCGTACTGCCCATGGTTGTGGGGGCCCGCCAGCGTGTTGTCGAGCAGCGTCAGCGCCCCGTGCCTGCGCGCAATCGCCGTGACGCGCTCGAGGTCCGTGACCTTGAGCACCGGGTTCGTCGGGCATTCGAATACCACCAGACGCGTCGGTGTGCTGGCGAGCGCCTGGTCGAGCGCGTCGTAGTCCGTGACCGAGAGCATGGCAGCCGTGACACCGAATCGAGCCAGGGTCCTGCGGATGAACGCGCGGGTCGGCGGATACGACTCCGCAAAGTAGACCACGTGGTCGCCAGCCTTCAGCAGCGCAAGCAGCGTGTTCGAGATCGCCGCAATGCCGGACGCGGTGAGCAGGCATGCGTCGCGCTCCTGCAGCTCCGCCAGCGCGCGCTCGAGCTGGCGCAGCGTCGGGTTCGAGACCCTCGAGTAGTAGAAGCCGTCGCGCTTCTGCGCGAAGTACTTCTGCGTCTCTGCAACGTCGTCGAAAGTGAACTTGACCGACTGGTAGATCGGCGCCACCAGGGGGCGGTTGTCGGGCGGCAGGCTGACGCCCGGAAGGTGCGTGACCCGAGTGCGCTTCTTCACTTGATTTCGAATGCGTCGGCGTCGAGGTCCGCCGGGAAGCTCGCTCGATGGGCGCGGAGCGACTCCATGTCGAGCACGGCCGTCTCGACCCGGTCGCCTCCTCCTTCGCTCGAGAGTGGCTGCCCGAGGAAGTCCAGCGCGACGCTGTCGCCGGCGTAGCTGACTGCATTGCCGTCCCGGCCGATGCGGTTCACTCCCGCGACGTAGCACAGGTTCTCGATCGCGCGAGCCCGGAGCAGTGCCGCCCACGCGCGCGCACGACGTGCCGGCCAGTTGGCGACATAGAGCAGCAGGTCGTAATCGCCGCGGCTGCGGCTCCAGACCGGAAAGCGCAGGTCGTAACAGATGAGCGGACAGACGCGCCAGCCCTTGAGCTCGACCGTGAGGCGCGACCCGCCCGCCGCGTAGTGGGTGTGCTCGTCGGCCATTCGGAAAAGGTGCCGCTTGTCGTAGTGTTCCAGCGACCCGTCCGGGCGCGCCCACACGAGACGGTTGAAATGACGGCCCTGGTCGCCGACGATCAGGCTGCCGGTGATCACACAGCCCAGCGCCGCCGCTTCCTCGCGCATCCACCCGACAGTCGGCCCATTCATGGACTCGGCAAGCGTCCCGGCGTTCATGCTGAATCCGGTCGAAAACATCTCCGGCAGAACGATCAGGTCAGTGTGTCCTGCCAGCCCGCGAAAGTGCTCCGCAAGCCGGTGCCGATTTGCCGCCGGGGCCTCCCAGGCAATTTCCGACTGGACCAGGGTAACGCGCAGGTGTGAAGTCATCGTCCCAACCTCCTTAACCTCTGGCCGGCAGCCTCGAGCGTCGATTCATTCTTGGCAAAACAGAATCGCACGACCCGCGCGGTCGATGCATGCGTGGAAAACACCGAGACCGGTATCGCCGCGACGCCGACCTCGCGAGTGAGCCATTGTGCGAAGTCAACGTCGGACAAGTCGCTGACAGCGGAGAAATCAGCCAGCTGAAAATAGGTTCCCGCCGACGGCTCGAAGCGCAACGGCGTCTGTGCCAGCAGGCGACAGAAATGGTCGCGCTTGTCCTGGTAGAACGCGGGCAGCTCGAGATGATGCGCAGGGCATTCCACCAGGTAATCGGCAATCCCCGCCTGGATCGGCGTGGCGACCGCGAACTGCACGAACTGGTGCACCTTGCGGAACTCGGCGCTGAGTGCCGCGGGTGCAACACAGTAGCCGACCTTCCAGCCGGTGGCGTGATACGTCTTGCCGAACGACGAGACCACGAAACTTCGCGCGGCGAGCGAATCGCGCCCGAGCACGCTCGCGTGCGCCCGCCCGTCGAACACCATGTGCTCGTAGACCTCGTCCGACAGCACGAACGCACCAGTGCCAGCAAGGATGCGTTCCAGCGCATCGATGTCGTCCCGCGACCAGACGGCACCGCTGGGATTGTGCGGTGAGTTGACGATCAGGAGACGGGTACGCGACGTAATAGCGGCCGCGACTCGGTCCCAGTCCACGGAAAATGACGGCGACTGCAGCGGCACGCGCACTGCGCGTCCGCCGGCAAGCTCGACCGCAGGTTCGTAGGAGTCGTAGGCCGGCTCGAGAAGGATCACCTCGTCGCCGGGCCGCACGACGGCCTGGATGGCGCAGAACAACGCCTCGGTGCCACCCGATGTGACCGTGACCTCTTCTGTTGCCGACACCGCGCGGCCATAGAGATCACGAACCTTGCCTGCGATCGCCTCGCAGAGCGCGGGCCAGCCCGCCATCGGCGCGTACTGGTTGTGGCCCGATCGCATGTGCATCGCCACCAGGTCGACCAGGCGCGCCGGTGGATCGAAGTCGGGGAAGCCCTGCGACAGGTTGATCGCGCCGCACTCGTTGGCGAGCCGCGACATTACCGTGAAGATGGTGGTGCCGACGCGCGGCAGCTTCGAAGAGATGGGCGTGGCCGTCATGTCATCAACGCAACGCCGGCGTGTCGCCTGTCAGGTCGATACTGCGGAGACCGTCGCGCGGCAGGGACGCCGCGCGCGAGCCTCCAGGGACGGATTTACGGCGTGTCTCCGCAATATCGCCCTGACAGGCGACGCGCGCACATCCACGGTCACTGCGGCCCGGCGCATGCCGCCGGCTGCTCGTCACTGCACCTTTCCACTCGGCAGCGTCGCAGCCGCCATCGCGGCGCCGATGATGCCCGCGTCGTTTCGAAAGTGCGCCGGCACTATTTCGGCGCGGCTCTCGAGCAGCGGCCCGAACATCTCCCAGTTCTCGGTCACGCCACCACCGATGATGAAGACATCCGGCCACAGCAGACGGTGGTAGGCCGCGAGCACTTCGTTGACTGCCGCGGCCCATTCGTCCCACCCGAGGCCGCGGTCGGTCTTTACCTTTGCGGAAGCCCGGTGCTCGGCCTCCATGCCCCGTACTTCGAGGTGCCCCAGTTCCGTGTTCGGGAGCAGGCGGCCGTCGACGAAGATCGCGGTCCCGATGCCCGTACCGAGCGTCAGCACCATCACCGTGCCACCACGCCCGCAGCCGGCACCCAGCGTCATCTCCGCCATGCCGGCTGCGTCGGCATCGTTGAGGAAGGCCACCGGGCGGCCTATTCGTGCCTGGAGAAGACCCTGGGCATCGGTACCGATCCAGCGGGCATCAATATTGGCCGCGGTCCAGGCCCTGCCCTGCTTCGCGACCGCGGGGAATGCGACGCCAACGGCGCCGTCCGACGGTAGATCTTTCGCCATCGCGGCGAGCAGGTCGATCACGTCCACAGGAGTGGCCCCCACCGGGGTCGGCCGTCGCAGTACCGCGCCAGCGACAGCACCGGAGGCAGGATTCACCAGCCCGGCCTTTACGAAAGAGCCGCCGATATCGAATGCGAGGATCGGCGTCTGCTGCATACCGGGTCACCCCTTCTTCATGCTTTCGATCATCTGCTGGTTCGCCGCAAGCGCCATCTGTGCATCGCGGTCCCTTGCCTTCTGCTGTCGGCTCATCATCACACCCGCGATGACGACACCGACGGCGACGACAGCCACCAGGATGGTCGCGAGCGCATTGATGTCGGGGCTCACGCCAAGACGCACCTTGGAAAAGATGACCATCGGCAGCGTGCTCGAACCCGGCCCCGCCACGAAACTGGTGATCACCAGGTCATCGACGGAGAGTGTAAAGGCGAGCAGCCACCCCGACATCAGGGCCGGGGCGATGATCGGCAGCGTGATCAGGAAGAACACCTTGGCCGGGCGAGCACCCAGGTCCATCGCGGCCTCCTCCAGCGAATCGTCCATCTGCGCGAGCCGCGACTGCACGACCACCGCCACGAAAGACATCGTGAAAGTGATGTGCGCGATGACGATGGTCGTCATTCCGCGTCCGGCCGGCCACCCGATCAACTGTTCCATGGTCACGAACAGCAGCAGCATCGACAGGCCCGTGATCACCTCGGGCATGACCAGCGGCGCCGTCGTGAGGCCGGACAGCAGTGTGCGTCCCCTGAACGGACCGAAGCGCGCGAGCACCATGCCGGCGAGCGTGCCGAGCACGACCGCCAGCGTCGCCGACAGCGCGGCGATCTTGAGACTGAGCCATGCGGCACCCAGGATCTGCTGGTTCTGCAGCAGCTCGCCGTACCACTTGGTCGAGAACCCCGTCCACACCGTCACCAGTTTCGACTCGTTGAACGAATACACGATCAGCGACAGGATCGGGATGTACAGGAATGCAAACCCGACGAACAGCGACGACAGTCGGAACCACGAGCGGCCCTGCATCATCGGTGCAGCCCTCCGCCCGCCTCGGAATCCTGCGCGCGCTGGTAGTACATGATTGGAATGACCAGGAACATCAGCAGAGCGATCGCGACCGCACTCGCCACCGGCCAGTCTCGGTTGTTGAAGAACTCCGTCCACAGGACCTTGCCGATCATCAGCATTCCCGGGGATCCGAGCAGTGACGGGATGACGAACTCGCCAACCGCCGGAATAAACACCAGCAGGCATCCCGCCACGATGCCGGGCACCGACAGCGGCAGCGTGATCTTGTAGAAGGCCTGCCAGGGCTTGCAGCCGAGGTCATACGCGGCCTCAAGCAGCGTGATGTCCATCTTCTCGAGGTTGGCGTACAGCGGCAGGATCATGAATGGCAGGTACGAGTAGACGATGCCGATGTACACGGCCGTATAGGTCTGCAGGATCACCAACGGCTCATGGATAACGCCGATCCACATCAGGAAATTGTTCAGCAGGCCATTCTGCTTGAGGATGCCGATCCACGCGTACACCCGGAGCAGGAACGAAGTCCAGAATGGCAGCACGATCAACAGCATCAGGATGTTGCGTGTCGAGGGAGCACTGCGCGCGATCGAGTAGGCGATCGGGTAGCCGATCAGCAGGCACAGCACCGTCGAGACAAACGCAATTGCGATCGACGTCAGGTACGCCCGCCAGTAGAGATTGTCCTGGACCAGGAACAGGAAATTCCCGAAGTCCAGCTGTACCTGGACCACCTTCTCCGACACCCAGTGCAGCAATGGCGCATAGGGCGGCATCGCGATCTGCGCCGTCGAGAAGCTGATCTTCAGCACGATCACGAACGGCACCAGGAAAAACAGCAGCAGCCACAGGTAGGGCACCGAGGTGACGAGCCCCTGCCCCGTCAACCCGAGGCGCTTCATCACGCGCTTCACTTGGTCACCACCACTGGACTATCCGCACGCCAGTGCAGATAAACCCGCTCGTCCCAGGTGATGCGGTCGTCGGCATGGCGGTACACGTTCGGCTGCGTGACGCGCACGACCTTCCCGGAATCGAGCTTCAGCAGGTAGATGGACATGTCGCCCATGTAGGCAATATCGCGCACGACCGCGGACGCCCAGTTATCCGGCGTGTCCGGCTTTTCGCGCGAGACGTGGATCTTCTCCGGCCTGATGGCGGCCCACACCGTGGCGCCCGGGGCCGAACTCACGCCGTGATCCACGTAGATCGGGGCTTCGAGGTCGTCGCACTCGATGCGCACGTACGACGGCTCATCCTCGGTCAGGCGTCCCTCGAACGTGTTGACCGAACCGATGAACTCGGCGACGAACCGCGAACTCGGGTATTCGTAAATCTCGCTGGGCGTTCCCACCTGCACGATGTCGCCGTGGTCCATCAGGCCGATCCGACTCGAGAGCGTCATAGCCTCTTCCTGGTCGTGGGTGACCACGACGAAAGTGACGCCAAGTGTCTCCTGGATGTTGATCAGTTCAAACTGCGTGTGCTCGCGCAGCTTCTTGTCGAGCGCCGCGAGCGGTTCGTCGAGCAACAGCAGCTTTGGCTTCTTGACCAGCGAGCGCGCGAGCGCCACCCGCTGCCGCTGGCCGCCTGAAAGCTGGTGAGGCTTGCGCTTGGCGAACTGCCCGAGCTTCACCATATCCAGCATCTCGCTGACGCGACGCGCAATCTCGGACCTGGAAATCCCTTCCTGGCGGAGGCCGAACGCCACGTTCTGTTCCACAGACATGTGGGGAAAGATCGCATAGGACTGGAACATCATGTTGACCGGCCGCTCGTACGGCGGGATGGCGGTCATGTCCACTCCGTCGATGAAGATGCGGCCCGCGGTCGGCCGCTCGAAGCCGGCCAGCATGCGCAGCAGCGTGGTCTTGCCGCAACCGGACGCCCCCAGGAGACAGAAGATCTCCTTCTTGTAGATGTCGAGCGTGATGTCGTCCACGGCGACGAAGTCGCCGAATTTCTTGGTGACCTTCTCGATCCTCACGTAGGGCTTCGCGTCCGGGTTGGCCCACGGTTCAAACTTCGGCTGGGTTTCGCGCGGTGAGGTTGCCATGGAGTCTCGGATCCGTGCGGGGGCCGTCAGGCCCGGTTATTGGTAATTGCTCTTGGGTTTTACGGTGACTGGCACGCGCACGACACGGGGCGGACGGAGACATTCGCTCCGGCCGCCCCGCTGGTGATCCATGCCTGTGGACGCCTACTTGCCGGTCATGAACCGCGTCCAGGTGCGGTTCAGCTCGCGCGTGAACTCCTGCGTATGGGCCAGGTTCGGGAACAGCTTGGCCATCGTCTCGGGCGGCGGATACACGCCCGGGTCGTCACGCACTGCGGAGTCGAGCAGCGGCACCGATGCGGCGTTGCCGTTCGCGTAGTGCACGAAGTTGGAGTTGGCCGCCGCAACCTCGGGCTTCATCATGAAGTTGATGAACGCGTGAGCGTTGTCCGGGTGCGGCGCATCGGCCGGGATCGCGTACATGTCGAACCAGATGACGGTACCGTCCGTCGGCACCGTCATGGCAATCTCGGGGCCGTTCTCGGCCTCCGCCGCACGTGACTTGGCGATCAGGATGTCACCGCTCCAGCCCATCACGACGCACAGTTCACCGGTTGCCAGGCCGTTGATGTACTCCGAGCTGTTGATCGTCCGAATGTACGGGCGAATCTTCATCAGCACTTCTTCGGCAGCCTTGAGGTCGTCGAGGCTCTCGCTGTTCGGGTTACGGCCGAGGTAGGCGAGCACGACGGCGACGACTTCGTCCGGGGCATCCAGCACCGAGACTCCGCAGCCCTTGAACTTCGATACCTCGGCAGGATCAAAAATCAGCCTCCAGCTATCAACCGGGGCCTTGGGGTCGATCGCCATGACCTTCTTCACGTTGTAGCCGATCGCGTCAGTGCCCCACATGTGGTTGACCGCGTACTGGTTGCCCGGGTCATGGCGCCCCACGCGATCCAGGATTTCCTTGTCGAGGTACTGCCAGTTGGGCAGCTTGGAGCGATCGAGCTTCTGGAACACGCCCGCCTTGATCTGCAACTCGAGGAACGAGGCCGAGGGTACGACAACGTCGTAGCCGGTGTTGCCGGCGAGCAGCTTGGTCTGCAGCACCTCGTTGTTGTCGAACACGTCGTAGTTGACCTTGATGCCGGTCTCCTTCGTGAAGGCCTCGAGCATCGCCGGGTCGATGTAGTCCGACCAGTTGTAGACGTTGACTACTTTCTCCTCGGCGGGAGCGGCAGCCGGAGCCGGCGAGGCGGCTGCTGGAGCCTGTTCTTCCTTTTTGCCGCAGCCAGCGAGCGCGATCGTTGCAGCCAGGCCGACGAGCCCGGCACGAATCGTGAATCTCATGGTGGCACTACCTCTATGTTTAAGGTTACGAATTCACGACCCTTGGGCCGATCCCTTCGATGGTATGTATAACGCACCGGGCCTGCTCAGGACAAGGAACGGTCGGCGCGGCCCCGTGCCCGCGACGGATTACAGCCGGCCCTCGGCACGACACCGCTCCAGGGTCAGGTCGAGGCAGCGCCAGGCCTTGTCGGCAAGCTCGTCGATCTGCTCGCGGCTGATCACCAGCGGCGGGGCGACGATCATGGTGTCGCGCACGGCCCGCATGATCAGGCCGTTCTGGAAGCAGAAGTCCCGGCAAATGGTCCCCACCTCGCCGCGATTGTCGAAAAAACGCCTGTCGCGCTTGCCGCGCACCAGCTCGAGAGCCCCGATCAGGCCGATCGAGCGCGCCTCGCCCACCAGCGGGTGCTCGCTGATCGCGCGCCACTTTTCAGCCAGGTAGGGTCCCGTCTCGTCGCGCGTGCGCGGGACCAGGTTCTCCTGCTGGATCAGGGACAGGTTCGCACTGGCCACGGCGCAGGCTGCCGGGTGGCCGGAGTACGTGTAGCCGTGGGCGAACTCGCCGCCCTTTTCCACCAGCACGTCCGCGACCCGATCGCCGACCATGACCCCGCCGATCGGCAGGTACCCGGAGGACAGGCCCTTGGCGATGGTCATCAGGTCGGGCCGGATTCCGTAGAGATTGCTGCCGAACCAGTGCCCGGTCCGACCAAAACCGCAGATCACCTCGTCGGCAACCAGCAGGATCCCGTAGCGGTCACAGATACGCTGGATCTCCGGCCAGTAGGTGTCCGGGGGAATGATGACGCCGCCGGCGCCCTGGATGGGCTCGCCGATGAATGCCGCCACCCGGTCCGCGCCGAGTTCCTCGATCTTGCGTTCCAGCTCGCCCGCGACTTTCAGCCCGAACTCGGCGGGCGACAGGTCGCCGCCCTCCCCGTACCAGTAAGGCTGCGCGATGTGGACGATGTCAGGAATCGGCAGGCCGCCCTGCTCGTGCATGAACGCCATGCCGCCGAGGCTCGCCCCCGCCATGGTGCTGCCGTGGTAGGCGTTCTGCCGGCTGATGATTACCTTGCGCCCGGGCTTTCCCATCAGGTCCCAGTAACGTCGGACCAGCCGCACGACGGTGTCATTGCCCTCGGACCCCGAACCGGTGAAGAACACCCGGTTGAACTGCGGCGGGGTGAGTTCCACCAGCTGCCTGGCGAGCTCGATCGCTGGCGGGTGAGCCGTCTGGAAGAAGCTGTTGTAGTAGGGCAACTCCAGCATCTGCCGATACGCTGCCTCGGCCAGCTCGCGCCGGCCGTAACCCACGTTGACGCACCACAGGCCCGCCATTCCGTCGAGGATGCGGTTGCCCTCGGAATCGTAGAGGTACACGCCCTCCGCCTTGACGATCACCCGCGAACCCCGGGCGTGCAGCGCCTTGTAGTCGGTGAACGGGTGCAGGTAGTGCCGGCGATCGAGTTCCTGCCAGGCGGCGGTGCTGCGGTCGGCGATGCCGGGGGTGGGTGTCGTCATACAGGTTGTCGCTGCTGGCTGGATGGCGGTAAATTCTGACGGGTCGGCTTCGACGTGGGGCTACACGTTCAGCAACAGGTGCTCCCGCTCCCAGGAACTGATCACCTGCAGGAACGTGTCGTGCTCGCTCTCCTTGACCGCCGTGTAGGCCAGCACGAAGCGCTCGCCGAGCAGGTCGATCAACTGCCGGGAACCGCGCAGCATTCGCACCGACTCCTCGAGGCTGCGCGGCAGCCCGAACGGCAGGTCGTAGGCACTTCCGTTGACAGGCTCTGTCGGCTTCAGGCCTTCGAGCATGCCGAGGTACCCGCAGGCGAGCGATGCCGCGATCGCGAGGTAGGGATTTGCGTCGGCGCCGCCGAGACGGTTCTCGACCCTGCGGTTCTCGGCATTCGAGATCGGCACGCGCAGGCCCGCGGTGCGGTTGTCGTAGCCCCACTGCGTGTTGATGGGCGCGAGGTGCCGCAGGATGATGCGCCGGAACGCATTCACGTTCGGTGCGAACAGGCACATCGCCGAGGGCAGGTATTTCTGCAAGCCGGCGATGTGCGCGAAGAACAGCTGGCTCGGGTTGCCATCCTTGTCGCTGAACACGTTCTTGCCGGTCTTCGAGTCCACCACGCTCTGGTGGATGTGCATCGCACTGCCGGGCTCGCGGGCCATCGGTTTCGACATGAACGTGGCGTACATCTTGTGGCGGAATGCCGCTTCTCGCGCCGTGCGCTTGAACATGAACACCTGGTCCGCCAGCGACATCGCGTCGCCGTGGATCAGGTTGATCTCCATCTGCGCGGCGCCGTCCTCGTGGATCAGCGTGTCGATCTCGATCTCCTGCGCCTCGCAGAAGGCGTAGATGTCGTCGAACAGCGGGTCGAACTCGTTCACCGCCGCGATGCTGTAGGACTGGCGACCGACTTCCGGGCGGCCCGAGCGTCCGATCGGCGGTTTCAAAGGGTAGTCGGCGTCGATGTTCGGCTCGACCAGGTAGAACTCGAGTTCGGGCGCGACGATCGGCTTCCAGCCCTTCTGGGCGTAGAGGTCCAGGATGTGCCGGAGCACGTAGCGCGGCGCCATCGTGACCGGGCGGCCGTCGTGGTAAAAGCTGTCGTGGATGACCTGTGCGGTGGGTTCGGGGGCCCACGGCACCACGCGCGTCGTGGCCGGGTCGCCCTTGAGCACGATGTCGATCTCCGACGGGCTGATCGCTCGGTCGTCCTCCGGGTATTCGCCGGTGACTGTCTGCAGGAAGATGCTCTCGGGCATGCGCATGCCCTCGTCTTCCGCGAATTTCACGGCCGGCATCACCTTGCCGCGTGCGATGCCCGCCATGTCCGGGACGATGGCCTCGACCTCGGAAATGCCGTGTTCCTTGAAGAATTGCTGGATTGGCGTACTCATGATCGACTTCCTTTTGCGTGCGCCCTTGCCGCCCGGCCAAAGGCGGCGAACAGGGCCCGCGAGAATGGGTTCTTGATTACCTGCCACTCGGGGTGCCACTGCACCGCGAGCGCGAATCCGGGAGACGAGCGCACGCTGAATCCCTCGATGAGGCCGTCCGGGGCGCGCGCCTCGACCTCGAGGCCGAGTCCCAGCCGCTCGACTCCCTGCGCGTGCAGCGAATTCACCATGACCCGGTCGGCACCTGCCAGCCGGTGCAGGATTCCGCCCTGCACCAGCTCGACCTCATGCGCCGGCGCGTACTGCACCTCGAGCGGCGCGCTCTTGTCCTCACGGTGGTCACGCATCCCGGGCTGCTCCTGCACCTTCTGCCAGAGCGAACCGCCGTAGACGACATTCATCTCCTGGAATCCCCGGCAGATTGCAAACAGTGGCATGCCGGATTCCACGACCCGCGGGATCATCGGCAGCGTGGTCGCATCGCGGTGCGGGTCGTGCATGGTTCCCGCCTCGCTCGCGGTGCCCGCGTAGTGATGCGGCTCGACGTTCGACGGGCTGCCGGTGAGCAGAATGCCGTCCACGCCCGCAAGGACCGCGTCGAGGTCCACATCATCACCGAGCGCGGGAATCAGCACGGGCACCGCATCGGCCGCATCTGCGACTGCGCGAACGTACTTCTCACCCACGCAGTGAAAAGGATGCGGCCCGAGGATTCGGCGATCCGCGGGAATGCCGATCAGTGGTTTGCGCTCAGCCACGTTTAAGATCCTAGACAGCCCGAACCGGACCGCCAGTCGAGTGCGACTCAGATTAAACCATAGGCCCGGGGTGGCCGTCGCCGAGCACCGCAAAATATCCGCCAATAACCGGCCCGAACGGGCGGTTACGCACCTGTTTCGCACCGGCGGACCGCTTGCCGGCCTGGCCTGCCTGAGGCTATGCTCGGCCGCGACGCGCGATTAAACCGTCGCTAAATCCTAAACAACGGGTGTCACATGCCGCAGTTCGCGGATTACGAGCAGGCGCGCGCCTGGCTTGCGCACCACCCGCAGGTGCGTGCCGTCGACCTGCTGCTCCCCGACCAGATGGGCATCCCGCGCGGCAAGCGCGTGTCGGTGGACGAACTCGAAGGCATTCACGGTGACGGGTTGCTGCTTCCCGCGTCGATGTTCGCACTCGATGTACTCGGCGGAACCGTGCAGGCCACCGGCCTCGGCTTCGACGAGGGCGATGCCGACCGCGTCTGCCTGCCGGTGCCCGGTTCGCTTGCGACCGTGCCCTGGCTCGGCGACGAGGTCGCGCAGATGCAGGTCGCCATGTACGAGCACGACCGCACTCCGTTCTACGGCGACCCACGCCACGCGCTCGCGCGGGTCGCTACGCGCTTCCGCGACATGGGGCTTCGTCCGGTCGTGGCCGTCGAGCTAGAGTTCTTCTTCGTGGACCGCGAGCGCACGCCAGATGGCCGTGCCCAGCCACCCCGCCAGCCGCTGACCGGGCGGAGGGAACACAAGACGCAGATCAACTCGATGGCGGAACTGGACCAGTACTCCGCGGTATTGTCCGCGATCGATGCGGCAGCCCGGGCGCAGGAGCTTCCGACGGGCACGGTGCTCGCCGAATACGGCCCCGGCCAGTTCGAGGTCAACCTGCACCACGTCGACGACGTGCTGCTGGCCTGCGACCATGCGATCCGCCTGAAGCGCCTGATCAAGGGTGTCGCGCTGCAGCATGGGATGGAAGCGACCTTCATGCCGAAGCCCTACCGCGACCACGTGGGCAGCGGCGCGCACCTGCACGTGAGCCTGGTGGACGCGGGCGGTCGCAACATCTTTGCCGCCGACAGCCCGGCCGGCAGTCCGGCGCTGGCGCATGCCATCGGAGGGCTCGCAGCCACAATCAATGACGCGATGGCGGTCTGTGCACCCACAGCGAACTCGTACCGCCGTTTCCAGGCCGAGGCCTACGTGCCGCTCAACCCAAGCTGGTCGGTCAACAACCGCGGTGTCGCCTTCCGCGTGCCGCACGGCCCGCCTGCAAGTCGCCGCGTCGAACACCGCGTCGCCGGCGCGGACGCGAATCCCTACCTGCTTGCGGCGATGGTGCTGGCCGGGATGCACCTCGGCCTCACGAAGAAACTCGACCCCGGCCCGGTCGTTTCCGGCAACGCCTATCGCGACGCCACGCCGACGATACCGCTCAGCTGGCCGGAAGCACTCACAGCGTTTGAGCGCAGTTCGTTCGCCCGCGAATACCTCGGCGAGAAATTCGCCGGTCTTTACGCGCAGACACGCCGCGGCGAATTGCAGGACTTCCAGTCATACGTGTCGCCGCTCGAGTATTCCTGGTACCTGACCACGAGCTGAGCCATGGAACACGTTCGCTCGTACTACGCCGCATCCGCCAACCCTGCCCCGTTGCGGGAGCCGCTGCGCGGCGATGTGTCGGCGGACGTCTGCGTGGTGGGCGGCGGCATCGCCGGCTGCTCGACCGCGCTGCACCTCGCCGAGCGCGGATACCGTGTGGTGCTGCTGGAGGGCAGGCGGATCGGCTGGGGCGCGTCCGGGCGCAGCGGCGGCCAGGCCATCTTCGGATTCGCGGCCGGCCAGGACAAGCTCGTAGCCGCGGTCGGCCGCGAAACCGCGCGGCGCATGTTCGACGTCTCGGTGGAGGCACTCGACGTCCTGAAGGAGCGCGTCGCCCGGCACGCGATCGACTGCGACCTGAACTTCGGCCAGGTCCATGCCGCGATCAAGCCGCGGCATGAGACCGAACTCAAGGCCTGGCGCGAGGAGCTGGAGCGAGAATATGACTACACCTCGCTCACCTGGCTCGACCGGCGGGAGATCGGCCAGATGCTGGCGACCCGGCGCTACATCGGCGGCCTGCACGATTCGCGCAGCGGGCACCTGCATCCGCTCAACTACACGCTCGGCCTCGCGAGCGCATGCGAGGCGGCCGGTGTCCAGGTCTTCGACGGCAGCCAGGTCACGCGGATCGAGCACGGCGACACGGTAACCTTGGCGACGGCCGGCGGGTCGGTGCGAGCGAAGCACGTCGCGCTGTGCTGCAACGCCTACGTCGACGAGCGGGTGTCGGCGAAGCTCAAGGCGCGGATCATGCCCGTCGGCACCTATATCGTCGCCACGGAACCGCTGGGCGAAGCACGGATGAAGGCGCTGATGCGCGACAACGTCGCCGTCACCGACATCAACTGGGTGCTGGACTACTTCCGCCGTTCCGCGGACCACCGGCTTCTGTTCGGCGGGCGAGTGAGCTATTCCGGCCTCCAGCGCGCCTACACGCAGCGCGCAACCCGGGCGCGGATGCTGTCCGTATTCCCGCAGCTTGCCGACGTCGGCGTCGCGTACTCGTGGGGCGGCTACGTCGACATCACGATGAGCCGTGCACCGGATTTCGGGCGGCTGGCGCCGAACGTCTATTACCTGCAGGGGTTCTCGGGCCACGGCATCGCGCTCACCGGCATGGCGGGCCGGCTGGTCGCGGAGGCGATCGCCGGCCAGGCCGAGCGCTTCGACATGTTCTCCAAGCTCGAACACCGCGATTTCCCGGGCGGGCCGGCGCTGCGCACGCCCGCGCTGGTGCTGGCGATGCTGTGGTTCCGGCTGAAGGACCTGCTGTGACGAGAGCGGTGGACGACTAGCGGCTGGCGGCTGGCAAGCCCGCCAATCACGAATCGCCTCCCCGGTAGCTCGCCCCGCTGGTGCAGGTCTCGTGCACCACGACACGCGACAGCTGTGGCAGGGCCGGCTCAAGCTCACGCCAGATCCACCGCGCCAGGTTCTCGCTGGTCGGGTTCTCGAGCCCGGGCACGTCGTTGAGGTACCGGTGGTCGAGTTGCTGGAACAGCGGGTCGAACGCGGCCTTGACGTCGGCAAAGTCCATCACCCAGCCGAGCCGGTCATCGACCGGGCCGCTGACGTGGATCTCCACGCGAAACGAGTGGCCGTGAACACGGGCACACTTGTGCCCTTCCGGCACGTTCGGCAGCCGGTGTGCGCTCTCGAGCGTAAATGTCTTGAAGATTTCCACGGGATCGCTCACTCCTTGTGTCTCAGCAGGAACGCCACGTGGATCTTCGGATTGCGCCTGAAATCCTCGGGGATCGTTGACCGCGTCAGGTCTTCGATCTCGAATTCGGCCAGCGCAGCGGTGTCGAGCCGGAAACGCTGGTAATTGTTCGAGAAGAGGATCAGGCCGCCAGGCTCGAGCAGCGCGCCGATCCGCTTCAGCAGCGGAACGTGGTCTCGCTGCACGTCGAATTCGGTTTCCATTCGCTTCGACCGCGACAGCGTCGGCGGGTCGACGAACACGAGACCGTAGCGCTGCCTGCCCGGTCGCGCCTGCTCATCGAGCCACGCCAGGCAGTCTGCGTGGACGAAGGCGTGATTCGGCCCCGCTAGCCCGTTCAGGTCCAGGTTCCGCTTCGCCCAGTCGAGATAGGTATGCGACATGTCCACCGTCGTCGAACCGGTGGCGCCGCCGCCGACAGCGTGCACCGTCGCCGTGCCGGTGTAGGCGAACAGGTTCAGGAACCGCCGTCCGGCGGCGAGTTCACCGATGCGTCGCCGCGTGATGCGGTGGTCGAGGAACAGCCCGGTGTCCAGGTAGTCGGCGAAATTGACCAGGAAGCGATAGCGCCCCTCGCGGACTTTGTGAAAGACCTGCTCGCTGTCCACCTTCTCGTACTGCTCGCCGTGCCGCTGGCGCCGTCGGACGCGCAGCGCAATCCGGTCCTGCGGCAGCCCGAGCACCTCGGGCAGCACCGACAGCACTTCGTCGCGACGGCCGCGGGCCGCGTCGCGTGACACCGTGGGTGGCGCGGCGTACTCCTGCACACAGGCCCAGCGCTCGTCGTTGCCGTAGATGTCGATGGCGAACGAGTACTCCGGCATGTCGGCGTCGTACACTCGGTAACAGGCCACGTCCTCGCGCCTGGCCCAGGACTTCAGGCGGGTGACGTTCTTGCGCAACCGGTTGGCGAACATCCCGGCCCCGGGCCTGGCCTTCGCCGCCTCGAGGCGGTCACGACGCGCGGTCTCGGCATCCGGCTCGACCGTCTCGGGCTTCAGTTCGAAACGCAGCAGGCGGCACTCGATCGGGCCGTTGAAGAACGTGTGCGCGCGGTAGGCGCGCAGGCGCAGCGCCCGACCGAGCGGCGGATTTCCGGTGAAAACGCCCGCCTCCCATCCCGGGAAACGCTCGATCAGCGCGTGACCAAGGTCGGCGTATGTCGCGGCGAGCGTTTCCTCGTCCTCGAGCCGCGCGCCGTACGGGGGATTCACCAGCACGAGCCCGCCCGGCTCCTGCGCTTGCGGCAGCTTCGTAATGTCGCGGCGCTCGAACGACAGGTAGTCGCCGAGGCCCGCGCGATTGGCGTTCGCGATCGACGCGCGGATCGCGGACTGGTCGCGGTCAAATCCGCGGAACCGGCCGCGACCGAGCGCTGGAAGGTTGCGGCGCTCGAGTGCTGCTTCGCGAAGTGCCGTCCATGCAGCCGCGTCGTGCTTCAGCCAGCGTTCGAAGCCGAAGCGACGCCGCAACAGCCCGGGCGCAAAATCCGCGGCGATCATCGCGGCCTCGATCACGAAGGTGCCCGATCCGCACATCGGGTCTGCAAAACCACCGCCCTGCGCTGCAATCTCCTGCCAGCCACAGCGCAGCAGCAATGCCGCCGCAAGCGTCTCCTTCAGCGGTGCCTCGACGCCGGAGACGCGATAGCCGCGTCGATGCAGGGGCTCGCCGCTCAAGTCGATGCCGACCGTTGCATGCGTGCGTGCCAGCCTCAGGCTGATGCGCAGGTCGGGCGACGACAATTCCACCGACGGCCGCTCGCCGGTGCGCTCCCGGAACCGGTCTACGATCGCGTCCTTGGCTTTCTGCGCCGCGAACTGGCTGTGACGCAACCAGTCCGGGCTCTCGCCCACCACGTGAATCGCCAGGGATCCCTGTGGCGCAAGGTGCTCCTCCCAGGCTATCTGCTTCAGTGCCTCGTACATCGCCTCGACGGTATCGAGAGGAACAGTGGCGATGGTCTGCAGCACACGGCTCGCCGTGCGCGACTGCAGGCAGGCCAGGTAGGCATGTTCCAGCGGACCGGCGAAGCTCACGCCGGCGGGATGCTCGCGCGTCACCGCGACGCCCAGTCCGCGCAGTTCCGACGCCAGCACGTCCGCCACACCTCGCGGACAGGCTGCGAAGAACTCGCTGCCGCCGTCGACTGGTTCGATCGGCATCGTTCAGCGCTCCCCTGTCCCGAGCATCACCAGGTCTCGCGGGGAAAGACGGTCAAGGCAGCGCGACACGATGCGGTAGGCGTCCGGATCGAATGCCGCTTTCGATGCAGCACTCACCAGTTCGGCCACATCTGCGTCGTCGCGTGCCGTGCCCAGGTGCTGCCAGCGGTCCACGACGTGCAGCAGCATTCCGGGTCCGTCCGGCGCAGGCTCGCGAATGCCGACCGGACCCGGGAACGGCCACGAGCGGATTCGCAGCGACGCGAGCGCAAGACGCATACGCGCGTCGTGCAGCGCGGGCGCCTCGCCTCCAACGCACGCGCCACGGCAGCGACCGAGCTGCAGGGCGAAGCACGACCCTGGCCCGGACTCGAGCCCCATGAACTTCAGGCACAGGCCGGCCTCCCGCGCCTTTCCCTCGAGCGCGCGCAGTGCGTCACGCTCGGTCCGGAAAGGTCCGTAGCTTTCGGCGCCCGACTTGAGGTCGTCGAGACCAAATGGCTCCACGCACGGCTGCAATCGACCCTCCGCGTTCCGCAGGCGGATGCAGTGCACGCCCTTCGGCTTGCGCAGGCGGCGGTTGGCCGCCGGTGCAAGCTCCTTGACGAGACGCGACTCCGCGAGCAGCGCGCCGAGTTCTCCACCCGTCTCGATCCACTCGACCTCGCGCACCTGTTGCGCGAGCTTCGCTTCCTTGCCCGAGCGATGGCTGGCCGAGAAGTGGGAGAGCACGCGGCTGCGAATGCTGCGGCTCTTGCCTACGTAGAGCAGCACGCCACCCTCACCGCGAAACAGGTACACACCCGGCCCTTCCGGCAGGTCGTCGGCGAGGTCGGCCGGCAGGTGTGCCGGCAGGCGCGACTCGAAGCGGGTCGCCTCGATCGCCTGCTGCAACTGTTCAGCGCCGACCACACCCTCGAACGCCGCAAGCAGCGACGGCAGCACGGCAGCGTCGCCGAGCGCGCGATGCCGCTGCCCGCATTCGAGGCCCCATCGCTCGATCAGCGTGTCGAGGTTGTGGCGCCTGTGCTCGGCGAACAAGGCCCGCGACAGCCGCACAGTGCAGAGGACCGGCGACGAGAACCGTTCGCCCGCGCGCCGGAACTCGCTGCGAAGGAATCCGTAGTCGAAGCGCGCATTGTGCGCGACGAACAGCCGTCCTTCGAGGCGCGACCGCACCTCGGTTCGCAGCTCATCGAAGGTCGGTGCATCGGCAACCATTTCGTTGGTGATACCAGTGAATGCCTGGATGGCCGGCGGAATCCGCTGGCAGGGATTCACCAGGCTGCTCCACTCTTCCACCACCACGCCGTCCTCGAGCAGCACGATGCCGACTTCGGTGATCCGGTGCTGGGCAGCCGTGCCGCCCGTGGTCTCGAGGTCCACGCAGGCAACGCGGCCCTGCAGGACCGGGGCCGCAAGCGCGACGTGACCGGACGCGACCGTGCTGCCTGGCTGAAAATTGGTGCCTGGCACCATCTAGAGCGTCGCGTCGCCGTCCAGCGTCATGATCGGGCCGTAGAGTTCCGGGCGCCGGTCGCGAAACACTCCCCACGCACGGCGCTGCGCGCGCGCCGCCTCGAGGTCCACGGTGGCTGTGATCACGGCTTCCGACGAGCGATCCGCCTCGACCAGTTTCTCCCCGGTGCTGCCGGCGATGAATGACGACCCGTAGAACGTCATCTGGTACTTCTCGCCGCGCTCGACTCCGATGCGGTTCGAGGCTACCAGCGGCATGACGTTGGCCGCTGCATGGCCCTGCATGCAGCGTTGCCAGTGGTCACGGGAATCTATAGTGGCGTCCTGCGGCTCCGACCCGATCGCGGTCGGATAGAGCAGCACGTCCGCGCCCATCAGCGCCATGCAGCGCGCCGCCTCGGGGAACCACTGGTCCCAGCAGATCCCCACGCCGAGCGTCCCGTAGCGCGTCTTCCACACGCGGAACCCGGTGTCGCCCGGCGAGAAATAGAATTTCTCGTGGTAACCAGGTCCCTCCGGAATGTGCGACTTGCGGTACACGCCGAGCACGCTGCCATCGGCGTCGATCATCGCCAGCGAATTGAAATAGGCGTTGTTCGCGCGCTCGAACACGCTGAGCGGCAGCACGATTTCGAGTTCGCGCGCGAGCGCCTGGAAGCGCTCCACGACGGGGCTGCCGGCGATCGGCCGCGCCAGGTCGAAGTGACCGGCCAGGTGATCCTTGCAGAAGTAAGGGGTCTCGAACAGCTCCTGCAGCAGCACCACCTGCGCACCCTGCCCGGCGGCGCTGCGCACCGCGCGCTCGGCCGAGTCCAGGTTGGCGGCCGCGTCGGCCGAACATGCGAATTGCGTCGCTGCAAATGTGGTCTTCATGGCTGTTCCGGGCGCTTGGCTGGTCCTCGATTGTAGCGAAACCCGCCGCCACCGGCCGACGGGCTGCCTGGCTCAATGCATCTGCTGCCCCGTCAGCTGCCAGTAGATCATCGACACGGGCATCATGCCGGCAGCATTGAACTCGTCGAAGAACCGGCGCAGCGAGAATGCATCGCCCAGCTGCTGCGAGCGTTCCATTATCGTCCGCTCGATCAGGTACTTGCCCGTGACATAACTGGTGCCGTAGCCGGGCTGGCGCAGGTAGAGCTGCTGCTCGAATCCGAGCAGGTCGAGGTCGGGACGCATCCAGCCGCGAGGGGTCCACTCGACCTGGAACGCCTTGGCCTGCTTCAGGTCGAACTCGTTGGCCTGTGCGTACAGCGACGCGAGCCCGCGGGCGCAGCGCTGGGCCAGCATGATCCACACGATTTCGCGCGCACGCGGATTGTCGTCGTAGTAGCCGGCATGCAGGATGATCTCCTCCATCGCGGTTGCCATGCCCTCGGCGCGGGAATCCCAGGAGTTGTAGAGCCATGACTCCCTGCGGATCGGGCTCGGGTTCGGCCGGTGCACCAGCCACTCGTGGTCGAACCAGTGGTAGAAATGGGCATAAAGCGTCATCGGCTCGTAGTGGCTGGCAATCGAGAAGAAGTTCCGCTGTTCCAGCGGCACGAACGGGTCGATGTGCCGGCGCAGCGCGGGATCGAGATAGTCCTGCACCTCGATGATGTCGCGCTGCTCGAGGAATGCCATGTATTTGGTGATCGCGGCGTTGGCCCGCTCGGCGTGTTCCTCCGCGCTCTTCGACGGCACCAGCTCCGGCAGGCCGCGATTGCGCTGCTCCTCCAGCCGCAACATCGTCTGCGCTCGCGCCAGCTCGCTTTTCAGCAGCATCACCTCCTGGTCCCAGGTAAGTGGCACGAGGTGCACGTTGCGCAGGCTCCAGTCGTAGGCTTCCTTGCCGACGCCCGATGGACCGGTCTTCGACGGAGCCTGGGCCTGCAGCCATGCGACGAAGTCGCCGGTCGCCTGCGACGCGGCCGCGATCGCATCACGAAGTCCGGAACCATTACCGGATGTCTTCATTGCAAGTGCCGAGAGGCTCTCCGCCTGCTGCTGCATGCTGCCGGTGCCGGTCAGCCACAGGTCGCGGGCGTTTCCCGTCAGGTTGAGCCGCGCCTGCTCGAGCAGCGGCGGGATCGAACGCAACTGGCCCGCGAGTTTCGCTTCATCGTCCGCAGACAATGGGAACTGGTATTGCCACAGTTCGACCAGCGCATGATTTACCGGTCCTTCGTGCTCCGGCGTGTCGCTCTGCTCGGTCCAGACCGACTGGTAGAACGCCGGGTCCCGCTCCCATGGACGCAACCAGCGAATGTCGAACTCGAGCCCGTTCATCTGTGCGCGGACCAGGTCGTAGTCGATCCTCTGCTCGATTGGCCACGCATCCGCGTCCAGGGCCGCGAGGCGCGCCTGGTAGCTTTTCAGTTCCTCGTGCCGGCGCGACACCGCCGCGGCCGTGTAGTCCGGCGCCCCTTCGCGCAGGGCCGGGCGCTCGAATGCGCGCCACTCCTTGAAGAGCACCAGCAGGTCCGCATAGGTGCCCTGCGCAGCCATGACGTTCGGGCTCACCAGCAACGCCCCGATGCACAGGATCCACGAGTAAGGCCACCTGGCGCGAGTATCGACGTGCATGGATTACCCCTGTTCATTGCTATCACCCGAAAATATGGAGCCCGTGGCATTGGGCGCGACGCCGGCACCTCCGAGCAGGCGCGCCAGGTGCCGCCCGATCATCAGCTCTTCGTCGGTCGGAATGACGTAGGCCGCAACGGCCGACGTTGGCAGGCTGATGCGCCGACGCTGCGCGCGGTTGGCATCCTCGTCAATCTCGACACCCAGCCAATTCGCGGCGCGGCATATCCTTGCCCTCACCTCAGGCTGGTTCTCGCCGACCCCGCCCGTGAAAACCACGGCGTCGAGCCCGCCCAGCGCAGCGGCCAGCGAGCCGAGTTCGCGACCCGCACGATAGACGAACACGTCGATCGCCAGCCGCGCGGACGGCTTGTCGCTCGCGAGCAGCACGCGCATGTCGCCTGAAATTCCCGACATTCCGAGCAGCCCGGACTCCTGGTAGAGCAATCGCTCGACATCGCGTGTCCCGTACCCGAGTTCGTCCTGCAGGAACAGCACGACTCCCGGATCCAGCGAACCACTGCGGGTGCCCATCGGCAGGCCATCGACGGCGGTGAAGCCCATCGTCGTCGCGACGCTGCGGCAGCCGCGCATCGCGCACATGCTCGCACCGCTGCCGAGGTGAAAAGCGACGGTCCGGCCTCCGGCCGCGTGCGCGTCGAGGCGAGGCAATTCCGATGCGAGGTACTCATAGGAAAGCCCGTGGAAGCCATAGCGGCGCACGCCCGCGTCGGCGAAGCGTGGCGGCAGCGCGAAAAGCTGGGCGACCTCCGGGACGCTGCGGTGGAACGAAGTGTCGAAGCAGGCGACCTGGGGCACCCCTGGAAGCACGGCGGCGACCTGCCGGATAGCATCGAGGTTGTGCGGCTGGTGCAGCGGCGCGAGCGGCACGTAGCGATCGAGCCTCGCCAGCGTGGACGAATCCACGACGGTCGGCTCCATGAACTCGGTTCCACCGTGCACAACCCGGTGCCCGACACCCCCGATGGGCGTGCCTGCCAGTTCCTCGCCCAGGAATTCGAGCAGCGATGCCAGCGCATCCGCGTGACGCAGCGGCCCGGCTCCCAGCGTGAGATCAACGACAACGGCCGGTCCGCGCCTCGCGACCAGTCGCACTACTTCGTCCACGGTGGACACCTGCCCGCAAAGACCACGCTCGAGAGATGCACCGACGCGCTCGAAAGAGCAGAACTTGATGCTCGTGGATCCCGCGTTCAGGACCAGCAGGACCTCGCGCGAATCGGTCACACGGTCACCATCGCGGCGGCGGCCAGGCGCTTGCCGTGTGCCAGCAACTTCGCGACCGCCGCGGACCCGATGCGCATCCGCACGTTGTCGGCGCGGCTGGTGAGCACCACCGGCACACGGGCCCCCACGACGATGCCCGCGCTGTCGGCGCCGGCAAAATACTGCAACTGCTTCGCGAGCATGTTGCCTGCCTCGAGGTTCGGCACCATCAGGATGTCCGCGCGCCCCGCGACCGGCGAGCGGATGCTCTTGGTGCGCGCAGCGCGTGCACTCACCGCATTGTCGAACGCCAGCGGCCCATCGAGCACCGCACCGACGATCTGCCCGCGGTCCGCCATCTTGCAGAGCGCCGCGGCGTCGACGGTCGATCGGATGTCGGGATTCACGGTCTCGATGGCCGAGAGTATCGCGACCCTGGGCTCGGCAAGGCCAAGCGCGTGCGCGAGGTCGATCGCGTTCCGGATGATGTCGGCCTTCACCGCCAGCGTGGGCTCGATGTTGATGCCGGCGTCCGTGACGAACAGCATCCGCTCGTAGGCGGGCACGTCCATCACGAACACGTGGCTGACCCTTCGCTCGGTCCGGATCCCGGTCTGCGATGAAAGCACCGCGCCCATGATCTCGTCGGTGTGCAGGGCACCCTTCATCAGCGTCTCGACTTCACCGTTGCGCGCGAGCGCTACCGCCGCGGCGGCGGACGCGTGGCTGTGCTCGGTGCCAACGATGCGTATGCCCGACAGGTCCACGCCGTTGGCCGCAGCCACCGCGCGGATTCGAGCTACCGGCCCGACCAGCACCGGTGTGATGAGTCGTCTGCGCGCCGCTTCAATGGCCCCCATGAACGAATCCGTGTCGCAGGGATGCACGACGGCGCAACTGACGGGATCCAGCGGCTCGCAGCGCTTCAGCAGGTGGGCAAAGACGTCGTTGCGCCTGAGCATGATCTCCGGTGTGGCGATGTCGGAATAGGCGAGCCGTCGCCTGGGCGCCTCTACCACCACCGTGCCCCACAGCACGCGGCGGTCGGCCACAGTCGCCTCGGCATCGAACGTCACGAGCCCGGTATCGGGATGCTTCTCGCGCACCGTGACCCTGACCGTGAGTTCCTCTCCTACCCAGATGCGGCCGTCGAACTCGAGCTGCTGCGAGACGATGCGGGTACCCGGACCGGGCAGCCGGCGCTCGAGCAGGCCTGAAATCACGGCGCTCGCGCCCACCGCGTCCACGCAAAGCCCGCCGCCACCGGCGACGATCTCATCTTCGAGATGAAACGGCACGATTTCGCCAGTGACCAGCACCAGCGCCTCGACCTCCGCCTGCGAGAGCGCACGCTGCGCGCTCGCGGTGGCGCCAGGCTCGAGTTCCTCGAACGTGACGTTTCGATACGCGCTCATGAGAGATCGATCCAGGTTGTCTTGAGTTCGGTGTACTTGTCGAACGCGTGCAGCGACTTGTCGCGCCCTGTCCCCGACTGCTTGAAGCCGCCGAACGGCACGGTGATATCGTCGGCGTCGTAGCAGTTGACGTAGACCATGCCGGAACGCAGCGCCCGCGCCATGCGGTGGGCCCGCGTAAGGTCGCTCGTCCACACGGCCGCAGCGAGCCCGTAGATCACGGAATTGCCGACCTGCACAGCTTCTTCCGCGTCGTTTACCGAGATTGCGGCCAGCACCGGCCCGAAGATCTCCTCGCGCGCGATCTTCATCCCCGGTGCCACCCCGGAGAACACTGTGGGCTCCACGTAGCATCCCCCGCTGTCGCGAAGCGCACGGTTGCCGCCGATGAGCAGCCGGGCACCCTCGCCCTTCCCCGCGTCGATGTAGCCCAGCACCGTGTCGAGCTGAACGGCGTCGACGATCGCCCCGAGCCGCGTGGCCGGGTCGAGCGGATCGCCCGGCAACAATCTACGCGCGGCAGCGACCACCTTTTCCAGCACGACGTCGTGCACCGGCGCCTCGACGATCAGCCTGGAGCCCGCCGAGCACATCTCGCCCTGGTTGAAAAAAATCGCCGACGCCGCTGCCGCTGCCGCGCGGTCGAGGTCCGGGCAATCGGCCAGGATGATGTTCGGCGACTTGCCGCCGCACTCGAGCCATACTCGTTTCATGTTGGAGCGGCCCGAGTACTCCAGCATCAGCTTCCCGGTACGCGTCGATCCGGTGAAAGCGATGCAGTCCACGTCCATGTGCATTGCGAGCGCCTGGCCTGCCGTGTGGCCGAAGCCCGGCAGAACGTTGAACACCCCATCGGGAATTCCGGCCCGCGAGGCGAGCTCGGCGATGCGGACCGCGGTGAGGGGCGACTTCTCGGACGGTTTCAGGATGAATGAATTGCCGGCTGCAAGCGCAGGCCCGATTTTCCAGGCGGCCATGATCAGCGGGAAGTTCCACGGCACGATCGCCGCCACGACGCCGATCGGCTCGCGCGTGATCAGCGCCAGCGCATCGTGCCCGGTGGGCGCCACTTCGTCGTAGATCTTGTCGATCGCCTCGGCGTACCAGGCGATGCAGCGCGCACTGGAAGGAATATCCACCGCCAGGCTGTCCGAAATAGGCTTGCCCATGTCCAGCGTCTCGAGCAACGCCAGTTCGTCACGGTGCGCGAGCAGCAGTTCGGCGAAACGCAGCAACACGCGCTTGCGCTCGCGCGGCGGCTGCCGCGACCAGTTGCCTCGCTCGAATGCACGCCGGGCTGCCTCCACTGCGAGATCGACGTCCGTCGCGTCGGCCGAGGCCACTTTGGCTATTACCCGTCCGTCTATCGGACTCACGCAATCGAATGTCGCGCCGGATTCGGCGGCGACGTAGCGCCCGTCGATGAATGCGCGGCCCTCCGGGACCAGGCCACGGGCGCGCTCGTGCCAGTTGACGTCGATGTTTGCCATGACCAGGGCCTCAGAAAGTCGGCGGCGTGCTAGCGGAGATGATCTCGCAGGTGTCGCTGCCGTTGTTGCGGAATCGGTGCGGAATTGCGCTCGAAAAATAGTAGGCGTCGCCTGGACCGAGCACCTGTGTCTCGCTGCCCACCGTGAGTTCGATGCGGCCCCGCACTACCACGCCGCCCTCCTCGCCGTCGTGTCGCAGCATGTCGGCGCCGGTATCTGCCCCCGGCGCATAGCGTTCGTGCATCACCGACATCGCGCGATTCGCCCGACGCGCAGCCACCAGCTTGAACGTCACGCTGCGATCGCCGAGTTCGGCGAGTTCGTCGTCCCGGTAGAAGACTTGCGGGCTGGCGGAAAGATCCAGCGTGAAGAATTCCGCGATCGACATCGGGATCCCATCGAGCACCTTCTTCAGCGAACTAACCGACGGGCTGACCCGATTCTGCTCGATCAGGGAAATGAGGCCGTTGGTCACGCCCGCACGCTTGGCGAGTTCGCGCTGCGAGAGTCCGTAGATGGTGCGGACGGCGCGCAGATGGGCGCCTACGTCGATGGCCGGCTCTGCCACGGTGTTCAATATCCTGCACAAGGAGCGCCTAATTGCAGGAAGTTTCAGTGCGATTTGAGGGTGGTGTCAATTTTTCTTATCATCCGCAGTTGCCCCAACAAATTCCGGACGGTCCCATGTCCTCCAATCGCAGCCTCGACCGCGCCGATCTCGAAGCCTTCTGGATGCCGTTCACGGCCAATCGCCAGTTCAAGGACAAGCCGCGGATGCTCGCCAAGGCGTCCGGCATGTACTACTGGACCCCGGATGGACGTCGCGTGCTCGACGGGGCCGCCGGACTCTGGTGCGTGAATGCCGGCCACGGCCGCCGCGAGATCACCGAGGCCGTGAGCCGACAGATCGCCGAGATGGATTTCGCCCCGGTGTTCCAGATGGGTCATCCGGGCGCCTTCGAACTCGCGAACGAGGTCGTCCGCTGGCTGCCGGAAGGACTCGATCACGTGTTTTTCACCAACTCGGGCTCGGAGTCGGTGGACACGGCGCTGAAGATCGCGCTCGCCTACCACCGCGTCCGGGGCGAGGGAACGCGTACCAGGCTTATCGGCCGCGAACGTGGTTACCACGGCGTCGGGTTCGGCGGCATCTCGGTCGGCGGCATGGTCAACAACCGAAAGTTCTTTGGCACGCAGCTGCCCGGGGTGGATCACCTGCCCCACACGCACGACCTCGCGCGCAACGCCTACTCGCGAGGCGAGCCGGCCCACGGCGCACAGCTTGCCGATGAACTTGAACGCATCGTGGCATTGCACGACGCGAGCAACATTGCGGCGGTGATCGTCGAGCCGGTCGCGGGTTCGACCGGCGTGCTGATTCCGCCGAAGGGCTACCTGGGGCGGCTGCGCGAGATCTGCACGAAGCACGGAATCCTGCTGATTTTCGACGAGGTGATCACGGGATTCGGGCGCATCGGCACGCCGTTCGCCGCAGAGTATTTCGGCGTCAAGCCCGACATGATCACCATGGCCAAAGGCCTCACCAATGGCTCGATCCCGATGGGCGCGGTCGCCGTGCGCGGGGAAATCTACGAGGCCTTCATGCACGGGCCGGACAGTGCCATCGACCTGTTCCACGGCTACACGTACTCGGCACACCCGATGGCCTGCGCCGCGGGCCTTGCGACGCAGCAGGTATACCGGAAAGAGGGCCTGCTGACACGAGCCGCCGAAATCGGTGACTACTGGGCCGATGCCGTGCATTCGCTGAAGGGTCTGCCACACGTGATCGACCTGCGAAATCTCGGCCTGATCGGCGCGGTCGAACTCGAACCCATCCCCGGCAAGCCGGGTGCGCGCGGCTTCGACGTGTTCGTGCGTGCCTTCGAGAAAGGCCTGCTTGCCCGCGTGACGGGCGACATCATCGCGCTCTCGCCGCCGCTTATCATCGAGCAGCAGCACGTAGACGAGCTGATCGGAAAGCTCGGCGACGCCATCAGGGAAGCAGCCTGACGCGAAAGCGTATCCAGTAGTCCTCGATTCGGCCGCCAGCGAGCCTCGCCGACGCCACCGACCACAAACAGCAACGCCCGGCCTCCTTGCGGAGACCGGGCGTTGTCACTTGCGAGCAGTAGTTGCGGTCGAGGCCTATTCCTCGTCGTCCTTCCAGGGGAAGGTGGTCGAGATCGTGAAGATGGCCCGGGCTTCGCTGCTGAAGATGTTGTCCGGAGTGTTGACGGTGTTGTCGTACGTCTTCAGGTCGCTGCCGTCCACCCACGCAAGCGACATGTCGATGTGTTTCCAACTGTAGGTCACGCCGACTGACCAGTCCATGTAGCTGCTCTGGTCGAACGATTCCTTGATGCCGCTGCCGTTGCTGTAACCCATGTGTCCCGTTACGCCGAAGTTCGCCGGCAACGGGTACTCGACATTGCCCTCGAAATACCGCGCGTTCTTGCCATCGAGACCAGCGTAGTCGGACGCATACCAGACCTTGGCGCCGAAATACTTCCAGCCCAGCCCCGCGTAGTACTCGGGGTAGTTGGAACTGCTGGCGCTGGCGTATGTGTAATAGGTGACGCCGAGGTCCCAGGTGATGTCCTCACCGCCGCCCCAGCCCGCGTAGTAGTCGATTTCGACATTCGGGTCGCCGTGGCCCCAATCGATGTTGCTGGCCCAGATACCCATATAGAACCCGGGGTCGGTCGATAAATCGACACTGCCCTGGATCGCGGGATCCTGCGCAGTCTGCGTCACGCCGCGGAAGTCATAGTCGGTCGTCCCGGTAACGGTCGCGGAAAACTCAGCAGCATTCGCGGCGACCGCAGCGGCCAGCAGCGCGAGCGCTGCGATACTCTTGGTCAATGTCATGGTGCACCCCAACGTTGCGCTAAAACAACACAATAAGTCTTTCGAGTGGCGAAATGGTAGCAGAATAGAGACCAGAAGCATCTGCGCACCCGTTCGTCATGTCTCGGGTGGTGCAAGCACGATTCATGCCAAGCCGAATACGCCGAAAAATCGCCGAATTTCGGTGAGGTGCTGCACCGAATTGGCGCAACGCTCGCGGCCAGCCGCACCGGAATAAATCGGTGCCAGGCACCGATTTACGGAATAAATCGGTGCCAGGCACCGATTTAATCTGACGGGTCAGCCGGCCGCCGGCGGTTCGTAGATCGCATAGAACTTGCGCGCGGGCTCCAGCACTTCCCAGACCCCGCGAAATCCTGCCGGCATCACGAAGCAGTCCCCGGGCCCGAAGGTCCATGAGCGTCCGCTGTCATCGGAAATGCGCACCCGGCCCTCCGTGAGCACGCACAGTTCGTTCTCCGTATAGGAGACGTGCCAGGCGCCCTTGCTGCTGCGCCAGATCCCGCCGAAGAAACTTCCCGTGTCGTCGGTATAGAGGTTGCGAACGTGCTGCTCGGGCACCGGACTTCCCGCAACCAACCGCGCCGGGTCGAGCGCGAGTGCTTCCTCGGTGCCGCTGAAATCGTCGACCTTGATCACCTCGGGTCCGAGATCGCTCATTGCAGCCTCCTCGCGCCAGGTTCAGTGCCCGAGCGTAGCACGCGCTGTCGTCACACCTGTCCCACTGCCTCCCGTCCTGAGGCGGCGAGCAGCCGGCTCACCTCGGAATCGGAAGTCTGCTCGAAGTCCATGTACCACTGGCCCACGGCGCTGAAGTAGCGAGGCGTCTCCAGGCAGACGACCTCGTCCGCCAGCGGCGCAATCCGATCCCGTGCCTCGGGCGATGCCACCGGCACCGCCACCACCACGCGCGCGGCGCCCAGGGACCTGAGCGCACGCACGGCAGCCTCCATGGTCGCGCCGGTCGCCAGGCCATCGTCCACGACGATCGCAGTGCAGCCGGCGACGGCCAACGGCGGCCGCGTGCCGCGAAATTCGAGCTCGCGACGTTCCAGTTCCGCCAGTTCCCGGTGCTTGACCTGCTCGACGAGGTCCTCACGGCCCGGAGCGTATTGCAGCACATTTTCATTCAGCACGATCGCGCCGCCGCTTGCGATCGCACCCATCGCCAGTTCGGGCTGCCACGGCAGTCCGAGCTTGCGGACCACGAGCACATCGAGTGGCAGGCCGAGCGCATGCGCGATTTCGCTGGCAACGGGCACACCGCCGCGCGGCAAGCCGAGGACGATTGCGTCGCTTGCGCCGCTGAACGAGACGAGCGCCCGCGCTAGTGCGCGGCCGGCATCCGCGCGGTCTGCGAAAATGCGCGGCACGTGGTTGCTCCGGTGACCAGGTTCAATGTTCCTCGGTACCTGCCGGCCTGTCATTCGCGCAAGTACTTAGGTGCTATTCTGGCCGTGATCCTGCGCGGCACGCATGCGCAGCGTCGTCGCACCCATGTGCAGCGAAACCCGCACGCCACCGCCCGACCAGCCGACCGACGATCCACAGTCGCTTGTCGAAAAGGTCACTCAGCTGCGGCAGCTCTGCGGCGCAGGCGACGAGACGATCGAGACACACTTCGCCTGGATCTTCCTGGTCGGCGACCGGGCGCTCAAGCTCCGCAAGCCCGTGCGCCGCGGCACCATGGACTACAGCACCATCGACCTGCGACGCTTGGATTCCGAGGAAGACGTCCGACTGAATCGGCGACTTGCGCCCGACGTGTATCTGCGCGCGCTACCACTGGTGCGACGCGCAGACGGGTCCATCGCGCCCGGCGGTGCGGGCGAGATCGTTGACTGGCTGGTGGAGATGCGGCGCCTGGACCGGAGCTGGTTCCTGGACGCGGCACTCGAGCGTGGGGAGGTGACAGTGCAGATGCTGCAGCGGGTCGCCGAGGTGCTCGCGAGGTTCTACAAATCGGCCCCGCCCGCAATTTCGCGGGCCGGGGAACTGGTCCCGAGGCTGGTGACACAGGTCGAAGCAAATGCACGTGCGATCGAGGCCATGGACGCGACGCGGGCCGCCCGTCTCGCGCATCTGCAACTCGCCGCCCTCAAGGCGCTGGAACACGCGCTGGACTCGCGGGCGACCGGCGGCTGCGTAGTCGAGGGGCACGGCGACCTCCGGCCGGAGCACGTAATGCTCGCGGACCCGCCCGTAGTCATCGACTGCCTGGAATTCGACCGCGACCTGCGGGTGATGGATCGTGCGGAGGAACTCTGCGTGCTCGAAATCGAGTGCGCGCGCGTCGGCCACGCGGTCGCCGGCGGGCGCTTGCTCGATGCGTGCCTGGCACGGCTCGAGGACCACGCGTCGGCGGCGCTGCTCGACCTCTATCGCAGCCACCGCGCGGCACATCGGGCAAAGCTCTATGTCTGGAGATCATCGGAACCGGATGGCGGTTCCCCAGGGGACTGGCGCTCTCGCGCGGCGGAGTACCTGGACGCCGCGCTGGCCTCGGCTGCCCGGGCGGCGCGCTAGCGACGCTTCGGCTGAAGCTCGCGCAGCGCCACGACCGATTCGCCGCTGCAGATCCGCCGTATGGCCTCGGCATACAGCCCGGACACCGGAAGCACGACAGGCGCCCGGGTATCGTCGCCGATACGCGTAGGCAGGATCGAGTCCGTGACGATCAACTGGTCGGGGCCGTCGGGACCGAGCAGTTGGACTGCTTCGGGCATGAAGACTCCGTGGGTCGCAAATGCCGATACATCGCTCGCACCAGCCGCGCGACAGGCCTTGACGCCCCGCATCAGCGTCGTACCGGCGCTGATCAAGTCGTCGACGATCACCGCATGCATTCCAGCAACGGGGCCGATCACCTGCTCGCCGCCGCTGACCACGCCGCCGCTACGCCGCTTCTCGATGAGCGCAAACCCGACCTCGCGACCGGTGCGCGACTCGAGGATCTCCTGTACCCGCTGTGCGCGCTTCGCGCCGCCAATGTCCGGGGACACGATGCACACGGGCGTGGCATCTGCCTGCGAAGCGAGGTAGGTCGCGAGCAGGGGCGCCGCCTCCAGGTGGTCCACCGGGCAGCGGAACGCGCTCTCGAAGGCCGCCAGGTTGTGCGCATCCAGGCCGATGACGTGGTCGGTACCGACGGCCTCGATCAACTGTGCCACGTAGCGCAGCGTCACCGGGTCGCGGTCCTTGGTGCGCCGGTCCTTGCGCGCATAGGCGAGATACGGGACGCAGGCGGTCACGCTGGCGGCCCCGCTGTCCTTGAGGCCCGCGATGAAGAACAGCAGCCGGCAGAGCCGGTCGTTGGCGCTGCCCCTGGCGTCGCCGCTCAGCGCCTGCAGCACGAACACCCGCCTGCCGCGCACGCTCACCAACGGACGCGTCTTGTGTTCGCCGCCCTCGAACTCGCGCTCTTCCATCGGGGAGATCGCGACACCGAGGGACGCGGCGACGCGCTCGCCAAACGCCCGCGAAGCGCCCGGCGCGAACAGCAGGGGTTCAATCATGGCCGGAGGCGGCCAGGCTCGTGCGTGGTTCCGGAGCGCAGGCTCAGGACAGCTTCTCGCGCAACTTCACCTCGTTGCGAAGCAGGGACATCCGCTGCTGGACCTGGCGCTTCGCGGCGTCGAATGCATCGCGGATCACGACGTACACGTCTTCGTGGCCGTCGCGATCGGGGCGTTCCATGTCGACGACGACGTCTTCGCCGGGCATTGCCAGCTGGACCTTGACGTTGAAAACCTTGCCCTGGTGATGATGACGATGCGGCGAATCGAGTACGACGCGACACGAGACGATCTTGTCGCTGAACACGCCGAGATGGTTCGCGAGTTCGCGCACCCTGGTCTCGACGGCGTCTGAGGTTTCCATGTGACGGAAAGTAATCTGGACGGGAATTGTCACGATAGTTGCCCTTCTGATGTTTCCCGGAAAGTACCGTTCATTCTGTGAGCGGGCCGACCTGCGACCATAAGTATTGCACACAGGGACTCGGGCCCACGGCTACAAGGTTACACTTGTGGGGAACCCGTGGGTCAAGCCCGAATCCCAGGCGATCGCGCGAAATGGGACCGCGGTCCGGCCCGGGCGACCGGCCATGACGCATATCGAATCCGCCAGCGACGACAAGATGCTCGTCGAACGACTGCTCACCGCCGCCGCATACCCGCATGCGGTCGCCGAACCGATACGGCTGGTGGAAACCCACATATCCCGGGTCTTCCTGACCGGCCCATTTGCCTATAAGCTGAAAAAATCTGTCCGACTCTCGTTCCTCGACTACTCGACGCTCGAGCAGCGCCGCGCATGCTGCAATGAGGAACTGCGACTGAACCGGCGCCATGCTCCCGGCCTGTACCTTGGCGTCTCGCCGGTCGCGGGCCCCGCGGCTGCGGCGCAGGTTGACGGCAGCGGCACCGCTGTCGAATACGCGGTGAAGATGCGCCAGTTCGACCGGACCGAAGAACTCGACGTTCTCGTTGACCGGACTGGTGTAGACGTCGGTCAGCTCGCCTCGCTCGGGGCGCGCATCGCGGGATTCCATGCGCTGGCCACGCCGGTCGATCCCGCGAGCCCGTTCGGCCGACCCGACACGGTGCAGCGTGTGGCGCTGGCGAATTTCGTGGAATTGCGCCGCCTGCCCGAAACCACGGCGCGGAAGCATGCGCTGCAGGTCATCGAGGACTGGGTCGCCGCCGAGCACGGGCGGACCCGCGAACTGCTGCAATCCCGTCGCGACGCGGGCCGGGTGCGCGAGTGCCACGGCGACCTGCACTGTGGCAACGTCGTGCGATGGAGGGGCGAGCTCACGCCCTTCGATGGAATCGAGTTCGATCCGGCGCTGCGGTTCATCGACATTTCAAGTGATCTCGCGTTCCTGGCGATGGATCTCTCGGTTCGGGGCCGCGATGACCTGCGCTGTGCATTGCTGCAGGCATGGGCGGAATCGCTGGGTGACTTCCAGGCCCTTCGACTACTGCCACGCTTCGAGACATATCGTGCCCTGGTCCGTGCCAAGGTCGCAGCCTTGCGCGCACTGCAGCATCCGAGTGGAAGCTCGGCACGCGAGCAGGACTGCGAGACCTCGTTGCGTTACCTGGACTGGTCATCCGCGCGCCTGCAGCGCGCCCGCCCGTCGCTGCTGTTCACCTGTGGCTACTCCGGGTCGGGCAAGACATGGTTGTCGCGCGCGCTGGCGGCCGAGTACCGGGCGCTGCACCTGCGCTCCGACATCGAACGAAAACGACTGGCCGGGCTCGGCCCGCTCGCCGATTCGCGCTCGCCCCCGGACGGCGGCATCTACACTCCCGAGTGCACCGAGCGCACCTACGAGCGCCTGCACGACTGCGCCGAAGACGTACTGTGCGGTGGCGAAAGCGTCATCGTGGACGCGGCGTTCCTGAAGCGCGAGGAACGCGAGCGACTGCTCGGCCTCGCCGAGCGTCTCGGTGTCCGCGCAGCGATCCTGCACTGCGTTGCGCCCGAACAGGTACTTCGAAAGCGCGTCAGTGACCGCTCGCTGGCGGGCGCGGATGCATCCGAGGCAGGCGTCGCAACCCTGCTGCGCCAGCCTGGTTTCTGGGAGGACCTCAGTCCGGCCGAACTCGAGCGAACCGTCACGGTGGACACGACCGCACCCGACGCGGTTCCCGCCTGCCGCTCTGCGCTGCACCGCATCGGCGTGAGTTGAGCCGCGCTTCGGGCGCGGCTCCCGCGCAGGTTTCGCTACGCGTCGCGTGCCTCCGGTTTCTCCACCCAGACGTTGCACGGCAGTCGATCAAGTGCCGACTCGGCCGTACTTCCGACAAACCACCGTTCGAGCCGGCGACGCGATACCGCGCCCATCAGCACGATCCCGGCCTCGAGTTCACGCGCCGCCGCGACGATCTCGCGCGCCCCGACTCCCACCCGCAGGTGCACGCGGTCCTTCGGCAGGTCGTATCCGGCCATCAGCTGCTGGTAGGACTCGCGCGCGCGCCCCACCCAGTCCGCGTCCGGAGGCATCGCGAGCGCCGCCACGTAGGCATCACCTACCATGCTCACTGGCTGCGGAACGACGCAAACGTGCAGCACATGCAGTTCTCCTCCAAGCTTTTCGGACAGCATCGCGCCGCGACGCAGCAGCTGGCGATCCAGCGAAGCCGGCTTGTCGTGGGCATGCAACGGGTCCACACAGGCAAGTATGCGCGTGCCGGCCAGCCTGCCAGGCTCCTTGACCAGGAGCAAAGGTACAGGGCAGTCACGCACCAGGTGCCAGTCGGACCCTGTGAAAAGAGTCCGCTCGATTCGGCTGTGGTAGGCGCTGTGCTTGACGACCAGGTCGGTCCGGGTCGCCGCCACCCGTGACAGGACGATCTCGTGGAATGGCGTGCCCCAGATCGCCTCTCCCAGTGCATTGACTCCCTGGGCCGCCGCGGCCTGCACGTAGCGATCGAGCAATGCGCGGTCGCCCGCCAGGATTCCGTCGTGGAATTCCTGCAGCGTCGCAGTCATTGGATCGAAGTAGCCGGTGTGAAAATCCTGGAATTCGGTCAGCAACAACTCGAGTCCGCTGCCGAACCGCTTTGCCAGCACCATGGCAGCGTCGAAAGCCGGTTGCTCGTCCGCGGAATGTTCCATCACCGTCAGGATGTTCCGGAGCGAATCCATGTGCGCCTCCCGGGAGTCCAGCGGACCAGCGCAGGCCCGCACTGTCACAAGCATACGGCGCGGGGCGCGCTGGCGGATACCCCGTGCCTCACGGGATATACGTAGCGTGCCGGAGCAGTTCCCGGCGCCACCGGTGCGCGGCAGGCTCAGCCGCGCCTAGCCACCGTACTGCTCGCGCTGCTTCTCATCCACGATGGCCGCAGTGACGAGGTCGGCACCGACGTTGACCATGGTCCTGCTCATGTCGAGCAGCCGGTCCACGCCGAGAATGATGCCAATACCCTCCGGCGGAACGCCGAAGGCTATCAGCAGGCCGGCGATCAGCGGCAGCGAGCCACCCGGGATCGCAGCAACGGCGACGGCGCTCATGACCGCGAGAAACACCAGTGTCACCTGCTGCGCCAGGTCGAGATGCACGCCAAACACCTGCGCGATGAACAGCACGACGCAGCCTTCATACAGCGCCGTGCCGCTCATGTTCATCGTTGTACCCAACGGCAGCACGAAGCCCGCCGTCGAAGGCGCAATGCCGAGGCGATCCCTCGCGACCGCCAGCGCCGCAGGCAGCGTCGCGCTGCTGGAACTGGTCGAGAACGCGGTGACCAGCACGTCCTTGATCTGGCGGAAAAACTGCAGGGGGCTGCGTTTCGCGAGGAACTTGAGCCACAGCGACATCGTGCCGAACAGGTGCAACAGCAGCATCGCGATGCAGCCCACTACGAACATGCCCAGTGCGATGACGATCTCGAAGCCCACCTTGACCACGACGCTGAAAATCATTGCAGGCACCGCGATCGGCGCCAGCCTGAGCGCGAAATGCACGATCCCCGTCATCAGCTCCGTTACCGTCTCCAGCCCGTGCTGCAACGACTTCCTGCGCTGCTCGGGAAGCCCGAGCCCGGCCGCACCGACCAGGATCGCGAACAGGATCAGTGGCAACACCTCGCCGAGGCGATCGCGCTGGTTGCCGACGAATGCGCCGAACAGGTTGCGCGGCATGAACATGTCGACGACCGTGGCCGGCGTGAGCTGCGGACGGGTTTCGTTGTTCTGGACGTGCGTGCGCGCCTGGCTGCTGTATTCCGCGACCAGCGCCGCCGTCGTCTCCTCGCCCAGCTGTCGCCCCGGCTGCAGCGTGTTCATCATCAGCAGCCCGAGCGTCACTGCGATGGCCATGTTTGCAAAGAACAGCGTAAAGGTCCGCACCGCAAGCGGACCCAGGTGCGCAAGTTCGTTCAGCTGGATAACTCCGTTTGCAAGCGAGGCAAACACCAGCGGGATGACCACGAAGAACAGCATCCGCAGGAAGACCTGCCCGATCGGGTCGAGCAGCACCGTCGATAGCCACTGTGCGGCCTGCAGGACACCCGGCGAAAAGCGCCCGATGAACAGCACCAGGGCCCCGGCGGCTGCACCGATCACCAGTCCCATCAGGATCCGGTTGGCGAGTCGTGCGTCTATATCGGCCAAGATGGGCGCCCTCGTTGAACCAGACCGCACTTTGGCGGTCCATACCCGGGATCGCAAGTCCGGTGGCTGCCGACGCGGCCGTACGCTCGTCGGCATGGGCCCAAATCGGTCGCCTGCGGTAAGCTTTAGCCTCCGGTAACGAGCCAGGTTCCATGAAACATACCCTTGCCATGCTGTGTGCAGCGCTCATCGGCGCCGCCTTTTTCCCACCGGCCCGCGCGGATGCCGCACCGGTCGCCGTGCCAGGCTTCAAGTACGTGCGAACCGTGGGAACGATCTCCGAGTACATGCTCGAGTCCAATGGGCTCACCGTACTGCTGATGCCTGAGCATTCAGCCCCGGTCGTGACCTTCATGGTCACTTATCGTGTCGGTTCGCGGAACGAGGTCACCGGCACGACCGGCGCGACCCACCTGCTCGAGCACCTGATGTTCAAGGGCTCGCCGAAGTACAACGATGCAAAGGGCAACAGCATCAAGCAGTACGTGGAGACGGTCGGCGGCATGATGAATGCGTCCACCTGGCTGGACCGCACCAACTACTTCGCGGTCATCGGCCGGGAGAACCTGGAAGGCTACATGGCGGTCGAGGCCGATCGCATGCGCAATCTATGGCTGCGCGAGTCAGACCGCGAAAAAGAGATGACGGTGGTCAGGAACGAGTATGAACGCGGCGAGAACGACCCCCAGGAGGCGCTCGGCAAGGAAATCACGGCAGCCGCCTTCGTCGCCCACCCCTACCACCACGACACCATCGGCTGGCTGAGCGACATAGAAAACGTGCCGATCGAGAAGCTGCGCGCGTTCTACGACACCTACTACTGGCCTAACAATGCGACCGTCTCGATCATCGGCGACTTTGATCCGGCCGCCGCGCTGGCTCTGGTAAAGAAGTACTACGGCGTCTTTCCGCGCTCACCACAGCCGATACCGCAGCTCTACACGGTCGAACCCGAACAGCAGGGCGCGCGTCGCGTCACGGTGTCGCGCGCCGGCGAAATTGGCGTGGTCGGCATCGCCTACAAGACTCCGGAGGGCCGCGATGCCGACTTTGCGGCACTGGACGTGCTCGGCACGATCCTGGGCAACGGCAAGACCAGTCGGTTCTACAGGGCGCTGACCGACAAGAACCTCGCGCTCGGCGTGTACGCGAGCGCCGGCTTCTACCACGATCCGTCGCTGTTCCAGGTGTACGCGTTCGTCGCACCGGGCGTGGAGCAGGCGGAGGTCGAACGCGTGATGCTCGAGGAAATCCAGCGCGTCAAGACCGATGGCGTGACCGAGCAGGAGCTGGCAACCGCGCTGGCCAAGTACGAGGCTTCCACGGCCTACGGCCGCGATGGCTCGTTCGCGATTGCCTCGACCCTGAACGAGACCATCGCCGCAGGGGACTGGACGCTCTACTACACGGTCGACGATGCGACCCGGAAGGTGACAACCGCCGACGTGAAGCGGGTTGCCGAAAAGTACCTCGACACGAGGCGCAGCACCACCGGCTGGTTCGTCCCGATGCCGTCGAATGCGCCGGACGCGGAGCCCGCCTCCGCCGCACCCGCAGCACCCGCAACACCCGCAGCGCCCGCGGCGCCCGCAGCGCCAGCCCAGTAGAGGCCAGAACAGCCATGAAGATTCACCAGCCGACCCTTATCCGACACCTGGCCGTTCTCGGACTCGCGCTGCTTTCAGGCGGCAATGCCCTGGCCGGCGTGGCCAGCGACGCCGTGCGCGCCGACATCGGCGGCATCGACGTCGTGATCGTGAAGACGGACGTGAAGGACGTCGTGACGCTCGTCGGATCCATCCGCGCTGGCGACGACCGCAGTCCAGCGGACAACGCGGCGCTCGCCACGATGACTGGTGCGATGCTGGACAAGGGAACGACAACGCGTGACAAGTTCGCGATCGCGCAGATGCTCGGCGGCGTCGGCGCGTCGCTGTCGTTCTCGGTCGACGCGAGCACCTTGCGGACAAGCGGCAAGTGCCTGCGCAAGGACTTTCCGCTGCTCGCCACGCTGCTGGCCGAGCAACTTCGCGAGCCCTCGTTCCCCGAAGGCGAACTCGTCAAGCTGAAGAAGCAGCTCGAGGGCGCCATGCGCGCGCAACTCGAAGACACGGACTTCCGGGCAGAGGACGCGTTCTCGCGCGCCGTATTCCCGCCCGGGCATCCGAACCGCCAACCGACGCCGGAGGATTTCATGGCTGCGGTCGGCAAGACCAGCGTCGACGACGTCCGTCGGTTCCACTCGCAGTTCTACGGGACCACCGGCATGCGGCTGGTAATCGTGGGTGATGTCGACCCCGCATCAGTACAGGCGGAGTTGCGCCGGGTGTTCGCCGGGTGGACCGGCGGGTCGATTCCGCCGGCGGCATCGCTCGCGCCGCTGCTCGAGTCCGCCGGGCGGGAAACCGTCTTCGTGCCCGAAAAGACCAGCGTGAGCGTGATCCTGGGCCAGCCGACGCAGCTCCGTTACAGCGACCCCGACTCGCTTGCGCTTCGAGTGGGCACGCGCATTTTCGGCAGCGGCTTCACCGGCCGCCTGATGAGTAACGTGCGCGACAAGGAAGGACTCACGTACGACATCGGCGCTTCCGTTGCCAACGATATCGTCTCGGACGGCGACTGGCGCATCGACGCGAGCTTCTCGCCGGCCTTGCTCGAGCAAGGCATCGCATCGGCGAAACGCCAGCTTGTGCTGTGGCGCGACCAGGGCGTGACCGCCGAGGAACTGGCACGGTCGAAGAGCCGTACTGCCGGCTCCTACAAGGTTGGCCTCGCCACGACTTCGGGCCTGGCGGGCACGATCCTGCTGATACTGAACGCGGGAATGCCCCTCGAATTCGTCGACGAGTACCCGAAGCGCATCGACGCCTTGACGTTGGAACAGGTAAACGGCGCCATCAGGAAGCACATCGATCCAGAGCGGATGGTGCTGGTGGAAGCCGGCACGGTGCCCGGAGCCTCGACCGTCGCGAAATAGCGGCCTGCCGGCTATGGCTTTTCCGACATCTGCAGGTGCCTCAACACGCGGTTCAGGTTTCTGCGCATCCGGCTCAACTGGCCGAGTGCGGCCAGCGTGTGCATCGCTTCCTTGATCGGCTGCAGCGGGTAGCCGGCGTAATGGCCAGCTTCCGGCACGTCACTGGTCACGCTCGATCGCCCGGCCAGCACCACGTCGTCGGCCAGCGTGAGGTGCGACGAGACCACCGAATTTCCGCCGGTCATGAAACGACGACCGATTGTGGTCGAACCCGCCATCATGAATCCGGCGGTATAGAAGCCATCCTCGCCCAGGTCGCAGTTGTGCGCGATGTGGCAGATGTTGTCGAGCTTGGCACCCGAGCGGATGAAGGTGGACGACAGCTTTGCGCGATCGATGGCGCAATTGCTGCCGATCTCCACCTCGTCGCCGATGCAGACGTTGCCTAGATGCGGCACCTTGCGGGGCCGTCGATCTGCGCCGACGGCGTAACCGAAGCCGTCACTGCCGATGCTGGTGTGCGGATGCACCTCACAGTCGCGCCCCATCTCGCAGCCGGCGCCGACGAAGACGTGCGGATGGAGAATCGAGCCCGCGCCGATTCGCGCGTCGTTCTCTACGACAACGTGGGAACCGATGCAGCAGCCGTCGCCAATCGACGCCCTGGCGCCGATTACACAGTATGGGCCAAGCAACACGCCGGACCCGACCGTTGCAGTCGGGTGCACGACAGCCGTGGAATGGCATTCACCCCATTGCGTGAAGCGCTCCCGCTTGCGATCGAGATGCACGAGAAGCACCGCCATGGCCATCGGCACGGACGGTACGCTGAAGCAACAGCCAAACCCTGCCTCGTCCGGATCGAGTTTGCCGGAAATGTCCCGCTGCACGATGAGAATTGCCGCGTGGCGCTGCCGGGCTGCTTCAAGCTGCGTGACGTCGGTTACGAATACCAGGCTGTCTGGGCCGGCGTCGGCGGGGGCACGGCAATCGTCGGCCGCGGCATCGAGATTGCCCTGCAAATAGGTGCAGACATCCGGATGAAGTGCCTGGATCGTACGGGCGTTCAGCATGGGACCTCGCATGCGCGATAGAGGCTGCAACGCGGCCTGGTGAGCCGGCTTTCGCCGTCAGGCGACGGAAGCCGCGAGCCCGACGCGCGACGTGACCTGGCCGCGGAAATCCAGCCACGCGTGTTCGGTAAAATCGTAGAGCTTGCATCGACGCACCGCGTCCATGTACGTCCGCCAGTTCAGGCGGTAGTCGCACAAGTCAGGAAAGCGGTCCTGCAGTACCTGCTGCGCAGCGCGCAGCCTGAACATCGGGATTCCGGGGTTCAAGTGATGCGCGTTGTGCTCCATGATGTTGTGCATCAGGCGGTCGATGCCGAACGGGAAGCGAACCCGCGCCGTCGAGGTCAGGTAGGCCCGGTTGCGCTGCCACTCCTGCCGGTTCTTGAACCACGCAATCCTGGGGTGCGTGTGGTGCAGATAGACGACGAAGCCGATGGTGCCATTCCACAGCAGGAACGGTGTCACGATGCCCAGCACGATCAGCAGCATGAACGACTGTTCCGTCGAACCGGCCACCATGGCAACTACCCCCAGCCATAGCAGTGCGCCGGCGGTGACCAGCAGGCTGTCGAGCTTGTACTTGCGACGGCTCGAGCCTATTTCCTTGCGGCTGGCGAAGAACAGCTTCTTCCACCACATCTCGACCATGTAGTAGGCGCCCCATCCGAGACCGCTGCGATAGAGACGCTCGAGGACCTGGCGATGGCCTGGCAATGCGTCGAACTCGGCCTTCGAAAGTGGCGCCCAGACCTGGTCGCGCCCCTTGAGGTTGTTGAACCCGTGGTGCGCGGTATTGTGTCCGACTTCCCACAGGCTGAAGGCCGTCATCGACGGCAGGAAAGCGATCCGCCCGAAGACGGCATTGAGCTTCGCACTCGAGAAGAAGCTGCCATGGCAGGCGTCATGACCGATCATGAACAGCCTGACGATGCCTGCGGTGACACAGAAGGTGCCGAGCAGCTTCAGCGCGATGCTGCTGGCCAGCAGAACCAGCGCGGACCCTCCTGCAAACAACGCCAGGTCGAAGGCCAGTACTGCGAAGGGGAGCAGTTTCGATGGCGACCGCTCGAAGGCGTGCAGGATGCTCTTGCGGTTCCAGCTGGTCGCTTCCATCAGACGGCGCACCTCGTTGATACGAACGACCCCCCGCCTGCGGGCAGGATGCGACGCCGTTAGATAATGTATTTTACCCTATTGACTGTCGGTTTGCCTCGGTCTATTCGGTCGCGAAACGCGCCTTGGCCCGCTGCACGATCTCGACGAAGCGCGGGCTGTCGCGGAGCGGGTCGAGGTCAGTGTCCTTGTCGAGCCAGACGAGCCAGCCCTGGGAGGCCTTTTCGATGACGGTCGCGAGCAGATCCAGTGCCGGCTCGATCTCCCTCAATCGCGCGAGCGCGCATACGAAATTGAAATGCAGGATCGTGTTATTCGGGTCCAGCAGCGTGCCGCGCTCGATCCACTCCTTTGCGCGGTCCGGTTCCCCCAGCGTCGCGAGCAGCGTCGCACCGTAACCCAGGGCCCGGCCGTGGTCGGGTTCGACGGCGATGACTTGCTCAACCCGTGCAAGTGCGCGTTGGGCCGACGTGCGCATGCCGTCGAGGTCGCCGATGGCCTCGTAGCACTGGGTCGAGAAGCTGGCGGCGACGAATTCCGTCGCCACGACGGAAGTTGCCTTCTCCAGGTAACGGATGGCGTCACCGTAGCGGCGCAGCGCGATGCAGCACATGCCGGCGACTCGGTTGCCGTCGTATGAATCCGGGTCGAGACGCAAGGCTTCCTCACACGCCTCGAGCCCGATCTCGTAACGTCCCTGGCCCTGGTGCGCCGCGCCCAACGCAGCGTGGGCGTCCGCGAGTTTCGGGTCCAGCGAAATCGCCCGATTCGCCGCTTCCTGGCCATCCTCCTTGGAGGCGCTGCGCCGATGCATGTCCCACTGAGCAATGGCCATCGTGGCCCAGGGTGCCGCATAGGTGGGGTCGAGTTCGACCGCGCGCTTGCACAGGCGGACGATGATCTCCTGGTGTCGCTCGTTGCCCATGACGCTGAACTGCCGCGCCATCAGGTAGAGCTTGTAGGCCTTGACGTTGTTGGTCGCACGCCGGCCAATGGCGCGACTCTCGTCCGGAAGCAGCGTGAGCTTGAGCGCCGAGACGATCGCCTTGGAGATCTCGTCCTGCAGCGCAAAGATGTCGCTCAGGTCGCGGTCATAGCGATCGCCCCAGACCTGCGCCTCGTTCGCGGCATTGACGAGCTGTGCCGTGATCCGCACGCGCTCACCCGCCTTTCGCACGCTGCCGACCAACACGTATGAAACGCTGGTCTGCCTGCCGATATCGCCGACGCCGCCCTTTGCACCCTTGAAGCTGAACGCCATGTTGCGCGAGACGACGGAGAGCGCGGAGACCTTGCCGAGGTCGGTAATGATGTCCTCGGTGATGCCGTCCGAAAAATACTCCTGTTCCGGGTCGCCACTCATGTTGGCAAACGGCAGCACGCAGATGCTGACCTCCGCCTTGCGTTCCGCTGCCGCCGCTGCGGACGCCGACTTCCTGGGCGTACCGAGCTTGGCTTCCAGCGCCTTGAAGAGGCCACGGAACGCGGCCCCATTGCGGTCGCCGCCCCAGTTGTCGAGGTCGGTGGTGTGCACGGCGCGGAAATCTATCGGCAGCTTTGCGTTGCCGAAACGGACCGGGACCAACGCACCGCGGTCTGCGGCGTCGCGGGCCTCGCCACGTACCCAGCGCGACTCGGCCGAGCCAGCCGTCCACACCACGACGACGGAGCGGGCACTCTCGAGTTCGCGCGAGATAAGTGAGTCGAATTCTTCGCCAGGCGTGATCTCGGGATCCCACCAGACCGACCAGCCCTCGGCCTCGAGCGCTGCCACGAGCGGCGCAACGAGACCTTTGTCGTTTCGTGCATACGAGACGAATATGTCGGCCAAGGAAGCTCTCCGTTGCGAGTTGCGGACCTTAGCACAACCGACGGTGCGATCCTGATGGGCCTTCGCGGCGCCGGACGATTCGCGCATATTGGCGCGTTGACACGTGCTCGGATGACGAGATTAGGCCAGGGAAAAGACCCTGTTCGGTTCGCAGGCGCGCCTGCGCGATCCAGCCCGCTACCGCTTCGCGGGTTTAGTCGATAATTTCGAAAAGGAGACCTTTGTCCATTTCGGGCGACCGCCTCAAATCGACCCTGAGCACACCTCCATCCGGTGTCCGCCTGACGCGGGGAAGCCCAAACAGCCTGAAGACCGCCTCGGAAACGTTCAATCTCAGGGATCAAGCCATTTTTCTGCACACATCGGCTGAATTTGTACCAGACCCGGCGCGGCCTGCCCGGCTCTGGATTACAATTCGCTGCCCCGATTTGTCCATTTCATGCCCAGCGAGGAACGATGTGAGTCAAGCGCAGCAAGACCTTCAATTGAAAGTTTGGAAAGAGCTCGCCATCAGCAAGCAGATCCTGATTCGAGCGGCCACGGACGCGCTCAATCTCGACCCGGAGTGCACGCAGGAAGAGCTGAAGCAAGCACTCGAAGCCGCGCTAAAGAAGGTCGCCAAGGCGGATACCGAACTATTCAACGCGAAGAATGAGGCGACGGCCGCCATCGCTGCGCTCGAGAAGAAGTTAGCCGAGGCCGAGCAGGGCCTGGCAATTGCGCAGGAAGCGGCTACCGCCGCGAAAGCCGCGTACGACGGCGCGGTTCAGCAGATGGCCAACCAGCGCGCTGCCGCCGCGACGGGCCTGCAGAAGGTCAAGGACCGTCTGACAGAGCGCGAAGTGTCGCTCAAGGCGATCAATACGGCACTGGCAGACACGCCCACAAACGTCCTGAAGAAAATGAACACGCTCAAGAAGCAGAAGCAGGAAGAAGCGGATTCGCGTCGCCAGGTCGAGTCCGCACTGAATTCGCTTCGCACCGAGAAGCGTCAGCAGGATCAGAGGTTGGCGGACGTGCTGCGTAATTGCGCGACCTTGGTGAGCCGTTATCGCGACCTGCACGCGCTGTCGCTGAAACTGCATGAGCAGCTCCAGCCGCTGGTCGAGGAGGCGAAGAGCCTGCCGGAGATTCCCGAGCTGGATACGAATCTGCTGGAAGCCATCGAACAGCCGGCGGAGAGGTAAAGCGCCCTGCCCGCTGGAGCCGCGGTCTGCCCGCGCCCTGGGCGCGGCTCAGCTCAGTGCCGCCCCGGGGTTGCTGTCGCTATTGGTGGCGGTCCTGCTCGCGCCTTTTTTCTCACCTTGAAGCAACGCGCCTTCGGTCGGTTCGCGCCGACTGATTCTCGGGGCGCTGAATACCGCTAACAACACTGAGCGGCCTCTCGGCCGTCCGAGAAGCGGCCGTTGGGCCAGGACTCAGCGGCGACGCCGCCTCAGCGCTTCAAGCCGCATTCATGGAGTTTCTTTGCAGCGGTGCCGAACTGGCCCAGCTGGTAGACGGCTGCACCTGCCGGCGAGAATGTGAACGACTCGAACGGTTCAGCCAGCATCTTGTCGAGGTAATCACGGGGCGCAACGCCCGTGGTGACGTGCGGATCGAAATGCTCGCCGGACGATTTCGGCACAAACGTCGATACGTAGTCGATCAGAAGCGGGTCGATGACGGGATCATCCGGCGTCGTGGCGAAGGCGTCCGAGAGTCCGGTCGGCACAGTGAACGGGGCGACGGCATCAATCAGGTCCTGCTGCAGTTCGCGCAACTCAGGAGTCGGCCTGGCGACAATACCGGCCAGTCCAATGGGGCCGCTCGGGATGTAGTAATACTTGAATGCCTCCAACTGCAAGGCGAGCACAGTGGTCCCCGCGAAAACCTTGCCGGCGGCAGCATAGATCTTGTCGAGGTCCGCCGTGCGAACGAAACGCTGCAGGAGCGTGACGTGGGGACGGTGCGTCGCATCCAGCGGGAAACCCTTCGGGAAAACCTTGAGCAGGCGGGCGTTGTTGGCTTCGCAACGCTGGAGCATCGCGTCGTCAGGCTCCAGCAGGATGTTGATGGCGGTGACCTCGCTCGGCTCGAGTGCAAAGACCCGCTGCCAATCGTCCTTCATGCTGACAACGGTCCAACCGTCTTTCTTCGCCTGCTCGTAAAGAGCCGGCGTGAAGGCCCCGAGCTGGGGCGTGGGCAAGCCCTGTGCCGGACCGTATGCGTATTCGCGTACCGCGTCATCGTGCAGCACGAGCAGTCCGAAGCGCGCGCCGCCGCTGCCCATTGTGTATTCCAGCATCTGCTGGTCACCGACGGAGTTGCCGAAGGCTGCAATGGGCGCGCGACCGATGTGCTGGTGGATGGTGACCGGCTTGCCGGCCTTGTCGTTGTTGAAGTTCAGTTGTGGCAGGCGCATGAGAACCGGCTTTCCGTCGCGCAGCTCGAATTTGGTCTTGATGCTGCTGCCGATGACCTGCTCGGGTGTGACGCCGTAGATGCGCTCACCCCATTGGCGCACGAACTCGATGCCGCCGCCGGTGACGATGTAGTTCCTGAACCCTTTGGCGCACAGGTAAGCGAGCAGCTCGAGCATCGGCTGGTAGGTCATTTCGGTGAAGAGCCTGCCGGTCTTTGGATGCCTTGCGGTGGCAATCCAATCCTCCACGATCCGCCCGAACTCCACGGTCGTCATGCCCGCGTGGCTGGCCATGACTACTTCGAGAAGTGCTGCTTCACCACCGGCGAGCGCGGACTTCAAATCTCCCTTGAGCAGCGAGGCGAACGGTTCCTGGGTCTTCCACTCGGGGTGCTGCGACGCAAGGGCCTTCACACGGTCGAGTGCGAAGTACGCTTGCACGGGAACCGGCGTCTCGCACCAGAGCGTCCCGTCGTTGTCGAAGGTGGCGATCCGTTCGGGGACGGGGACAAAAGATGGCGAGCCTTCCTTTGTCACCTTCTCGACAAAGCTGACGATTCCCTGCTTCGTGGGCCCGTCGTTCCAGGACGGAAGAGGGTCGGCGGCAAGTGAGTTTTTCATCGGCGGCTCCAATCAATCGCTGGCAAATGGGTAAACGTGGATTTTAGCAGTCCAGTCGACAAGGCCTGGCGCATTGGCGGCAGGTTGGAAATCAGCGAGCGTTTCGTAAAGGCCCCCAACGGCGAGAGAGCCGATCCGGTTTGGCTTCCAGAACGTCCGCTTCATGGAAACTTGACTGGCGAGGCAGACCTGCAGTTGAGGGCCGAAAGCGGCCCCCTGCGGATATTCTAACCACGCCGAAAACCTCGGACTCGCGCCGATGATCGCGGAATCCGATCCCGAACTGCTCAAGTCGGAATGGGGCAAGAAGGTCCATGACCTGGCCAAGTCCGGCACGATCGAAGGACAGGGAGCGGCCTTCAACATGTGGCTGGCCGCCATGCAGGAGCTGAAAGACCCGTTCAAGGGCCAGGAAAAAACCATGGCCCAACCGGCGTGGAAGCGGATCACGGCGGCCGCCGAGAAATACAACGAGCCCGGGCGCTTCACGGCCATCATCGGCTTTGAGTGGACCTCGGGTCCGGATGGCAACAACCTGCATCGCAACGTGGTCTTTCGCGACGGCAAGGACAAGGCCGGCCAGATCATTCCCTTGTCCTACTACGACACCGGAGATCCGGAGGATCTCTGGGCGTGGATGGCGGCTTACGAGCAGAAAACCGGCGGCAAGATGCTCGCGATCCCACACAACGGCAACCTGTCGAACGGTCTGATGTTCGATGATGTGACGCTGACCACGAAGAAGCCGCTCGACCGCGACTACGCCGAGCGCCGCATGCGCTGGGAGCCGATTTACGAGACCACCCAACCCAAGGGCGACGGCGAGACGCACCCTGCCCTCTCGCCGAATGACGAGTTCGCCAACTTCGAACGTTGGGATCGAGGCAGCTTCGGTGTAAACCCATTCAAGTTCGGTCTCGTCGGCTCGACCGACATGCACACCGGCCTGGCCACCACCACCGAGGACAACTTTTTCGGCAAGGTGGCCGTGCTGGAACCCTCCGCCGACCCGATTCGCTTCGATGAAGTGATCGTTGGCCGGGCGCCGGCCGACCGCGCGCGCAGTAACCAGCACCTCGCACGCGAGACCAGTGCATCGGGCCTGGCGGCCGTCTGGGCACGCGACAACACGCGCGAAGCACTCTGGGACGCGATGGCCCGCAAGGAGGTCTACGCCACCACCGGTACGCGTCTCGTGGTGCGGGTCTTTGGCGGCTTCGACTTCACCGCCCAGGATCTCGAGCGCTCGGACTTTGCCGAACAGGGCTACAGGCGCGGCGTCCCGATGGGTGGCGATCTCGAGAGCGCGTCCGCAGGCAAGGCTCCGACATTCCTGGTTCGCGCCATGCGTGATGCAGATGGTGCCAACCTCGACCGCATCCAGGTCGTCAAAGGCTGGCTCGACGCCTCGGGCAAGACCCAGGAGAAAGTCTACGACGTGGCGTGGTCCGGCGATCGCAAGCCGGACGCGAACGGCAAGCTGCCGCCGGTCGGCAACACCGTGAACGCCCAGGAAGCCAGCTACAGAAACTCGATCGGAGAGCCGTATCTGACGGCGTACTGGAGGGACCCCGCCTTTGATCCGAAGCTGCGGGCGTTCTACTACGTTCGAGTGCTGGAGATTCCGACGCCGCGCTGGACGACCTACGACGCCGAGGTCTTTGGCGTGAAACTGCCGACCGACGTGCCGTCGAGCATCCAGGATCGAGCCTACACGTCGCCGATCTGGTACACGCCGTAACGGCGCGGGCGCCAGGAGCGCACAGAATACCTGGCGCCCGTGACGAACCTGTCTGCAAACCACCCCCGCAGGCGGGTCGCGACACGGTGCGCCGGGTTCTCCTGGCCGCAATTGATGCGCCGCGAACGGCTGCTTATTAAGACACGACCGTCTGCTCCGGGTGGTGACCTCAACCGGTCGGCGCAACGCAGGCTTGAAATTTCTCTTTCGGCGTCTTGAATCCTAACGTCTCTCGACGCCGCGCGTTAAGTTCTCTCGCCACGTAGTTCAACCGGGCCAGAGTGTGCACCGACAAGTTCGTTCCTTTGGGGAAGTACTGACGAAGCAGCCGGTTGGTGTTCTCGTTCAATCCACGCTGCCACGGACTCTGCGGATCGCAGAAGTAGACGTGGATGTCAGTCGCCATTGTGAACCGCTTGTGGTTGGTCAGCTCGACGCTGGCTGGCCGCTCGCTGATGCAGACCGTGTCGGGGCTCCCGCGAGCCCCTTCCGACCACTTGTCAGCAATTAGACCGGTCTGTAGACTAGTCGACCTTAAGGAGACACGACTGTGAAGACTGAAATCGGGGCCTACGACGCCAAGACGCGCTTGCCCGAACTGCTGCGCCAGGTGAAAGCAGGCAAGCGCTTCACGATCACCAACCGTGGCGAGGCCATCGCAGACCTGGTGCCGAGCGAAGCCGGCCGTGCAGTCGATGCAAAGTCGGCGATCGAGAAGTTCCAGGCCTTTCTGCGGGATAACCCCGTCAAGCTCGGTCGCAAAGTCAGCATCAAGGCACTGATCGGCGAAGGCCGCGAATGACCGCTTTCGTACTCGACGCCTCCGTCACCATGTCGTGGCTGCTCTCCGACGGGAAGCCGGCCGATCGCGCATATGCCCGGGCCGTGCTCGAAGCGCTCAAGGCGTCCGCAACCCTCGCCGATGTCCCCGTCACCTGGGGCCTCGAGGTGGCAAACGTGATCGCCCGGGCCGAATCGCGCAACGTCCTCTCGGAAGCGCAGAGCGAAGCCTTCCTGGAGATGCTCGGCAGTGCGCCGATTCGCGTGGATGAGGCAACTTTTTCCAAGTCGCTCGCCGATACGCTTCATCTGGCTCGACGGCATGGGCTGTCTTCCTATGACGCCTCCTACCTGGAGTTGGCGCTTCGTACGGGTCTACCGCTGGCCACGCTCGACCGGGACCTCACCAAAGCCGCGCGCAAGGCCGGCGTGAAGCGGTTCAAGGCGCCATAGGCAGCAACGGCGTCGTTCCAGTATTGCCCGCTGCATCGGAGCTTTTTTTGCAACGCCTGCTCATCGCCGCTGGACTCGCAATCGTAGTACTCGGCCTGCTCTGGCCTTGGGCTTACAAGCTGCCGCTTGGTCGCCTGCCCGGCGACTTGATGATCGAGCGCCCGGGCTTCCGCTTCTACGCCCCGTTCACGACCATGATCATCGTGAGCCTGGTGCTGAGCCTGCTCGTCTGGCTCTGGCGCCGCTGATCCGCGCGACCACACAATCCTATTTACCGATAGAGCACCCAACTTCCATGCCCCTGACATCACTGGACGGCCTCGGATTCGCGGCCGGCGCACTGACCACGGCCGCATTCGTTCCACAGGTCATGAAATCCTGGGCGACACGCGACCTCAGCGGCGTCTCACTGCGAATGTACAGCCTGTTCACGCTGGGTGTGGCGCTGTGGCTGCTCTACGGCATCGCACTCGATAGCTGGCCGGTCATCATCTGTAATGCGATCACGCTGGCGCTCGCAGGCGGTGTGTTGCTGCTGAAGCTACAGCACCGCTAGCGTCGCCCGCAACGCAAGAGCCCGGCTCGTCGCCGGCTCGAATCTCACGTCAGGGTGTCGATCAGCCCCGCAGGTGCTCACGTCACCCGGTTGCGTCCGACCCTATTTCTTCGGGCCAAGACACTTGAAGCCGACGCCGACCAGATCCTCCTCGTGCAGGACCACGAGTTCGCCGTTGGCATTCACCGTGATCTTGAAAGCGTCCTTGTAGCGGTACGCCGGTGCGTGTTCGACGACTTCAACGAAGTTGACTGTGCTGACCCACTGCTCGACCAGCCCCTTTTCCAGCTTGGTATTCAGATGGTACGGGGAGACACCTTCGCCGACCCAGACGCGCCCGCTGATGGTAACGACGTGGTGGGCCGTGTAATGCCAATTGTCCATGGGGTGATACGTGCCGGATGGCGTCTCGAATTCGTGATATCGAGTCTCGACAGTCACGTAACGTGCAACAACTTCACCGAGAACCTCTTCATGTCTCCCTTCTATTCAGCCATTTTGGCTGCTGTAGTAATCCGGCGACCCACGGTGTCCTTCGTGGCAGTACGCGGAGGGCGCCCGGCAGACCGCCGGCGATGTTGTATTTCTACGCTTGATTTCTGCTCTTTGTTCGGCGTCAACTATCTTGACCGGTCGGCGACAATTATCTTGGCCGGTGTAATGGGGTTTGATTCCACTATTTCCTCGGGCTGACCTTGGCCTTAGCCGCCGCTTTGCCCTCGGCTGCCTTGCGGCGGTAGCTCTCCACGTTCAGCTCGAAGATCGTCGAGTGGTGCACAAGCCGGTCCACGGCCGCGAGGGTCATCGCCGCCTCCGGGAATACCTGGTCCCAGGCGGAGAACGGCTGGTTGGCGGTGATGGCGATGCTCTTGCGCTCGTAGCGTTCGGAGATCAGCTCGAACAGGACGCTGCTCTCGGCCTGGTCGCGGCGGACGTAGCTGAAGTCGTCGAGGATCAGCAGGTCGAAGCGGTCGAGCCGCGCAAGCTCGGCGGGCAAGCGCAGGTCACGGCGTGCGGCCTGCAATCGCTGCACCAGGTCGCCGGTGCGCGTGAACAGCACACGCCAGCCGCGATCGATGAGGCCGTGACCGATGGCAGCGACGAGGTGCGACTTGCCGACGCCGGGCGGGCCGAACAGCAGCACGTTGGCGCCCTGCTCGAGCCAGCCGTCGCCTTCGACCAGCGCGCCGATATGCGGCTTGGACACGCTCGGCACGGCGGCGAAGTCGAAGCTGTCGAGCGACTTGTCGGGCGGCAGGTCCGACTCGGCACGACGACGCGCGAGGCGGCGCGTCTCGCGCTCGGCCATCTCCTGCTCGAACAGCACCGACAGCAGCCGCTCGGCACGCCAGCCTTCGCGATCAGACTGCGCCGCGAGATCAGTCCACAGGCGCTTGATCGTCGGCAACCGAAGATCCGTGAGCATCAGCGGCAAGCGGGCGGCGTCGGCCGAGGCGCGGGCGCCGCTCACGGCTGCACCCCGACCAGCCGGTCATAGGTCGCGAGCGGCGGCAGGTGCACCTGCACGGTGGGCTGCAGCGGGATGCGCGGTGCGAACTCGGCACGCAACACGTCGAGGTCTGGCAACGCGCCGGCGTCGCCGATCTCCGCGAGCCTGCGCGCGACGTCCGCTTCACCGGCGGTCTGCGCCAGCTCGAGCAGGCCGACCATCGTCCGGGCGGCGCGAGCCTCCGGCAGTCGCTCGATCAGCCGGCGCCAGGTGTCGCGATACTCCGAACGCGGGAACAGTGCATCGCGCATCCGCCAACGCACCAGCGCACCGGGCTTGCGCCTGAGCGCGGGCAGCACGTGCCGGAAGTCGATGACCGGCGTGCCGCGCAGGGCGCGTGGCGCGCGCAACACGCACACGCCGCCGAGCATCGCCTCGATGCGATCGGCGTAGACGCGCACCTTGAGCCGATGGCCGACCAGGCGGGACGGCACGGAATACGGTACGGCGCGCACGGTGAAGATCGCGAACTTGGTGACCCGCGCATCGACCTCCTCGTACTCGTTCGTGCGCCGCGGCGGCAGCGGTCGCAGGCAGGCGCGCTCGACCGCGAGCGCCTTGGCGATCCGGCCGTTGGCGCGCGCCGTAACCTCGGCGAGGAAGTGGCGATACGCTTCCAGCGTGTCGAACTCCCGGTGACCGCGCAGCAGCAGCGCCTGATCGACGAAGTGCTTGAGCGTGCCCTGGCGCGCCTCGATCGATCCGTTCTCGTGGCTGGCGCCGCGGTTGTTACGCGAGGGCACCATGCCGTAGTGCGCGCACAGCCACTCGTAGCGGCGGGTGAGATCCTCGCGCTCGGCGATGTTGCGAAACGCCGCCGACAGGCTGTCGGTGCGATGCTCGTGCGGCGATCCGCCGAGCTCCCAAAGCGCGTCCTGCAGGCCGGCCGAGAGGTCGAGGAAGCACTCGCCGCCGAGCACGATCGCCACGTGTCGCCAACCCGAGTAGGCCAGCGCGAACTGATACAGCAGGTGCTCGAATGGGACGCCGGCGATAGATACGTCGAGCGCGGTGGCATGGGTGAAGTCCGACAGCCCGAGACGCCCCGGCTCATGCCGCTGCGCGAAGTACACCTCGCGCTCAGGACCCTCGAACGCGCGCCAGCGACGGACGCGTCGCTGCAACGTCCGCAGCACCGCGTTCGAGTACTCGCCGGAATAGCGCCGTTGCAGCTCCTCGAGCACGGTGACGGCGGTCAGGCCGGGCGCCGCACGCAACATCGGCAGCACCTCCGAATCCCACACCGCGGCCAACGGATCCGAGCGTGTCCGCCATGTACGTGGTGCCCGCTGCGACGGCAAGCAGTCCAGACGCTCCAGGCGTCGGGCCGTTCGCTCGCTGATGCCGATCTTGGCGGCTGCGGCCTCCTGGCCGAGCCGCTGACGAAGCTGCTTGTACTTGATCACTTGATGGTCCGTAACTCGCTTGCCGGGCATCGCGACCCCTCGCTCCTACGTCGAGGGAACACTGTATGCCCCACCACCAAGCGCCCCCGGCGGGCGGCGCTAACCGGCCAAGATAGTTGTCGTCAGCCGGTCAGGATCATCGTCGCCGAACAGCTCTTCAGCATTCGCAGAAATCGCCAGCCGCATTGTCGAGCGACCAACATCGGTTCTCTGGATCATGTCCATGCGCCGCAGCGCCGCATAGAAAACCAGATGTGCAGTCGAATGGGGGCGCAGGGCCATCAACGGTCTGCTCAGTGTCGGAAGCCGCCGTTGCAATTAGGCCCTCGCAGAGCTAGAAAGCGCTCCATGAGAAGCGGTCGGTCGAGTCAGCGGGCGGCGGCAACTATCAGGCGCTTATCAATACGGCGCTGCGTGAGCACATGCAGCGGGCGTATGAGCCGCTGGAGAAGACACTTCGACGTGTACTGCGCGAACAACTAAAGCGAGTCAGTTGATTGATGCCTTGCTAGTTAGATGGGCCGAATTGCGTCGGAAACAGCCCTCGCGCTCGGTGCCTTCTGGACCGGGGAATTGGTGGTGAGGGGGAGAATCGAACTCCCGACCTAGGGGTTATGAATCCCTCGCTCTAACCGTCTGAGCTACCTCACCACGGGGGGCCGGAATTGTCCGGACCGCCGGCGCCTGAGTCAAGAAATCACACGTTGAACCGGAAATGCATGACGTCGCCCTCGCGAACGACGTACTCCTTGCCCTCGAGCCGCATCTTGCCGGCCTCCTTGGCGCCCTGCTCGCCCTTGCAGGCAATGAAATCGCCGAAGGAGATGACCTCGGCGCGGATGAAGCCTTTTTCGAAGTCGGTGTGGATCTCGCCGGCCGCCTGCGGCGCAAAAGCGCCGGCGTGGCTGGTCCAGGCACGTACTTCTTTCGGCCCGACGGTGAAGAACGTGAGCAGCCCGAGCAGGTGGTAGGCCGCGCGGATAACCCGGTCGAGGCCGGGCTCGTGCAGGCCGAGCTCCTCGAGGAACGCCATCCGGTCGCCGGCGTCAAGCTGCGCGATCTCCGCCTCGATTGCCGCGCACACCGGCACCACGTCGGCACCCTCCGCGTCCGCCCGCCTCTGGACGACGTCCAGGTACGGGTTTTCCTTGAAGCCATTCTCCGCGACGTTGGCCACGTACATCAGCGGCTTCAGCGTGATCAGGCACAGCTCCCGGAGCAGCGGCCGTTCGGCCGGGTCCAGTGAGAGTGTGCGCGCGGGGTTGCCTGCATCGAGATGGGCACGCATGCGCTTCAGCAGCTCGAACTGCCGGATCGCATCCTTGTCGCCCGCCTTTGAAGCTTTCTCGGCGCGCCGCAGGCCGCGCTCCACCGTGTCGAGGTCCGCGAGCCCGAGCTCGGTATTGATGACGTCGATGTCGGCCAGCGGATCGATTCGGCCCGCGACGTGCACTACGTCGTCGTCGACGAAGCAGCGCACCACGTGCGCGATCGCGTCCGTCTCGCGTATGTGCGACAGGAACTTGTTGCCGAGCCCCTCGCCTTTCGACGCACCCGCCACCAGTCCGGCGATATCGACAAATTCGACCGTGGTCGGCAGGACCTTCTCGGGCTTCGCGATCGCCGCGAGCTGCGCCAGCCGCAGGTCCGGCACCGGCACCACGCCGACATTCGGGTCGATGGTGCAGAAGGGATAGTTCGCGGCCGCAGCGTTCTGCGCCTGTGTCACCGCATTGAACAGTGTCGACTTGCCTACGTTAGGAAGCCCGACGATGCCGCACTTGATGCCCATTACTTGTCACTTCCCTGCGTGTGCAGCAATTTCATGGCCTTCTCCGCCCCGTCCTGCAGGAACGTGGGCAGCACCTCCAGCGACGCGCCGATGCTGGCGACGATCGCCTCCTCGTCGGCCGGCGTCGCGCGCTGCAGCACATAATCGATCACCTGGTCGCGGTCGCCCGGGTGGCCGATGCCGATGCGCAGCCGCCAGAAATCGGCGCCGCAGTGCGTGATCGTGTCGCGCAGTCCATTGTGTCCGCCGTGCCCGCCGCCGAACTTGAGCCGCGCCGTGCCGGGCGGCAGGTCGAGTTCATCGTGCACGACCAGCAGCTCATCGATCGGCGCCTTGGTGTAGTCCACCAGCGAACGAACCGAGATGCCGCTTCGGTTCATGTAGGTCTGCGGCTTCAGCAGCGTGATATCCCGCCCGCCGACCGCGACCCGTGCCACCTCGCCGTGGTAGCGCGAATGCGCGCGGAACTGCGCGCCGTGGGCACGCGCGAGCGCATCCACGAACCAGAACCCCGCGTTGTGGCGCGTGAGCCCATGCTCGGGCCCGGGGTTGCCGAGCCCGACGATGATCTGAATCTCTGTGCCAGCCATGAATGAGTCCGGAAAAAGACCGGGCCGCCCCGGAGGGCGGCCCGCGTCGATCAGCCCGGGGGCCGATTACTTTTTCGCGTCCTTGCCCTTGGCCTCGGCCGCAGGTGCGGCCGCAGCCGCAGCCGCAGGCACCGCACCGGCCGCAGCCGCAGGCACCGCACCGGCTGCCGCCTCGGCCACCGGGGCTTCGACTTCCTCGGCACGCGCGTGGTGCACCGACACCACCGGCGAATTCCGGCCGTGCGCAAGCTCCGGGATCTCCACTCCTTCCGGGACCTTCAGGTCCGAGAGGTAGAGCATCTGGTTGATGTCCACTTCGGACAGGTCAACGTCGAGGAACTCCGGCAGGTCCTTAGGCAGGCAGGTGACCTCGACCTCGTTGCGCAGGTGCGAAACGATGCCGCCCTTCTTGACGCCGGGGGACACGGCGTCGCCCTTGAAGTGCAGCGGGACGCTGATGCGGATCTTCTCGTCCTCGATCACGCGCTGCAGGTCCACGTGCAGCACGAAATTCTTGGCCGGGTGCCGCTGCACGTCCTTCAGGATCGCAGCCTGCACGACGCTGCCAACGCGCAGCCCGATGATCGTCGAATAGAAGCGCTCGTTGTCGAGCATCAGCAGCAGCCTGGTGTGATCGAGCGACAACGCGCGCGGTTCACGATGGCCACCGTAGAGGATGGCGGGCACCTTGTTCTCGTGACGCAGGCGGCGGCTCGCACCTTTGCCTTGCGCGTCACGGAACTCGGCATTGAGTTCGAATGAGGTCTTCATGATTAGCTCCGTTCAACAACAGTAACGTCGTCCGCTCGCGACCAGGCAGGACGACACCAGGAACGGGAGTAGCGGCTGCTACTCCCTTTTCAATCAATGTAGAGCGAACTGACGCTCTCTTCGTCACGGATCCGGCGCATCGTCTCCGCCAGCAGTCCCGCGACGGTCAACTGGCGGATCTTGCGGCACGCGCGCGCGTTCTCGCGCAGCGGGATCGTGTCGGTAACCACCAGTTCATCGAGCGCCGAGGCCTCGATACGATCCACCGCCGGGCCCGACAACACCGGGTGGGTGATGTAGGCCGCGACGCTCTTCGCGCCATGGTCCTTCAAGGCCTTTGCCGCCTGGCAGAGCGTGCCCGCGGTATCGACCATGTCGTCGACCAGCACGCAGCTCTTGCCCTCGACTTCGCCGATGATGTTCATCACCTCGGACACGTTGGCCCGCGGACGGCGCTTGTCGATGATCGCCAGGTCCGCGTCGTCGAGGCGCTTGGCGATCGCGCGCGCGCGCACCACGCCGCCCACGTCCGGCGAGACGACCACCAGGTCGTCGTACTTCCTCTTCCACACCTCGCCGAGCAGCACCGGCGAGGAATAAACGTTGTCCACGGGGATGTCGAAGAACCCCTGGATCTGGTCGGCGTGCAGGTCGACCGTCAACACCCGGTGCACGCCCACCCCGGCAATCATGTTGGCCACCACCTTCGCCGTGATCGCGACGCGCGTGGCGCGCGGGCGGCGATCCTGGCGTGCGTAGCCGAAGTACGGCATCACGGCGGTGATGCGACCGGCCGACGCACGGCGGCAGGCGTCCACCATCACCAGCAGTTCCATCAGGTGATCGTTGGCCGGCGGGCACGTGGACTGCACGACGAACACGTCGCGCCCGCGCACGTTCTCCATCAGCTCGACCGTCACCTCGCCGTCGCTGAAACGACCGACGTGCGCCCGGCCCAGCGGCATCTGCAGGTAGCGCGCTATGTCCTGCGCCAGCTGCGGGCTCGCATTGCCGGTGAACACCGCCATCGTCGGGCCGTCCATCACACGTCACTCCTCAAAAAATAGGTGCCTGGCACCTATTTTCGTGAAATAGGTGCCAGGCACCTATTTTCTTTGGCTGGGGTGGAAGGATTCGAACCTCCGAATGGCGGGATCAAAACCCGCTGCCTTACCGCTTGGCGACACCCCATCGCATTCGTCAGCGGCCGGACACAACTCCGTCCTGCTCGAGTTCGCACCGTGCTGCGAGCGGCGAGCGATTGAGGCCGCGCACCACGTACCCCGTCCAGCGCGCCGGCAGTCCGGCCAGCGCCGCCCGGGCATCAGCCTCTCCCGGCATTGGCGCGTACACGCAGGAACCAGTGCCTGTGAGCCGCGCGGGCGCGAACCGCCCAAGCCAGCCCAGCGCCTCGGCAACCGCCGGGAAGCGCCGCCTGACGACCGGCTCGCAGTCGTTTCGCCCACCTGCATTCAGGAAACCGGGAATTGTGATTACCGGGGAATCCCTTGTCAATTCAGGGGCTTTAAACACCTCGACCGTGCTGATCGTCGCATCCGGGCGGATCAGCGCGTAACACTGTTCCGGGAAGTCGACGGGCGTGAGCACCTCTCCCACGCCCTCTGCCCAGGCCGCCCTGCCATGGACGAAAACCGGCACGTCGGCACCGAGTTCGAGTCCGAGACTGGCAAGATGGTCCAGGGACATGCCGAGGCCCCACAATTTGTTCAGGCCAACCAGCACCGTTGCCGCATCTGAACTGCCTCCGCCCACTCCACCTTGGATTGGCAGCTTCTTCGTCAGCTCGATCCCCACTCCAAACTCTGGGCGACCACTGGCTGCGAGCAAGCTTCGCGCAGCCCGCACGGCAAGGTCCTGCTCGGCCGGAACACCGCGCACGTCGCCGACCCGCTCGACCACGCCTTCCGGGCGCCGCCAGAAGCGGATCTCGTCGCACAGGTCGATGAACTGGAACGCTGTCTGAAGCAGGTGGTAGCCGTCCGTCCGGCGGCCAACGATGTGCAGGAACAGGTTCAGCTTTCCCGGCGCCGGCCAGGGGACAGGGCGGCCCAGCGGTTCATCCCGGGCATTCACGGCCCGTGACCGGCCACCGGCGACACCTGCCACTGGTCCACCGTGACCTTCAGCCGGACGCCCTCGCGGGTCGCGGTAAACCTGGCAGGCAGCGAGGTGCCCTGCGTCGGCCGGAACGCGTCATAGCCGATGCGCCAGTCGGCCTGCTCGATCACCCGCAGCGGCGCTGTGTCGGCGTCCTCGACGCTGGACGGGCCGTCAGGCGCCGGCACACCCAGCATCCAGTAGCGAAGGTTGCTCCAGGGCAGGTCGGCGCCAAGGCGTTCACGCAACAGCGCCCGCGTCTGCTCGTTATCGAGGCTGCGCCCGGCGTCATCGGTGACACTGAGGCGGTCGCCTTCGGCGGTCACGCGCATGGCGCCGACGCCCAGCGGCCCACTCAGCGAAATACTTGTCTCATCCGCATGCTGTTCCCAGGTGAATGATCCGCTGCCGCCCTGGCCGTTCGCGGCAAGCGCGAGGCGACCCGTAGCGGTCCAGGCAGAGTATGCGGACGGGTCCGCCGGCACGAACGGTGGCGGCGCAACGGGGGCCACGGCGCAGCCGCCGAGCACCGCCAGCATCAGGACCGCAGCCGATCGCCGCATCATTTCCCAGCGCGGGCGATACGCTTTTCCAGCGCCTTGTTGCCCGGATTTCGCGCGAGCGACTCCTGCCAGGTCTTGCGGGCCGCGGCCTTGTCGCCCATGGCCCACTGCACTTCACCCAGGTGCAGGTTGATCTCCGGGTCATCGTTGCGGGCGCGGGCGCGCTCCAGGTGCTCGAGCGCCTGCGGGTAATTCTTCTCCCGGTAGAGCACCCAGCCCATGCTGTCCAGTACGGCGGAACTGTCGGGCGTCTGCGTGAGCGCGGCGGCGACGAGCGCGCGCGCCTCGTCGAGATCCCGGTCCTGGTCGGCAAGCGTGTAGCCGAGTGCGTTCTGTACGATCGGGTCCCCCGGTCGTTCGGCGAGCAGCTTGCGCAGCTCGCGCACCGAGGCATCTCCCCGGCCCAGCCTCTCGTAGGCGAATATGCGGGAAAGCCGCAGGTCCAGCACCTCGGGATAGCGCTCGAGACCAGCGTCGAGCACCGCGAGCGCGCGCTTGTCGTCGTCGAGCGAAGACAGCAGCCCGGCCTGCGCCATGACCACCCGCGGTCCCAGCGATGGCTCCGCGCGGCCGAACTGGTCGAGATGCGCGAGCCCTGCATCCACGCCGTCTTTCCGGGCCTTGAAGAATGCGACGCGCTGCTGCGCGGCCAATGCCTGGTCGCCGCCCGTCACGCGCGAGTAGTAGCGGATGGCGTCCGCCTCGTCGTCGCGCCGTTCCGCGATCACGCCGAGGTAGTAGAGTGCCTCGTACGACTGGGAACCCATGGACAGCAGTTCCTCGAAGCGCGCGTTGGCCGCCTTCAGGTCACCGCTCTGCAGGTCGAGCATGCCCAGTGTGCGTATTGCAGCCGGCACCACCGTGGTTCCCGTGGCGTAGGGCGTGAGGACCGCGCGCGCCTCCTCGTCGCGGCCGGCGCTGGCCAGCACCAGCGCGTATTCCATGTGGGTCGCGATATCGGCGTCCGGTGCAAGCGCCAGGTCGCGCTCCATCGCCAGCCCATCGGCCTCGCGCCCCGACGCGATCATCGTCCGGGCCAGCAGCATCTTCGCCGGTACCCAGTAGGGCGCCAGCCGCACGGCCTCCTCGGCACTCGACATCGCCAGCGGGTAGTTTTCCGAGCGCAGTGCCGCATTGCCGAGCGCGCTGTGTCCCTCTGCAACCTTCGGGTGCAGCGCCGAAAGCCGCCGGAAGAGTTCGGTCACATCGGGCGCAGTCGCCTCGTCCATGATGACGGGCAGAAGCGCCACGTAGCCAGCGGCCGGGCTCACGTAGGCCGTCTCGACCAGCGTGCGGAAATGCGCTTCCGCGACGTCCAGCCGGTGCAGCGCCAGGGCCGATACACCGGCGTATCTTTCTGCCTGCTCGCTCGACGGGTTGATCTGCAGCCAGCGCTCCGCCGACAACAGGGCATCGGACAGCTGGAAATTATCGAATGCGATGCGGCTGGCCTGCTCTGCGACCGCCTCGTCGTCGGACGCCTCGGCCGCCAGCCGATAGGCTCGGGCCGCCGCCGGCAGGTCGCCGCGCTCAATGGCTGCATCGCCCTCGGCCACCAGGGCCCCCGGTTCGGCCCGGGATTCCGGCTCGGCGGCAAGGGCTGCGGACCGGGGCCCGGGGGAGAGGGACAACAGCAGGAGCGCCGGCACCAGCAGGCGCCGGGCAAGTATCGGGAGTTTCCGCATGGTCTGCCCACTATAGCGGAAGAGCCATCGAGCTTGTGTTGCCACTGGGCATCACCCAGAATTTCGCGATTTCGCTGACCGGATCCCGGATGCCCCTAGTCGTCGTCGGCATAAATCACCGTACCGCGCCCATCGAGGTGCGCGAGCGCGTGGTATTCGAGCCGGCACGGATGCCCGAGGCGCTGCGCGAGCTGGCGGCCCTGCCGTCGGTCCAGGAGTCGCTGGTCGTCTCGACCTGCAACCGGACCGAGATCTACTGCGCGACCGAATCCGGCGCGGACGGACTGGCCGACTGGCTGCAGCACTACCACCAGCTCGGGTCGAGCCTGCACCACTGCCTGTACCGCCACGAGGACATGCGCGCGGTCGCGCACGCCTTCTCCGTGGCATCCGGACTCGACTCGCTGGTACTCGGCGAGCCCCAGATCCTGGGCCAGCTGAAGGATGCGTATCGGGTGGCCCAGGAAGCCGGCACCACCGGCCCGATGCTGAACCGCCTGTTCCAGGCGACCTTCTCCGTGGCCAAGCGCGTCCGGACCGAGACCGAAATCGGCGCGAACGCGGTGTCGGTCGCGTATGCGGCCGTGCGCATGGCCAGGACAGTTTTCGCGAGCTTCGACAACCGGACGGCGCTGCTGGTCGGAGCCGGCGAAACCATCGCGCTGGCCGCGCGCCACCTGCACGCCGACGGCCTGCGCCGCATGATCGTCGCCAATCGCAGCGTCGACCGCGCCCGCGAACTCGCCTCCGAATTCCAGGGCTTCGCCATCGGCCTCGACGAAATCCCGTCGCACCTGAGCGATGCGGACATCATCGTCGCCTCCACCGCGAGCCCGAACCCGATCATCACGCGCGCGATGGCGCAGGACGCATTGCGCGTGCGCAAGCGGCGGCCGATGTTCATGGTGGACATCGCGGTTCCCCGCGACATCGAACCCGAGGTCGCGGAGCTCGAGGACATTTACCTGTTCACCATCGACGACCTGCAGACGGTCGTGAACGAGAACATGGAGGGACGCCGGCAGGCCGCGCGCGCGGCGGTCGAGATGATCGAGTCGGCGGTCGATCGCTTCGAGATGCAGATCCGTACCCGTCAGGCCGCGCCGACGATCCGCAGGTTGCGCGAGCAGGCCGAACAGGCACGGCGCCACACGCTCGACCAGGCCCGGCACATGATCGCCGCGGGACGCAGCTCTGACGAAGTACTGGAGTTCCTTTCCGCTACGCTAACCAACCGCCTGATACATGCACCGAGCCAGAGGCTGCGCGACGCGGCCGAGACCGGCGATGGGACGATCATCGAGACGATCGCCGAGATCTACCACCTCGACCGCGACTGATGAAGGAGTCCATCCGCCGCAGGCTGGAGACGACGGTGGAGCGCTTCGAGGAAGTGGGCGCCCTGCTCGCCGAACCAGACGCCGCCGTGAAACCCGGTCGATTCCGCGACCTGTCGGTCGAGTACGCGCGACTCGAGCCGGTTGCAACGCGCTTCCGGGAATTTTCGCGCCTCGAGGCCGAGCGGCGCACGACCGCCGAGATGGCCGGCGGCACCGATGCCGAGATGCGCGAGCTCGCCGAGCTGGAACTCAGCGACCTCGACGCGCGGCTCGAATCGGAAGCGGCGGAGCTGGCGAAGCTGCTGCTGCCGAAGGACCCTCGCGACGACAGCAACATCTTCCTCGAGATCCGCGCCGGGACCGGCGGCGACGAGGCCGCGATCTTCGCCGGCGACCTGTTCCGCATGTACGCGCGCTACGCGGAGCGACAGGGCTGGCGCATCGAGATCCTGAGCGAGAGTTCGGGCGAGCACGGCGGTTACCGCGAGGTGATCAGCCGCATGGTTGGCAAGGGCGTGTACTCGAGGCTCAAGTTCGAGTCGGGCACGCATCGCGTGCAGCGCGTGCCGGCCACCGAGGCGCAGGGCCGCATCCACACCTCGGCCTGCACCGTGGCGATCCTGCCCGAACTCGAGGAAGTCGACGAGGTCGCGCTCAATCCCGCGGACCTGCGCGTAGACACGTACCGCGCATCGGGTGCGGGCGGACAGCACGTCAACAAGACCGACTCGGCGATCCGCATCACGCACCTGCCGACCGGCATCGTCGTCGAGTGCCAGGACGAGCGTTCGCAGCACAAGAACCGCTCGCGCGCGCTCTCGCTGCTCAGGGCCCGCCTGCTCGAGGCCGAACAGCAGAAGCAGGCGGCGCAACAGGCGCGCGAGCGCAAGCTTCAGGTAGGCAGCGGCGACCGCTCGGAGCGCATCCGGACCTACAACTATCCACAGGCTCGAGTCACCGACCACCGCATCAACCTGACGATCTACCAGCTGCCTGCAGTGATGGAAGGTGCGCTCGACGAGGTGATCGGGCCGCTGCAGCAGGAGTGGCAGGCCGAGCAACTCGCGAGCCTGCAGTGAACCGCGCGGGCCAGGCACATGGCGACCGAGATCAGCGCGCTGGTTGACGAGGGCGCCGCGCGGCTCGCGCGCGTCGCGGACAACCCGCGCATCGAAGCGGAGATCCTGCTTGCCGCCGCACTGGCCAGGCCCCGGTCCTACCTGGCCGCGAATCCCGCGTCCCAGGTCCTCGACTGCGAGGCGACGGACCGTTATGAGGCGTACATCACCCGCCGCGCGCTCGGCGAACCCGCCGCCTACATCCTCGGTGAAAAGGAATTCTGGTCGCTGCCGCTGACGGTGACGCCCGCCGTTCTGATTCCGCGGCCCGACACCGAACTGGTAGTCGAGCGCGCGCTCGTGCACCTGCCACCCGGCGCGGATTCCGAGGTACTGGACCTTGCCACCGGCAGCGGCGCAATCGCACTTGCGCTTGCAAGCGAGCGTCCGGCCTGTCGGTTGACGGGGACGGACATCTCGGCGGACGCCATCGCAATCGCCACCGGCAACGCCCGACGACTTGGTGTCGACCGCGTACGCTTCCTGGAAGGCACGTGGTACGAACCCGTCGCAGACAGGCAATACGACCTGATCGCGAGCAACCCACCCTACGTCGCGAACGATGACCCCCGCGTGGAGCGCGCGGTGCAGCGCTTCGAGCCGCATGCGGCCTTGTATTCCGGACCGACCGGGCTCGAGGCACTCAGCGAGATCATCAAAGGCGCGCTGCAGCACCTGAAACCGGGTGGTTGGCTGGTCCTCGAGCATGGCGACACTCAGGGCGCGCCCGTCCGCAGCCTGTTGTCCCTCGCCGGCTTCGAGTCAGTAAGCACGCATCGGGACCTTGCGGGCCGCGATCGCTGCACCGAGGGCGTGAGGAGTGGCGGGCCAGGCTAGTCCTGGCGTCATGAGTTTGCGGCAGGCCTCGACGGGCTCCAGGCCTCCGCAGTGAGGCGTCAGCGGTCCGCAGCCAGCGCGGCGAGGCGTCGCCGCAGCAGCTTGCCTGCGACCGTTCTCGGCAGGCTGCCCACGAAGCGGAATTCGCGGGGCCGCTTGAAGCCGGCAAGCCGTTCGCTGCAGTGCGCCTCCAGCGCGGCCGCATCAGCCGCCGCTCCGTCGCGGACCACGATCCACGCTGCGACTCGCGCACCGAGGTCTGCATCGGGCAAGCCGGTAACGCCGACCTCCGCAACCGACGGGTACTCGAGCAGCACCGCCTCGACTTCAGCGGGATAGACGTTTTCGCCGCCGGAAACGATGAGATCGTCGCGACGGTCGAGCACGTGCAGGCCGCAGTTCGCGTCCAGGAATCCGACGTCACCGGTGTGGAGCCAGCCGTCACGGATTGCGCGCGCAGTAGCCTCCGGGTCTCCGAGATACCCCGTCATCACGGTCGGACCCCGCACCAGTATTTCGCCTGGCTCTCCTGTCGCCACGTCGCGGCCATCCGCGATAACGCGCAGGTTCGTGCCCTGCAGCGCAAGCATTGGTGGAGACGAAGCCGTCGCCGCGTCGCGCGGCCGTGAGGTGGCAACCTGGGACGTGGCCTCGGTGAGCCCATAGGTGCTGAACACCGGATAGCCCAGTTCGTGCGCTCGCGCGAGCAGTGCCGGCGGTGCTGCCGCACCGCCGAGCAGCAACACTTCCAGGCCGGATGGCGCGGGACGGCCGGCACGGTGTTCGAGCAGGCGCGAAAGCATCGTCGGCACCAGTGAAACGCCGGCGACGTCGCCCGCGTCGAGCGCCTCGCTGACTGCGGCGACGTCGAATTGATGCAGCAGCCGCACGGGGCCGCCGTACAGCACGCTGCGGACCAGTATCGACAGCCCACCCACGTGAAACAGAGGCATGCAGGACAACCAGCGCCTGCCGACCGCAGGCCCGAGACGCTCGAAAGCGCCGACCGCGCTGGCTTCGAAGTTTCCCCAGCTCAGGCATACACCCTTCGCGCGCCCGGAGGTACCCGATGTAAACAGCACCACGAGTGTCGATTCCCTCGTAGCGGCCTGGCCCGGCAGGTCTACCGCCGCCTGCGGCAGCGCCTCGAACGCCGGCGCTATCCCGGCGATGAGGCCCGGCATCTGCGAGCGGATCGTCGCAAGACGCACATCACCACCATCGCAGAGCAGGTACCGCACGCGCGCGTCGGCGAGTTGCTGCGCCAGCTCGCCTGCGGTGAGTCGCGCATTGAGCGGCAGCACGATCCGGCCGGTGAGCGCCACGGCGAGGAACCACGCGACGAACCGCGCATCGCCCGGCATCAGGATCGCGATCGGGCCATCGCCGGGCGGCACCGCATCCAGCAGGTGTGCCGCACCACGTCGCGCGCGATCGGCCAGGTCAGCGAAGCTCCAGGCTTGCCCCTGGCCCTCGATTGCAACAGCCGTCCCGGTCCGCGCGACACGCGACTCCAGCGCGAGACCCAGGTTCACGGGGTGATCCCCAGGCCGGATGAACCGGACACGACCGCGACGCCATTGCGACATGCAACCGGCTCGGCGACATCGTCCACGAACAGGCCGGCCGTGCAGAGCCCATGGCAGGCAATCGGATCGCCCCAGGCCGCCGCGCAATGCAGCGCGTGGCGAGCGCCGACGGCACTTTCGAACGCGTGCGAGAAGACGACGGCGCAGCCGGATTGCCGCGCCCGCTGCGCGATCTCCAGTGTCCGGGCTGGACCGCCGAGCATCGCCGGCTTCAGCACCAGCACGTCCACGGCCCCGGAATCGAGCAGGCGCTGCGCCTGCTGCTCCGACGCCACCGACTCGTCGGCTGCAACTCGAATCAAGCCGAGCGCGCGCAGCCGGGCAAGCGCCACATCGTCACCCGGTGCGACAGGTTGCTCCACGTACTCAAAATCGAATTCGGCGAGTGCCCGCAGCGCCTGTCGTGCTGCGCTCTCCGTCCACGCGCCATTCGCGTCGCCGCGCAGACTGACAGCGGCGCCCAGTCCTTCCCGGGCTGCCCGGGCGCGCGAGCAGTCCTCGTCGAGGGCCACGCCGCCGAGCTTGATCTTGGCTGCGCGGTATCCCGCAGCCCGCGCGCCAGCTGCTTCGCGTCGCAGCGCGTCCGGCGATCTTTCGATGAGCAGCGCGCTCACCGGCACTTCCTGCAGCACCCCGCGATGGGCAATCGCGGCAGGCCCGGGGAGACCCTGCGCAGGACTCCGGGCGAGATACGCGGCGAGCGACATACCGGCACGCCGCGCGGCGAGGTCCCAAAGCGCGCCCTCGACAGCTGCACGTGCTGCCGGCGAGTCGCTCAGCCGGCGCGCCACGGAAGCAGGCAACTCACCGGGCTCGAGGTCGGCACCGGCCAGCAGCCGCGACACGTCATCGAGCGCGGCGAGGGCGTCTGTTTCGTTTCCCGTTCCGAATCCGGGCCACGGTGCGGCCTCACCGTATCCGCGGCGGCCTTCCGCATCGTCGATCGCGAAAATCACAGTACCTCGGTCGATGAACTCGCCGCGCGACGTATGTACGGGCCGCGCGAACTCCAGTCGCGCCAGGCGCGCCCGGGCCGCGGCCAGTCTCACAGCGCGAGGCCGATCGCGAAGAGCAGGCCGAAGACGACTTCGAGCCGCGCGGTCTTCACCAGGCAGCCGTTCAGCGCCAGGCCCCGTTCATGCCGCATGCGGCCCGCGAGGCTGAGCGCCAGCGGCAGCGACAGCCAGGGCAGCATCACCCACGCGTTCGCGACTCCGCGTGCCCACAACAACGCCGGCACCAGGTACGCGACCGCCAGCAGAAGCAGGTAATAGTTTCGGGTCGCGCGCTCGCCAAGCCTCACCGCCAGCGTGAGCTTGCCCGCACGCGCGTCGGTCCCGATGTCGCGCAGGTTGTTCACCACGAGGATCGCGGTGGCCAGCGCGCCGATCGGCACTGACGCCCAGAGCACCAGCGACGACACTGAATGCGCCTGCACGAAGTAGGTGCCGGCGACTGCCCCGAAACCGAAGAACAGGAACACACTCAGGTCGCCGAGGCCGAGATAACCGTAAGGCTTCGGCCCCCCGGTGTAGAGGTACGCAGCTGCGATCGAGAGCAGGCCCAGCGCCATCACCGGCCAGCCGGCCACCGAGGTGAGATAGATGCCGATCACCAGCGCACCGACGAACGCCAGCCACATCGCGCGCTTCATCTGCGCCGCGGTGATCCAGCCCTGCTGCGTCGCGCGCTGCGGCCCGAGCCGGTCCGCGTTGTCGGCGCCGCGCTCGAAATCGAAGACGTCGTTTGCGAAATTCGCGCCGACCTGCAGCAGCGACGCGCCAACCAGCGCCGCGAGGGCGGGTCCCACCGCGAATACGCCGTCGGACCATGCCGCTCCGGTGCCGACGAGAACCGGCGCGGCAGACGCGGTGAGCGTCGCCGGCCGGATCGCCAGCCACCAGGCCGATCGTGCGCTTATGGACGCCATGGGAATCGCGAGAAGTCGGGCGGCCGCTTCTCGTTGTAGGCATCGCGCCCTTCCTGGGCTTCCTCGGACATGTAGAAGAGCTGCGTCGCGTGTCCTGCCAGCTCCTGGATGCCCGCCTGTCCGTCGAGTTCGGCGTTGAACGCTGCCTTCAGGCAGCGGATGGCGAACGGGCTGTGCTGCAGGATGCGTCGTCCCCAGGCCACCGCGGTCGCCTCGAGGTCGGCCAGCGGTACGACCTTGTTTACGAGGCCCATCGCGAGCGCCTCCTGGGCGTCGTACTGCTCGCACAGGTACCAGATCTCGCGGGCCTTCTTCTGCCCGACGATGCGCGCGAGGTACGAGGAACCGAACCCACCGTCGAATGACCCGACGCGCGGCCCGGTCTGGCCGAAGCGCGCATTTTCCGCGGCAATGGTCAGGTCGCACACGACGTGCAGCACGTGCCCGCCGCCGATGGCGTAACCCGCAACTGCCGCGATTACAACCTTCGGCAGCGAACGAATAAGGCGCTGCAGATCGAGCACGTTCAGGCGCGGCACGCCGTCGTCGCCCAGGTAGCCCTCATTGCCGCGGATGCGCTGGTCGCCGCCCGAGCAGAAGGCCAGGTCGCCCTCGCCGGTGAAGATGATCACCCCGATCGTGCTGTCCTCGCGAGCGCGCGAGAACGCGTCGATCAGCTCGAACAGCGTCTTCGGACGGAATGCATTGCGCACCTCCGGTCGGCATATGGTGATCCTGGCGAGGCCGCCGTCTCTCTCGAAACGGATGTCTTCGTAGGCGCGAACGGACTGCCAGTTCGGCAGGCCCTCCAGCGCTCCGGTCGTGTCGGTCATTACGCAGTCTCCTGGTCCGGATACGAATGTGTGTTCTGAACCGGGCTCGATGCCCGACCCAGGAAATCCGTCGCAACGCGCACGAAGGCGCCCTGCTGCTCGAGGTGCACGGCGTGACCGGCGCCCGCGATCTCGCAGGTCTCCGCTGCAGGCATCCGTGCTGCGATGTCACGTCCGGCGGTCACGAAAGCCTGATCGAGTTCGCCCGCGACCAGCAGTACCGGTACCGTGACATGCGCGAGTGCGTCGAACAGCGGCGGCTGCGCCGCGAGCCCGAGTCCACGCAGGCTCGCGGCGAGTTCGTGCGCGTCGTTTGCCAGCCGGGCGCGACGCTGCTCCTCTGCGAATGCAGGGCCGAGCCGCCGCTGCGATGCGAACAGCGGCATCGCCATCCAGTCGTCCACGAAGGCCTCGACCCCGTCGGCCTCGATGCGCTGGGCCCGCGCCTCGTCCTCGCGCCGGCGCGACTCTCTGGCCGACTCGTCGGCGATGCCGGCTCGCGCGCCGATCAGCACCAGCGACGCGACGCTTTCCGGATGACGTACGGCACAGGCGAGCGCAAGTCGCGCGCCCATCGAATAGCCGAGCCAGTGGGCGCGCCGGTGGCCCGCAGACTCGAGCGTCGCGACAAGATCGCGTACGCAGCACTCGAATCCGTATTCGTCCGCCGCGCGACCAACCGAGCGGCCGTGACCTGGCAGGTCGGGCACTATCGTCTCGTATTCGGCTGACAGCGCCTTCGCGACTCCGCGCATGCTGCCGGCACTCCCGGTGTAGCCGTGCAGGATCATCAGCGCGGGCCCTCGGCCACTGCGTTCGAAATGCAGTGGGCGCGCGCTCACCCGGCGAACTCCCGGTCGAGTGCGGCGCCTACTGCCGCGTGCAACGAAAGATGAAACGCCGTGTTGACGGCGCGGTCCACCGGGACCTCGATCACGTGCCGGCCACCTTCGAGCGCACGCGCGAACGCCGTATCGAATGCCTTCCTGGATTCTGCTCGTACGGCTTGCCAGCCCAGACCACGCGCAAGATCGCACAGGTCGAGACCGTGCGGCACCGCAAACACGCGCTCGAACAAAGGCCGGGGCAGCGCGCTCGCGGCAGGCAGGTATTCGAAGATTCCGCCGCCGTCGTCGTTCGCGACCACGATCGTGAGGTTCGCCTGCTGCATGGTGCCGGCGAGCAGGCCCGCGACGTCGTGCAGCAACGCAAGGTCACCACACCACAGCACAGTGGGCACGCCGAGCGCCGATGCCGCGCCGAGCGCTGACGACACCAGTCCGTCGATACCGTTGACGCCGCGGTTCGCCATCAACCGCAGCGCGCCCTCTCGCGGGCCGGCAAACGCGTCGACCTCGCGGATCGCCATGCTGTTCGCAACGTAGAGCGCGGCACCGGCGGGGACCTGAGTCCAGAGCGCGAGCGCAAGATGAGGCGCCAGGAAGCGTTCCTCCGCCAAGAGCGCTGCACCGGCAGCGGCCCCGGCCACTCGATCGGCACGCTCCCACATGCCACGCCATGAGTGTGTCTCCGCGCCCGGCTCCGCGCCGCGCTGCCCCGCTGCAACTGACTCCGAAAGCGCACAGAACTGCCGCGCATTTGCACGGTACGATCGTGTCGCGCGATGTTGCGGGTCCTGGAATCCGCCGGCTTCGTCCACCAGCCACAGATCCGCCGAGGCATGGCGCGCGATCCACTCGTTTATCGCCTTGCTGGTCGGCGGCCCGCCGAAACGCACCACGAGATCCGGGCCCAGCGCCGACGCGGCAGCTGCGTTGCGAAGCAGCACGTCGGCACCGTGGATCAACGCCCCGCCGAGCGCCCCGCCCGCGCGCAGGCCCGACGCCGGATCGGCCAGCACCGGCCACCCGAGCACCCGAGCCAGCGATCCGGCGGCAGCAGCCAGCGACGGGTCCCATGGGGCCGGGCCGAAGACCAGCACGCCACGCGATGCGCGGCAGAGTTCGAGACCGAGGTCGCGCTGGGACGTCGTGTCCGTGACGTATTCGTCGCAGGACCCTGCAAGCTCGGTCTTCTTCTGGGCAGTTTGTGCGGACACCGGCGTATCGACCGAAGCCGGCAACAGCGGCTCGCGGAACGGCAGGTTGAGGTGGACCGGGCCCGGCACTGCTCCGGTTGCCTCCGCGACTGCGCGCCGCCCCAGCGCCACCGCGTATGCGATCTCGTTGCCGCGCTCGCCCGGACACGGCGCTTCCTCGCTCCAGCGCGCAAATCCTGCGTACAGGAATCGCTGCTCCATGGTCTGCGCGGCGCCCCAGGCACGCAGCTCGGGCGGTCGATCAGCGGTCAGTACGATCAGCGGCACGCGCGCATGGCTCGCCTCCGCGACGGCAGGCAGGAAGTTGGCGCCGGCCGTGCCCGACGTGCACAGCAGGAGGACGGGCCTGCCCACCGCCTTCGCAAATCCGAGCGCCTGGAAGGCCGCGCTGCGCTCATCCACATGGACGGTCTGGGGCAATCCAGGCCGCTCGGCGAGCGCCAGTGCCAGCGGCGTGGAGCGGGAACCCGGGCACAGGAATGCGGCGGCGACGCCGGCCGAGTGCAGGCTCCCTGCCAGCGCCCGCGCAAACTGCAGGTTCGCGCTGCCCACGCCGATCGTACCGGTGCCGTCGCTCATCAGGGCGCTCCCCACAGCAGCGGGCCAAGCACGGTCCGCAGCTTCAATTCGGTCTCGGTGAATTCGGCCATGGGCTGCGACCGCGCAACGATGCCCGCGCCCGCCCACGCCGTCGCGCTGCGCCCGCGCACCAGGGCCGAACGCAAGGCTACCGCAAACTCGCCATCGCCGTCCGACTGCAGGAATCCGACCGGACCCGCGAACCAGCCGCGCTCGGTAGCCTCGTTCTCGTCGAGCCAGCGCAGCGCCGCCTCACGCGGGGCACCGCCGACGGCGGGCGTCGGATGCAGGCGATCCACGAGTTCCATCAGTGCGGCAGGCGAGCGCTCACGACGGCGCGCCCTTATCTCAGTGCACAGGTGCTGCACGGTGCGGGTCCTGAGCAGGACTGGCTCCCGGGCTGCCTGTACGTCCTCGCAGAACGCCTCGAGCACCGATCGCAGGTACTGCACTACCACCGCGTGCTCGGCGCCATTCTTGCTGCTGTCGCGGAGCGCCTCGCCCAGGGCCTGGTCGGCCGCTCTCGACGCCCCGCGCGGCGCGGTACCAGCCAGCGCGGCGGTCTCCACCCACTCGCCGTGCGCCTTGACCAGCCGCTCCGGAGTCGCGCCGAGAAAAACCGTGGGACCGTCACCGACCGCGTACAGCGTGCAGGTCGGGAACCTCTCCCGAAGCGCGACCAGCCACGCAACCGGGTCAATGTCGGAGCCGGCCGTGACCTGGACTGCGCGCGCGAGCACTACCTTCTGCACGCGCCCGGCGTGGATGTCGTCGAGGATCCGCTGCACCTGGCTCACGTAGGCCTCACGGCCACCGTTGCCGATCTCTACCACGCCTCGCACCGGATGCCCGAGCGCTACGGGTCGCGGACGCAGGTTGATCCAGGCGCTGCCCGCACGCGAGACCTGCGTGCAACGGTCCCCGTCACTCCAGTACGTGACCTCGGGCAGCCGTAACTCGCCATCGGGGAAACCCTGCCACAGCCCGCCCTGGGTCCGGGACGGCGCGAATGAAAACCCGCCGAGCAATTGAGCGACACGCGGGCCCTCGCCTTCCCAGCTGATCGTGTCGAACAATTCCTGCGATTCGGTCCCGGCCTGGCGGAAGCGCCCGGCGCCGTCAAAAGCCAGTCGAGCGGCGCAGCCGACGCCGACGCGATACCGCCCCGCCGAGGGTTGCTCCCAGAAAAAACGCGGCGCTGTGCCGGCCGCGGCGAAGACCTCCAGCGGGTCGACGGCCGCGCAGGATTCGGAGCGCATATGGATCGGCTGGGTCGTCACGGCCGACACTTTACCTGCTGCCGCGCCTTGTATAATACGCAGCTTGGCCGGCTCGCCGCTGCGCGTGACATCCGGGCCGCACCCATTCACTATTCCGCCCCCGTAAGACACCCCACGGATTTTCGCCATGATTCGATTTGAGACCACACTGGGCAGCTTCACTATCGAGCTCTTCGAGACAGAGGCACCGATTTCGAGCAAGAACTTCCTGGACTACGTCGACTCCGGGCACTTCGACGGCACGGTGTTCCATCGGGTGATCCCGGGATTCGTGATCCAGGGTGGCGGGCTCACGTCCGACATGCGGCAGAAGGCCACGCAGCCACCGATTCGCAACGAGGCAGACAACGGCCTCAAGAACCGGCGCGGCACGCTTTCCATGGCTCGCACCAATGATCCCAACAGCGCCACCTCGCAGTTCTTCGTCAACCTGGTCGACAACGCGTTCCTCGACCCAGGCCGCGGCGGCGCCGGTTACGCGGTCTTCGGCCACGTGACCGAGGGCATGGACGTCGTGGACAAGATTGCGGCCGTGAAGACCGGCAACAAGGGCGGCCATCAGGACGTGCCGGTGACACCGGTCGAGGTGACCAGCGCAAAGCGGGTCGCGGCAGCCGGCTGACCGGCGAGTCCGCCGAGCTGGCGAATCCGAGTGGCCAGGCGCCGCAAACCCGTCGCACGCCTGGTGCGCGGCCTGGGACTCGCGCTCGCGGCCTGGGCCGCGATCACGTTGGGAGTCGTGCTCGCACTGCGCTGGGTCGACCCGCCACTTACGTCCTTCATGGTGCAGAGCCGGGTGGCCGCGCTCTTCTCCGACCCGCCGGGCTACGACTTTGACTACCAGTGGCGGGACTGGGACCAGGTCTCGCCGAACGCCGCGCTCGCGGTGGTCGCCGCCGAAGACCAGAAATTTCCGCTGCACCACGGCTTCGACTTCAAGCAGATCGACAAGGCTCTGCAGGACCGCGAACGAGGCAAGCACGTGCGTGGCGCCAGCACGATCTCGCAGCAGGTGGCCAAGAACCTGTTCCTGTGGCCCGGGCAGAGCTGGTTCCGCAAGGGCCTCGAGGCCGGCATAACCGTGCTGATCGAACTCGCGTGGAGCAAGCAACGCATCCTCGAGGTGTACCTGAACGTGGCCGAATTCGGCCGCGGAACCTTCGGGGTGCAGGCCGCGAGCCGCAGATTCCTCCACAAGGACGCCGCGCGCCTGACACGTGCCGACGCAGCGCTGCTGGCCGCGGTACTGCCGGCGCCGAATCGCTTCCGGGTGGACGCACCGTCGAACTACGTGAGGCGGCGGCAGGCCTGGATCCAGCGCCAGATGGCCTCGCTGGGCGGCACGACCTACGTGCAGCAACTGGAGAAGGAGCCCGCGCCGTGACCACACGGACACGAGTAGCGATCATCGGCGCAGGCCATTCCGGAATCTGCCTGGGGATGCTGCTGAAGCGCGCCGGGATCGACGACTTCATGATCGTGGAAAAGGCGAGGACGCTGGGCGGCACCTGGCGCGAGAACACCTACCCCGGTGCCTCCTGCGACGCGCCCTCGTTCCTGTACAGCTTCTCCTTCGCACAGAAAACCGACTGGAGTCGTCGCTTCGCGCTGCAGCCGGAACTTCTCGGGTATTCGGCCCAGTGTGCGGTCGAGGCGGGACTGCTGCCCCATTGCCGGTTCAGTGCCGAAGTCACGTCGGCGCGGTTCGACGACGCGCGCAGGCTGTGGCGGATCGAGCTGGCCGACGGATCGTTGATCGAGGCGGATTTCCTGGTGTCCGCAGTGGGACAGCTCGATCGCCCCGCGATGCCCGATCTGCCGGGCCGCAGCGGCTTCGCCGGACCGCAGTTCCACTCGGCGCGCTGGGATCACTCGGTGGACCTGGCCGGCAGGAGAATCGCGGTGATCGGCAATGCGGCCAGCGCGGTGCAGTTCGTGCCGCAGATCGCGCCGCTCGCGAGGCGACTGACGATTTTCCAGCGATCGGCGAACTGGCTGCTGCCGCGCAACGACAAACTCTACGCGCCGTGGCTGCACCGCGCGATGAAGCGCTGGCCCTGGCTCGCCAGGCTGCGACACGACTGGCAATGGTTCTTCTTCGGCGAAATGATGCTCACACCGCTGATGAAGCGCGTACGTATCGCCCAGTGGGCCGCGCGGCACAAGGCCATGCGGCACATGCGTCGGCAGGTCAGCGACCCTTCGCTGCGGGCGAAGCTGGTGCCCGATTATCCTGTGGGTGCGCGGCGGGTGCTGTTCAACGACGATTACTACCCGGCGCTTGGTCGCCAGAACGTGCGGCTCGTGACCGAGTCCATCGAGCGCATCGAGCCGAATGGCATCCGCACGCGCGACGGCGAGCTGCACGAGGCCGACGTGATGGTGTTCGCGACCGGCTTCAAGGCGACGGAATTCCTGGCGCCGATCGAGGTGACCGGAGCGGGCGGACGCGCGCTGGCGGCGGAATGGCGCCACGGCGCAAAGGCGTACCTGGGCGTGACTGTGAGCGGGTTCCCGAATTTCTTCATGCTGTACGGCCCGAACACCAATCTCGGGCATAACAGCATCCTGGTAATGATCGAGGCGCAGGCGGGTTACATCGTCCGGGCGATCGAGCTCCTGCGGGCGCAAGGCCTGCGGCGCATCGACGTCAAGCGGGAGGTGATGGAGGAGTACAATCGAACGCTGGCGCTGGACCTGGAGAAATCCGTATGGGCCGACGCCAAGAGCAGTTGGTACAAACTTGCCGACGGCACGATCACCAACAACTGGCCGCACAGCACGATTCGGTATCGCCGGCTGCTGCGGACTGTGAACCTTCGCGACTACGAAGTCGGTTGAACCTGCGGAACTTCCGTGCCCGGGGTGGTTCAAAACACTTGCAGTCCTTCCTGGAGATAACGCCTTGTCAACGCAACTGACCCGCCCCCAAACCCACACCTTCCTCGTCGGCCTGGCCGCCCTCGTCGCCCTGGCACTCGCAGGCTGCGGCAAGAGTCCAGCCCCGGCGCAGGTTGATGCGGCCGCGCAATCGACCGAAACAGCTGCACAGCAAGCCGAGGCCAACGACGCCGCTGCACAGCAGGCCGAGGCACTCGCCGCGAAGGAACAGGAACTCGCGGATCGCGAGGCGGCCGTCAAGCAGCAGGAAATCGAGGCCGAGCTCGCCCGGCGCAACGCCGAATCGGCGCAGCAGTCGGCGGCCGCATCAGCCGCGGCCGCCAGGAAGTCCGCAGCGCAGGCCAAGGCTGCCAACGCCGCACCACCCGCCAAGGTTGCCGCCGCGCAGCCCCAGCAGCCGCCCCCGCCGCCCCAGCCGATCATGATTCCGGCCGGCACGCAGCTCTCGATCGAACTCGTCTCAGCGGTAAACAGCAAGAACGCCGTGGTTGGAAACGCCGTCCAGGGCCGCCTCGCCTCTGACCTCGTCGTGAACGGACGGCTGGCGGCGCCCGCGGGCTCCGCGGTCACCGGCACGGTCACCGAGTCCGTGTCCGGCAGCAACCAGATTGGCGGCGTGCCGTCGGTGGCGGTCACGTTCAACAGCCTTGCAACCGTCAGCGGCCCGGTCGCGATCAGCGCACGCGTCAAGCAGCAGGGTGCAAGCGAAACCGGCAAGGACACGGCGAAGGTCGTCGGTACGACTGCCGCAGGCGCCGTCATCGGTCACCAGGTGAGCAGCAAGAACGGCGCCGTGGTCGGCGGCCTGATCGGCGGCGCGGCCGGCCTCGGGATCGCCAAGAAGACCGGCGGCGACGTCAAGATCGCGGCGGGCACCGTCGTGAACGTCCCGCTGGACAGCGCCATCCAGGTCAACGGCGGCTGATTACCGGGCGCAGCGGCCGAAGCGCGGCACTCAGGCCGCGTCGGCCGCTGGCTCGTAGCCGATCGACGGCGCGAGCCAGCGCGTGGCCTCGGCCAGCGTAATCCCCTTGCGGCGGGCGTAGTCGGCGACCTGGTCGGCATCGATCTTGCCCACCGCGAAATACGTCGACTCAGGGTGCGAGAAGTACCAGCCGCTCACTGCGGCGGCCGGGTGCATCGCGTAGCTCTCGGTCAGGCGGATACCCGCGTTGCGCTCGACGTCCAGCATGCGCCACAAGGTCGCTTTCTCCGTGTGATCCGGGCAGGCGGGGTAGCCGGGCGCGGGGCGTATGCCTCGATACTTCTCACGCACCAGGTCGTCGTTCGTAAATCGCTCCTCGGGCGCATAGCCCCAGAACTCCCGCCGTGCGCGCTCGTGCATGCGTTCGGCAAGCGCCTCGGCGAGTCGGTCGGCAAGCGCCTTCAGCATGATCGCGCCGTAATCGTCGTGGCGCGCCTCGAACTCCCGGACCTTCTCGTCGAGACCGATGCCGGTAGTCACTGCGAATGCGCCGACCCAGTCCGCCACGCCGGTGTCGCGCGGCGCGACGAAGTCGGAGAGCGCGAAATGCGGTTGCCCGGCTGGCTTCGGCTTCTGCTGGCGCAGGTGGTGCAGGCGCCACGCGACGTCGCTTCGTGTCTCGTCGGCGTAGACCTCGATGTCCTCGTCCAGCGAGTTGGCCGGAAAGAAGCCGACGACGGCGCTTGCGCGGACCCAGCGCTCAGAGATCATCAGCTTCAGCATCCGGCGTGCGTCGGCATATAGATTGCTCGCCGCCTCGCCCACGACCGGATCGGTGAGCACGTCGGGGAACTTCCCGGCGAATTCCCAGGCGTTGAAGAACGGCATCCAGTCGACGTAACGCACCAATTCCTCGAGCGGGATGTTTTCGAAGCTGCGCACGCCCGCGAACTTCGGCACCGGCGGACGGTACGAGGCCCAGTCGCAGCGGAAGCGGTTTGCCCGCGCCTCGAGCAGCGAAAAGGCCGGAGCCTTCACCTTGCGCCCGCGATGCTGCTCGCGCTTGGTCGCGTGCTCCGCCTTCAGCCGCCGCGTGGTCTCCGCACGCTGGTCGGGAGTCACGAGCGACTGGCATACGCCAACCGCACGAGAGGCATCCTTGACGTAAGCGACGGGCCCATCGTACTCGGGGTCGATCCGCACTGCGGTGTGGGCGGGGGAGGTAGTCGCCCCGCCGATCAACAGCGGAACCTCGAAGCCCTGGCGCTTCATTTCGCGCGCCACGTGCACCATCTCGTCGAGCGACGGCGTGATGAGTCCCGACAGACCGATCATGTCGGCGCCTTCGCGCCGTGCAGTCTCAAGGATGCGCTCGGCCGGCACCATCACGCCGAGGTCGAGCACCTCGAAGTTGTTGCACTGGAGAACGACACCGACGATGTTCTTGCCGATATCGTGCACGTCGCCTTTCACGGTCGCCATCACGATCTTGCCATTCGACCGCACGGCCTCGCCCGGCTCGCGTTCGAACCAGGGCAGTAGCTGCGCAACCGACTTCTTCATGACGCGCGCGGACTTCACGACCTGGGGCAGGAACATCTTTCCCGCGCCGAACAGGTCGCCGACTACGTTCATGCCGTCCATCAACGGTCCCTCGATCACCAGCAGCGGACTGCCGAGTTCGACGCGTGCCTCGTCCGTGTCTTCCGCGACAAACTCGTCGATGCCGCGCACGAGTGCATGTTCGAGCCTCTTCGACACGGGCCAGGATCGCCAGGCATTGTCCTCGACTCGTTTCGCGCCCGCCTCGCCCTTGAACCGTCCGGCAATCTCCAGCAGGCGCTCGGTGGCGTCGGTCCGGCGTGCCAGGATCACGTCCTCTACGCGCTCGCGAAGCTCCGCCTCGATCTGCTCGTAGATCGCGAGCTGGCCTGCATTGACGATGCCCATGCCCATCCCGGCGCGAATCGCGTGGTAGAGGAACACCGAGTGCATCGCCTCGCGCACCGGTTCGTTGCCGCGGAACGAGAACGAGACGTTGCTTACGCCACCGCTCACCAGCGCATGGGGGCACGCCGCGCGAATTTTCGCCGTCGCCTCGATGAAATCCAGGGCGTAACGGTCGTGCGCCTCGATGCCGGTGGCGACCGCAAATATATTGGGATCAAAGATGATGTCTTCGGGCGGAACACCCGCCTGCTTCGTCAGCAGCTCGTACGAGCGCGCGCAGATCGAGACCTTGCGCTCGACCGTATCCGCCTGCCCCTGCTCGTCGAAGGCCATGACCACCACCGCCGCGCCATAGGCGCGCACACGCCGCGCCTGCTCGACGAAGGCGGATTCTCCCTCCTTCATGCTGATCGAGTTGACGATGCCCTTGCCCTGCAGGCACTTGAGTCCCGCCTCGATCACCGACCACTTCGACGAGTCGATCATCACCGGTACGCGCGCGACATCCGGCTCCGCGGCCAGCAGGTTCAGGAAGCGCACCATCGCGCCTTCCGAATCGAGCATCCCCTCGTCCATGTTGATGTCGATCACCTGGGCGCCGTTCGCGACCTGCTGGCGCGCGACGTCGAGCGCGCCCGCGTAGTCCTCGGCCTCGATCAGGCGGCGGAATTTCGCCGAGCCTGTCACGTTGGTGCGCTCGCCGACGTTCACGAACAGGCTCCCGGGGCCGATGTTCAGCGGTTCGAGCCCGCTCAGGCGGCAGCGGGGCTCCAGCACTGCGGGACGGCGCGGCGGCAGGTTGGCAACGGCCGATGCGATGTGCGAAATGTGCTCCGGCGTGGTGCCGCAGCAGCCACCCACGACATTCACGAAGCCGCTGGCCGCGTATTCACGAATGAGCTCCGCAGTCTCGCAGGCGGTCTCGTCGTACTCGCCGAAGGCGTTCGGCAGGCCAGCATTTGGATAGGCGCAGACATAGGCGTCGGCGAGCCGCGAGAGCTCCTCGACGTACGGTCGCAGCTGCTTTGCGCCGAGTGCGCAGTTGAGCCCGATGACGGTCGGCCTGGCATGGCGCACCGAGTTCCAGAACGCCTCGACCGTCTGGCCGGACAACGTCCGGCCCGAGGCGTCGGTGATCGTGCCGGACACCATTATCGGCAGGTCCACGCCGAGTTCGTCCATCGCCTGGCGGACTGCGTAGAGCGCGGCCTTCGCATTCAGCGTGTCGAAAATCGTCTCGACCAGCACGAGGTCCACTCCGCCCTCGATCAGTGCCCGCGTCGCTTCGGAGTACGTCGCGACCAGCGCGTCGAACGTGATGTTGCGAAACGCAGGGTCATTGACGTCGGGCGACAGCGAAGCCGTACGGTTCGTGGGCCCGAGCGTACCCGCCACGAAGCGCGCCCGGCCGGTGCGGGCCGCCACGTCGTCCGCTGCGCGACGAGCGATCTGCGCAGCCGTGAGGTTCAGCTCCCGTACCAGCGCCTCGGTACCGTAGTCCGCCTGCGAGGGCGCATTGGAGTTGAACGTGTTCGTCTCGACGATGTCGGCGCCGGACTCGAAATAGCGACGGTGGATCTCGCCGATCAGTTCGGGGCGGGTCAGCGTCAGCAGGTCGTTGTTGCCCTTCAGGTCGCTGGGCCAGTCGCGAAACCGATCCCCGCGATAGTCGGCCTCGCCCAGCCCGTGCGACTGGATGACCGTTCCCATCGCGCCGTCGAGCACCAGGATTCGTTCGCCCAGCAGTCGCTGGAACTCGCGGATACGGTCGGGTCGCAGCATCGTCAAGCCCCCTGCGCAGGGCGCGCCGCCGCGGGCCGCACGCCGAGCGCGTGGCAGATCGCGTAGGTGAGCTCCGCACGGTTCAACGTGTAGAAGTGGAATTCCTGGACGCCATGTTCCTGCAGCCTGCGGACCTGGTCGATCGCGACACTCGCTGCAATCATGCGCCGTGTCTCCGGATCGCTGTCGAGGCCGTCGAAACGGTGGGCGAGCCAGTCGGGCACGCTCGCACCGCAGCGCTGCGCGAAGCGGAGCATCTGCGGGAAGCGCGTGATGGGCAGGATGCCGGGCACCAGTTCCGCATCGATGCCACGCGCCACGCATCGGTCGCGGAAGCGCAGGAACGCGTCTGTGTCGAAGAAGAACTGCGTGATCGCTCGCGCGGCGCCCGCGTCGATCTTGGCCTTGAGCCGGTCGAGGTCGAACGCGGCGTCCGGCGCCTCGGGATGGGTTTCGGGATAGGCCGCGACCGAGATCTCGAAGTCGCCCACAGTACGAAGGCCCTTCACCAGGTCCTCGGCGTAGGCGAATCCGCCGGGCTCGGGCTGGTACTTACCCTGGCCAGCCGGGGCGTCGCCGCGCAGCGCCACGATGTGCCGCACGCCGGAGTCCCAGTAGCCGCGCGCAATCTCGAGGATCTCCTCGCGCCGCGCCCCGATGCAGGTCAGGTGCGGCGCCGGCGTGAGCGCTGTCTCCTGCAGGATGCGCGTGACGACGTTGTGGGTGCGCTCACGAGTCGAGCCATCCGCGCCATAGGTCACGGACACGAAGCGCGGCGCAAGCGGAGCGAGCCGCTGTATCGAGGACCACAGCGTCGCCTCCATCTGCGCATCGTTGGGCGGGAAAAATTCAAAGGACACCAGTACCGGCCTGCGCAACCCGGAGACCGCTGAATCAACTTCATCACGCACTGCGCCCGCTTCCATCGTCGACTCCTGTGTTCGGCCGGCCGTCAGGCGGCCCGCTCCGCGCGTACCGGGGACGCCGTGGCCATCACTACGTGCAGTTCTCCGGCGTCGGCTGGCCGCAGCCGCTCACAGGCGAGCCCCGCCTCCGCCAGCCAGGCCCGGAGCGTCGCCAATGCGTTGCGGTCCCCGGTTCCAGCCGACAAGGCTTCGTATTCCTCGACGATCAACAGCCGACCATCACGCCTGAGCACCCGGACCGCCTCCCGCAGCCACTCGCCCCTGCGCGATTCCGGCCCGAGCACGCGATCGAGCACGACCGCGTCGAAACTCGCGGCCGCTGGCGCGGCGCCGGGCAGGTCGCCATGCTGCAGTTCGCAGTGCGCAAGCCCGCTGCTGTGCAGGGTCGCGCGCGCCTTCTGGACCTCGTGCCTCGATTCGCTGACGCCGACGGTGCGACGCGTCCGGGGCCCGATGGCATGCAGCATCTCGGCCGGGGCCGGGCCTGCGTAGAGAACCGACTCGTAGCCGCTACGCCCAAGCTCGGCGATGACCAGGTCGGCGAGGTCCTGCATGGATGCCGCGCTCGGCGTCGCAGCCCCCTCAGCCTGCATGCCCGGTCCGCCCTGGCCCGCGCGCTCGACAAGCGCGACGTTGGCCCGCTCCCGGTCAAGTGCCAGCAGCGCATCGTCCGGGTCGAGTAGCGCGAGCAACGATCGCACCAGCGCCGTGCCTTCGCCATCGGCGGATACGCGGTGAAATACCCAGTGCTGCTCCCGGAATCTCTCAAGGAGCCCGCCGTCGTTCAGCAGCTTCAGGTGCCGCGACACCCGCGGCTGGCTCTGGCCCAGGATCCCGGTCAACTCGGACACCGTGAACTCACCAAGCGCAAGCACGGACAGCAGCCGAAGACGGCTGGGCTCGGCGGCGGCCTTGAGACCCCGAAGCAGGCGTTGATGCGATTGAGTCATTAAATGCAAATATAAACAACTCTTGATGTTTATGCCACGGCGACGAGATAAATAGGTGCCTGGCACCTGATTTAATAGGTGCCAGGCACCTAATTGTTATGATGTGCGGAATTTCCTGAGCCCAGACCGCCATGACGACCCCGCCGGGCCGCCGATGCCTAACTCATTGAACCAGCAAGGGGCGCCAGACAGCCCCGCGGGGAAACACGCGCCCTTTACCCGCACTGAGTTCGAGCGGGGCGGACGGCGCCCGTTGAGCGAGGGCCGCTGGGCGAACGCGGTTCTCTACCTCTACGAGTGCAATGGCCTTACCTGGGTGGTAAAGGATTTCGCCTCGAGGTCATTCCTGGTCCGCAACCTGATCGGCCGGCTGCTGGTGCGTCGCGAGCACCGCTGGCTCAGGCGTGTGGACGGAATCACCGCAGCGCCCCGCGATGCGTTTCGCCTCGACGGCCATGCGCTGGCCTACCGTTTCGTGCCCGGCAGGAGCCTCCGCCTGACCGCAGGCTCGGAGCTTGCGCCCGGGTTCTTTCCCGCGCTGGAAAAGAGCCTCCGGCAGATGCATGCGCGCGCACGGATCGTGCACCTCGACCTGCGCAACGCACACAACATCCTGGTCACGGACGCGGGCGAGCCTTTCCTGCTCGATTTCCAGTCCTGCCTCGGTACGCGCCTGCTGCCGCCGCCGCTGCGCCGCTTCGCGGAGCGCATCGACCTCGCGGCGATCTACAAGCACTGGACGAAGCGCAGCCCCGATACATTGGGGCCTGAGCGTGCCGCGGCGCTCGCACGCATGAACCTGCTGCGCCCGTTATGGGTGCTGCGCGGGTATATTGGCGCGCGCCGGGCCGGCGACGGCCGCGACTGACACGCCGATCGATTCGAATTCACGCCCCGGAGTTAAGCCGTGCTCGACGCCATCCACCGCCTGTTCAACAACCCGACGCTGCGCAAGATCCTGGTCAAGAGCCGCGTACTGCTCGGCATCGCCGTCCTTGCCGCGGTCGTCTGGTACCTGGACCCAGACTGGCTGCTGCCCGGCTTCCTGGTGTCGATGTTCGGCGAAGCCATCCAGCTCTGGTGCTTTGCCTCGCTGGACAAGGGCCGGACGCTCGCATTCAACGGCCCGTACGCGATCGTGCGGAACCCGATGTACCTGGGTCGCTACTTCATACTGCTCGGCGGCCTGATGCTGCTCGGCCAGTGGTGGGTGCTGGTCGCATTCACCGTCGTGTACTACTTCTACATGGTGAACCGCGTGAAGCGCGAGGAAGAATACCTGCGCGGCCCGCTGGGCGAACCCTACCTGGACTACCTGCGCACCGTGAACCGCTTCCTGCCCGGCGCGCCGAAGGCGGGCAGCAGGCTCGCGTTCTGGGACTGGAAGCTGCTCAAGCGCAACCACGGCACGACGAATCTCATTGCCACGCTCGGCTTCTGGATCATCGCGCTGGTCGCTGCCCGAGGCCTCATTCACTGAAACCAACAACTGTGCTGCCCGTGCCGGTGACGCTGCTGCGGAGCAGGCGTGCAACTGAACGGCGCGCCGCCCAGGCTTGACGCGTCGGATGGGCGAGAACTACGGTGCCCCCGGCGAATAGTGTCAACAACAACTGCGGGCGACACCGGCGGCAGCAATTGCCGTGCAGAATGGCCTGCTAATTTCAAAGGTCCGGGGAGAATTCAAATGCAGCGAACTTCAATGACGGTCATGGCCGGAGTGCTACTGGCCGTGTTTGGCGCGACGGCCAGCGCAGACGACACGGCTGACCTGATTGCGCAGGACATGGCGTGGGGCGCGGCGGGCACCCAGGGCGACACGGCTGCAGTGTCGAAACTGCTGGCCGACAACCTCGTCTCGGTGAGTGCACAGGGCGTGACCGACAAGAAAGGTGAACTGGCGGACACCACGCCTGCGCCCGCCGGCACCAAGTACGAGCCGACCGACTACAAGGTGATGTTTCTCGACAAGGACACGGCTGTCATGACGCACGGCACGAAGGGCGAGGATGCCCACTACAGCCTGCACGTCTGGTCGCGGAAGACCGGGCATTGGCAGGTTGTCGCGTCGTCCGCTACGCCGGTCGAGGCGAAAAAATAGGTATTCGCCAGGCCAACAGGGAACCTCAACCGCGGCCAGGAACCGATTGGGGTCTTCCCGGTGAGCCAGTCCGGATCAGTGCACGCCGCCGCGCGGCACTTCCGGCGCGGGAGTGAGAATCGCCCCGGCATCCACCGCGTCGAAACGGTAGCTTCGGCTGCAGAATTCGCAGCGGACCTCGACCGAGCCGCGCTCGGCGAGGATCGATTCGACTTCCTCGCGGCCCAGTGAACGCAGCATCGTCGCAACGCGCTCGCGCGAGCAGCTGCAGCGGAAGAACACCGGCGCCGACTCGAACATCCGCACGTCGTCCTCGGCAAACAGCCGCCTTAGCAGTTCGCGGTCGGTGAGCTCCGCCAGTTCCGGCCCCGTGACCGTACTGGCCACGAGCTGAATCCTGGCCCACGCGTCCTCGATTTCTTCTTCGGACACGCCGCCGGTGCCGGACTCGATCGCCGATGCGGGACGCGAGGTGACCGGCAGGCGCTGCAGCAGCAGGCCGCTAGCCTGCTCTGCGTCGGCTCGCAGCCACAGCCGCGTCGGCAACTGCTCGGAACTCTCGAAATACTGGCGCAGGCAATCGCTCATGCGTTCGCCGGTGAGCGGCACCACGCCCTGGTAGCGGCTGGAGACGTCGTCGCCTTCGATCGTCACCGTCAAGGTCCCGTCGCCGGAGAGTTCACGCAGGTCCAGCGTCGCCGGCGTACCGCTGAACCTCGCGACCGCGCGAACCGCGAGTCCGTCGGTGCATTCGACCAGCATCAGCCGCATCGGCCCTGCGCCGCGCAACTGCAGCGAGAGCCGGCCCTGGAACTTCAGCGTCGCGGCCAGCAGCGTCGCGGCCGCAACCGCCTCGCCCAGGCTGTCGCGCACTTCGACCGGATAGTCGTGGTGCTCCATCATTGCGCGCCACGCGGGACCGAGGTGCACCAGTTGCCCGCGGAACGGATAGCGTTCGAAGACGAAGCGGCGCAGCGAGTCCGACTGCCGCATCGTCAGGCGACGCGCACGGGTATGCCGAGCGTGCGGATCTTTTCCGACCACTCGGCAGGTGCGGTCTCGTGTACCGACGTGCCGTTCGAATCCACCGCCACGGTGACCGGCATGTCCTTGACGTCGAATTCGTAGATCGCTTCCATGCCGAGCTCGCCGAAGGCCACGACGCGCGCCGAGCGAATCGCCTTCGAGACCAGGTAGGCCGCACCGCCGACCGCCATCAGGTAGGCCGCCTTGTGCTTGCGGATCGCCTCGATCGCCACCGGGCCGCGCTCGGACTTGCCGATCATCGCGATCAGGCCGGTCTTCTCGAGCATCATCCCCGTGAACTTGTCCATGCGTGTCGCGGTTGTCGGCCCCGCCGGACCCACCACTTCGTCGCGCACCGGGTCGACCGGGCCGACGTAGTAGATCGCACGATTGGTGAAATCCACGCCCTCCGGCAATCCCTGCCCGCTCGCGAACAGGTCGGCGATGCGCTTGTGCGCCGCGTCGCGACCGGTGAGCATTTTTCCGTTCAGCAGCAGCGTCTCGCCGGGCTTCCAGCTCGCGACTTCGTCACGGGTCAACGTGTTCAGGTCCACGCGCCGCGAACTGGCGCCAGCGGCCCAGGTCACTTTCGGCCAGGAATCCAGCGACGGGGGCTCGAGCACGGCCGGGCCCGATCCGTCGAGCACGAAGTGGGCATGTCGGGTCGCCGCACAGTTCGGGATCATCGCGACCGGTTTCGACGCGGCGTGGGTGGGATAGGTGAGGATCTTGACGTCCAGCACGGTCGTCAGCCCGCCCAGGCCCTGCGCGCCGATGCCGAGCGCGTTTACCTTCTCGTACAGCGAGATCCTGAGTTCCTCGAGCTTGTTCGACGGACCGCGCTCGATGAGCTCGTGCATGTCGAGCGGTGCCATCAGCGATTCCTTCGCAAGCAGCATGGCTTTCTCGGCCGTCCCGCCGATACCGATCCCCAGCATGCCCGGCGGGCACCAGCCCGCGCCCATCGTCGGCACTGTCTTCAACACCCAGTCCTCGATCGAGTCGCTGGGATTCAACATCACGAACTTCGACTTGTTTTCCGAGCCGCCGCCCTTTGCGGCAACCGTGACCTCGAGCTTGTCGCCAGGCACGAGCTCGACGTGGAACACCGCGGGCGTGTTGTCGCGCGTGTTCCTGCGGGTGAATGCGGGATCGTCCACCACCGAGGCGCGCAGCCGGTTGTCCGGGAACTCGTAGGCGCGGTGCACGCCCTCGTTCACCATCTCGGCCAGGCTGCGCTTCGCGTCCCAGCGCAGGTCCATGCCGACCTTGAGGAACATGTTGACGATGCCCGTGTCCTGGCAGATGGGGCGATGCCCCTCGGCACACATCCGCGAGTTGGTCAGGATCTGGGCAATCGCATCGCGCGCGGCGGGCGACTGTTCGCGCTCGTAGGCGCGACCGAGATGCGCGATGTAGTCGGCCGGGTGATAGTAGGAAATGAATTGCAGCGCGTCGGCGACGCTCTGCACGAAGTCGTCCTCGCGGATCACGGTCATGTTGCGGCTCCTCAGCCGCTGAGCTTGCGCTTCAGCAGCTCGTTCAACTGCGCCGGGTTGGCCTTGCCCTGGGTGGCCTTCATCACCTGGCCGACGAAGAACCCGAACAGCTTGTCCTTGCCTGAGCGGTAGTCGGCGAGCTGCTTCGGGTTGCCTGCCATCACTTCGTCTATGGCCTTCTCGATCGACGAAGTGTCGGTGATCTGCCGGAGACCGCGTGCGTCGATGATCTCGTCCGCCCCGCTGCCCTCGGTCCACATCGCCTCGAATACTTCCTTGGCGATCTTGCCGGATATCGTGTTGTCGCCGATGCGTGAGACGAGCTCGGCGAGCGCCGGCGCCGCAACGCGGCTCTGCATGATCTCGAGACCGTCACGGTTCAGGGCTCCGGAAAGCTCGCCCATGACCCAGTTGGCGGCGAGCTTATGCTGGCCACCGAGATGCTGGACCACGTCCTCGTAGTAGGCCGCGAGTTCGCGGCTCGCGGTCAGCACGCCGGCGTCGTACGCCGACAGCCCGTGGTCGGCAACCAGGCGCGCGGCCTTCTCGTCCGGCAACTCCGGCAGCGTTGCACGCACTGACTCGATCAGCGACTCGTCGATCACCAGCGGCAACAGGTCAGGATCAGGGAAGTAACGGTAGTCGTTCGCCTCTTCCTTGGAACGCATGGAGCGCGTCTCGCCGCGGTCGGGGTCGTAGAGGCGAGTTTCCTGCACCACCTTGCCGCCGCCCTCGATCAGGTCGACCTGGCGCTCGACCTCGAAGTTGATGGCGCGCTCGACGAAGCGGAATGAATTCAGGTTCTTGATCTCGGCGCGGGTGCCGAACTCCTTCTGGCCCTTCGGGCGCACCGAAACGTTGGCGTCGCAGCGGAACGAGCCTTCCTGCATGTTGCCGTCGCAGATTTCGAGGTAGCGCACCAGCGTGTGGATCTTCTTCATGTACGCCACGGCTTCCTTCGCCGAGCGCATGTCGGGTTCCGACACGATTTCGAGCAGCGGCGTGCCCGCACGATTGAGATCGATCCCGGAGAGCCCGTGGTAGTCCTCGTGCAGCGACTTGCCCGCATCTTCCTCGAGGTGGGCGCGGGTAATGCCGACGGTCTTGCTGCTGCCGTCCTCGAGCAGGACTGCCAGCGACCCCGACTGCACGACCGGCAACTCGTACTGGCTGATCTGGTAGCCCTTGGGCAGGTCGGGGTAGAAGTAATTCTTGCGCGCGAACACCGAGCGGCGCGCAACCTTCGCACCGACCGCGAGCCCGAATCGCACCGCCATGCGCACCGCCTCGTGGTTCAGCACCGGCAGCACGCCCGGGTAACCCAGGTCGACCAGGTTGGCCTGGGTATTCGGACCGGCGCCGAACGCCGTGGACGAGCCCGAGAAGATCTTGCTGCGCGTGGAGAGCTGCGCGTGGATCTCGAGGCCGATGACGGTTTCCCATTCCATCACGCGTACTCCGCAGGTAAGCGCCTGTGCCAGTCCGTCAGCTGCTGGTACTGGTGCGAGACCGACAACAGCAGCGATTCGGCGAAATGCGGGCCTACCAGCTGCAGCCCGACCGGCAGCTCACGCCCGCCTTCCTGCACGAAACCGCATGGCACGGATATCGCCGGCAGTCCTGCAAGATTGGCACCGATGGTGTAGATGTCGTTCAGGTACATCGTAATCGGGTCGCTGGTCTTGGCGCCGAGTTTGAACGCGGGTGTCGGCGCCGTCGGGCCTACAACAACGTCCACGTCCTGGAATGCGCGCGCGAAATCCGCCGCTATCACCTGCCGCACCTGCTGTGCCTTCAGGTAGTAGGCATCGTAGTAGCCGGCCGAGAGCACGTAGGTGCCGGTCATGATCCGGCGCTTCACTTCGTCGCCGAAGCCCTCGCCTCGCGAGCGCTTGTAGAGGTCCAGCAGGTCGCGCGGCCCCTCGCAACGGTGGCCGAAGCGCACGCCGTCGAAACGCGACAGGTTGGATGAGCATTCGGCAGGCGCCACCACGTAATAGGTCGGCACCGACAATGGCAGCGCGGGCAGGCTCACCTCCCGCACCGTGGCGCCCGCGGCCTGCAGCGCGTCGATCGCATCCTGCACCAGCTTGCCGACACCCGGTTCCAGGCCCTTGTCGAAGAACTCCCGGATCACGCCGACACGCAGCCCCGCGATCGGCCGCGAGAGTTCGGCCATGTAGTCGGGTACCGGCACGTCGACGCTGGTCGAATCCCGCGGATCGAAGCCGGCCATCGAACCGAGCAGCAGCGCCGCGTCCTCGGCCGACCGCGTGAGCACGCCCGCCTGGTCCAGGCTGGACGCGAACGCGACCATGCCGTATCGCGACACCCGCCCGTAGGTCGGCTTGAATCCGGTCAGGTTGGTCAGGGCCGCGGGCTGGCGGATCGAGCCACCGGTGTCGGTGCCGCTGGCCGCGGGCGCGAGGCAGGCGGCGACCGCGGCGGCGGAGCCACCCGAGGAGCCGCCGGGCACCCGGGACGGATCCCACGGGTTGCGTACCGGGCCGAAGAAGCTGGTCTCGTTCGACGAGCCCATCGCGAACTCGTCCATGTTGGTCTTGCCGAGCAGGACCGTGCCCGAAGCCTTCCAGCGCTCGACCACGGTGGCGTCGTAAGGCGCGACAAAGTTCGAGAGCATCCTGGACGAGCAGGTCGTCAGGACGCCGTCCGTGCAGAAAATGTCCTTGTGGGCGATCGGGACGCCGGTGAGGGGGCCGCCCTCACCTTTCGCCAGCAGCTCGTCGGCGGCCCGGGCGTCAGCCAGTGCGCGGTCCGCGGTTACCGTGACGAAAGCGTTCAGGTCGGGCGCCATCCGCTCGATGCGACCGAGGAAGTGCAGGGTCAGGTCGAGGCTGGAGAACTGCCGGGCCCTGAGGCCGGCCGCCAGCTCTGCGACGGTCAGCGTGTGCAGCGACATGGCCATGCCTCAGTCGATGACTTTGGGGACGAGGTACAGGCCGGCCGCGACTGCGGTGGCGTTCTGCTGGTACTTCTCGTGCCTGTCGGTCTCGGTTACCAGGTCCGGGCGCAGGCGCTGGGCCTGGTCCGCGAGCGGGTGGGCCATGGGCGTGACCCCGCTGGTGTCGGCGGCCGACAGCTGCTCGACGAAATCGATGATGCTGGACAGGCTGTCGACGTAGACGGGCAACTGCGCCTCGCTGATCTCGAGGCGAGCGAGGTGGGCGATGCCCTCCACCTGGGCACGAGTCAAACTCATGAAAAGCTCGCAGAACCGGAAAAAACAGTCGATAAATCATACACGTCGCCTTGCCGAAAGTCCTGACAATGGTTAAATTGTCCTGATGCCGCGCAACCGCGCGCCCCTCCTCCTGCTGGTCACTTTTCCCCAGATGTTCAAGAAACTCCGAGGCTATTTTTCCAACGACCTCTCGATCGACCTAGGCACCGCCAACACTCTCATCTACGTCCGCGGCAAGGGCATCGTGCTGAACGAGCCCTCGGTCGTCGCGATACGCGAAGAGCCCTCGCGCGGCGGCAAGAAGATCGAGGCAGTCGGTACGGAAGCGAAGAACATGCTGGGCCGCACGCCCGGCAACATCACGGCAATCCGCCCGTTGAAGGACGGTGTGATCGCGGACTTCACCGTTACCGAGAAGATGCTGCAGTACTTCATCGAGAAGGTGCACGGCAACCGGATGATTCGCCCGAGCCCGCGAGTCCTGGTGTGCGTGCCCTACGGCTCGACCCAGGTCGAGCGGCGGGCGATCCAGGAATCGGCCGAGGGTGCCGGCGCGCGCTGGGTGCGCCTGATCGAGGAACCGATGGCGGCCGCGGTCGGCGCGGGCATGCCCGTGCACGAGGCACGCGGTTCGATGGTGCTGGACGTCGGCGGCGGCACCTCCGAAGTGGCGGTCATTTCGCTGAACGGCATCGTGTACGCCGCATCCGTGCGCCTCGGCGGCGACCGCTTCGACGAGGCGATCATCAATTACGTGCGGCGGAACTACGGGATCCTGATTGGCGAGGCAACTGCCGAACGCATCAAGATCGAAATCGGCTCGGCGTATCCAGGCCAGCAGGTTCGCGAAATATCAGTCAGGGGTCGCAACCTCTCCGAAGGCGTGCCGCGCAGCTTCACACTGAACTCGAACGAGATCCTCGAGGCGCTGCAGGAGCCGTTGCAGGGCATCGTCGGTGCGGTCAAGGCCGCTCTCGAACAGACTCCGCCGGAGCTCGGCTCGGACGTCGCTGACCGCGGCATCGTACTGACGGGCGGTGGCGCGCTGCTGCGCGACATCGACAAGCTGCTGATGGAAGAAACGGGCCTGCCGGTCGTGGTGGCCGAGGACCCGCTCACCTGCGTGGCACGCGGCGGCGGCAAGATGCTGGAACTGATCGACGAACACGGCCCGGGCCTCTTCGGGCTCGACTGATCGCGAGCGTGACCGCCCAGCTGCCGCCACCGTGGTAGAACTGAGCCACGACTCGCGCCCGATCATCGGCCGCGGCACACCGCTGGTTGCCACGTTCCTGATGCTCGCGGCCGCCTCGATCGCGCTGATGGTGGCCGACGTCCGTTACGAGCAGCTCGAGCGGGTGCGCGGCTGGATGAATTCCGCCGCCTATCCGCTGCAGCTCGCCATCGACCTGCCGTTCAGCGCCTGGGAATCGATTGCGGGCTGGTTCGCGGACAGCGACAGCCTGCGCCAGCAGAATCTCGAGCTCTCCGCGCAGCTGCGTGACGCGAAACTGCAGCTGCAGCGCTTCGATGCACTCGACCAGGAGAACCGGCGGCTGCGCGAAATGCGCGGCAGTTCGGCTGCAGTCGCGAAGCGCGCCATGGTCGCCTCAATTCTCAAGGTGGACCTCGATCCGTTCCGTCACCGCGTACTGCTCGACCGCGGCGCTTCCGACGGTGTATTCAAGGGCCAGACGGTGCTCGATGCACAGGGCATCTTCGGCCAGGTATGGCGCGTCAACACGCGCACATCCGAGGTGATACTGATCAGCGACGCGGAGCACGCGATTCCGGTGAAGTCGAACCGCAGCGGCGTGCGCACCATTGCGGTCGGCACAGGCGATCCGGATCGACTGTCGCTTCCGTTCGTCACCGGTGAGTCCGACATCCGCAAGGGAGACCTGCTGATATCGACCGGCATGGGAGGCGTGTTCCCTCCAGGCTATCCGGTCGCTACCGTCACCAGGGTCGAGCGTACCTCCAAGGCGACTTTTGCCATCGTCGAGGCGCGGCCAAGCGCGGCTCTCGACCGCGACAGCGAAGTGATGCTGGTGTGGTTCGACGCACCGCAGCCCGAGACGGAAGCCGCGACCGAGTCGGCGCCTGTCGAATCGGCGCACGCCCAATCGGCAGCTGCACAATCGACGCCCGCACCATCGACGCCCGCGCCATCGACGCCCGCGCCATCGACGCCCGCACCATCGACGCCCGCGCCATCGACGCCCGCGCCATCGACGCCCGCGCCATCGACGCCCGCGCCATCGACGCCCGCGCCCGATGCGGCCGCTGGAGCAGCACAATGAGGCGCAGCATGCTCGGTCGCCGGATCCTGTACTGGCTCAGTGTCGCCGCTGGCCTCGCGCTGGCGATCGTGCCTCTGCCTGGCTGGCTGGACGCGGCGCGGCCCGACTTCGCGCTGCTTGCAGTCGTCTACTGGATCCTTTCGAGCCCGCGCATCGCAGGCCTGTGGTACGCGTGGCTCGCCGGGTTGTTTCTCGACGTGCTGCGCGGCATGGTGCTCGGTCAGCACGCACTCGGGTTCCTGGTCGTGGCGTTCCTTACGCACCGCCTTCAGCTGCGCATGCGCATGTTCCCGATTCCCCACCAGGCCGCTGCAGTTCTGCTGCTGCTCGCGCTGTACCACTTCATCATCTTCTGGACCGATGGGCTGACCGGCCACGGCTACACGGAATGGAATCGCTGGCTTCCGGTGCTCTCGGGAGCCCTGCTCTGGCCGCTGATCGTCGCGGCGGGCGACACGCTGACCCGACGTTCGCGCTGATCGGTCACTATGGCCCGCACAGTCCGCCTCAAGGATCACTGGGCTGAGCAGCGCATGTTCGGCCGGCGGGTGATCGCCGCGACGCTGGTGATCCTCCTGTGCCTGTCGGCCCTGGTTGCGCGGCTCGTCTACCTGCAGGTACTCAGGTACGACTATTTCAGCGAACTCTCGCAGGGCAACCGCATCCGCATCGATCCCGTGCCACCGAGCCGTGGCCTGGTGCTGGACCGAAACGGCGTCCCGCTCGCGCTGAACCGCCCGTCCTACCAGCTCGAGATCACTCGCGAGCAGACTCCTGACCTGGAGGAAACACTGTCACGGCTGGTCGAGCTCAAGCTGCTGCCGGCCGAGGAACACGACCGCGTGTTGCGCACGATCAAGGCGCGCCGCGCGTTCGACTCGGTGCCCGTACGGCTGCAGTTGAGCGAGGAGGAACTCGCGCGGTTCGCCGTTCGACGGCAAGACTTTCCGGGCGTCGAGGTCAGGCCGAGGCTGACCCGCTACTACCCGCTGGGCGGCACCGGCGTCCACGCGCTCGGTTACGTGGCCGCCATCAGCGAACAGGACGAGAAGCGGATCGACGTGGCCAACTATGCTGGTACGACGCTGATCGGCAAGCTTGGCGTGGAGCGTGCCTATGAAGACGAACTGCACGGCGAGACCGGCTACCAGCAGCTGCTGGTGAATGCGCAGGGCCGCCACGTGGAGCGCGTGGGTACCGAGGCTGCAGACCTGCAGCGGCGCGAGCCCGTCGCCGGCAACGACCTCTACCTGGCGGTAGATGCGCGAGTACAGAAGGCCGCCGAGGACGCACTTGCCGGCCAGCGCGCCGCCGTGGTCGCCATTGACCCGCGCAATGGCGACGTGCTCGCATTCGTGAGCACCCCGACCTTTGACCCGAACGGCTTCGCGCGAGGACTGTCGTACGCGGAATACGCTGCGCTATCCGAAAACATCGACGTACCCCTCTACGACCGCGCGCTGCGCGGCGTCTACCCCCCCGGCTCGACGATAAAGCCGCTGATCGCGCTTGCCGGGCTCGAATACGGCATCGCCGATCCCGACCGGACTGAATTCTGCCGTGGCTACTACCAGCTGCCGGGCGACAGCCACCGTTATCGCGACTGGAAAAAGGGCGGGCACGGCACGGTTAACATGCATTCGGCGATCGCCCAGTCCTGCGACGTGTATTTCTACGGGCTCGCACAGCAGCTCGGCATCGACCGCATGCACGATTTCCTCTCGAAGTTCGGTCTCGGCGCCGAAACCGGCATCGACATCGGCGGCGAGCGCTCGGCGCTGCTGCCTTCGCGCGACTGGAAGAAGATGGCCTTCAAGCGCAGGGAACAACAGGTCTGGTTCCCGGGCGAGACCGTCATCGCGGGCATTGGGCAGGGATACATGCTGACGACACCGCTGCAGCTTGCGCATGTTGCGGCGACGATCTCCATGCGCGGCAAGCGATACGCGCCGCGGCTCGTGACGCGCATCCGCGATTCGAGTACTGGCGAAATAAAGGTACTGCCGCCGCGCGAGCTGGCGCCGGTAGAGGTGAGCGACCCAGCGTACTGGGACGTGATCATCGGCGGCATGATCGGGGTGACCAACGACTCGAATGGCACGGCGCGCCGCCTGCAGGTCGGGGCGCCTTACCAGATAGCCGGGAAATCCGGCACCGCGCAGGTGTTCGGCATCAAGCAGAACGAAAAATACAAGGAATCGGAAGTAGCCGACCGGCTGCGCGACCACGGCCTTTTCATCGCTTTTGCGCCCGCACTGGACCCGCGGATCGCAGTGGCGGTGGTGGTGGAGAACGGGCGCAGCGGAAGCGGTACGGCCGGACCGATCGCGCGCAAGGTGATTGACGCGTACCTGCTGCCAGACTCTGCAGCAGCTCCCGCTACTGGCGCGGCGGTTTCACGGCCCACGGGCGCGCCGCCCAACGAAGCCGCCGGCGCTGGCGCGTCACCTGCGACGGGCACGCGGCCAGAGGCAGCCGGTGCGGCGCCGCCGCAGCCGGCACCCGTCGCCACCGGAGGAGTCGAGGAATGAGGAACGAGATCGCCGGACCCGGGTACTCGAGCCGCACTCGAAGGACGCTGACGCTCACCGGGCGGCTGATGGACGTGCTGCACCTCGACGGGCCGCTGCTGCTGAGTGTGCTCGCAGTCTGCGCTGCCGGCCTCGTCGTCCTCTACAGCGCCGCCGGCGAGGAACTCAACGTATTCCTCGCCCAGGCCGCGCGCGTCGGGCTGGCGCTCGGAGTGACGGTCGCGGTGGCCCAGGTACCTCCGCGCCTGATGCGAGTCGGCGCTCCGTGGCTCTACGCGCTGGGTGTGCTGCTGCTGGTCGTGGTCGCGGTCAAGGGTGACGTATCGATGGGCGCCCAGCGCTGGCTCAATCTCGGCTTCGTGCGCTTCCAGCCCTCGGAGATGATGAAGATCGCCGTTCCACTCGCCTGCGCCTGGTACCTGCACGACAGGCCGTTGCCGCCGGACCTGCGCTCGCTGCTGGTGCTGGGCGTAGCGGTACTGGTGCCGGTGCTGCTGATTGCGGAACAGCCGGACCTCGGCACGGCGCTGCTGGTCACCGCCGGCGGCACGATGGTCGTGCTGCTTGCCGGGCTGCAGCTGCGCTACATTGCGGGCCTGGGCGCGGCGTTCCTGGCGGCGGTGCCCGTGGCATGGCACTTCATGCACGACTACCAGCGAAAGCGCGTGCTGATGTTCCTGAACCCGCAGGACGATCCGCTGGGGGCCGGATATCACACGATCCAGTCGCAGATAGCGATCGGCTCGGGCGGCCTGTTCGGCAAGGGGTACATGGGCGGCAGCCAGTCGCAACTGGAGTTCCTGCCGGAGCGCTCGACGGATTTCATCTTCGCGGTGATCGGCGAGGAATGGGGACTGGTCGGGCTCGGCGTGCTGATGGCGCTTTACATGCTGGTCGTCGCCCGCGGGCTCTACATCGCCGTCCAGGCGCAGGACACCTTTTCGCGGCTGATGGCTGGCTCACTGACCCTGACATTTGCCGTCTACGTGTTCGTCAACAGCGGAATGGTCGCAGGACTCCTGCCGGTCGTGGGCGTGCCGCTGCCACTCGTGAGCTACGGCGGCACGTCGATGGTGACCCTCATGGCCGGCTTCGGTATCCTGATGTCCATCCACTCCCGCCGGAAACTCGTCTCGACGTGAACACACGCCAACCGTGGCACACGCTGTCGCGCCGCCTGCATTTGGCCGCGCTGGTCCTGGTTGCCGCACTGGCGGCGGAGTCCGCGCGTGCCTTCGACACCAGCCGCGAGGACGTCGCCGGATTCGTCGCCGAGATGAGCGACAGGCACGGCTTCGACGCCGCGGCGCTCACGGACCTGATGTCGAAGACGGAGTCGCGCTCGAGCATCCTGGAAGCGATCGCGAGACCGGCCGAGAAGCGGCTCAGTTGGCAGGAGTACAGGGCGCTTTTCATCACCGAGCGGCGCGTAACACAGGGCATCGAGGTTTCCGGTGCGCAGTCTGCGGCGCTCGAACGCGCCGCGGCCGGCGGCGTCCCGGCCCAATTCCTGGTCGCGATCACCGGTGTCGAGACGTTCTACGGCCAGATTGCAGGCAAGTACCGGGTGATCGACGCGCTCTCGACGCTCGGATTCGACTACCCGCCGCGCAGCCGCTTCTTCCGCGAGCAGCTCGAGCAGTTCCTGCTGATGGCCCGCGAGGAGTCGCTCGATGCACTTGCGCCGCTCGGCTCGTATGCCGGCGCGATGGGGATTCCGCAGTTCATGCCCGGGAGCTTCAGGACGTTTGCGGTCGACGGCGACGGCGACGGGCACCGCAACCTGTGGAGCAACTGGAGCGACGTCTTCGCGAGCGTGTCGAACTACCTGATTAAGAATGGCTGGCGGCCGGGCGAGCCGGTGATGGTCCGCGCCGATGTCACCGAGGCCAGGCTCGAAGGGCTGTCCGACGACAAGCTGGCCCTGTCGGAGACGGTGCGGTCGCTGCGCGCGCGCGGCGTGCAATTCGAAACGTCACAGCCACCGGAAGCGCCCGCGGTACTGATACCGCTCCCGGTCGCCAACGGGATGGAATATCGCGTCGGTTTCAGCAACTACTACGCGATCACCCGCTACAACCGCAGCTCACTGTACGCGAGCGCGGTGAACGACCTCGCCGAGGCCATTGCGGCGGGCGCTACCGTTCCCGTTGAACCCGCCGTTCCCGCCGAACCCGTTGAACCCGTTGAACCCGTTGAACCCGTCGATGCCGACGGTCCCGCAGACGCCGCGCCCAGGCCGGCGTCAACGTTTTCATTTGATTCAATATCAAGCACCCCTAAATGACCCGATCACACTCGACCCTTGCCTCGTTTTCCCTTTCACTGGTCCTGTCGCTGGCGGCCCTGCTCGCGGGCTGCTCCGGCTCCAAGGACGGAGATGCTGCGCCGCCAGGTGATTCCGCGACCGCGACGACGGCCGGCACGACCGAACCGGCCGCCGGCACCAACGCCGCCCCTGATGCAGCCGCACAAGCCGCTGCACCGGCGACGACTGCCGGAGCGGCGACCGCCACAGACCCGGCAACTCCGCTGCCTGCCCCACCGGAGCTCAACGCGCGCAGTTTCATCCTCGTGGACGCAAACACTGGTCGCGTACTCGCGGGTCTCGATCCCGACTCGCGACAGGAGCCCGCCAGCCTCACCAAGCTGATGACGGCCTATGCCGTTTTCCACGCGCTCGGCGAAGGCCGCATCAAGCTGACCGACATGGTCACGATCAGCGAAAACGCCTGGAAGCAGGAAGGCTCGAGGATGTTCGTCGAGGTTGGCAAGCAGGTCTCGGTAGAGAACCTGATCCAGGGCATGATCGTGCAGTCCGGCAACGACGCCACGGTGGCGCTGGCCGAGCACGTCGCGGGTACGGAGCCCGCGTTTGCGCAGATGATGAACTCGTATGCGAAGCAGCTCGGAATGACGAATTCGCATTTCACGAATGCGGCGGGGATGCCGGATCCCGACCACTACATGACGGCGCGCGACGCTGCCACGCTGACCCGGGCCGTGATCAAGCAGTACCCCGACTACTACAAGTGGTATTCGCAGAAGGAATTCACCTGGAACAACATCACGCAGCCCAACCGCAACGGCCTGCTGTGGCGCGACCCTACCGTGGACGGCGTGAAAACGGGGCACACCGAGTCTGCCGGCTACTGCCTGGTCGCTTCCGCGAATCGCGACGGGATGCGGCTGATTTCGGTGGTACTCGGCACCGGCTCGATGAAGGCTCGCGAGGACGCGAGCGCCGCACTGCTGGGCTACGGCTATAACTTCTTCGAATCGAAGCGCATCTACGGCGCCGGCCAGCCGCTGACCACCGTGCGCGTCTGGAAAGGCGCGCAACCGGACGTGGGGCTCGTGCTGCACGAGGACCTGTACGTCACCAGCCAGCGCGGCCAGGCCGGCGGCGTGCAGGCGGAGTTCGAGCTTCCTGCGCGACTAGTCGCACCGCTCGCAGCAGGCACGACCGTGGGCAAGGCCAGCATCGTCGTCGACGGCCAGCCGGTCGCCACCTACGATCTCTACCCTGCACAGGACGTCGCGGCGGGCGGCTTCTTCCGCCGCGCGATCGACACCGTGCGCCTTTGGTTCAACTGACGTGGCCGCCCCCTACCCTGCCTGCTACCTGGACGGCCAATACCTTCCGCTCTCGCAGGCCCGGATTTCGCCGCTCGACCGGGGGTTCCTGTTTGCGGATGGCGTCTACGAAGTGGTCCCCGTGCACCGCGGCCGGCCATTCCGGTTGCGCGAGCACCTGAAGCGTCTCGACGACAGCCTGCGCGGCATCCGCGTGGCGAACCCGCTGGACGAAGCCGGGTGGACGACGGTGCTGCAGAGGCTGGCGGCCGAAGCCGCGGCGCCGGAGCTACTCATCTATCTCCAGGTGACACGCGGCACCGAGTACGGCCGCAATCACCTGTTTCCGGCGAATGCGAAGCCCACGGCGTTCGCGTTCGCGAGCCCCTATCCGGAACCGTCCGCCATTACGCTCGAGCAGGGACTGCGCGCCGTCACGCTCGAGGACATCCGCTGGGACCGTTGCGACATCAAGTCGATTGCGCTGCTCGGCAACGTCCTGCTCAGGCAGGAAGCGGCTGACCGTGGCGCGGACGAGGCCCTGCTCACGCGCGATGGGCTGCTGCTCGAAGGCTCGTCGAGCAGCGTGTTCCTGTGCGTCGGCGGCACTCTGGTCACGCCGCCCAACAGCCACCGCATCCTGCCCGGCACTTCGCGTGACGCAGTGCTTGAGCTTGCGGCCGGCTGGCTGCCCTGCGAGATCTGCGACGTCGAGGCGCGGGACATTGCGAGCTGCGACGAGGTGTGGATTGCATCCGCGGGCCGCGGCGTGCTGCCGGTGACCTCGGTGAACGGCACACCGGTTGGCAGCGGCCGCCCCGGACCGTTGTGGTCGGCGATGTATGCTCGACTGCAGCAGCACCTCGACGACATCGCCTCCACGCCTGCGGCCTGAGCGATGGCTGACGACACACTGCTGGAGTTTCCCTGCGATTTCCCGATAAAGGTGATGGGCGCCGCGACCGACGACTTCCGCAGCCTGGTGCTCGGCATCATCACGCGGCACTTCGGCACACAAGCCGAGGGCAGCATCGAGGAGCGCCCGAGCAGCGGCGGCAAGTATCTCGGCATCACCGTCACGGTGCGCGCCGAGAGCAAGGCCCAGGTAGACGCCGCCTACGTCGAGCTCACGTCCTGCCGCCAGGTGCTGGTCGCGCTCTGATCCGCCTCGGGCAGTCCGAGTGACTGGAGCAGGCGTGGCGCCAGCGCACCCGCGACCCGCCGCAGGCCGGAAGGACCGCCGAGTTCACTCACCTGCGTCATCTGCAGTCCCGCATAGCCGCAGGGATTGATTCGGCGGAACGGCTCGAGGTCCATCGCAACGTTGAGCGCGAGCCCGTGGTACGAACGCGAGTGGCGGATGCGCAGCCCCACGCTTGCGATCTTGCGGCCTGCCACGTAGACACCGGGCGCGTCGCGGCGCCCGATGGCCTCGATACCCCAGTCGGCCAGCGTCGAGATGATCGCGCGCTCGATGCCCTCGACCAGCGCGCGCACGCCGAGCCCGGCACGCTCGAGATCTACCAGCGTATACACGACCAGCTGGCCCGGTCCGTGATAGGTGACCTGCCCGCCCCGGTCGATCTGCACCACTGGAATGTCGCCGGTCGCGAGCAGGTGCTCGGGACGCGAGTTCATGCCCAGCGTGAAGACCGGAGGGTGCTCCAGGAACCAGAACTCATCCGGAGACTCCGGACCACGCGAATCCACCTGCCGCTGCATCGCTCGCCAGGTGGGCTCGTACTCGACCAGGCCCAGCCAGCGCAGCACGGGCGATGGAATGTCGTGTGCGGCCGGCATCTGGACCCTGGTACGGTGCGGCGAGCCGGTGGCGTAGTCACTGCGCGACGCGCTCAGCGCCGCGCGACGCCGCCTTCGCCCAGTCCCGCGTTGTTGCGCGCCAGCGCCTGTTCGGCACGGTAGCTCGAGCGTACCAGCGGACCCGCGACGCACTCGATGAAACCCCGTGCGAGTGCCTGGGCACGGTATGCCTCGAACTCTGCCGGCGTGACGAAGCGCTCCACCGTGAGGTGATTCACCGTGGGCCGCAGGTACTGGCCGAGCGTGAGTATGTCGACGCCCGCGCGGCGCAGGTCATCCATTGTCTGGAGCACTTCGGCATCCGTTTCGCCGAGACCCAGCATCAGGCTGGTCTTCACCAGCACCGACGGGCGGTGCCGCTTCGCATGCGCGAGCACCGCCAGCGTCTGCTCGTACGATGCGCGTGGATCGCGCACCGGGTGCGTGAGCCTGCGCACTGTCTCGACGTTCTGTGCGAACACCTCGAGACCGCTGTCAACGACGCTCTCGACGTCGGTGAGCACGCCCTGGAAATCCGGCGTGAGCGCCTCGACGGCGGTATCCGGATTCAAGCGCTTGATCGCGCGCACGCAGGCCGCGAAATGGGCCGCGCCGCCGTCCTCGAGGTCGTCACGATTGACCGACGTGAGCACCACGTACTTGAGGCCCATGAGCTGAACGCTGCGCGCAGCATTCTCCGGCTCCAGGGCGTCCAGCCAGCCCCGCGGGTTGCCGGTGTCCACCGCGCAGAAGCGGCAGGCGCGCGTGCACACTTCGCCCATCAGCATCAGCGTGGCCGTGCCTGCGTTCCAGCACTCGCCGATGTTCGGACACTTGGCTTCCTCGCAGACCGTCGCGAGCCGGTGCTCGCGCACCGTGCGGCGCACGCCGTCGAAACCGTCGCCGCCCGGCATCGGCGCGCGCAGCCACGACGGTTTTCGGCCGGCCGGCAACGGTGCCGGGGCGCCGCCGGACTTGATGCCGTCCTTGATCGCTGTAGTGCCTTGCCCCGTCACGTACTTCTCACCGCTGCGGGCGGGCGCGGTGACGACGGGAATGCCCTTGAGGGTGCTCATGCGCGGCATTCTACTGCCATGCGGCCGCGACACGGCAGGCGACCGGCATCGATCGAGCGCCAAGCGTCCATGCATCGCCTGAGCGCGACGGCCCATTGTAGTCCCGGGCTTTGGAGCGCCCGGGGACCGGGCTGCTAGACTATGGTCCATGCCAGCCTCGATTGCGGCTGGCAGTCGGGTGGCTGATGCCCCTTGTGGGCACGCCGCGGCGCCACTCTAATCCTCCTATTCCTCCTATCCGTCACACCACAGCCAGGAAAATACGATGAAGAAGATCCTGTTCGCACTCGCAGCCGTCACCACCCTCGGCGCCACCCAGCCGACCCTCGCCCAGGACCTGGGCGCCCAGGAACTCGCCAACACCCAGGAGCTGATTACCCTGCTCCAGCAGGACAAGCGCCAGGTCGTGCTCGATACGCTGGCGCTCACGCCGAAGCAGCTCGAGAAGTTCACGCCGATCTACGACGAGTACGAGGCCGAGATGAAGAAGCTGATGACCAGCGCCTCCAACCTCAACAACCGGCTGTTCGTCGCCGACCTCGGCGGCATGACGGACCCCGAGGCCAGGGACATCATGAAGCAGGCGTTCAAGCTCCGCCAGGAACGCCTGTCCCTGCTGGAGAAGTACGCGGGCAAGCTCGAAAAGGAGCTGCCGGCGACCAAGGTCGCCCAGTTCGTCCAGATCGACAACAAGATCCGGGCGCTGCTGGACGTGGCCGTCGCGTCTTCGATCCCGCTGGTGACGAAGACCCCGAATACGACCCCGTAGGCGCGAAGGCGTGTGCGCAGCCTGCACTCTCGTTGCAGGCTGCGCCCCGCAGCGCACGGCGCGGTCCGGACGACAGTCGCCGTACCGACTTCAGGTGCCGCGCAGCCGCCGATCCAGTACGGACAGCCTTTCCGGCGTGCCGATGTCCATCCAATCGCCGTCGTGCAGCTCGCCGCCGATTCGATGCTCGCGCGCCGCGGCCCGGATCAGCGGCGCCAGCTTGAATATGCCGTCACTGCAGCCTGAAAACAGTTCTGGCCGGTAGACGCCGACACCGGAGAACGTGAGCCGTTCGCCCTCTTCTTCCTGTCCGCCCCCGTCGCGCCGCTCGACGATGCGCCCAGCGCGCAGCACGAAGTCGCCGCCTGCGTTGTGCGCCGGGTTCGGCACCAGCACGAGCCGCGCAAGGTCGTCGGGTCGCAGCGACCCGCGCAGCTTCGCGTACGGGTAGTCGGTCCACACGTCGCCGTTAAGCACCAGGAACGGGGCGGGCCCGAGAAGCGGCAGTGCGCGAAAGATCCCGCCGCCGGTTTCGAGCGGCTCTGGCCCCTCGTCGCTGTACTCGATGCGCACGTTGTAGCGTGAGCCGTCGCCCAGCGCAGCGCGGATCTGCTCGCCGAGCCAGGAAACGTTGATCACGACCTCGCGGAATCCCGCCATCGCCAGCGCATGGAGATGGTGTCCGATCAACGGCAACCCGGCCACTTCCAGCAGCGGCTTCGGGCGATCCAGCGTGAGCGGCCGCATGCGCTCACCGCGGCCGGCCGCGAGCACCATCGCCTTCATGCGCGCTTCACCTCGAGGCTGGAGCGCACCGCCGGCAGCACGCGGTCGCGCACCAGCACGCCGAGCGCGGTGAGATCCGGGTGCCGGCCGCAGGCCTGCTCGATGTAGCCGAGCGTACGCGGCACGTCCGGCAGGTAGCCCGCCTTGCCGTCGCGGTGCCACAGGCGCGCGAAGATGCCGCTGGCCTTCAGGTGCCGCTGCACGCCCATCAGGTCGAACCAGCGCAGGAACTGCTGCTCGTCGGCGCCTGCGTCGAGGCCAGCAGCCAGGGCTGCACGCCTGAACTCGCGCGCCCATTCGACGACCCGATCCTGCGGCCAGTCGATGTAGCAGTCCCTGAGCAGGGACACGAGGTCGTAGGTGAGCGGGCCATTCACGGCGTCCTGGAAATCGAGGATGCCCGGGTTGTCGCGTTCGCAGACCATCAGGTTCCGCGAGTGGTAGTCGCGATGCACGAACACCTGCGGCTGCCCGAGCGCGTTCGCGACCAGCAGGTCGAACGCCCTGGCAAGGTCGCGCTGCCCGCCGCCGTCCAGTGCCAGCCCAAGGTGCCGGCCGAGCAGCCAGTCGGTGAACAGGCTCATCTCGAAGCGCAGCAGTTTTTCGTCGTACGGCGGCAGGCCTGCCGCGTGGGCGTTGCCGTCCGCCTGGATCCGCACCAGCGCGTGGATCGCGTCCGAGTAGAGAGACCCTGCCCGCCGGCGATCGGCCAGCGCGTCCAGGTAGGTGACGGATCCGAGGTCCGTGAGCAGCAGGAAACCCTGCTCGGCGTTACGGGCAATCACCCGGGGTGCGTTGACCCCGATCCCGACCAGCATCCCTGCAACCGCCAGGTAGGGTTCGACATTCTCCTTGTCCGGTGGCGCGTCCATCGCGATACAGGTGCCCTGCGGCCGCGTTACGCGGAAATACCTGCGAAAACTGGCGTCTGCGGATGCCGGGGCCAGCGCAGCATCCTGCCAGCCGAGGTCGTGCTCCAGCCAGTGGCGCAGCATGGCAAGCCGCGGGTCGTCTCTGCGGGTTTCGGTCAAGATGGGCCTCGGAAAGTCGGATGGAATCAGGCGCGGCAATTATAATCGCAACGATGAAGCCGCCCGCCCGCATCGTGTCCCACTGGCGACGGCTGCTAATGGCGCTCGTGTCCTGCCCCCTGGTAGCGTTTTCGGCGGAGGTCGCTGACCAGTCCTGCCGGATCCAGGTGGTCGACGACCCGCGGCTCGAGGATCTGCGCGCGGCAGACCCGGACGACCCGCACATCAACATCTCCAGCGACCAGGGCGACCTGTCGCGCGCGGGCGATGCGGAGCTGTCCGGCAACGTCTCGATACAGATGGGCCAGCGACTGCTATCGGCGGACAGGGCAACGGTCGATGCCGAGAAGCGAAGTATCACCGTGCAGGGCAACGTGGAATACCTCGACCCGACCATCCACGTCACCGGTCGCGACGGCCAGTTCGCCGACGGCGCCGGAAACTTCCAAGGTGCAAAATTCGAGTTGGTGGACGGCTCCGGCCGCGGCGCCGCGAAGGACGCGACGCTCCGCGACGAGACGGTACTCGACCTCGAGGGTGTGCGCTACACCGCCTGCCCGCCCGGCAATTACGACTGGGAGATCAGGGCGCAGAAGATCTCGCTGGACCAGGAGTCAAGTACCGGCACGGCGCGCGATGTCCGGCTGGACTTCAAGGGCGTGCCGATCCTGTACTCGCCGTGGCTGTCGTTTCCGGTGGGTAACCAGCGCAAGTCCGGCCTGCTTTTCCCGTCATTCGGCAGCGGCGGCAAGAACGGCACGCAGGTCGTCGTGCCCTGGTACTGGAATATCGCGCCCAATTACGACGCCACGTTCACCTCCCGCTGGTATTCCGCGCGTGGTTACCGCATTGACCCTGAATTCCGCTACCTGACTGAACGCAGTCACGGGGTGCTGGAGGCGCAGTACCTGCCGCATGACTCTGAACGCAACGACTCGCGCGGTTACTACCACTTCAGGGACACGACGCTGTTCGAGCCGCGCACGCGGTTCCTGGCAAACGCGTCGTACGTCACGGACAACTCTTACTTCGAGGACTTCGGCTCGGGCTTCGAGAACACCAGCGTCATCTTCCTGAACCAGCTCGCGGAAATCCGTCGCGACACCGGGCACTGGTCGATGCTGGCGCGCACGCAGAACTTCCAGGTCATCGACAATCAGCTGGCCGAAGACGAGCGGCCGTACACGATGCTGCCGCAGGTCGTCATCTCCGGAGACTGGGGCGGACTTTCGCACGGCCTGGGCGCAAGCTTCGACGCGGAGGCGGTCAACCTCTACCGTACGACCGGACCGCAGGGCTTTCGCCTGGACGCCGAGCCTGCGGTCACCTGGGGTGCGGGACACAGCGGCGCCTACCTGGACGCAACCGCAGCCTGGCGCTACACGGCGTACGCGCTGCGCGACACGGCTCCCGGTACGGACGACAGCCTCGACCGCTCGTTGCCGATCTTCAGCGTGGACTCGGGCTTCGTGCTCGAGCGACCGGCGGGATCGAAGCAGCAGCGCGTGCAGACGATCGAGCCCCGGATCCAGTACGTATACATCCCGTACCGCAACCAGGACGCGATCCCGATCTTCGATACGGACACGCCTGACCTCAACATGGTGCAACTCTTCCGCACCAATCGCTACGTCGGCGCCGACCGCGTCGGCGACGCGAATCAGGTGAGCGCCGGCGTGACGACCAGGCTGCTCGATGCGGCGAGCGGGCAGCAGTTCCTGACCGCGACCGTCGGCCAGGCCTACTACTTCGAGCAGCCCCGGGTCACGCTGCCGGGCGAAACCGCGACCAATCGCTCCAGTTCCGACCTTGTCGCCGAGATAGAGCTTGACGCCTTCAAGCACTGGAACGGTCGCTTTGCCTACCAGTGGGACCCGGACGCCAACCAGACCGAGCGCAGCGAAGTCGGCGTGCAGTATCGGCTGGCCAGCGACAGTGTCGTGAACCTCGCATATCGCTACCAGCGCGATCTGCTGGAGCAGTTCGACGTATCGATGGCCTGGCCCATCGGCACGCAGTGGCACGCATTTTCGCGCTGGGTGTATTCGCTGTCCGAAAACAAGACGCTGGACCAGTTCGTGGGCCTCGAGTATTCATCGTGCTGCTGGTCGCTCCGCGTCGTGACCCGGCGCTTCGTGAGCAGCCGCACCGGAGCCTCCGACACCTCGGTCGGCCTGCAACTTGAACTCAAGGGCCTGTCGAGTGTCGGAGTGGACAACGAGGCTTTCCTGCGGGACGCGATTCGTGGATACTCCGCGCTCCCTGCCGAGCCAAAGCCCTGAGATGCCATTGATTTACAAGAGCTTTTTTGCCGGCCTGGTGTTGCTGGCCGGCGTGACCACAGCCGCGTGGGCACAGCAGCCTGAAGCGATCGTTGGCGCCCCGCCCGCGGTGACCGCGCCGGTCGACGTACCGATCGACGTGCCGGTGGCAACTACGCCGGCCGCCAGCCCCGATGCGCCGGCTGGAGGGCGCGGTGTATCGCTCAATCGGGTGGTCGCAGTCGTGAATGACGGCATCGTGCTGCAGAGCGCGCTGGACCAGCAGGTTCAGGTGGTCACGACGCGCCTGCAGCAGGCGGGCCAGCAGATGCCGCCGAGTGGCATCCTGAGGCAGCAGGTGCTGGAGCGGCTCATCCTGCAGGAAATCCAGATGCAGCGAGCCGAGCGCGCCGGCATCCAGGTGTCAGACGAGCAACTCAACCAGACGCTCACCGATGTGGCGGCCCGCAACAACGTCAAGTTCAGCGACCTGCCCGCGGCGCTCGAGGCGCAGGGCATCAACTACCGGACGTACCGCGAGGAGGTCCGCCAGGAGATGATCCTGGGCCAGCTGCGGCAGCGCGACGTGTATTCCCGCATCTACATTTCACCGCGCGAAGTCGACCAGTGCGTCGCCAAGGCCCTGGCTGCGCCAGAGGACCGGCTCGAGTACGACGTCGCGCACATCCTGGTCGCCATCCCTGCCTCGGCAACTCCGCAGCAGGTCGAGGAGCGCGCTGCACGCGCCCAGGGTGTGTACGAGCGCGCGAAGCGCGGAGAGGATTTCTCAGACCTCGCGGTCTCATATTCGGATGCCGGTACCGCCCTCGACGGCGGCAAGCTCGGCTGGCGCAAGGTGAGCCAGCTGCCGTCGATGGTGGCCGAGATCGTGCCGAACCTGCAGCCGGGCGACGTGAGCGAGATCATCCGCACGCCGAGCGGGCTCCACATCTTCAAGCTGGTCGATACCCGCAGCACGCAGCCGGCGGCACTGGTCGCCCAGGTCCACACGCGGCACATCCTGATGCAGACCAACGCGATCGAGGACGACGAGACCGTGCGGCAGAAGCTGCAGGAGATTCGCGACCGAATCGTCAACGGCGAGGACTTCGGCGCCATCGCGTCCGTGTCCTCGGTCGACCCGGGCTCCGCTACGCGCGGCGGCGACCTGGGCTGGACCGGTCCCGGAACGTTCGCGCCCGATTTCGAAAAGCAGATCGACCTGCTCGACGTCGACGAGATCAGCCAGCCGTTCAGGACGCAGTTCGGCTGGCACATCGTGCAGCTGCTTGGCCGTCGTACCTACGACGCCTCGGAAGACGCCACGCGGAACAAGTGTGTGCAGCAGATGCGCGAGTCGCGTGCAGACGAGGAAACGGAACTGTGGCTGCGTCGCCTCCGCGACGAGGCATACGTCGACTACCGCAAGTGAGCCGTCCCGGAGCGGTCCCGACGCTGGCAGTGACGACCGGCGAGCCCGCCGGGATCGGGCCGGATCTCTGCGCGGCCATCGTCGCGCAGGCCTGGAAATGCCGAATCGTGCTGCTCGGCGACCGCAGACTGCTGGGCCGCGTCCGTGGCACGCGTCGATTGATGGACTCGCTGCCGGACTATGATGCCGCCGCGCCGGCCCGTCGCGGCGTCCAGGTCCTGCACGTGCCGCTCACCGAACCGTGCATCGCCGGACAACTCGACGTCGCCAATTCCCGCTACGTCCTCGGCCTGCTCGACCTCGCGGCAGAGGGTTGCATCCGCGGCGATTTCGCCGCGATGGTTACGGCACCCGTGCACAAGGGGGTCATCAACGACGCGGGTATTCCTTTCTCGGGCCACACGGAGTACCTGGCCGAGCGCTGCGGCGCCCGCAGGCCGGTGATGATGCTCGCCGGCGGAGGGCTGCGCGTGGCGCTAGCCACCACGCACCTGCCTCTCGCGAAAGTCCCGGCGGCGGTAACGCCCGCGGCACTCGCCTCGGTGCTCAGGATCCTGGACGCAGACCTCAAGCGCCTGTTCGCGATCCGGCATCCCCGCATACTGGTATGCGCGCTCAACCCTCACGCCGGTGAGGGCGGCCACCTCGGTCGCGAGGAGATAGAAGTAATCGGACCGGTGGTCGCACGACTCCGACGCTCGGGCCTCGACCTCGTCGGCCCCGTGCCGGCGGACACGGCATTCCTGCCCGGTCAGCTCCAGCGCTGCGACGTCGTGCTGGCCATGTACCACGACCAGGGACTGCCGGTGCTCAAGCACGCCGCGTTCGGCAACGCGGTCAATGTGACGCTCGGCCTGCCGATCGTGCGCACCTCGGTGGATCACGGCACGGCGCTCGACCTTGCCGGGAAGGGCCGCGCCGATCCCGGCAGCATGCTGGCGGCGCTCGCCATGGCGGAGCAGATCTGCCGGTCGATGCGCCGTTGAACCGCGCGAAGAAACGCTACGGTCAGCACTTCCTGCACGATCGAGGCACGATCGAGCGCATCGTGAACGCCGTCGACCCCAGGCCAGGCGACCGCATCGTCGAGGTGGGACCGGGTCGCGGCGCCATCAGCGCTTCGTTGCTGTCGAAGGCGGGCCGCCTGGACGCGATCGAGATCGACGCGGACGTCGTGCCGCGCCTCACCGAGCGCTGCGAGGACCTGGGTGAACTCCATGTGCACCTCGCAGACGCACTGGAGTTCGACTTCCGGGCACTGCGCGGCGACGGACCGCCGCTGCGCCTGGTCGGTAACCTGCCCTACAACGTCTCCACGCCGTTGCTGTTCCACTTCCTTTCGCAGATCGACGCGTTCTCGAGCATGCACTTCATGCTGCAGAAAGAAGTGGTTGCCCGAATGGCAGCGTCACCCGGCGGCAAGGACTATGGTCGATTGACCGTGATGCTGGCGCCCTGGGTCCGGGTCGAATCCCTGTTCGACATAGGAACAGGGGCCTTCACGCCGCCGCCCAGGGTCGTCTCGACGTTCTTTGCGCTGCACCCCCATGCTGCCCCGCCCTTCGCCATCGCCGACCATGCCGCGTTTGCCCGCGTGGTGTCGGCCGCCTTCTCACAGCGACGCAAGACGCTGCGGAACGCCCTTTCGAGCCTGCTTGGCACGGATGCGATCAGGGCGGCTGGCGTCGACCCCGGCGCTCGTGCCGAGACGCTGGCGCCAGGGCAATTTGCGGCTCTCGCGGCCCAGTTGCCGCACTAGGCCCCTCAGGACGCTGCGCCACCCCGGATGCCATCCACAATTGGTACCCCGGGACGCGGGACCTATAATCGGGCGACACACACGCGCGTGTCCGCCGGAGGCACTCATGAGCAAATACTCGAAGATCCTGATCTGCCTGGACCTGACAGAGGAAAGCGACAAGGTCGCCGAGCGTGCCAGGACGCTCGGCTCGGGCGCCAGCGCCAGCTTTACGCTGCTGCACGTGGTCGAGTACGTGCCGGTCGAACCGATGGGCGAGGCGCTGCTGCCGGCCGTGCAGATCGAAGGTGAACTCGTGGAACGGGCGACCGCCCGCCTGGCGGAGTTTTCCACGAGGCTTGGCTTCGACCAGTCCGAGCGGCTGGTACTCACGGGCAACATCAAGTCCGAGGTGGTTCGCGTCGCCCAGGAGCGGGGAATCGACCTGATCGTGATCGGCAGCCGCGAACGGCACGGCATGTCGATCCTGTTCAATTTCACCGAGGATACCGTACTGCACGCCGCACCCTGCGACGTGCTCGCCGTGCGCCTCCAGAAGAGTTGATCCGCAACGGAGCTGCTGCAGTGACCGAACCATCGTCCCACCGCATCATCGTGGATGTGACCACCAGTTACATCGAGGACCAGTCGAGTCCTGGTGACGGCCGGTTCGTGTTCTCCTACACGATCACGATACGCAACGAGGGCTCGGTCCCGGCACGCCTGCTGACGCGCCACTGGATCATCACCGACTCGAACGGCAAGGTGCAGGAAGTGGTCGGCGACGGTGTGGTCGGCGAGCAGCCGCACCTGCAACCCGGCGAGGGTTTCCGCTACTCGAGCGGCGCGATCCTCGAGACGCCGGTGGGCGCCATGCAGGGCAAGTACCGAATGCTCGGCGATGATGGCGAACACTTCGACGCGACGATCGCACCATTCAGGCTGGCGATGCCGGGCCTGCTGCACTGACGCCGGATGGCGACCTACGCCGTCGGCGATGTACAGGGCTGCGCCGACGAACTCGAGACACTGCTCGAGCTCATTGAATTTTTACCCGGTCGCGACCGGCTCTGGTTTGTCGGCGACCTCGTCAATCGCGGCCCGCGCTCGCTGGAGGTGCTTCGGCTGGTCGCGCGGCTGGGCGACGCGGCGATAGTGGTGCTCGGCAATCACGACCTGCACCTGCTCGCATCGGCGCGCGGCGACGCCGGACTCAGGAACCAGGACCAGTCCCTGCGCCCGATCCTCGAGGCGCCTGACCGCGAGTCGCTGCTCGACTGGCTGCAGTCCCGGCCCATGCTGCATCACGACCAGGTACTCGGCGCAACCATGCTGCACGCGGGCCTGCCGCCGCAGTGGGACCTTGAGACTGCGCGCCGCTGTGCACGTGAACTCGAGCAGGCGCTGCGGGGTGACCACAGCGGCGCGCTCTTCGAGCAGATGTACGGTAACGAGCCGGCCCTCTGGCGGGAAGAGCTCGAGGGCGCCGACCGGCTGCGATTCATCACCAACGCGCTCACGCGGCTTCGCGTCTGTGACGCCGACGGTCGCATGCTGCTGAAGTTCAAGGGAACGCTGGCCCAACTGCCTGCCGGCGCCGCGCCCTGGTTCCGTGCCGCCGGACGGCGCTCGGCGGGCGCGAGAATCGTGTGTGGCCACTGGTCGGCGCTGGGCTATCACGACGAAGCCGGTGTACTCGCGCTCGACACCGGTTGCGTCTGGGGCGGCGCGTTGACGGCTCAGCGACTCGACGCGCCCTCGCCGCCCGTCCAGGTCCTGAGCGCGCAACCCGCCACGGAATTCAGCGACCACTGACGGTGCAGGCGACCGCCGCGCCCACGCCGCCGGTCTGGCAGGAGGTCACCTCGCGGACGCGTCGTCCGCGCCAGGGATGCTCACGTCAATTCTGTGGCAGCGGCTCGAGTACGTCGATCGAGAGATTCACGATGCCGACACCGAGCTGGTGAGGCACGCAGTTCATGCGGCTCTCGACGACTTTCGCCCCAAGCGGAACGAACACCTGGTCCCGCAACTGCTCGACCAGCTCGCAGTCGCCGGGCTCCACCAGGCCGGACGGGCTGTCGCGGAAATCGATGCGTCGTATTCGTGCCGGAAATTCGGCCGCGGCCTCGGCAGTCGGTACAACCTTTCCCCCGGCCTTTGCTGCCAGCTCGCGTTTCGAAGCATCCTGCGTGACCTCCGCCAGCATCTCCGGCGTAGCCTCGCGCGGCATCGCCACGACCATGTTGAGCATCGGAGTCCACTCCGCGCCGTGCCGTGGGTTCATGCAGCCTCGGGCCGTCACCTTGACGGGCCTGGCCCCGATCTCCTTCAGGATGGCACTGACCTTGGTCTTCAGCCCGTCGCAGGAATAGTGGGACGTGAAACCCACGTACGTGAAATCGAGCTTCTGCTCGACCCATACAGCCATGACCGGGGCCATCGCATCGGCCGCGCTTCCAGCCTCAGGCGCGGCCTCCGCGACGACCACCTGTGGTACGAGCAACGAAAGCGCTGCGAGCGCCGCCAGGTTCTCGATCCTCATGGAGCCCTCCTGCCCCGCCCGGGGGCCGTATTCGAATATATACTCCGACCCGCGCGGAACGGGTAATCCGGTCCGCAGCAGAAGCAATAACCACGCGTATCGACGACTTCGACCATTACCAGCACTCCGAAGTTCGCAGCGCACCGGGACCTGGAACACCGATGCATGACCTGACCGAAGGCCCCGTCCGCCGACACCTGATCGCCATGGCAGTTCCAACGGCGATCGGCATGCTGATGCAGACGCTCTACTACCTGGTCGACCTGTACTTCGTCGGTCGGCTGGGCGACGCCGCACTGGCGGGCGTCGGTGCGGCCGGAACCGTCATGATGGTCGTGGTCGCGATGACCCAGGTGCTCGGCGTCGGCACGGTCGCGCTGATCGCACAGGCAGTCGGCCGCAAGGATGCGGCAGACGCGAACCTGGTGTTCAACCAGTCGCTGCTGATGGCGGCCGGCTGCGCACTGTTCACGATCATCGCCGGATATTCGCTGAGCGGGCCATTCATGGGCACGGTGGGCGCGGACACAGCCACGACGGCAGCCGGCATCACCTACCTGTACTGGTTCCTGCCCGGCATGGCATTGCAGTTTGCACTGGTGGCGATGGGATCGGCGCTGCGTGGCACCGGCATCGTCAAGCCTACGATGGTGGTGCAGATGGTGACCGTGCTGCTGAACGTGTTGCTGGCGCCGGTGCTGATCGCCGGCTGGGGTACGGGCCATCCGATGGGCGTCGCGGGTGCCGGACTTGCCAGCACGCTCTCGATCGCGTTCGGCGTGGTGATCCTTTACCTGTATTTCCATCGCCTCGAGAAATACGTCGCCGTGCACCGCGACCAGCTCCGGCCGCGCCTCGAGACCTGGCGACGCCTGCTCGGCATCGGCCTGCCCTCGGGCGGCGAGTTCCTGCTGATGTTCGTGATCATGGCCGTCATCTACGGAACCATCCGCAACTTTGGTCCCGACGCCCAGGCCGGTTTCGGCGTCGGCTCGCGCTTGATGCAGGCGATCTTCCTGCCGGCAATGGCGTTGGCCTTCGCGGTCGCGCCGGTGGCGGGCCAGAATTTCGGCGCGCAACGCTACGACCGGGTGCGCGAGACGTTTCGTTCGGCGGCCGTGATGAGTTCGGTGTTGATGCTGGTGCTCACGATTGCCTGTCAGTGGCAGCCAGCCTGGCTGGTCGCCGCCTTCGCGCAGGACCCCGGCGTGGTGGCAGTGGGCGCCGTTTACCTGAGCACGGTCTCGTGGAACTTCGTCGCCTCGGGCATCGTATTCTGCTGCTCCGGCATGTTCCAGGCACTGGGCAACACCGTGCCTTCGCTGGTCAGCAGCGCAAGCCGGCTCGTGACCTTCGTGCTGCCGGCACTTTGGATGGCGCACCATCCCGGCGTCGAGCTGCGCCACTTCTGGTACCTCTCCGTCACCAGCGTGGCGCTGCAGGCGCTGACGAGCCTGCTGTTGCTGAGGATGGTTATGCGCCAGCGACTTCCGGTGGCGGCCTGAAAATGCCGGTACTGGAAACCAGGCGGACCGCGATCAGGCGGCTGCTGCCGGAAGACGCCGCATTCATGCTGGAGCTTCTGAACGACCCCTCCTTCATCCGCAACATCGGAGACCGGGGCGTACGTGACCTCGAGGGTGCGCGCGGTTACATCATGCGCAGTGCGGTGGCGAGCCACGGGAAGTACGGCTACGGCCTCGACCTGGTCCAGCTGAAGGCGACGGCAGAGCCAGCAGGCATCTGCGGGCTGGTGCGACGCGACTACCTGGACGACCCGGACATCGGATTTGCATTCCTGCCGCGATTCACCGGGCTTGGTTACGCGGTCGAGTCCGCGACTGCCGTCATCGAGCACGCACGCAAGGTGCTGAAGCTGCCGCGAGTACTCGCCATCGTCTCGCCCGACAATGTGCGGTCCATCCGGGTGATCGAGAAGATCGGGCTGCGTTACGAGCGAATGATCACACCGCCCGGCGACAGCCAGGCGATCCAGCTCTTCACGTCCGACGCCTGAGGGTCACGAAGCTCATCGCGTAGACGTGCCTGGCGTCAGCGGGATGCTCCTCGCGGGTGATCTCCTCCCAGTCGGCCAGATCGAAAGGCGGGAAGAACGTGTCGGCGCCGACAGTAGCGTGGACGCGGGTCTGGTACACGATCTCGGCGATCGGCAGCGCCAGACGATAGATCTCGGCCCCGCCGATCACGAAGACTTCTGGCGCCGGCGCGGCGGCGGCCAGCCCGGCATCGAGCGAATCGACGACTGTGCACCCCTCGATAGCGATTCCGGCCCGTCGGCTGACGACGATGTTTTGCCTGCCGGGCAGTGGACGGCCGATCGAGTCGCTGGTCTTGCGTCCCATGATTATCGGGCTGCCCAGGGTCAGCGCCTTGAAGCGCCGAAGGTCCTCGGGCAGGCGCCATGGCAGCGAATCGCGGAGGCCGATACCCCCGTGCTCGTCGGTCGCGACGACGATCGAGACGGCGGTCACCCGCGTCGGCTCTTCCCCGGACTCTTCTTCGCACGCCGCGTCGCGCGCCTGGGCCTGGCTTTGACCTTGGCTTTGGCTTTGGCTTTGGCTTTGGCCTTGGGCGTGGCTTTGGCCTTCACCCTGGCCTTGCTCCTGGCCTTGCTCCTGGCGCCGGCATTCTTCTTTTTGCGCGACCTGCGCCTCGCCGCCTTCTGCTCGTCCAGCGGCTCCTCCGCCAGCATCGTGCCCCTGCAATTCGCGGCACCACAGCGACACTGGTAATTCTCGAGTTCCTCGGGATCGTCGCTACTCTCCCAGGTGAGCCCGTACTCGTAGCCGAGTTCCGCGCCCGGCTCGATGTCCCGGATCGCCTCGATGAAGACACGCTCGTTCTCGATGACGGTGTCGCAGTTCGGGTCACAGGAATGGTTGATGAATCGCGCATCGTTGCCGTCCACGCCGGCGTCGATCACGATGCGCGAACTGACGACGAACAGGAACGTGTGCCCGTCGTCCTGGCCCTTGTCCTCGTAGCGCGCGTCGGCCTGTTTATGGGTGATGCGCTCGCCCAGGTATTCGACGATTTTGGTGCCCTTCGGAATATGGCGCGTCGCGTAGGCGCCCCTGCCGTGGATGCCCGAACGGCGAACCTCGAACAGCGGCGCGTCGCCGTGCGGGCCCGCGCGGCTCGCGTGACGCATGTGCGGGTGATGGCTCGCCCCGGTGCGGGCATTTGATGCAGGCGATTTCGCGGATTTCTTCATACGGCTATGGGTGCCTTGATTGCTGGATGAGACTGGTATCCGACGACCCCGATGTCGTCGAACCGGTAGTCGAAAATGGATTCGGGCCGACGCTTGAACTCGAGCCGCGGCAGCGGCAGCGGTTCGCGCGTCAGTTGCAGCCGGGCCTGCTCGAGGTGATTGACGTAGAGATGGCAGTCGCCCCCGGTCCATATGAACTCGCCAGGCGCCAGGTCGCACTGCTGGGCCAGCATGTGCGTCAGCAGCGCGTAGGAAGCGACGTTGAACGGGACCCCGAGGAAAATGTCCGCGCTGCGCTGGTAGAGCTGGCAGGACAACCGTCCGTCGGCGACGTAGAACTGGAAGAGCGCATGGCAGGGCGTGAGCGCCATCTGGTCGAGTTCACCGACGTTCCAGGCGTTGACCATGATCCGGCGCGAGTGCGGGTCGCGCTTCAGCAGGTCAACGGCCGCCTGTATCTGGTCGATCGTCCGGCCGTCGGCGCCGCGCCAGGAGCGCCACTGCACTCCGTACACCGGCCCGAGTTCGCCATCGGCGTCCGCCCATTCGTCCCAGATCGTTACCCCGTTCTCGCGCAGGTAGCGAACGTTGGTTTCGCCGCGCAGGAACCAGAGCAGTTCGTGGACGATGGACTTGAGGTGCAGTTTCTTGGTAGTGACCAGCGGAAATCCTGCGGACAGGTCGAAGCGCATCTGCCAGCCGAAGGTGGCCAGCGTACCGGTGCCCGTGCGGTCCGTCTTGCTGGCGCCATGTTCCAGCACGTGGCGCATGAGGTCGAGGTACTGGCGCATGGCTCAGGCGTAGTTTCCGGACGGCTGCTTCCGACGATAGGCCACTGCGAGCATCCACAGGCCCGCTAAGATCATCGGCAGCGACAGCAACTGGCCCATCGTCACCCACCCCAGGAACAGGTAGCCGCGATTCTCGTCCGGAACACGGACGAATTCGACCGCGAACCGGAATATGCCATAGCAGACGAGGAACAGCCCCGACGCGGCCCACCTCGGCCGGGGCGTCGCGGTGAACCACCAGACGATCACGAACAGCACGAGTCCTTCGAGCAAAGCTTCGTAGAGCTGCGATGCGTGCAGTGGAACACCGTCCACGACCACGGCCCAGGGCACGTCGGTCGGCTTGCCCCACAACTCGCCGTTGATGAAGTTGCCGATGCGACCCGCGCCGAAGCCGATCGCCGGCAACGGTGCGGTGAAGTCGAACACGTCGACCAGCGACCGGCCGCGATTGCGCGCGAAGGTCGCCAGCGCGACCAGCACGCCGATCAATCCACCGTGGAAGGACATGCCGCCTTCCCAGATCCGCAGCACGCTGGCCGGGTCGGAGAGAATCCCTTCCGTACCGTAGAACAGCATCCAACCCAGGCGCCCGCCGAAGATCACGCCGACAGCGCAGTAGAAGATCAGGTCGTCCACGTCCACAGGTGTCCAGGTCGAGCCCGGTTGCGCAGCACGTCGCCGCGCCAGCCACCACGCAGCCAGGAACCCGAGCAGGTACATGAGCCCGTACCAGCGCACGTGCAGGGGGCCAATCGACAGCGCGATCGGGTCAGGATGCGGATAGACGTACATGGGCAATTATCCTACCGGCTGGCGGAGGCACGCGCCCGACTTGATGGGCGTGATCGTGGCAAGACTCACTCCTGCACCACGCGGCAGGTGAGCGATTTCAGGTAGCGCGTCTCCGGGATGGCCGGGTGGATCGGATGGTCGGGCGAATGCCCGCCCACCTCGATGACCTGCGCGAAGCGGTTCAGGTGCCGCGCCGCCTGCTGGATCGTGGCAATCAGGTCGTCCTGCGCGAGATGGTGGGAACACGAGCAGGAGACCAGGATGCCGTCCCGCGGCAGGAGCTGCATGGCGAGCTGGTTGAGCCTGCGATAGGCCGCCTGCCCTTTCGGAAGGTCACGGCGGCGCTTGATGAATGCCGGCGGATCCACGATCACCACGTCGAACCTTTCTCCGGCGTCGCCCAGCGCCTTGAGCGCATCAAACGCGTCATCGCGCAGCGTACGCACTTCGAGCCCGTTCCCGGCAGCCGTCTCGGCCAGCAGTTCGAGAGCCGGTGCCGACGAGTCGACGCACACGACCTCGCTCGCGCCCGCCTTCGCGGCGGACAAGCCCCAGGCCCCGAGATAGCTGAACACGTCGAGCACCCTGAGGCCACTGACATACTTCATCGCAGCCCGCCGATTCACCGCCTGGTCGTAGAACCACCCGGTCTTCTGCCCGGTGCCGATCGGCACCTTGAAGCGCACGCCGTTCTCCTCGACCCAGGCATGTTGCGGCGCCTCGCCGAACGCAGTCTCGACTCCGGACGGCAATCCCTCGAGTTCACGGGCCCCGGAGTCGTTCTTCCAAATGAAGGCGCGCGGGTCGATCACCTTGCCGACTGCCTCGACGATCTCGTCCTTGCGCGCTTCCATGCCGACCGTGCCGATCTGTCCGACAATGATGTCGCCGTAACGGTCGAGTACCAGTCCCGGCAGTCCGTCCGACTCCCCGTAGGCAAGCCGGTAGAACGGCGTCTCGTAGAGGCGCTCACGCAGCGCCAGTGCCACGCGCAGGCGGTGCACGAAGAGCGACGATCCCGGCAGGAAGCGGCCATCGCGGCTCAGGATCCGCGCGCAGATCAAAGCGTGAGGATTGACGTAGGCGTAGCCGAGGAATCGATCACGGTCGCCGATGACACGGCAGCCGGCACCCGGAGCGAAACCCGTGAGCGGCGTGCGCGCGGTGTCGACCTCGTTGCTGAAGATCCACAGGTGGCCGGCCGCAATGCGACGGTCCTCGCGAGGCTTGAGCCGCAGTTCAGGCAAGTCCTGCCCTTCGCGCGCCGTGTCCGGAGCGTGCGTCATCGGTGCATCGTCCATTCCGATATAGTGCCGCCATTCTATCCGAGCGCCGCGCCATGCACCGTCCTACCGCCGACCGACGCGGGAACCGTCTCGGCAGCGAGACCAGTCCCTACCTGCTGCAGCATGCCCACAATCCCGTGGACTGGTACCCCTGGGGCCCGGAGGCACTCGAACGTGCACGAGCCGAGGACAAGCCCATCCTGCTGTCGATCGGCTATTCGGCCTGTCACTGGTGCCACGTGATGGCCCACGAGTCGTTCGAGGACGAGCAGACCGCGGCGCTGATGAATGAATCCTTCGTCAACGTCAAGGTGGACCGCGAGGAACGCCCGGATCTCGACCGAATCTACCAGACGGCGCACCAGATGCTGACCCAGCGAGGCGGCGGATGGCCGCTCACGATGTTCCTCTCGCCACGTGACCAGCGGCCGTTTTTCGGCGGCACGTATTTCCCACCCGAGCCGAAGTACGGGATGCCGGCGTTCCGCGAAGTCCTGCAGCGCGTTGCCGCCTGGTATCCGCAGCACGAAGCCGACATCGAGCGCCAGGGCGACGCATTGGTAAAGGTCCTCGGCGAGTTGGTCCCTTCGCCCGCGAGCGAGGTGCCCGCGCTCACGCGCGCGCCGCTCGAGGCAGCCCGGGCCGCACTGCAGCGCGACTTCGACGGGCAGTTCGGCGGCTTCGGCGGAGCGCCGAAGTTCCCTCACCCGATGAACATGGAGTTCCTGCTGCGCACGTGGCGGGCAACGGCCGACGGCGACGAACCCGACCTCCAGTCGCTGTACATGGCGACTCTCACGCTCACGCGGATGGCGGAAGGCGGAATCTACGACCAGCTGGGGGGCGGTTTCGCCCGCTACTCGGTGGATCCTTACTGGATGATCCCCCACTTCGAAAAGATGCTCTACGACAACGGCCTGCTGCTTTCCGTGGCCGCACAGGCAACCGTCGCCACCGGCGAGGTGCTCTTCCGGCGCGTCGCAGGCGAGACTGCCGACTGGATGCGTCGCGACATGGAACACGCCGCTGGCGGCTTCTACTCGACGCTGGATGCGGATTCCGAAGGCCACGAAGGCAGGTTCTACATCTGGACGCCGGACCAGGTTCGCGGCCTGCTCGATCCCGTCGAGTACCAGGTGCTTTCCCGCCGCTTCGGCCTCGATCGCGATGCCAATTTCGAGGGGACCTGGCACCTGCACACGTTTGAATCGCTGGCGCAGGTTGCGGGCGAAGTGCACCTGGACGAGGAGCGCGCCGTGGCGGTGCTCGACTCCGCTCGCGCAAAGCTGCTGGAGGCGCGAAACGCGAGGGTCTGGCCGGGCCGCGACGAGAAGATCCTGACGGCGTGGAACGGACTTGCAATTGCCGGCCTCGCATCGGCCTCGCGCGCGCTCGAGCGCGCGGACCTCGCCGATTGTGCGGCCCGGACCGCGGACTTCCTGCGGGAGCAGTGCTGGCGCGACGGCCGACTGCTGGCCGTGCACGCCGACGGACAGTCTCGCTTTCCAGCCTATCTCGACGACCACGCGTCGCTCGCCTGGGGCCTGCTCGAACTGTTGCAGGCCCGGTGGCACGGGCCCTGGCTGGCGTGGGCGGTCGAACTCGCCGAGACGATGCTTGCACGCTTCGAAGACCGCTCCGCCGGCGGCTTTTTCTTCACCGCCGACGATCACGAACAACTGATCCTTCGGCCGAAGACCTTCGCCGACGACGCCACCCCCTGCGGCAACGGCGTGGCAGCAAGGGTGCTGGCGCGGCTCGGGTTCCTGCTGTCCGAACCGCGCTACCTGGACGCCGCGGAACGCACGCTGCGCACCGCATGGCCGGCGCTGGAGAAATACCCGCAGGCCCACGTCAGCCTGCTGATGGCACTGGACGAACTGACTTCGCCACCGGACATCGTCGTGCTGCGGGGAGCGCGCGGGGATCTGGACACCTGGCGCACGGAACTCGACAAGGCCTGGGACCCGCGACGCATCGTCGTCGCGATTCCGGCAGACGAGGCCGGGCTGCCGGACGCGCTGCGGGCCAAGATGCCGCGCGACCGAACCGTCGCCTACGTCTGTCGTGGGACCGCCTGCTCCGCGCCCCTCTTGTCGCTGGGCGAACTGGTGCGGGAACTGAAGTCGAACTGATCGAGCGAAGGCCGGCGCCAACGGCGCCGCGGTGCTACTTGAGGCCGACGACCAGCCGCGCCGAGTGGCTGCGCCAGTTGATGGGTATGACGATCGGATGGCTGCCGGCCGGCAGCTCGGGCTTTTCGCCCCCGCCCGAGAGCACCGTCGGGACCGAGATCAGGAAGTGGTTGCCGAAGTCACGGCGCGCGTTGCCCGCGATGGTGTTCGCCACTTCGCCGACGACGTCGCAGATGTTCTCGTGCGATACGTCACTTTCGTTCATCCGCATCAGCAACACGGTCAGCATGCCGCGCGGTGCCGTGAAGTAGACGATTCCGTCGCGGCGCCCGGAGACGGAAATCACCCCGGTGTACTCGTGAAGCTCCATTTCCCCGGGAGCCATCAGGTACGGCGACCCGACCGATGCCGGTTGTTGCGCGGCGACCTCGAAGTAGCGCGTCGTGCCGTGCAGGAAGGTGCGGATTGCCTGTTCATCGAGCATTGCGATCAGGCTCCACCCAGCAGTTCCTCGAGCGCCTCGTTGAGCTGGCGATCGGAAAACGGCTTGTTCAGGAATCCATTGGCACCCTTCTCCATCGCCTCGACCGCCGTTGCCTTGTCGGCCAGCGCCGACACGATCAGGATCAACACGCCGGGCTTTATCCGTACCAGTTCCTCTACGCACTCGATGCCGTTCATGTGGGGCATCGTGATGTCCATCGTGACGACGTCCGGATCGGTCTCGACGAAGCGCTCGATCGCCTCGCGGCCGTCGCGAGCGGTGCCCACGACCACCAGCTGCGGCAGGTTCTGTGATCGCTCGATGCGCCGGCGGATCACGTTCGAGTCGTCAACGATCAGCAGCCGGAATGGCTGCGCGGAGGCGCGTTCCTGCCAGGCGATTCCGCTCATGATTCGCCGACCCCGCTCACGCCACAGCGTCCTGGCGCTCTTCCGGCCCCGGGAGCAATACGCGGAATCGTGTCAGCTTCCCTGGCACCGTCGCGACCGCAATCCGGCCGCCCATTTCCTGGACAGACTTCCACACCACGTCGAGGCCGACGCCTCGCCCCGCGTCGCGGTCATCGCCATCGTGCGTCGAGATACCCGCCTTGAAGATCAGGCCGAGCGTCGATCGCTCGTCCAGCGTTTCCGCGCGCACCGGGTCGACCAGGCCGAGCGCAATCGCCTTCTCCTTCACGAGATCGGCGCGTATCCCGGCGCCGTCATCCTGGAACACCAGTTCGTATCCATGCTCACGGGACTTGAATTCCACCTGCAGCAGGCCCGCCGGGTTCTTGCCGGCGTCGTTTCTCACGGTGGCATCCTCGATTCCATGCACCACGGCGTTGCGGACGAACTGGATCACGAGGTTCTGCACGATGCGGCGATACTCACCGGGCACCCGGTCGAGCCCGGTCGTCACCAGCATTACCTTCTTGCCATGATTGTCCGCAACGCGTGCCGCCAGCGTCTCGAGCGTGTCGGACAGCCTGCGCCCGGGGGTCGGCGCCGGCGATGGCTCGGCGGACGGCGCCGTCGCCGGTGGCGAGGCTGCGAGCAACGATGCCGATCGGAGGTTGTCCAGGCGACTGAGCAACTCCTGTATCGCCCGGAGGTGCGCGAACATGTCGTCGAGACGCACGACCAGCGGCAGGAAGTCGTTCCCCGAGAGTTCATCGCGTTCGCGCAGTTCCTTCAGCATGCCCTCGAAGGCATGAGCGCGACTCTCGACGGTGGGAACGCCCAGCGTCGCGGCATCTCCCTTGATCTTGTGCATCTCGCGGAACAGTGAGTCGACTTTCCTGCGGAAATCGGCGTCGTTTCGCGCCGGGACCTTCAGCACGCTGTTGACCATCCGCAGCGACGCATTGCAATCCGACAGGAACATCTCGAGCTGGCCGGGTTCGACCTGCAGCATCGCGAGCAGCAGGTCCATCTGCGCGTCGGCTGAATCCTGCGATTGCCTGATTTCGCGGGCCAGCAGTACACGCGACGTGACGTCGGTGACTGACACCAGCACCTGTCGCACGACACCGTCCTGCTTGACACGGTGGAAGTCGAACTCGAGGTAGCGCGTGTCGCGTCCGGCGTTGCCGTGGTCGAACGTAACCTCGACCTCGGCCAGCGGGTTGATGCTCTTGATCAGGTTCTCGTTGGCTCTCTCACCCCAGAGGAGCTTCACGTACTTGGACGCGGTTTCGAGCGTCGCTTCGGACACCACACCGCGCAGCAGGTCGTCGAAGGCCAGACCTTCGAACGAGTCGCGACGGAAAAGGGCCGCCAGGGCGGCCGAGTGCGTCGTTCCGATGCGGAAATCCTTGTCCAGCAGGCACAGGCCTTCCTTCACCGTGCCAAGGATGTCGCGTGTCTGCTGGCGGGCGTCGCGGGCTGCGCGTTCCTCGCGGGCCTTCAGCCACTGGAACCGCGCCACCAACCCCAGCAGGACGCCGGCGAACAGCATGCCGACGAGCATCAGCCGGCGAAGTTTCGCCGCACCGGTCACCGCCTCGCCTTCGAGGCGGGCGCCCATTGTCGCGAGGCCGTCGACCATGCCGCTCGCGTTCTGCCGTCCGTGGTCCAGGGCCTTCAGCGTGTCGGCCATCAGCCTTTCGCCGTTGGCATTGAGCTCCGTGCCGGTACGATCGGTATCGCGGTACGGAATGCCGTTGAATACAGCCACCGGCTCCAGCAGCGCGCGATAGGCCGCCCAGGCCTGCTCGACCGGCTGCAGTTCCCGGGAATCGGCCGCTGCGGTCTCGCGCAGCTGGCCGATTGCCGAGTCGTACTCGCGTTTCGACGCGGCCAGTTCGGCAACCGCGTCACCAACGTAGCTGCCGGATCGGAGGCGGTCCCTGATTCCGGCCAGCGTACCGACCATCGCCTCGGGCTGGGCGCGATGCTCACTGACGAGCTTCAATGCCGCCGTGCTCTGGGACAACTGGTCGGCCAGTCGATAGCCCGGCAGCAGCACCGTGGCTATGAACGCCACCAGCATTGCCAGGAACCCCACGGCCATTACTGCGCCCCTGTATCGTTTGATCAGGTCGCTCATGAGTGCTGATCCTGTCTTGCCCGGTGCCACCGCCTTGTTCATCAGCGTCCTCCGTCGGCAGGTTTGAATACGACAGAGACTACCGTCGTGCTTTCGACTGCCCGGCCCCCGACCTGCGGCGGCTTGAACCGCCAGCGAATCACGGCGGACATCACCGACTGGTCGAATACGCCGGCCGGCGTCGAGGACACGATCTCGGCGGCCTTGACGCGACCGTTGGTACCGACTGTGAGTCGCACCCGGACCTTGCCGCTTAGCCCGTCTTTCTCCGCCGCCTTCGGATAGGCCGGCGCCACGTAGTAGGTGCGCTCGAGAGACGCTGACTCCAGCGGCGCCGGCACCTGCGCAGGCGGCGCGGACGCGGGCGACGGCTGCAAAGCGGCACTCGGGAGTGTGTCGGTCCGTTGCACGTTGCCGGTATCGGTCACGGGCTGGCGAGCTGCCGCCTGGTCCTCAGGTTCCGGGAACGACTGCGGAGCCCCGGTCACTTCACCGCGTGAGCGCGTCTGCTGCGGGTCGCCGAGCGGGGTGATCGGCGTCGCCCCAGTGGCGCGCAGTTCCGCCGACGCGCGTGCCACATCGGCGGCCTGCTTCTGCGCGATTGCCGCCTGTTGCGCGCGCTGCCGCCGGCTGACCTCATCGCGCCAGTAGCTCGCGCGATCGGCAGGCAGCGCCTGCGCGGACTGCCTCAACAATTGGTTCGCGCGGTCGAACTTGCCTGCATCGAGCGCCTCGGAGACCTGGCCTTCGACGATGCGGACCTCGACGGATCGGATCTTCGGGTCGCCGGGGCGAACGAGCGAGAGCTGGGCGATTGCGGTCGCCGCATCATCGAACCGCCGATCGGCGACCGCCGATTGCAGGCGCTGGTCCAGGACCGCGACGATACGCTCCAACCCCTGCCGCGCCTCTCCGTTGTCCGGCGCCTGAGCCAGGACCGAACGGTAGTAGAGCAGCGCACTGTCTGTTTCCGGTTCCACGTAGCGGCGATCGCGAAACGCCGTGTCGGCCTTGTCGAGGAGTACTTCCACGGACCCGCCCGCGACGCGGCCAGATGGCGACTTCGCCGCAACCGGCGCGGCACTCCTCGGAGCTTCTGCAGTGCGGGGGCCTGCCACGGGGGTCGGTGCGACTGCGGCATCCGTGGCTTCGGTGGCTTCGGTGGCAGTCGCAGATTCCGGGTCGACGCCCTGCGTCGGCCTATCCAGCAGGAACCAGGCCGCCCCGATACCCAGCACGACCAGGCCGGCAAGGCCAGGCACGATCCACTTCGGAGTTCGCGGCATCGCGGGTGGCGCAGCCGAAGCCGCAACCGCGGCCGGCTCCAGCCACGCTTCCGGATCCGCTGGCGGCAATTCGACGACCTGGCTGTCAAGCGGATCCCGCGTCGCCGTCGGTGCGGCCAGCGTAGCCCTGGAGAGCGCTTCCTCGCTGGCTCCCTCGAGCACGGCGGCGGTCTTGCCGGGCTCGACCGGAATCGGCAGCACCGCGAAAACCGCCGTGCGCTTTATCGCAGCGGCTGTCTCGGGCAATTGTGATTCCGGCGCGAAGACGACGACGACGACGGAATCGGAAAATGACTGCAGCCGGTCTACGGCGCCGGCCAGGTCGGTGTGGTCGCGTGCGTCGAGCAGGAAGATCTGTGCATGGGCGGCGACCACATGCTCGCCGGCCAGTTCAACCGAGTCAGCGAGACGGATTCCGCTTCGAGCGTCAAGTTCCCGGCCCACCTGCTCGAGCAGTGCGTCGTCGCGGGTGACTGCGATGACATCTACGCAGGTCGTCGGCTCCGACTCCGCGCCCTGCACCAGCTGCGCTGACGGATCTGTACGAGCAGGAACGGGCGTCGCGGACACGGAACACTCCTTCTTCTGTTACCCGGCACGGCGAACGGTGTCCGTCGTAGCCCGGTCAGTCGTGGAGTGTAGATATGGCGTCCCGCAAGAATATGCGCTGCGTCACGGTTTTGGACAGGACACTGCGAATACCGCAGCTTTCGTGCCCCCAGTAACGATTTCCCCGCTGCGTTACGGTGAATGGCCGTGCATCCCGGTCAGGCCAGCAGGCGCTCGCGCAGCGCCGCCAGCACGGCGCCGTCGGCGGCTGCGTCGAACGGCCGTGCTTGCGACCAGTCGTAGGCCCAGGGATGCGCGGTCTTGAGGCCGTGCGGTTCCGCGTCGTATCGCGGGAACACGTGCGCATGCAGCGCCGGCTCGAGATTGCCGAACATCGCGTAGTTGATCCGCACGGCACCCGTGACTGCCAGCACCGCGTGTCCGAGGCGTGCCATGTCGGCCAGGAACACCGACTGCGCTTCCGCGTCCATCGCGTTCAGTTGCGGCACGACCGGATCGGGCAGCAGCAGGCAGTAGCCCACGAGCACCTGTGGATCGCCCATCACGGCCCAGCCGGAATCGAGTCGCGCAATCAACGTGGGATCGGTTCCTGCGCGGCAGGCCACCACTCTGCGGTGGATGGCGGTACTCATCGGGGAAACCCCGGGGGCACCACCTACTCCTCGTGGAACGGCAGCGGAAGACGAACGCCGAGCGCCTTGAGCTCACCGCGCGTCAAGGACGGATTCACGTGGTGAATGGCATTCCACCCGCAGGACCGGGCGCCGGCAATGTTGCGCTTCAGGTCGTCGATGAACACGGTTGCCGCCGGATCGAGCCCGAAGCGGCGCTCTGCCTCGTGATAGATGGCCGCCGAAGGCTTGACCGCACCGACACGGAACGAAGCAATCGCGTCGTGCCCGACCCCTTCGATTCCATAAACCGCCTGGAAATGCCGCCAGTGCAGGTCGCCCACGTTCGATAGCAGGTACACGCGGTATTCACCCTTGAGTGCGTTCGCGAGCTCGAACATCTCGTCGGTGCGCTCGAACATGTCGAGCCAGCGGCGCCCGAGTTCGTCTGGATCGAGCGGCCGCGCCGCCGACGCCGCAATCCGGTCGAGCAGCTGTTCTCCGCTGATCTCACCGCGCTCGTGCGCATCCAGGTCGATGCTTGCGAGCCATGCCGGCAGGTCCGCAAGATCCACGCCGGCGTCCTGCAGGTAGCGGACGAACGGCTGGTAGCGAAGCCGAACCAGAACGCCACCGACATCGAACACGACATTCCGGATCATGGATGAGGCCGCCACCCGAGGGTAAGGAGAAGGACCGCGAACCCGACCACGTACCCGAGCGCGATGTGCCACCCGGAACGCAGCCACAAGCCGACCGACCGCGCCTGGGGAAACACCGTCGTGATAGCGACGCCCGCCGACGATCCGAACCAGACCATCGAACCGCCGAACCCGACCGCGTACGCGAGGACGCCCCAGTCATAGCCGCGCTGCTCGAGCGCAAGCTTGGTCAGCGGGATGTTATCGAAGACCGCCGAAACAAAGCCGAGCCCCAGCGCCGTTGGCCAGGACGCCGCCGGAAGTTTTTCCACCGGCATCAACGATGCCGAGAAGACCAGGCACAGCAGGAACATCGTGCCCCTGAGCATGCCAGGCAGGACCTTCCAGTCCGGCGCGCGCAGCGGCGCCGAGATCAGCAACGCCACCCAGACCGCGACGCCGATGAACGGAAAGCGCGCCGCCAGTTCCGGGAATTCGAAATTTACGACGACGTTGCAGGTCACGGCCACGGACAGGATGAAGACAACTACCGCGACCCGCACCCAGTCCGCGTGAATGCGCACGTCGGCACGCTTCACGATAGGCGAGTAGCGCTGCTGCTGCATCGATGCGGGTACGCCGAATACCAGCAGCGCTGCGACCGAAGCCACATACGCATGGACCACCTCGCTTGGAGCCACGCCATCGATCCACATCATCGTGGTGGTCGTGTCGCCGACCACGCTGCCGGCCCCGCCGGCGTTCGCGGCCGCAACGATGGCAGCCAGGAAGCCAATGTGGACCTTGTGCCTGTATACGTGCGACGCGACAGTCCCGCCGATCAGCGCGGCCGCAATGTTGTCGAGAAACGCCGACAGCACGAATACCAGCAGCAGCAGCACCAACCCTCCGCGCCAGTCGTCCGGCAGCAGGTCGGGCAGCAGGTCCGGCACGCGGCTCGCCTCAAAGTGACGGGACAAGAGCGCGAAGCCCATCAGCAGGCCGAACAGGTTGGCAAGGACCACCCACTCGCCGCGGGCGTGCTGCGCGAGGCCGGCGAGCCCCCGCACGCCGTCGAAGTCGAGGACGCTCAGCTTCCAGAAGAGGATCGCCGCGAGGCCGGTGGCCGCCACCTCGAGCGTGCGATCGTGCGAGAGCGCGACGCCCACCAGGGTCACGCCGAACAGCACGAATTCAACGGGGATGATCATGCCGGGCGCGTCGGGGCCGCGAGTCGCTCGAGTTCCAGTGGCTCCCCCGACACTCGCCTTACACGCAGCACGAAGTCGAAGCGATCCACCTCGGTGCAGTAGTCGAAGTCGTCGCGTGGTGCCCAGTCGCAGGCCGGGTCGAAAAACTTGCGGGCCGCCGGTGCGCTGCGCAGCCGGTCGCGCACCTCGGCCAGTGGCGCCGGCTCTCCGCGCAAAAGCTTGTCCAGGCACTCGGCGTAGAGATCATCCTCGGCGCAACGCTCGCGAGCCTCGTGGCCCATGCGCACCAGCGATACCAGGTCGGCGCCCCGTGCCTTCAGGTAGCGGCAGACCGCCGATATGTTCACGAAGGCACCAGTCAGGACCTCGTCTGCCTGCGACGCGTTGACCAGCCCCTGCGTTCCCGCGTGGGTGGTGTGCACCAGCACTTTGCCCCGAAGGTCCAGCGCGCGGATCTCGGTCGGCGAATTGCCTGCGTTGAAGCCCGGCAACCTGCGCGCATGCCGTTCGCCGGCAAGCACCGCCCCGGGAAACCGTCGCCCGAGCTCGAAGGCGTCGTCCACCTCGCCGACCGGGAAAACGCGCTGGGCGCCCGCATCGAATGCGTGCGGCGCGACCGAGAATGCACGAAATACGTCGATGACCACGGCGATGCCACGTGCCTGGCGCGCGCCGGCTATGTGGTCCAGGATTTCAATCCGCATGACGTCCGCCGACCTGGTTCACGGCTGTCCGATTTCATCGCCGAATTCGGCACGCAGCGCCGCAATGTCCGGATCGACAGCTACGACATTCTCTGCCGAGGCTGCCCGATGCAGCCGGTCCCGTACCGCATCCCAGGCTTCGCCTTCGGGGACTTCCTCGACCAGGATCTCCCTGGCGCCGGATTTGTCCAGCGTGCGCAGGCCTACGTACAGCTCGTGGGCGTAGGCATCGGCGCGTCGCCCGGCATTCACCCAAGTCATGTACTTGTTGGCCGTACGCGGCGGTCGCGTCGCCAGCACCGCCACCCGGCTGCCGTCGGCGGTCAGTTGCCCGACGACTTCTTCGAGCGTGGCACTGGTCACGATGCTGAGCGGCGTGGATGGTGCGTAATGTCTTACGTCCGAGCCGGGGACGCGCGGCGAATCGGCCGCGGATCTGACCTCGACCTCGGGAACCACGGCATGCAGCTGGCTCAACGTGATGAAGCCCGGCCGCAGCAGGCGTGGAACGCCATCCACGCATGAGACGATCGTGGACTCGAGGCCGATCTTGCAGTCACCGCCATCCAGGATCGTCCGCACCGTGTCGCCGAATTCCTCACGAACGTGCTCGGCCCGGGTCGGACTGACGTGGCCGTAGCGGTTCGCTGAAGGCGCCGCGATGCCGCCGCCGAACGCCTTCAGCAACTGCTGGGCAACCGGGTGCGCAGGGACCCGGATCGCGACCGTGTCCTGCCCGCCGGTGATTGCGAGATCCACGGCGGGCGCCCTGCGCAGCACCAGCGTAAGCGGACCAGGCCAGAACTTCGCCGCCAGCGCTTGCGCCGCGGGCGGAATAGTCAAGGCCCAGCGTTCGAGCATTCGCTGATGGTCGATGTGCACGATCAGCGGGTGGGTCGCCGGCCTGCCCTTCAGTTCGAACACGCGGCGGATCGCGTCCGGATTCTGTGCGTCGGCCCCGAGCCCGTACACGGTCTCGGTCGGGAACGCGACAACCTCGCCCTCGCGCAGCGCCTCCACGGCGCGGTCGATTTCATCCTGCGGCAGGCGTGCCATTACCATCCGCGAATCATAGCGGATCGCCCGGAAACCGGTTCGATCACCCGGGTCGGGGTCCGATCAATCGAGCCCCGTGCGCACCCAGCCGCCAGGAGTCCGCACCAGCTCGTAGGTCGGCCAGTAGTGCAGGTCGAGTTTCAGCGTCACGACGTCGACAGTGCCGTTCCACGCGACGGTTTTTAGCCGGACTGCCGAGCGGTCCGGTCGCTGGCGCACAGCCGCGATGAATGAGTCGAGGTCTGGTGTCGGGCGGCCGTCCACCTCGACGATGCGGCGCCCGGCAACCAGGCCGTAGCGCGTCGCGGGCGACCCGTAGGAGAAATAAGCGACGAACACACCCTCGGGCAGGATCCCGCGCTGCGCCGAAATCGCCCGATGCGGCGCATGCAGTACTGTCCCGGCCCACAGCAGCAGGCGATCGATATCCCGGCCACCCAGTGCGACCGTCGCCACGTCGAACTGCACTTCCCTTCCGTCGCGCAGCACCGTCAGCGATACGTCCGGAAGCTGTGTCGCCAGTTCTACATCCCGTGAGCGATTCACCGGCCTGCCATCGACTGCAAGCAGCAGGTCGCCGTCGTGCAGCGCAGCAGCCGCCGGCGATCCCGCGACCAGGCGCGAGATGCGAAGTAGCTGCCTGTTCGCGCCGCCCGCCTTTTCGAGTTTCGCAACCCAGTCGGCAGGCAGGCCGAGCTTGCGCGCCTCGGCGATCGACACGGTTTCGAACTCCGCCTCGAGCGAATAGATCGGCTGGCCTCCCCTGGCCGCCGCGACCGCTTCCTCGACGATGGCGGCCGGCATCGCCCGGCTGACCTGCGAGGTGTTTCGCCCGCCCTCGTAGGCGAAACTGGACCACAGCGCCTGCACCCGCCCGTCGCGACCGACGACGACGCCGTCGAAACCCACCGGGTCGTTCACCAGTGTCGCCACTTCCAGGTTGGCCTCGCGGAACTGCAGCGTTCGCGAAAGCGGGAAAGATACGTCGTCGACGGCGGCTACTGCCGTCGCAAGAGACTGCACCCTGGATTCCGCAGTCAGGCCGACCACCGTCACCGGTTCACCAGCTTCCAGCGGCCTGGGATCGAAACTCACTGAGCGAACCGGCGTGCCGTCGAGCAGCTTCGGGTCGAATGACACGATCGCCACGTTGTGCAGCGGGTGCACGTACTCGACGCGACCCGGCACCTCGACCGACCCGCCGAAGGTCAGGCGCACGTCCCCGACCGCGACCGGCACGGTATTGCGGTCCACGGCCACCAGGCCTCGTTCGGCATCGACGACGACGCCGGTGCCGTGGTAGCTGCGCTCGGTGACGCCGGCGACCGAGAACGGCATATCGAAATTCACCAGCACCAGCGACGGCGCGAGACGATCGACCAGCGGGTCGCCGGTCGCGGCAAACGACGTCCGCGCGGGCGCGGCTTGCACCGCTGGCGGCGCTTCGACCAGGTCGTGACACGACCAGAAACCCGCGGTATCGTCGCGCGTGCAGTCCAGCGCCGGAAACCACCGCCGATCCATGCGCATCACACGAGTCTGGCTGCCCCGAGGATCGTCCAGCGTCGAATAGCGCAGCGCAGCGCGCGCACCATCGGGCAACGCCGCGATCACTCGCTCGAACTCGTCCAGCGACGCGACGTCCTGGCCCGAAATATTGCTGATGACGGCTCCGCGGGGCACGCCGGCTGCGCCGAGCGCATACCCCGGATTTGCGACGAATACGCCGCGCAACGGAGCGTTCATGTGACGGGCCATCTGGTACGAAAGATCGTGCACCACCGCATCGCCGAACTGCAGGTAACGCGCGGGCGTGATCGCGTTAAGGTCCTGCACGATGAGACTGCGCTCGAGCAACTCGCCGCCGCGCTCGACTTCGACCTGCACGGGCTTTCCGACCGAGGAATCGAGAACTTCCGCGAGCGGGTCGAAGGTCGCGGTCAGCTTGCCGTTCACGCGAACCAGTATGTCGCCGGGTTGCAGCTGCCCCTCTGCCGGGGAGCCCGCCTGCACCTCGGCGACGACCAGCATGCCGGTGAGTCCCGGCGCCGCCCTGCGCGCCTCGGCCTCGGTCTGCGGCCGGAGTCCCAGGCGAACGAGTTCGTCGTAGGGTTGGTAGGTGAATATCGTCTGCAGCGTCCCGCGCGTCACCGGCCGTCCGGCCTGGATCAGGTGCAGCGCACGCTGCACGCGGTCGAGCGGCAGGTAGAAACTCGCCGCTGCGCCGTTGCTGCCGCCAGCGTTCAACGCCACCGCGTGGCCCTTGATGTCGATCACTGGTGAACCGGACGATCCACCCGACGTCCCTGACGCCGCCTGGATGTAGAAGGTATTGAAATCGTTGTACTTTCCGACCCCGTAGCGCGGTGCCTCGCGGTCCAGCCGCGCGATCGTGCCTGCAAGGATCGAAAGCTGTTCGCCGGCATCATTGCCGACCACCCTGATCTCCACGCCGACGCGCGCTCCGGCCGGGTCGAGCGGCAGCGCCGGGGGCTTCGCATAGCGCAGCTTCGACGGGTCGAATCGATAGAAGCCGAAGTCGTGCACCGGGTCGCGATAGACGGGCGTCAACTCAACTTCTTCGCGGTTCTGGAACACGGCGGTCGCAACCACGGGGCCGGGCGTCACGACGTGGCGATTGGTGAGGATCAGGCCGCGCTCGGCATCCACCACGAAGCCGGTGGCCTGGCTCGACTCGTTCCACTCGGTATCGAAGGCACGTGCCTGGTCGATCTGTATGGTGACCACCGACGGCGCGATCCGCGCAACCGTCTTGTCCCAGGCCGGTGTCTCAGCGCGGACCGCGGACAGCGCGAACAGCGTGCCTGCAAGCGCCAGCCAGGCGCAGGCGCGCAGGCGGGCCGTGCTCACAGCGCGCGACCGAACGCGGCCTGGAAACGGTCCCGGAACTCGCTCATCGTGAATGTGTGCGCCTGGGTCCCGGCGTGGGCAATCTTGATCGCCCCCATCAGCGAGGCGACGCGGCCAGTCGTCTCCCAGTCGAGCCCGTTCATCAGGCCGAACAGCAGCCCGGCGCGATATGCGTCGCCGCAACCGGTGGGATCGACCACCGCTTCAGGCGACGCCGCGGGGATGACGTGCTCCTGCCCGCCGGCATGGATGACGCTGCCGTCGGCGCCCCTGGTCACCACCAGCGCGCTGACGCGACTGGCGATCTCGGCGTGCGAGAGCCCGGTGCGTTCGCAAAGCAGCTGGCCTTCGTAGTCGTTCACCGCCACCCAGGTGGATTTCTCGATGAAATCGAGCAGTTCCGCCCCGTCGAACATCGGCAGCCCCTGACCCGGGTCGAACAACATCGGCGTGCCAGCCTCCGCGAACTGCGCCGCGTGGCGCAGCATGCCCTCGCGCCCGTCCGGCGCCACGAGCCCGAGCGTGCAGCCGGGAACCTGCGAGACGTGGTTCAGGTGCGAATGGTTCATCGCACCCGGGTGGAACGCAGTGATCTGGTTGTCGTCGAGGTCGGTGGTGATGAAGGCCTGCGCCGTGAACTCGCCATCCACCACCCGGACCTGAGACACATCCACCGAGCGCTCCCGCAGCCAGCGCTCGTAGGGCGCGAAGTCGTGCCCCACGGTTGCCATCGGCACGCCGGCACCGCCGAGCAGCGCGAGGTTGTAGGCGATGTTGCCCGCGCAGCCGCCGAAATTGCGTCGCATGCTGGGAACCAGGAAAGCAACGTTCAGCATGTGGATGCGATCGGGCAGGATGTGGTCCCGGAACCTGCCCGGAAATACCATCACCGTGTCGAAGGCGACCGATCCGCAGATGAGGGCCGTCACGCCGCCTTCCACGCGACGTCGAGTTGTTTCGCGGCGCGCACGTCGTCGAGCCGACGGACCGGCAATGTATAGGGCGCGCCCTTGAGCTTCGCGGGGTCGGTCATCGCTTCCTCGCGGATAGCCACCATCGCGTCGACGAACGCGTCCAGTTCCTGCTTCGACTCGGTCTCCGTCGGCTCGATCAGCAGGCACTCTGGCACCAGCAGCGGGAAATAGGTCGTCGGCGCGTGGAACCCGTAGTCGAGCAGCCGCTTTGCAAAGTCCATCGCCGTCGTGCCGTAGTCGCGGGCCTCGTGCTTCAGCGTGATGATGAACTCATGACCGGCCCGCCGCTCCGGGTAGGCGAGTTCGAAACCGGCAGCGGCCAGGCGCACCATCAGGTAGTTCGCATTCAACGTGGCGAACTCGGACACGCGGCTCATGCCGTCCCGGCCGAGCATGCGCATGTAGACGTACGCGCGCAGCAGCACACCCGTGTTGCCCATGAACGCCGACAGCCGTCCGATGGTCTGCGGCAGGTCTCGCTCGTCGAGCCAGCGATAGCTGTCGCCGTCGCGGCCGACCAGCGGCACCGGCATGAACGGCAGCAGGCGCTCGCCGACGCCCACCGCACCGGACCCCGGTCCGCCGCCACCGTGCGGGGTAGAGAAGGTCTTGTGCAGGTTCATGTGGATGACGTCGAAATCCATGTCCCCGGGCCGGACCTTGCCCAGGATCGCGTTCAGGTTGGCCCCGTCGTAATAGAGCAGCCCGCCCGCGTCGTGCACGATCCTGGCCACCTCGCCGATGCGACGCTCGAAGACACCGAGCGTGGAAGGGTTGGTGAGCATGATGCCCGCGGTGCGCGGTCCGACCGCCGCTCGCAGCGCCTCCACGTCGATGTCGCCGTTCGGCAGCGAGGCGATCTCCTTCACGGTGCAGCCGCACATCGTGGCGGTCGCCGGGTTGGTGCCGTGCGCGGCGTCGGGCACGATGATTTCTGTGCGTGCGACGTCGTTCCTCGCCTGGTGATAGGCCCGGATCATCGCCACGCCGGCGAACTCGCCCTGCGCACCCGCCATCGGCGTGAGCGACACGCCGCGCATGCCGGTGACTTCCTTCAGCATTTCCTGCAGTTCGTACAGGCAACGCAGGATTCCCTGGCCGGTGCGGTCAGCGGCGAGCGGATGGCGTGACAGGAATTCCGGCAGCATCGCGTACTGGTTACAGGCGCGCGGGTTGTACTTCATCGTGCACGACCCGAGCGGGTAGAAATGCGTGTCGATCGAGAAGTTGAGCTGCGACAGTCGCGTGAAATGCCGCACCGTCTGCAGTTCCGAGACCTCGGGAAGTACCGGCGGCCGGGCGCGGCGCAGCGCCTCCGGGATCGAGGGCTCGAGGCGCTCGAGCGGGTACTGGGCCCCGGCGCTGCGGCCGGGGACGGAGTGTTCGAAAATCAGTTTCTCGAGCATGTCGGTCCTCACGCTGCGGAGGCGGCAGCCGTGCCGCACATTATTTGTCGGAGCGCCCGCGCATAGGTGTCGATGTCCTCGGGCGTGCGCGTCTCCGTGGCACACACCAGGAGCACGTTGCCGAGTGCCGGGTAGTCCGCGGTCGCGTCGAACCCGCCGACGATCCCGCGCGCTGCGAGCGCGTCGAGCACGCCGCGCACGGGGCGGTCGAGCACCAGCAGCGCCTCGTGGAAGCGCGGCCGGTCAAACGCGACACGGACGCCTGGGATCTTCGCCAGCGCGTCGACCAGCGCGGCGCTGCGCTCCATGCAGGTGGCCGCCACCTGCGCCAGTCCCCGCGCACCGAGCAGCGACATGTGGATCGTCGCCGCCGTGACCAGCAGGCCCTGGTTGGTACAGATGTTGGACGTAGCCTTGCTGCGACGGATGTGCTGCTCGCGCGCCTGCAGCGTGAGCGTATAGCCGGGCTTTCCGTCGAGGTCCACCGTGCGCCCGATGATGCGGCCTGGCATCTGCCGGATGTGTTCCATCCTGGTCGTCATGAAGCCGAAGTAGGGACCACCGGAGGACAGCGGCACGCCCAGGGGCTGCCCCTCGCCGCAGACGATGTCGGCGCCGCGCGCGCCCCACTCGCCGGGCGGCTTCAACAACGCCAGGGAAACCGGGTTGACCACGGCGATCACCAGCATGCCCATCTCGTGTGCGAGGTCGGTGAGTTGATCCACGTCCTCCAGCGTGCCGAAGAAATTCGGCTGTTGGATCACCAGCGCGGTGATGTCCTCGCCACGATAGCGCTCGAGGCTCGCCGCCGGCGTGTGGCCGCCGCGGTCGTCGTAGCCAAGCAGCTCGAAGGCGAGCCGCTGGTTGCCGGCAACTGCCTTTGCTACGTCCCGGTACCTGGGATTCAGCGCTACCGGCAGCAGTATGCGTGCCGATTTCGACTTGCGATGCGCACGTACTGCCATCAGGCATGCCTCGCCGAGCGCGGTAGCACCGTCGTACAGCGATGCGTTTGATGCGTCCATCCCGGTCAGGCTCGCCATCATCGACTGGTATTCATACAGCAGCTGCAGCGTGCCCTGGCTGGCTTCGGCCTGGTACGGCGTATAGGCACTGTAGAACTCGCCGCGCGAAACGAGGGCCCAGACCGCCGAGGGCACGTGGTGCTCATAGGCACCGGCGCCGATGAAGTTGAGCGGCCGCCCGTCCTGGGCCGCGCGCTCCGACATCAGCCGGCCGATCTGCATCTCGGAGGTGGCCGGCGGAATGCCTTTCAGCTCGCCACAGCGCAGCTCCGCCGGGATCTCGTCGAACAGCGCCTCGGTGCCCGGTGCGCCGATTGCGGCCAGCATGTCGCGGACGTCGTCCGCGGTGTGCGGGATGAAGGGCATGGTCTCACCAGTGGGTCAGTGGGTTTCCGCCGCCAGCGCGGCCTCGTAGGCAGCCGCGTCGAGCAATGCCGCGAACTGTGACTTGTCGTCGGGCCGGATTCGCATCAGCCAACCGGCACCATAGGGATCCTGGTTGATAAGTTCGGGCTGGCCGCCAAGGTCGGCATTGGACGCGACGATCTCGCCGCCGACCGGGCTGTAGACGTCCGAGGCGGCCTTCACCGACTCGACGACGGCACACGCTTCGCCTGCGGCAACCCGGCGGCCCTGCTCAGGCACCTCGGCAAACACCAGGTCGCCGAGCGCCTGCTGCGCATGGTCGGAGATGCCTATCGTGATGGTGCCGTCATCCTCGAGTCGGGCCCATTCGTGCGACTTCATGAATCGGAGATCTGCGGGAACGCTGCTCATGACGTACTCCAGGGAGAAAGTTTCAAAGTGCGATGGCGATCCGCCCGTGGCGGACGAACGGCGGGCGCACCACAGTCGCGGCCAGCAGCCGCCCGCGAATCTCGACCTCGCAGCGATCCGTGGTCTGGGACGGAACCCGTGCCAGCCCGATCGAGCGCTCGAGTGTCGGTGAGAACGTGCCGCTGGTGACCTCGCCCTCGCCGACGGCAGGGACGATCACTTTCTGGTGCGAGCGCAAGACCGCCCGGTCGCTGAGCACCAGGCCAACCTGCTTGCGCGGTACGCCGCGCGCCTTCTGTTCGACCAGCGCGGCGCGGCCGATGAAGTCCCGATCCTGCGGCTCCCAGGCAATTGTCCAGGCCAGCCCGCTCTCGAGCGGCGACACGGTCTCGTCCATGTCACTGCCATAAAGGTTCATGCCAGCCTCGAGGCGCAGAGTGTCACGCGCGCCCAGGCCGCAAGGCATTACGCCGGCATGTCGCAGGCGGTCCCAGAACCCGGCCGCAGAGCCTGTCGGCAGCATGATTTCCCAGCCGTCCTCGCCCGTGTATCCGGTTCGTGCCACGAACCAGTCGCCGGCCGGTACGCCGAAGAACGGCTCGAGGTCCATGGCCTGCGCGGCGAGGCCCGGATCAAGCAGTGTCGACGCCTTCTGCCGGGCGTTCGGCCCCTGCACGGCGATCATTGCCAGGTCGAGGCGTGGCTCGACGGATACGTCGTAGGCGCCGGCGTGCTCACGCAGCCAGGCGATGTCCTTGTCTCGGGTACCGGCGTTCACCACCATCCGGTACCAGCGGTCGTCGAGGTAATAGACGATCAGGTCGTCGATGATTCCGCCGTGCTCGCGCAGCATGCAGGAATAAAGCGCCTTGCCCGACCGGGTGAGCTTTGCGACGTCATTGGCGAGCACCCGGCGCAGGAAGTCGCGCACCCTCGGCCCACGCAGGTCCACGACGCACATGTGGGACACGTCGAACATGCCCGCGTCGCGGCGCACACCATGATGTTCCTCGATCTGCGAGCCGTAGTTGACCGGCATGTCCCAGCCGCCGAAGTCGACCATTCGCGCGCCGCCGGCAGCGTGCGTTTCGTAGAGCGGAGTGCGCAGTCCCATGTGTGATTTCCCGCAGCCAGAAATGAAAAGAGGCGACGGACCGCTCAGGCCCGCCGCCCCTCTGTCCTGTGACCTGAGAGATCGGGCGCCGGTGGACCGGCGCCGCACCCCTTCGGTGGGCCCCTCGCGGGGCCGCTCTCCAGAGCCCATCAAGCACCGCCGTACCTTTGCCTGAGCGTTTCCGGGCGGGTTGCGCCTTCGGCGGAACAAGCTGCAACCAAAAATCGGTGCCAGGCACCTATTTATGGTCGCTACCTGCCCTCTCTCCGGACGGGCCTTGCGATGGGTGACGGAATGGTACCCGAGCACGACTGGCTCGGCCAGCCAACCCGGGGGTATGACTTGTCAATTCGGCCCCGGGGCCGGAACATCCCCGACCCTGACGAATATTCGGAGCGTCCCGCCCATGCGAGTCCCCTTTCGCGCCCTGGTCCCCATCCTCGTGCTGGCGGCCACCTGGGCAGGAACACCGGCGGCAGTCGCGGCCAGCGACGCCGACGCACGCCTGAATTCGCTGTTCCAGTCCGAGTGGGAGCGCGGTCTGCGCCAGAACCCCCTCGCGGCGACGTACATTGGTGACCACCGCTACGACGACCGCTGGCCGGACCTGTCCGCCGAAGCGCTCGCGAAAAGCCATTTGGAGGACCAGGCGGTGCTCGAGACGCTGGCCGGAATCGAGCCCGCCTCGCTCACGGACGCCGGCCGGCTGAACCGTGAGCTGTTCCGGCGCACGTATCAGCAATCCGTGGATGCCTACCAGTGGGGCCTCCAGTACATGCCGATCAACCAGCGCGGCGGCGTGCAGTCGGTGAGTGAACTGGCAGGCCTGATCGAATTCTCGACCGCCCGTGACTACGAGAACTGGATTGCGCGCCTCGACGGAATCGGACCGTACGTGGACCAGAACATCGCGCTGATGCGCGAGGGCGCGCGACGCGGACTGATGCAGCCGAAAATCATCATGCAACGCGTCCCCGACCAGATCGCGAAGCAGGTGGTCGTCGATCCGGAAGCGAGCCCGTTCTACGCGCCATTCCGCAAGATGCCGGCAGACATGCCCGCAGCGGAGCAGGAACGCCTGCGCGCGGCGGGACGCGCCGCGATCACCGGCTCGGTCGTTCCCGCTTACAAGCGGCTGCAGGACTACTTCGTCAAGGACTACCTGCCCGCAAGCACCGATTCCGTCGGCGTGTGGGCCCTGCCGGGTGGCGAGGCCTGGTACCAGCAGCGAATCGCGTGGTTCACGACCACGAACCTGACGGCGGACCAGATCCACCAGATCGGTCTCGACGAAGTCGCGCGCATCCGCGGCGAGATGCAGAAGATCATCGAGCAGGTCGGGTTCAAGGGCAGCTTCGCGGAATTCCTGCACTATCTTCGCACCGACCCGAAGTTCCGCTACACGGATCCGGAGCAGCTGCTCACTGCCTACATGGCCATGGCAAAGCGCATCGACCCGCTGCTCCCGCAGTACTTTGGCAAGCTGCCGCGCCTGACCTACGGGGTGAGACCAATCCCCGCCGAGTCGGCGCCCGACACGACCACGGCGTACTACCAGCCGGGCGCGCTCGACGGCCGCCGTGCGGGCTACTACTACGTGAACCTGTACAAGCCCGAGAGCCGGCCCACGTACGAGATCCCGGTGCTGACCATCCACGAGGCAGTTCCGGGCCACCACCTGCAGATCGCGCTTGCCCAGGAACTCGGCGACCTGCCGATGTTCCGCCGCGACTTCGAGGCCACGGCATTCGTCGAGGGCTGGGCCCTTTACAGCGAGAGCCTTGGACAGGACATGGGATTCTATGCCGACCCCTACGACAAGTTCGGCCAGCTCACCTACGAAATGTGGCGCGCCGTGCGCCTGGTGGTGGACACCGGGATACACCACAAGCACTGGACCCGCGAACAGGCAATCCAGTTCTTCAAGGACAACGCGGCAAAGGACGAGCTCGACATCGTCAACGAGATCGACCGCTACATTTCCTGGCCCGGCCAGGCGCTCGCCTACAAGATCGGCGAGTTGAAGATCAAGGAACTGCGTGGCCGTGCCGAGTCGGCGCTCGGATCCGCATTCGACCTGCGCGCGTTCCACGACGTGGTGCTCGGCAGCGGTGCCATCCCGCTCGACGTGCTCGAGGGCAACGTGCAGCGCTGGATCGCGGAGCGATCGGCGGCGACCAGGGCGCAGCCGGGCCAATGACCCGCCTGCCACGCCGGCGGAGCGTCCCGGTGCGCGTCGGTCGCGTGGTGATCGGCGGCGAGCACCCTGTCGTGGTGCAGTCGATGACCAACACGGACACCGCGGACGTCGAGGCCACGGCGCTGCAGGTACGCGCACTCGCGATGGCGGGCTCGGAGATGGTGCGTGTCACGGTCAACACCGAGGAGGCCGCCGCGGCAGTTCCCGCGATCGCGGCGCGCGTCCGCGAACTCGGCATGGACGTGCCGCTGGTGGGTGACTTCCACTTCAACGGGCACAAGCTGCTGCGCGAGCATCCGGAATGTGCCGAAACACTGGCCAAGTACCGCATCAATCCGGGCAACGTGGGTCGCGGCAGCAAGCGTGATCCGCAGTTCGCCGAGATGATCGAGATCGCCTGCCGCCATGAGAAGCCGGTGCGCATTGGCGTCAACTGGGGCAGCCTCGACCAGGACCTGCTCACGCGGCTGATGGACGAGAACTCAAGGAACCTCGAGCCGCTCGACGCGGTGGACGTGGTCCGTGAAGCACTCGTGGTATCCGCGCTCGACAGTGCGACGCGAGCCGAGGAACTGGGACTGTCCCACGATCGCATCGTCATCTCCTGCAAGGTGAGCGGCGTGCAGGACCTGATCGGCGTCTATCGCAACCTCGCGGTGCGCTGTGACTACCCGTTGCACCTGGGCCTGACCGAGGCCGGCATGGGCTCGAAGGGCATCGTCGCCTCCACCGCGGCGATGTCGGTGCTGCTGCAGGAAGGCATCGGAGATACGATTCGTGTGTCGCTGACGCCGGATCCGGGTGGCGATCGCACGAAGGAGGTCCAGGTCGCCCAGGAAATGCTGCAGACAATGGGACTGCGTTCGTTCACGCCGATGGTCGTGGCCTGCCCCGGTTGCGGACGCACGACGTCGACCTACTTCCAGGAACTGGCGCAGAAGATCCAGGCGCACCTTCGTGAGCGCATGCCGGACTGGCGGCGGCGCTATGCGGGCGTCGAGGAAATGACGGTTGCCGTGATGGGCTGCGTGGTGAACGGGCCTGGCGAGAGCAAGCACGCGAACATCGGCATCAGCCTGCCCGGCACCGGCGAACGACAGGTCGCCCCTGTCTACGTGGACGGCGAGAAGGGACCGACGCTGAAGGGCGAACGCATCGCCGAGGAATTCCAGGCGCTCGTGGAGCAATACGTCGAGCGCACTTTTGGCACGAGGACTCCACCATGAGCAAGCTGCGCGACCTGGCCTGCGCCCCCTGCCCCGCCGGCACACCACCGCTCGCATCCGCTGCTGCAGCAAAGCTGCTCGCGGAACTGCGGCCCGGCTGGCGTATTGCCGATGATGGCAAGTCCCTGCGCCGCGCCTGGCGATTCGCGAACTTCCACGAGACCATCGGCTTCGTGAACGCAGTGGCGTGGATCGCCAATTCCGAGGACCACCACCCGGACCTCGAGCTTGGCTACGATTACTGCCGGATGGTGCTCGGCACGCATTCGATCGGCGGACTGTCGCAGAACGATTTCATCTGCGCCGCGAAGATCGACGCATTGGGCGCCTGACCGCCAGCGCGGCCGACACGGCCGACCGGGAGTAACGCAGGGAGCATCTGCTCGATATCGACCAGGGGGAACGATGGAAGGCAATACGCATGAGACCAGCGACGGGGCGGCGCTGCCGTTCGTCGCGCCCTGCAGGATGCTTGCACCCCTCGCACCGCTGAACTGGCTGCGGCTCGGCTGGCGCGACATGTGGTCCGCCCCGCGGCAAAGCCTCACCTACGGACTCGTCATCGTAGTGCTGAGCCTTGCGCTCGCGCAGGTCGCGATCAGGTTCGGAGGCTACTGGGAGCTGCTCGCGCTCGTGTCAGGCTTCATCCTGGTCTCCCCGGTCCTCGCGGTCGGCACCTACGTGATCAGCATCCACCTCGAGCGTGGCGAGACACCCTCGCTACGCCGCTGCCTGCGCGAGGAACAGCGCTCATTCGGCAATCTGATGGTGTTCGCGCTGATGCTGATGGTCGTGTTCCTGGTCTGGGCCCGTGCGGGATCTGCCGTGCACGTGTTCTTTCCAATCGGCGAGTCGCCGGACTGGAGCGACTATCTGTCGTTCTTCGGCATCGGCAGCGCTATCGGCTCGATCTTCGCCGCGATCGTATTCTCGGCCGCCGCATTCTCGCTGCCGATGCTGGTGGACCGAAAAGCGGACACGGTCACCGCGGTCGTGACCAGCATCAATGCGGTGCTGCGCAATAAGCCGGCCATGGCGGTCTGGGCGGCGTGCATCGTGCTCGCGGTCGCACCCGGGTTCGCGCTGCTCTTCATCGGGCACGAGCGCGGCAGTGGCCTCGCGTGGATCATGGCCGGGCTGGGCCTGACGCTGCCGCTGATCGGCCACGCGACCTGGCACGCGTACCGGGACACGATCGACGCCGGCGCCTGGCCACTGAACGAGGAGATTACAAGCGACTAGTAGGCAGCAGGTCGCGACAAACTTGCGCGCGCAGTGCAGTGGCAGAGAACCTGCCTATGCCGCCGAGAGGAACTGTCGATTGGAATCCCGGCCGTGACGGCCGCAACATTGGATTAGACGAGTTATTGGTTCGCCGACGATCGCCCCCTGGGATCGGCAATTCGCCCGGTATACCGACCAGCGCGGCCGACGGACCACGCCCCGCAAAGGAGTTTCAATTATGGCCAACACTAGCAAGGGCATGAAGGCGGCTTCAGGTTCGATCGACATCGGCATCAGTGCTGCCGAGCGCGAGAAGATCGCACGCGGCCTTTCGGGCCTGCTGGCGGACAGCTACACGCTGTACCTGATGACCCACAACTTCCACTGGAACGTCACGGGGCCGCAGTTCAACACGCTGCACCAGATGTTCATGGCGCAGTACACGGAGCAATGGAACGCACTCGATGTCATCGCCGAGCGGATACGAGCGCTCGGTCATCCCGCGCCGGGAACCTACAAGGAATTCATCAAGCTCGCCTCAATCAAGGAGGTCGAGGGCGTGCCAAAGGCAACCAGGATGGTGCGCCATCTCGTCGACGCCCAGGAGGCCACCGCCCGCACTGCCCGCAGGCTTTTCCCGCTCGTGGAAAAGGCCAACGACCAGCCGACGGCCGACCTGCTCACCCAGCGCCTGGAGGTGCACGAAAAGACCGCGTGGATGCTGCGTAGCCTGCTCGAAAACTAGGCGCCATACACGCAGCCTGATCGACGGCGGATGCCGATCATTCGTCCTTGAAGCGCCATTTCCTGTTGGCGTACATCCACGCAAACATGGGCTACAGTTTGCGTATGGCGTGCCTGACCGCCGCGTTGACCGCGTCGGGCCGGCGGCCCGGTGACCGCAACGCGCCGTCCGTGCGCGCTCATTGCAGCAGCGTACGATCCAGTTCCGGGTCCACTTCGTGCATCAAGTCGACCGGCAGCCTCGAGTAGCGCATCGCTGCCGCGTATCCACGCCGGTCGCCGTCGCGATCCATCATCCACTGCGCGTGCTCGCAGATCAGCACCAGCTGCAGCGAGCGAGAGAGCGTCATCGCGAGCCGCCGGGCACCGGACTGCAGCACCTCCCGGTCCTGGCCCGACTCGAGCCACAGCGCCGCGCGCTCCAGTGCAGCGACGGCGTTGCGCCCGGCCGCCGCCAGCCGCGGCTCCTTGAGTGACCGCAGGCAGGACGATGCGCGTCCCATCAGCGCGGCGAGGCCGGCGTGGAGGTCGGAGCGCAATAGCGCGTCCAGCGAAAGCACGTTGGTCGTACCTTCCCAGATCGGCAGCACGTGAGTGTCGCGCAGCAGGCCCGGCAGGCCCGTGTCCTCGACGTAGCCCGCGCCGCCGAAAGTCTCGATGGCCTCGCTCACCACCGCCACGGCCTGCTTGCCCGTGACCAGCTTGGTCAACGGCGTGACCAGCCTGAGCAGCGCGCGCTGTCCCTCGTCGATCTCGCCTCGCTCCTGTCGGCCCGCCAGTTCGACCAGAAGGAACGTCATCAGGAACGCGCCCCAGGTCTCGGCCTCCATCGCGGCCAGCGTGTCGAGGTGCAGCGGCTGCCTGGCCAGCGGCTGCCCGAAGACCTCGCGCTGCGCAGCATACGAACGTGCGAGCGCAAGCCCGCGTCGCATCGCCGCAATCGCACACACGCTGTTCCACATCCGCGTGACGCCGAGCATCGGCTCGATGGCGCGCGTGCCGTTGAATGCCTGGCCGACCAGTTCGGCGCGCGTACCCTCCAGCATCAGCTCGGCGGTGGGCACCTTGCGCGTGCCGAGCTTGTCCTTCAGCCGGTCCACCCGCAGGCCGTTCAGGCGACCCTCGGCGTCGCGCACTTCCACGTAGAACATCGCGAGACCCTTGCCGCCCGGCTCGTTGCCCTCGGGTCGCGCCAGCGTCAGCGCCATCTGCGAGGCGACTGACGAGGTAAACCACTTGCGTCCGTACAGCCGCCACGCCTCGCCCTCGCGCACCGCGCGCGTCTGCGAACGCCCGACATCGGAACCACCGGTGGTCTCCGTCATCCACTGGCCGCTGGTCCATGCGGTCGCCGGGTCGCGGGAGGTCAGGCGCGGCAGTGCCCGCGCGATCAGCGACTGGTTACCCGACTCGAGCAGCGAGCGCGCGGCGCCGTCGGTCATCGCGAGCGGGCAGGTGTACACGTCCGAGGACGGGTGGAACAGGTAGACCTTCGCGAACTGGGCGATGCGTGCATGACGCCCGTACTCGCTTTCGTAGGCGGTGGCGACCAGGCCGTGCCGCGTCGCGAGGCGCTCGGCCTCGCGCCACAACGGCGTCACTTCGACCGCGTCCACCCGGTTGCCCCAGGCATCCCACTGCACCAGGCGCGGCTCGTTCAGTCGGTCGGCGAGTTGCATCGCGTACAGCCGGCCGCCGGCCGCTGCGCCAAGTTCGTCCAGTTCCGGCTCGAGCGCGCGGTGCACGTCCGCGGGCAGGACTCGCTGCAGCCAGGAGCCGAGCAACGGATCGTCGCGGTACTGGTTACCGAGCTCGGGAGCCGCCTGCGTAAAGAGGTCGTTCTTCCAGTCGGTTTCGGTCACAGCGAACTCCCCGGACGTGAAACGATGGCTGGCAGGTCGCCCGCCAGGCCCAGCGCGCGCCGCACCAGTGCGCGGCGTACGGCCGGCTGCGAGGAAACCAGTGCGAGGCCGAGTCGCCGCGCAGCCGCAACCCCGACGCTGCGCTCACCGAACAGGCGATTCAAGGTGTCCGTCGTTCCGAGCAGCACGGCATTCTCGGCACGCCGCCAGCGTGCATAGCGCCGCAGCGCACGGTTGCCGACCGGGTCGTCGCCCGAACCGGCAGCGTCGCCGAGCACCTCCGCCAGCGAGGCTGCATCGAGGAAGCCGAGGTTCACACCCTGCCCTGCCAGCGGGTGAATGGTGTGCGCCGCATCGCCGACCAGTGCGAGGCGCGGCCGCACGTACTCGCGCGCGTGCCACAGCGCCAGGGGATACCCGGCACGGCCGCTGTCGAGCACCACGTTGCCCAGCACGCGGCTGCTGGCCTCGGTGACCTGGCGGTTGAATTCGGCGGGTTCCGCCTCGATCAGCGTCGCAGCCGCGTCGGGTGTCGTCGTCCATACCAGAGAGACGCGCCCGTCACGAAGTGGCAGGAAGGCGATGGGTCCGTCGGGCAGGAATCGCTGCCAGGCAGTGTGGGCATGCGGTTTCCCAGTGCGCAGGTGCGCGACTACGGCAGTTTGGCCGTAGGCCCAACCCGCACGGCCGATGCCGCACAGCTCGCGTGTCCTCGACTGGCCGCCGTCCGCGCCGATGACCAGCCCCGCCGTGACGCTGCGTCCGCTGGCAAGCACCACGGTGGCCGAATCGTGGCCGAACTCGAGACCTTCGAGTCGATCACCCAGTTGCGTAATGCCACGCAGTGCCGGCACCTCGGCCAGCGCCCACTGCACTCGCAGGTTCTCGGCGATGTGACCCAGGTCCGGCTCGCCGGTCTCGGCCGCGTCGAAATGCAGCGCATCACGCGCGTCGTGCGTGCTCGCGGCATCCCACACGACCATTCGCTCGTACGGACACGCGTATGGCGCGATCGCCGCCCATGCCCCGGCCGCACCGAGTACCCGCTGGGAGGCACGCGAAAGTGCCGATACGCGCAGGTCCACTGCATCGTCGGCCGGCGGCCGCGGCGCCGATGGCTCGACGATCGCGATCCGCCAGCCGCCCAGGCGTTCATCCAGCGCGAGCAGCGCGGCGACGCAGAGCCCGACCATTCCGCCGCCGATGACGACGACGTCGAAATCGAGGCGTCGGCCGAGGCTCATGCCGCCGGACCAGTAAGCGGCACGCCGCGCGCGAGCCGCGGTACCCGTCCGGCGGCGCCAACGCTCAGCCGCGACATCGCGGCCTTCGCCGGAGGAAAGACGTCGAAGGCCAGCAACCCGACGCTCCGGAGTCCGCGCATCACCCCGAGCGGCGTGCCGAACAGGCGCACGAGCCCGTCCGTGAATGCGACGATGCGCCGCTGGTCCTGCTCGCGCCACGACGCATAGGCATCGAGCATCGACGCATCACCAGCGTCCGTGCGTCCCGCGGCGCGGGCATCGGCGATCACCTCCGCGAGGCAGGCCGCGTCGCGCAGCCCGATGTTGAATCCCTGCCCGGCGATCGGGTGCAGCCCCTGTGCGGCCGCGCCGACGATCGCGATCCGTGGTCCGACGTGCCGCTCGGACCGGGACATCGCAAGCTCATATGAATGCCGGGCGCCCACCTTCAACAACCGCCCCAGGCGGAACCCGAACGCCGCCTGGAACTCCGCCAGGAATTCGTCGTCGGGCAGCCCGAGCAGCCGCGCGGCCTCCTCCGGCCGACGCGTCCAGACCACGCCGCAGCGGCCGCCGGCCAGCGGCAGCACGGCGATCGGGCCGTCGGGCGTGAATCGTTCATAGGCAACGTGGTCGTGGAAGCGTTGCGTCGTCATGGTCGTGACGATCGCCGTCTGGCCGTAGTCCCACCGCTCGGACGCGATGCCCGCCTGCTCACGGACGGCCGAGCGCGCGCCGTCGGCTGCCACGACGAGGCGCGCGTGGATCTCGAGCGGCTTGCCATCGTGCTCGACGCCAAGCACCCTGGCGTCGCGCTCCAGCGTCGTCGAGACCACGCTCGCCGGCGCGACGACCTCGACCCCGGCAGCGGAGCGCAGCCCCTCCCACAGCGCCGCCCCGATCACGCGGTTCGGCAGCACGCAGCCCAGAGACTCGAGTCCCTGCTCGGCCGCGTCGATGCGCGCAACTCCGAATCGGCCCTGCTCGGAAACGTGGATTCGGCGGATCGGGGTCGCCTCCCGCTGCATGTGTCGCCACACGCCGAGGCCCTGGAAAGTCCTGACCGTGCCATTGGCCAGCGCCGTGGTGCGCTCATCGTAGCTGGGATGCCCGCCGGCGCCCGGAGCAACCGCTTCGACGACTGCGATACGCAACCCGATCGGCGCAAGCGCGAGTGCCAGTGACGCGCCTACCAGCCCGCCGCCAGCGATGGCCAGGTCACAGTCGAGTCGTCGAACCGGATCGGTCATGGCCGCATCAGGCGCACATCAGCCGCTCGATCTCGGCCGGCGTGCGCGGCAAACCGGCCGTCAGGATCTCGCTGCCATCGGCCGTGACGGCCACGTCGTCCTCGATCCGCACGCCGATGTTCCACCAGCGCTTCGGCACGCCGCGGGTTCGGGCCGGGATGTAGATGCCCGGCTCCACGGTCATGGACATCCCGGGCTCGAGTACGCGCCACTCGTCACCGACCTTGTAGTCGCCGACGTCGTGCACGTCCATCCCCAGCCAATGACCGGTGCGGTGCATGTAGAACTTCTTGTATGCCTCCGACTTGATGAGCGTCGGCACCCGGCCCTTCAGGAGCCCGATGCGTACCAGTCCCTGGGTGATCGCCCGGACCGCCGCGTCGTGTGGATCGTTCCAGTGATTACCCGGGCGGATGCTGGCGATGGCCGCATCCTGTGCCTCGAGGACCACCTCGTAGACCGCCCGCTGTTCGGGCGTGAACCGCCCGTTGACCGGGAAGGTCCGGGTGATGTCGGACGCGTAGTAGCGATACTCGCAGCCTGCGTCGATCAGCAGCAGGTCACCGTCGCAGAGCTCGGCGTTGTTGGCGTGGTAATGGAGCGTGCAGGCGTTTGCACCACCGCCGACGATGGGGTGGTAGGCGATGTCGGCGTCGTGGCGGTGGAACTCGTGCAGCAGTTCCGCCATCACCTCGTACTCGTGCATGCCCGGACGGGCGGCTTTCATTGCACGGATGTGTGCGCCGACCGAGATCTGGGCCGCACGGCGCATCACCGCAAGCTCCGTCCGGCTCTTGTAGAGGCGCATGTCGTGCAGCAGGTGGTCCAGCGCCACGAATTCCTGCGGCGTGTGCATGCCCTGCTTGGCCTGGCCGCGCAGCGTGTTCACCCAGCCGATCACGTGCTGGTCGAAATCCGGATGGATGCCCATCGTGTGGTAGACACGGCTGCACTGCTCCATCAGGCCGGGCAGGATGTCGTCGATATCGCCGATCGGGAATGCGTCGTCCGCACCGTAGTCGGCGGTGGCGCCGTCGGTGCCGGCGCGCTTTCCGTCCCAGGTCTCGCGAAGCGGGTCGCGGTCGCGCACGAACAGTATGTACTCGGCCTGGGGGCGTCCGGGCACCAGTACGGCTACCGACTCCGGCTCGTCAAAGCCCGTCAAGTAGTGGAAATCGCTGTCGGGGCGATAGTGATAGTGAACGTCGTTGTTGCGCTGTTTCTCGGTGGCGGCGGGCAGGATGGCAATGCCACCCTTGCCGATCATGCGCATCAGTTGCCGGCGCCTGCGCGCGAACTCCTGCTTCCTCAATGTCATGGCGGATCAGTGACCAGTGCTGGGGGGTGGCTGGCTCGCGCGCAGCGCGGCGAGTTCATCGTAGACAAGCTGGACGGCCGCGCGCACGAACTCGACGAGTTCGATGTAGGCGTCCTCCTCGACCTCGGGACTCTCGGAGCCGACCGCACCGGCCTGCGAAAACTTCGCAAGGTCGGAAAGTACCTCCGCAACGTCGTCCGGCAACTGCGCCCCGCCGGCCGTCCCGGCGGCGCCGAACCCGTACAGGAAACCGCGGCACCAGGCGCCCAGTGCATCGACGCGAACGGCGAGCGGCTGTTCATCGTCGGGCAGCAACGGCTCGAACTCCATCTGCCCCCCGGCCAGCGCCGCCGCGGTGCGGGCCCTGAGCGTGGGGAGCCGTCCGTCGTCTCGCCCCGCCCCGTCCGGAAAGATCTCGTCCATCCACTCGGCAAGGCCGTAGTCGCGCCGGACGCAAGCCGCCCCGCAAAGGCAACCGTGTGCCTCGGACGCGTGCACGATCGAGCCCGCGGCGGCGAGCGCTTGCGCGACGTCGTCGAATCTGGCGGGTTCCGTCATCCTGATTATCGTAACATCGCGCGCCGCCGGGGCGCCGGCTCAATTGATTCCATGCGGGTGCAGCCCTATAGTTCCGCGCATGACCGAGCCCGCCGCAAGATCCGCCATCGACGCCGAGCTGCGTCGCCTCGAACGCCGCGTCGACGAACTCGTCGCCACGATCGGCCAGATCAAGGAAGAGAACCGCGCGCTACGGCAGCGCCAGGACACTCTGATGACCGAGCGCGCCAACCTGCTGCAGAAGAACGAACAGGTCCGGGCGCGTGTCGAAGCGATGATCGGACGCCTGAAGGCGATGGAGCACGGCGCATGAGCGAAGAACGCGTGACCCGCGTCGGAGTGAGACTGCTCGACCGCGAGTACCAGGTGGCCTGTCCAGCCGAGGAACGAGCCGACCTGCTCGATTCCGCGGAGTACCTCGATGCGAAGATGCGGGAGATTCGCGATTCGGGTAACGTCACCGGGCTCGAGCGGATCGCAGTGATCTCGGCACTCAACCTGGCGAACGAGTTGATCAAGCTCCGCCGACAGGGTTCGGCGGTCGACGGCGACGTGGGAGGGCGCCTGCGCGTTCTGCGCGAGCGAGTAGAGTCTGCCCTGGAACGAGGGCAGCAACTGGAACTATAGAAGGGCGACCCGGCTCGCCCTTCGACGATTTGGCGCCGCCTGCGGTGTTCGACACGGTCCGGGTTACCTCTCGACCGTATGTTTAATACCCTGGGGAGCCGGCCAGCCGGCACCGTTGTGCAAGTCCGCCCAGAGCGGGAAGCCTGAGGTGCTGTGGCCTTCCCCGCCTATTGCTCCATGTCGAGAGCAATGGTCCGTGACGGCACAGGCGGGTGGCGCCATCCCCTTTCTCCTGGCGGAAGACCCCGACGCATGGTGCAGCCGACCGCAGAGATTCGCGCCGAGCGTCGCAGGCTCCGCGCGCTGCGACTCGGGCTGCCGCGTGGCGACCGCATCGCTGCCGAGTCGGCGATCGTTGCCGCGTTGAACCGCCTGCACATTTTCCGCCCCGGCCGGCGCGTAGCGGTCTACCTCGCCATGCCGGGTGAAGTGAGCGTCGCCGGGGCGATCACGGCGGCACTCGATTCCGGCGCGGAGATCTACGTCCCGCAGGTGACCAGCCGCCGGCTCCGACAGATGCGCTTCGTGCGGTTGCAGCGCGACTGCAGGCTCCGACCCAATGCATCCGCGTTCGGCATCCTGGAGCCCGTCGCCGGCGCGGTTGGCTGTTTGCCGCCGCCGTGCCTCGACGTGATCCTGGTCCCGACGGTCGGCTTCGATCGCGCAGGCAACCGCCTTGGCATGGGCGCCGGCTTCTACGACCGGGCGCTGCGGCATCGACGTGACCGCGCCCGCGCCTGGCGACGACCCAGGCTCGTCGGCATCGCGTTCGCGACCCAGGAACTCGCGAACATCGAGCCGTCGGAATGGGATGTAGCCCTCGATCTGATCGTCACCGAACGCGAAATCATTGTCCCGGGCCGCGGGGCGACTGGGAGACTGCCGGAGGATCCTTCGTGAACTACTGGCTCTTCAAGTCCGAGCCCGACACCTTCAGCGTGGACGACCTCGCGCGCTCCAGCAAGGCGACGACGGCCTGGGACGGGGTTCGCAATTACCAGGTTCGAAATTTCCTGCGCGACTCGATCCGCAAGGGCGACCAGGGATTCTTCTATCACTCGAGCTGCGCCGAACCGGGCATCGCAGGAGTGTTGAAAGTCGTGCGCGCCGGCTATCCGGAAGTCGCCGCGCTCGACCCGAAGCATCGCTACTTCGATCCCGAGAGCGATCGCGAGTCGCCTCGCTGGTACAGCGTGGACGTTCGTCTCGGACGTCGCATCGAGCCCGTGATAAGCCTCGAAACGTTGCGCAAACATGCGCGCGGAGCGCTCTCCGACATGCTGATCCTGCGTCGTGGCAACCGACTCTCGATCACTCCGGTGACGCGCGAAGAGTGGCGATTCATCCTCACTCTCGCGTGAGCGAATGCCTGCATTCGCAGCACGAGCGCGTTGCGACACTCTCAGGTGACGATGCACGACGATCACGAGTGCGTCACGAGCGCAAGAAAAATTATTTACCTGCCTATTGCAATTGAGTTTTGAATTGGGTAAATACTGCGCCCGGACTAACCCGACATGGAGAAATGAAAATGGCAGCGAAGAAAAAGGCGAAGGCGAAGGCTAAGGCTAAGAAGGCCCCGGCCAAGAAGAAGGCCGCAGCCAAGAAGAAGAAGTAAGCTTCCTTCTGAAGCTTGACGACTGTGCCCGCGAAAGCGGGCACAGTTGTTTTGGGGGAGACCAACACGATGACGAAAGATCTCCAGAAGCAGCGCGCTGCGGAAGCGGCGCTCGAGTTCGTCCCCGACGGCGAGGTGGTCGGCGTCGGCACGGGGTCGACGGTCAACTTCTTCATCGACGCGCTCGCCCGGCTCAGGAACCGGATCGCAGGCGCGGTCTCCAGCTCGGAAGCCAGTACTGTTCGTCTTCGAGCCCACGGCATCGAGGTACTCGACCTGAACGCCGCCGGCCAGCTCGGCGTGTACGTGGATGGGGCCGACGAGGCGACGCGGGCGCTGGAGCTCATCAAGGGCGGCGGCGGCGCGCTGACCCGCGAGAAAATCGTCGCGGCCGCCTCCCGGCGGTTCGTCTGCATCGTGGACCAGCAGAAAGTCGTGGACCGGCTCGGCCGTTTCCCGCTTCCGGTCGAGGTCATCCCGATGGCGCGCTCGCTGGTGACCAGGGAACTCGCGCGCCTGGGAGGCAATCCGGTGGTCCGCGAGGGATTCGTGACCGACAACGGCAACCAGATCCTGGACGTACACGGGCTCGACATTCCGGATCCGGCAGCGCTCGAGACCGACCTGAACCAGGTCCCGGGCGTGGTCACGGTGGGCCTGTTCGCGCGCCGACCCGCAGATATCCTGCTGGTCGGCATGGCCGATGGTGTCGTAACGTTGGCACGTGAGCCCTGACACGACGCTGCTCCGCCAACTCCGGGCTGCACTCGGCCGCGATGCCGTCCTCTCGGCACCCCAGTCCTGCGTGGCGTTCGAGTGCGACGCACTAGCCACCCACCGGCGCACACCCGATCTCGTCGTGCTGCCCGACAGCGTCGAAGAGATACTCGCGGTGCTGCGGATTGCAGCGGGGCTCCGCGTCCCGGTCGTGGCGCGAGGCGCCGGCACCGGTTTGTCCGGCGGCGCGCTGCCGGTGGCAGGCGGTATCCTGCTGGTGCTGTCCCGACTGAACCGCATCCTGGAAGTGGACCCCGGACGGCGCCTCGCCCGGGTCCAGCCCGGCGTCACCAACCTCTCGATTTCGGACGCGGCGGCCCCGCACGGGCTCTTCTACGCGCCGGATCCGTCATCGCAACTCGCCTGCACCATCGGCGGCAACGTCGCGGAGAATTCCGGCGGCGTCCACTGCCTCAAGTACGGCCTCACGGTCCACAACCTGCTCGAACTGGTGGTCGCGACCTGGGACGGTGAGCTGATCACCGTCGGCTCGCCGCTGGGCGAGGCGCCGGGGCTCTCGCTGCTGCCGCTGCTCACGGGCTCCGAAGGCATGCTCGGCGTCGTCGTAGAGGCAACGGTCCGGCTGGTGCCGATGCCGGAGCGTGTCGAACTGGTCATGGCGGCGTTCGACGAAGTCGGCCGCTGCGCCGACTCGGTCGGACGCATCATCGCCTCGGGCATCGTGCCGGCCGGCCTCGAGATGATGGATGGGCCCGCGCTGAGGGCGGCCGAGGCCTTCGCGCATTGCAGCTACCCGACAGATGCGGCGGCGGTCCTGCTCTGTGAACTCGACGGTCTCGAACACGACGTGCAGTCGCAACTGGACGCCGTCACCGGGCTGCTCACCGGTTGCGGCGCCACGACCGCCCGGGTCGCGGCGGACGCGGGCGAGCGAGCGCGCATGTGGTCCGGCCGCAAGTCGGCATTTCCCGCCGTCGGCCGGCTGGCCGCCGACTACTACTGCATGGACGGCACGATCCCGCGCCGCCACCTTGCAACTGTCCTCGGCCGGATCGAGGCAATGGCGCGCGAGGCCGGCCTGTCGGTCGCAAATGTCTTTCACGCCGGGGACGGCAACCTGCACCCGCTCATTCTGTTCGACGCCGGGCGACCCGGCGAACTCGATCGAGCCGAGCGACTCGGGGCCGACATCCTCGAACTCTGCGTTGCGGTCGGCGGCACGGTCACCGGCGAGCACGGCGTCGGCGTCGAGAAGCTCGGTCCGATGTGCACCCAGTTCGGATCGGCCGAGCTGGAAGTCTTCCACGCGATCAAGCGCGTGTTCGATCCCGAGGGCCGCCTGAACCCGGGCAAGGCCGTGCCGACCCTGGCCCGCTGCGCAGACTACGGGGCGATGCGCGTTCACGGCGGCAAGCTGCCCCACTCACACCTGCCACGCTTCTGATCAATGCCCGACCACGACACGACGCCGGAACTCATCGAGCGCGTGCGCGACGCGACCGCCACTGGCACGCCGCTGCGGGTCGTGGGTGGCGACACCAAGCGCTTTCTCGGGCGCGCGCTGGCGGGGACCGAACTGCATACGAACGGCCACGCGGGCATCGTGTCCTACGATCCCGCGGAACTGGTGATCACTGCCCGGGCCGGCACGCCACTGCGCGAGGTCGAGGCCGCGCTTGCCGCGCAGCGCCAGCGCCTGCCGTTCGAGCCGCCGTCTTTCGGGGAATCGGCCACGGTCGGCGGTACTGTCGCCTGCGGCCTGGCCGGTCCGTCCCGAATTGCCTTCGGTCCGTTGCGCGATCATGTACTCGGCGTCAGGGTACTGACGGGTGATGGCCGGGTACTGCGCTTCGGCGGCGAGGTGATGAAGAACGTGGCCGGCTACGACGTCGCGCGCACGATGGTCGGCGCGTTCGGCACGCTCGGCGTGCTGCTCGACGTCTCGCTGAAGGTACTGCCCTGCCCGCCCGCGTCGCGGACGCTGTCGCTCGAACGCAACGCCGAGGAAGCACTGGTCGAACTCGGGCGCCTCGCGGCCACCGCCATGCCACTCACCGCGAGCTGCTGGTGCGCAGGATCGCTCTCGCTGCGATTCGAAGGTACCGGGCGCACTCTCGACGACGTGCAGCGACGTGTCGGCGGCGCACCGGTAGAAGACGGCGCCGAGCTGTGGCGATCGATACGCGAGCACGCACATCCATTCTTTGCGTCACAGTTGCCACTGTGGCGCCTGCACGTGCCTGCTGCAGCGTCTGCGATCTCGATGAGAGGGGAGCCGCTGATCGAGTGGAACGGCCTGCAGCGATGGTATGCGGTCGAATCGACTGCGGTATTCGACGTTGCCTCGGTCGCAGGCGGACATGCAATGCTGTTTCGTCACGGTGGCGTCGCTGATGCGGTCTTCGCGCGACCGGCCGAGGCGTTGATGCGCCTGCACGGCTCGCTTAAGAGAATCTTCGATCCCGCGGGCATCCTGAATGCCGGTCGCATGTACGCGGACTTCTAGGGCGATGTACTCAAGACCATCCGGCGCCCTCGAGAGCACCGCGCGCGGCCGCGAGGCCCAGGACCTGCTGCGCGCCTGCGTGCATTGCGGCTTCTGCCTGCCGACCTGCCCCACCTACCGCGTCCTCGGCAACGAGCTGGACAGTCCGCGCGGGCGCATCTACCTGGTGAAGCAGCTCGTCGAGGGCGGCCCTGCCGGCAAGGAAACGCTCACGCATCTCGATCGCTGCCTCACCTGTCGCGCCTGCGAGACCGCCTGTCCATCGGGCGTGCAGTACGGCCGGATCATCGACCTCGGCCGTGAACTGGCCGACGCGAGGATCGGCCGCCCGATCGGCGAGCGCGCGCTGCGGTTCACGATGACAGAGGTGCTCGGGCGGCGGCGGCTGTTCGCGGGGCTGCTGCGGATCGGCGGCTGGCTGCGGCCGCTGCTGCCGGCGGCATTGGGCTCGAAGCTGCCTCGCCCCGAGCGGCGCCTCATGCCGAACGCGGATTCCGAAGTCGAAACCCGTCCAGTTGTGGCACCGTTGGAGGGCCCTGCCCGGTTGCCGGCAGCGCCGCAAGCCATACGCCCCCCGCGGCGGTTCGTCCTGCTCGAAGGCTGCGTTCAGCCGGGGCTCGCGCCTGACATCAACGCGGCAACCTCGCGCGTACTTGATCGACTCGGCATCTCGACGGTCCGCGCGCGCGACGAATCATGCTGCGGCGCGCTCAGTCATCACCTGGGGCGCACGAGGGCAGCGCTCGACCAGGCGAGACGCAATGTCGATGCCTGCGCAGAATTGCTGGATGCCGGCGCCGAGTGCGTGCTCAGCACCGCGAGCGCCTGCGGCCTGATGGTCAAGGACTACGGCAGGCTGCTTGCGGATGATCCGTCGTTTGCGGAGCAGGCACGCAGGGTCGCCGATGCGACTCGCGACCTGAGCGAGGTGATCGAAACCGCAGACCTGCAATGCGCGGGCCTGGTGCCGGGCGCCGGCCCGCTGGTTGCCTGGCAGTCGCCCTGTACGCTTCAGCACGGGCAGCGCAACGTCGGCCGCGTGGAGGCGCTGCTCACCGCCGCCGGTTATCGCCTCGTGCCGGTACGCGATGCGGGCCTCTGCTGCGGCTCGGCCGGTACTTACTCGCTGCTGCAGCCGGCGCTGTCCCGCGAACTGCGAGCGCGAAAGCTCGAATCACTGCTGGCCGGGACGCCAGAAGTGATTGCGACGGCCAACATCGGCTGCCTGACGCACCTGCAGGAATCGAGCAGCGTACCGGTCAGGCACTGGATAGAACTCGTCGATGCAGCGTTCGCAGGTCGCCGGCTCTGATCGAGCCAGGCTTATGCACAGACCGCCCAGTGCCACTGCCGGCGCCGCGAGCGTGCTGCCCGCGGCTCAGTACGGACCGGCGACCAGGCGCTGTGAAATCCACCACAGGTTTCCGTGCCTGTCGCGGACACCGCCTTGCCGATCGCCGTAAGGCTTGTCCGAGACCTCCATCACCTGGATGGCTCCCGCTGCAATGGCCCTCCTCATCGAATCGTCGGCGTTCTCGACATACAGGTAGTACGACCCCGGCATGGCTGGAAAAGCAGGCGACGCTTCGCTGACCATGACCGTCGACGTGCCGAGCCGGACCTGCGCATTTGCGATGCGATCGCCGTCCATGTGGCGAAGGATCTCCGTGCCACCGAGACCGGCGACCAGGAAGTCGATGAACTCGGCAGCGCCGTCGACGATCAAATACGGCGTGACCGTAGTGAACCCCGGCGGAATGTGCATGCGGACTCCGAACGGCCGACCCTGGGCCGAACTGTAAATCAAATTCCGCGGGCGCGGCGCGCCGCCGGCTGCCCTGCACTCACAGAGTGCCTCTACCGCGCGTCCTGGTCCCGGGGTGATCGCCGCCACCCCAGCACGAAGCACCAGACGCCGAATGCCACGAGGACGATGATCGTCAGGATGTCACTGCCGTCTGGTCTCCTGACGGACAGGATGGCAAAGGCCATCAGGCCGGCCATGGATAGCAGCCCAGTGCCGATGGCGGCCCAGCCAGCGCGGGAGAAAAGCGTGCCGTTGCGATCCGGCCTGTTGAACGCCAGGCGATATCCCGCCTGGGCACAGATTCCGCCGAGCACGACCAGTATCAGCGCAAAGATCAACGTCGAACTCGTCAGGTGACGACGCGCTTCCGGCTGGGTAGCGTAGGCGACGAGGCCGCTCACGAGCACGACAGCCAGGGCGAGCGCGGCCACCAGCACGACGATTCCGACGATGCGCGGCCATACCGACCTGACAGGCTGCAAGTACATGCCGTTCACTGCCCGGGCGTCACTGCGGCCCCGGACTTGCCGGGCTGCCCTTGTCAAAGACGATCTTCCAGACGCCAGGTGAATCGAGGCGCCAGATGGAGTTGAAGCGACCGACCACCTGGCCCGACGGATCAACGACCGGGCCGGTGCTGAGCGCGAGGGTGCCGGACTCCAGCACCACGACCTGGTCCGGATCCCAGGAAAACGGCGGCGCGGGGCCGGTGAAATATGCCGACCATGCTTCGGTTATCTGCTGCCTGCCGCGAAGCGTCTTCGTCCCGGAGAAGAATACCGCCTCGTCGGACAGGAACGCGGAGAAGGCCTGCAGGTCCCGATCGACCATCGTCCTGGCGAATGCGCGCTCCACCGCGAACACCTGCTCCGTGGGGGATGGCGTATCGGCCATGCTCGTCATCGACACGCCCGACATGACAAGCATCGATGCGAGCATGGTGACTATGCGCAATTTCGTCATCATTGATTCTCCGGGTACGCGTGCACCGGTTACGCATCACTTCCTGGCGCCCAGGTCTGCCAGCAATTCCAGCTGCAGTTCCTGGATCTGGACGAGGCGTTCCCACTGGTGGGAAAGCAGGTGATCCATTTTTTCGTGCAGGTGCCGGATTTCCAGCTCCGCCTTCAAGTTGACCTGATAGTCGTGCTGCGAGCGGATGCGGTCTTTTTCCTCCTGTCTGTTCTGGCTCATCATGATTACCGGCGCCTGGATAGCCGCCAGGCACGACAGGATGAGATTCAGGAAGATGAAGGGATACGGGTCGAGCGGTCGCCAGAGAAGCACGGCGGAATTTATCGCTATCCATATGGCCAGGAAGACTCCGAAGCAAATCAGGAACGTCCAGCTCCCACCGAAGGTGGCAATCCTGTCCGCCAACCGCTCTCCGAAGGACCAGCTCTGCTCTAGCTCGGCGTCGACGTTGGACGCGAGAATTTCATGTTCGCGAAGGCTGCGCACGACCTCCCGTTCAAGCGTCGAAAGCTCGCCTCTTTCTGACTCCAGCAAGGCGTGAACGTATTTCCCGCGGACATCCGTTAGATCTCCGTGGCAGATGAAATGCTCCGGCGACCATGCAGGGAATACCTTGCGAATTTCTTCCGCAATCTCCTTGCGGACAATCTCGCCGGAAACGACATTGCGGGACGGGAAGGACTTCCCACAGATGGCGCAGGTCTTCGGGGAACTGTTCTGGTTAGTCATCCGGTCACCGCCTTCGTCGGTGACGCCCGACGATCGAGTCAGGCTTCCCGGACGTATGCCGGTGCCTGAGCGTGCTTCGTGCAGTCGCCGTATCGCGCTGCAGAAGAATAGTACTCCGACGCAAGCTGTACGCTCCCGGCTGCGTCGTCGCCAAGCTCACGCAAACGCTGCGGCTGCCGAGGCGGAGGATTTTCTATCGCCCCTCGCGGTCGAGAGCCTGCTCCACCGGTGCTTTCTGCGCAAACGAAAAGGCCCGCTTGCGCGGGCCTTCAGGTGAGTGGCTGGGGGACTAGGATTCGAACCTAGGTTGACGGAGTCAGAGTCCGTAGTCCTACCGCTAGACGATCCCCCAAGCGTGTTAGCGCTTCGAGAACTGGGTGCCGCGACGGGCCTTGCGGAAGCCGACCTTCTTGCGCTCGACTTCGCGCGCATCGCGCGTGACGAATCCAGCGGTCCGCAGCGACTTGCGCAGCGACTCGTCGTATTCCATCAGTGCACGAGTGATGCCGTGGCGGATCGCACCGGCCTGGCCGGTGATGCCGCCGCCGGCCACGTTCACTTCGACGTCGAAACGGTCCGACATCTGCACGGTCTCGAGCGGCTGGCGCACGATCATCCGCGACGTCTGGCGACCGAAGAACTCCTCGATGGAGCGACCGTTGATGCGAATGGTGCCGGTGCCGGGACGCAGGTGGACGCGTGCCGTTGAGGTCTTGCGGCGGCCGGTGCCGTAATTGGTGCTAGCGGGCATCGTCGAAACCTTGCGTTGGGTCAGATGTCGAGCGGCTTGGGCTGCTGCGCGGTGTGCGGGTGCGCGGCACCCTGGAACACGTGCAGCTTCTTGAACATGGCGCGGCCGAGCGGATTCTTGGGCAGCATGCCCTTCACCGCGATCTCGATGGCGCGCTCGGGGTGCTCGGCCATCATCTTGTCGAGCGTCTTGCTCTTGATGCCGCCGATCGCGCCCGTGTGCCAGTAGTAGACCTTGTCACGCAGCTTGTTGCCGGTGACATGGATCTTCTCGGCATTGAGAACGATGATGTGGTCGCCGGTGTCCACGTGGGGCGTGTACTCGGCCTTGTGCTTGCCGCGAAGGCGCATGGCGAGCTGCGTGGCGAGGCGGCCGAGCGTCTTGCCGCTCGCATCCACCACGTACCAGTCGCGCCGCACCGTCTCGGAGCGTGCAAAAAAAGTGCTCATTGGGAGGCCCCAGGGAACCTGTCTATCCTGCAAAGAGCCGCGAATCTTACTGTACGCGAGACCTCTTTGCAAAGCCGGAAGTCGACCCGCTCGACCGGGCCCGTGCAAGACCATGTATATCCGGCCGGGAGCCCGTTGCGGCCCGCGCACGCGGCCCGGCCCCTGGGCGGGCGCCACCGGGATTGTCTGCCGGATCGCCGCCGCCCGCCGCGTGTGCGTATGGCGCACATATAATGAGCCATGACCACTAAAAGTCGCCCCCGCTCGCTCGCCGACGCCCTGATCCGTGAGTTCGACCGGGGGCTGCGTACCGTGGCCGCGGCCAATGTGGCAGCCCGGCCGAATCCCGCCGGACCGGCCCCCGAATCCGTCACCGAACCCGCCGCCCGGCGCCATGCGGCCGGCCTGATGCGGGTCAATCACGCCGGGGAGATTGCCGCCCAGGCGCTGTACCACGGCCAGGCCCTGACCGCCCGCGACCACAGGGTCCGCGCCAAACTGCTCGATGCGGCCCGCGACGAGACTGACCACCTGGCCTGGTGCGAGGCGCGGGTGCGCGAACTCGACAGCCACACCAGCCTGCTCGCGCCGGTGTGGTATGCGGGCGCGTTCGCGATCGGCGCGGTCACCGGGCTCACGGGGGACCGCACCAGCCTCGGTTTCGTTGCCGAAACCGAAAGACAGGTGGTCGAGCACCTGGAGTCGCACATGCACGAGCTGCCGGAGGGCGACGAACGCTCGCGAAAGATCGTGGGGCAGATGCAGGACGACGAGGCGCGTCATGGCTCGGATGCGACGAAAGCCGGCGGTCGCGAACTGCCCCGCCCGGTCCGCGCGCTCATGCGACGAGCGGCGCGGATAATGACCCGAACAGCCTATTACGTCTGAAAACTTGCGGTGCGACGCGCACTTGCGATTAAATCCGTGGAACTTTTGACATAACCGCGGGGCAGGACGAATGGAGACCGGGGGAAGACCGCTTAGTGAGATTCCGGCAATCAACCGGTTCCTGAGCTATTGCCGCATCCGAACGGTGCCGTCCAAGACGGTGCTGATCCACGCGGGCGACGTGCCCGACGTCCTTTACTACGTCATCAAGGGCTCGGTCGAAGTCCTGATCGAGGACGAGGAAGGCAACGAGATGGTGCTGGCCTACCTGAACAAGGGCCAGTTCTTCGGCGAGATGGGGCTCTTCAACGAGCAGCCGCAGCGCAGCGCCTGGGTGCGCACGCGCACGCAGTGCGAGCTGGCGGAGATGACCTACCCGCGCTTCCGGCAGATCGCGGCCGAGAGCCCGACGCTGCTGTTCGAACTCGCCACCCAGCTCGCGAGCCGCCTCGATCGCACCAACAAGAAGCTCGGCGACCTGGCGTTCGTGGACGTTACCGGCCGCGTGGCGCACGCGATCATGGACCTGTGCAACGAGCCCGACGCGATGACGCATCCGGAGGGCACGCAGATCAAGGTGAGCCGGCAGGAGCTCTCCCGGCTGGTCGGCTGCTCGCGCGAGATGGCGGGCCGCGTGCTCAAGGTACTCGAGGAACAGGGCCTGCTTACGGCGCGCGGCAAGACGATGGTGGTGTTCGGCGTGCGGCCCAGGCTCAAGGGCAAGGCCGCACTGATGTCCACACATGCCACTGCGCCCGCGCCGCTCGCAATGCGCAACGCGAAGGCGGCGGCTGTCGCGGACGACGACGAGGACGACGACGAGGAATAGCCCTCACGCGCCGGCTGCGCCGATCGGGCGCGGCCGGCCTCTTTCAGCGCGCGCCGGCGATCTCGCTGCGCATCGCGTCGATGGTCGCCCGGTAGTCCTTCGATCCGAAGATCGCTGACCCCGCGACGAATGTATCGGCACCTGCCGCCGCGACTGCGGCGATGTTGTCGACCTTCACGCCGCCGTCCACCTCGAGCCGGATCTCGCGCCCGCTGCGGTCGATCAGTTCGCGCACACGGGCAATCTTGGGCAACACGGACGGGATGAACGACTGGCCGCCGAAGCCAGGGTTGACCGACATCAGCAGCACCATGTCGATCTTCTCGAGTACGTGGTCGAGCCAGTTCAGCGGCGAGGCAGGATTCAGCACCAGCCCTGGCCGGCATCCGTGCTCACGGATCAGGCCGATCGTGCGGTCCACGTGCTCACTCGCCTCGGGGTGGAAAGTGATCCAGGTGGCGCCCGCCTTCGCAAAGTCCGGCACGATACGGTCCACCGGCTTCACCATGAGGTGCACGTCGATCGGCGCGGTGACGCCAGCCTTGCGCAGCGCCTCGCAGATCAGCGGCCCGATGGTCAGGTTGGGGACGTAGTGGTTGTCCATCACGTCGAAGTGGACCATGTCGGCGCCTGCTGCGAGCACCGCCGAAACCTCCTCGCCCAGGCGTGCAAAGTCTGCCGACAGGATGGACGGGGCGATCCAGTGCTTGGTCATTTGATTGCTCCTTGCTCGCCTGCAGGACTGTAGCAGGCCGTCCGGCTATTTCATCCCCCGGCTGTCACGTATCGCCTCGTATGCTTCAAGAATGCTGCGAGTGCGCTCGTGAGCCGCCTCGATCATCGACTCGGGGAGACCGTTGGCGACCAGCTTGTCCGGGTGGTTCCGGCTCACCAGGCGCCGGTAAGCGAGCTTGACCTCGCGGTCGCTGGCATCCGCGCGCACGCCGAGCACCTGGTAGGCGTCCGAGAGCCGCGACGGTGCGCTGCGCGACTGCTGCGACCCCGACTCGCGGCCCTGGCCGCGGGCATGCATGCGCAGCAGCGCCTCGAGCGCCCCGAATTCGGCCGCCGAGATTCCGAGTGCTGCGCACATCCGGGCGAAGATCGCCCGCGCCGGCGGATTGAGCCCGCCGCCCAGCATCGAGGCCTCGAGCTGAATCTGCACGAACAGGCGCCGCAGGTCGCCGCGGCTGCCAAGGGAAGCGCGCAGCTCCGCGAGCACCGAATCGAGCGGGAAATCAGCCTGCTTGCCCTCGGTGAAGAAATCGATTGCGCGCCGGACGTCTTCGTCGCCCAGCGAAAAGCGGCGCATCACGGCCCGCGCGGCGTCGATTTCCTGCGCGGTGACCCGGCCGTCGGCCTTCGCGACATGCCCCATGACCTGGAATGTGGCCCTGAAGAACGCGTGGCTGATCGCCCGGCGGCTGTTGCCGGCCGCGGAACCGCCACTGCCGGTGCGCCGGTCGAACTGGTGGCCGATGAGCAGGCCCACGATCGCGCCGAGCAGGCCGCGTCCGATGATCGCACCCAGGACCGCACCGATGAGTTTTCCGTACCAGCCCATGGATTCCTTGACCGCCGGGGAAGGCTGCTGCAACACTGGCTGTGCGCGGCGGCGCGCTATGTTAGCAGCGCCAGGCCAGCGTCCCGAAACCGGAATCCCCGCAATGCCGAACAGCCCCGCCGCTTCGCCACCGATGCACGAGTCGAACCTGCGCGGCCTCACGCGCACGCACCAGGGCAAGGTGCGCGACATCTATGCCATAGACGACCGCCACATGCTGATCGTCACGACCGATCGGCTGAGCGCATTCGACGTCGTGCTGCCTGACCCCATCCCGGGCAAAGGCCGGGTGCTGACCAGCATTTCGAACTACTGGTTCGAGCGCACCGGCCACATCGTGCCGAACCACCTCGCCGACTACCCGCTCGAACGTGCGGTACCCGATGCGGCCGAGCGCGCGACCATCGCCGACCGCTGCATGGTGGTGCGGCGCCTGAGGGCCCTGCCCGTCGAGGCAGTCGTCCGCGGTTACCTGATCGGGTCGGGCTGGAAGGACTATGAGCGCACCGGGAGCGTATGCGGCATCACGCTGCCGCCGGGAATGCGTATGGCCGATCGACTGCCGCACCCGATATTCACGCCCGCGACCAAGGCCGAGCGCGGCCACCACGACGAGAACGTCGGCTTTGCGGAGATCGAGGCTTCGATCGGGCCGGCGCTGGCCGCCAGGGTGCGCGACACGGCGATCGCGCTCTATGCGTTCGCCGCGGCACATGCGCTCGCGCGCGGCATCATCATTGCCGACACGAAGTTCGAGTTCGGCGTGGATGAAGCCGGAACGCTTACATTGATCGACGAGGCGCTCACGCCGGATTCGTCGCGCTTCTGGCCTGTGGACACCTACTCACCAGGCACCAGTCCGCCGTCGTTCGACAAGCAGTTCGTGCGCGACTATCTCGAGACACTGGACTGGGACAAGACGCCGCCCGGCCCGCGCCTGCCGGCCGAAGTTATCCGGGGGACGAGCGAGAAATACCAGGAAGCCCTGCGCAGGCTCACCGCCTAGGGCATGTCCGGCAACCTATCCTCGCTGCAGCTGCGGGTCGAGCACTGGCTGTTCGACCTGCCGGAGTCGCTGGGCAGCCGCGCGCTGGTCCTGCTCGCGACACCGCTCCGCTACGCCTACGCGCTGCTGCGCGATATGGGGCGCGGCGAACTCGGGCTGCGTGCCATGAGCCTCGTCTACTCGACGCTGTTCGCGCTGGTCCCGGTGGTGGCGGTCGCGTTCGCGGTGCTCAAGGCCTTCGGCTACCACCACCAGATCGAGCCGTTGCTGCTCGAGTTCCTGCAGCCCCTGGGAGAGCAGGGCCAGTCGATCACCAGCAGCATCATGGGATTTGTCGAGAACGTGCAGGGCACGCTGCTTGGCACCGTCGGGTTCGTGTTCCTGCTCTTCACCGCGATCTCGACCGTGCAGAAGGTGGAGGAAGCGCTTAACTTCACCTGGCACGTGGACCGGCCGCGCAGCTACGCCCGCCGCGCGACCGAGTACCTCGTGGTGCTGCTGGTCGTACCAGCGCTCGCGGTGGCTGCGATGTCGCTGCTCGCCTCGTTCGAAGCCAGCGAAGTCGTGGCTAAGCTTTCAGGCCTGGCCGCGGGACACTCGGGCAAGGGACCCCGGACTCACTACATCCTCATACTGGGGCTGTTCGGCTTCCTGTACGTCTACATGCCGAACACACGGGTGAAGTTCTGGCCGGCGGTGATCGGCACGCTTTTCGGCGGATTGTTGTGGGCGTTTGTCGGCGCGTTGTTCGCGCGCATCGTGGTTTATTCAGCGCAACTCGCGGCAATCTACGCAGGCCTCGCGGTCGTGCCACTGTTCCTGTTCTGGCTGTACCTGAGCTGGCTCATCCTGCTGCTCGGCGCGCAGCTGTCTTTTTACGTGCAGCACCCGGAGCACCTGAGGACCGGGCACGCGGACATTCCGACGACCGGCGCACTGCGCGAGCGCCTGGCGATGGCGGTGATGTACCTGCTGGCCCAGCGGTTCGCGGAAGGCACGGAGCGCTGGTCCACCAATGCGCTGGCCGAACGACTCGACGTGCCTGCAACGGTGCTTGGCAGCGTAGTGTCCGCGCTCGAGGCGCACGGGCTGGTGCTCACGGCCGAAGACGATTCGCTGCTCCCGGCCCGGGACCTGAGTTCGATCACGCTTGCCGGGATACTCGACGCGATCCGGCACGAGATGCCGGACCCGCGGCGACCGGATCCGCACCCGGTCGCGGCGTCCGACGCAGTGGCGCAATCGGCCGACGAAGCCTTGCACGCGAGTCTCGGTGACCGCACGCTGCTCGACCTGGTGCGCAGCAACGCCTGACGACAGACGGACTCAGTCGCCGGCGATGGTCATTTCGCCGACCAGGATCGAACCCGTGCGAATGCCCCCGCGAACGTCCATGTCGTCGCCGACCGAGACGATGCCGCGGTAGACATCCTTGAGGTTGCCGGCCACGGTCACTTCGTGCACCGGATACTGGATCCTGCCACCCTCGACCCAGAATCCCGCCGCGCCGCGCGAATAGTCGCCAGTCACGCCATTCACGCCCTGCCCCATCAGCTCGGTGACCAGCAGACCCCGATCCATGAGCCGCAGCATCGCGTCGAAGTCGCCGCCGCGGCCGGGCACGATGAGGTTGTGGGTCCCGCCCGCATTGCCGGTCGTGCGCAGGCCGAGCTTGCGCGCCGAATAAGAGCCGAGCACGTAGCCGAGCAGCACCCCTCCCTCGACGAGCTCGCGATCGCGAGTGGCGACGCCCTCGTGATCGAAGGGGGCGCTGGCGAGCGCCTTCGGCAGGTGCGGTCTCTCTGAAATACCGAACCAGTCGGGAAAGAGCTGCTGGCCCGCTGCATCCAGCAGGAACGAGGCGCGACGGTACTGGCTGCCGCCACGGATCGCCCCGATGAAGTGGCCGATGAGCCCGCGCGCGACCTCTGGGCTGAACAGCACCGGCGCACGCATCGTGCCAAGCTTGCGCGCACCAAGGCGCCGTACGGCGCGCTCGCCGCTCAGCCTGCCGACGCTGGCAACGTCGTCGAGTTCGCGCCAGTCGCGCGCCGTCGAGTACCAGTAGTCGCGCTCCATTGCGTTGCCTTCGCTGCCGAGCACCGCGCAGCTCACGCTGTGCACCGAGCCGGGATAGGCGTGGAGGAACCCGTGTGTATTTCCGTAGGTGCGAATCCCGCGGTGCGAGCTGACGCCCGCGCCTTCGGAGTTGGTGATGCGAGGATCCACCGCGAGCGCCGCCGCCTCGCACTCCAGTGCGAGCTCGCAGGCACGTTCCGGTGTCAGGTCCCAGGGATGCGAGAGATCCAGGTCGGGCACGTCAGTCGCCAGCGTGTCCAGGTCCGCGAGCCCTGCGCAGGAATCCTCCGAAGTGAACCGCGCAATGCTGCAGGCCTTGCCGACCGTCTCGCGCAGCGCCGCCGCACCCAGGTCAGCCGTGCTGGCCGAGCCCTTGCGCGTGCCGAAATACACGGTGACGCCCATGCCCCGGTCGCGCTGGTATTCGACGGTGTCGATCTCCCCGAGGCGCACGGAGACCGAGAGGCCCACGTCCACGCTGACCGCGGCCTCGGCCTGGGAGGCGCCTAGCGCACGGGCTTCCTCGAGCGCGATCTCGACGAGCGCGAGAAGATCTGCGCCGTCGGCAACGGGCGTCAGTGACGATTCAGTGGACATGGTTCCGCCGGGTAGTTTCAAGCGGCCATTCTAGCAGCGGCCGGAGCCGGGGCCGCGCGTGCTAGCATCCCGCGCGGAGGAAGGATGGGCGAAACGCACGACGACGACGAGGACCTGGCCCCGAGCAGGAGCGAGAAGAAGCGCCAGAGCCGCGGGCTCCAGGACCTCGGCTGGGAACTGGTGGAACTGCCAGAATCGGAGCTTGCGGCAATGCCGCTGCCGGACGACGTGCGCGACGCGGTCGAGGTCGCCCGCCGCATCACCAGCAACGGCGCCCGGGCGAGGCAGCGCCTGTACATAGGCAAGCTGCTGCGGCGCATTGACACGGACCCCATCCAGCTGGCGCTGGATCGCCGCGGCGAGATCGACAGGCAGCGAGTGCTGCGGGAGAAGACTGTCGAGCGCTGGCGCGATCGCCTGCTCACCGACGAGGGCTCCGCCTGGACGGAACTCGGTACCGTGGTGGACCGGGCCGTGCTGCAGCAGTTGCGGGCGATGGCGCGCCAGGCCCGGGCCGAACAGTCGGCATCACGCCCGCCGGCAGCCGCCCGGCAGCTTTACCGCCGGCTGCGCGAAATTCTCGCGTCGCGCGATCACCAGGATACCGAGGCAGCACCCTAGGGCAGCGGGCGACCCTCCCGGACGCGGGGCAAGTCGGCTCGGGCCGGAGATCGCGAGTACAGCGCGGAGCCGATGCTACAATGCCGCAGTGAAACCGCTCGTTGGCATCATCATGGGGTCGACCTCCGACTGGGAGACCCTCAAGTCCGCCGCCCAGATGCTCGATCGTCTCGGCGTCCCTCACGAGACCCGCGTCGTCTCGGCTCACCGCACGCCTGACCTGCTTTTCGAGTACGCCAGCTCGGCTCGCAGCCGGGGCCTGCAGGTCCTGATCGCAGGCGCCGGCGGCGCCGCCCACCTGCCGGGCATGGCGGCGGCCAAGACCACGTTGCCCGTGCTCGGCGTGCCCGTGCAGTCGAAGATGCTGAACGGCGTCGATTCGCTGCTCTCGATCGTGCAGATGCCGGCCGGTGTTCCAGTCGGGACCTTGTCCATCGGTGTGGCCGGGGCGACCAACGCCGCGCTGCTCGCCGCTTCCATCCTCGGCCTCTCGCACCAGGCAATCCGCGAGTCGCTCGATGCATTCCGCGCTGAGCAGACGCAGAAAGTGCTCGCGCAGCCCGACCCCAGCAAGCCACCCGCGGGCGCATGAAGATCGGCGTCATCGGCGCCGGCCAGCTTGGACAGATGCTGGCACTGGCCGGCCATCCGCTCGCCCTCGAGTTCCTGTTCCTGGACTCGAGCGCGGATTGCCCCGGCGCGCGGGTCGGACCGATCGTCACCGGGCGATTCGACGACCCGGCCAGCCTGCGAAAGCTCGCGGCCGCCACGGACCTCGTCACGTACGAGTTCGAGAACGTGCCGGTCTCCGCACTCGAGAAAGTGGCGAAGACGCGTCCCTGCCTGCCGCCGATCGAAGCGCTGCGTGTGTCCCAGGACCGGCTGCTCGAGAAGGACCTCTTCCGGCGCCTCCACATCCCGACGCCGCCATTCCAGGCCGTGGACAGCATCGACGAACTGCGTGCCGCCGTGACCGCAGTGGGACTGCCCTGCGTGCTCAAGACCCGCAGGCTGGGCTACGACGGGCGCGGCCAGCAATACCTGCGCCGTCCTGCGGACATCGATCCAGCCTGGGCCGCACTCGGCGGCGTGCCGCTGATCCTCGAAGGGTTCGTGAAATTCGACCGCGAGGTCTCGATCATCGGCGCCCGCAGCACACGCGGGCAGACGCGCTGCTACCCGCTCGCCGACAACGAGCATCGCGGCGGCATCCTGCGCGTCACGCGCGCACCCTACCGGAACCCGGGCCTGCAGCGCGCGGCCGAGCGGCACCTGCGTCGCGTACTCGACCACTTCGGCTACGCCGGGGTGCTTACGATCGAGTTCTTCGTGCAGCGAGGCCGCCTGGTCGCAAACGAGATGGCACCGCGCGTCCACAATTCCGGTCACTGGACCACCGAGGGCGCGGTGACCTCGCAGTTCGAAAATCACCTTCGCGCCATCCTCGGGCTCCCGCTCGGCGACACCAGCGCCGTTGGACACGCGGCGATGGTCAATTACATCGGCACGATGCCGGATCGCGAACGAGTGCTGGCGATCCCCGGAGCGCACCACCACGACTACGGCAAGGCGCCCAGGGCCGGTCGCAAGCTCGGGCACGGCACGATCGTGGCGGCCACCGCCGCCGGGCGAGATCGCATGCTCCGCCGCCTGCTGCGCCACGTGCCGCGTTGAGGCCCGCACTCACACCCGAAATGTGACGGACCCCTTTATTGCGGGTGGGTACGGTTCCTTTATAGTTCCGGGCGGAGTCCCGAATGTACCTCGAACATTTCCAGCTCACTGAATTGCCGTTCCGGCTGAGCCCGGATCCGGCCTTCATGTACCTGAGTCACATCCACTCCCGCGCCAAGGCGTACATGGAGTCGACGATCTGGTTCACGGACGGCTTCGTCGTGATAACCGGGGAGATCGGGTCGGGCAAGACGACGCTGATCGAGACATTCCTCAGGGAGATCGACGAGGACGTCGTCGTCGCACAGATCAACCAGACGCAGGTGACACCGATCGAGTTCCTGCAGTCCGCGCTGGTGCAGTTCGGCTTCAGCCCCTTCCGCATGCGCAAGGCCGAGCTGCTTGCGACCATGAACGAATTCCTGATCGAGCAGTACGCGAACGGGCGCAAGGTGCTGCTGATCATCGACGAGGCGCAGAACCTGAGCAACAAGGTGCTCGAGGAAGTGCGATTACTGTCCGGTGTCGAGACCACGAAGGAAAAGGTGCTGCGCATCATCCTGGCGGGCCAGCCGGAACTGAACGACAAGCTCGATTCCGGCGAGCTGATACAGCTCAGGCAGCGGGTGCGACTGCGCTTCCACCTGACCGCCCTCAGCGAAACAGACATGGAGGAATATGTACGGCACAGGCTGCGCATTGCCGGCGCCGGCGACCGCGACCTCTTCGAACCCGAGACCTTCCCGCTGCTGTATCGCTACGCCGGAGGCATCCCGCGCCTGGTGAACACGCTCTGCGACACCGCGTTGATTGCAGCCTTTGCGCAGGACCGGCACACGGTATCGGCGGCGGACCTGAAGGCGGCAGTGGACGAGCTCCAGTGGGTCGAATACGCGGCACGGACGTCCTCGCACCGGCAGCTAGCGAGTGACGACACCGCATCGGACGAATTACCGCCGATCGGCCACCTGGTTCTGACGCTCAAGGGCGTCACGGTGCAGGAGGCCTACCTGGTGCCGGGACGGCTGTTCATCGGGCGCACCGCCGACAACGACATCCGGGTCGAGAGCAAGTTCGTGAGCCGCCATCACGCCCAGGTCGTCACCACTCCGGACGGCAGCTCGATCGAGGACCTGAACAGCACGAACGGCATATTCGTGCGCGGCCGGCGCGTCCGACGCTACAAGCTGCAGCACGAAGACGTCGTGAAACTCGGGACGCACGAGATCATTTACTACCGGGCCGAACCGCCGGGCATTTCGACGATGGTGCTCGATGGCAGCGAGCGCGAGACGGACGCAGACGAGGCGGTGCAGGACGGCGAAGAAGCCGAGGCACTCGAGGACGGTCGCGAGGCCTGAACGCTCAGTCGTCGAGCGACTTCGAATCGTACTCAGACTGGTTCTCGCGGTATTCGCGCCGCCGCATCCAGAGCACCAGTCCCACTGTCAGCCCAAGCCCACCCAGCAGCATCAGCAGGCCCCGCGGTCCACGCTCGCCGATGAACGCGGCCGCCAGCGCCACCGCACCTGCCGCCATGTACGCGTACGGCAGGAGTTCATACAGGCCGCGAGGGATCCACATCGGCGCGCCCGGGGGCTCAGGCCGTACCGCCCACGGTGAGGCCGTCCACCCGAAGCGTCGGCTGGCCGACGCCGACCGGCACGTCCTGGCCGTCCTTGCCGCAGGTGCCGACTCCATCGTCCAGCTTCAGGTCATTGCCAACCATGGCAATTCGGGTCATGGCGTCCGGCCCGTTGCCGATGAGTGTCGCCCCCTTCACAGGCGCGCCGAGCCTGCCATTCTCGATCAGGTAGGCCTCGCTCGCCGAGAAGACGAACTTGCCCGAGGTGATGTCGACCTGGCCGCCGCCGAAATGCCGGCAGTAGAGCCCCTTGCTTACCGATGCGATGATTTCTTCCGGCGCGTGCGGACCCGGAAGCATGTAGGTGTTCGTCATCCGCGGCAGCGTCAGGTGCGCGAACGACTCGCGCCGGCCGTTGCCGGTGGGCGCGACTCCCATCAGCCGCGCGTTCAGCTTGTCCTGCAGGTAACCCTTCAGCACGCCGTCCTCGATCAGCGTCGTGCAACCAGTGGGCGTGCCCTCATCGTCGACGTTCAGTGAGCCACGTCGCGTGGCAAGCGTGCCGTCGTCGACCACTGTCACGCCACGCGAGGCCACCTGCTGGCCGATGCGGCCACTGAACGCCGACGTGCCCTTGCGATTGAAATCGCCCTCGAGCCCGTGACCCACGGCCTCGTGCAGCAGCACGCCCGGCCAGCCCGGACCCAGCACGACGGTCATGGTCCCGGCAGGCGCCGGAACGGCCTCGATGTTGACCTGCGCACTGCGCACCGCCTCACGCACCAGTTCGCGCCAGCGATCGCCGGCGACGAATTCCGTGTATGCAAATCGCCCGCCGCCGCCTGCGTATCCCTGCTCGCGCCGGCCCTGGTGCTCGATGATCACCGACACATTGAGGCGCACCAGCGGGCGCACGTCGGCGGCCAGCGTGCCGTCGCTCGCCAGAACCAGGATCGTATCGTGCGACGCGGCCAGGCTCGCCATCACCTGCACGATGCGCGAGTCGAGCGCGCGGGCCTCGCGGTCAATGGCCTCGAGCAGTCTCACCTTGTCGCCGTCCTCCATCGAGTCGACCGGGTCGATCGGCAGGTACAGGCTGCGCCCTCCCGGCGCACGCCAGGCCTGGACTGATCCACCGGCGCCGGAGCGCGCGATGGCTCGGGCGGCATGGGCAGCCTCGAGCATCGCCGGCAGGACCACTTCGTCCGAGTATGCGAACCCTGTCTTCTCGCCGGCGAGCGCACGCACACCGACGCCCTGGTCGATGCTGTGCGCGCCGTCCTTCACGATGCCGTCCTCGAGTGCCCACGACTCCTCGCGGATCAGCTGGAAGTACGCGTCGGCATAGTCCACGGCGTGGCCCATGACGTCGCCGAGCACGCGGGCAACCGCATCTTCGTCGAGGCCGGCGGGCAACAGCAGCGCGCCGCGCGCGAGCGCAATCGAATCCCGGGGTGCGTCGGCAACTACCGGAAACTGCGTGGGTGCAAACAGCGCGGGAGGGATGTTGGGTGTCATTGAAATCAGGCCTGCAGTCGCCGATGGGTGACGGATGGGAAATTCTGCCTGACCTCGCGCTGTCGCACGAGGTCGATGTTGGCGACGACGACACCAGTGCCCCGCGGCAGCCGCGCGAGCACTCGTCCCCAGCAGTCCACGATCATCGAGTCGCCGTAGGTCTCGCGGCCGTTCTGGTGGAACCCGGACTGTGCCGGCGCGACCACGTGGCAGAGGTTCTCGATGGCGCGGGCGCGCAGCAGTGTCTCCCAGTGCGCGCGGCCCGTGGGCGCGGTGAATGCTGATGGCAGGCAGAACCACTGCGCACCGAGTTCGAGCAGCCGGCGGAAAAGTTCCGGAAAGCGCACGTCGTAGCAGACCGCGAGACCGAGCCGCCCGGCCGGCGTGTCCACGCACACGGGCTCCGCACCGGGCCGCACGGACGCCGACTCCTGGTAACGTTCCTCCCGGCCCGGGATCTCGACGTCGAACAGGTGGATCTTGTCATAACGCGCGACGCAGCAGCCCTCGTGGTCGAACACCAGCGACGCGGCGGCAAGACGCGGCTCACCGGCGATCCGCAGCGGAATCGTCCCGGCCACTATCCACATCCCCAGCTCGCGGGCCGTCGAAGCGACGAACTCCTGGATCGGTCCGGCGCCCTGCTCCTCGGCAATCGCGAACTTGTCGGATTCACTCATGCCCATGAAGGCGAAGTTCTCCGGCAGGACCGCGACCTGCGCACCGCGCGAACGAGCCTCGCCGAGCAAGCGGCCCGACTCCGCAAGGTTGCCTGCCACGTCTGCCGAAGTCGTCATCTGGATTGCCGCGACGGCGGTCATTGCTTCACATCCTCTTTTCCGGCCACTTCGACGGCCGGGGCATCGACCTGCGCCGGTGCCGGCGCAGCGCCAGTCTGTGCCTCGCCCTGCTCGGACGAAACTCGCTCCACGACCGGATCGTCCCACGGACCCGTGACTCGATAGTAGACGCGCACCAGGCCCTTGAGCTGCCCCTTGAATATCTGCGAAAGCAACAGCCCGCCCGCGGCACCGATCGGCCCCAGGGCCAGCGCCCCAGCGACGGTGGCGGCTCCGGTCGGATTGCCACTTACCACGATGGTCTGGTCGTAGTCCTCGGCCGCGAGGCCGGTACGCCCCACGATGCCGATGTCGAGTGCGGCACCCTTGAGCAGCAGGTTCTGCGTGTATGCATTGCCGTCGCGGATCTCGAAGTCGCCTTGCACCTTGTCGAAGGCGAGACCGGCGTCGGTCACGTCATGAAAATCGAGGGCCAGGCGACGCGGCAGCTCGGCGAGGCTCGACAGTCCCAGCACGCGACCAGCGCCTGGCTTCACGCTGCGGAGCTGTCCACGATCCAGCGCGATGCTGGCGGTACCGTTCATGTGTGCGACGATCTCTCCCATCGGCCCGCCCGGCCAGGAGAGGTTCGCGGTCGCAGTCGCGTGCTTCGCCTCTATGGACCCAGGCAGGTCCAGCGCTTTCGAGGTCGCGTCCAGGTTCGTGCTGGTGAGGTCGATGGCGAGCCGTGTTCGCGAACCGGAAGACCCTTGCAGCCAGTCGCCGCTCGCGGTGATCGTGGTGTCGGTCGAGGTCGCCGTCAGCTGCGGAAGCCTCAGTCCGCCGGGATCCTTGACGACCTGCCCGGCCAGCCGCCCGAAGCGGCGCTGCTGCCATCCGAAATCCTCAACGTCGAACTCCAGCGCCGGCAGCTCGCGCGGATCGGGTTGCGCCGCGTGATCGGGACCGGTGGCCTGCACCGGCTGCAGGATGAGGCGATCCATGTCGAACCTGATCGGCAAGCCGGAATCGAGGTCGTACGGTATCGTGACGAGGCCCTCTGCCGTCGGGCCGCTGACCCTGAGCTGCAGCGACTTCGGCTCCGCCCTGAGTGACGCATCCACCTGCGAAAACTCGAATCCGAAGATGCGCACATTCCCGACACGCACCTCGGTCGGGCCCAGCCACTCCGACAGCGTGCCCGGCGCCGCGCCCGAACCGAGCGCCAGCCACTCGCCGAGGTCGAACTCCGGCCAGTCGCCGCTGAGGTGAAGCCCCGGGTCTTGCGGCAGCACTGCTGGCCGGCCGTCAAACCGGGCCGCGCCGCGATCGAACTTCAGGCGGCCATCCTTGCCCTCGGACAGCTGCAGGCGCATTCGCGCCGTCCCGGACTCCACGGCGATGTCGTCCAGTCCCTGCGGCGTGAAGGCGAGCCCCACGCGGGTCGGCCGCAGTCCTGCCGGCGCCTTGGCGAACGGACGCGGCGCCGAGATGCCGAGCCCGGCAAGGTCGCTGGTGACGTCGTAGCGTGACGACCACTGGTCGGTGCCACGGTGCCGTTCGATACGGCCTTCCAGCTTCCAGTCGGCCGCGCCCGACATGCGGATCGATTGCGGCAGACCGATGAATGCGGGCAGACCGGACCCGGACGCACGGCCGCTGCCGTGCAGCAGCACCAGCGCGTCGGCCTGTGGCGTCAACTGCCCCGGCTCCACCTCGAGTTCGAACGGGCCGCCGAGAATCGTGCCGCGCAGCGCGTCCGCTCGCATGTCAAGGTTGTGGATCTCGAACAGGCCGGTCAGGCGTTCGACCGGCGCATGCAGCGCCGGCAGGTTCACGGTCGCCGAGCGCAGGTTGGTCCCGATCACGTAGTCGTGGGGATCAATTCCATTGGTTGGCAAGTGAAGCTTGACGCTGAAATCCGCGGGGCCGTTCCCCGAGAGCCCCATGAACTGGCTTCCGAGGACGACGCCGACCGGGCTCTTCTGCGCGAATGGCAGCGCGACCCCGAGGTCGCCCGACGCCTGCGCAGCCACCTCGACGACAGATTCGTGCATGTCGGCAATTCCGACCTCCGCGCGATCGAGCCGGATTCCACCGACCTCGCCGCCGTCCAGCCTCGCGACAAAGCCCGCGTTGTGGAACTCGACATTGCCTCGCGCGTTCCGCAGCGGCTCGAATCCGGAGAAGTAGTCGACCGCGACGTCGCGCAACGACGCCGTGGCAGTGAAATCGCCCTCGCCATTGCGGAACGGGAAGCTGCGTATCGGGCCACTGTAGCTCACGTGGCCCGCTTCGACCCGGCCGCCGAGGAAAGCCGGCGCAAGCCACGAGACCGCACCAGGCCCGAAGATTCCGTAGGGCATTACACTGCCGGCGAAAGCCACGTCCCCCGCCCGTACTTCGATGTCCATCGTCAGCAGCGGCGAGACGCTCGGCCGCTCGTACCGGTACTCGAATGTACCGCTGGCGCTGCCGTGCAGGTGCTCGATGGTGACCGGACCCGACGCAAGCACCCATTGCGCGCCCTCGCGGCGCCAGTCGACATCGCCCGACGCGGACACGCCTGAGATGGGCTCGCGAAAGATCCGCGGCAGGTCGAACGCGAGCGAGGTCGAACGCAGCGCGATACGGCCGTGCTGATCGGTTCCAGACACCACGCCGGTCAGGCCCGTAAGACCGGGATATCCGCCAGACGCCGCGAAGCCGAGGTCGGTGACGTCTGCGCTCACGTTGAAGCTCGGGAATGCCCCCGCGCGGTCGCGTGACGCATCGACGCTGAACGAGTTCAGTTCGCCACCCGGCGCCATGCCAGCCCAGCGGTCGAAGGCAGGTGGCGCAAACGCCAGAACCAGCGGCCAGGCATCCTCTAGCCGCAGATTCTCCGCGGACGCCGACGCGGAGAACGTCGTCTGCGCGTTGCCTCGCCAGCGCAGCGCCATAGCCGCCGGCGCCGCAATCCTGTCTCGATCGCCGCCGAACTGCAGGTTCTGTGCGCGCAGCATCCACTCCCCGCTCTCGTGTCGCAGGCGCACGGTGCCGTGCAGTCCCGTGTAGCGCACGGTCGCCGCACCGGTAGCAGCTGGCCGCTGCACGATTGTCGAGACCACCTGAGGCAGGCTGAGTGGAGGCGCGCCAGGCGGGTGCAGTGGCGCGGAAAGCGTCAGAGTCGGAACGGTTGGCACGTCGCGCTTCGGAAGCGCGAACTCGAGATCGGTGAGATCGAGATCGAGGCGCGCGTGCGCGAGTGTTCCCTGGCTGAACCGGACCTGACCCTGAACCTGGCCCGAACCGGCAGTCGGACTTGCGACTGACGATGGAAGGAACGGCGCCAGTCCCGGCAGCAACATCCGGTCCACGCGGAGTTCGAGCTGTGCGTCGAGCGCGTCGAAATGCTCGAGCGAGCCCCGCAGGTCGCCGCTGAAGTCGATGCTGCGTCCGAGCGCAGCGGGCAGCCTGGCCGAGCCCGTGACGGCGGTGCCGTCGTGCTCGCGACGCAGGTCGATCTGCATCTGCGTGAAGGTCACCGGGGCTGACTCCTTCGTCAGGTCGCGATAGGTGACGGTGGCGTCGGCGACGGTGAGCCATCCTGCAGGTATTCGATCGAGATCGAAGGGTGGGCGGTCCACCGGGTTGTCGTCCTGCCCCAGCAGGCGAATTCGTCCATCGGCAAACCGGACCAGCGTGAGCGTGGGGCCCGTGAATCGTACCCGTCCAGCCACGAGTTCGCCGGTGCGGAACAGGCTCCAGAGATCCAGGCCCACGCTACCTTCGCGCGCCACCAGCAGAGCTTCGGAGCCGTCGCGTTCCAGCACCCGGACGCCGCGCAGGACGATCTCGGGGCCGAAGCGTCGCAGGCGCGCGTCGATCGAGTCGTACTCGATTCTCAGGTCGGTCTGCTGCTCGACCCAGGCCTGGATCCGCTCGGCGTTTTCCGGCACTCGTGCAATCGCAAGCCTGAGCGCACCGAGCGCGAGCGCCGCGAGAATCAGCAGCCCCGCAACGACGACCGCGGCAACCCGCCAGGTCCGGGCGGCAAGCCGGCGCCCGGCCGGTGCGTTCACATGAGCACCACGTCGTACTGGTCGAGCATGTAGAGCGACTCGGTCTGCAGGCGGATGGGCTTGCCGAGCTGCACCTCGAGTTCGGCGAGCGCGGCCGACTCTTCGTCGAGCAGTCGATCGATGACATCCTGGTGGGCCAGGACCAGCAGCTGCTGCAGGTCGAACTGCGCGGCCTGGCGCAGCACTTCCCGGAAGATCTCGTAGCAGACGGTCTCGGGCGTCTTGACGAAGCTGCGGCCCTCGCAGGCCGGGCAAGGCATGCAGAGCTGGTGCGCAAGGCTCTCGCGCGTGCGCTTGCGGGTCATCTCGACCAGGCCCAGCGACGAGACCGCGGAGAACTGCGTCTTGGCGTGGTCCTTCGCCAGCGCCTTCCCGAGCGCCTGCAGGACCTGCCGCTGGTGCTCCTCCTCACCCATGTCGATGAAGTCGATGATGATGATACCGCCGAGATTGCGCAGCCTGAGCTGGCGCGCAATCGCCACCGCCGCCTCGAGATTGGTTCGGTAGATCGTCTCCTCGAGGTTGCGGTGCCCGACGTAGGCGCCGGTGTTGACGTCGATGGTCGTGAGCGCCTCGGTCTGGTCGATGACCAGGTAGCCGCCCGACTTGAGTGCGACCTTGCGGTCGAGCGAGCGATGGATTTCCTCCTCGACGCCATGCAGGTCGAAAATCGGGCGGCTGCCGGTGTAGCGTTCGACGCGTACGTCGAGCCCCGGCATGAAGGTTGCCGCGAACGTCCGCATGCGTTCGCAGGTCTGTTCGTTGTCCACCAGCACCCGGTCGACGCCCTCACCGACCAGGTCGCGCATCAGGCGCAGAGGCAACGCCAGGTCCTCGTGAACCAGCGTGCCCTGCCCTGCCGCGCGCGCCTGTCCGGTGAGCACCTCCCACAGCTTGCGCAGGAACAGCATGTCGGCGCGCAGCGCCTCCGCCGCAGCGCCTTCGGCCGCAGTGCGCACGATGTAACCTCCGGCATCTCCTTCTGAGCTCGCCGCCTGCACGGCCTCCCGCAGCCTCTGCCGCTCCTCCTCGGTCTCGATCCGGGCCGACACGCCCACTCCGTGGCCGAAGGGCATGTAGACCAGGTAGCGCGAAGGGATGGTGACGAAAGTAGTGAGGCGCGCACCCTTGGTCCCGAGCGGGTCCTTGAGCACCTGCACCAGGATGTCGGCACCCTCCCCGACCAGTTCGCGGATGCTGTCGGTCCGCACCGCCTCGCTGGAGCCCTCGGCATCGGCCGGCTGCACGATGTCGGAGACGTGCAGGAACGCAGTGCGCTCGAGCCCGATGTCGATGAAGGCGGCCTGCATGCCGGGCAGCACGCGCGACACACGGCCCTTGTAGATGTTTCCCGCCAGCCCGCGCCTGCTCGCACGCTCGACGAAGAGTTCCTGCAGCACGCCGTTTTCCAGCAGCGCGGCCCGCGTCTCGCGCGGGCTCACATTGACGACCATCTCCGTGCTCATTCGTCGGTGCCTCCGGCAATCAGACCGGGCACGGTGCTGAGCAGTTCCCAGGTCTCGCAGAGCGGCAGGCCCATGACGCCTGAGTAACTGCCGGCGAGGTGACGGACGAAGATCGCGGCCCGGCCCTGGATAGCATAGCCGCCAGCCTTGCCGCAGGGCTCGCCGGTCCGCCAGTACCAGTCCATCTCGGCCGCCGAGATCTCGCGCATGGTCACCTGGCTGCTGCTCACCCGCGCAGCCTTGCCGCCGGCGTGCAGCACCGCCACCGCCGTGTGCACTTCGTGGGTGCGGCCCGACAACCTCGAAAGCATGGCCAGCGAGTCGTCGCGACCAGATGGCTTGCCGAAAACCTCGCCATCGAGCGCAACCGTCGTATCTGCCGCAAGCACCGGCGCGCGCTGGGCCTCCGGCAGGCTCGACCAGAGCAGGTGCGCCTTGGCCTGCGCCAGTCGCAACACGTAGGCGGCCGGGTCCTCGCCCGGAAGCCGCGACTCGTCGAGATCGACAGGGCGAACCTCGTGGTCCACGCCTGCCTGGCGCAGCAATTCACTGCGGCGCGGTGACGACGAGGCAAGCAGGATGGCGGGACGGCCCATCGGTGCCGGTGTTACGAAACCGTCGTCACGAGACGACGCTCGGCCAACAGCGAATTGCTGATCAGGCACAGTTGTTCGGCGCGCTCCATGGCCTTGGCGGCCTTGTCGCGGTCCGTGCCCACTGGAACAGCGAGCGCGGCCTCGACCACGATCTCCGTAAAGCGGCTCTTGCCGTCCACGCGATCGAGCGTCCCGCGCACGTCGCATCGCAGCGATGTCCACGGGAGCCTGGCGGCGCGTGCAACGCTACGGAAACTGAGCAGGAAACAGTCGGCCACGGCCGCACACAGCAGCGTCTCCGGTGACCAGCGGTCTCCGGGCCCGTCGAACTCGGCGGGCGGCGCGGTCACGAGCTCCGGAAGGCCCGGCGACGACACAGGTACGTCGCCCTCCGGAACGGCGGTGGCGTGGACGACATAGTGATGGGGATAGGCATGCATGGCGGCTCCGGGAACTCGAGAGTCAACCTTGGATTCAAACCCGCGGCGCCAGGGTTGTCCACCGGGCATTCCACAATCCAGCGCGATCGGCGGCCCGTCCCGGGTCGGGCCTTCAGGCTCGGTGGTATGGCAGCCCCTTGATGACGCTCACGGCCCGGTACAGGGCCTCAGCGACGACGACCCTCGCCAGGCCATGCGGCAGCGTGAGCGCGGACAGCGACCAGCGCAGCACGGACTTCGAATCCACCTCGGGAGAGAGCCCGTCCGGACCCCCGACGCAGAACGCGAGCGGCTGGCCTTCCCGCGACCGGCCTTCGAGCCAGCGAGCCAGTTGCCCGGTATCGAGCGTGCGACCACCCACCTGCAGCGCGACCAGGTGCGATCGCTCACCCGCCGCCGCGAGCATCCGCGCCCCCTCGGTCGCCACTGCCTTGGAGACGTCGCCGCGACCACGCTGGCCAAGCGGAATCTCGACGATCTCCAGCCGGTAGTCTCCACGCAGGCGCCCGGCATAGTCTGCAAAGCCCGCGTCCACCCAGGCCGGCATGCGTGTGCCGGCGGCAATCACCCGCATCAGCATGCACGCTGCCCCGTCACGCGGTCGCGCCGCCGGTCTCCCAGAGCTTCTCGAGAGCGTAGAACTGACGGGTTCGCGGCAGCATCACGTGCAGCACCACGTCGTGCAGGTCCAGCAGCACCCATTCCCCGTCGCGCTCCCCTTCCATGCCATAGGGCCGGAAACCAGCCTCCTTGCAGCGCTGCACCACCCGGTCGGCAATCGACTTCACGTGACGGTCGGACGTGCCACTCGCGACGACCATGGTGTCGGTAAAATCGGTGAGCCCGCGCACGTCGAGCGCCCTCACGTCGATCGCCTTCATGTCGGCCAGCGCATGCAGCACGATTTCCTGCAGCGTTGGTTTTGCGGCTTTCGTCGCGGATTTCTTCACGCCCTTCTTGGTGGTCTTCTTTGCGGACTTGCTGGCAGTCGGCTTCGCGACCTTCTTCGCCGCAGGCGTGGCCGCCCCGCGCACTGCACGCCTGGCCGGCCTCGGCGCGGCGCCTGCGGATTTCGAAGTTGATCGCGTTTTCGCTCGCTTCGCTGCCATGCTCACCTCGTGGCTTGTTGGGAATAGCAACCGGTCCTGCGGATGATCTCGCACACCGCGTCGGGCACCAGGTATCTCGGATCGAGACCGTTCACGATGATGTCGCGCAGGTCCGTAGAGGAAATCTCCAGCTGCGTGACCGGGTGTACGAAGACGCGCCCCGCCTGTTCGTCCAACAGGTCCGCGACACGGCTGGTACCGCGCTGGGCCAGCAACTGTCCGAGCGTTCCCTCGGTCGGCGAACGCCAGCCGGGACGATGCGCCACGGCGACGTGCGCGAGCCTGAGAATTTCGCGCCACTGGTACCAGCGGTCCATTCCAAGGAACGCGTCCATGCCGACGACCAGGCAGATCGGCTGCCGCGGGAACTCCGCGCGCAGCTCGGTCAGCGTCGTCACGGTGTAGGAGGGTCCGTCGCGGCGGACCTCGCGATCGTCCACCGTGAAGCCCTGCTGACCGGAGATCGCGGCACGTACCATCTCGAGGCGCAGGCCGGCCGCGGCGAGCGGCACACCCCGATGCGGTGGGTCGCCCGCCGGCACGAAGCGCAGCTCCTCGAGCTTCAGTACCTGCATCAGTTCGAATGCCGTGCGCAGGTGGCCGAAATGAATCGGGTCGAACGTTCCGCCGAAGATGCCGATCGGACTCATGCGGCCAGCTTCAAGCCGGCGATCCTGGCGACCAACCCTTCGATCTCGACCCAGGCGTCGCCGCGCAGGCTGCCCTTTGCGACGCGGTCCGCACGCGCCGCAGCGACCAGCAGGGAATCAATCGCCCGCCGGTCGAACCGGCCGAGCGCCGCGCGCAGCGGACCCTGCCGATTGGACCACACCTGCTCGACGCGAAAGGCCCCATCAACCGAGCGTTCCCGGATCAGGCGCTGCGTCACGCGCGACAGGGCACGCAGGTCGTTAACCAGCGCCCACAGGACCAGCGGCGGCTCCCGCCCCTCGGCGCGCAGGCCGGCGAGGATGCGCAGTGCACGCCCCGGCTGGCCCGCGAACGCAGCGGCAGACAGTTCAAATACGTCGTAACGCGCACTGTCGGCCACCAGGCGCGCAACGTCCTCGGCGCCGAGTGTCGCGCCCGGCATCAGCAGGGCAATGCGATCGACGTCCTGCTGTGCGGCGAGCAGGTTGCCCTCGACCCTGTCGGCGAGGACCTGGGCAGCAGCCGCATCGATTCCCACGCCCTGCCGCCCGAGACGTTCCCGTATCCATGCCGGCAGCGCGCCACGCTCCACCGGCTGCGTCACCACCAGCACGCCGCCCTGCTCGAAGGCCTTTACCCAGGCCGCATTGAGCGGCTTGCGGTCGAGTTCGCCCACTACCAGCAGCACGGTGTCGACTGGCGGTTTCGCGGCGAGCCCGGCGAGCGCGCGCTGCGCCTCGGCATCCGGCGTCGAGTTGAACTTGAGTTCGATCAGCCTCTGCGACGCGAACAGCGACAGGTTGGCGGAGTCGCGCAGCAACTCGTCCCAGTCGAAACCGCGCTCGATGAAGTGGACCTCGCGGTCTGCATAGCCTGCCGCGCGTGCGGCCTGCCGGATGGCAGAGGCAGCCTCCGCAATCAGCAGCGGTTCGGCTCCGGTGACGAGGTATGCGCTGCGCATCCCCCGGCCGAGTCCCGCCTGCAGGGCGTCGGGGCTCGTCCTCACTGCCCGGGGATACTCATGCGCACGCCACGGAGGCGGCGCGACCTGGGGAATGATTTGGCATGCAGCCCCGATTATGCAGGCTCGCCAGCGGCGTGCCAACGGCGGGCCAGCCGTGGCCGATCCCGGGGCGATTCTGGGCGTGGGCCGGACAGGCTTCATGGCGCCAGCCGCGCAAACGGTCACGTCGCGAGGCTAGAATCCGTTCATGAAACAGCAGCACGTGACCGCGGCGCGCCGCACGACCTACCCGGCCATCGAACCCTACCGCAGCGGTTGGCTGCGGGTATCGCCGATCCACGAGATCTACTGGGAGGAATGCGGCAACCCGCGAGGCAAGCCTGCGGTATTCGTCCACGGCGGCCCCGGAGCGGGTGCGGGCGCGAGTTCCCGGCGCTTTTTCGACCCGAAGCGATACCGGATAGTGCTTTTCGACCAGCGCGGCGCCGGCCGCAGCCGGCCGCATGCGAGCCTGGTGGACAACACCACCTGGGACCTGGTCGCGGACATGGAGCGGCTGCGTGAATTCCTCGGCATCCAGCGCTGGCTGGTGTTCGGTGGTTCCTGGGGCTCGACGCTGGCGCTCGCCTATGCCCAGTCGCACCCCGTGCGGGTGAGCGAACTGGTGCTGCGCGGCATCTTCATGCTCCGCAAGTGGGAAATCGACTGGTTCTACCAGGATGGCGCGGGTGCAATCTATCCGGACCGCTGGCAGGACTACATCGCCGCGATCCCTAGGCGCGAGCATGGCGACCTGGTCGGCGCGTACTACCGCAGGCTCACGAGCCCGAACCGCGCGACGCGGGTTCGCGCCGCGCGCGCCTGGGCGATCTGGGAGGCCGCCACCAGTTTCCTGCATGTCGACGAGGGGAACATCGACGACTGGGGCGAGGAGGACTTCGCGGTCGCCGTCGCGCGCATCGAGTGCCACTACTTCGTCAACAAGGGTTTCATGCGTCGCGAGGACCAGCTGCTGCGCGGAGTGAACCGCATCCGCCACATTCCGACGGTCATCGTCCAGGGACGCTACGACATCGTGTGCCCTATCCGCACGGCCTGGGACCTGCACACGCGCTGGCCCGAAGCCGATTTCCGTGTCGTCCCGGACGCCGGCCACTCGGCGCTCGAACCCGGCAACACGCACGAACTGGTGAGTGCAACCGATCGTTTCGCGCGCGCTAGAGCGAAGCCAGCCGCCGCACCACGAGGTCGGCGAGGTCGCGGGCGAGCGCCTCGCGCAGGATAGCTTCCTCCCGCTCCTTCGCGAGCAGGTTGGACTCGGTGAAGCTGTAGCTGCGGCTCAACTCGATTTCCTGGGGCGCCACCGCCTTCTGGTCGCCGCGTTCGATGGAATACCCGAGCACATAATAGACCTGGTATTCCTGCGGCGTGTTGCGCGCGCTGACCGAAAGCACGCGCCGCCCTGTCCGATCCTGCGCGACACGGATCACCGCATCCGCCACGGACGCCGATGCCGCCCGCGTTGCACCCGCGGCATCCAGCGCGCGGCCGAGTTCCACCGAGAACGGTGAGAGCTCGTCGCTGGTGGCGACGTATACGGTCTTGACATCCGCCGGCAGCGACACAGCACCCTTGAGCTGGAAACCGCAGCCAGCGAGCAGCAGCGCGAGAAGACCGAGTGCGATGGGTGCGCGGCTCACGGTCACACGACGATGTTAGCGAGCTTGCCGGGCACATAGATGAACTTGCGCACTGGCCTGCCCTCCATGAAGCGCTGCACGTTGGCGTCCGCGAGGGCCGCCTCGCGCACCGTATCCTGGCCGGCATCCGACGGGACGGTCACGCGGCCGCGCAACTTGCCGTTCACCTGCACGACGACCTCGATCGAATTGCGCTCGAGCGCGTGCGCGTCGAACTCCGGCCAGCGTTCGTCGACCGCGGCGCCCACGTGGCCGAGTTCGCTCCACAGTGCATGGCAGGCGTGCGGAACCACCGGCGAAAGCGCGAGAACCACGATCTCCAGCGCCTCCTGCATTACCGCTCGACCCTGCGGCGAGCGGTCGTCGAAACGCGCCAGCGAGTTCATCAGTTCCATTACCGCGGCGATGGCGGTGTTGAAGGTGCGGCGGCGGCCAACGTCGTTGGTGACCTTCGCAAGCGTCTCGTGGACCTGGCGACGCATGTCGCGCTGCCCGCCAGACAATGCCTCGACCTCGAGCGCCGGTGCCTCGCCCGCTTCGACGTGCTGGTATACGGCCTTCCACAGGCGTTTCATGAAGCGGAACGCGCCTTCGACGCCTTCGTCGGACCACTCGAGCGACTGTTCGGGCGGTGCGGCGAACATCATGAAGAGCCGCGCGGTGTCGGCCCCATAGCGCTCTACGAGCGCCTGCGGGTCCACGCCGTTGCCCTTGGACTTCGACATCGTGCCGATGCCGCCGGACTCCACAGGCTGGCCGTCCTCGCGCAGCACGGCCCCGACCTGCGCGCCCTTGTCGTCTACCAGCACGTCCACGTCCGCCGGGTTGTAGTAGACGACTCGGCCAGACGCCGGCTTCCGGAAGTAGATCTCGTTCAGCACCATGCCCTGCGTGAGCAGGTCGGTGAAGGGCTCCGCTGTGTCGGTAAGGCCGACGTCGCGCATCACCCGCGTCCAGAAGCGCGAGTAGAGCAGGTGCAGGATCGCGTGCTCGATGCCGCCGATGTACTGGTCCACCGGCATCCAGTAGGCGGCGCGCTGGTCGACCATCGCCGCGTCGTTGCCGGCGCTCGCGAAGCGGAAGTAGTACCAGGACGAGTCCACGAAGGTATCCATCGTGTCCGTCTCGCGCCTGGCCGGACGGCCACAGCGGGGGCACTCGCAGGCGAGGAACGATTCGTCGCGGTTGAGCGGATTGCCGCTGCCGTCGGGCACCCGGTCCTCGGGCAGCACCACGGGTAACTGGTCGTCGGGCACCGGGACGTCGCCGCAGGATTCGCAGTGGATCAGCGGGATCGGGCAACCCCAGTAGCGCTGGCGCGAGATGCCCCAGTCCCGCAGCCGCCAGTTCACGCGGCGGCGCCCGCGAGTGTTCGACTCGAATGACTTCGCGATCGCGTCGAAGGCCTCGTCGAAGTCCAGGCCGTCGAAGCGACCGGAGTTGATCAGGCGACCGTGCTCCACGTACGCGCCCGCGTCCAGGTCGACGAGGCTGCCGTCCGAGGGCTGTATCACCTGGTGGATATTCAGGCCATAGCGACGCGCGAACTCCCAGTCGCGCTGGTCGTGCGCCGGTACCGCCATCACGGCGCCGGTGCCGTAGCCCATCAGCACGAAATTGGCGACCCAGACCGGGACGCGCGCGCCGGTCAACGGATGAATCGCGTGGACACCGGTCGGCATGCCCCGTTTTTCCATGGTCTCGAGTGCCGCCTCGGTGACACTCGTGCGCTGGCATTCGGCAAGGAAGGCCTGCAGCTCCGGGTTGCCCTGCGCGGCACGCTGAGCGAGCGGGTGCTCGGCAGCCACTGCCATGTACGTGACGCCGTAGAGAGTGTCCGGGCGCGTCGTATAGATCCGCAGCGGCTCGTCGCCGCCTTCGACGTCGAACTCGAGCTCGAGTCCTTCGGAACGGCCGATCCAGTTCGCCTGCATCAGCTTCACGCGTTCCGGCCAGCCGGGCAGCGTATCGAGCGCGCCGAGCAGTTCCTCGGCGTAGTCGGTGATGCGCAGGTAGTACATCGGGATCTCGCGCTTCTCGACCAGCGCGCCCGTGCGCCAGCCGCGCCCGTCGATCACCTGTTCGTTCGCGAGGACCGTCTTGTCCACCGGGTCCCAGTTGACCGTCCCGGTCTTGCGGTAGGCGATGCCCTTCTCGAGCATGCGCAGGAACAGCCACTGGTTCCATCGGTAGTAGTCCGGCTGGCAGGTCGCGACCTCGCGATCCCAGTCGATTCCGAAGCCGAGCGACTTCAACTGCCGCTTCATGTACGCGATGTTGTCGTAGGTCCACTTGGCGGGCGGCACGCCGTTCGCCATCGCGGCGTTCTCGGCCGGCAGCCCGAACGCGTCCCAGCCCATGGGCTGCAGGACGTTGTAGCCCTGCATTCGCATGTAGCGCGTCAGCACGTCGCCGATGGTGTAGTTGCGTACGTGCCCCATGTGCAGCCGTCCGCTGGGGTACGGAAACATGCACAGGCAGTAGTATTTCGGCCGGTCCGGGTCTTCGACCGCGGAAAACGTTCGCTGCCCGTCCCACCAGGCCTGGGCGAGCGACTCGACGGTGGCGGGCTCGTAGCGTTCTTGCATGTCGGCGGGGAGGGAAAAGGGCGCGAAACCGGATCGTCAAGGATACCAGAGCTGCCGCCGCGCCCGCCTCGCCCGCCGCTCAGGCGGCCACGAAGCGCGCCACGCCGTCGCCGCCGATCTCGCGCGCGAGCAGCCCATCGGCCAGCAGGTAGTTCAGGTGCGCGACGGCCTCCCCCATCGCGAGCATGCGGTGGAATCCGCGCAGCGGCCTGCCGAACATCACCGGCAGCAGGTCAAAGGCGGTGCACGGCGCGGCGCAGGCCTCGCGCAGCGACGCAAGCTGCTGCAGGTGGTGCGCCCGCAGGTCCGAGATGCGCCTGTGCAGGCCACGGAACGGCCGGCCATGAGATGGCAGCACGAGGGTACCCTGCGGGCACTGCTCCAACCGCGCCAGCGACGCAAGGAACTCCCGGAGCGGGTCTGCGCCTGGCCGGCTGGACAATACGCTCACGTTCGGCGAGATGCTCGGCAGCACCTGGTCACCGCTGACCAGCAACCCGCCGGTGGAATCGTGGAGGCAGAGGTGGCCGCGGCAGTGGCCGCCGGTCTCCACGATGCGCCACTCCCGGCCGTGCACCTCGAGCGTGTCGTCGTCGCCCGGCGTGGCCGACAGTGTCGGGACTCCATCAAACCAGGAATCCTGGCTCTGTGCCGGAAGCCTTGCCGGCGGTTCGTCGGCCTGCAGTCCGTGCAGCACCATGAACGCGTGCATCCGGTCGCGTATCTGTGCGGGCTCCGCCGCGAGATAGTCCACGGCCGAATCGTGCGCCACGGCCGACATCCAGACCTCGGCACCGTGGCGCTGCTGCAGCCATCGCGCGAGTCCCATGTGATCGGGGTGGTCGTGCGTGACGAAGATCCGCGTGAGCCCGTGGTCACCGACGACCGCCTGCTCCAGCGAGGCCCACGCTTCGCGACAGGGATCGGCCGCCATGCCGGTGTCGACCAGCGTCCAGCCCCGCTCGTCCTCCATCAGCCACACATTGATGTGCGCGAGTTCCATCGGCAGCGGGATGCGCGCCCAGAGCAGACCCTCCGCGATCGGCACGGCGTGGCCGGGCTCAGGCGCAGTCACCGGCAAGTACTCGAGTTCCCGCGGCGGCGACGGGTACTGCTCGCCCTCGTGCGTTATCGCGCCATGGCGGTCGCTCACCCGCGCACCTCGCCCGCCGCTCGCGGCCGGCGGAAACCGGCAACCAGCCCGATGGCGAGCAGCGCCAGTACCGGCCAGTTGCCGGCGCGCAGGTACGGGGTGAATCCAGTCCTCGGCTCGACGGTACCCGTGAGCACGCCCGGCCGGAACTGCGGCAGGCTGCCCAGCACTTTGCCGTCGTAGGCGATCAGTGCCGTCACGCCGTCATTGGTCGCGCGAAGCATCGGGCGTCCCGTTTCCAGCGAACGCATGCGGCTGATGTCTAGGTGCTGGTGAGGCGCCGAGGAATCACCGAACCATGCGTCGTTGGTGACGTTGACCAGCAGCGTGGACTCGCGAGCCAGCGCAAGCTGCTCCACGCCGTAGGCGTCCTCGTAGCAGATCGTTGGCGCGAGTGCCTCGCCACCTGCAGCGAGCGGCGACTGCGTATCGCTGCCTGCGGAGAAGTCCGAGTACGGCAGGTTCATCAGCCGCATCCAGTCGCGGACAGCCGCAGGCACCGGAAAGAACTCCCCGAACGGTACCAGCCGGCGCTTGTAGTACCACTGCTCGCGCGGCGACCACGCCGCCATCGCATTGTAGTAAGCGCCGGACTGCGGCTCGCGGCGAACCAGCCCGGTGACCAGCGACGAACCACTCGACGCGGCAAGCGCGGTTACGTAGTCGAGGTAGCCGCGGATACTGCTCTCGAGCGACGGTATCGCCGACTCGGGCCAGACGATGATATCCGCACCCAGGTGCGGCCGCGTGAGCTCGAGGTAGAGGTTCATCGTGCTTTCGAGCTGGCCGGGAACCCACTTCATGGACTGCGGGACCGCGCCCTGCACCAGCGCGACCGAGACCTCGGTGCCTCGCGGACGCGTCCATTCGACGCGGCCGAGGACCAGCGCGAATCCCCAGGTGAGCAGCAATGCAACGAGCGCGCTCGTGCGCGCGCGCCGGTCGCCGATCAGCAGCAATACCAGGGCGCCGGCCGTCACCGCAGCCGCAAGGCTCACGGCGTAGGCGCCGCCGAGCGGCGCGTAGCCCGCAAGCGGCGTGTCGAGCTGGGTGTAGCCCAGCGCGAGCCAGGGAAATCCGCTCAGGAACCATCCGCGCAGCCACTCGGTCAGGACCCAGCCCGCGGGCAGCAGGGCAAGATAGCGCACGGGTCCGGCACTCGCTCCCCAGCGGGCGACGGCGTAGCCCAGCAGCGCCGTATAGCCACCCATGATCGCCACCATGCCCAGCATCAGCACGAGGGTGAGCCAGACCGGGGCGTGCCCGATCAGGTGAATGCTGTGATACAGCCAGTAGGTGCCGGCGAGGAACGTGCCGCCAGTGAACAGCAGGCCGCGCCAGGCCGCCTCGCGCGGCGCGGCACCGTCCCAGCACAGCATCAGAAACGCCGGGCACAGGAATGCCAGCGCCCACACGCCGGCAGGTGCGAACGCGAGCGACAGCAGCGCGCCGACCGGAAGCGCCAGCCAGCGCCCGCGCCGGTCGACGAATTCGCGGATACGGATCGCCGCGAGCGAGCCGGGCGAGCCGGTTTCAGCTGGCAAGTCCACCACTACAGGGGAGCGGGCTTCAGTTCTAGGTCGCGAGGCGTGCGGACGCGCAGCGTCTCGATCCTGCGCCGATCGGCGCGCAGCACCTCGATCTCGAATCCGCCGATCTCGAGCGACTCGCCGCGCCTCGGCAGCCGACCGAGTTCGTGCAGCACCAGTCCGCCGATCGTGTCGAATTCCTCGTCGGAGAATCGAGTACCGAACGCCCGATTGAAATCCTCGATCCGCGTGAGCGCCGGGACGGTGAACGTGCGCTCCGACTCCTTGCGCATGCCCTCGCCCTCGTCCACATCGTACTCGTCGCCGATCTCGCCCACGATTTCCTCGAGCACGTCCTCGATCGTGAGCAGGCCTGAGACGCCGCCGTACTCGTCCACCACGATGGCCATATGGTTGTGGCTGACGCGGAACTCCTTCAGCAGCACGTTCAGGCGCTTGCTCTCCGGTATCAGCACCGCGGGCCGCAGGCACTCGCGTATGTCGAACGGCCCGTCGTCGCCCTGCGCAAAATAGCGCAGCAGGTCCTTGGCGAGCAGGATCCCGGCGATCTCATCGCGGTCCTCCCCCACCACCGGGAATCGCGAGTGCCCGGACTCGATGACGATGGGCAGGATGCCGCCCGGCGGCTCGTCGCGCTGGATCACGACCATCTGCGAGCGCGGCACCATGACGTCGCGCACCTGGGTCTCCGATACCTGCAGTACGCCCTCGAGCATCGCGAGAACGTCCGCCTCGATGAGCCCCCGGTCGCTGGCGTCGGTGAGCAGTTCCGCCAACTGCTCGACGTCCTTGGGCTCTCCCGACAGCGATTCGACGAGGCGGCGCAGCCAGCTTCCTACCGGCCTCGAGCGTTTGTGGGTCATTTGGCCTGTTCGATCACGGGAAGATACGGATTCTGATACCCGAATCCAGCGAGGATTGCCACTTCCAGCCGTTCCATCGCGCGCGCCGCGCGCGGCCGCTCGTGGTCGTAGCCGTGCAGGTGAAGGACGCCGTGCACGACCATGTGCGCCCAGTGCGCCGCACGCTCCTTGTGCTGCTCGCGCGCCTCCGCGGCGACGACGGCCGCGCAGATGGCGAGGTCACCGAGCGAACCGCAGAGCGCGCATTCCTGCGCCGAGGCCGGGAAAGACAGCACGTTGGTCGGCTTGTCCTTGCCGCGGTAGGTGCGGTTGAGGCGCCGGCTCTCCGCAGGGCCGACGACCCGCAGACCGAGCCTGCCCGCCGGACCGGCACTGCTGCCTGCCTGCCTTGGCCGTCCCTCCAGCGCCGCGCGGTGCGCGGCCCGGGCCCAGCGTCCAAGCGCCGTCCTGGTCGGGACCCACGGTCGCACGGCCGCGAACTGCGCCTCGACCGCGAGCGCCGGACGGGCGGTGTTCAAGCCTCGGGCTCCTTCTCGTCCGACGCCCGTTCGTAGGCCTGGACGATGCGCTGAACCAGCGGGTGGCGCACCACGTCGCGCGCGTTGAAGAACGTGAAGGCGACACCCTCCACTCCGCGCAGCACCTCGATCGCGTGCCTGAGGCCCGAGCGCTGGTGACGAGGAAGGTCGATCTGCGTGATGTCACCCGTGACGACGGCCCGTGACCCGAAGCCCAGGCGGGTGAGGAACATCTTCATTTGCTCCACGGTCGTGTTCTGGGCCTCGTCGAGGATGATGAAGGAGTCGTTCAGCGAGCGTCCACGCATGAATGCAAGCGGCGCCACCTCGATCACCTGGCGCTCGATGTGACGCGCGACGCGATCGAATCCCATCATCTCGTAGAGCGCGTCGTACATCGGCCGCAGGTACGGGTCGACTTTCTGCGCAAGGTCGCCAGGCAGGAACCCGAGACGCTCGCCGGCCTCGACCGCGGGGCGGACGAGCACGATGCGCCGGACCGAACCCGACTGCAGCGCCTCGACCGCGCTCGCGACCGCGAGGTAAGTCTTGCCCGTGCCTGCAGGGCCGATGCCGAAGGTCAGGTCATTGCGGTGAATGTTCTCGAGGTACTGGCACTGGTTCGCGCCGCGGCCGCGCACGCCCCCTCGCTGGGTCTGCACCACGACGTCCCCGCCAGCGTCACGCCGCTCGTCGGGCGCGGGGAAACCGAGCTCCTGCACACAGAGGTGGACCCGGTCCGCCGACATGGCTTCGCTGGCCGACAGGTCGAACATGCGTCGAAGGACTGCCGCGGCGTTGTCGACGGTTCCGGCCGCGCCGAAGACCTGCAGCTGGTGCCCGCGGCGACGAACTTCGACGCCTAGCCGTTCCTCGACGTGACGCAGGTTCTGTTCCATCGGTCCGCTGAAATTCGCAAGCCGCGCATTGTCGGCGTCCTCCAGCGAGATCTCCCGCATCGAGACCTGGGCGCTCAAGCGATGCTCCGCTCGGGGAACGCGAGTCGGCCGCGCAGCGAATTTGCCATCGCCTCCGTGACCACTACATCCGTGAAATGATCCATCAGCGACGACGGGCCGTCGAAATTGACCCACCGGTTGTTCCCGGTACGTCCGGCGAGCTGCCGGGGGTCGCGTCGCGCATTGCGCTCGACCAGCACGCGCTGCACCGACCCGACCATCGCGCGGCTGATCGCTCGCGCCTGTGCGTCCACCAGTTCCTGCAGTCGCTCCAGGCGGCGCTGTTTCTCTTCCGGAGTGACGTCGTCGGGCAGCGAAGCTGCGGGCGTCCCGGGGCGGCGGCTGTAGATGAAGCTGAAGCTCTGGTCGAAGCCCACGTCGGCGACCAGGCCGAGCGTCGCCTCGAAGTCGAGCTCGGTCTCGCCGGGAAAGCCCACTATGAAATCGGATGAAACGCTGATGTCCGGGCGCGCCTCGCGCAGCCGCCTGATCTTCTGGCGGTACTCGAGTGCCGTATGGCCACGTTTCATCATGGCGAGGACCCGATCCGAGCCACTCTGCACCGGCAGGTGCAGGTAACTCGCGAGCTGCGGCACGTCACGATACGCCTCGACCAGGCTGTCGCGGAACTCGACGGGATGCGAGGTCATGAAGCGTATGCGCTCGATGCCAGGCACCTCGGCGACAAAATAGATGAGCGCTGCGAGGTCCGCCTGCCCGCCACCGTCGAGCCTTCCGCGGTAGGCGTTCACGTTCTGCCCGAGCAGCGTCACCTCGCGCACGCCTTGCCGGGCCAGGCTGCGTACCTCGTCCATCACCTGCTCGAGCGGGCGGCTCACTTCGTCGCCGCGCGTGTATGGCACGACACAGAACGTGCAGTACTTGCTGCAGCCTTCCATCACCGACACGAAGGCCGTGGCGCCGATCGCGCGCGGCTCCGGTAGCCGGTCGAACTTTTCGATTTCCGGGAAACTCACGTCCACGACCGAGCGCGTCCCGCGCTTCACCGCAGCGATCATCTCCGGCAGCCTGTGCAGCGTCTGGGGCCCGAACACCAGGTCCACGAACGGCGCGCGATCCGTGATGCCCTCGCCTTCCTGGCTGGCGACGCAGCCGCCCACGCCGATGATCACCTCGGGGCGCTGCTGCTTGAGGAATCGCCACTGCCCGAGCAGCGAGAAGACTTTCTCCTGTGCCTTCTCGCGGACCGAGCAGGTGTTCAGCAGCAGCAGGTCCGCCCGCGCCGGGTCATCGGTCGACTCGTAGGCGCCGGACTCGCGCAGCACGTCCGCCATGCGGGCGGAGTCGTACTCGTTCATCTGGCAACCGAAGGTTCTGACGTGTACGAGAGGCATGGGCCGGATCAGGCGGCCTCAGAAGGGAATGTCGTCGTCGAAGGCGTCATCCCGCCCCGATGCGGGCGCGGACTCGGGCTCGGCGTGCTCGCCGCTACCACTCGCTGCACGCGGCGCAGAGCGTGATTCAGTTCCCGCGCCGCCGCCGCCACGACCGCCGAGCATCTGCATCTCGTTGGCGATCACCTCGGTCGAGTAACGGTCGCGGCCTTCCTTGTCCTGCCACTTGCGCGTTCGCAGCTTGCCCTCGAGGTAGACCTGCGAGCCCTTGCGGAGGTACTCGGCCGCAATCTCCGCGAGGCGGTCGTACATGACCACGCTGTGCCACTCCGTCTGCTCGCGCTGCTCGCCGGTCTGCTTGTCCTTCCAGCTCTCCGACGTGGCGACGCGCAGGTTGGTGACGGCCTTGCCGCTCGGCATGTAGCGCGTCTCCGGGTCCTGCCCGAGATTGCCGACGATGATGACTTTGTTGATACCGCGTGCCATGGCGCCCACCTGCATGTAAAGGAGTGAAATTTTACGCCACGGGGCAGCCGCGGCGGAAACCATGAATCAGGCGGATCCGCGCTGAAATGACCGGTCCCTGCCGGCCATGGCGACCACGGCCCAGGCCGCAGCGACCGCTGCACTGCCAAGGAATACGCCCGACAGGCCGAAATGGCCGAGCAGCACGCCGCCCAGCGCGCCACCGCCGAAGGCGCCGAGGAACTGCGCCGTCGCGAATATGCCCAGCGCTGCACCGCGATCGGTGCCCGGGGCGGCCAGCGTGAGCAGCGCCGGGAGCCGCGCCTCGAGATAATTGAACGCCGCGAAGAACAGCGTGAATGCCCCCAGCACCGGCCACAGCTGCGCATGATCGAACCCGAGCAGCCCCTGCGCCACCGAGACGAGCATTACGGCGAATACGAATACGGGAAGACTGCGGCTGCCGCGCTCGGTCACCAGGATCAGTGGAACCGTCCCGGCCAGCGACACCACGAATACGCCCAGGTACACCTTCCAGTGCCCGGCGACCGCAATTGCAAGGTCGCCGGCCAGCACCTGCGGAACGGCGAGGAAGGTCGCTGTCATTATGAAATGCAGGGCGAACACTCCGGCGTACAGCGGCCGCAGCGCGGGGCGAACCAGCATCTCCGCCAGTGCCGAAAGCTCCCGCGACTCGGCGCCGCCCGTGGTCGCGGGTTCCACCGGCACCGCGACGTGCAGCAGCACCAGGCCCGAGAGCGCCAGCACCATCATGACCAGGAATATGCCGGGCACGCCGATCGCCGCATCGAGCACCGGTGCCAGCACCAGGGCCAGCACGAAAGACATGCCGATGCTGATGCCGACGAACGCCATCGCCCGGGTGCGAACCTCGGCTCGAGTCAGGTCGGCCAGCAACGCCGTTACCGCTGCGGACACCGCTCCGGCGCCCTGCACGCAACGGGCGACGATCAGCCCGGCGACGCTGTGGACGAACACGCCGATCAGCGAGCCGGCCGCGAACAACAGCAGACCGGCCGTGATGACCCGCTTGCGACCGTAACGGTCCGACCAGCGCCCGAACTGGATCTGCAGCAGCGCCTGCGTCAGTCCGTAAGCGCCCATGGCGAGGCCGAGCATTTCCGGAGAGTAATCGGGGAGTTTTCGCGCATAGAGCGCGAGTACCGGGAGCAGCAGGAACAGCCCCAGCATGCGGGTCGCGTAGATGGCCGCAAGCGAGCCGACCGAGCGGCGCTCGATCGGCGTGAGCGCCGGCCTGGATGATTCGTCGCGGGTAGTGATTGGCGTAGTCCCGTGGGGTCGGCATATATTAGCAGGCTGCCCGCCAGTCGTCGGAATCCGGACCCCAGCCATGGACGTCATACGCATTCGCGGTGCGCGAACCCACAACCTGCAGGGCATCGACATCGACCTGCCCCGCGACCGGCTGATCGTGATCACCGGCCTGTCGGGCTCGGGCAAATCCTCGCTCGCCTTCGACACGATCTACGCGGAAGGCCAGCGGCGCTACGTCGAGTCGCTGTCGGCCTACGCGAGGCAGTTCCTGTCGGTCATGGAGAAACCCGACGTCGACCACATCGAGGGGCTGTCGCCCGCGATTGCGATCGAGCAGAAGGCCGCGTCGCACAATCCGCGCTCCACGGTTGGCACGGTCACCGAGGTCTACGACTACCTGCGGGTGCTGTTCGCCAGGGCTGGCGTGCCGCGCTGCCCGGAACACGGGCAGGACCTCGCCGCGCAGAGCGTGAGCCAGATGGTCGACCAGGTGCTCGCCCTGCCGGAGGGCACCGCGGTACTGCTGCTGGCGCCGGTCGTGCAGGACCGCAAGGGTGAGCACGTCGACGCGCTCGAGCACCTTCGCGGCCAGGGTTTCGTGCGCGCCTTCGTGGATGGGACGCTGGTGGAACTCGATGCCGCACCTGCGCTCGATGCCCGGCGACGACACTCGATCGACGCGGTCGTGGACCGCCTGCGTGTACGCCCGGACGCCGGCCAGCGACTCGCGGAGTCGTTCGAGACGGCGCTCTCACTGTCACAGGGCGTCGCCAGGCTCGCGTTCCAGGACGAACCCGACCGGGAGCCGGTGGTCTTCTCGAACCGTTACGCGTGCACAGCCTGCGGCTACAGCCTCGTGGAACTCGAGCCCCGGGTGTTCTCGTTCAACAACCCGAGCGGCGCCTGCGGCACCTGCGGCGGCCTGGGGGTGCAGGAGTTCTTCGATCCAGCGCGCGTAGTCGTCAATCCCACGCTGTCGCTGGCGGCCGGCGCGGTTCGCGGCTGGGACCGGCGCAATGCCTACTACTTCCAGCTGATCCAGTCGCTGGCACGTCACTACCGATTCGACATCGAGACGCCATGGAACGACCTGCCGGAGGCCGTCCGGCACGTGCTGCTGTGGGGCAGCGGAGAAAAGCGCGTCGAGTTCCGCTATTTCGACGCGCGTGGCGGCAGCTCGCGCCGCAGCCACGCCTGGGAGGGCATGCTGCCCAATCTCGAGCGGCGTTACCGTGAGACCGAGTCGGCGACGGTCCGCGAGGAACTCGCGAAATACCGAGGCACGCGCGCCTGCGTGGACTGTGCGGGCAGCCGGCTCAGCCTCGCGGCGCGCAACGTGTTCGTCGCGGGCCGGACACTGCCGGAACTCGCGGCGCTGCCGATCGCGGATTCGCGCCGCTTCTTTGCCGAGCTCAAGCTCGAGGGCTGGCGCGGCGAGGTCGCGAGCCGGCTGGTGAGAGAGGTGTCGGACCGTCTCACGTTCCTTGCCGATGTAGGACTCGACTACCTTTCGCTGGACCGTGGCGCACAGACGCTGTCGGGCGGCGAGGCGCAGCGCATCCGCCTCGCGAGCCAGATCGGGTCCGGGCTGGTCGGAGTGATGTACATCCTCGACGAGCCCTCGATCGGGCTGCACCAGCGCGACAACCAGCGTCTGCTGGACACGCTCACCAGGCTGCGCGACCTCGGCAACACGGTGCTGGTCGTCGAACACGACGAGGACGCGATCCGGCAGGCCGACCACGTCGTTGACCTGGGGCCCGGTGCAGGAGTCCACGGAGGCCACATCGTCGCGCAAGGCACGCCGGCGCAGATCGAAGCCTGCGAGGAATCGCTTACAGGCCAGTACCTGAGCGGCCGCCGCCGCATCGCCGTGCCCTCCATCCGCACGCCGCCGCAACCGGGCCGCGCGCTGCGCATCGTCAAGGCAAGCGGCAACAACCTCCGCGAAGTCACGGTCGACTTTCCACTCGGCCTGATGACCTGCGTGACTGGTGTCTCCGGATCCGGCAAGTCCACGCTGGTGGTAGACACCCTGTACCGCCAGGTTGCCGCCGGCCTGCAGGAAGGTGGCGACGGCTGCCCCGCGATCGAGGGCCTCGAGCAGGTCGACCGCGTGATCGATATCGACCAGAGCCCGATCGGCCGCACGCCACGCTCCAACCCGGCCACCTACACCGGGCTCTTCGGGCCGATCCGCGAGCTTTTCGCCGAGGTCCCCGAGGCCCGCGCACGCGGCTACGACCCGGGGCGCTTCAGCTTCAACGTCCGGGGAGGCCGTTGCGAGGCCTGCGAGGGCGACGGCGTCATCAAGGTCGAGATGCACTTCCTGCCCGACGCCTACGTCACCTGCGATGCCTGCCGCGGCATGCGCTACAACCGCGAGACGCTCGAGATCCGCTACAAGGGCCGCAACATCAGCGACGTGCTGGACATGACGGTCGAGGATGCCGCCCAGTTCTTCCGCAACATCCCGGCGCTGCAGTCGCGACTGAACACGCTGCTGGAGACCGGACTCTCGTACGTGCGCCTCGGACAGAACGCCACGACGCTCTCGGGCGGCGAAGCGCAGCGTGTAAAACTCTCGCGGGAACTCGCCAAGCGCGCCACGGGACGCACGCTGTACATCCTCGACGAGCCAACCACCGGACTGCACTTCCAGGATATCGAACAGTTGCTCGGCGTCCTGCATCGCCTGCGCGACGAGGGAAACACGATCGTCGTGATCGAGCACAACCTCGACGTGATCAAGACCGCCGACTGGGTGATCGACCTCGGGCCGGAAGGCGGGGACGGGGGCGGGCGGCTGGTGGCAATCGGGACGCCCGAGGATGTTGCCCGGGTTGCTACCTCGCACACCGGGCGATACCTCGCGCGGATGCTCGGCGAGGCCACTGGATCCAGACCCGCAGGCCGACGGGCCGGGCCGCGGGCCGGCCGGGGATCAGGCCGACGCGGCTGACGGACGCGAGGTCGTGCGGAACCGGTGACAGACCTCACCGGCCTCGCGTGTCTCCGTGTAGCGACCTTGCGTCTGCCGCGAAATCACGCGGCGCCAGAATGCCAGCGCCGGCCGGTTGTAGGCGTCCTCGACGACTTCCCACTCGCCCGAAAACCTGCTGAAGAGCAGGGCTGCAGCGCCCGCACCCACGCCGAGACGGCGCGCCGGTTCGGTCACGAAGAACTCGGACATGCGGTAGTCGACCCCGCGCGGCGGAAACGACGGGACGCGAGTGACGAGGGCGAAGCCGGACCTGGTGTCGCCCAGCAGGATCACGAACGGATATGACGCGGCATCACTGAACCAGCCCGTGAGGAACTCGCCTTCCCGCTCGCTCCACTCGCCCAGCGCGGGGAACAGGCCGCTCTTGCTGGCGGAAAGTTCGGACAGATAAGTCCGGTAGACCGCGCGTATCCACTCGCGGTCGGCAGGGGAGTCGCGCGCGTCTCTCAGTGTGACGGGCACTTGGTCTCAGGCCAGGCTGTGGCTGGCGGTTGCCGGGCCCGGAGGCCGGGGCCGGGATTTCCTGGGATGGGTCGGGCGGGCCCCGGCCGGGACCCGCCCTCCCCGATCAGCTTGCGCTCGGTGCCAGCTTACTGCTGCGGAGGAGCAGCGGCGGCGGCGTCGGCAGCCGCGTCGACCGCGTCGCCGGCGGCAACGGCTGCGTCAGCAGCGGCGTCGGTGGCAACAGCAGCGGCGTCGGCGGCGTCGGCCATGTCACCGGCGGCGGCGTCCCCAACGGCGGCGTTGGCGGCGTCGCCAGCAGCGGCAGCAGCGTCGGTGGCGACAACGGCGGCGTCGCTCGCGGCGTCGCTCGCAACGGCGGCGGCGTCAGCGGCAGCCTCTTCCTTCTTCGCGCAACCGGCGAGCATCAGGGCGGCAAGGGCGGCGGCAAGGGCGATCTTGGAGTTCATGTGCATTTCCCCGTGTGGGCTTGGTGATGGGAGGATATCGATCCCGCAGTCGCACGGCGCAAGGCTGAACGCCCGCGCCCGCCACGAGTGCTTGAAACAGATTGTAGGACCCGCTCGACGCGGGCGAGCCCGCTAATCTGTCTCCAAACGGCGACAATCCGCGGCCAGCCACCCCAAAAGAAAACAGGGCGGGCCCCGACCGGGACCCGCCCTGCCATTTCAGCTTTCGCTGAGCGACCGCTTACTGCTTGGTCGCGTCCTGCACGGCTTGACCGGCGTCGGCAGCGGCGTCGCCAGCGGCGGCGGCGGCGTCACCAACGGCAGCAGTGGCGTCAGCCGCAGTGTCGCTCGCAACTTCGCCGGCGGTAGCGGCGGCGTCGACGACGGCTTCACCGGCAGCGTCCGTGGCCACGGCAGCGGCGTCGACCGCAGCGCCGGCGGCCTCAGCAGCAGCGTCGGCGGCGGCGCCGGCCTGGGCGGCGGCGTCCTGGGCAGCTTCCTTCATTTCTTCCTTCTTGGCGCAGCCGGCAAGGGCCAGCGTCGCAAGGGCGGCGGCAAGGATGATCTTGGAGTTCATGTGCATTTCCCCGTTTGGGCTTGGTGATGGTATGTAAATCGAGTCCGCAACCCGCGGGGCTCCGGCGGTGAGCCGGAGCCCCGACGATTGCATGCAGCAGATTTTAGGGCCCGCGCGGCGCCTGAGAAGCCGCCAGACTGTCGCCAGATGGCGACAATCCGGCGTCTTGGGCAAGATATCGGTTCGAATGCACCCGGGGAGCCAACGCCATGCACGCGGAAGTCGACAAACTTTTTCCCGCCCACCTGGCCGAACTGCGCCGCCGGATGGACCAGGCGCTGGCCGCGCACGGTTTCGACGGCATCGCGATGTATTCGGGCGCAGCCAAATATTCCTTCCAGGACGACCGCAGCTACCCGTTCCGTGTGAATCCCCATTTCGCCCAGTGGGCACCACTGGGCGACGTACAGCAGAGCTTCGTCGCCTATGCGCCGGGGGCTGCACCACTGCTGTGCTTCCACCAGCCGGCCGACTACTGGCACCTGCCGCCGTCGCTGCCGAGCGGCGACTGGCTGCGCGAGTTCCGCCTCGAGGTCCTGCGCGACCCGGGCCAGGCCCGAGGCCTCCTCGACCTCGCCGGGCGCCGCGTGGCGTTCGTGGGTGAATGGCAGGCTGGGTTCGCGGACTGGGGCTTTGCCGCGGTCAACCCTGTCCAGTTGCTTCACCAGCTGCATTACGACCGCGCAGTGAAGACTGAATACGAACTCGAATGCATGCGCCGGGCATCGCACATGGCGGTTCGCGGGCACCTGGCTGCACGCGATGCGTTCGTGGCGGGTGCATCGGAGTTCGAGACGCACCTGGCGTACTGCGCGGCCGTGGGCCAGCGCGATGAGGAATTGCCCTACGGCAACATCATCGCATTCAACGAGGGCGCCGCGGTGCTGCACTACCAGCACCTCGACCGCGGCCGTGGTGGCGCGCGACGCTCGTTCCTGATCGACGCTGGCGCGCAGTTCCGCGGCTACGCCGCCGACATCACCCGTACCTATGCTGCACAGGGCGGTGAGTTCGCCGACCTGGTGAGCGGCATGGACGCGCTGCAGTTGAAGCTGTGCGCGGCCGTCACCAATGGAACCGACTACCGCGACATCCACCTGCTCGCCCATCGCGAGATCGCGGGCCTGCTGCGCCAGGCCGGCGTTATCGACTGCGGGCCTGACGAGGCTCTGGACTCGGGACTGTCCGCGGTGTTTTTTCCGCATGGAATCGGCCACCTGCTGGGACTGCAGGTACACGACGTAGCCGGCCTTGCTGGCAACCCATCGGGGGCGGAGATCCCGCGGCCGGAGGGCCACCCGTTCCTGCGCCTGACGCGCAAGCTCCAGCCCGGCTTCGTCGTCACGATCGAGCCGGGCCTCTACTTCATCGACCTGTTGCTGGATGCGGCACGGGCCGACGGCCACGGCAACCATATCAACTGGGACGCTGTGGCACGCCTGCGCCCGTACGGCGGAATCCGGATCGAGGACGACGTTGCCTGCACGTCCGGCGCTCCGGAAAACCTCACCCGCGACGCCTTCGCGAAGCAGTAGGGGACATTAAATAGGTGCCAGGCACCTATTTAAGAAAAATAGGTGCCTGGCACCTATTTAATGTCCCCCTGCTGACTACTTCTTCAGCAGGTCCCGGATCTCTGTCAGCAGCGCGACGTCTGCAGGCGTAGCCGGCGCCTCGGCGGGCGGCGGGGGTGTCTTCAGCTTGTTGATGGCCTTGATCGCCATGAAGATCGCGGCCGCGATGATCAGGAAATCGAATGCCGACTGAAGAAACGCTCCGTAGTTGAGCAGCAGCGGCTCACCGGCCGGGCTGGTGCCGATCGTCACTGCCAGCTGGCTGAAGTCGACGCCACCCACGAGCTTGCCGAGCAAAGGCATGATCACGTCCCCGACGAACGACGACACGACCTTGCCGAATGCACCACCGATCACGACGCCGACCGCCATGTCGACCACGTTGCCCTTGACGGCAAATTCCTTGAATTCCTGCACTACGCCCATGTTCCAGCTCCTGATGTTCGAATCGGGAATGACCGTGCACGCAGGCACGGACCTCGGTGGACGATAAGCGCCCGGCCGAAAAAAAAGAAGCCGGGGGTCACCCGGCTTCTCGTCGCAGATCCGACCTGATGCTTCAGGCGGCTGCGGTCTTCTTCTTGCGCGGCGCGCGGGGCTTCTTCTCGCCTGCCTCGGCTGCGCCCGCCTCGGCCTCCGGCGCAGCAGTCTTCTTCCTGCTGGCACGCGGCTTCTTCGGCTTGGCGTCGTCCGCCTTCGCTTCGTCGGCGGTCGCGGCCTGGTCAACCAGCGCCATCAGCGCCATGTCGGCGTTGTCGCCGGCACGATTGGCCATGTGCAGGATGCGCGTGTAACCGCCCGGACGCGTCTTGAAACGCGGGCCGAGCTCGTCGAACAGCTTGGTCACGATCTCGGCGTCGCGGAGCCTGGAGAACGCGCGACGGCGATTCGCCTGGCTGTCGGTCTTGCCGAGAGTGATCAGCGGCTCGACGTAGCGACGCAGTTCCTTGGCCTTCGGCACCGTGGTGCGGATGGTCTCGTGGCGCAGCAGTGACGCTGCCATGTTGCGCAGCATCGCCCAGCGATGCGGCGAATTGCGGCTCAGCTGCCGCCCGGTCAATCCGTGTCTCATCTCTTGTACCGCCTCGACCAGGGGTTGGTCTTCACTGCCCCTGGCTACTGATCAATGGTCACTTCAAATGACGTCCCGGTCTTCTTCGCGCTTCAGGCCGGCCGGCGGCCAGCTGTCGAGGCGCATTCCGAGCGTGAGGCCGTGGCTCTCCAGGACCTCCTTGATCTCGGTGAGCGACTTCTTGCCGAGATTCGGCGTGCGCAGAAGTTCGACCTCGGTCTTCTGCACCAGGTCGCCAATGTAGTGGATGTTCTCGGCCTTCAGGCAGTTCGCACTGCGGACCGTGAGCTCCAGCTCGTCCACCGGACGCAGCAGCAGCGGATCGACGTGGTGCTCGCTCGGCTTGAGCTTGTCCTCGTCCTGGCCCTGCAGGTCGACGAACACCGAGAGCTGGTCCTTCAGGATCGAGCCCGCGCGGCGAATCGCCTCTTCCGGGTCGATCGTGCCGTTGGTCTCGATATCGATGATCAGCTTGTCGAGGTCGGTACGCTGCTCGACGCGAGCGGCTTCGACGTTGTAGGTGACCTTGCGGATCGGGCTGAACGACGCGTCGAGCAGCAGGCGGCCGATCGGACGGGTCGCCTCTTCGAAGGCCAGGCGCTGGCCCGCCGGCCGGTAGCCGCGGCCACGCTCGACCTTCAGCGTCATCGTGAGTTCACCCGCCTTGGTCAGGTTGGCGATCACCAGGTCCGGGTTCAGGATCTCGACGTCGTGGTCGCCCTGGATGTCGCCGGCGCGGACCGGGCCCGGGCCCTTCTTCGACAAGCGCAGTTCCGACGACTCGCGCGCGTTCAGGCGGATGGCGACCTGCTTCAGGTTCAGCAGGATCTCGACCACGTCCTCCTGCACGCCCTCGATGCTGGTGTACTCGTGGAGCACGCCCTCGATCTCGGCTTCGGTGATCGCGCTGCCCGGCATCGACGACAGCAGCACGCGACGCAGCGCGTTGCCAAGCGTGTGGCCGAAGCCGCGCTCGAACGGCTCGATGACCACGCGCGCGTGGCGGGGAGCCGTCGGCGTCACCTTGACGACGCGCGGGCGGAGAAATTCAGCAATGGCTGACTGCATTGAAGTCACCCCGCGGGATTACTTGGAGTACAACTCGACGACGAGGCTCTCGTTGATGTCCGGAAGAATGTCGCCCCGCTCGGGCAACGACTTCAGGACACCGGAGAACTTCTTCTCGTCGACTTCGACCCAGTCCGGGAAACCGGTCTGGGCACGGATCTGCAGGGCCTGCTGCACGCGGGCCTGCTTCTGTGCTTTTTCACGCAGCGCCACCACCTCGCCACCCTTGCACTGGAAGGATGGGATGCTGACGACCGCGCCGTTCACTGTCACGGAACGGTGGCTCACCAGCTGACGCGCCTCGCTGCGCGTGGTTGCAAAGCCCATGCGGTAGACGACGTTGTCAAGCCGCCCTTCGAGCAGCTGCAGCAGCGACTCGCCAGTGGCGCCGGGCCGGCCGGCGGCCTTCTGGTAGTAGCCGCGGAACTGCCGCTCGAGCACGCCGTACATGCGGCGCAGCTTCTGCTTCTCGCGCAGCTGCAGGCCGTAGCCCGAGACGCGTGTCCGGCGCTCGCCCTTGATGCCGCCTGGCGGCACTTCGAGCTTGCACTTCGACTCGAGCGACTTTACGCCGCTCTTCAGGAAGAGGTCGGTGCCCTCGCGTCGCGAGAGCTTGCATGTCGGTCCAAGATACCTGGCCATTTTTTGTTCCTCAGCGGCGCCTGGTCAGACGCGGCGCTTCTTGGGCGGACGGCACCCGTTGTGCGGGATCGGCGTCACGTCCTCGATACTGGTCACCTTCAGGCCCGCGGCATTGAGTGCGCGGACGGCCGATTCGCGACCCGGGCCGGGGCCACGGACGCGCACGTCGACGGTGCGGACACCGTACTCCTGGGCCGCGACGCCCGCCTTCTCGGCAGCCACCTGGGCCGCAAATGGCGTGCTCTTGCGCGAACCGCGGAAACCGCAGCCACCAGAGGTGGCCCAGGACAGCGTGTTGCCCTGGCGGTCGGTGATCGTGATCACGGTGTTGTTGAACGACGCGTGCACGTGCGCGATGGCGTCGGTCACCACCCGCTTCACCTTCTTGCGCGACTTGCCAGCGCTATGCTTCTTGTCATCCGACATGAGCGGTCATTCCTCGTTCAGTGGCCTCGTTCAGTGGCATGGCCGATCAGGCTTTGCCGACAGGGGCGTTCAGCTTCACGGCCGCCTTTCGCGGGCCCTTTCGCGTACGCGCGTTGGTGCGCGTCCGCTGGCCGTGCATCGGCAGTCCCTTGCGGTGCCGGATGCCCCGGTAGCAACCGAGGTCCATCAGCCGCTTGATGTTCATCGAAACCTCGCGGCGCAGGTCGCCCTCGACCGGCAGGCGCGCGACAGCCGAGCGCAGGCCCGCCACCTCGGGCTCGGTCAGGTCCTTGACCCGAGTGTCGGGCTTCACGCCCGCCGCCTCGCATGCGGCAAGCGCCTGCGAGCGGCCGATGCCGAAGATGGACGTGAGGCCGATGCACACGTGCTTGTTCATCGGGATGTTTATGCCGGCAATACGGGCCATTTGAGGCTCACTCCGGGGCGCGAAAAGCCCGAAAGAATAACGTAAAAAACCTGTTTACTCAATGCTGACGGCGCTCAGCCCTGGCGCTGCTTGTGCCGCTTGTCACTGCAGATCACGTAGACGACGCCGCGACGGCGTACAACCTTGCAGTTCTTGCAGATCCGCTTAACCGATGGTCGAACTTTCATGGGTCTCTCTCCGACGCGGGCAGGCGGCGCTCAGCGCAGCTGCCCGGCACGGCCGTAGCCGCGCAGGTTGGCCTTCTTCATCAGCCCTTCATACTGGTGCGACATCAGGTGCGCCTGCAGCTGGGCCATGAAGTCCATGATCACCACGACGATGATCATGAGCGAGGTGCCGCCAAAGTAGAACGGCACCCGGAACTTGGAAATCAGGATCTCGGGCAGCAGGCACACGAGGGTCACGTACAGGGCGCCCCATACCGTCAGGCGCGTCAGCACCTTGTCGATGTACTCGGCCGTGTGCTGGCCCGGGCGGATTCCAGGGATGAACGCGCCCGACTTCTTCAGGTTCTCCGCCGTCTCGCGCGAATTGAACACCAGCGCGGTGTAGAAGAAGCAGAAGAAGATGATCAGCGCCGAGTACATCAGCATGTGCACCGGCTGTCCGATGCCGAGGCTCGCGGCCACGCCCTGCAGCCAGGCGAAGTTGTCCGAGGTGCCGAACCAGCTGGCGATCGTCGCCGGGAACAGCAGCAGGCTCGAGGCGAAGATCGGCGGGATCACGCCCGACATGTTGAGCTTGAACGGCAGGTGCGTGCTCGTGCCGGCGAACATGCGCCGGCCCTGCTGGCGCTTTGCGTAGTTCACGGGTATGCGGCGCTGGGCGCGCTCGACGAACACCACGAACGCGGTGACCGCGCCGACCATGATCACGATTATCAGCGCGAGCGCCGGGTTGATTTCGCCGTTGCGGACCAGCTCGAGCGTGCCGCCGATCGCCGCGGGAAGGCCCGCCACGATGCCGGAAAGAATGATCATCGAGATGCCGTTGCCGAGCCCGCGCTCGGTGATCTGCTCGCCGAGCCACATCAGGAACATCGTGCCCGAGACCAGCGTCACGGTCGCGAGGAACACGAACTGCGGCCCGGGATTCAGCACCACGCCCTGGTTCTGGAAGGCGACGGCCGCGCCAGCGCCCTGGAATGCGGCGAGGCCGACGGTGCCCCAGCGCGTGTACTGCGTGATCTTGCGGCGACCGGCCTCGCCCTCCTTGCGCAGCGCCTGCAGCTGCGGCACAACGACCGCCATCATCTGCACGATGATCGAGGCCGAGATGTACGGCATCACGCCGAGCGCCAGGATCGAGAGCCGCATCAACGCGCCGCCCGAGAACATGTTGAACATGCTCAGGATCGTGCCCTGCTGCTCCTGGAAGAAGCGCGCAAGCGCCTGGGGGTCGATACCCGGCACCGGGATGAAGGTACCGATTCGGTAGACAATCAGCCCCCCGACCAGGAAGAGAAACCTCTTCCTGAGTTCGGTGAGCCGGCTTGCCTCGCCGAGTGCGGCGACAGGGCTCGATGAAGGGGTGTTGGCCACGCGTTTTCCTTGAGGTCCTGGCCGGCGCTCAGGCCGACTCGACCGTGCCGCCCGCGGCCTCGATCGCCGCGCGCGCACCCTTGGTGACGCCGACGCCCTTTACGGTCACGGCTGTCTTGATCGCTCCCGAGAGCATCACGCGGGCACGCACGGCATTGGCCGGAACGACTCCAGCCTTCTTCAGCGCGTCGAGGTCGACGACACCGCCCGGGACGTGCTCGAGCTCGTTCAGGCGAACCTCGGCCACCAGCGGGGAGATCTTCGAGCGGAAGCCGATCTTGGGCAGCCTGCGCTGCAGCGGCATCTGGCCGCCTTCGAAGCCCACCTTGTGGTAACCGCCCTTGCGCGCGCGCTGGCCCTTGACGCCGCGACCGCAGGTCTTGCCCTGGCCGGCGGACGCGCCGCGACCGACTCGCAGCCGGGGCTTCTTCGAGCCCGGCGCCGGGGAAATGCTGTTCAGCTTCATGATGTCCTCAGGCCTCTTCCACGCGGAACAAGTGCCGCGAGGCGTTGATCATGCCGCGGTTTTCCCGCGTGTCCGCGACCATCACGGTCTGGTTGATACGGCGCAGCCCGAGCCCGCTCGCGGTGGCGCGATGGCGGTGCAGCTGGCCGAAGACGCTCTTCACCAGCGTCACCTTGACCGTCTTGACCGAAGCGTCTTTCTTGACCATGTGCGTCAACCCGTGATTTCAGCGAGTGTCTTGCCGCGCTTGGCCGCGATCTGATCCGGAGTCGGAGCGCAGGTCAGCGCGTTCATCGTCGCGCGAACCACGTTGATCGGGTTGCGCGAGCCGTAGCTCTTGGCCAGCACGTTACGCACGCCCGCGCACTCGAACACCGCGCGCATGCTGCCGCCCGCGATGACGCCGGTGCCGTCCGCGGCAGGCTGCATGTACACCTTGGACGTGCCGTGGTGGCCGGTCACCGCGAAGTGCAGCGTCGCGCTGCGGAGGCTCACGTTCACCAGGTTCTTGCGAGCCTGCTGCATGGCCTTCTGGATGGCGACCGGCACTTCACGCGCCTTGCCGTATCCGAAACCCACGCGGCCATTGCCATCGCCCACGACGGTAAGCGCCGTGAAGCCGAACTGACGGCCGCCCTTGACGACCTTCGCGACGCGATTGACGGCGACTAGCTTCTCGATCAGCTCGTCGGCGGGCGCGCCTTTATCAACTCTCGCCATTTCTGCTCCTGCGAAATTCGTTCAAGGACGGGCTCAGAACTCGAGCCCGTGCTCGCGCGCGGACTCCGCGAGCGCCTTCACGCGCCCGTGGTACCTGAAGCCGGACCGGTCGAAGGCCACGGCGGTGATGCCCTTGGCCTTGGCACGCTCCGCGATTGCCTTGCCCACCGCCTTGGCGGCATCGATGTTGCCGGTGCTCTTGAGCCCTTCGGCGACGTCGTCCTGAAGCGTCGAGGCAACGGCGACGACGCGCGACTGCGGGTCGAACACCTGCGCGTAGATGTGCCGGGGCGTCCGGTGCACCGAGAGGCGCATCACCTTCAGCTCCTGGATCTTGGCGCGGCCGCGACGGGCGCGCTTCTGGCGGGTTTCTTTCTTTTCCATGGCGCTCACCCTTACTTCTTCTTCGTTTCCTTGAGCTCGATGCGCTCACCGGAATAACGAACACCCTTGCCCTTGTACGGCTCCGGCGGACGATAGGCCCGCAGTTCGGCGGCAACCTGGCCGACGCGTTGCTTGTCCATGCCCCTGACGACGATCTCGGTCTGCGTCGGGGTCTCGATCGTGATGCCCTCAGGCGCCGCGTAGACCACCGGGTGCGAGAAGCCGAGCGTCAGGTTCAGGTTCTTGCCCTGCGCCGCGGCACGGTAGCCCACGCCGACCAGCTCGAGCTTGCGCTCGTAGCCCTGCGACACGCCCTGGACCGAATTCGCCAGGTTCGCACGCAGCGACCCCGCGTGCATCATCGCGTCGGGCACGGGCTCGGCAACCTCGATCCGCACTTCCTGGCCTTCCTGGACCAGGCGCAGGAAGCTGCGCAGCGACAGCGCGAGCGTGCCCTTGGCTCCCTTCACGGTGATGGTCTCGCCATCCACGGTGGCGGTCACTCCCTTCGGGAGGTTGACCGGATTTTTTGCGACTCGTGACATTGTTTGAATCCTGCTGGTGGCAGCGCGCTCAGGACACGATGCAGAGGATTTCGCCGCCGTGGCCGTCGGCCCGCGCCTTGCGGTCCGTCATCACGCCGCGCGAGGTCGAGACGATCGCCACGCCCATGCCGCCGAGAATGCGGGGCAGCTCGTCCTTGCCCTTGTAGACCCGGAGGCCGGGACGGCTGACGCGCTCGATGCGGTCGATGACCGGCCGACCCTGGTAGTACTTCAGGCGCACCGTCAGCGTGGACTTCCCGTCCTCTGAGGCGACTTCGAAGTCCTCGATGTAACCCTCTTCCTTCAGCACGCCTGCCAGCGCAACCTTGATGCGCGAGGCGGGCATGCCGACCGTCGGCTTGCCCGAGCTCTGGCCGTTGCGGATGCGGGTGAGGAAGTCCGCGATGGGATCCGTCATGCTCATGTCTTGCTCCGTTACGCGGCCTTACCAGCTGGCCTTGCGCAGGCCCGGGACGTCGCCGCGCATAGTCGCCTCGCGCAGCTTCTGGCGGCCGAGGCCGAACTTGCTATAGACGCCGCGTGAGCGGCCCGTGATCGCGCAGCGATTGCGCATCCGGGACGCCGAGCCGTCGCGCGGCAGGCTCTGCAGCTTGCGCATCGCGACGTCGCGCTCGTCGTCGGTGGACTTCGGGCTGCGGATCGTCTCCTTCAGCTGCGCGCGCTTCGCGGCGTGCTGCTTTACGAGTTTTGCGCGGCGCTTTTCGCGCTCGATCATGCTGGTCTTGGCCATTTACCGGTCCTTACTTGCGGAACGGGAAGCTGAAGGATTCGAGCAGCGCCCGCCCTTCACGGTCGTCCCGTGCCGTCGTGGTGATCGTGATGTCCATGCCCCGGATCGCGTCGATCTTGTCGTAGGGAATTTCCGGGAAGATGATCTGTTCCTTGACGCCGAAGCTGTAGTTGCCGCGGCCGTCGAACGAGCGCGCCGACACGCCGCGGAAGTCGCGGATGCGCGGCATCGCCACGTTGATCAGGCGATCGAGGAACTCGTACATCCGGGCGCCGCGCAGCGTCACCTTGGCGCCCACCGGGACGCCGGCGCGCAGCTTGAACGACGCGTTCGCCTTGCGCGACTTCGTCACCAGCGGCTTCTGGCCGGTGAGCGCAGTGAGGTCGTTGACCGCGCTGTCCATCGCCTTCTTGTCGGCGACGGCTTCGCCGACGCCCATGTTGACCGTGATGCGCGTGATTTTCGGCACGCTCATGACATTGGTCAGCCCGAGGCTCGTCATGAGCTCAGGGACCACTTTTTCGCGGTAATACGTCTGCAGCCTCGCCATGCCTGCCACCCTCATCCGATCAGGCGTCCACGACTTCGTCGTTGGACTTGAAGAAGCGCACGCGGCGACCGTCGCCCAGCGTGCGGATACCCACGCGATCGCCCTGCTTCGCGACGGGGTTCCAGAGCATGACGTTCGAGAGGTGGAGGGAAGCCTCCTTCTCGACGACGCCGCCCTGGGTCCCGCGCTGCGGGTTCGGCCGCGTGTGGCGCTTGACCATGTTCACGTTCTCGACGAGCACGCGGTCGTTCGCGAGCACCCGGATCACGGTGCCGCGGCGGCCCTTGTCGCGGCCGGTGATCACGACCACCTCGTCGCCCTTGCGGATCTTGTTCATTCCTCGTTCCTCGGTCTCTTCCGGCCCGGCGCTCAGAGCACTTCCGGCGCGAGCGAGATGATCTTCATGAACCGCGCCGTGCGCAGCTCCCTGGTGACCGGCCCGAAAATACGGGTGCCGATCGGCTCGAGCTTGTTGGTGAGCAGCACCGCGGCATTTCCGTCGAAGCGGATCAGCGAGCCGTCCGGGCGCCGCACGCCCTGCGCGGTGCGCACGACCACGGCGTCGTAGACCTCGCCCTTCTTCACCTTGCCGCGCGGGATGGCGTCCCTGACGCTCACCTTGATCACGTCGCCCACGGTCGCATAGCGGCGCTTGGAGCCGCCAAGCACCTTGATGCACATCAGCCGCTTGGCGCCGCTGTTGTCCGCGGCCTGCAGGATCGTTTGCATCTGGATCATGGTCTGGTCTCCTTCGTCGCCCGGCTCAGACCTGGGTCGCGCGCTTGACGACGCGCACCAGTCGCCAGGCCTTGCGGCTGGAGAGGCGGCGGCACTCGGCGATGTCGACCAGGTCGCCCTCGCGGCACTCGTCGTTCTCGTCGTGCGCCAGCAGCTTGGTGGTGCGGCGCACGTACTTGCCATAGCGGTCGTGCTTCACCAGCCGCTCGACGGCGACGGTGATCGTCTTCTGCATCTTGCTGCTCACGACGCGGCCCGTGAGGGTGCGCTTGGCGCCCTCGGCTCCCGTCTCCACGACGGCCTGCTCGCTCATCACTTGGCACTCCCGTTGGCTGCCGCGCGGGCCTGCTCGCCCATCACGGTCTTCACGCGCGCGATGTTGCGGCGCACCTTGCCGGCCTGGTCGGACTTCGCAGCCTGGCCCGTGGCCTGCGCCATGCGCAGGTTGAACTGTTCCCTGCGCAGCTTCAGGAGTTCTTCCTGGAGTTCGCCGGCACTCTTCTGCCTGAGATCCTTCGACTTCATCAGCGCACCTGTCGCTTGACGAACAACGTGTCGACCGACAGCTTGCTGGCCGCCAGGCGGAACGCCTCGCGCGCGATGCTCTCGGTGACGCCTTCCATCTCGAAGAGCACCTTGCCGGGCTGCACGCGCGCGACGTAGTACTCGACGTTGCCCTTGCCCGAGCCCATGCGGACTTCGAGCGGCTTCTTCGTGATCGGCACGTCCGGGAACACGCGGATCCACACCTGCCCGCCGCGCTTCACGTAGCGGGTCATGGCGCGACGCGCCGCCTCGATCTCGCGCGCCGTCATGCGGGCGCGGCTCGTGGCCTTGAGTCCGAACTCACCGAAGGCGACGGAGGAGCCGCGCTGCGCGAGCCCGCCGTTCTTGCCCTTGTGCTGCTTGCGATACTTGGTTCGCTTGGGTTGCATCATGGCGATTTATTCCAGCTTGCGCGGAGGCGCGGGCCTCAGGCCGGCTGCTCCTGGGCGGGCGCGGCGACTTCGGGCGCGACGACCGGCGTCGGCTGCTCGAAAACCTCGCCCTTGAAGATCCACACCTTGACGCCGATCACGCCATAGGTGGTCTGGGCCTCGGCGAATCCGTAGTCGATGTCCGCGCGGAACGTGTGCAGCGGCACGCGGCCCTCGCGCGACGACTCGGTGCGCGCGATTTCCGAGCCGTTCAAGCGGCCGGAGACCCGCACCTTCACGCCCAGCGCGCCGCTGCGCATGGTGTTCATCACCGCGCGCTTCATGGCGCGGCGGAACATGACGCGGCGCTCGATCTGCTGCGCGATGCCTTCGGCCACCAGCTGGGCGTCGACCTCGGGCTTGCGGATCTCGGCGATGTTGATCCGCACGTCACCGACGGCCATGCCCATCATCTTCGCCACTTCCATGCGCAGCCGCTCGATGTCCTCGCCCTTCTTGCCGATCACCACGCCGGGACGGGCGGTGTTGATCGTGATGTTCGCCTTGCGGGCGGCACGCTCGATGTGGATGCCGCTGACCGAGGCTTCGGCCAGCTTCTTCTTCAGGAACTGGCGAACCTGCCAGTCCTGCAGGAGGTAGGACGGGAACGTCCGCGAGTTCGCATACCACCTCGACGTCCAGTCGCGGGTGATGCCGAGGCGAATGCCGATCGGATTGACCTTCTGACCCATGGAGCCTGCTCTCCTCAGTCCTTGCGGCCGTCGCCGACGAGGATCGTGATGTGGCTGTTACGCTTGACGATGCGGTCGCCGCGACCCTTGGCACGGGCGTGGAACCGCTTGAAGCTCGGCGCCTCGCCGATGTCGATCGAGGCGACCTTGAGCGTGTCGATGTCCGCGTTGTGGTTGTTCTCGGCGTTGGCGATCGCCGACTCGAGCACCTTCAACACGATGGCGGCGCCCTTCTTCGGCGTGAAGCGCAGCGTGGCGAGCGCCTGGCCCACCGGCTGGCCACGCACCAGGTCCGCCACCAGGCGGCACTTCTGCGGCGAGATCCGCGCGTACTTGAGTTTTGCTGCGACCTGCATGGCTTACTCCGACGAGGCCTTACGGTTGCCCGAATGGCCCCGGAAGGTGCGGGTCGGCGCGAACTCGCCGAGCTTGTGCCCGACCATGTTCTCCGAGACCAGCACCGGGATGTGCTGCTTGCCGTTGTGGATGGCGAGCGTCAGGCCGACCATGTCCGGCAGGATCATCGACCTGCGGGACCAGGTCTTGATCGGCCGGCGATCGTTCTTCTCCGCGGCAACCTGCACCTTCTTCGCGAGGTGCAGGTCGACGAACGGGCCTTTCTTTACTGAACGGGGCACTGCGTGATCCTCTTCAGGCTCAGTTGCGGCGCCGGATGATCAATCCGGAGGTGCGCTTGTTGGTGCGGGTCTTCTTGCCCTTGGTCTTCCAGCCCCACGGCGACACCGGGTGCGGGTTGCCCTGGCCGGACTTGCCCTCGCCACCGCCGTGCGGGTGGTCGACCGGGTTCATCACGACGCCGCGGACCGTCGGACGGATGCCGCGCCAGCGCTTGGCGCCCGCCTTTCCGTAGACGATCAGGTTGTTTTCCTCGTTGCCCACCTCGCCGATCGTGGCGCGGCAGTCGACGTGCACCTTGCGCATCTCGGTCGAGCGCAGGCGGATGCGTCGCGTACAGGCCTTCGCGCGCCACGAGCTGCACCGAGGTGCCGGCGCTGCGCGCAATCTGGCCGCCGCGGCCCGGCTTCAGCTCCACGTTGTGGATCTGCGTGCCGAGCGGGATGTTGCGCAGCGCGAGCGCATTGCCCGGCTTGATCGCCGAGTCCGCGCCCGAGGTGATCGCGTCGCCGGCCGTCACGCCCTTCGGGGCGAGGATGTAGCGGCGCTCGCCGTCGGCGTACAGCACCAGCGCGAGGTACGCGCTGCGGTTCGGGTCGTATTCCAGGCGCTCGACACGACCCGGGACCCCGTCCTTGTTGCGCACGAAATCGACGACACGGTAGCGCTGCGTGGCCGCCGCCCTTGTGGCGGGTCGTCAGGCGCCCCTGGTTGTTGCGCGCGCCAGTCCGCTTCTGGCTCGAGGTGAGCGCGTGCACCGGCTCGCCCTTGTGCAGGTGCGAGCGGTCCGCCTTCACTACGAAGCGGCGGCCTGGCGACGTCGGCTTGGTCTTGATGAGAGCCATCTTGGTATCCGTCAGCTTGCCTGCGGCGTCACTTTTCGACGCCGGCGAAATCGATGCTCTGGCCTTCGGCGAGGCTCACGTAGGCCTTCTTGAAGTCCGAGCGCCGGCCGGGGCGACCGCCGAAGCGCTTCACCTTGCCCGCGACGTTCACGACACGCACCGCATCGACCTTGACCTCGAACATCAGTTCGACGGCCGCCTTGATCTCCGGCTTGGTCGAGTCGCGGCGCACGCGAAACACGATCTGGTTGGCCTTCTCGGCCACCGTCGCGCTCTTTTCCGAGACGTGCGGCGCAAGCAGCACGCCCATCAGTCGTTCCTTGCTGCTCATGCCAGCTTCTCCTCGAGCATGCGGACGGCGCCGACCGTCGCGAGCACGCGCTCATGGCTGAGCAGGCTCCGCGGGTCCAGCGCCGACACCGGCATCACCGACACGCCCATCAGGTTGCGGGCGGCGAGGTCCAGCTTCTCGTCGTAGGCCTCGACCAGGATCAGCACGTTCGACAGGCCGAAGCTCCTTGAGCTTCGCCGCGAGCAGCCGCGTCTTCGGCGCCTCGAGCGCCAGCGACTCTACGACCATCAGGCAGTCACGACGGACGAGCTCGGAGAGCATCGCGCGCATCGCGCCCTGGTACATCTTGCGGTTGACCTTCTGCGAGTAGTCGCGCGGGCGCGCGGCGAACGCGCGGCCACCGCCGACCCAGATCGGGCTGCGGATGCTGCCCGCACGGGCCCGGCCGCCGCCCTTCTGCTTCCAGGGCTTCTTGCCGCCGCCGCGGACTTCCGCGCGGCTCTTCTGCCGCTTGGTGCCGGCGCGACCGGCCGCCATGTAGGCCGTGACGATCTGGTGGACCAGGGCTTCGTTGAACTCGCGGCCGAAGGCCTTCTCGGACACTTCGAGGGACTGCGCCCCGGCGCCGCCGCTGACGATCTTGAGCTGCGTGGCCATGGCTTACTTCCTCGGGGCCAGGGTCTTGCGGGCCGCCTGGCGCCCAGCCTTGAACGACGGGCGCACGATCAACTGGCCACCCGGGGCTCCCGGGACGGCGCCGCGCACCAGCAGCAGGTTGCGCTCGGCATCGACCTCGACGATCCGCAGGTTCTCGATGGTCCGGCGCTGGTTGCCCATGTGGCCGGACATGCGCTTGCCCGGGAACACGCGGCCGGGCGTCTGGCGCTGGCCGATCGAACCGGGCGCGCGGTGGAACACCGAGGCGCCGTGGGAGGCCGGGCCGCCCGCGAAATTGTGCCGCTTGATCGTGCCGGCGAAGCCCTTGCCGATCGTGGTGCCGGCGACGTCGACCATCTGTCCGGCCGTGAACATGTCGACCTTGAGCTCGGCGCCGGGCGCGAGGTCCGCACCCTCGCCGTCGGCGAGGCGGAACTCCACCAGCGACTGGCCCGGGGAGACCTTGGCCTTGGCGTAGTGCCCGGTAAGCGGGCGACCGAGGCGCGACGGCTTGCGATCGCCGTATGCGACCTGGATCGCGCGGTAACCGTCGGTTTCGACACCCTTGACCTGGGTGACGCGATTCGGCAGGGCCTCGATCACCGTGACCGGGATCGATTCGCCCGCGTCCGTGAAGACGCGCGTCATGCCGGCCTTGCGGCCAATCAGACCGATCGTCATCGATTCTTCCTCATACACAGTCCCGACTGCGATTGGCCGGGACTCGAAAAAACTCACCCGCCCGTCCTCGGGGACGGAAACGCGGGCAGGTACTCGTCAAGGGGCTGAGAGGTGCGGCCACCGGGTTTCGGGGTCGCGCCGCTCGAGCGGTACCGGCAAAACCGGCCAGGCCTCGGCGAGAGAGCCGCCAATTATATCGGCGGCAGCGAATCTTGCAACTAGTTCAGCTTGATCTGCACGTCCACGCCGGCCGGCAGCTCGAGCTTCATCAGCGCGTCCACGGTCTTGTCCGTGGGATTGAGGATATCCATCAGGCGCTTGTGGGTACGCAGCTCGTACTGGTCGCGCGCGTCCTTGTCGACGTGCGGGGACACCAGCAGCGTAAAACGCTCCATCTTGACCGGCAGCGGCACCGGCCCGCGCACCGTCGCACCCGTGCGCTTGGCGGTCTCGACGATCTCACGGGCCGAGTTGTCGATCAGCCGGTGGTCGAAGGCCTTGAGGCGGATGCGGATGTTCTGGCGAGACATTTTCAGGTACCTGTTGGAAAGCGTATGAGCGGACGGCGACCAGCGGCTGGCGGGGAATGCGCATCGCACGGCGATGGCGCGCCCCGCGAACCGCTGCGCGCAGTTCACTTCAGGATCTTCGACACCACGCCCGCGCCCACCGTGCGTCCGCCCTCGCGGATCGCAAAGCGCAGGCCCTCTTCCATCGCGATCGGGCTGATCAGCTCGATCGTCACCTTGATGTTGTCGCCGGGCATCACCATCTCGACGCCCTCCGGCAACTCCACCGCACCCGTCACGTCCGTGGTGCGGAAGTAAAACTGCGGCCGATAGCCCTTGAAGAACGGCGTGTGACGGCCACCCTCCTCCTTCGTCAGCACGTACACCTCGCCCTCGAACTTGGTGTGCGGCGTGATCGAACCCGGCTTCGCCAGCACCTGGCCGCGCTCGACGTCCTCGCGCTTCGTGCCGCGCAGCAGCACGCCCACGTTGTCGCCCGCCTCACCGCGGTCGAGCAGCTTGCGGAACATCTCCACGCCCGTGCAGATCGTCTTCACCGTCGGCTTCAGCCCGATGATCTCCACTTCGTCGTTGATCTTGACGACGCCGCGCTCGATGCGACCCGTCACCACCGTGCCGCGACCCGAGATCGAGAACACGTCTTCCACCGGCATCAGGAACGCACCGTCAATCGCGCGCTCCGGTACCGGGATGTAACGGTCCATCTCCTCCACCAGCTTCACCACCGAGGGCATGCCGAGCGGACCCGTGTCGCCCTCGAGCGCCTTCAGCGCGCTGCCCGTCACGATCGGCGTGTCGTCGCCCGGGAAATCGTACTTCGACAGCAGCTCGCGCACTTCGAGCTCAACCAGCTCCAGAAGCTCCGCGTCGTCAACCATGTCCGCCTTGTTCAGGTACACCACCATGTACGGAACGCCCACCTGGCGCGCCAGCAGGATGTGCTCGCGCGTCTGCGGCATCGGGCCGTCGGCCGCCGACACCACCAGGATCGCGCCGTCCATCTGCGCCGCGCCCGTGATCATGTTCTTCACGTAGTCCGCGTGCCCCGGACAGTCCACGTGCGCGTAGTGCCGGTTCGCCGACTGGTACTCAACGTGCGCCGTCGAGATCGTGATGCCGCGAGCCTTCTCCTCCGGCGCCTTGTCGATCTGGTCGTAGGCCGTGAAGGAGCCGCCGTGCGTCTCCGCCATCACCTTCGTCAGCGCCGCCGTCAGCGTCGTCTTGCCATGGTCAACGTGACCAATCGTGCCCACGTTTACGTGCGGCTTCGTACGCGCAAATTTTTCCTTAGCCACGACCCTTACCTCTGAAACATTGACTGGTGACCAGTGATCAGCTCGCCTTCTTCATCACCGCTTCGGCGACGTTGTTCGGCACCTCGAGGTACCGCGCGAACTCCATGGTGAACGTCGCGCGGCCCTGGCTCATCGAGCGCACCGACGTCGCGTAGCCGAACATCTCGGCCAGCGGAACCTCGGCCGTCACGACCTTGCCGGACACGGAGTCGTCCATGCCCTGGATGTGGCCACGGCGGCGGCTCAGGTCGCCGATCACGTCGCCGGAGTAGTCCTCCGGGGTGACCACTTCGACCTTCATGATCGGCTCGAGCAGCACCGGCTTCGCCGGCGCACGCCTTCCTTGACCGCCATCGAGCCCGCGATCTTGAACGCCATTTCGTTCGAGTCCACGTCGTGGTACGAGCCGTCGAAGATCGTGACCTTGACGTCCACCACCGGGTAACCGGCGATCACGCCGCCCTCGAGCGCTTCCTTGACGCCCTTGTCCACGGCCGGGATGTACTCGCGCGGCACGATGCCGCCGACGATGCCGTTGACGAACTCGTAGCCCTTGCCTTCTTCCTGCGGCTCGATCTTGAGCCACACGTGGCCGTACTGGCCGCGGCCGCCGGACTGGCGGACGAACTTGCCTTCCTGGTCGACCTTGCCGCGGATGGTCTCGCGGTAGGCGACCTGCGGCTTGCCGACGTTCGCCTCGACCTTGAACTCGCGCTTCATGCGGTCGACGAGGATGTCGAGGTGCAGTTCGCCCATGCCGGAGATGATCGTCTGGCCCGACTCCTGGTCGGTGCTGACGCGGAACGACGGGTCTTCCTTCGCGAGGCGCTGCAGCGCGAGGCCCATCTTCTCCTGGTCGCTCTTGGTCTTCGGCTCGACGGCGACCGAGATCACCGGCTCGGGGAATTCCATCTTCTCGAGCGTGATCACATGGTCCGGGTCGCACAGCGTGTCGCCGGTCGTGACGTCCTTCAGGCCCACGGCCGCCGCGATGTCGCCGGCGCGCACCTCCTTGATCTCCGCGCGCTCGGCCGCGTGCATCTGCAGCAGGCGCCCGATGCGCTCCTTCTTGCTCTTGCCCGGGACGAACACCTGGTCGCCCGAGTTGAGCACGCCCGAGTACACCCGGAAGAACGTCAGGTTGCCGACGAACGGGTCGTTCAGGATCTTGAACGCGAGCGCGGAGAACTTCGACTCATCCGACGCCGGGCGGGTGGCCTCGGCGCCATCGTCGTCGATGCCCATCACCGGCGGCATTTCGGTCGGTGCCGGCATGTACTCGATGATGGCGTCGAGCATCGCCTGCACGCCCTTGTTCTTGAACGCGGAGCCGCAGAGCGTCAGGACGATTTCGTTGCTTGATCGCGCGCGCGCGCAGCCCCGCCTTGATCTCGGCCTCGGTGAGTTCGGCATGCTCGAGGTACTTGTGCAGCAGCTCCTCGCTGCCCTCGGCGGCCGCCTCGACATCTTCTCGCGGTACTCCGCGCACTGCGCCGCATTTCGGCCGGGATCTCGCGGACGGTCGAAGCGCATGCCCTCAGTCGAGTCGTCCCAGTAGATCGCCTTCATGGTGATCAGGTCGACGACGCCCTCGAACTTCTCCTCGGCGCCGATCGGCAACTGGATCGCGACCGGGTTGCCGCGCAGGCGGGTGCGGATCTGCTCCACGCAGCGCAGGAAGTTGGCGCCGGCGCGGTCCATCTTGTTGACGAACGCGATGCGCGGCACGCCGTACTTGTTCATCTGGCGCCAGACGGTCTCGGACTGGGGCTGCACGCCGCTCACCGCGCAGAAGAGCGCGCAGGCGGAGTCGAGCACGCGCAGGCAGCGCTCCACCTCGATGGTGAAGTCCACGTGCCCCGGCGTGTCGATGATGTTGATGCGATGCTCGGGGAAGTGGTTGTCCATCCCCTTCCAGAAGCAGGTGGTCGCCGCGGCCGTGATCGTGATGCCGCGCTCCTGTTCCTGCTCCATGTAGTCCATGACGGCCGCGCCGTCGTGCACCTCGCCGATCTTGTGCGAGACGCCGGTGTAGAACAGGATGCGCTCGGTCGTCGTGGTCTTCCCGGCGTCGATGTGCGCCGAGATACCGATGTTCCGGTAGCGCTCGATAGGTGTAGTGCGTGGCACGATGAAATTCCTCGAACGGTCGTCGCTGCTGGTGCCCGGCGGGCCTTACCAGCGGTAGTGCGCGAATGCCTTGTTGGCGTCCGCCATGCGGTGCGTGTCCTCGCGCTTGCGCACGGCCGCACCACGGTTTTCCGCGGCCTCGAGCAGCTCGGCGGCGAGCCGCTGCGACATGGACTTCTCGCTGCGGGCTGCCGCGGCGTCGATCACCCAGCGCATCGCCAGCGTCTGCCGGCGGGTGGAACGGACCTCGATCGGCACCTGATAGGTGGCGCCGCCGACGCGGCGCGACTTCACTTCGACCATCGGCTTGACGTTGTCGAGCGCCTGGGTCAGCAGCTCGATGGTCTGGTCGGCCTGCCGGCCGGTCTTCTCGGCCATGCGGTCGATCGCGCCGTAGACGATGCGCTCGGCGACCGACTTCTTGCCGCGCTCCATGACCATGTTCATGAACTTGGCCAGCAGGACGCTGTTGAATTTCGGGTCCGGCAGGATGCTGCGAACCGGGGCCTGTGATCTACGGGACATTTTTGACTACCGCTTTGATCTGGTGACCAGTTACCAGTGACTGGTTGTTTGTGACCGGAAGGGCCGCGCTCAGCCGCCCTTGGGGCGCTTCGCGCCGTACTTCGACCGGCTCTGCTTGCGATCGTTGACGCCGGCGCAGTCGAGCGTGCCGCGCACCGTGTGGTAGCGCACGCCCGGCAGGTCCTTGACGCGGCCGCCGCGGATCAGCACCACCGAGTGCTCCTGGAGATTGTGGCCCTCGCCGCCGATGTAGCTGATCACCTCGTGCCCGTTTGTGAGGCGCACCTTCGCGACCTTGCGCAGCGCCGAGTTCGGCTTCTTCGGGGTCGTGGTGTAGACGCGCGTGCACACGCCACGCTTCTGCGGCGAGTTGCCGAGCGCGGGCACCTTGCTCTTCGCCGCGGCCTCGCGGCGCGGGCTACGGATCAGCTGATTGACGGTTGACATGCCAGACCGACTCCCAAACGTTTTGGCGCACCGAAGTGCTCGGCGCGCCCAAGAAACACCGGGCCGCCCAAGTGGCGGCCCGATGACAATGACCCCGGGGGCTGCGCGGGTAGATCGCCGGCAGCCCCGTGGAAAGACCGAAAATTTTAGGAGGGGCGGCCGCGGCTGTCAACTTGACGCACCGCGGCAACCCTGCCCTGCCGCCTCAGCCGGCCGGCGCTTCCGCCTCGTCGGTACTTTCCGCGCCGAATTCGCCGCCCACCGGGGTGGGCGGCACCTCGGCGAACCCCGCCGCAAGGGCCTCTTCCGGCCGCTGGCGGCGCGCCAGGTGGTAGAACGAGCCCGTCCCGGCCGGGATCAGCCGGCCGACGATCACGTTCTCCTTGAGGCCGCGCAGCGGGTCCTTCATGCCACGCACCGCCGCCTCGGTCAGCACGCGGGTGGTCTCCTGGAAGGAGGCCGCGGAGATGAACGACTCGGTCGCCAGCGAGGCCTTGGTGATGCCGAGCAGCACCGGGTCGGCGATCGCCGGCAGCTTGCCCTCCGGCGCCAGCCGGTCGTTGGCCTCGAGCACCCGGGCCCGGTCCATCTGCTCGCCGCGCAGGAAGCCGCATCGCCCGGCTCGACGACCTCGACCTTGCGCAGCATCTGGCGAATGATCACCTCGATGTGCTTGTCGTTGATCTTCACGCCCTGCAGGCGGTAGACGTCCTGGATCTCGCGCACCAGGTAGTTGGCCAGCGGCTCGACGCCCTGCAGGCGCAGGATGTCGTGCGGGTTCGGCTCACCGTCGGCGATGGTCTCGCCGCGCTCGACGTGCTCGCCCTCGAACACGGTGAGGTGACGCCACTTCGGGATCAGTTCCTCGTGCTTCTCGCCCTGGTCGTCGGTGACGATCAGCCGGCGCTTGCCCTTGGTCTCCTTGCCGAAGCTCACGGTGCCGGAGTACTCCGCGAGGATCGCCGAGTCCTTGGGCTTGCGGGCCTCGAACAGGTCGGCCACGCGCGGCAGGCCGCCCGTGATGTCGCGGGTCTTCGAACTCTCCTGCGGGATGCGCGCGATGACGTCGCCGACCGACACCTGCACTCCGTCCTCGAGGCTCACGAGCGCGCCAGGGGGCAGCGCGTAGACCGCCGGAATGTCCGTATTGGCAAAGCAGACTTCCTTGCCCTTGGCATTCAGCAGCTTGATCACCGGGCGCAGGTCCTTGCCGCCGGCGCCACGCTGCTTGGGGTCCATGACCACGGTGCTGGAAAGGCCGGTGATCTCGTCCACCTGGCTCGACACCGTGATGCCGTCGATGAAGTCCTGGAAGCGGATGAAACCCGCCACTTCGGTGACCACGGGGTGGGTGTGCGGGTCCCAGTTCGCGAGCACCTGGCCCGGCTCGACCTTGTTGCCCTCGCTGGCCGTGATCACGGCGCCGTAGGGGATCCGGTAGCGCTCGCGCTCACGGCCGAAGTCGTCGATCACGCCGAGTTCGCCGGAGCGCGACACCGCGACCCAGTGGCCCTTCTCGTGGTGCACGGCCTTCAGGTTGTGCCAGCGCACCATGCCCTTGCCCTTGATCTCGACCGAGTTGACCGCCGCCGCACGGGACGCCGCGCCGCCGATGTGGAAGGTACGCATCGTGAGCTGCGTGCCCGGCTCGCCGATCGACTGCGCCGCGATCACGCCGACCGCCTCGCCGATGTTGATGCGGTGACCACGCGCGAGGTCGCGCCCGTAGCACTGCGCGCAGACGCCGAAGCGCGTCGCGCAGGTGATCGGTGAACGGACCATGATCTGGTCCACGCCCGCCTGCTCGATCCGGCGCACCAGCTTCTCGTCGAGCAGCTCGCCGGCCTCGACCAGCATCTCGTCGGTGCCCGGGCGGAAGATCGCCGCCGCCGTGACGCGGCCGAGCACGCGCTCGCCGAGGCCCTCGACGACGTCGCCGCCTTCGACGATCGGCATCATCGACAGGCCGTTCTCGGTGCCGCAGTCCGGCTCCGTGACGACCAGGTCCTGCGCCACGTCCACCAGGCGACGGGTCAGGTAGCCCGAGTTCGCGGTCTTCAGCGCCGTGTCGGCCAGGCCCTTGCGCGCGCCGTGGGTCGAGATGAAGTACTGGAGGACGTTCAGGCCCTCGCGGAAGTTCGCCGTGATCGGCGTCTCGATGATCGAGCCGTCCGGCTTCGCCATCAGGCCGCGCATGCCGGCCAGCTGGCGGATCTGCGCCGGCGAGCCGCGCGCGCCGGAGTCCGACATCATGTAGATCGAGTTGAACGACTTCTGGCGCACCTTGACGCCCGTGGAGTCCTTCACGTCGTCGCCGCCGAGCTTGTCCATCATCGCCTTGGCGACCTGGTCGTTGGTTCGCGACCAGATGTCCACGACCTTGTTGTAGCGCTCACCGTTGGTCACGAGACCCGAGGCGTACTGCTCCTGGATTTCCTTCACCTCGCGCTCGGCGGCAGTGAGGATCTTCTCCTTCTGCTCCGGCACGACCATGTCGTCGACGCCGATCGAGACGCCGGAGCGGGTCGCGTAGCGGAAGCCCATGTACATGAGCTGGTCGGCGAAGACCACGGTCTCCTTGAGGCCGAGCACGCGATAGCACTCGTTGATCACGCGCGAGATCGCCTTCTTCGTCATGTCCTGGTTGACCAGGTCGAACGACAGGCCCTTCGGCAGGATCTCGAACAGCAGCGCGCGGCCGACGGTCGTCTCGACCAGGCGGCGCTGCGGCACCAGGTTGCCCTCGGCGTCACGCACGTGCTCGACGATGCGCGCACGGCACCTGGCCTGCAGGTCGGCTGCAGCGCGTCTCGTAGGCGCGGTGAACCTCGGCAGCGTCGGCGAAGATCGTGCCCTCGCCCGGCGCATTGACGCGCTCGCGCGTCATGAAGTACAGGCCGAGCACCACGTCCTGCGACGGCACGATGATCGGGTCGCCGTTGGCCGGCGACAGGATGTTGTTCGACGACAGCATCAGCGCGCGCGCCTCGAGCTGCGCCTCGAGCGACAGCGGCACGTGGACCGCCATCTGGTCGCCGTCGAAGTCGGCGTTGAACGCCGTGCAGACCAGCGGGTGCAGCTGGATCGCCTTGCCCTCGATCAGCACCGGCTCGAAGGCCTGGATGCCGAGGCGGTGCAGCGTCGGTGCGCGGTTCAGCAGCACCGGATGCTCGCGGATGACTTCCTCGAGGATGTCCCAGACCTCCGGGCCCTCGCGCTCGACCATGCGCTTGGCGGCCTTGATGGTGGTCGCCTCGCCGCGCAGCTGCAGCTTCTGGAAGATGAACGGCTTGAAGAGCTCGAGCGCCATCTTCTTCGGCAGGCCGCACTGGTGCAGGCGCAGCGTCGGGCCGACCACGATCACCGAGCGGCCGGAGTAGTCCACGCGCTTGCCGAGCAGGTTCTGGCGGAAGCGGCCCTGCTTGCCCTTGATCATGTCGGCCAGCGACTTGAGCGGGCGCTTGTTGGTGCCGGTGATCGCGCGGCCGCGACGGCCGTTGTCGAGCAGCGCGTCCACCGACTCCTGCAGCATGCGCTTCTCGTTGCGCACGATGATGTCGGGCGCGTTCAGCTCGAGCAGGCGGCGCAGGCGGTTGTTGCGGTTGATGACGCGACGGTAGAGGTCGTTCAGGTCCGAGGTCGCGAAACGGCCACCGTCGAGCGGCACCAGCGGACGCAGGTCCGGCGGCAGCACCGGCAGGACGGTGAGCACCATCCACTCGGGGTGATTGCCGGACTCGATGAACGACTCGAGCAGCTTCAGCCGCTTCGAGAGCCGCTTGATCTTGGTCTCGGACGTCGTGCCCGAGATGTCCTCGCGGACCTTGACCACCTCCGACTTCAGGTCGAGGCTCTTCAGCAGCTCGTGCACGGCCTCGGCGCCCATGCGGGCGTCGAACTCGTCGCCGTGCGCCTCGATCGCCTCGAGGTAGGCTTCGTCGGACAGCAGCTGGCCGCGCTGCATCGAGGTCATGCCCGGATCGATGACCACGAAGGCCTCGAAGTAGAGCACGCGCTCGATCTCGCGCAGCGTCATGTCGAGCATCAGCCCGATGCGCGACGGCAGCGACTTCAGGAACCAGATGTGCGCGGTCGGGCTCGCGAGCTCGATGTGGCCCATGCGCTCGCGGCGCACCTTGGCCTGCGTGACCTCGACGCCGCACTTCTCGCAGACGACGCCGCGGTGCTTCAGTCGCTTGTACTTGCCGCAAAGGCACTCGTAGTCCTTCACCGGCCCGAAGATCTTCGCGCAGAACAGGCCATCCCGCTCCGGCTTGAAGGTGCGGTAGTTGATGGTCTCCGGCTTCTTCACCTCGCCGAACGACCACGAGCGGATCATTTCCGGGGAAGCGAGCGCAATGCGGATCGAGTCGAAGTCCTCGACCGCCGGCTGCTGCTTGAACATCTTCAACAGGTCTTTCATTTCGTCACCCTGTGCGTCTGTCGCGCGTTTCGCGCAGGACTCAGCGCCGTTCCAGCTCGAGTTCCATGTTGATGCCGAGCGAGCGGATCTCCTTCACCAGCACGTTGAAGGACTCGGGCATGCCCGCGTCCATCGCGTGATTGCCGTCCACGATGTTCTTGTACATCTTGGTGCGGCCGGTGACGTCGTCCGACTTGACCGTCAGCATTTCCTGCAGCGTGTAGGAGGCGCCGTACGCCTCCAGCGCCCAGACTTCCATCTCTCCGAAGCGCTGACCGCCGAACTGCGCCTTGCCGCCCAGCGGCTGCTGCGTGACCAGGCTGTAAGGCCCGGTCGAGCGCGCGTGCATCTTGTCGTCGACCAGGTGGTTCAGCTTCAGCATGTACATGTAGCCGACGGTCACCGGGCGATTGAAACGCTCGCCGGTGCGCCCGTCGAACAGCCACGTCTGGCCGCTCTCCGGGAGGTCGGCGAGGCGCAGCATGTACTTGATCTCCTTCTCGGTGGCGCCGTCGAACACCGGTGTCGCCATCGGCACGCCGTTGCGCAGGTTGCCCGCCAGGGACATCACCTCGGCGTCGTCCAGCGACTCGAGGTCCTCGGTCTTGCCGCCGCTCTTGTTGTAGACCTCGTCGAGGAAGCTGCGCAGCTCGGCCGCGTCGCGCGCCTCGTCGAGCATCCGGCCGATCTTGAGCCCGATGCCCTTGGCCGCCCAGCCGAGGTGGGTCTCGAGGATCTGGCCGATGTTCATGCGCGAGGGCACGCCGAGCGGGTTCAGCACGATGTCGACCGGGGTGCCTTCGGCCATGAACGGCATGTCCTCGACCGGGACGATGGTCGAGATGACGCCCTTGTTGCCGTGCCGGCCCGCCATCTTGTCGCCCGGCTGCACGCGGCGCTTCACCGCGAGGTACACCTTGACCATCTTCAGCACGCCGGGCGCGAGGTCGTCGCCGGCCGTGATCTTCGAGCGCTTCTCCTCGAGCCTGCGTTCGAACTCCTTGCGCTGCGCGCGCATGCGCTCGGCGGTGAGTTCCAGCGCGGTGTTGGACTCCTCGTCCTCGAGCCGCACCTCGAGCCAGTGCTCGCGCGGCAGGTCGTCGAGGTAGTCGGCCGCGATCTTCGAGCCGGGCTTGAGCTTGCGCGGCCCCGCGGCCGCGACCTTGCCGAGCAGCATGGTGCGCACGCGCGAGAAGAGGTCCTCCTCGAGGATGCGCTGCTGGTCGGCGAGATCCTTTCGCACCTTCTCGATCTCGGACTTCTCGATCGAGAGCGCGCGGGAGTCCTTCTCGACGCCGTCGCGCGTGAACACGCGCACGTCGATCACCGTGCCGTCCATGCCCGGCGGGACGCGCAGCGAGGTGTCCTTAACGTCGGACGCCTTCTCGCCGAAGATCGCCCTGAGCAGCTTCTCTTCCGGCGTGAGCTGTGACTCGCCCTTCGGCGTGACCTTGCCCACCAGGATGTCGCCCGCACTGACCTCGGCGCCGATGAAGGCGATGCCGGCCTCGTCGAGCTTGGCGAGCGCGGACTCGCCGACGTTCGGGATGTCCGCGGTGATCTCCTCCGGCCCGAGCTTGGTGTCGCGCGCGACGCAGGTGAGTTCCTCGATGTGGATCGTCGTGAAGCGGTCCTCCTGGACCACCCGCTCCGAGATCAGGATCGAGTCCTCGAAGTTGTAGCCGTTCCAGGGCATGAACGCGACCAGCAGGTTCTGGCCGAGCGCCAGGTTCGCCCAGGTCGGTCGAGGGGCCGTCGGCCAGCACGTCGCCGCGCGCGATCGCGTCGCCCGCCTTCACCAGCGGTCTCTGGTTGATGCAGGTGTTCTGGTTCGAACGCGTGTACTTGGTCAGGTTGTAGATGTCGACGCCCGCCTCGCCGGCGGTCGTCTCGGCGTCGTTCACCCGCACCACGATGCGCGAGGCATCGACCGAGTCCACCACGCCGCCGCGGCGACCGACGACGGTCACGCCGGAGTCGATCGCGACCGGGCGTTCCATGCCGGTGCCCACCAGCGGGGTCTCCGAGCGCAGCGTCGGCACGGCCTGGCGCTGCATGTTCGAGCCCATCAGCGCGCGGTTCGCGTCGTCGTGCTCGAGGAACGGGATCAGCGAGGCGGCCACCGACACGATCTGCTTCGGCGACACGTCCATGAACTGGATCTTGTCGGGCGTCGAGAGCGCGAACTCGTTCTGGTAGCGGCTCGACACCAGCTCGTCGGTGAAGCGGCCCTTCGCGTCGAGCGAGGCATTGGCCTGCGCGATCACGAACTGCGCCTCGTCGATCGCCGACAGGTACTCGATCTCGTCGGTGACGTGGTTGTTCGCGACCTTGCGGTACGGCGTCTCGAGGAAGCCGTAGTCGTTGGTGCGCGCATAGACGGCCAGCGAGTTGATCAGGCCGATGTTCGGGCCTTCCGGCGTCTCGATCGGGCAGACTCGCCCGTAGTGCGTCGGGTGCACGTCGCGCACCTCGAATCCGGCGCGCTCGCGGGTGAGGCCGCCAGGGCCGAGCGCCGAGACGCGCCGCTTGTGCGTGACCTCGGACAGCGGGTTGTTCTGGTCCATGAACTGCGAGAGCTGCGAGGAGCCGAAGAACTCCTTCACCGCGGCCGCCACCGGCTTCGCGTTGATCATGTCCTGGGGCATCAGGCCTTCGCTCTCGGCGATGGTCAGGCGCTCCTTGACGGCGCGCTCGACGCGCACCAGCCCGACGCGGAAGGCGTTCTCCGCCATCTCGCCCACGCTGCGGACGCGACGGTTGCCGAGGTGGTCGATGTCGTCCACCGTGCCGTTGCCGTTGCGGATGTCGATCAGCGTGCGCAGCACGTCGATGATGTCCGACGTATCGCCGTACTGCTCGACCAGCTCCTTCGCGGTCGCGTCGCCGTTCTGCGCGCGGCGCGTGAAGTGCGGCGCATCGTAGAGGATCCCGCTGCCGGTGATCTCGGTGCGACCCACGCGGCGATTGAACTTCATGCGGCCGACGCCCGACAGGTCGTAGCGCTCGGAGTTGAAGAACAGGTTCTGGAACAGGTTCTCCGCGGCGTCACGGGTCGGCGGCTCGCCCGGGCGCATCATGCGGTAGATCTCGACCAGCGCCTCCATGCGGTTCTTCGACGGGTCGATGCGCAGCGTGTCGGAGATGAACGGGCCGCGGTCGAGGTCGTTCACGTACAGGACGTGGATCTCGGGAATGCCGGACTGCACCAGCTTCGCGACGGTCGCGGTCGCCAGCACTTCGTTCGCCTTGGCGAGGATCTCACCGGTCTCGGTGTTCACCACGTCGTGGGCAAGCACCTTGCCGACCAGGTACTCGGCGGGCACCGACAGGCGATCGACGTTGGCCTCCTCGAGCTGCCGGACGTGGCGCGCGGTGATGCGCCGGCCTTCCTCGACGATGACCTTCGAGCCCACCTTGATCTCGAAGCTGGCCGTCTCGCCACGCAGGCGGCTCGGCACCAGCGCGAGCTCGACGCCCTGCGGCGTGACGAGGTAGGTGTTCTTCTCGAAGAAGAGGTCGAGGATCTGCTCGTCGCTGTAACCGAGCGCGCGCAGCAGGATCGTGACCGGCAGCTTCCTGCGACGGTCGATGCGGGCGTACACGCAGTCCTTGGCGTCGAACTCGAAGTCGAGCCAGGAGCCGCGGTAGGGAATCACGCGCGCGGAGAACAGCAGCTTTCCGGAGCTGTGGGTCTTGCCGCGGTCATGGTCGAAGAACACGCCCGGGCTGCGATGGAGCTGCGACACGATGACGCGCTCGGTGCCGTTGACGACGAACGTGCCGTTGTCGGTCATCAGCGGCAGCTCGCCGAGGTAGACCTCCTGCTCGCGGATGTCCTTGACGGGCTTGCGGGCACCCGGCGCTTCCTTGTCGAGCACGACCAGGCGCACCTTGACGCGCAGCGGCGCGGCGTAGGTGAGGCCGCGGAGCTGGCACTCCTTGACGTCGAACACGGGCTCGCCGAGGCGGTAGCTCACGTACTCGAGGCTCGCATTGCCGGAGTAGCTGACGATCGGGAACACGCTCCTGAACGCGGCGTGCAGCCCGATTTCGTCGCGCCGATCCTCGTGGGCATCTGCCTGCAGGAACTTGCGGTAGGAATCGAGCTGGATGGCCAGCAGGTAGGGCACCTCCAGGATGCTCGACCGCTTGCCGAAGTCCTTGCGGATGCGTTTCTTGTCGGTGAAGGAATATGCCATCGCGATCACCCTCTCACGGCCGGCAACCCGGCCCATACGGCTCGACTCTCAGAACACGAACGAACGGTCAGGCCGGCCGGCGGATTTCCCGCCAGCCGACCTGCCGATGAACGGGCATGCGCCCGAGCATCGCGGTTACTTGATCTCCGCGGCGGCGCCGGCCTCTTCGAGCTTCTTCTTGATGGCGTCGGCGTCGGCCTTCGGGATGCCATCCTTGACCATGGCAGGCACGGCCTCGACCAGGTCCTTGGCTTCCTTGAGACCGAGGCCGGTGAGCTCGCGGATCACCTTGATGACGCCGACCTTGTTCGCGCCGAAGCTGGTCATGGTGACCGTGAACTCGGTCTGCTCCTCGGCGACCGGGGCAGCGGCAGCGCCAACGGCGGCAACCGCGACCGGCGCGGCAGCCGTGACACCGAACTTGTCTTCCATCATCTTCACGAGGTCGACGATCTCCATCAAAGTCATGCTGGAAATTGCGTCGAGAATCTCTTCTTTGCTGGCAGCCATTATCGTGACTCCTGAAAAATTGGTTTTGATGCCTGAAATCTACTTACTGCGACCGCCTCAGGCGGCCGCCTGCTTCTGGTCCTTGACCGCGGCGATCGTCCGCACGAGCCTCGTGTGAGGCTCGGCGAGCGTGCGCACGAACTTGCCGATGGGCGCCTTTATCACACCCAGCAGCTGTCCGAGCGCCTGTTCCCTGGTGGGAAGGCTGGCGACACGCTCGAGGTCGTTGGCCGGGAACACGCTGCCGCCGAGCGACACGAGTGTCGCCACGAGCTTCTGGTGGTCCTTGGCAAATCCCTTGATCAGTCGCGCAGCGGCGCCGGGGTCATCCTCCGAGAAAGCGAGGATCAGCGGACCCTTGAGCTTCTCGCCGACGCACTCGAACTGAGTGCCGGCGACAGCCCTGCGGGCCAGCGTGTTCTTCACCACTCTCATGTAGACGCGAGAGGCACGGGCCTTGGCGCGCAGGTCGGTGAGCTGCGCAACCGAGAGCCCCCGGTATTCCGCGGCGACCACGGACTGCGCACGCAGCGCAACCTCGTTCACCTCGGAAACCAGCGCCTTCTTGTCTTCCAGTCTGAGCGCCATGTAATCCTCCTGGCCTGAAAGTCCTAGACACGAACACCCGTCCCTGGGCATTCACCCTTCTAGAGGGCGGCGACCTTCGGCAGTAAGAACTGACTCGGGTACCACCATCTGCGCAGGCGACCATTAAGGGGATCGCATCCCCGCCTGCGGTCTTCGATGATGACCGGCCCCGGCTGTGCGCCGCCCCGGATGGGGGCGGAGCGCGGCCACGACCGGCCCTGCATCAAATCGTTTGCGGCCGCGGCGCCTACGCGCCGAGGCTCGACTGATCCACCGCGATGCCCGGCCCCATCGTCGAGGAGACGGACACGCGCTTGAAATAAATGCCCTTGGCGGACGCCGGCTTGATCTTCTGCAGGTCGGCGAGCAGCGCGCGCAGGTTCTCGTGCAGCGCCTGCACCTCGAAGCTGGCCTTGCCGATCGTGCAGTGGATCACGCCGCCCTTGTCGGTGCGAAAGCGCACCTGGCCGGCCTTGGCATTGCGCACCGCGGTCGCCACGTCCGGGGTCACCGTACCGACCTTCGGGTTCGGCATCAGGCCGCGGGGGCCGAGGATCTGGCCGAGCTGGCCCACGACGCGCATCGCGTCCGGGCTTGCGACGACCACGTCGAAATTGAGCTCGCCGGCCTTCACCTTCTCGGCGAGGTCCTCGAGGCCCACCACGTCGGCGCCCGCCTCGAGCGCGGCCTCGGCATTCTTGCCCGAGGTGAACACCGCCACGCGGACGATCTTGCCGGTGCCATTGCGGCAGCACGGTCGAACCGCGCACCTGCTGGTCGGACTTGGTCGCATCGACGCCGAGGTTCACCGACACGTCCACGGCCTCGTCGAACTTCGCGACGGCGAACTGCTTGACGAGCGCGAGCGCCTCGTCGATCGGATACTGGGCACCGGCCGGCAGCTTCTCCGCCCAGGGCTTCATTCGCTTGGTTACGGCTGCCATGTCACACGCCCTCCACGTCGACGCCCATGCTGCGGGCGCTGCCGGCGATCGTGCGCACGGCCGCATCGAGGTCGGCCGCCGTCAGGTCCGGCGTCTTGGTCTTCGCGATGTCCTCGAGCTGCTTGCGGCTGATCTTGCCCACCTTGGCGGTGTTCGGCGTGCCGCTGCCCTTCTCGAGTCCGAGCGCCTTGCGGATCAGCACCGACGCCGGCGGCGTCTTCATGATGAAGGTGAAGCTGCGATCGCTGTACACCGTGATCACCACGGGGATCGGCAGTCCCTTCTCCACGCTCTGCGTCTGCGCGTTGAACTGCTTGCAGAACTCCATGATGTTGACGCCCTGCTGGCCGAGCGCCGGCCCGATCGGCGGGCTCGGGTTCGCCTGGCCTGCAGGAACCTGCAGCTTGACGTAACCGTTAACTTTCTTGGCCATCTCTCTTCACCTCGTTTGGGTCCAAGCGCCCCGAAGGGCTCCCCGTTTGCTCAGGCCTTCTCGACCTGGCTGAATTCAAGTTCCACGGGCGTCGAGCGCCCGAGGATCTGCACCGCCACCTGCAGGCGGCTCTTCTCGTAGTTCACCGACTCGACGACACCGTTGAAGTCGTTGAACGGTCCGTCCGTCACGCGCACCACCTCGCCCGGCTCGAACAGCACCTTCGGCCGCGGCTTCTCGGCGCCTTCCTCGACGCGCCGCAGGATCGCATTCGCCTCGCGGTCGGAGATCGGCGCCGGCTTCTCGGGAGTTCCGCCGATGAAACCGAGCACCTTGGGCGTCTCGCGCACCAGGTGCCAGGTGTCCTCGTTCATCTCCATCTGCACCAGCACGTAGCCGGGGAAGAACTTGCGCTCGCTGCGGCGGCGCTGCCCGTCCCGCATCTCGACGACTTCCTCGGTGGGCACCAGGATGTCGCCGAACTTGTCCTCGAGGCCCTTGAGGCGCGTGCGCTCCTTGAGCGACGATGCAACCTTGTGCTCGAAGTTCGAATACGCGTGCACGACGTACCAGCGAAGCGTCACGGTCAGCCTCCCTGCCCGGTCAGGGCGCGCGTGATCGCACCAAGCGACATGTCGAGCAGCCAGAAGAAGATTCCGAGCACGATGATCGCGACCACCACGACCAGCGTCGTCTGCATCGTCTCCTGCCGCGTCGGCCACACGACCTTGCGCAACTCGACGCGCGAGCCCTGCACGAACTGCCAGAACTCGCGGCCCTGCGCCGACTGCAGCGCGACGACGATGCCCGCCGCGAGCGCGCCGAGCACGATCAGCCAGCGCACCGCCAGCGGCACGTCGACAAGCATGTAGAAGGCGGCTATGCCGCCGACCAGGATCGCTGCGGACGCAACCAGCTTTGCGATGTCCAGCGCGCTGGCACCGTTTTCGGCCTGTTCGGTCATTTCTCTCGCCGGGCTCGACCCGATCCGTCGTTCATCGCTCGCCGCGACTGGCAGGGCAGGAGGGAATCGAACCCCCAACCTGCGGTTTTGGAGACCGCCGCTCTGCCAATTGAGCTACTGCCCTGTGCCGCGAAGCAATCGCCGGATCGGTCGAACCTCAATTTACTTGAGGATCTTCGACACCACGCCCGCGCCCACCGTGCGTCCGCCCTCGCGGATCGCAAAGCGCAGGCCCTCTTCCATCGCGATCGGGCTGATCAGCTCGATCGTCACCTTGATGTTGTCGCCGGGCATCACCATCTCGACGCCCTCCGGCAACTCCACCGCACCCGTCACGTCCGTGGTGCGGAAGTAAAACTGCGGACGATAGCCCTTGAAGAACGGCGTGTGACGGCCACCCTCCTCCTTCGTCAGCACGTACACCTCGCCCTCGAACTTGGTGTGCGGCGTGATCGAACCCGGCTTCGCCAGCACCTGGCCGCGCTCGACGTCCTCGCGCTTCGTGCCGCGCAGCAGCACGCCCACGTTGTCGCCCGCCTCACCGCGGTCGAGCAGCTTGCGGAACATCTCCACGCCCGTGCAGATCGTCTTCACCGTCGGCTTCAGCCCGATGATCTCCACTTCGTCGTTGATCTTGACGACGCCGCGCTCAATGCGACCCGTCACCACCGTGCCGCGACCCGAGATCGAGAACACGTCTTCCACCGGCATCAGGAACGCACCGTCAATCGCGCGCTCCGGTACCGGGATGTAACGGTCCATCTCCTCCACCAGCTTCACCACCGAGGGCATGCCGAGCGGACCCGTGTCGCCCTCGAGCGCCTTCAGCGCGCTGCCCGTCACGATCGGCGTGTCGTCGCCCGGGAAATCGTACTTCGACAGCAACTCGCGCACTTCGAGCTCAACCAGCTCCAGAAGCTCCGCGTCGTCAACCATGTCCGCCTTGTTCAGGTACACCACCATGTACGGAACGCCCACCTGGCGCGCCAGCAGGATGTGCTCGCGCGTCTGCGGCATCGGGCCGTCGGCCGCCGACACCACCAGGATCGCGCCGTCCATCTGCGCCGCGCCCGTGATCATGTTCTTCACGTAGTCCGCGTGCCCCGGACAGTCAACGTGCGCGTAGTGCCGGTTCGCCGACTGGTACTCAACGTGCGCCGTCGAGATCGTGATGCCGCGAGCCTTCTCCTCCGGCGCCTTGTCGATCTGGTCGTAGGCCGTGAAGGAGCCGCCGTGCGTCTCCGCCATCACCTTCGTCAGCGCCGCCGTCAGCGTCGTCTTGCCATGGTCAACGTGACCAATCGTGCCCACGTTAACGTGCGGCTTCGTACGCGCAAATTTTTCCTTAGCCACGACCCTTACCTCTGAAACAATGACTACTGACTAAAAAACCTGGAGCCCACGACCGGAATCGAACCGGTGACCTCGTCCTTACCAAGGACGTGCTCTACCGACTGAGCTACGTGGGCCTCGACACCTTTCCGACGCCATCCCCACCACCCGGGAATGGAGCGGGTGGTGGGAATCGAACCCACGCCATCAGCTTGGAAGGCTGAGGTTCTACCATTGAACTACACCCGCCTCGCCAGCCGGTTCAGTCTTCTCGACCCACGTTCCCAGCCCGGCAGGACTGGTGGAGGGGGTAGGATTCGAACCTACGAAGGCATGAGCCGGCAGATTTACAGTCTGCTCCCGTTGGCCGCTTGGGTACCCCTCCCGGACAGAGAGCCGCGTATTTTGGGTGGGAGAACACCCGGTGTCAATGTCGGCCTGGCCTGCGCCCGGTGGGCGGGGCCTCCTGCCGCGGGCCGGCAGTCTACATAATGCCGGATATTCCCGGTCTTTTTCCGATGCTCTTCCCTCGCGGCTCCGTCCGTGCATAATTGCAGCGAACCCGCCGATTGTGGACAACTAGAAAAAGGTTCGGCCAGTGGAACGACGACTCACGACCAGGCATCGGGCCCGCACCACGGTCTACGTCCTGCTGCCCAACAGCAAGCGCCGCCTGTGCCGCGCCAGCAACCTGAGCGCCAGCGGCGTGTTCGTCGAGACCTGCGACATGGGCCTGCGCAAGGGCCAGACCGTCGACCTCGCCTTTGCCATCAGCCTCGGCGTGGTGACCAAGATCCACCGGCGCACGGCGGTGGTCGCGCACATATCGCGCGGCGGCACCGGCCTGATGATGGAAGGCCACGGCGGCTGATCGCGTCCGCCGGGCCGGCCACGCACCGGCCCGCCGCGCTGCTCCAAACCGTTGATCCGTAGGGGATAGCCCCGATACGGCGCTGCTCGCCGCGCGGTATGTTGCACTGCGGAGGCCGCAATGGAACGGCGCACTCCAGAAGTCGGGGTGGCTGAAGCCATCAATCGTGTCCTCGAGGCCGAGTCCGAGGCAGCGGACGTCATTGCGGCCGCCGAAAGGGACGCCGAGGCCGTGCTGGAAGCGGCACGCGCGCGCCGGCGGCAGATCCTCGAAACCGCCCGGCGCCGCGCGTCGCGTCTTCACGCCCGCGCCCAGCAGCAGCTCCGCCAGGCCATCGAGCGAACTCGACCGCACC
>CAVSZK010000006.1:0-17577 GCA_963732415.1 uncultured Gammaproteobacteria bacterium
CGACGGAAACCGCATGCGTTTCATCGAGTTGGGAGTGGTGGCCAGGGACGGAATCGAACCATCGACACGCGGATTTTCAGTCCGCTGCTCTACCAACTGAGCTACCTGGCCACGGTAGGCTTCCCGGCCGGTCGGCCGGGCATCGGAAGGGCGGGAATTAGACCCGAGGGGTGTCCGGCCGTCAAGGACGGCCACCCAGCCAAATCTCAACAAATCCGCGCAATTAGCGTCGGTCAGTGACCCTCTAGCTCGACCAGAATTCGTCCAGAGGCGCCTGGCAAAATATTGCCTTACACTAAAGTAAGGAACTATAGATTTGGTAAGGCGCCATGAGCGAAGCGAAAGTGACCAGCAAAGGGCAGATCACCGTGCCGAAGGACGTGCGGCTCAAATTGAACCTCAAGGCAGGCGACCGCGTCCTCTTCATCGTCGATGACGACGGGGCGGTGCAACTGCACGCCATCAACAAGGACATTTCGTCGCTGCGGGGCATCCTGCCGCCACCGAAGCGCAAGGCCACCATCGAGGAGATCGAGGAGGCCATCGGACGAGCGGCCGTGGCGGACGCGCTGGGCCATGATTGGGATTGATACCAACGTCCTGCTACGCCTGCTCGTGCGCGACCATGACGCACAGGTGCGCGTGGCCGAGCGGTTCATCGCGACTCACTGTTCCAGCGAGGATCCCGGCTTCGTCTCGCGCAGCGTCGTCATCGAAACCGCCTGGGCGCTGCGAAAGATCTACGGCTACGAGCGCCTGCAGATCGCGGCGGCGATTCGTGGACTGCTGGACGTGTCCGAACTCGAGGTCGAATCGGCGGATGAGATTCACTCTGCAGTTACGGATTTCGAGAAATCGACCGCGGGGTTCGTCGATTGCCTCCTTGCAAAGACAAACGCTTCTGCCGGCTGCGAACACACGATCACCTTCGACCGCAGGGCCGCAAAGTTGCCTGGCTTCAAACTGCTGGCGGGATGACCGCCGGGCGGCACAGAATGCCCGCCGATGCACGGCACTGACCCATGTCCCCGAATAGCCTGATCACAGCGGTTCTGGTTGGCGTCGCCCTGTTCGGCGTCTCTCACGTGCTGGCGTGGTGGTGGCTCGAGCGCAGGAACGCGACCTCCACCGGCACCCGCAAGCCGCGGCTGTTCGACGTGGCGCTCGGCTTCGTCGCGAACTTCTTCGACACGCTCGGCGTTGGCTCTTTCGCGACCACTACCGCCGCTTACCGGCTGCGCAGGTACGTGGCGGACGAAGACATCCCGGGCACGCTGAACGTCGGCCACGCGCTGCCGACCATCGCCCAGGCGCTGATCTTTATTGCCGCCGTCGTCGTGGATCCGGTGACGCTGATCGGCATGATCGCGGCGGCGGTCGTGGGCGCGCTCGTGGGCGCACAAGTGGTCTCGGGCCTGCCGCGGCGTGCGGTGCAACTCGGCATGGGCATGGCGCTGCTGGTCGCCGCCCTGCTCTTCCTGCTCACCATCTTTGGGCTGGTGCCGGGCGGTGGCGAGGCGATCGCGCTCTCGGGCCCGCGGCTCTGGATCGGCCTGGCCGGCAACTTCGTGCTCGGCGCGCTGATGTCGCTCGGCATCGGGCTGTACGGCCCCTGCCTGATCCTGGTGAGCCTGCTCGGCATGAGCCCCATCGCCGCGTTCCCGATCATGATGGGCTCGTGCGCGTTCCTGATGCCGGCGGGCAGCCTGCGCTTCGTCGCGAGGCGCCGCTACGATGCGCGCGCCGCGATCGGCCTTGCGATCGGCGGCATACCGGCGGTGCTGCTCGCCGCCTACGTCGTGAAGTCGCTGCCGCTCGACTGGCTGCGCTGGCTGGTGGTGGTCGTGGTCGTGTACGCGGCAGCGGGACTGCTGCGCTCGGCGCTTCAAAAATAGGTGCCAGGCACCGAATTAATTAATTCGGTGCCTGGCACCTATTTATCTTGCTCAGCAGACGTTGAAGAAGCGCAACTCGCCGAAGCGCTCGAGCTCTGCCTCCACGCCCGGGCCAGGCTCGCCGAGCCGCTCCGCCCACGCACGCGCCTCGGCGAGGCAATCCGCGTAGATCTTCGACCGTGTCTCCGCCGGCAGCGCGGTCTCGTTGCAGCCCTCCGCCTCGAGCGCGGCGTCCAGCGAGAACGCGGCATGTGTTTCCTGGTACTCGCGATGGCTCCACATGCCGGTGCCCGGATCGAAGGAATACAGGGGCAGGAAACGATGGCCCTGGGCCGCGACGAACTCGACGGCGTCCATGATGAAGCCGGCCTCGAGGTCGTCCATCGAGTAATGGAAGCCGACACGGCACCAGCCGGGCTTGATGCCCTGGAATCCCTTGCGCACCCAGTCGCGGTAGAGTTCGGACGTCGCCTGGTCGATGCCAAGCAGCCGGTGGCCGTAGGGCCCGGCGCAGGAACAACCCGCGCGTGACTGGATACCGAACAGGTCGTTCAGAAGCACGGTCACGAACTTCGGGTGCAGGTAACGGCCGCGCGCATCGCGCAGGTTGAAAGACACGATGCCGATGCGTCGCTTCGGATCCGGGTTGCCTAGTATCTCGATCCGCTCGTTGCCGGCCCAGCGCGCGAACGCGCGGCTGAGCAGTTGGTGCTCGCGCGCCTCGATGCGCTCCACGCCGATGCGGCCCTTGAGTTCGATTGCGAGCGCGGCCTTGAGCGTCTGCAGCACACCGGGTGTGCCGGCCTTCTCGCGTTCCTCGACGTCGCGGATGAAGTCCTGGTCCACGGGGCTCACGTAGTCCACCGTTCCTCCGCCACCGACACTGGGCGCCAGGTCGCGCTGGTACATGCGCTCGTTGAACACCAGTACGCCGCTCGACCCCGGTCCGCCGAGGAACTTGTGCGGCGAGAGAAACACCGCGTCGATCGATGGGTCGCCGTCCGCAGGCGTCGCCGCCGGATTCATATCGATGCCCACGTACGGCGCGCTGGCCGCGAAGTCGAAGCAGGCATAGGCGTCGTGCGCGTGCAGCATCCGGGCGATCTCGTGCACCGGCGAGCGCATGCCCGTGACGTTCGAAGCCGCCGAGAACGAGCCGATCCTGAGTCGCCCGCGGTACTCGGGCTCGCGCAGCAACCGCTCGAGGTGCGCGAGGTCCACGCTGCCGTCGGCCGCGAGGTTGACCTCGACGACGGTGGCCAGCCCCTGTCGCCAGGTGACTTCGTTGGAGTGGTGCTCGTAGGGCCCGACGAACACGACCGGCTGGCGCGACTCCTGGTGGCGGCGGAATGCCTCGTACTGCTCGGCGCCCAGGAACTCACGCAGCTCGTCGCCGACCGCCTTGCGGGTCGCGGGCGGCAGGAACACGCCGAGGATCTGCTGCAGCTTGTCGATGGCCCCGGTCGCACCAGTGCCACAGGCGACGATACGGCCGTGAGGCCCCGCGTTCACCGAGCGCTTGATTGCATCCTCGGCCTCGTGCAGCAGCCGGCTCATGCTGCGGCCGGTCAGGTCGTCCTCGGTGTGCGTGTTCGCGTAGACCCGCTGCAGTGTCTGCAGGTAGCGCTCGACGAACACCAGGCAGCGGCCCGAGGCCGTGTAGTCGCAGTACACCATCAGGCGGCGACCGAACGGCGTGTCGAATGCCGAGTCGATGCCGACGATCTGGCGGCGGAGGTACTCGAAGCTCCAGTCGTGCATGACAGTGATTGTAGAGAAATAGGTGCCAGGCACCTATTTTCGGGAAGAATGCTCCCTGTTACCTCTTCTGCGTATATCGGCTGGGCCGGTTCGGGCGAACAATCAAGGCGTGTAAATCGGTGCCTGGCACCTATTTTCGGGAGCAACGCCATGAAGCTACATCCCTCGATTCCGCAGGTGGGCGCGCAGGACCCTGAACTCAGGAACTCACCGGTTGCCGACGAAGAAGACGAGGACACCGACGTGGTGCGCCAGCAGGTTCCCGGCGAACCAGCCTGCTATTTCAATGGCACCAGCTATCCGCACGGCACTTTCGTCGCCAGCGGGTCCCAGGTCCTGAAGTGCAGCTATGGCGTCTGGCTAGACGAAGGCTCGGCGGACCCAGGGCGCGCGTAACGAAAAGGAGGCTGTCCCCGCAGGGGACTGTCCCCATTTGGCCGGCGGGGTCAGTCCCCTGAAGGGGACAGACCCCCGGGCAACCAGACGCGCACAGCGACGCCGCCGCCGCGCCGGTTGGCGACATCGATGGTGCCCCCGTGCGCCTCGACGATCTCGCGGCACAAGGTGAGACCGAGGCCCGTACCGGCTGCCTTGGTCGAGTAGAACGGCAACAGTGCATTGGCCAGCACTTCGTCGCTCATGCCGGCGCCGCGGTCCGCGACCTGCACCAGCCAGCCGCCGCGGCTCGGACCCACGGCGACCCGGATCTCCTCCTCCGGCGATCCGGCCTCGGCAGCATTGCGCAGCAGGTTCAGTAGAACCTGCTGTACCTGCGACTCGTCGAAGTGCCCCGCACCCGCGGGCCAGGCACCGTCCCGCTCGAACGAAGTCATCGACCGCAAAGACTCCAGGAACGACCCCCATTCCACTGCCGCGAGCCTCGGCCGGGGCAGCTTCGCGAATCTCGAATAGGCGTCGACGAAACCCGAGAGGTGCGACATGCGCTCCTCGATGGCGCCAAAGACCCGCCGCAGCTGCACCTCGTCGGGCATGGCAGCCAGCCGCTGGCCCGACTGGGCCAGCGACGCGATCGGTGCGACAGAATTGTTGATCTCGTGCGCGATGACGCGGATCACTTTCTTCCAGACCGCGACTTCCTGCGCATTGACCTCGCGCGTGAGCTTCTTCAGCAGGCTCAGGCGATGCGGCTGCCCGTTCAGCAGGAACCGCCGTTGCGACAGGTGAAATACCTGTGATTCTCCGTCGAGCTCCACGGTGAACAGCGTGTCGCGGTCGCCGGCCAGTGCCTCGCGCAACGCCGACGGCATCCGCTCGAGCAGGCCAGGGAACGACATGCCCTCGATCTTCTGGCCGCGCCGGAACAACTGCCGGGCGGCGAGGTTTCCGTAAAGCACGGTGGCCGCGCTGTTGGTGAGCACCAGCGCAAGCGGCGTCGCCTGGATGACGGTATCGAGCAGCAGCTCCCGCTGGTACAGGTCCTGGCGCTGGGCTCGCAGGCGAGTCCCGATGCCGTTGTAGTTCTCGACCAGGCGCCGCAGCGGGGCGTCATCCTGCGGCGCCGTGATGCTGACGCTGTAGTCACCATCGCGCAGCCCCGCCACCCCGTCGGCGACCGCCTCGATGATCCGGTCGCGACCGGCGACCGCGCCCCGGACCAGGCGCACCAGCAGGCCATAGGCAATCGCCGCAGCAGCGGCTGCGATGAACCGCGCCACCGGCGGCAGGTCCACGAGCAGGCAGGCCGCGACCGTGACGACCCCGAGCACCAAGAGCGCTGCCGTGAGTCCGCGGCGACCGAGCAACGTCATGAGCTGCCGGGCTCGTCCGCGGCGATGCCGAGTTTCTCCATGCGACGGTACAGCGACTGGCGGCTCAGACCCAGGTCGCGCGCAGCACGCGCAATGACGCCCCCTGCACGCTCGAGCGCGAGTTCGATCTCGCCGCGATCGGGTTCTTCCTGCGCAGCGCCCTCCGCCATCGCCGGAAGCATCAGGTGCTCGGCACCTATGATGCGATCGTCGGCGAGCAGGCAGGCACGACGCACGCAGTTTGCAAGCTCCCGGACGTTTCCGGGCCACGAATGGCGCGCCAGCATCCGCGTGGCTTCATCGGAAAACTCGTATCCGTCCTCGAGGAAGTACATTGCGAGCGGAATGACATCGTCGCGCCTTTCTGCCAACGACGGAACCTGGATCTCGATGACATTCAGCCGGTAGTAGAGGTCCTCGCGGAACCGACCCTGCCGGATCGCCTCGGCAAGCGGCGTATTCGTCGCAGAGAGTACGCGCACCGAAACGCGTCGTGTCTGCGACGATCCGAGTCGCTCGAATTCCCCCGTCTGCAGCACGCGCAGCAGCTTCGCCTGGCCGCCGAGCGAGAGATTGCCGATCTCGTCGAGAAAGAGTGTGCCGCCGTTGGCAGCCTCGAATCGCCCGGCGCGGGCCTTCGCACCGGTGAATGCACCCGCCTCGGCGCCGAAGAGTTCACTCTCCAGCAATTCGGACGGCAGCGCACCGACGTTGACTCGCACGAAGGGACCATCCCGTACGCTTGAGTTGGCCTGGATGATCTCGGCGATCACTTCCTTTCCGGCTCCATTCGGCCCGGTGATCAGCACAGGCACATCCGAGCGCGCGACCTGTGTCGCCAGTTGCACTGCCGAGTGCATCGCGGCGCTGGCATAGACCACGCCACGCAGGTCGAAGCGCTCTGCAAGGCCGGCACGCAGATGCTCGACTTCGCGCCGACGCTCGCGGCTCTCGAGCAGGGCGGCGCGCAACTGCAGCAGGTTGCGCACGGTGGTCACCAGCCGGGCGTTGTCCCAGGGCTTTGCCAGGTAGTCTGCCGCGCCCGCCTTGACGAGTTCCACGGCGGTTTCGAGGTGCGTCCACGCGGTCAGCAGCACGACCGGGAGGTCCGGCTGCAGGCGCCGCAGCGATCGGAAGAGCGCGATGCCCTCCTGCCCGGACGTCGCCTCCCGCGAAAAATTCATGTCCTGGATGACGAGATCGACACCGCCCTGCGCGACGCGGTCCAGCCCAGCCGCCGGGGACCCGGCGCACTCCACGGTTGCGCCTTCCAGGCACAGCAGCACCTCGAGCGCCGTGCGCACGGCCTCGCTGTCGTCGATGACCAGGATCGTGCGGCCACGCATGTCGGCCGGCTCGAGCGACGCTATGGCGATTCTCCCGCGCGGATCGCGTCGGCCGGTGCATCCGTCCGACGCCGCTGCAACATCATACCGTCCTCGTGGCCACCGCCGGCGACACCAGCGCCGCGCGCCGCGCCGGCAGCAGTGTGGCCGCCAGGCCGACGACCCACAGCGCGGCGGCACCGCCCACCAGGTAATAGAGCGGCAGGCGCGGCAGTTCGAACGTCGTGCTGAGCCAGTAGCCGAGGACCAACGCCAGGATGCAGCCCGCGAGCACGCCAGTCGTGGTCACCAGCCAGTTCTCGACCAGGAAGTAACGCACCACGTCGATGCGCCGTGCCCCGACCGCACGACGCGTGCCGATCTGCTTGGTGCGGGTGCCGACGTTGAACGAAGCCAGCCCGAAGATACCCAGCGCAGCGATGCCGACCAGCAGGGCCACGACCACCGCCAGGTACACCGCCATTGCGCGGTCGTCGGCGTAAGTCGAGGCCGCGATGTAGTCGAGCGCGCGCACCCGCAGGACTACGCGGCCATTGTCCACGCGGGACAGCGCGAGTTCTGCCGCCGCCATCATCGCATCGCGCTGGCCGGGCTTCGCCCGCACGACGTAGCGCGCCTGTTGCTCATCGGCGATGCCCGGCAGCAGTGCTACGTTGCCGACCTTGTCCCAGCTCGGCCACGACCCGTGCATGCGGTCGATGATGCCGACGATACGGACCGGCTGGCCGAGCGTGGTGTAGATCGTCTGGCCCAGCGCCTTGCCGTCCGGGAACATTTCACGGGCCGCATCGCGCGTGAGCAGTGCTTCCGGCGGGAACTCCGACGAGTTGCGGTCGGGCTTGCGCACCACGGCAGCGTCCAGGTCGCGACCTTCCACGATCTTCACGCCAAGTGTCCGCGCGCCGAATTCGTCCACCGAGAAGTAGTTGATGTCGCCTCGGCGACCCTTCTCGCCCGGCTCGGTGTACAAGGCACTGCTCGAGCCGCCACCCGAAAGCGGCACGGCATTGATCACCGTCGCCGCTTCGACGCCGGGCAACGAGCGCAGGATCTGCAGGTCCTCGCGCATCGCCGGCTCACCACTGAACTTGTCGCCGCTCGGCACCCAGCTGATGATGAAGATATTGGGCAGGTCGAGGCCGGGATCGCGGTTGATCCGGTCGACACGCTGCAGGACGATGTACAGCGAGTTCACCGCGATGGCCAGCGCCAGCGCAATCTGCAGCGCCACCAGGATGGCGCCCGTCGGGCTGCGACGCAGTGCGCTCAGGATCGGTCGGATTTCCATGTACGTCTCCCGGGAGCTATTGCGACTTGAGGTAAACGGCCGGCGCGACGCGGCCGATGCGCCACGAGGGGTACCACCCCGCGATGGCCCCGGCCACCAACGACAGCAGCAGCGCGAAGACCACGACCGCGGGATCGATTTCCGTGAGCCGCTCATAGGCCGCCCGGTTGTGGTCGGAACCGTAGATCGTGCGGATGCCAGCGAGCCCGCCCAACGCAAGCAGCAGGCCGAGGATGCCGCCGGCCGCGCCCAGCAGCAGCACCTCGGTCATGTGCTGGCGCACGATATCGCGTCGGCTGGCGCCGAGCGCGCGTCGCAGCCCGGTGACCGACGCCGCATTCAGGAACTTCGCGAGCAGCAGGCCGACCACATTGACCAGGCAGACACCGAGGAACAGCAGCGCGATGCCGATCAGTACGCGGTTGTCACGCTGCACGACCTCGTTGCGGTCGAGCCATTGCGTGACGTCGTAGATCCGGTTGTTGAGCGGCCGCGGCATGCGTCCAGCCGCCTTCTGCGCGCGCGCGTAGTTGTCCAGCTGCGCCTGGAAACGATCGCGGTCCGCGAGCGTGGGCAGTTCGGCCCACAACTGCAGCCACACGCACTCGGAATTCAGGAAGTCCCGGTAGCTGTCGCCGGACTCCGCCTTCCAGCAGTTGGTGTTGCCGTAGACCGGCAACTCGAGTTGCGGACCCCAGGCGAACGGCATGTAGACGTCCTCGGCATCGTCGAACGACCCGTTGTTCAGGTCGTAGAACTTCGGGCTTGGCGTCCACTGCTTCAGTACACCGACTACGCGGTACTCTGCGCCGCCCAGTTGCACCGTGCGACCCACGCTGTTCTCGCCGCCGAACACCTTTTCGTTGGTTTCGTGGCTCAGCACCACCACCGGCTGCGGGCCATCGTCCGCCGCGGCGTCCCAGCCCTGCCCATACTGGAATGGCAGGTCGAACATCTCGAAGAACTCGCGCGAGGTCAGGCGCAGCACGGCCTGGAACGACTTGACCTCCTGGCGCTCCGGCACAAGCAGTGCCCCCGACTTGTACATGACCGCCGTGCGCGTCTCCGCGCCGGCTCCGTGCAGGTAGGTGGCGTCGCGGTAAGTAAGCAGCTGCGGCGGCTCGTCAGGCTTGTCGTCGTCGTACGGCCGGTCCGGGCTCCACGTGTCGAGCGTCACGGCGTACAGCTGTTGGCTCTTGTGCGGGATCGGGTTGCTGGACATGGCGTGATACACGGTGAACGTCACCGTGCACACGGCAATGCCGAGCGCGATTGCCAGCACAAGCAGGGCGGACAGCCCCGGGTGCCGCCGCAGGCTTTGCAGGGCGATCCGCAGATCGTAGGCGAACATGCTCCTGGACTCCCGGGTTCAGGCGTAGGCAGTCGCTTCAAAGCGCGACTGGCCATCCGTGGGTTCGTAGGGCTTGAAGTCGCTGACCTGGCCGTCGATCACCTGCACGCTGCGGTGCGCGCGGCGGGCGAGTTCCGGGTCGTGGGTGACCATGATGATGGTCGTTCCCATGCCGTTGATCTGCTCGAGCAGGTCCATCACCTGGCGTGCCATCAATGAGTCGAGGTTGCCGGTGGGCTCGTCGGCGAGCAGCAGCGCCGGATCACCGGCGAGCGCGCGGGCGATCGCGACGCGCTGTTGCTGGCCCCCGGACAGCTGCGATGGCAGGTGCTTGACCCGCGACGACAGCCCGACGAGGTCCAGCGCCGCCGTGATTCGTTCGCGCCGCTCGGCCGCAGGCATGCGTCGATAGCGCAGCGGCACGTCGACGTTGTCGAAGACGTTGAGGTCCGGGATCAGGTTGAAGCTCTGGAAAATGAACCCGATCTTCTGGTTCCTCACCCTGGAGCGCTGGTCGTCGCCCAGGCTGCCGACGTCGTCCCCGTCGAGGCGGTAGCTGCCGCTGTCGAAGCTCTCCAGCAGCCCGGCGACATTGAGGAACGTCGTCTTCCCGGAACCGGATGGCCCCATGACCGCCACGAACTCGCCGCGCTCGACCTCGAGGCCGAATTCACGCAGCGCGTGTGTCTCCAGCAGGTCGGTGCGATATACCTTGGTGATCTGGCGCATTTCCAACATGGGCATCTGGGTTCCCCTGGGGACTGGTTGACGTTAATCGGCCAGCAGCACGCGTGCTGCTTCCTTGAATCCATCGGTATCAGAGACGACGATCTGCGCGCCCTCGTCCAGGCCGCCGGTGATCTCGACCTCGCGTACGCTGGTCGCACCCGTCGTGATCGACATTCGCTCGGCGGTGTCGCCGTGCACGACGTAGGCGACTTTGCCGCCGCCGGCCTCATAGAAGCCGCCACGCTCGACCTTTAGAACGCCATCGCGTCGATCCATCACGATTCGAACTGACACCCGCTGGTTCTGGCGCAGCCCCGCGGGCGGCTCGTCCTTGAAACGGACTCGCCCGGTAACCTCGCCCTGGTGGACCTCGGGCGAAACCGCAGTAACTTCGCCAGGAAAATTTTTCCCGCCGTATCCGATCTCGGCCGGCATGCCGAGGCCGAGCGCACCGGCATACGACTCGGCCACGCGGAACTCGACTTCGAGCGCCGACAGGTCGACGACCGAGAGCAGCGCCGCATCCTGCGGGACGGCGGCCTTCTCGCTGACCGAAATGCTGCCGACCATGCCGTCCACAGGCGAGCGAACGGCCAGCGACTCGACCCGGCGCTCCAGGTCCGCGACCAGCAACTGCTGTCGCTCCCGCTGCAGGCGGCTGGTCTGCAGCTCGAACTTGAGCCCTTCCTTCTCGAGCGACGACGTCTCGAGTGAATGGTCGTGCGTGAGCTTCGCTTCGTCGAGCTCGTCGCGGGCCCGCTGGTAGTCGCGTTCGCTGATCACTTGCTGGTCCCAGGCCTGCTGGGCACGGGCGAACTCCCGCTCCGCCCCGCGGATCGCCACACCCGCCATGTCGCTGGTCTGCTGGCTCCCGAGGATCTTGCGACGCACATCGATTTCCTGGCGCTTCAGGTCGACCGTCATTCCTTCCAGCGTCGCGTACTCGCGGTCGTATTCATTGCGCAGCGCCGGACTGTCGAGCGTCGCGACGACGTCGCCCTTGCTCACCTTGTCGCCCGCCTGCACGGAGAGGAGGACGGTCCCCTGGGCCGGCGAGTACAGCACCGGGCTCACCGCGGCGACGACGGTTGCCTGGGCGGCGACATCGCTGACGAACTCGCCGCGTGTCACCGTGGCGATTCGCACGCGCTCGCGAGCGACGGTGGCGTCGGACGACGCCCAGCCGCGCAGAAGCCAGGCGCTCACGCCGAGCAGCAGCAGCAACAGCGCAGCCGCAGCCCACCAGACACGACGGTCGCTGCGCCAGCTGCGGACGCGGTCGACGGCCTGGTCCTGCCCGTCGGTGCCGCGCATGCCGGCCGACTCGCGCTGCGGAATCCGGGATACCGACGCCTCGGGCATGGTGGATTTCAATCGCTGGATCATTGGTTGGTTACTCTGCACATCTCATGCCAGTCGCCCGCATGAGGCACAAACGTATGATTCTTCGATGATTGCGCGGGTCTGATCGTTTGAAACGGCCTTGCTGGCGGTGTCCGCGGCCGGTCGCCGGACACATTCGTGGACACTTTCTTGCCGGGGGGCCGATGTCGTAACCTGCGGCCTTCGCCAAAAGCAGCAGCGAGGCTCCCAGCATGGACATCGACGGCCGCCGCAAGAGCAGCAACATCGAAGATCGTCGCGGCTCGCGGATAGGGAGAACCGGCGCCGGCATCAGCATCGGTGGATTGCTGTTCCTGGTCGTGCTCAGCCTGCTGGGCATCAACCCGCTGCCATTCCTGGGCGTGGCCACGAAAACGGCGGAGGTCCAGGAACAGCCGTCGGACCAGCCGTACCAGGAGAGCGCACAGGAGGCGAAGCTCCGCGAGCTGACTGCAGTAGTCCTGGCCGACACCGAGGACGCGTGGACCCAGATCCTGCCGCGCTATGGCGTGCAGTACGTACCGCCGACGCTGGTGCTCTTCGATGGCACGGTCAAGTCAGGCTGCGGCATTGCCGAGTCGGCGATGGGTCCGTTCTACTGCCCGCTGGACCAGAAGGTCTATGTCGACATGTCCTTCTACAACGACCTGAGCTCGCGATTCGGCGCACCGGGCGACTTCGCGCAGGCGTACGTGATCGCGCACGAGGTCGGCCACCACGTGCAGAACCTGCTCGGTACGGCGGAAAAAGTGCACAGCGCGCAGCAGCGGTCGAGCAAGGCCGACGCCAATGCATTGTCGGTGCGAATGGAACTGCAGGCCGACTGCTACGCGGGCGTCTGGGCGCAGAACGCGTCGCAGTCCCGGCAGCTGCTCGAGGCCGGCGACGTCGAGGAAGGCCTGAACGCGGCCAGCGCGATCGGCGACGACCGACTGCAGAAGCAGGCGCAGGGCTACGTGGTGCCGGACGCCTTCACGCACGGCAGTTCGGCACAGCGGGTGCAGTGGTTCAAGACGGGGCTCACGGCCGGTTCGCTGGAAGCCTGCGACACGTTCAGCGCGAGGCATCTGTAGGAGGGGACATTCTCCTTTTTCCGCCGACGGAAAAAGGAGAATAGCCCGAGCTCCGCCGGGCACTAGGCCGCGCGACGGATCGACTTCTTCCCGTGGAGGGGCACGATCTCGAGGAGCTTGTCGCCCAACCTGCGCCTCTCTTCCATCAGCTCGTAAGCATTCTGCAGGCCGAGAAAGAAACCCTCGTGCAGCCCGAAGTAACGGGTGAGCCGCAAGTCGGTGTCGGCCGACACCGCGCGCTTACCGTTCACGATCTCGTTGATGCGCCTGGGGGAAACCTTCAGGGCGCGTGCCAGCGCGTTCTGGCTCATGCCCAGCGGCTTCATGAATTCCTCCAGCAACATTTCGCCAGCGTGCGGATTGTGCAGCCAGTTTGGGTTGCCGCCTTTACGAGTGGTAGTCGACGATTTCGACATCCGTTGCCCCTCTATCTGTCCAGCGAAAGCAAACACGCCACTGGTCGTTGATCCGCAGACTGTACTGGCCGGCCCTGTCACCGGACAGCGCTTCCAGCCGGTTCCCCGGTGGCTGCTGAAGATCCCGCAGCGACGACGCCAAATCGAGCAAGCGCAATTTTCGCACCGAGGCGCGCTGGATCCACGGCGGCAGGCGCCGACTGCGCTCGCCCGACCAGATCCGAGCCGTCTCCCGGTTCCTGAAGCCCAGAATCAACGACCGCCTCCGGCTTTATAACGCGATACGTCATATGACGCAACACGTCATAGCCTGGACGGCGGCGCCACATCCGATGATCGCGGTGCACGCGAACCGGCGTCAGTCGGAAATCCGGTGCAAACGCGCCAAAAGGCGCGTGGATCAGCGACGGGCCTTGCGGGTGCTCTTGCGAGCGGCAGGTCTGCCGGGCTTCCTTGCCGCAGTCCTGCCCCGCTTCGCGGACTTCGCCATTCTTGGCGTCGACTTGGCTTTCACTGCTGCCCTCTTCGCCTTGGGCTTCGCCTTGGGCTTCGCCTTGGGCTTCGCCTTGGGCTTCGCCTTGGGCTTGGCCTTCGGCTTTGCCTTGGGCTTGCCAGTAACTTTCGCCTTGGCCTTCGCAGCCACTGGCGCCTTCGCCGCGGCCTTTGTCTTTGCCTTGGCCTTCGGCTTCGCCGCCACGGCCTTCGGCATCGAGCCCTTCATTCGCTTCGCGATCGCGGTTCCAAGGTCGGCCGGCGAACGCACTGTGGTGACGTTGGCCGCCTCGAGCGCCGCGAACTTGTCGGCAGCCGTGCCCTTGCCGCCCGAGATCACCGCACCCGCGTGCCCCATGCGCTTGCCGGGAGGCGCGGTCACGCCAGCGATGTAGGCAACGACGGGCTTGGTGACGCGGCGACGGATGTACTCCGCACCGGCCTCCTCGTCGCTGCCGCCGATCTCGCCGACCATGATGATGCCTTCGGTCTCGGGATCCTTCTGGAACAGCTCGAGCACGTCGATGAAGTTCAGGCCGCGCACCGGGTCGCCGCCGATGCCGACGCAGGTGCTCTGGCCGAGGCCGTTGTTGGTGGTCTGGAACACCGCTTCATACGTGAGCGTGCCGGAGCGCGAGACGATGCCGACCTTGCCCTTCTTGTGGATGAAGCCCGGCATGATGCCGATCTTGCACTCGCCCGGCGTGATCACGCCGGGGCAGTTCGGGCCCACCAGCTGCGAACTCGAATCCTTGAGCGCCGCCTTGACCTTGACCATGTCGTTCACCGGGATGCCCTCGGTGATGCACACGATCAGCTCGATGCCGGCGTCCGCCGCCTCGATGATCGCATCGGCAGCAAAAGCCGCCGGCACGTAGATCATCGTGGCGTTGGCCTCGGTCGCGGCGACCGCGTCGCGCACGGTGTCGAACACCGGCAGACCCAGGTGCTTTTCGCCGCCGCGGCCCGGCGTGACTCCGCCCACGAGCTTGGTGCCGTAGTCGATGCACTGCTGTGAGTGGAACGTGCCCTGCTTGCCGGTGAAGCCCTGGCAGAGGACGCGGGTGTTCTTGTTGACGAGGATGCTCATGGGGAGATCCGCAATGTGATTGACGGGAAGTTGGGAAAGGCTGCCGCGCTCGCAGCAGTCACTTGTGTGCCCGCGCCGCGGCCACGACTTTCTTCGCGGCATCGGTGAGATCCGCGGCGGCGATCAGGTCCAGGCCGCTCTCGGAGAGCAACTTGCGGCCCTTCACCGCGTTGGTGCCTTCGATGCGCACGATGACCGGCAGGTGCAGGCCCAGGTCGCGGGCCGCGCCGATCACGCCCTCGGCGATCATGTCGCAGCGGACGATGCCGCCGAAGATGTTCACCAGGATCGCCTTGACCTTGGGGTTCTCGAGGATCAGCTTGAACGCGGTCGTGACGCGCTCGCGCGTCGCGCCGCCGCCGACGTCGAGGAAGTTGGCCGGCTCGCCGCCGTGCAGCTTGATCAGGTCCATGGTGGCCATCGCGAGGCCCGCGCCATTCACCATGCAGGCGATGTCGCCGTCGAGCGAGACGTAGTTGAGGTCCGCTTCCGCGGCTTCACGCTCAATCTCGTCCTCCTGGGATTCGTCACGCCAGGCGACCAGTTCTTTCTGGCGGAAGAGTGCGTTTTCCTCGATGTTGATCTTCGCGTCGAGCGCCATCACGTGGCCGTCGCCGGTGACGATCAACGGGTTCACTTCGACCAGGCTCGCGTCGCACTCGAGGTAGAGCTTGTAGAGGCCGCGGGCGATCACCTCGAACTCTGCGACCTGCGGCCCCTTGAGCCCGAGACCGAAGGCCAGCGTGCGGCAATGCGACCCCTGCAGGCCGACGGCCGGGTGGATCTCGACGCGGATGATCTTCTCGGGAGTCTTGGCCGCGACCTCCTCGATGTCCATGCCGCCGGCCGCCGACGCGACGAACGCAATGTGGCCCGAGTCGCGGTTGAGCAGCAGGCTCAGGTACAACTCACGCTCGATCTTCGAGCCGGACTCGACGTAGACCTGGTGGACTGGAAGGCCCTCGGGGCCCGTCTGCTTCGTGGCGAGGCGCGTGCCGAGCATGGCTTCGGCGGCCGAGGCGACGTCCGGAACCGTCTTTGCCACTTTGACGCCGCCCGCCTTGCCGCGACCGCCGGCGTGGACCTGCGCCTTGACCACCCAGACGCCCCCGCCGAGCCGGCGCGCGGCGTCCGCGGCCTCCTCCGGGGTCGAGGCGACGAAGCCGGTGGGCACCGGGATGCCGTAGCGGACGAAGAGCTGCTTGGACTGGTATTCGTGGAGGTTCATGGTCGAGGCCAGCTGGGGGCAAGGCCGCGTAGTCTACCCTCTCAGGGCCACCGTCAGCGACCGCGGAATCCACCGACAGCAGGTCCGAAGCGGGACGAACCGGGCTGCCCGAGTTGAAGCCGCCAGCGCGAGGCGAGACACTGCGGCGAATGTCCAATACCCCTACCCCACGCCGGCGGGCCGACGAGGCCACCGACCTGTCCTGGCGGGTGCTCGGCCTGCTGAACGTGTTCCGGCTGCTGGTACCGATGGTGCTGCTGCTGGTGTTCTTCTTCGATGCAGCGCAACGCAGCGTCGGCGCGCATAATCCGGGGCTCTTCATCGGTACCTGCGCGGCCTACTTCGCCTTCGGCCTGGTCTCGATCCGGCCGCTGCAGAAGCGCTGGCCCTCCGCCGAGTGGCTGGCGCTGTTCCAGCTCGTCGTGGACACCACCGCGATCCTGTTGTTCGTGCAGGCGAGCGGCGGCGCCTCCAGCGGCCTCGGCATGCTGCTGATCCTGCCCGCGGGCGCGACTGCGACCATAGTGAGCCGAAGGCTGGCGCTGCTCGCGACCTCGGTGATCACCATCGCCATGCTGTTCCAGACGGTGGTATCGGGCCTCACCGGATTGAGCCATGGCGCGGACTTCCTGATCGCCGGTCTCACCGGTGCGAGCCTGTTTGCAATCACGCTGCTCGCGATCCCGCTCGCCAACCGGCTGCGCGAGAGCGAGGCGATGGTGCGGCAGCGCGACATCGACCTCGCCAACCTGAACGAATTGAACGAGTTCATCGTGCAGCACCTGCGCGAGAGCATCCTGGTAGTGGATGAGTCGGACCGCGTGCGGCTGATCAACGAGACTGCGGCGCGCCTGCTGACCGGGGGGCCGGTTGAGAGCGGCACTCCGCTGGGTGACGTCTCCGCGCGCCTGCTCTACCAGCTGATGGTGTGGAGGCAGCAGGAGTCCGATCGCCGGGACGTGACCGGCGAGGTTGTCTCGACCGACGGCGGCACCGTGATCCGGCCGCACTTCGTACCGCTTTCCGATACCGGGCCCGGCCCGGTGCTGGTGTTCCTCGAGGACACCAGCCTGGTGGCCGAGCGCGTGCAGCAGTCGAAGCTCGCCTCGCTCGGCCGGCTGAGCGCGAGTATCGCCCACGAGATCAGGAACCCCGTCGGTGCCATGAGCCACGCCGGCCAGCTGCTGCGCGAGTCACCGGCGCTCGGCGCCGACGACCGGCACCTGACCGACATCATCGAGAAGAACGCGACACGCGTGAGCCAGATAATCGAGAGCGTGCTGCAGCTGTCGCGCCGCGAGACCACGCGGCAGGAGCGCATGGCGATCGGACAGTGGCTCGACGGATTCGTGCAGGAGTTTTCGGCGACCGCCGAGGTGGCAAGCTCGACATTCACCGTGGCGAACGAGGCCCCGGGCGTCGAGGTGAAGTTCGATCCGACGCACCTGCACCAGGTGTTGTGGAACCTGTGCGAAAACGCGATTAAGCACGCGGCGTCGAGCCACGACGAGCCGGTGTCGCTGCGCATCGGGCGAATCACCTCCAGCGGCCGGCCGTTCCTCGAGATCGCCGACCGCGGCATCGGCATCGATCCCTCGAACGCCGAGCGCATCTTCGAACCGTTCTTTACCGACAAGGCGGGCGGCACCGGGCTCGGGCTCTTCATCTCGCGGGAGCTGTGCCAGACCAACGGTGCGGTGCTGGCCTACGAGACGCGGCCCGGGGGTGGTAGCATCTTCCGCATCATCTTTGCCGA
>CAVSZK010000007.1:0-89346 GCA_963732415.1 uncultured Gammaproteobacteria bacterium
AGGGAGCCGCGCTCCGCGCAAACAGCGCCCCCTCCGGCCCCGAAAGCTCGCTAACATAGCCGGGCACCCGCAGCACGCGGGTGCGACCGGGAGGATCTTGAAAGCATGAATCCGCGAGGAGACGATCCCGCCGGACGCCTGGTGAAGGTGCTCGGCGTAGGCAACCTGCTGTGGGCCGACGAGGGTTTCGGGATCCGCTGCGTGGAGGCACTCGACCAGGCCTGGGAGTTTCCGGCAGGGGTTGAACTGCTGGACGGCGGGACACTCGGACTCGCGCTGATCCCGCTGCTGCAGGACGCGACGCACGTGCTGCTTTTCGACGCAGTGGACTGCGGCCGGGAACCCGGCACGCTGGTGGTGGCGCGCGACCAAGATGTGCCGCGCTACATGAACCGCGACAAGATGAGCCTGCACCAGGCGGGGATGAACGACGTCCTGGCATCGCTCGAGATGCTCGGCCACAAGCCCCGGGCATTCACGCTGGTCGGCGTGCAACCTGTCGAGCTTGCCGACTATGGCGGCAGCCTCACCCCCCGGGTGCGCGCGCTGGTGCCGCAGGCGCTGGAACTCGGCCTTGCCGAACTGGCCGCCTGGGGCGTCGCAGGTCACCCGCGCGCCGGTGCGGACTCTGGCGCGGTCGTCTTTGACGCGCTGGCGCTCGGGCGCTACGAGGACGGCCGCCCGTCCGAGGAAGCCGCATACCGCAAGGGCGACGAGCGGTTCCTGGCCCGGCATTCCGCAGCAGAGCATGCCGGCAAGGACCCGGAGAAACCAACATGAGTACCATCATCGAAGCCCTGGCCGCACTGGACGACTGCGAAGTAGTGCGCAAGACGGACCTCGACGCGTTCCTGGCGCAGCATCCCCGGGCCCTGCTGTTCCTGACCGGCGATACCGCGCATCGGCCCGAGGGCCTCGACGTCGCCGTCGTGGTTCGTGAACTGCTGGCCGCTTACCGGGGCCGCCTGTTCGTGGGAATCATCGACCGGCGTGACGAAACAAGCGTAATGCCGCTTTTCGGCGTCGTCGTCCTGCCTGCCGTAGTATTCGTAAGAGACGGCCAGGCGACTGAACTCGTCGCGCGAATGAGAGACTGGCCCGTGTTCGCGCAGGCCTGTGACCGGCTACTGGCGCCCGAGGGCGCCGCGAGGGCGCCTGCGCCTGGAGGAAACGCATGACCGACTATCCACTCGTCTGGCGGCCCAAGGTGCCTGCCCCGGCCCCGGCCGGCGAGGACCCATCCCTGCGCCTGCTGGACATGCCGGTTGGTACCACCCGGCCCCGCCGCGACGCGAGGCGGGTCGACAGCATGTCGCAAGCCGCCCGCGCCGTGCTCGAGGAAGCGGTGGCCGCGCTGCGCGAGCACGCCGAAGGCGACCGAGAGCCGAGCCTGATCAGCATGCGCTCGCTGGAACCAGGTGACCGCGACACCATCCTCGACGTGCTGGGCGAGGGCGACGTCTGGGGATCGGTCGGCGGCAATGTCGGTTACACGTTCACCGAATCGGTGCTCACCGGACTCTGGTACGTCGAAGCAACGTCGCAGGACGGCACGAAGACCGACTGGCTCGAGGCCGCCAGGATTCCACAGGCGGTGCTGCATGCGGCCGAGCACATGCCCAGGGAGTCGATCCAGATCCCCGATCGGCTGCCGCAGGGTGCGATGAATTCGCTCGCGCTGCTCACCGAGTTGCAGCAGCGCTCGGCCGCCTACCAGCCGGGGGAAGAAAACCACGTCATCAACTTCACGCTGCTGCCCATTACCGAGGCAGATGCCGAGGTGCTGACGACGGTACTCGGCCAGATTCCGCTGGTGATCCGTGGCGGCGGCTACGGCAGCTGCCGGATCTTTGCGTCGGGCCTCCGGCACGTATGGGCGGTGCAGTACCTGAATTCGATGGACAACGTGATCCTCGACACGCTCGAAATCGGCGGGGTGCCCGTCGCGGCACTCGCCGCCCGCGAGGACCTCGCCGAATCCGCGGGGCGGCTCCCGGAAATGATGCTGGCGTACGCGTCATGAGCAGCACGTTCGAGGGCAGCTACCTTGGTGACGGCTCCAAGCTCGACGACGACACCCGCCTGGAATGCGGGATCTGCTGGTGGGTGTACGACCCGGCGCTCGGCGACGACGTCGAACAGGTTCAACCGGGTACGCCGTTCTCCCGGCTGCCGGACACCTGGCGCTGCCCGAACTGCGACGCCGAGAAGAGCAAGTTCATGGTGCTCGGCAGCGCGGGCGGCGATTCGCCGCTCGCCCACCCGGTCGTGCAGCTCGCAAACGCATATCGCCGCGCTGCGCTGTCGATGAAGGGGCTGCCGATCTACAACCCGACGATCGCGGTGGAGGCGATCGGCTTCCGCGAGGTCGATGGGCGCCACGCCGGCATCATGGTCACGCCCTGGTTCATGAACCTGGTCGTGATCCCGTCGGAGTCGGACCGGGCGACCTGGGTCACCGGCGGCAGCGTACGACTGGCGTTCCCGTCGGGACAATACGACCTGCTGGTCAGCGACCTTCCTGGGTTCGGCCTGGTGGGCAGCTGCGCGCTGTTCTCGCCGATGAGCGAGTTCACGGACCACGAGGCCGCCCAGGTCGCAGCGCAGTCCGCGGCCGAAGCCTTGCACGTGGCAGAGGAACCCGAGCCACCGCCGGTCGTATCGCGACGAACGCTGCTCGGCGGCGGACCCGAACCAGGAAAATGACCGACCGCGCCCTGCTGGTCCTCGCCGGCCTGTTCGTATTCGCATACCTGCTGGAGGTGCTGGGCCGTCGTACGAAGGTGCCGGGCGTCGTGCTGCTGATCGCGACCGGCATGATTGCCAGGGAAGTCCTGGACCGCATCGGGCTCGAGCTCAGGTTCGTGGAGTTGCTGCTGCCGGTCGTGGGCACGATCGGCCTGATCCTGATCGTGCTCGAGGGCTCGCTGGATCTCGAGTTGCGCCGCGAGCGCGCGCTGCTGATAGCGCGGTCTAGCAGCTCCGCACTGGCCGGGTTCCTCGTCACGCTCGCGGTGTTCGCCTGGCTGTTCGGCAGGCTGCTCGATTACGACTGGTCGACCGCGGTGCTGGCGGCCATGCCATTCGCCGTAATCTCGAGCGCAGTCGCAATTCCCAGCGCTGCGGGCCTGTCCGACAACGCGCGGGAATTCGTGGTCTACGAGAGTTCGCTCTCCGACATCATCGGCGTACTGGTGTTCTACGCCTGGCTCTCTGCCGGCGGGTCCATGGACCTGTTCCTTGCAGACCTGTTTGGCGGAGGCGCGCTGTCGCTGCTGGCCGCAGTCGTCACCGCGCTAGGAATCTTCTTCCTGATCAACCGGATCGAGGGGCACATCCGCTTCGTGCCGCTATTGGCGGGCCTGCTGCTGCTCTATGCGGCCGGCAAGATGCTGCACCTGTCACCGCTGATCATGATCCTGGTCTGCGGCCTGCTGCTCAATAATCCGCGGTTGCTCGAGTGGAATGCATGGCTCAAGTCCATGCACCGCCCGCGTTACGACGCCACGCTGTCCGAGTTCAAGGGACTGGTCGCGGAACTCACGTTCGCGGTCAAGAGTGTGTTCTTCATCATGCTCGGCTACTGGACCGACGTGCGCGAAATGGCGGACTGGCGCGTATGGGCAATTGCGATCGTGATGGTCGGCGTCATTTATGCGAGCAGGTTCGGAATCCTGAAGTTGCTGCGCGTCAGGAGCAGGCACCAGGTGATATGGATTGCGCCGCGGGGACTCATCACGGTGCTGCTGTTCATCACTGCATCCGAGACCGGCAAGCTGGTCGGATTCCCGTTCGGCGCCGTCATGGTGGTCGTGCTTGCCACTGCGCTGGTCACCGGCCATTCGCACCGCGTGGCGGATGAGGCAAGGGCGGTGGATGGGCCGGACGGCGCGAACGAGGCTGGCGAAACGGCTGCAACGGACGAGGCAGGCGACGCTGCCTCCGCCGAAGTCCAGACTTCCACCACCTCCCTGCCCGCGCCCGGTCCGTCCGGGGGAAATGCCTGAAGCCGTCCCGGCGGCGAATCCGGCCCTGCTGCGCTAGAAACTGTATCCGAGCGAAGTAATCACCCCGTAGTCGACGTTCGACGCCGCTTCCGGGTCCGCCTTGCTGTCGTAGCTGCCGTAGAAGCTCAGGTCGAAGAAGAAATCCTCCACCAGCTCGATGCGCCAATCGACGTCCGCCTCGGCACGGATGCGCCCGGACTCGGTCAGGCTCGGAAACACCGCGAGCCCCACATCCACCGAGCGCTTCGGCGTGTCATACCGGAAGAACGAATACTGGGTCGACAGCAATCCCTCGACGCTGTTCCGTGTCGACTCGTCCTTGAAGTTCTCGCGGGCATAGGCAAGCCCTGCGACGACGGACCATTCGCTGTGCAGGTTCTGCACGACGAACCTGCCGATGCCGGCGCCGACGATTTCGCGAATGTTGAGCCCGAGTTCGTCGTTGCCCTGGACCGAGCCGACGTACTGCTGGAACCACCGGTCGCGCATGAAGCGCTTGTTGGCAAGAGTCACATCGTACATGCTCGTGGTCGGGGCGTTGGACTGTGCGTTTACGGTCGCCTGCCCGTCCAGCGACCACCCCCTGATCTCGTTGCGCGAACTCAGGCCGCCGCTGAAGTCGAATTCCGTCTGGCTGTCGGCCCTGGCATAGTTGAATCCCACGGTCAGGTAGCCATCGAGCCGCTGGACGAGCGTGCCGTTCTCGATGGGCGCGATGCGGACGACGTCGGTCATCGCGACAGGCTCCGCGGCCGCTTCGCCGTCAGCCGCGAGGCGTATCGAGCCCGATTGCTGCGCCTCGGGCACGCGGCCGTGGAAACGCGTTCCGCTGGACGTTTCGACCTCCAGGTACTGGCTGGTCTCGATGCGAGCAACCTTGTCCCACTCTATGTTCACGGTGCCCGCCGTGCTGGTGCTCAGCTCGAGCTTGCCCTTGTCCAGGCCCTTGATCTCGCCGGTCAGCCGGTCGCCATTGTTGAAATAGACGATGTCGGTCTTCGGTGCCGCTTGCGATGCGGCGACAGGGGCGAGGATCGCGCAGCACACCAGTGCAGCGCTTACGACACACGCGCGCCCGGCGGGCAGCAATTTGAGCGGCAGGTATGGCATGAAAAACATCCTGGCTATTTCGTGTCCACGGCGCTGGGTTCCAGCAGCACTGTCTCGTCAGTGGCTGGCTGCGCAACCCGGAGCAGCCTCCGCGGCATCCGGAATCGCGCGTGCGGTATGTCAGGCATCTGGACTCACCGTCGGTTCCCGGTCAGTTTACGGGATACGAGAGGACCCGTTGCCGCAGGCTGTGGCCGGCAATACGCGCCCACCCCCATCGAGGGAGTCACATTGGACGGCAGCTTCGGCAATACTTGCGTAACGGCCACGCTGCGCCGTCGCCCCGAGTCCACAGTCCACAGTCCACAGTCCACAGTCCATGATTCGAAACTCCGAGTCCGCAACATGAAGCAACCGGCACCACTCAACCAGGTCGCCTTTTCGGTCGTGGACCTGCGCCGCACCGAGCGATGGTTTCGGGAGGGCTGCGGCCTGATGCCTGCAGGCGGCAGCAGGCGCATGATGCGCGGCTGATGCCGCGGGAAATCGCCGCGCCTGCGTCAGGAGCCCTGACGGAGTCTTCGTCGAGCTGATGGAGGCCGACCCGCTGCCAGCGGGTCCCGGGCCGGGCCGGGATGCCTGCGGAACAGCAGTTCGCTCGGTCACGCTGTCGGTGCCGGACCTGGACCAGACCATCTCGTTCTTCGGCGATGCACTGGGGTTGCCGCGTTCCGAGGTGCGTCTCCATGAGCCCGAGCACGAAGAACTTTGGTATCTCGCCGGCGCGCGGCCGAACTGGAGGCCATTCCAGTTGCCCGGCGCAGGCGTGGTCTATGTCAACGACTCGCAGGGATTCTCCGTCGAACTGCTCTGGGCTAAGCCCGGCAAGTCCGATCGGGACTGGGGCTTCGAGCCGTTGCCGATCGAGGATCGCCCGCTTCCAGACACCCACTCGATTACGCAATCCGTGCAGGTGGCTGCGCCGCCGGAGCGCGCGTGGACAGTCCTGATGGACCACGAGGGCATGTCGACGTGGAGCGGCTTCAAGCCAGTCACGCTGGACCGACCGGGTGAAACCGAGCGTAACGGCCGTGGGGCAGTTCGAAGCCTCGGCGGCCCGCTGGGAGCGGTGCTGGAACAGATCACCTGCGCAGAAGCGCCGCGACTCATCCGTTACCGCGTGATCAAGGGCTCGCCGTTCGTCTGCCACCAGGGCGAGATCCGGCTCGAGCCCAGGGACGGCGGGACGGAAATCACCTGGACCGTCAGGTTCAGGCCCAAGGTCCCGGGGACCGGGGCGCTGCTTGCGCGAATCTTCGGCCGGATGCTCGGGTCTGCCATGTGTCGCGGACTGAAGGCACGGATCGAGGCGGCGTGAACCGCGCCGCGAGCGGCACGCCGGAAGTACGCGGGCACATGGCGCCGAAGGCCGTGGTGGTCCAGACGATGGACGGCAGCGCTGTTGGCAATATCCGGCGCGGTGCTAAGCTATCCTCGCGGCTCCCGCAGGTGCAGATCATTGCGCGGCCGCATGCCACGAACAACAACCCAACGGACAGACTCCCGCAGGAGAGCCTCATGAAATATGCTGCATTCGTCACCAGTGCATGCCTCGTCGGCCTCGCCGGTTGCCAGTCCACCGGCCAGCAGCTCGACGCCGAGCAACAGCAGGCGGTGAGCACTGCCGTGAAGCGTGTCAGCTTCGACATGAATTGCCCGAGTGCCACGGGCCAGGTGCTGTCGCGCCAGATGGTCGCGCCCGTCTCGATCCGCTTCGGCGTCGAGCGCGCCGAGTACACGGTCGGCGTCGAGGGCTGCGGCCAGCGCCAGACCATCGTCGTCGTCTGCCCGCAGGACGGCAGTGGCTGCTTCGCGGGCGGTCCGCGCGAATAAGACCGCAGGCAACGCAGCACCCTCATGCGAAAATGGTATTCGGCGACGCTGGCGACGGCCATCTTCGGCTTGCTCACCGGCGGCGCGGCACGCGCCGCCGAGATGTCGGCCGAGGAACTCGCCAAGCTGGCGCAGAACCCGGTCGGCAACTTGATCAGCGTGCCGTTCCAGAACAACACCAATTTCAATTTCGGGCCATTGGAAAAGACCCAGGACGTCCTGAACATCCAGCCCGTGTACCCGATCCACCTGAACGACGAGTGGAACGTCATCACGCGCACGATCTTCCCGCTGCTCTGGCAGCCGGCGCTGTACCCGGGGCAGGGTTCGACGTTTGGATTGAGCGACACCCAGTTCTCGGCCTTCCTCTCGCCGGCGGTGCCGAAAGGCCTCATCTGGGGCGTGGGAGCAATCGCACAACTGCCGACTCACACGAGCGACGTGCTCGGCAATGAGCGCTGGGGCCTGGGGCCCACCGCGGTCGTGCTGAAAATTACGCACGGCAGCCCATGGGTGTATGGCGTGCTCGTCAACAACGTCTGGTCGGTGACGAACTCGAACTCGTCGCCGCCGATCAACCAGATGCTGGTGCAGCCGTTCCTGAACTACAACTTCAAGGGCGGCGCATACCTGACCACCGCACCGGTCATCACCGCGAACTGGCAGGCCGACAGCGGCGATACCTGGACCGTTCCGCTCGGCGGCGGCGTCGGCAAGATCTTCCACCTTGGAAAGCTGCCGGTGAACACGCAGGTCTCCGCGTACTACAACGTCGAGACACCGGAGTACGGACCGGACTGGCAGCTGCGGGCACAGGTGCAGTTGATGTTCCCGAAGTAGCTGCCCGGGCGGCGGCTGCAGGCGCGCGCGAACGCCATCGCGCAGTCGATCAGTCGCCCTTGCCCTGGAGCTTGTCGAGGCCCTTGACCAGCCGCCTGGCCCAGTCGGTGACCGCCCGGCGGAATTCCGCCGAGTTGGTGACGCCGTTCGCGATGGTCGCGTAGCCGGCCTGCTTGCCGGCATAGCGGTCCACGACGCGCGCCAGCAGCTGTCCGGTGGGCCCGTCGCGCAGCTCCATGACCAGCGTCATGCGGCCCGCGTTCATCGTGTAGGTGCTGGTCCGGCCCGAGGTCAGCTTGTCCGGCGCGTTGATGTATACGTCCGCAAGTCCGGCCGCGACCACCAGGGTATCGTCCAGCGGTTTCGCAACCACCTCGTAACCCGCGCCCGCGAGTTCCTCGGCAAAGACGCGACGGAACTCGGCGGCCATCTCCTCGCGGATCTGCTGCAGGTCGGCGGCGGACAGCCGCCCGGCCGTGCCACGCGAATCCTTGTTGGGATCCCAGTTCTTGTCGAACGCCACCTGGACCGGCTCGAGTACCAGGGTCCTGTACGCCTTGAATTCAGCGCCGGGTCGGACGTAAACGGCGTCGAGGCCCTTCGTCTTGCGGTATTCGAGGCCATCCCAGGTCTCCGGAGGCGCGGCCGCCCCCGCCACCGTGCATGCGACCAGGCAGCCGGCTGCCAGGACTCTCAGCAAGCGCTTCGGTACTCGTGTCATGGTGGTCGCTCCCAGGAATTGGTTGATCCGCTGCTATTGCGGGGCTGCCGGGTCGCGCTGTCAATGCCCGCTGCCAGTGGGCACAATTGAGCTCCGCCCAGCGTCGCGAGTCGTTTCTTGAAACATCGTCACCTGCCCCTGGTCCTTGGGCTCGCGGCCCTCGGCGTGGTCGCCTTCGTGCTGTGGCGGTCGGGCGTGCTCACCGGTCCTTTGCCCGCGAGCCAGCAGATCGGGGCAGAGAATCCAGCGGAACCGCGACCGGCTGGCTACGTCGGCTCGCAAGCCTGCGCGAAGTGCCACCAGGCGGAGACGGTGGCATGGAGCGGGTCGCAGCACGCGCTCGCCATGCAGGCTCCGACCGAACAGTCGGTGCTCGGTGACTTCAACGACGCGAGCTTCGAGCACTTCGGCGTTACGAGCACGTTCTACCGCCGTGACGGCAAGTTCATGATTCGCACTGATGGTCCAGACGGAAAGCTGGCCGACTTTGAAGTTCTACACACTTTCGGTGTGTATCCGCTGCAGCAGTACCTGCTGGACATCGGCGGCGGACGGCTGCAGGCGCTGTCGATTGCCTGGGATTCACGGCCGGAAGCCGCGGGTGGCCAGCGGTGGTTCCACCTCTACCCCGACGAGCACATCGATCACACGGACGAGCTGCACTGGACGAAAAGGCAGCAGAACTGGAACTACATGTGCGCGGACTGCCATGCGACCGACCTGCAGAAGAACTACGACGCGGCGACCGACACGTTTGCGACCCGCTGGGCCGAGCCGACGGTAGGCTGCGAGGCTTGTCACGGGCCGGGCTCCGCGCACGTCGCCTGGGCCGAGGCAGCCGCGAGCGGCGGCGCGGCTGCGAAGTCGAACGGGCTCACGGTGCACTTTGGCGAACGCCGCGGCGCGGGATGGAAAATCGATCCGGCGACCGGCAGTTCGACTCGTAGTCGTGCACGTGATGCGGACACGGAGATCAACGTCTGCGCGCAGTGTCACTCGCGGCGCGGCCAGTTCTCCAACGGCTACCATGCCGGAGAGATACTGGAGGATCACTACATTCCGGCGCTGCTCACGCCCGGGCTCTACTACCCGGATGGCCAGCAGCGCGACGAGGTCTACAACTGGGGCTCGTTCCTGTCGAGCCGCATGTACTCGAAGGGCGTGACCTGCGGCGACTGCCACGAGCCACACGGCGCGAAGCTTCGCGCGCAAGGCAATGCCGTCTGCGCCCAATGCCACCTCGCCTCGAAATTCGACACCAACGCACACCACTTCCACGAGCCCGGCACGCCGGGGGCGCAGTGCGCCGCATGCCACATGCGGACCACCACCTACATGGTCGTGGATCCGCGTCACGACCACAGCTTCCGCATCCCGCGTCCGGACCTGACCGAAACGCTGGGCGTTCCGAATGCCTGCAACCAGTGTCATGACGACCGCACGGCCGCGTGGGCTGTTGCTGAACTCAAGACGCGCTACCCGTACCCGAAGACTGGTTTACAGGACTTCGCCGCCGCTTTTGCCTCCGCCGACCGTGGCGAACCGGATGCCACGATTGCACTGGCGCAGCTGGTCTCGAACCAGGACGAGTCCGCCATCGCGCGCGCCTCGGCGCTCGAACGCCTCGCGCAGCTCGGCGGCGACAATGCGACGCTGTCCGCCGAGGCCGGACTCAGGGATCAGAGCCCGCTGGTGCGTCACGCAGCCGTCGGCGTATACGACACCGTACCGCCTGAGCAGCGCGGACCGATCGTGCCGCTGCTGCGCGACCCGGTGAGGGACGTTCGAATCAGGGCTGCGCGCACGCTCGCGCCGGTGCCGGCGGCTGCGCTCAGTCCCGCCGACATCGAGGCGTATTCGAAGGCGTCGGCAGAGTATGTCGCGGCCGAACGTTTCAACGCCGACCGCCCCGAGAACCGGACCAACCTCGGAACCTACTACGCCGAGCGTGGCCAGTTCATGGAGGCGGAAGCGGAAATCCGCTCGGCGATCGCCCTCGACCCCACGTTCGTGCCTGCCTGGGCCAACCTCGCCGACGTGATGCGGATGCAGGGCCGCGAGGCGGACGCCGAGTCCGCGCTGCGAGATGGCATCGCTGTTTCGCCCGAGGATGCGACGCTGCACCATGCGCTAGGTCTATCATTGGTACGGCAGAAAAAGAACGACGAGGCACTGCTCGAACTGAGGCGTGCGACCGAGCTTGCGCCGGGCAATGCCCGGTTCGCGTACGTCTATGGCGTGGCCAAGGCTGAACTGGCGGGCTCCGCTGCCGGCAAGCACTGATCGGCGTTCCCCCGGAGGCTCCAGCTCATGAGCGAATCGGACATCCTGCTCACCCTGTATTCGATCGTGGCCGGGCTCGGCATCTCGAGGCTGGTGCAGGGCTTAGCCTCGATGATAGAGCAGCGCAGGCGCATGCACCTGTACTGGGTGCACAGTGCCTGGCTGGTCATCACCATGGCCGCCCACGTCGTGACGATCTTCGCGCTGATCCGGTTTTCGAACCACCCACACTGGACAGTGTTCAACGCAATGCTGGCGCTCAGCATGCCCCTGCTGCTCTACCTGGTGAGCGACCTGATCGTGCCCACGATCAGTGACGAGGGGCAGATCGACCTGCGGGCCTACTTCTACGAAAACCGGCGGTGGCTCTACAGCCTGATGATCGCGTTGACGCTGGTTGCCATGGCCGTCCAGGTCGCCGTCGAACGTCGGCCGGACCTGACGCTGGGCGGCCAGCTTCGCGTGGCCGCGCTGCTGGTGCTGGCAGCCGGCCTGGCGAGCAAGCGGCCCGCCGTTCAATCCATCGTCGTCCTGATGCTGCTCGCGGTGATCGCGGCCGGAGCCGCGCTGGTCTCCGTCGATTTCATGTAGGCAGGCCGGACGGGGCCTGTACGGGCGGCGCACGGCGTGCATGGCGCGCGCCGCGGAAGCGGGGATTCAACGCTTTTCGCGTGCCCTGGCCGGGATGTCACGCGACTCCACGACCGTGGTGTCCGGCGGCGACTCGAGGGCGACGGCCACCATCGCCGCGGCGATGTCCGATGCCGCGACCGGGCGCCAGGTTGCGGGCGCCAGCCTGAGCAGGTGCTCGCTCGCCCGCTCCAGCGGGCGCGACTCGCCCCGCTCACCGGCGATCACCGACGGCCGGAAGATCGCCAGGCTCGGCCAGCGCATGGCACGCAGTGCCTGCTCGACCTCGCCTTTCACCCTTGAATAGAAGAATGGCGACGAGCGGCTCGCGCCGAGCGCGCTGACGATCGAGAAATGATGCGCGTCGTTCATGCGCGCGAGCTGCGCAAGGTGCAGTGGATACTCGTAGTCCACCAGGCGGAATTTCGCCTTCGAACCCGCCTTGCGTATCGTCGTTCCCAGCGTGCAGAAAACATGGTGCGCGCGAAGTTTCTCGCGCAACTCGCCTAGTCGATCGAAGTCGAGCACCAGCTGGGTGACCTTCGGGTGCCGGGCCGGCTCGCCGAGGTCGCGCCGCGTTACCACGATGACTACGCCATATTCGGGCGCGGCGACGAGTTGCTTCAGGCACTCGCCACCGACCAGGCCCGACGCACCGGCCAGCAGAGCCGTCAGGTTTCGGCTCATCCGCCGCGCTGCTCCGCTATCCAGCGGTCGATCTCGGCGCTGAGTTCCCTCATCGGCAGTGCGCCGTGGATCAGCACGGCCGTGTGAAACTTCCGGATGTCGAAGCGTGCACCCAGTTCGCGCTCTGCCCTGGCACGCAGCGCCTGGATCTCGAGCTGCCCGATCTTGTAGGCGAGCGCCTGGCCCGGAATGGCCATGTAGCGCTCGGCTTCCGCGACACGCTGCGCCTCCGCGGCCGCGCTGTTGGCCGCCATGTAGTCCAGCACCTGCTGCCGCGACCAGCCCATCGAGTGCAGCCCGGTATCCACGACCAGGCGGATCGAACGCCAGAGCTCCCCTTCCAGCATGCCGAAGTACTGGTATGGGTCCTGGTACATGCCAAGTGGCTTGCCCAGTGACTCCGCATACAGCGCCCAGCCTTCTGAATACGCCGTGTAGCCCCCGAAACGCCGGAATCCGGGCAGGTCTCGCTGCTCGCGCTGTATCGAGATCTGGAAGTGATGGCCCGGATTGGCCTCGTGCAGCGACAGCGCTTCCATCGCCCACTTCGGCCGCGCCGTCAGGTCGTAGGTGTTCGCGTAGAAGATGCCGGGACGCGAGCCGTCCTCGCTCGCCGCCTGGTACTGCCCGCCGGCGGCGCTCTTCTCGCGGAACGGCTCTACGGCACGAACCTCATAGTCCGCCTTCGGCAGCACGTTGAACAGCTCCGGGAGGCGCGGATTCACTCGTTGCTTGATGTCGTCATAACCCGCGATCAGCGCATCGCCGCTGTCGAAGTAGAACCGTGGGTCGGCGCGGAGGAACGCGAAGAATGCCTGCATGTCGCCCTTGAAGCCGACCTGCTCCATCACCTTGCGCATCTCGCCGTGGATGCGCTCGACTTCGGCGAGACCCAGCGCGTGGATCTCGGCCGGAGTGCGGTCCGTGGTCGTGATGTCGCGCACCCGGTACTCATACCAGGCCTTGCCGTCGGGCAGCCCCTCCATGCCCACGGTCTCGCGGCACTTCGGCAGGTATTCGTCGCGCACGAAGTCGTGCAACCGGCTGTAGGTCGGGAACACCTTGGTCTCGATCATCGAACGGTAGGCGGCCGTGAGCCGCGCGCGATCCGCGTCACTGAAGCTGGCCGGCATGTTCTTGACCGGGTTCCAGTACAGCGAATCCTCCGGCCGGGCCACGACCTGCGAAGCCAGCTGCGGCAGCACCTTCTCCGCGAGCACTCGCGGCAGCGTATAGCCCTTGCCAATGCCCTCGCGCATGTTGACGATCGCCTGGTCGGTCCAGGCCGGGAGGCCATTCATGCGCTGCAGGAAGTCTTCGTAGTCCTTCACGGTCTTGAACGGCTGGATCCCGCTGCCGGAACCGAGCTGCACGAAGGAATTCGGCACCGAGTAGAACTGGTTGAGCGGGATCAACCAGCTCGGGAAGCGAAGCCCCTCGATGTCCATCTCGCGCGCCGACTTGAACACCTCCCAGGAGATCAGGTCCTGGCGCCCGAGTTTCCGGTGGTCGATGCCCTTGATGCGCTCCAGGTAGCGGGTCTGGAGGCTCTCGTACCGCGCCCGCCACTCGGGCGAGATCTGCACCTGGTAGGCGCCGTTGTAGCGCGTGTCGCCGATCGAGGTGGCGAGCATCGGGTTGAGTTCAAGGTACTCGTCGAAGTAGGCATCCAGCACCTCGTGCAGCCTGCGCGACTCCTCGGCGCTACCAGGGGCCGGCTCGGCTCGGGCTGCCTCCGGCCCGCCGGCTGCAGCCGCGGACGCCGCCGGTGCGGTGCCGGCGTTTGCCGTGGAGGCAACGCCAAACGCCAGGACAAATGCCAGTGTCGCCGCGAACGGCCAGGGTTTCCGGGTCATCGAGGGTTCCTGTAAAAAGGCGGACGGGGCCACAACTTTGCACTAATTGCAGTCCCCGCGGAAAGCCCGCTGACCGCCGGAGGGAGATTCCGCACTGCAATCCGTGTCCCCACGGATGTCGGTTCCTGCCGGGAGGCCGCATCGTCCATAATTCGGTCAGGGGGCAGGAGCCATATGTTCCAGGTTCGAATCCACGGGCGCGGCGGCCAGGGTGTCGTCACTGCTGCCGAATTGCTGTCCGTCGCGGCATTTCGCGAGGGCCGTCATGCCCAGGCCTTCCCGAGCTTCGGCTCGGAGCGCACCGGCGCGCCGGTGGTTGCGTTCTGCCGCATCGACGACCACCCGATTCGGCTTCGCGAACCGGTCATGTCGCCGGACGCGGTCATCATCCAGGACCCCACGCTGCTGCACCAGGTGGACGTCTTCGGCGGACTCTCGCCGGACGGCTACATCGTGATCAACACCTCGAAGACGTTCGAGGAACTGGGACTCGGCGAGTTCATCGCCGGTTTCCGTCGCGAACGGCTCTGCACCGTGCCGGCGACGGAACTGGCGTTGAAGCACATCGGGCGCGCGGTCCCGAACGCTGCGCTGCTGGCCGGATTCGCCGCGATCTCGTCGCGCATTTCGCTCGACTCCGTGTCGGCCGCGATCGGCGAGAAGTTTCCGGCGAAGGTGGCGGCGGCCAACGTGGCCGCGGCCAATGTCGCCTATGCCTGGGTGTTGCAACAGACGCAGGGAGCCGGTCGTGCTGAAGCAGGTTGAAGGTTCCGCGGCCGTCGCCGAGGCGGTGGCGCTGTGTCGCCCCGAGGTGATCTGTGCCTACCCCATCTCGCCGCAGACGCACATCGTCGAGGGCCTCGGGCGCATGGTCGACACGGGCAAGCTCGCGCCGTGCGAATTCATCAATGTCGAGTCGGAGTTCGCGGCAATGTCGGTGGCCATCGGCGCCTGCGCCGCGGGCGCGCGCGCTTACACCGCGACAGCCAGCCAGGGCCTGCTGTTCATGGCCGAGGCCGTGTTCAACGCAGCCGGGCTCGGCCTGCCGATCGTGATGACGGTTGCCAACCGCGCGATCGGCGCGCCGATCAACATATGGAACGACCACACGGACGCACTGAGCCAGCGCGACTGCGGCTGGATCCAGCTGTTTGCCGAGGACAACCAGGAGGCGCTGGACCTGCACATACAGGCGTTCCGGCTAGGCGAGGAACTTTCGCTGCCGGTGATGGTGTGCATGGATGGCTTTATCCTCACCCACGCATACGAGCGAGTCGACATGCCTACGCAGGAGCAGGTCGATGCGTACCTGCCCCCGTACGAACCGCGGCAGGTGCTGGATCCCGCCGACCCCGTCTCGATCGGCGCGATGGTCGGTCCCGAGGCATTCATGGAAGTACGCTACCTCGCCCATGTGAAGCAGCGCCAGGCGCTGGAACTGATCCCGGAATGGGCGGGCGAATTCCACCGTATTTTCGGCCGCGAGAGCGGCGGCCTCGTGCGTGGTTACCGGCTCGAGGGTGCCGAGACCGTCGTCGTCGCACTGGGCTCGGTGCTCGGCACGATCAAGGACACGGTCGATGAGATGCGCGAGCAGGGTACGCGCATCGGCGTGCTGGGTATCTCGTGCTTCCGCCCCTGGCCGATGGCTGCGGTCCGCGACGCACTGGCCGGCGCGAAGCGCATCGTGGTGCTGGAGAAGAGCCTCGCGGTGGGCGTGGGCGGGATCGTCTCAAACAACGTCTCGGCATCCTACTCGGGGTCGCCCGACCTGGTGCACACGGTGATCGCCGGGCTCGGCGGACGTTCGATTACCCGTCAGTCGCTGCACAAGGTGTTCGCCGAGGCAGTCGAGGGCCGGCTCGAGCCGCTCACGTTCATGGACCTGGACTACAAGATGGTGGACCACGTGCTGAAGCGCGAGCGGGAGCAGCGCCGCTCCGGGCCGATCGCAGAGGCCATCCTGCGCGAACTCGGCGTAGTCGCCGCGAAGATCGGCTGAGGACCCTGACATGAGCTACCAGCCCGTCCGCTTCTACCAGACCGGCACGTTTACGGTCGGCAATCGCCTGCTGCCCGACGAGCAGCGCTCGGTGCAGGCGAACATGCGCCGCACGAACTCGCTCAATTCCGGGCACCGTGCCTGCCAGGGCTGCGGCGAGGCGCTCGGCGCGCGCTACGCCATCGACGCAGCGATGGAGGCGACGAACCGGCAGCTGGTGGCCGCGAATGCGACCGGCTGCCTGGAGGTGTTCTCGACGCCCTACCCCGAGACCTCGTGGCAGATCCCGTGGATCCACTCGCTGTTCGGTAATGCCGCAGCGGTCGCGACCGGCATTTCCGCCGCGATACGCGTCAAGGGCCGCCACGACGTGCGCGTCGTGGCGCAGGGCGGCGACGGCGGCACCACCGACATCGGCTTCGGCTGCCTGTCCGGCATGTTCGAACGCAACGACGACGTGCTCTACATCTGCTACGACAACGGCGGCTACATGAATACCGGCGTGCAGCGGTCCTCGGCGACGCCGCCGGGCGCGCGTACCAATACGACGATGCCGGTCGGCGATTCGACCGGGGCGCGATTCGGCCAGGGCAAGGACGTGCCCGCGATCGCGATCGCGCACGACATCCCCTACGTCGCCACTGCGACGGTGGCGGAACTGCGAGACCTCGAGGCGAAGGTCCGCCGCTCGATGGAGTTCCGCGGGGCGCGCTACATCCACATCCTGGTCCCCTGCCCGCTGGGCTGGGGACATGCGTCTTCGGACACGATCCGCATGGCGCGGCTGGCCAAGGAAACCGGGCTGTTCCCGGTGTTCGAGGCCGAACACGGCACGGTCACCCAGGTGTCGAAGATAAAGCGGAAATTGCCGGTGGAGGACTACCTGAAGCCGCAGCAGCGCTTCGCCCACCTGTTCAAGGCGCCCGGGCACCCGGACATCGTCGAGCGCATCCAGCAGATCGCCGACCGCAACATCCGGCGCTATCGGCTGACAGACGACGTGGAGCGCAGGGCATGAAGTCGAAACCATTCGCGATCACGCTAGACCCGGGCTCCAGCCTCGCGAACCATACCGGCTCCTGGCGCACCGTACGGCCCGTGTACGTGGACCGGCTGCCACCCTGCAACCACGCCTGCCCGGCAGGCGAAAACATCCAGGGCTGGCTGTTCCACGCCGAATCGGGGCACTACGAGGAAGCCTGGCGGCTGCTCACCCAGGACAACCCGTTGCCCGCCGTGATGGGTCGCGTCTGCTATCACCCCTGCGAGACCTCCTGCAATCGCGGCCAGCTCGACGAGTCCGTCGGCATCAACCCTATAGAGCGCTTCCTCGGCGACGAGGCCTTGAAGCACGGCTGGAAGTTTGACCCGCCGCGCAATCAGAGCGGCAAGCGCGTGCTGGTCGTGGGCGCAGGACCGTCCGGGCTCTCGGCCGCATATCACCTGGCGCGTTTCGGCCACTCGGTGACGATACGCGAGGCCGGCCCGGTCGCGGGCGGGATGATGCGCTTTGGCATTCCGAAATACCGCCTGCCGCGCGACGTCCTGGAGGCCGAGATCCAGCGCATCGTAGACCTCGGCGTCGTGCTGGAACTCAATGCCAAGGTCTCCGACGTACTGGACTCGAAGGTAGAGGGCAGGTTCGACGCCGCGTTCCTGGCCGTCGGCGCGCACATCGCCAAGCGCGCATACCTGCCGGCGGGCAGCGCCGGGAAGATGCTCGATGCGGTCTCGGTGCTGCGCAGCATGGAAGGCGCGGATAAGCCGCTGCTCGGCCGGCGTGTCGTGGTCTACGGCGGCGGCAATACCGCCTTCGACGTCGCGCGCACGGCCAAGCGCCTGGGCGCCACCGAGTCCATCATCATCTACCGCCGCACGCGGGAGAAGATGCCGGCGCACGAGTCGGAGCTCGAGGAGGCGCTGCAGGAAGGGGTGCTGGTCAAGTGGCTGTCCACGATCAAGCAGACCGGCGAATCCTCGATCACCGTCGAGAAGATGACGCTCGACGAGAAAGGCAACGCGCAGCCGACCGGCGAACTCGAGACGCTCGAGGCTGATTCCGTGGTGCTGGCGCTCGGCCAGGACGTGGACCTGTCGCTGCTCGACGGCGTGCCCGGCCTCGAGATCGACGACGGAGTCGTCAAGGTCGACCAGGCGATGATGACCGGCCACCCGGGAATCTTCGCGGGCGGCGACATGGTGCCGGGCGAGCGTACAGTCACCGTCGGCGTAGGGCACGGCAAGCTCGCGGCCCGCAACATCGACGCATGGCTGCGCGGCCAGTCGTGGACGCACCCTGAATCGCACGAACTCGCGAGCTTCGACAAGCTCAACACCTGGTATTACTCCGACGCGCCGAAGTCGACGCAGCCGGTGCTCGACACGATTCGCCGGCAGTCCACGTTCGAGGAAGTCGTGGGCAGCTTCGACGAAACCACCGCGCAGTTCGAGGCTCGGCGCTGCCTGTCATGCGGCAACTGCTTCGAGTGCGACAACTGCTACGGTGTGTGCCCGGACAATGCCGTGATGAAGCTCGGCCCGGGCCAGCGCTACGCATTCAACTACGACTACTGCAAGGGCTGCGGCCTGTGCGTGACCGAGTGCCCCTGCGGCGCCATCCGCACCGTCGCCGAGGAGATTTAGGAAAATAGGTGCCAGGCACCTATTTTCCTATTTTCCTGGCGCCTATTTCACCTTCACGAACTTGAGGGTCATGCGGTCGGACTCGCCGATCGCAAGGTACTTCGAATGATCGAAGTTCGGGTCATCCGGCTGGCCTGAACCGTAGGCAGAAGTGCGCAGCGTCGGCGGCAGGGTCCACACGCCGAACGGATGATCCTTGGTGTCCTTGGGGTTGGCGTTGATCTCTGACTTCGCAGCCAGCTTGAAACCGACGTGCTCGGCAGTCGCGATCACGAACGATTCAGTGACGTATCCGTCCGGCGCGTTCGGGCCCTGGGGCCCCGGATTGGCGCGGTGCTGCTCGACCGCGAGGATGCCGCCCGGCTTCAGCGCGTCGTAGAACTCCTTGAACGTCTTCTCGACCATGCCGGGTGTACCCATCCAGCCGTGCACCGAGCGGGCGGTGAGGATGAAGTCGAAGGTGTCTTTCGGCAGCGGTGCCGACTTCGCCCCCCAGTTGACGACGCCGATCTTGCCGTAAAGCGCCGGGTCTGCCCCGTAATGCGCCTCGAATTCGGCGCGCGACTTGCGGCTCGATTCCGACAACTCCGGATTGTCGAGGTCGGCACCGGTGACATAGAGCTTGCCGCCAGTGCGCTGCGCGTACGGGGCCAGTATGTCGGTCCACCATGACTTCGCGCCGGGCTGGATCTCGAGGATCGTCATGCCCGGCTCTAGTCCCCAGAACGTGAGGCTCTCGACAGGGTGCCGATACGCATCGCGTGCCCTGGCCTCAGGCGTACGCCAGCTGCCGTCGACCACCTGCACCAGTACGGGGTCGGGAGTTGCCGTCGCTTGCTCGGCGGGGGCCACCGCATTGCTGGCGGCGGGCATCAGGGCCGCGGCAGCGGCAATCAAGGCACAAATACGCAGTGCATGCATGTCGGTCTCCTGGGATCCATGGCGCTGGCGCCAGGGGGTTGGCTCGTAGCGTTGAATTGTAGCCTGCGTGGCGCCCGGCATGTCTCGAGGCGCAGCTTCGCAATGGCCAGAAAGCACGAGGCCCCGACGCTTTCGCGGCGGAGCCTCGTGTCAGGCCTGGACCTGAGGGTCGATTACATGCCCGTATCCGTACGGATCAGCATGACGCGACGGTTCTGCTGACGACCTTCCTCGGTGTCGTTGGAAGCGATCGGGTTCGACTCGCCGAAGCCTTCCGACTTCAGGCGGGCCGGATCCACGCCACGCGAGGTGAGGTAGTCGAACACTGCCTTAGCACGGCGATCCGACAGCTTCAGGTTGTATTCCTCGGTGCCGATGCTGTCCGTGTGGCCCTCGATCTTCGCCGTGGCAAACGGCACGTCGTTCATGAACGTCACGACGCGCTCGAGCTCCGTGATCGACTCAGGACGCAGCTCCGCCTTGTCGAAGTCGAACAGGACCTTGAGGGTCTGCTCCATCGGGCAACCAACCGAGTCAACCTTGGTGCCGGCCGGAGTGTTCGGGCACTTGTCAGCCTCATCGCACACGCCATCACCATCGCTGTCGCTGCACTTGGCGGGCGGCGGCGGGGGCGGCGGCGGCGGCGGGGGCGGCGGGGGTGCTGCCGCTACGACAGGCTTCGGCGCGCCCCACTGGTAACCGACGGCAACCGTGTAGACGATCGGGTTGATGTCAACGTCGCCCAGGTTAACCTTAACCCTGGACGTGCCGCCCTCTCCGTCGTAAACATCGCCAGTCACGGTCCCCTTGGACGTGATACCGATGTAACGAACGTCGGTGTTGAGCAGCCAGTGATCGCTCAAGTGCCAGTCGATGCCGACCTGCGCGGCGCCGCCGAACGAGTCATCCATCGAAAGCTTCGCGTTGTCGAGGCCGGTCGCGTTGTAGACGGTGCCCTGCTTCAGCTCTTCGCCGGAGAAAATCGTCCAGTTCACGCCCATGCCGATGTACGGGCGAATGGCGCCTTCCGGATTGAAGTGCCACTGCAGGCTCAGCGTCGGGGGCAGCTGGTCAACATACCCGATTCGAGCGCCATTGCCGTCCAACTGGCCCTTGAGGTCGAGTCCATGTGTGAACGGAACGGCGAGCAGCAACTCGGTGCCGATGTGGTCCGTGATCATGTAGGTGATCGTGCCGGACAGGTTGATGCCCATGTCAGCAACGATATACGCGTTCGGTCCCGAGCCCGTAACCGGGTCGGCGAAGATACTGCTGACGTTGACATTCTGGTCGGTGGGATTCACGACACTCATGCCCAGGCGGAAAATCCAGTCGCCCTTCGGCTGTCCCGGATACGCATCGAAGTCCCACGCATTGGCGGCGACGGGTGCGGCAAGCGCAGCCGCTACTGCCAGCGGGATCAGGTAACGAGATGACATTGAGAAGGCCTCCTTTGTGGCTTTTCCGCCATGCATTATTAGTACTACAGCTGCGAGCCGCCCACCGATGCGTTGCGGATTCCCTCTCTGGAGTGGGTCCGCAATCGCTGCGCTGGCAGCCGGTGATGCGAATAATGTACCGGATTTGGCCGCGAAACAAGGGGTAATTGCCGTCAGTACTGCGGGCATGAAGGCCCGTCACTCGGCGAACGCCAAGGTGCCCCGGAAGGCCGATGCATTGATGCAGGAATACAACAGTTGCCTCGCTGCCAATGCCGGTCGCGAATGTCCGGATTGCGAACGCGGGCGACTCCGGCAGCCGCGACGCCGCTTTGGGCCCGACGATGGCTGGCACGCCGCGTTGACGGCCCAGGCTATGTGAAGACCTGGCGAAGACGCAATAACTACTTAATAAACAATTACTTATCATATTCCTGGCAACATGTGACTGCGCCTGGTGGCCGCTATTCCAGGGACCAGGAGCGGCCTGGGCACCCTGATGTCGCGCCACCGGGTCAACCAGCGCCTTGCTGCCGCGTTCTCCCTAGTACCTGCCACGATTCGTGGCGCATCGATGGAGAGCGAACATGCTTGGACGAACGATCGCCCTTGGATTCCTGTTGTCCTGGGCCGGAACGGCGCTTGCCGACGCAACGCCGCGCATCGACCGCGTGCAGGAGCAACAGCGGGCGCAAATCGAGCAGGGCACGGCGTCCGGGCAGCTGACCGCCCCCGAGACACGCCGGCTCGTCCACCAGGAGCGGCGGCTCGCCCGTCACGAGGCCAGGGTCCAGGCCGACGGAGTCGTCACACGCGGCGAGCGTTATCGACTGAGCCGCGACGCACAGCACACCAGCCGCGCCATCTACCATCAGAAGCACGACAAGCAGCGTCGTCACTGAGCGCCCGACGCGCTCGACAGGACCGTGCGGCCTGCCAATTGCGTCGGCGCGCGGTTCAGTCCATCTTCGCCACCCTGTGTCCGACAAGGGAAGACGAATGCGCGCTCCAAACCAGCATGCCCTGCCCGCCCTGGCAGCCCTGCTGCTGGCCGGTGTCGTGAACGTCGCAGGGATGGCGGAGGCGCGCGCGACTCCCTCGCCTGTCAGGCAGGATCTCGACGCCGCTGCGGCAGCGCGATTCGCCCGCCTCGCGCTCGACTGCGTGCATCGCGAGTATCCGAACAAGATCGCGCAGGTGATGCAATCCGACGCCGACGCGAAGCCGCCACGTGAGCTGACGCCCGCGTTTTACGGCTGCTACGACTGGCATTCTTCGGTGCACGGGCACTGGCTGCTGGTACGGCTCGCGAAGCTCTATCCGGACGCGAGCTTTGCGGCCGACGCGCGCGCGGCGCTGGCAAAGACTCTCACGGCGGCCAACATCGCGGCCGAAGTGGAATACCTGCGCGGCCCTGGCCGTGCTTCGTTCGAGCGTCCGTACGGGCTCGCGTGGCTGCTGCAACTCGCCAGCGAACTCGAGACCTGGGACTACGCGCAGGCTCGCGAATGGCACGCGGCGCTCGAGCCACTGACAAAGGAGGCCGCGCAGCGATTCACGGACTGGCTGCCGAAGCTGCACTACCCGATCCGGGTCGGCGAGCACAGCCAGACGGCGTTTGCGTTCGGCCTGCTGTCCGACTGGGCTGCGGTGGCCAGCGACACCGCCATCGCGGGACTGCTGCGCGAGCGCGCGCTTGCCTACTACTCCGGGGACCGCAATTGCCCGATCACATATGAACCCTCAGGCGAGGATTTCCTGTCGCCCTGCCTGGGCGAAGCTGACTTCATGCGCCGGATCCTTTCGCCGCAAGAGTACTCGCGCTGGCTGACACGCTTCCTGCCCGGCATCCCGACCACCGGTCGCGGCGACTGGCTGGCACCCGGCATCGTGACGGACCGCAGCGACCCTAAGCTCGCCCACATTGACGGGCTCAACCTTAGTCGCGCCTGGATGCTGGAGGGAATCGCCAGCGGCCTGCCGCCGAACGACCGGCGGCGAGCGTCACTGCTCGCCGCTGCGCGGGTCCACGCACAGGCCTCGCTGCCCGCGGTCACCGGCGAGAACTACGAGGGCGGTCACTGGCTCGGGACCTTCGCGGTCTACCTGACGACCGGCGCCGGACTCGCGCACTGAGTCACGGCGGCGTGACAGCGGCCGCCAGGCGGCGTGCTTTGGGCATTGATGTGAGGCATTGGTCGGCCCATCGCCCGGATCCGTCCGGACTCGCATAAAGCCGATATCTCGTCCGGACGGATCCGGGCGATGGGCCTGCCCGGCGCGTGTCCCAGGGTCGGTGGCGCCACCGACCGAGCGCGGACTCAGGGAAGCGCGTGCCTCGCCGGCGGGACGCCTTCGACCGGGCCGACCGTCGCGCCCGCCCCGACGTAGAGATCCACTTCACGATCGAACCTGAGGGTGCCGTTCACAACGGCGCCCGACTCGATCGTGACTCGCGGCCTGTCGGGCTTGCCCGGCGACCATCCGCGTTTCTTCTCGACGTGTATGCCACCGTCCACCTGCGATCCGCTGGTCAGGAGGATGTCGCCGTTGACGGTCTCGATGCCGCCGCCGACCTGGCCGCCGTCGATACTGAGCGCGCCGTTTACGTTCTCCAGCGCGCCGCCGACCCGCGCCCCGTTCGCCAGCTTCACCGCGCCGTTGACGGTGCTCACTGGCCCATCCACCGTCACCCGCCGGCCGAGCACGATGGCGCCGTTCACGGTCTCCGCGGACCGCGCCTTCGCGCTCTCCTCGAAGTGCACCGAGCCATTGACGGTCTCGACCTCACCAACCTGTGCAGACGAGCCGATGGTGATGGAGCCGTTGACGGTGGAAATGTCTCCGGCCTGCTGGCCGGACTCCACTTCGATGCTGCCATTGATCCTGCTCATGTCCGTGGCCGCGCCCAGCACAACGGCTGAGTACGCATAGAGCAGCGTCGCGACGTATCGGAACATGGGACTCCCTCCGTTGAATGACACCCTTGTCGATTGGATGCGTCGGACGAACGAAAGGTTGCTACCGGCCTTGCGCCGGGGCTTCCGCCACCACGGTGCCCTCGCGCACCGTGAGTTCCCCGAACCACCCGCCGAGCCTGCGCGTCACCGGCCCGGGCTGCCCGTCGCCGATCACGCGCCCGTCCACGCGCGTCACCGGCGCCAGTTCGCCCATGGTGCCCGAACAGAACACCTCCTCGGCACGATAGACCTGCGCTAGCGTGAGGTCGCATTCCTCGAACTCGACTGCACGGGCGCGGCAGATGTCGAGAACTGCGGCGCGTGTGATCCCCTCGGGGCAGGCCACGAGCCTCGGCGTGCGCAGCACGCCCCGTTCCACGATGAATACGTGCGTCGCGTTGGTCTCGGCGACGAACCCGCGCATGTCGAGCATCAGTGCGTCGTCCGCACCTGCGACGTTCGCCTCGATCTTGGCGAGGATCGACTGGATCAGGTTGTTGTGGTGGATCTTCGGATCGAGACAGTCGGGTGGGAAACGGCGCACGCTGCTGGTCACCAGCTGCAGGCCCGCGGACCCGTAGACCGGCGGCTTGTGCTCGGCAAGCACGATCAGCGTGGGGCCCGACTGGTTGAGGCGCGGATCCATGCCGGAGGTGACCTTCACGCCGCGCGTCAGCGTGAGTCGGATATGCACGCCGTCGTACATGCCGTTCGCCTCCAGGGTACGGCGGATTTCGTTCACGATCGAGTCGCGCGACGGGATCTCCGCGAACGCCAGCGCCTTCGCCGAGTTCACCAGCCGGTCGAGATGCTGCTCGAGCCGGAAGATGCGTCCGCTGTACAGGCGCAGGCCCTCCCACACAGCGTCGCCGCCCTGCACGACTGAATCGAAGGGGCTCACACCGGCCTGGTCGCGGGCAAGCAGCCGCCCGCTGACGTTGACGACCAGGTTCCGGTTTCGCTCGTCGAATTTCTGCAGCAATTGCCTTTCCTCAGCCGCGCAGGCGATGCTCGCGCAGCTTCTCGTACATCGGCCGGCAAAGGGCTTCCATCTCGGCGAGCCGGCCCTCGAGTTTCCGTGGCTTGGCCTCCACCTGCAACTCGAAGCCCGTGGAGCGCATCACGCGGTCATACCAGTGCTTCGCCCAGACGCCGTCGGTCGCGCGCGGACCGGCTGGCCAGGACAACATTCGCTCCGAGAACGAGACGTCGAGCGCTGCGCACAGCGCCCGCAATACGGGTTCGGGTGCCTCGAGCAGGTCGGCCGCATCGACCACCGGCGGCACGCGCCCGCAGGTACGCACCACGTGGTCGAAGATCTCGACCTGCTGCGGCAGCCCAGTCGCGAGCAGGTCGAAGTCGCCGAGCTTCTCGCCGAGGGAAGCCAGCATCGGCTGCGGATCGCGGACCAGGAACGCGTGTGTCATCGAGCCCAGCCACTCGCGGCCCATGTGCGGCAGCAGGTGATGCGCCATCTGCTTCTGGTAGAGGATTCGTACTCCCTCGGGCAGCCGCGCCGACAGCGCGTCGACCACGCGTCGCCAGTCGCGCTCGTGAGTCGCGATGATCTCCTCGCGCCCGGGATGATCTAGGCCGGTGTGGTCGAGATAGTGGGCGTAGAACGGCTCGTCCACCACAAGCGTGTCCTCGCGATTGCCCCACGATCGCATGAACGCGGTCGAGAGGTTGCGCGGCCCCGACCACATCGCCAGGCGCAGCACGTCACGCTTGGTTCGCTGCATCATCGTTACGACCCGCCCGATCGTGGACTACTTTGCGGGCTTCCTGAAACGGAAAAGAAAACGGTCGGTCTTGCCGTGGACCGACTCGTCGAAGACCAGCTTCGTGTGGTCGTCCTCCGGGTTGGCGAGAACTTCGTCATGCCCATCGAACACGAACCCGGCCTTCCTGAAATCGCGTTTCACGACGGACGGATCGATGCGGTGCAGGTCCGCGACCACCTGGCTCGGGTCGCCGCCGGGGTTCGCGACGTGGTCCTCGACCACGACCACCGCGCCGGGCTTCAGCGCCGCGTAGAGCTTTGCGAGCAACAGCATCGGGTCCGTCGCGGGCCATGAGCCGTCATCCGGCTTCCAGTACAGGTCGTGGTAGGACATCACGAACAGCGCGAGATCGAGAGTCGCTGGAATGAGGTCGAGTTCCTCGATCGTACTCGTCAGCTGCCTCACGTTCGGCAGGCGGTCGCCCGTGTACCGCTCCACGATGGCCTTGGCCGCAAAGCTGGCATAGGGCGGATTGTTGTAGGCGATCACCTGTCCTGTGGCGCCGACCGTGCGCGCCAGCAGCTCGGTGTAGTAGCCGCCCGCCGAGAAGACGTCGATCACATGCATCCCGGGTGCGACGCCGGTGAAATCGAGCACCTGCTGCGGCTTGCGTCGGGCATCCTGCTCCAGGTCGGACTTCGGCCGGTCGGGACTCGCGATTGCGGCCGCGATCGCGGCCCGCGACGCCTCGCTCGCTCCCGTATCGGCGCCTGCGGCAGGCAGCGCCAGGGTCAAGGTCAGCGACAGTGCCAACGCAGCGGTGATTCTCATCGGATTCCCCCTATTCGAGCCGACGGACCACTGGAAACCCCGCGGGCCGGGCGCAGCAAGAATGGCGTCCGCCGCGCTGCAGCGCAAGGCCGGCTCAGGCGAAGGCCCGGTACAGCATCCGGGCAGACACCACGGCCAGGAACAGGCCAAACGCGGCCGACAGCCAGCGCCGGTCGAGCGAGTGGGCAAGCCGCGCGCCGAGCGGCGCGACGGACCAGGATACGGGCGCAATGATCACGAGGCCGAGCAGGCTCACGTAGCCGATGGTGAACGGCAATCCGGCCGCGTCGGCGGCAGGTGCCAGCAGGTAACCCACCGTAGCCGGTACGCTGATCCAGAGTCCCACCAGGGCCGAGGTACCGACGGCCTTGTGCACCGGCACACCACAGAGCGTCATGGTCGGCACGCTCAAGGTGCCGCCACCAATCCCCATCATCGCCGAGACCGCTCCGATCGCCGCCGGGATCGACGCCCCGCCGAGGCCGCCAGGAACCGAGCGGCGCAGCACGACGTGGTCGAGGGGCAGAAGCATCTTCAGGGCAGCGGCCAGGGCGACGCAGCCAAATACGGCTGCGAGAACGCGCGCGTCCAGGCGTGCCGCGGCCAGCGAGCCTGCGAGCGAGCCCAGCACGATCGGCACCGCCCAGTGCCTCATCAGCGCGTAGTCCACCGAACCGCGCTTCGCGTGCGAGCGTGAAGACGAAACTGCGGTGGAAATTATCGTGGCCATCGATGTCGCGACCGCGACGTGCAGTGCCGCACTCGACGGCACGCCTGAAAACTCGAGTGCCGCGTCGAGCACCGGCACGATCACGATGCCGCCGCCGACGCCGAGCAGCCCCGCGAGCAGTCCGCCGACTGCGCCCGAGGCCGCGATTGCGGCGACGATCGGCAGCCAGTGCAGGACCGTGTCGGTCACCGCACGACCTGGCCGCCCTTCATCACCCAGGTCGGCGCTTCCAGCACGCGGATGTCCTCGAGGGGATTGCCGCTCACCGCCACCAGGTCGGCGTAGGCCCCTGGCTTCAACGATCCGATTCTTCCTTCCATGCGCAGCAGCTGCGCGTTGACGACCGTCGCGGACTGCAGCGCCTGTATCGGTGTCATGCCGGCCTCGACGAAAATCGAGAACTGTCGGGCATTGGCGCCGTGCGGCTGGACTCCGCTGTCGGTTCCATAGGCGATGTTGAGTCCCGCCTTGATCGCCTTGCGCAGGCTTTCCAGCTTGAACGCGAGCACCCGCTCTGCCTTTTCGAGCTGGTATGGCTGGTACCCACCGGAGGCGCCGTGCTCAAGCATGTACTGGTTCGAGATGGGATTCGGCACCAGGTAAGTGCCGTTCTCCCGCGCCAGCCTGATCGCCTCGTCGTCCAGCATCGACGCATGCTCGATCGACCTGACACCGGCGCGTATCGCCCGCTTGATGCCTTCGGTGCCGTGCGCGTGCACGGCGACGTCGCGTTTCTTGTCGCGGGCCGCCGCAACGGCAGCGCGCATCTCGTCCTCGGTGTAGTCCGCCATCGTCGGATCCGTACCCGCGGACATGGTCCCGCCGGTGGCGAGCAGCTTGATCCAGTCGGCACCGTACTTGACGTTCTCGCGCACCTTGTGGCGGATCTCCTCGGCACCGTCGGCAACTGCGGAATAGCGCTCCACCTTGATGTCGTCGGGCAGGTCGTTGCGATCGCCGTGGCCGCCGGTCGAAGACAGCGACCTGACCGCCACCAGCATCCTCGGTCCCTGGACACGGCCCGCGGCGATCGAGTCGCGCAACGCGACGTCGGCAAAGTCGCGACTGCCGAGGTCGCGAACGGTCGTGAATCCGGCAAGCAGCGTCTTGCGTGCATTCACCACACCTTCGATTGCGGCCCGCGGCCCGGTCTCGGTGAGGTCCTGGAACGGCGTCAACCCCTCGCCGCCCACCAGGTGCGTGTGAGCGTCTATGAGCCCCGGCAGCAGGGTCACATCACCGAGGTCGTGCGTGACGGTCTCGCCCGGCGCGCGCGCGCTGACGGCAACGATCAATCCATCATCGATGCGCACGACCTGGTCGCGAAGCGTGCGGCCCGTCTCGACCTCCAGTACGCGGGCGGCCGCGACCGTAATGACCTCGGCGCGAGCACCTGCGACCGCCAGGAACGCCATGGCCAGGGAGAGAACGCAACGCATGTGAAATGTCCATCGTGGGAAACCGCGGCAGTCTACTGTCATGGGAGCTGGCGTGCCTACCTGTGCGCGCACCGGCGTATAGTTTCATGGCACTTCAGACCTGATTCAGCAAGAGATTCCGGGGGCGGTCATGACGGAAACCAGCGGCGGCGAAGTACTTGCACGCATGCTCCAGGCCGAGGGCGTGGAGAAGGTCTTCGGCATCATCGACGGCACCTATTTCGGTTTCTATTCGAGCCTGCACCGGCTCGGCATCGAGATCGTGACTCCGCGGCACGAGACCAGCGCTGCGCACATGGCGGGCGCCTACGCGCGGCTCACCGGGCGGCTCGGCGTCTGCATGGCAAGCAACGGACCCGGGGTCGCCAACCTGCTGCCTGGCCTCGCCGTAGAGAACGCGGAGGGCAACCGGGTGCTCGCGATCACCAGCTGTCGCCGGCCGCAGATCGTCTACCCGGATCGCGGCGGCGCGTACCAGGCCTTCGACCAGGTTGGCGCGATCAAGCACCTCTCGAAGTGGAGCCATTCTGTCGTGTCGTTCGACCGGGTGGCCGAGCTCGGGCGCGCGGCGCTACGGTACTGCTTCGATGGACGCCCCGGCGTCGTGCACCTCGACGTTCCCGAGACCATCATGAACGGCAAGGTGAAGGCCGAGGTACCGACCTGGCAGCCACACCAGTACCGGCGCACCGAGCCGGTCGAACCGTCCCCGGGCCAGGTCGAGCGCGCGGCCGACCTGCTGGCGGCGGCGGAACTGCCGATGATCCACGCCGGCAGCGGAGTAATTCACGCCGGCGCCTTCGACGAACTGACGAAGGGTCGCCGAGATCCTGCATGCACCGGTGACCACCAGCTGGGCGGCGCGCGGCGTACTGCCCGAGACCTGCGACGTCGCGATCCCGATGCCCTACGTTAAGCTGAACCACGAGGTTCGCAACGACTCCGACCTGGTGCTGGTGGTTGGGTCCCGCCTGGGCGAGACCGACTGGTGGGGCAAGGCCCCGTACTGGCGACACCCTTCCGAGCAGAAGATGATCCAGGTCGACGTCGACGGCCACGTGCTCGGCGCGAACAAGCCTGCGGAAATTGCGGTGCTGGCGGATGCGAAGCTGTTCCTCGCCGCGCTGGCCGACGAGCTCGCCTCACGAACCGGACGCATGAACCTCGACGCGCGGCGCCGCAAGGTCGCGAAGTACCGTGCGACCGTCGCAGACGAGCGCGCCAAGCTCGACAAGAAGCTCTCGGACATGCTGGCACCGATGAATTCCGCGCACGTTGCGCACGCCTGCCAGCTGGCCTTCCCCGAGGGGTCGGTGCTGGTCGCCGACGGCGGCAACACCGCGGTGTGGGCGATGATGTATCACGAGATGCATGTGCCGAACACGATCCTCTCGACCTTCAAGTTCGGCATGCTGGGCGCCGGCGTCGCGCAGGCGAATGGTGCTGCGGTGGCGCGACCCGACAAGCCCGTGTGCTGCATCATCGGTGACGGCGCGATGGGCTTCCACCCGCAGGAAGTCGAGACCGCGGTACGCAATGGACTGCGCGTGATCTACGTCGTGCTCTGCGACAAGCAGTGGGGCATGGTGAAGATGACCCAGCAACTCGCGCTGAAGCCGCTGAAGACGCTGGTGATGAAGTCCCTCGGGCCCGACGAGACGATCAAGGCCGACCTGGGCGAAATCCAGTTCGACATGCTCGGCCGGTCCATGGGCGCGCACGGCGAACGCGTGGCCGATCCGAGCGAACTCGGACCGGCGCTCGAGCGGGCGCTCGCCAGCGGCGGTCCGGCGGTGATCCACGTCGACGTGGACCCCGTGAAGCACATGTGGGTACCTGGACTGATCCATTTCAAGGACATGCACCAGGAACCGAAGGGTCGATGAACGCGATCGACGCGGTTCATCTTCATTTCACGCCGGGGTCACTGATCGCGCTGGATGTGATCCTGGCCTTCGTGCTGTTCGGCGTGGCGCTCGATATGAAGGTCGGCGACTTCAAGGGCATCGTCTCGGCGCCCAGGGGCACGCTGATCGGGCTCGCTGCGCACTCGGTGGTGTTGCCTGCAGTGGCGTTCCTGCTGACGATGCTGCTGCGGCCTGCACCGAGCATCGCGCTCGGCATGATCCTGGTGGCGTCCTGCCCGAGCGGCAACATCTCCAACTTCCTCGTAAATTACGCGCACGGCAACCCAGCGCTCTCGGTCACGATCGCCGCGTTCTCGATGCTCGGCTCAGTGCTGTTCACACCGTTCAACCTGGCGTTCTGGGGCGGGCTGAATCCCGACACACGACCGATCCTCGAGGAGGTGGCCCTGAGTCCCTGGCAGGTGCTCGGCACGATCGTCGTGCTGCTCGCGATCCCGACCGTGCTGGGCATGGGCGTCGCGCACCGGTTCCCGCTGTTTGCGGCGCGTGCTCGCCGGGCATTCAGGGTCTTGTCGCTGTTGTTCTTTGCCGCATTCGTGCTCGGGGCGCTGCTTGCAAACTCCGAGTTCTTCGTGGAGTACGTGCCGCGGGTCGCGCTGTTCGTGTTTCTCCTGAACGCGCTTGCGCTCGCGGTCGGCTACTACACGGCGAAGCTCGCGCGTCTTCCGGAGGCCGACCGCCGCGCCGTCTCCTTCGAGGTGGGTATCCAGAATGCGGGCTTCGGACTCGCGCTGGTATTCAACTTTTTTGACGGCCTGGGCGGGATGGCGATCGTCGCGGCCTGGTGGGGCGTCTGGCACCTGATCGCCGGGACGACGCTGGCATCGTGGTGGCGCAGGCGGCCTCCGGCGGGCAGGTGGGCGCAGTGACCGCGCACCGCGTGCTGGTCACCGGCGCCGCCGGCTATCTCGGCAGCACACTGGTCGAGTCGCTCGCGCAGCGACTGCCCGCCGCGGGCCTGCACGCTGATCGAATGGACACCGCACGCTCGCCGCGGACCAGCAGCCCCGACATCCAGTGCATCGTCGCAACCGACATCCGCGAGACCCCGGAGGCGAGGCGCCTGCCCGGCGTCGAGTATCTCGCGATGGACGTGCGCGACCAGGTGCTGGCCAGTACGCTGCGGCGGCATGCGATCGATACCGTCGTTCACCTGGCCGCCATCGTGACGCCCGGCCCGAAGTCGAACCGCGAACTCGAGTACTCGGTGGATGTGCTCGGCACGCGCAATGTGCTGGAAGCGTGTGTCTCCGCAGGCGTCAGCAGGATCATCGTCACTTCGAGCGGCGCCGCCTACGGCTATCACGCCGACAACCCCGAGTGGCTCACCGAAGACGACCCGGTCCGCGGCAACGAGGCGTTCGCGTACTCGCACCACAAGCGGCTGGTCGAGGAAATGCTGGCCGAGTACCGCGACAGGCACCCGAAACTGAGGCAGGTCGTGTTCAGGGTTGGCACGATCCTGGGCGAGACCACACGCAACCAGATCACAGCGCTGTTCGAGCGGCCGCGACTGATCGCCATCCGGGGCTCGGCGAGCCCGTTCGTCTTCATCTGGGACAAGGACGTCGTCGGCGCGATCGAGTACGCGGTTTTTTCGGGCCCCGACGGCATCTACAACGTCGCCGGCGACGGCGCACTCGGAATCCGGGAAATCGCCGCGCGACTCGGCAAGCCTTGCGTCACGACCCCGCCCGGGTTGCTGCGCGCGGTGCTCGCCGTGCTGCACCCGCTGGGACTGTCGCGCTACGGTCCGGAGCAGGTGGATTTCCTGCGCTACCGTCCTGTGCTCGACAACCGGCGGTTGAAGGAGGTGTTCGGCTACGTTCCGCAGCTCAGTTCCGCGGAAGTGTTCGAACTCTTCTGCAAGTCCCACGGCCTGGGTCGGCGCTGATCATGGCGAGACGATCCTTCAGGGGCGCGGTGGTTATGATCACCGGGGCGGGCGGCGGCCTCGGCCGCGCGCTGGCGCTCCGATTCGCGGCAAGTGGCGCGCGCATCGTGGCACTCGATCGCGACCCCACCGGCCTCGACGAGACTCGTGCCGAGCTGGAGTCAGGCGGGGTTGAGTGCCTTGCCCTGGCCTGCGACGTGACCGATGCCGACGCATGCGCACACTCGGTGGCCGCGGCGTTAGCCCGGTTCGGGTCGCTGGACGTACTGGTGGCAAACGCCGGCATGAGTCACCGCAGCGCTTTTGCGGATACCGGGCTCGACGTGATCCGCCGCGTGATGGAGGTCAATTTCTTCGGCGCTGTGAACTGCACCGCACCTGCCCTGCCTCACCTGATAGCGAGCCGCGGGCTGGTGATCGCGATCTCGAGCGTCGCCGGCTTCACGCCGCTGGTCGCGCGCACCGGGTACTCGGCCAGCAAGCACGCGCTTCACGGATTCTTCGACAGCCTGCGCGCAGAGGTGGAACCGCTCGGCGTCGGGGTGACGCTGGTCTGCCCGTCGTTCGTCGCGACGCACATCGGCCGCAACGCGATCGGCGGTGATGGGCTGCCGGTGAGGCACGCGCAGGTGACCGTCGGACGACCGCTCTCGGCGGAGCGAGCGGCCGCCCTGATCGTCACGGCGGCCGAACGGGCAAGGCGCCTGGTGCTGCTGGGTGGCACGGCGCGTATTGCCTGGTGCCTTGGCCGGGTGGCGCCGGGGCTGTACGCTCAAATCATGGCGCGGCGGATGCGTGGCGAACTAGAATCCGCCCAGGCGTCCGCGTCCGCGGGATCCGCCGGGGAGCCGAGAAAATGAAAGTCCACGTGAAGCATGCCCTCAAGGCCGACGTCGCCTCCGTCTTCAAGCTCTGCACCGAGCAGAAGAGCCAGGAAGCCATTTATGCGGGTCTCGGCGGCAGCAATGTGAAGATCAAGCGCGAGGGCCGGGCGCCCAACGTAAAACTGAAGATCTCGCGCAGCGAACCGGCGAATCCGCCGGCCGCCATCCGCCGGATCGTGCCGAGCGTGAACGACGTAAGCCACACGGAGAACTGGTCCGCCGACGGGGACGGTCACCTGGCGGACATCGTCGTCGACATCAAGGGCGTGCCGGTGAAGATCGTCGGCACGAAGTCGGTGCAACCCGAGAAGGGTGGCTGCAGCGTCGAATGGAATTTCGACGTTACCTGCGGGATCCCGTTGCTGGGTGGGCTGATCGCGTCGTTTGCCGGCGACGAGACCCAGCAGAAGCTCGAGCGCGAGTTCAAGCTCCTCAAGTCCATGCTCTGATCGCGGGCTGCAGCGTGTTGCGCTGCAGCTAGCCAAATACGAAATGGCACGGCCACCCGGCCGGCGTAGGATGGACCCATGACCGGCCTGTCCCCAATCGACCAGGCATTCTTCGCGCTCGAAACCGCCGAGCGGCCGATGAACGTGGGCGTGCTGTTCGTGCTGCCCTCGACTGGTAGCACGCCGGGTCGGTTCGCCGATCACCTCGTCGCGCGGATGCTCCGGTGCCCGGTCGGCCCACCATTCAACGCCAGGCTGAGACCCGGGCTATTCAGGCCGCTGCTGTCGCTTGAAGCGGACGAGCGGATGGATGCGAGCCGACAGGTACACCGGCACCGCCTGCCGCGCGGCAGCGACCTCGACCAGTTGTACAGGAAAGTCTGCGCGATCCATGTACGCCTGCTGCCCCGCGATCAACCGCTGTGGCAGATGCACGTGTTCACTGGCCTGCCCGACGGGCGGATCGCGCTCTACTTCAAGACCCATCACGGTCTCATCGATGGCATCGGTTTTATTCGCGTCGTGACTGGCGTGGTATCGCCGTCGAAGGCGGCCCGCGAGCCACGAGCCATCTGGGAGGGACTGCCCGTTGCACCCGTACGCAATGGCGCACGCAAGGGCGCCGCGGTTTCCGGTGATGCGATCTCCGTCGAGGGCCTGATCGGGATGGCGCGCGAGGCCGCTGCAGCGCTCGGCGACCTGGCGCGCATCTTCTATGGCCAGTCCCAGCGAGGCGTCGGGCGCAGTCACGGACTGGCGGTGCCGTTCATGGAGACACCGAACGTTCTTCGCACCGCGCCATCGCCGAACCGGGTGCTGGCGCACTGCAGCTTCCCGTTGAGCCGCGCGCGCGCCATTGCCCGTCGCGGCAAGGGCAAGATCAACGATGTAATGCTGGCAGCGGTTGATGTCGCACTGAACCGCTACCTCGAGGAACGCGGAACTCCGCCCGATGCCCCGCTGGTCGCCGATGTGCCTGTCGCGCTGGCCGATCACGTCGGTGCGGGCAACCGCATCACCATCCTGCAGGTACCGATGGGGAGGCCCGGATCGACACCGACCGAGCGCCTGGCCGAGATCATCCGCGAGACGCGCGAGATGAAACACGTCGTCGGTACGGTTTCCGGCAGCAGCCTCGCGCTCTACTCGATCCTGGGGCACACCGCGGCAAGTACCTTCGAGTCGCTGGGGCTCTCGCAGTCGCCGCTGCTCGCCAATGTCGTGATCTCCAATCCGGCGGGACTCGAGCGGCGCGTGTACTTCAACGGCGCCCCGGTCGAACTCGCGCTGCCGGTGTCCGTGGTCGGTCACCAGCAGGTGCTGAACGTGACCGTGACCACCTACGTCGATCAACTGCACGTAACGCTGATGGCGCAGCGCGAGGCGATCCCGGACGTTCGAAGGCTCGCCGAATACGTCGAAGATGCCGTTCGGCGACTGTACGCGCAGACTTCCGCAGCCGCGCGCCAGCGCAGGCCGCGCGGCAAGCCAGGGCGGGCGAGTGGTGGCCGCGGCAGGACGCCTGGCGGGAAAAAGACCGGGACCAGTCGCAAGAGCTGAACGCGCAGGGCCGATCCAGCCTGGAAAGGCAAAAAAAGCGGGGCGCTCCAGCGATCTCTCGCACAGGGCGCCCCGGCACTCGGGTCACTTCCGATGCGCCGCTCGGGCGGCGATTCTTCTTGTTATCGAAAAACCGACAAACGGAAGGCTGCGCGGCCGACGGCCGGCCGCGCGTGCGTCACGCGTTTGCCGCCGCCTTCTTGTGCACCGCCGAGGTCGGCAGCAGGAAATACGACAGCGCCGGGATGAGTATCAACGCACCCAGCATGTTCCACAGGAACATGAAGGCGAGCAGGATGCCCATGTCGGCCTGGAACTTGATCGGCGACCAGGCCCAGGTGATCACGCCCGCGGCCAGCGTGAATCCCACCAGCGCGACGATCCGCCCGGTGAACGACAGCGCCGCGCGGTAAGCCTCCGGCAGCGACATCCCGTCCCGCTGGCCGTGCAACTGCACCGAAAGCAGGTATAGCGCGTAGTCCACGCCGATGCCGACGCCGAGCGCGATGACCGGCAGCGTCGCCACCTTGACGCCGATGCCGAGCACCACCATCAGCGCCTCGCAGAGCACCGAGGTGAGCGCCAGCGGCAGCAGCGCCACCAGAACCGCGCGCCAGCTGCGGAATGCGATCAGGCACAGGATCGACACGGTGCCATAGATGTACATCAGCATCTTGAGCCAGGCCTCGCGAACCACCTGGTTGACCGCGGCCTCGATGCCGGCGATGCCGGCCGCCGGAAGCAGTTCGACGTCGGCAGTCGGGTTGTCGGCGATGAACTTCTCGACCGTCGTGGAAACAGTCTCCAGCGTCGCGGCCTTGTGATCCTTGAGGTAGGCGATCACCGGCATCACCGAGCATTCGACGTTGGTAAGGTCCGGCGTGTTCTGGATCGCCTGCTGCGCACCGTAGTTCAGCACGTCCTGGTTACGGGAAAGCGTGTACCACTTGGCCGTGCCCTCGAAGGTCGCGGCAGTAATCTGCTTGACGATATCGGCGAGCGATACCGTGGCCTGCACCTCGGGAAGCTGCTGCAGCTGCCAGCCGAGCCGGTCCGCCAGCTGGAGGGTCGCGTACCGCGTGCAGGCCTCGACCGGCGTCTTGACGATGATGGCGAACACGTCCGACGACAGCGAGAAATGCGAAGTGATGTACGCGTTGTCGATGTTGTAGCGCGAATTGGGGCGCAACTCGGGTGCGCCCGGGTCGAGGTCGCCGATCTGCAGGTCCTTGGAGACGAAGTGGCCCGCGATACCGAGCGCCAGCGCCACGAGGATGGCGGTCGCCGCCCAGGCGCGACTGGTCGCGAAGTGATTGAAGAACGCCCATACGCCCTTGGTACCGACGCCCTGCTCTTCCTGCTTCAGGCTGCGCATCGCGGCCTTCTTGCTCACGCCCGTGACGGACAGGATCACCGGCAGCAGGATGAGGTTGGTAAAGAGCAGGATGCAGACGCCGATCGTGGCGGCGATCGCGAGTTCCCGGATCGCGGGAATCGGGATAAGCAGCAGCACCGCGAAACCCGCGGCGCCGTTCAGCAGTGCCGTGACGCCGGCGACGAAGAGGCGCCGGAACGTGTAGCGGGCCGCCACCAGCGTGACCGTCCCGCGTCCCACGTCCTGCTGGATGCCGTTCATCTTCTGCGCGCCGTGCGACACGCCGATCGCGAAGATCAGGAACGGCACCAGCACGGAGAACGGGTCGAGCCCCAGGCCCAGCAGGTGCAGGATGCCGATCTGCCAGACGACCGCGATCAACGAACACAGCAGCACCACCGACGTGCTGCGCACGCAGCGGGTGAACGAGAACAGGATCGCGGCCGCGATCAGGATCGCGACGCCGAAATACATCATGACCTGCAGGATGCCGTCGAGCAGCGAGCCGATGAGCTTCGCGAACCCGATGACCCTCACCTTGTACTTGCCGTCGGCGGTTTCGTACTTGTCGCGAATGTTCTTTTCGATCGCCCGGGACAGCTCCCAGTAGTCGATCGGTTCGCCGGTAGCCGAATCGCGGTCCAGCAGCGGCACGATGATCATCGCCGACTTGTAGTCGTTGGCAACCAGGTTGCCGACCAGCCCCGCCTTCGCGATGTTCTGCTTCAGCGTTTCGACGCTCTCAGGGGAACCATCGTAGGTGGTGGGCATCACCGGTCCGCCCGCGAAACCTTCCTCGGTGACCTCGTTGTAGCGGACCACCGGCATCCATATGGACTTGACCCAGGCGCGGTCCACGCCCGGCGTCAGGAAGGCCTCGTCGTTTACGTTTTTCAGTGTCTCCAGGTATTCAGGGTCGAAAATGTCGCCCTGCGTGTTCTCGACCACGATACGCAGCGTATTGCCGAGGCCGCGCAGCTGGCTCTGGTTGGCGAGGAAATTCTGGATGTACGGGTGGCCGATCGGGAGCATCTTCGCGTAGCTCGCGTTGAGGCTCACGCTCACCGCCGAGTAGCCCAGCACCAGCGTCACCACCAGGCAGGCCAGCATCACGAACAGGCGGTTGTTGAAGATCAGGCGTTCGAGCTTGATCCCCGAATTGAGGTCGAAGTCCTTGAGGTCGCGTACGACCGGCATCGCTTCGATGTTTGTCGTCGGTGCTGCCATCGTGTGGTCCTGGGGTATTCGTGTATCAGGGCTGCGGCGCTGCGCCGGGCGTGACGATCAGTGCGCCGAACGGTCCCGTAATGCCGAGTTTCCCGTCGCCGGCATTGATGACGTCGGTCACCGGAATCGTTTTCGGCATGTCGACCGCGGCAAACGTCAGGCCGCCGTCCTTGGTCATGGCCAGGCGGCCGGAATTATCCGCGATGACCACCACGCCCGGGCCAAGCGTTGCGCCGGCGACGATCGTGCTCCGCAGCTGGCTGTGGATTTTTTCCCAGGTCGCCCCGGCGTCGGCGCTGCGGAAAAGGTTGCCCTTGAGCCCGAAGGTCAGCACGGCGTCGCCCGCGTCCACCACGGCGAACAGGCTGCCAGCGTAGTCCACCGGCACGGCGACGAACTTCATCGCCTCGCGGTCCAGTCTGAAGAACGTCCCCTGCTCGCCCGACATGAATACGTTGCCGGCGGCCGGCCGGATCGAATACAGGTTCATGAACTGGGGATTCGGCACCCTGTCGAACCAGGACTGCCACGTGGCGCCGCCATCGCTGGTGGCGAAGATCAGGTTGTAGGCACCGATCACGAAACCCGTTGTCTCGTTCTCGAACCAGACGTCCAGGAATGGCTTGTCGGCGCCCATTTCCACGTTGCGCTGGGCCTCGACTTCGAGGGCCTTCAGCTCCTCCGAATCGGGACTTGCGGCGAGCTTGGCCTGGATGTCCTTCAACAGCAGGTCGTTGGCCATGGGGCCATCCAGCTGCTTCGTCCAGGTTGCACCGCCGTCGGTGGATGCCAGCACCACGCCGTCGTGGCCCACTGCCCAGCCGTGCGTGGCGTTCGCGAACCACACCGCCGTGAGGTCCGAACTTACCGGCACCTTGCCCTGGGTCCAGGTCTGACCGCCATCGGCGGTAACCACGATGTGGCCGCGCGGACCGACCGCGACGAACTTGTCGCCCGCCCTCGCCATGCCGATCAGGAGCCGTTTTGGTGCCAGCGCGGATTCCATCGCGGGACGGTCGAGCACGTCGGTGCCCGACGACTTGGGGCCGCTGCCGGCGGATTCTCCCGCGGCGATGGCCGCGTTGCCAACGAAGAGCGCGGCTGCGACCGCCGCAATAGCCGCATATCGACTGAGCATCGTCTCCCCCGTCCCCGACTTGAACTGATGCCGGCCGGCTCAGGAACCGATCCGGCCAGGCGAAGAAGGCGCCCGGCGTCATGGCCGGGCGCCCTCATGTCATCAGCGGATACCGGCGCCAGCCAATGCGTCCGGCTTCCAGTCACGTGACGGGAAAGCGCCAACGTACTTGATGCCCCAGTACTGGCCGCAGTTGCCCTGCGACGCGTACAGGCCGGCATTCAGGTCCACGGTCGACTGCAGCGAGATGTTCAGCACCTTGGCATCATAGGAGAACGCCGTGTAGCCGTACGTGCCCTTGAACAGTTCACCGCGCGCGTCGTACTGGTCGGATGCGTGGGCGACCCAGCTGTCCTCGTCGTAGTAGAAGATGCGCTTGTGGTAGATGTGACGCTTGCCGGGCTTCAGCGTGGCCTCGACCACCCAGACGCGATGCAGCTCCCAGCGGATCATGTCCGGGTTCATGAACTTCGGCGTCGTCATCTGCTTTTCGGTGGTCTGCTGCGCGATTGGCCTGTACACGTTGTACGGGATCAGCATTTCGCGCTTGCCGACCAGCTTGAAGTCGAACCGGTCCTGCGGGCCGTTGTAGACGAACGCGTCGTCATACGTCGCGGCACCGGCGGTGCCGGGGTTCGGCGTGTCGCAGCAGATGTCCGGCGCGAGCTTCACACGGCGCTGGCCAGGCAGGTACTGCCAGGCCTTGCGGCCCTGCACCAGCGGGTTCGCGTAGTCGATGACCAGCAGCGACTCACCGGCACGGCGAGCCGGCGCGGAATACTCCTGCTTGATGAACCAGATCGGGCTGTCACCCTTGATCACCGTGTCCATGTTCACCGGGTCGAAGATCGGGAACTCCTGGGTGCTGTAACCCGTGGCCGACAGCGTGGCCCGGCCCGTGGAGTCGACGTTGAACGCATCGTACTTGCAGATGGTCGCCACGCCCGCGTAACGCATGATGTGATTCCACATCACCTCGTTGCCGGTCTTCGGGATCGGGAACGGATAGCCCGGCAGCGCGCCTTCCATGCCGAGGCCGTCATTCACCGACTTGGCGGTGACAGCGTTCTTCGCGGTGTTCTGCAGGATCTTTTCCGGGTAGTTCACCGGGCGATGGGTCGGATACACGTCCACGCGATATTCGGGATACCGCTTCAGCAGCGTGTAGGTGACGCCGGTCAGCTGCGCCTTGTACTGGTCGGCATTGGCACCGGTGATCACCAGCCGCGGCTTGTCGGCCGCAAACGGATCGGGACGCCAGCCCTCGCCCGGCTTGAAGCCGGCCGGAATCTTGGTCAGGCCACCGGTCCACTCCGGGATCGTACCCTCCTTGTTGCCGGCCTTCTCGGCGCCGATCGGCGTCAGGCTCTTGCCGAGCTGGGCCGCTTCTTCAGGCGAGACCGCCGCCAGCGCCGAGGCGCTCATTACCGCGAGCGTCGCCGTAATCAGTGTCTTGCGAATCATGTTTCGATTCCTCATCAGAAGGTCGCCTTGAACGTGAGCGCGATGAAGTCGCGGTCGCTAACGATGGCATTGGTGCCGTTGAAGACCGAGACAGCATTGCCGTTGTACGGCTGGCCGTTGGGCGGCGCGCAGGTCGCCACTGCCTCGTTCTTGCAATTCGAGTAGTCACCGTAGAAGCCAACGTACTTCAGGTCCATGCGGTAGCGCTGGTTGAAGTCGAGCGCGATGCCGAGCCCGAAGCTGCCGGCGCCGTCCTGGCCGCCCGCGGTGACCGCGGAATTGCCCGAGATGCCCTGCGCCCAGGAGATCGGCGCGAGAAGGTCGACGCCCGGCGCCACCTGGAACCAGGTCGGCGTGAAGCTGAACGCCAGGCCGAAGTAGTTCTTGTCGACCGCGTCGATGAACTTGTACGCCCCCCACTCGCCAGGCTTGGCCGAGCGGCCCTTGAACACTGCCTCGTTCTGGTTCACGTCCAGCCAGGTCATCCAGGTGAGTTCCGCGGCCCAGCTCGCCGTATCCCAGATCGACTCGCCCATGACGCCGAGCAGGTTCACAAGGCCGTGCATCGTGTCGCCCTTCGCCCCCGGGGTGTCGTTCTTCGTAAGGTTTTCGAGCGCGACGGATCCCGGAGGCGCCTGGCCGGCGGTGATCAATGCCTGGGGCACCGCGTACACCGGATCACTCAACAGCGGCATGTCCATGCGGTAGCTGAGTTCGGCGCCAAGGCTCATGCCGCCGATATTCTTCGACAGGCTCACGCCAAAAATGTCGATGTCACTGCCGTAGGCGAGGTTGTACTCGCCGTACTTGCCGTACTGCACGAATTCAGCAGGAGTGACCGCACTCGTGTTGTAGCTGAGGACGCAGGCCGCCGGGTTGGTCGCGCCGAGCGGGATGCCGCCAATGGCGACACAAGTGGCTGGCGGCAGCACCTGGGTCGCAATGCCTGGCTTCACGACCTGCTGCGGCTGCATGTCGTAGGTGCGGCGATAGTAGAAGCCGATGGTCGCGTCTGCCCAGTCCGGGTCCCAGCGAACGGCCAGCCCATAGTTGCCCGAATTCTCATCCGGCGTAATCGCCTTGCCTTGCCACAGGCGCAACCACGGCTGTGCGCCCGGAAGTGCCCCGTACAACGGGTTCGCCGCCGCGATGACCGAATCGGCGCCCCACAGGGCCGCGTCCGATATGGACAGGTACGTACCCGACTCCGGGTAACGATAGGCCTGGTTGCTGAACTGCTGCCAGTTGAAGAAATACTGCAGCGCAACGTTGAGGTGGTCCGACACCTGCGAATTGACGTTGAAGCCGAGGCGCGGCCGGAACAGTTCCTTGGCCTCGGCGCCCGGTGTAGCCAATGCCTTCCATACGTCGATCGGGTTCTGAGAGTACGAGACGCCGTGGAAAGCACCACCGCTAAACAGGCTCTCTCCCCAGTACACGGTGGTCTGGCCGACCTTGACGTTGACCGGCGCATCGCCGACGTTGAACTGGCTGAAAACAAACCAGTCCATGAATTCGCCGGATGGGCCTTCCGCGTAGCGCTTCGAGTAGTCGGACAGCCCCAGCGTCGGCAAGCCACCACTCAGGGTGTTCTGCGTCGCGACCGAAGTGTTGTCCAGCGACTGGTAACCCGGATCCCACCAGCCGGCGGCCGACACGCGCGCACCGAGCATGCCCCACGATGGCTTCCACACCAGGTCCATCTCGCTGTAGACGTCGAATCGCGTCCAGATGCTGCCGGTGTTGAAGTTCCGGTTGCCGTCGTCGTAGTTCGGGTTGGCGAGCATGTCCTTGTTCTGGCCGGCAACACGATTGGCGATGTTGAGTCGCAACGTGTTGTCCCAGCGGAACGTGAGATCCTCTCCGCCGATATCGAATTCGTATGCTGCAGCCACTTGAGGCAACGCCAACGCAGTGGCCACGGCCATGCCGAGCACACTGTTCCTGAGCGCCACACCGCGCCGGACCGGACTGGTCACCAACTTGCTCATCGGAAGCCCCCGTATTTTTGGAGTCTGGAAATCCCGCACCCGACCGCAGGGCGGACAAGCGCATGGATGGATTATCGCGATAATGAAGTCCGTGTACATCCCCATTTACCCCCCGACTTGGGGGGGAAGTTATGCTGTGGTGCAAAAAATACGATGACGCCGGTTTGACTCAAAGACGGCTTCCAACCGTGTTGCACCGGTGAGAACATCCGCATGGCCGGCGCTTGCCGGAAAATACATACAAGGCGCCGCCCGCGGCGCGTCCTGGGGGGTAGGGCATGCACGGTCAGATGATGGATTCACCGCTGCTGATCACCGAGATCATGCGGTTTGCAGACCTCAATTTTCCCGCGGGTGAAGTGGTATCCGTCACCTTCGACGACCCGCGGCACCGCACGACCTACGGCGAGGTGTTTCGCCGCACCCGCAAGCTCGCCAACGCGCTCACGGCGGCCGGCATCAAGCCCGGGGACCGGGTAGCGACGCTGGCGTGGAACGACCACCGGCACCTCGAGCTCTATTACGCCGTCTCCTGCATCGGCGCGGTGCTGCACACGGTGAACCCCAGGCTTTTCCCGGAACAGCTCGAATACATCCTGAACCATGCCGAGGACCGGCTGGTGTTCATCGACCCGACCCTGCTGCCGCTGCTCGCGCCGCTGGCCGGCAAGACCCCGAGCGTGGAGCGGGTGATCGTGATGACCAGTGCCGCCTCGATGCCGGAGTCGGTCAAGGATCGACTGCCCGACTACGAGACGTTCATCGCCGACCAGCCCGACGACTTCGAATGGCCCGAACTCGACGAGCGCTCAGCCAGTTCTCTGTGCTACACGTCCGGTACGACAGGCAACCCCAAGGGCGTGCTCTACAGCCATCGCTCGAACGTTCTGCACGCCTACGCCGGCTGCATGGCGGACTCGCTGGGACTGTCCGGCCGCGACTCGGTGCTGGCGGTGGTGCCGATGTTCCACGCGAATTCGTGGGGACTTGCCTACAACGGCCCGATGACCGGAGCCAAGCTGGTGTTCCCGGGCCCGAAGATGGGCGACCCGGCGGTCCTGGCCCAGCTGATGAACGAGGAAGGTGTCACGCTCGCCGCAGGCGTGCCGACCATCTGGACGCTGCTGCTCAATTACATGCGCCAGTCGGGCACGAAACTGAAGACGCTGAAGCGCACCATCGTCGGCGGCGCGGCCGTGCCGCTGTCGATGATCCGCGACTTCCACGACGAACACGGCGTGACGGTGGTGCAGGGCTGGGGCATGACCGAGATGAGCCCGCTGGGCACGGTCAGTACGCTGCGACCTGACATGGAATCGCTGCCCCTCGAGGATCAGTTCAAGCTCCGCGCGCTCGCCGGACACGGAATCTTCGGCGTCTCGATGAAGGTCGTGGACGACGAGGGTCGCGATCTGCCCTGGGACGGCAAGTCGGCCGGCGAACTCAAGGTGCGCGGACCCTGGGTGTGCAGCGGCTACTTCCGGCACGACTCATCGTCGTCGCACGACGCGGACGGCTGGTTTGCCACCGGCGACGTGTCGGTGATCCACCCTAACGGCTTCATGCAGATCACCGACCGCGCCAAGGACGTGATCAAGTCGGGTGGAGAGTGGATCAGCTCAGTCGACCTCGAGAACTGCGCCTGCGGCCATCCTGACGTGCTGATGGCGGCGGCGATCGGCGTGCGTCACCCGAAGTGGGACGAGCGGCCGATCCTGCTGGTCGTGCCTCGCCAGGGCTGCGTGCCCGCGCGCGACTCAGTGCTCGCGCACCTGGCGGAGCACTTCGCGAAGTGGCAGCTGCCGGACGAGGTGATCGTGGTCGAGAGCCTGCCGATGACCGCGACCGGCAAGATCAGCAAGAAAGACCTGCGGGTCACGTACGGGCAGGTGCTGATGGACCGCCAAAAATAGGTGCCTGGCACCTATTTTATTGCCGCCTAATTTTGGAGGCAGTCGGTGAGCAGTGCCTCGGCATCGGCGCGGTCCATGTTCTTCGGCACCGGATAATCGCCGGCGGCCTCGATGCGTGCAGCCCGGGCGATCGCGGGGATGTCCTCCGCGCGGAGTGCCGCGATGCTGTCCGGAATCCCGACCGTGCGATTCAATTCGCGGACCCGCTCAACGAAGCGCTGTGCGAGCGCTGCTGCAGGCTCCGATGGCGAGCCTGCGCCGATGGCCACCGCGAGTTCCGCGAGCCGCGCCTCGGACTGCGGGGAGTCCCTCGAGAAGTCGAGCACCCTGGGCAGCAGTATCGCGTTGGCCAGCCCGTGCGGCACGCCATACATTCCGCCAAGCTTGTGCGCAAAGGCGTGCACGTAGCCCACCGCGGCCCGGGTAAACGCCAGGCCGCCGTAGAGCGACGCGAGCGCCATGCCCTCGCGCGCCTCGAGATTGTCCCCCCGTGCGTACGCTCGCGGCAGGTTCGCGAAGACCAGCTTGACCGCCGAGACGCATAGCATCCTGGTGTCGGCCTGCTGCCAGCCGCCCTGGAAGGCCTCGACCGCGTGGGTCAGTGCATCCATGCCGGTCGCTGCCGTAATCGACTGCGGCATTCCCTTCATCATCTCCGGATCGAGCGCCGCGGCGACCGGCACCAGCTTGGGGTCGACCACGACCTTCTTCTCGTGCTTCGCCGAGTCGGTCACGACCGCCACCACGGTGACTTCCGACCCCGTACCCGCGGTCGTGGGAACCGCAAACAATGGCAGCGGCGGCTTGCCAACCTTCAGCATCCCGACGAGCCTGGCGGGTGACTTGCCGCTGGTCGCCATCGCTGCAATGACCTTGGCGGCATCGATCGAGGAACCGCCGCCCAGCGCAAGGATCGAGTCGCTGCCGTGGGCACGCACCGCTGACAGGCCGGCCTGCAGAACCACATCGGTCGGATCGGGCACGATGCCGTCGAACACGGCGACGTCGATGCCCTCGGCCTCCAGCGCCTGCCGCACCGGGTCCACCAGCCCAAGCTTCACCAGCACCGCGTCGGTGGCGATCATGGTCCGGCGTGCACCAGAGCCGCCGATGAGCCCGCAGAGCCTGGCCGTCGAGCCCACGCCCACGAACAGCACCGGTCGCGGGATCGGCACCCACTTTGCGAGCGGTTTCTTCAGTACCTTGACCAGGCGGAGCGCGAGCAGGTGTAGTTCGAGAAGCATGGGCTGATCCGTGGTTGGCTGCCCCGGAGGATACCCGAATGCAAATCCAGTTCCCGTCCTGCTACCGTTCGCGCAGGGGACCGCCTCCAGGCAGGCGGCGGGGGCGGCTTGGCCAGTGCCGGAGACAGGAAAACTCAAATGACAAAGATCATCCCGCCGCTCGACCTGATGTGGCTCATCATGGAGACGCCGGCCGCACCCACCCACGTCGGCGCGATGATGTTGTTCGAGAAGCCCAAGCGGCGGCCCGGAACGGTCCGCGAGATCGTCGAATTCTACCGCTCCTTCGAGCCTACCCCGCCGTTCAACTACATCCCGGAACTCTCTGGCGCGCACGCGCCGTATTTCCGAGAGGTGGACCACTGGGATCCCCTCTATCACATCCAGTTCCTCGCGGTGCCCTCGGGGTCGTCATACGAGGACTTCCTGCGGCTCATCGCTGACCTCCACGAGCCCATGCTCGACCGCGACCGTCCACTGTTCCGCCTGTGGGTCATCGACGACGTGCCCGGCGGCCGTTTCGCCGTTTATACCAAGGTGCACCACGCAATCATCGACGGGGCATCCGGCTCGCAGCGCATGTACGCGAGCCTGGGCCGGCGGGCGCGCGACCCGATCCGCCCTCCGGCATTCGCGGTCAGGACGCCGGTGCGAAAGCCACGCCCGCCGAAGGCGCTGGTCGAGCGCCTCGCGACACTCGGTGCCACGGCGGGCAAGCAGACACTTGCGCTGAGGGACGTATGGGGAGGTGCATTGCGCAAGGCCCTCACGGCGCTGACGGGGTCCGACCCCGGCGGCAGCCAGCCGTTCACCGCGCACCCCGCGCCGATGAACGAACCGATGAAGATGGCACGAACCTACGCGACGCTGTCGCTGCCACTGGAAGAGATGCAGCAGGTCGGCCATCGCTTCGGCGCGACGCTGAACGACCTGGCCATCACGATCGTCGACGAGGGCGTGCACCGCTACCTGCGGCAGACGGGCCGCCCGTTCCCGCACCGGCTGGTCGCAATGTGCCCGATGTCGCTGCGCGACGAGGGCGACACGGAGGCAAAGACCAAGGCATCGGCCATGTTCGTGCACCTCGGACAGCCAGCCTCCGCGGTGCACGAGCGGATCAGTGAAGTGGTCGCCGCGATGGCGGTTGCGAAGAAAGAGCTGCGCGCAATGTCGAAGGACGCGGCGATGATGTACGCCATCGCTGCCCTCGGCATCGCGGAACTGCGCACTGCCCCGGGCATCGCGCAGGTGACGCGTCCGCTCGCCAACCTGGTGATCTCCAACGTCCCGGGCGGCAAGGACACGATGTACGTAAACGGAGCGCGCATGGTTGGAGCGTTCCCGGTGTCGGCCGTGGCGGCATCGATCGGACTGAACGCGACGGTTACCTCGGACTCGGGCCGAATGGACTTCGGCTTCATCGGCAACGGCGCGGCAATGCATGCATTGCCCGACCTGGCGCAGCATGTCGCCGACGCGTACGAGGAACTGAAAGCCGCCGCAAAGGGCAGCAGCAGCGCAGGTAAGCGCGGCACGGGCTCGCGCGCCAGGCCGCCCGCTCGCAAGCGAAGCAAGGTCTCGCGACCCGGCCGCGGCGGGAATTGACCATGGAACGCATGAGCGGCGCCGATGCGCTGATGCTGTACCTCGATCGCGCAGAGGCCTACAACCACACGATCAAGCTCTCGATAATCGATCCCTCGGCCGACGCCGAGGGCTGGTCCTGGAAACGCTTCAAGGCCACGTGGTCGTCCCGGGTCGGGCTGATTCCACGCCTGCGGCAGCGGTACCTCCGCGTGCCGATGGGACTCAATCATCCGGTCTGGGTCGAGGATCCGGCGTTCGACATGGACTACCACCTGCGTCGGGTAGGCTGCCCTGCCCCGGGTTCGATGGTGGAGCTGTGCGAACTCATCTGTGAGTTCTACGCGCACCCGATGGACCACACCCGTCCCCTCTGGCAGGTCTGGGTCGTCGAAGGACTCGAGGGTGGCCGCGTCGCTGTCGTCCTGTTCATTCATCACGCGCTCACCGACGGTGTCGGCATCCTGCGCATGCTGGACAATTTCTGGAACACCCGGCCCGAGTCCGAGCAGCATCCGTCACCGGCCGAGTGGCACCCGCCCCCGCTTCCGGGCAAGGGGCGGCTGCTGTGGGAAGGCCTGCGCGACCTGCCTGGCGTGTTCGCCGCAAACCTGCCCGGAGCCATCCGGGGAACGCGAGCCGGTCGCAGGATCCTCGAGGATTGGCGCAGCACGGGACGCTCGCTGCCCCCGGTTGCCGGCGACTCGAAATATCCCGCACCATATGCAGTGAAGCTCTCGCCGAACCGCACGTTCGCGATCCACTCGTTCTCGCTGCCAGCAATACGCGCAATCGCGAAGAAGCACGGCGTGACGATCAACGACGTGTTCATCGGAGCGACCTCGGGTGCAATCCGCGAGCTGCTGATCGAACAGGGCGGGACCGCGCCGACCCAGCCGATGGTGGCGACCGTGCCTTTCTCGCTGGTGCCGCTGGCCGAGCGTACGCGTGACGGTAACTTTTCCACCGTTTGCCACACGCTGCTGCACACGGAGATCGCCGACCCGCTGGAACGGCTGCGCGCGTGCAAGCGTGACGCGGACACTATGAAGGCCTGGTTCGAGGCGACACGCGAGGCCAACCTCGCGGCGGTGATGAACCTGCTGCCGCCGGCCGTGCCGAAGATCGTGGATCGCGTGAACGAAATGAAGGGTGGCGGACTTCTGCCCTTCTGGAACGTCGTGCTCTCGAACGTGCCCGGGCCGCGCGCGCCGCTTCGGCTCGGTAACCTCAAGCTGGCGGAGTGGTTCTCGATCGGGCAACTGGCCCACGGCTCAGCACTGAACGTGACCGTATGGAGCTACGTGGACCAGTTCAACCTCTCGGTGCTCTCCGACCCTGCTGTGCTGCCGGACGCGTGGCGCCTGATGCATCACTTTCATTCCAGCCTCGCGGCGCTCGAATCCGCGACCGCGGGATCACCCGGGCAACGGTAGCGATCCATGGTCAGCTGGCAGACGACAACGGCAAGCCTGCTCGCCCGCTTGACGGTCAAGCAGCAGCTGCAGCGCGACGTGTCGGTGGAACGGCTTCGCGAACAGATCGGCGCGATCGAACGACTGTTCCCGGACCATCCCCCGGGATTCGCCGTGGCCCACGATCATCCCCTTCCCCACTGCGATTCCGAGTGGCTGCGTGAAAAGGGTTCGGAGACCGACCGGGTACTGCTGCACTTCCCGGGCGGCGCGTACGTTGCGCGACTGCCGAACATGGAGCGGGCAATGATGGCGAGGCTCTGCACGGCGGCCAATGCACGTGCGCGCATGGTCTTCTACAGGCTCGCGCCCGAGTACCCGTTCCCCGCGGGCCACGACGACAGCGTCGGGGCCTACGAGCAGCTGCTCGAACTCGGCGTGGAACCCGGGCGCATCGTAGTGAGCGGCATTTCGGCGGGCGGCGGAATGGCGCTCGCGGTGCTGCTCGCGGCGCGCGATCGCGGCCTGCCGATGCCGGCCGGCGCAATACTGATGTCGCCGCTGACGGACCTCACCGATCCGCACGAGGGCACCCGCGTCGCAAACGCGGTTCGCGATCCCGTGCTCAGCGAGAAGCGCGGGATCGAGATGCGTGCGATGTATGCGGGCGGAGACCCGGACATGCTGGTGCACCCCTGGGTGTCCCCCGTCTATGGCGAATTCGCCGGCCTGCCACCGCTCTTCTTCCAGGCGGGCAGTACGGAAATCCTGCTCGACGACAGCCGGCGCTGCGTGGAGCGTGCCACGGCGGCCGGGGTAGCGGCCGAGCTCGAAGTCTGGAAGGAAATGCCGCATGGGTGGCAAGGACTCCCATTTATCCCGGAATCACAACGTGCGCTCGAACACTGCGCCGACTTCGTGAGGCAACGATGTCCATGAACGCAAGAACCTCAAAGACCGCAAAGACTGCAAAGGCCGCAGCCGCTGCATCGCCTGCAACCAGGAAGACACGGACGCCCGCCAGACCGTCCTCCAGGCCAGTTGCGTCGTCGCGAGCCCGCACGCACGCGCCGGCCGCCGGCGAGGAATTCATGAGGCTTTTGCGCGAGGATCATGCGGGCCTTTCGCGGGTACTGCGCGAGATCGACGCGCAGCAGAGCGCACTGCGGACCACGCCCGAGACCGCGCGACCGGTGCTCGTCGAAGCGATGCGATACATCCTCGTGTACCAGCACTCAGTGCACCATCCGAGGGAAGACCTGCTGTTCGCCAGGATCCGGGATCGTGAACCGATGCTGTACCGGAACATGCACCGGCTGGTGATGGAGCACCGGATCGGCCAGGAGCGGGCCGAGGCGCTTGCGAGGGACCTGGCGCGGGCGAAACCCGAGCAGTTGCGAGGCAAGACGGGCGTGCGCCTTTCGAAGCAGTTGCAGGACTACGTGCGCCACACGCGTGGGCACATGCGCCGCGAGGAAGCTGTTTTCTATACAGGGTCGGCGCGAGTGCTGAAGGCGTCCGACTGGGCGGCGATCATGGTGGGCCCGACGCCGCGTGACCCGGCCAGTAACCTGCATCGGCTCGCGGACAGGTATCCACAGCTCGCGGCCCGGCTCGCGCAACCGGAGCGCACTGTCACCGGGCATGGCGAGCATGTGGCGCAGTCGCAGGACCGGCCGGGCATTCGCCAGCGCGCCGAGGTCGTGGCGGAGTTCTGTGGTGAGGTGCTGCACGAGACAGCCGACCTCGCCAGGGCCGGACTCCAGGATCTTGGCGGCATCCGCTCTCCGGTTGGAGCAGTGCGGGCCTCGCTATCGATCAGTGCCCGCAGCGTCCGCTACGCCGCGCGGCTGGCGACCCTGCCGTTCAAGCGCTGAGCACGCCGAGCAGCCTGGCGCGATCCACCGCATGTCGCCGGTTCGCCGCGTTCAGCTTGGCGAACACGTTCTTCAAGTGCCACTTGACCGTCTGCTCGCCAATATCCATGGCGCGGGCAATTTCCTTGTTGGCCATGCCCGCCGCAAGCAGCGACAGGATGCGGGCTTCCCTGGGCGTCAGCAGTCCGCTGGTCGCTGCACCTCCGCCGGCCGATGGCGGCGGAACGCTCGCGGTCCCGGAATGCGGCCACGCTGGCACTGCCGGCTTGCTCGCAGCCACCGCGTGCGGGTCGGCGCACTCGATCATGGATGCCAGGTCGGGATGCGCGTTCTCGACGAACCACCTCATCCCGCCCAGGCCGGCGAGACTCAGCACTTCCGACAACGATTCCCGCGCTCCCGGACGCCCGAGCTGGTAGAGCGCCAGCGCCTGCAGGGCGCGCGCGGCCAGCGCATCGGGGCTGCGCCCGGGTCCCGCTCTCAGCTGGCCGAACAGCGAGAGCGCCGCTTCGGCGCCTTCCGGGTCGGCTCGCGACAGGCAAACCCACGCGGTGGCAACGGCGAGCCGCCGATCAACCAGTCCCAGGAACGGCCGGTGGGCCGGGCCTTCGAATGTCCCACGCATCGCTACAGCGTCCGCAAGCCTTTCCGCCGCGGTCGCGAGCCGCAATTGCTGCACGTGGGCCCGAACCTGCCCAACCAGCGAACTGAACACGAGTCGCGGCATGCCTCGAGCCACCCCCAGGTCGCGCAGCGCCTCGAGCGCTTCCATCGCGCGCGCATCCTCGCCGCGATGCATCGAACTTTCCGCTATGACTCGATAGGAGAGCAGGATCGGGTCCGGCATGCCCACGCGCTCGATGACATCAAGACGGTCAGCGAGCAGCGCGAGCGCCTCATCGATGTGGCCACGCAGGTACATGACAGCCGACAACGTGCCCGCGAACATCGCGGCGACCACACTGCGACGGCCCATGTCGCGTTCAGCGGTCGCGATCGCCGGCCGCAGAATGGACTCTGCCCGCATCGGGTTGCCGTCCCAGATTTGGCTGAGCGCGACAGTCATGTCGCCGAACGCAAGCGGAAGGCGCATCGACGGCTCCCGGCTTGCTGCCGAGATGCTCGGGCAGAGCAACTGGCGCGCGCTCTCCGCCTCGCCCGAATGCAGTGCAAGCGTGGCCCGGGAGTTCGCCAGTGAGATGACGTGCAGCGGTGTTGCGCCCGGCGGCGGCTCATCCCAGTCCTGCAATGCCCCGGCAATCAACCCCGGCTTGTCACGGAAGGTCGCCGCCGCCGCACTGACCAGCGCTGCCTCGAACCTTGCCGCGTCGTCGCAGTCCGGGAGTTGCAGGATGCGCTCGATGGTTGCGGGCACGCCCTCCGGGTCGTCACCAAGCGCACTGATCCAGGCGCCGGTAACCTGCAGTCCGACGTCGCGGGCCATCACCGATTCGGGCACGCGCCGGATCCAGTCCCGCGCCTCGCCGAGACGACCTTCGCGTGCGATGTCACGCAGGCAGCGCGTGGCATGTGCGACGGCAAGAGCCTCGTTGCCGGCCGCCCAGGCGTGGCGGGCCGCCTCCTGGAACTGGTCATGCGCCGCGTACCACGCCGCGGCCCTCTCGTAGCAGCCCCTGCGCTCCTCGACCGGGAGCTTGTCGAAATGGCCGAGCAGGAAGTCCCGTGCCATCGCGTGCATCTTGAGCCACTGCCGATCTTCGGACTGAGTCACGACGGGCGAATTGCGTGCTGCGGCGTCGAGGACGCGGGCCGCGTCCGGGTAGCCGGTGACGGCAGCGCAGAGATCGACGTTCATCGACTCGAGGATCGAGATCCGCACGACGAATCCCGCCTCCTCCGGCGACACGCGCGACAGCATGGACTCGAAAAAGAACCGGTTGATGTCGCCGCGCTGCGCGCTCAACTGGCCGATGATCGTCTGCTGGTCGGGTGCTGCCTCGATGGCTGCCGCCGCGAGCTGCAGGCCCAGCGGCCAGCCTTCAGTCAGTTCGTGAATCCGGGCAGTGGCATCCAACCCGATCCTGCACCCGAAGCGCGCGCGCAGGATCTGCCGTGATTCGTCGGCATCGAGTCGCAGGTCGGCGACGCCGATACTTGCCAGCTGGCCGCTTGCGATCAGGTCGGCAAGGTTCAGGTCCAGCTGCCGTCGGCTCGCGACCACGAACTGCAGGTTGGGCGGGGCGTTGTTCAGCAGGTACGACAGCATCGCACTCAAGGCCACCTGCGGCATGCGGTGCGCGTCGTCGAGGATCACGATCGTTGGCGTGGCGAGCCCGGCCACTTCGGCAAGCAGCGCGGTCAGCGCCTCGAGTTCGCGGTTCTCCTGCAGCCGTCCCTGCATGGATGCCACGGTGAATGCGTCCTTGCCGGTGGCGCTGCGCAGCGCGAAGGCGAGCAGGTCCACGAACTGCGCTCTCTCGTCCTGCGCGTCGAGCGTTGCCCAGGCGACGTAGGCGCCGCGTTCCAGCCAGAGTCGGCGCCAATGGGCGAGCAGCATCGTCTTGCCGAAACCCTGCGGGGCGGTCGCCAGGATCGCAGTGCGGTCATTGATCCCGGCCCAGCGCCCGTCGAGGCGGGGCCGTGCCGGCAGCGCCCGTCCGGGCTTCGGGGGCGCGGTCTTGAGCAGGAACCGTGACGCGACCATAGCTTTGGCGCTGCCCTGCGGCGTCGCCGTTTCCAGTCTCCCCGTCGATTCGAAACGACCTGCGGCCAAGCATAGCCCATGCCCCCTCTGTTTGGGGGGGCGACCCGGATCCGCCCGCGCGAGCGCTGCTGCGGAGCCGAGCCCCCCCACTGCGAGTGGCGGAAGCAGCGGGCGCCGAGACTAAGGTGATCGTTCGCCCGGACTGCCCGCAGGAACCAACCAGCCGCAGAGCGAATGGAATCATGACGTTCGAACACATCGACACGAGCTGCATCACGGACGACAGCCTGCCCTGGATGCCGTTTCTCCCGTACTCCGACCTCGTCTCGGTGAAGCTCTTCCACGCGGACCCGGTACGGGGCGAGGTGATCAGCGTGCTGCGCGCCCCGCCGGGGGTGCAGCTTCCGCGATATCGCCACGCCGGCTCCGCGACGATCTACACGGTGCAGGGCCGCTGGAAGTACCTCGAGCACGACTGGGTCGCAGGTCCGGGCAGCGTCGTGATCGAGACTGCTGACTCGCATCACACGCCGCACGTACTCCCGGACGGGACCGACGACGTGATCATGTTCATGGTCAACTCGGGCGAGTTGCTGCTGCTCGACGCCGACGGCCGGGTCGTCGCCACCGAGAACTGGCGCACCGCGGTCGAGCGCTATCTCGACTATTGCCGCGACAACGACATCGAGCCCCGCGACGTCACCGGGATCAACGCCTGAGGCAGCCTGGCAGCAACCGCCGCATCGATCCAGCCAGGATCCGAACCCCGGCCAGCCGAAAGCTGCATCGATGACCTGCCGCTCAGCCCGCTGCGTGCGGGGCGCGCCGATCCTTCCACGGCATTTCCCTCTCGAGCTGCGCAGCGAGCCGGAACAGCGTCGCTTCCTCGCCGGTCCCTGCGGTGAACAGCATGCCCATCGGCAAGCCGTCGGCCGTCCAGTGCAGCGGCAGCGACATCGAGGGCTGCCCTGTGACGTTCGCGACCATCGTGTAGGGCGCCGCCTCGAATACTTTCGCGAAGGATTCGGTGATCTTCGGTCGCTGGCTCAACAGCGCCCCCGCCGGCAACGTCGATAGCAGTGCCAGTGCCTGGCGCTTCAGTGTCGACAGCGCGTATGCGCCGATCGGCATCGGCGGCAGGCCGACGGTCGGAGTGACCAGCACGTCGAAACCGGACGACCACTGCAGCCACCGGCGCGCGAAAGCCTGCATGGACCAGAGCGCGCTCGTCACGTCGGCGGCGGACTGCGCCTCGCCGAGTCGCCCGAGAATCCAGGTGGCGAGTTCTACGTCGCCTCGCGTCGCCTCCCGGCCGACCAGCAGCCTCGCGTGGCGCAGCGTCGCCGCCACGTCGGCCGACACCAGCGCCGCATAGTTCGATATGAATTCTTCCGGCGCGAGCGGCAGCCGCACTTCGACGAGTTCGTGCCCGAGCTTCGCGAGCGCCGCCGCGGTTGATTCGAGCGCTGCACGGTTCTCCGCATGCAGCGATCCGGCGATACCCGGGTCGAAGCTGAACGCGATGCGCAGCCGCCCGGGATCGCGCGCGGTCTCCTCGAGAAACGTCCGACCGGGAGCGGGAAGCTTCATCAACTGCTGCGGGTAGTCGCCGGCGGTCGCGTCGAGCAACGCCGCGCTGTCGCGCACACTGCGCGTGACGACGTGCTCGCCGATCATGCCGAACCAGATGTCCGGCGCGAGCGGTCCTGTCGGGTTGCGCCCGCGACTTGGCTTCAACCCGACCAGGCCGCAGTTCGACGCCGGCGTACGTATGGAGCCACCACCGTCGTTGGCGTTGGCCGCGGGAACGATACGCGCGGCAACTGCTGCAGCCGAACCGCCACTCGACCCGCTGGAGGTGCGCTCGAGGTTCCATGGATTCCGCGTCGGGCCGAACAACTCCGGCTCGGTGACGTTCGAGACCCCCAGCTCCGGCGTGTTGGTCTTGCCGAAAATGACCAGGCCCGCGCGCCGGTAGCGGCGCGTCAGTTCCTCGTCCTCCGCCGGCACGTAGCCGCGGAACAGCCGCGACCCACAGTGCATGGGTTCGCCAGCGACCGCGGTCATCAGGTCCTTCACCAGGAACGGCACGCCGGAGAACGGCCCATCCGGCAGGCCGGCGGCTATCTCCTCGCGCGCGCGCCGCTCCATCAGGTGGATCACGGCATTGATCTGCGGGTTGATCGCCGCCGTGCGTTCGAGCGCCTCGTCCAGCAGCTCGGCCGGGCTCACCTGCCCGCTGCGCACCAGTCCAGCAAGGCCAAGTGCATCGAACTCGCCGTATTCGCGCATACCCATCAGGGCCGCTCCGTCGAAGACCAGGTTCGGCCATGATGTCCCTTCCACGACTGGAAATCGACCGGCGTCCCGGCCCGTGCGGGCCGGCGCGTGCCGCGACCATTGCCGCGCCGGCGGAAGCTCGCTCCACCCGCCCGCACTTGCCAGCCGGAGTCCGCCGAACGACACTCGGCATCTCCATCAGCGACAGGCCGAGCCATGAACACCCGCATCCGTACGCTGCTCGCGGTCACCGCGCTGTGCGTCGCCTGCAGCGCCCCGTCAATTGCGAAGTCGCCGGCGAAAACCTCCCGGACGTTTGCGCAGGTGGACGACGCGCGCATCGCCGCAGCGGACTCCGAGCCGCAGAACTGGATGGCGCACGGCCGCACCTACAGTGAGCAGCGCTACAGCCCGCTCAAGCAGGTCAATGCGGGCAACGTCGAGAAACTCGGGCTCGCGTGGTCCTACGCCACCGGGACATTGCGCGGGCTGGAGGCCACGCCAATCGTCGTGGACGGAGTGATGTTTACGACGGGCGTGTGGAGCGTCGTGTACGCGCTGGATGCGAAGACCGGCAGGGAACTCTGGAAATACGACCCGGAAGTGCCACGCGAATGGGGCCGCTACGCCTGCTGCGACGCGGTCAATCGCGGCGTTGCCGTGTGGAAGGGATCGGTCTACTTCGGGACGCTGGATGGCCGCCTGGTCTGCCTCGATGCCCGCACCGGCGGCCGGCGCTGGGAAGTGAATACGATCGACCGCAGCAAGCCCTACACCATCACCGGCGCGCCGCGCATCGTGAAGGACAAGGTGCTGATCGGAAACGGCGGCGCCGAATACGGCGTACGCGGCTATTTCTCCGCCTACGACGCCGCTACGGGCAAGCTCGCCTGGCGCTTCTATACCGTCCCTGGAAATCCGAAGGATGGTTTCGAGAACCCCGAACTCGAAGCAGCCGCGAAAACCTGGAACGGCGAATGGTGGGTCGGCGGTGGCGGCGGCACGGTCTGGGACTCGATGGCCTATGACCCGGATCTCGACACGCTGTATGTCGGAACCGGCAATGGGTCGCCGTGGTCGCGCGACATCCGCTCACCGGGCGGCGGCGACAACCTGTTCCTGTCGTCGATCCTCGCGTTGAACCCTGACACGGGCCGGCTCAAGTGGCACTACCAGGTCACGCCGGCCGAGAACTGGGACTACACCGCCACCCAGCACATGATCCTCGCGGACCTGGTGATCGACGGGAAGCCGCGCAAGGTGCTGATGCAGGCGCCGAAGAACGGCTTCTTCTACGTACTGGACCGCGAGACCGGCGAACTGCTGTCCGCGGACAAGTACGCGCCTGTCACCTGGGCGAGCCACGTGGACCTGAAGACGGGTCGCCCGGTCGAGACACCCGAGGCCAACTACACCCGCGAGACCCGGCTGATCGTGCCGGCGGCGTATGGTGCGCACAACTGGCAGCCGATGGCCTACAACCCGGGCACTGGCCTGGTGTACGTCCCGGCGATGCAGCCAACAGGCATCTACGCGCTGTCGGAAGCGTTCAAGGAAACCGGCAAGTACCCGCGCCGCGACATGTTCTGGAATCCAGGCGTCGACTGGAACGCCTTCGTCACCACGGTGCAGGACCTGATGCAGAAGCTCGGTGGTCCGCTGCCGCCGGAACGCGGCTACCTGAAAGCGTGGGATCCGCTGCAGAAGAAGACGGTGTGGGAAATCGAGCACCCCGGATTCTGGAACGGCGGATTGCTGACGACCGCGGGCAACCTGCTGTTCCAGGGCACCGGCGACGGACAGTTCGTCGCCTACGCTGCGGACAGCGGCAAGATCCTGTGGGCCGTGCCGACGATGATCGGCATCATGGCGCCGCCGATCACCTATGAGGTGGACGGTGAGCAGTACGTCGCGGTCATGGCGGGTAACGGCGGCTCGGGCGGTGTGACCAATGGCGACCCGCGCACCATGGCCTCGGGCAAGTACGTCAATGAAAACTACGTGTTCGCGTTCAAGCTGGGTGGGCACGAAACGATGCCGCGGGTTGCGGAAAAGAATTCACTGATTCCCGAGCAACCGGTCATCGAGGCGACGGCCGCCCAGGTCGAGAACGGCCAGTACAAGTTCATGTCCACCTGCATGGTCTGCCACGGCGCGCTGGTGGTCTCGGGCGGTGTGGTGCCCGACCTGCGGATGCTGCCGGCCGAGAAGCACGCGATCTTCAACGAGATCGTGTACGACGGCATCATCCACGGCGCGGGCATGCCAAAGCTCGCGGATCTCGTCAGCGAACAGGACGTGCATGACATCCACGCCTACGTGATCTCGCGAGCGAACGAGGACCGGCAACCGCCGCCTGAAAAATAGGTGCCTGGCACCGAATTATAAAAATAGGTGCCTGGCACCGAATTAGCGGATCAGTTGTTCTTCGCGCCCTGCTTGACCCAGCGATGAATCGTCTTGATCTCATCCGCGGTCAGCGGCTTCGCATCGCCGTGAGGCATCTTGAGTGAAGGATCGGCGCGACCCTCGATCAGCATTACCAGCGCGCTGGTGAGCGGGTCGCCGGGGATCACGACAGGACCGTACCGGGTTCCTTTCATCAGCGAGTCGTAGCCCTCCAGGTCGAAGCCGCTGGCGGCATACCCCGGCTGGCCCGGCACATGGCAGGAGGCGCAGTTGGCCGCGAGTATCGGTGCGACGTCGTTCTTGTAGCTGACCTCATGCTGTTTTCGTGCACAGCCCGGCGCTATCGCGAGGGAGAGGGCAGCGACAAGCAAGCAGAGGAGATGATCGGGACGCATTTGGACCACCAGGCACGGGAGAAATGGGCGGCCACACGCTGTGCCCGACCGACCCGCGCTGCAATCCGCTGTTCTACCTAATCCCGACCCGGCGAAACGTGAGGTTGATGCGCTCGCCGACCGGAACGGCGGTCTTGGGCAGCGCATGAACCCAGTGCCCTTGTGTCGCACCGGTCATCAGCAGCAGGCTGCCGTGTGGCAGGGAAAGGTCCGTCCGCAATCCCTTGCGCCGGCGATGCCTCAGGCAAAACCTCCGGACAGCCCCGAGGGACACCGATGCGATCGCGGGGTCCGGCCCGAGTTCGGGCTCATCGTCAGCATGCCAACCCATCCCGTCGCGGCCGTCCCGGTACAGGTTCAACAGCACGGCGTTGAATTGCAGTCCGGACAACTCCTGTACCCGTCGCCGGACCTGCTCGAGAGCCGGCGTCCACGGCAGTGGCTCATGCGGGGTCCCGGAATACGTGTAGGTCGCGCCAGGATCGCCGTGCCACGCCACGAGGCGGGGCACCAGGCGCGGCCGGCCGAAAATCACGACCTCCTCCTGCCGCCAGCCGATCCCTCGGCGCAATTCCCGGAACAACTTCCAGGCTTCCGACTCTGCAAAAGCTTCAGCCACCAAGCTGACGTCGGCATCGTCGAGGCCCAGCCGCCGGGGCGATTCATTGCCAGGATTGACTGGGGTCGACATTCCCGGACAGCGTATCTCACGCGATTTGCCGCGGCGACCCGGCCCTGGTTTCGGCAGCGACTCGTGGGTGGCACCCAGTCGCATGTGCGTCCACAATAATGCACCGCAACATTGCGGCCGGACCCAGTGAACCCCTATGCCGAGTCTTCGCGCCCGACTCCTGAACCTCTTCCTACGCGTCACGACGAAATCCATGTGGAAGCCCAGCCTGGACATCACGGAGGTCCGGGCGCACGCGGCAAGAATGGACGTCCGCATCGCGCGCAACGCGCCGCCGGTGGCGGTCGAGGCCGTTGAGGTCGCTGGAGTTCCCGCGACGTGGATCGGCGATCCGTCGCTCTCGGAACGGGGCACGCTGCTGTACCTGCACGGTGGCGCCTGGTGCATCCACCTGCCGGGCATATACCGTAAGTTCGCGACGATCCTGTCCGCAATGACCGGAATGAGGGTGCTGCTGCCGGACTACCGGCTGGCGCCGGAGCATCCGTTCCCGGCGGGCGTCGACGACTGCTTCGCCGTTTACCGGTGGTTCATCGAACAGGGATACGCGAACCGGCCGCTGGCCATCGCCGGGGACTCTGCGGGAGGCAACCTCACGCTGGTTACACTGATGCAGGCCCGCGATGCGATGCTGCCGATGCCCGACTGCGCCGTCCTGCTGTCGCCGTCGACCGACCTCAGCACGTCGGGACCGTCATGGAGCTACAACGCCGACGCGGACCCTATGTTTTCGCCGGCTTCCCGTGACCTGCTGCGGCCGATCTACTGCCCGGACCAGGACATGACCAACCCACTGCTCTCGCCACTTTTCGGCAACTGGGCCGGGCTGCCACCGCTGCTGTTCCACGCGGGCTCGACCGAGGTGCTGCTGGACGACTCGGTGCGATCCCACGACCGCGCGTCCCAGGCCGGTGTGAGCGCCGAGATCGACGTCTGGTGGCAGATGCCGCACATCTTCCACGTATTCAACTGGCTCCCGGAATCGCGCGTAGCCTTGCAGAAGATCGCGGATTTCATCGCCACCCGGGCCGTGCGGACAGCGCCGGTTGCCGCAGTGAGCGCACCAGCTACCGCCGTGGGCGCCTGAGGTCAGCCTGCCGGGCCGGAGTCGTCGCCGAGGATCTCGAAACGAGCGCGCGCGACACCGCGCTTCATCATGCCGAGGGTCTCGGCAGCAGCTCTTGAAAGGTCGCCGATGCGGTGACCCACGAAGGGGCCGCGGTCGTTCACCCGGACCACGACGCTGCGTCCGTTCCTGAGGTTGGTGACCTTCACCTTCGTGCCGAAAGGCAGCGTCGGGTGGGCCATTGTCAGGGCGTTGGCATTGAACAGCTCCCCGCTGGCCGTGGGCCGCTGGTGGAACTTGCCGCCGTACCAGGACACCGTGCCCTCCTGGATTCCCGCCTGGGCCGCGCCGAACGGCAGCAGCATCGCGAGCACGCCGAGTGCGAGGAAGCCACGGCGGCGAGCGCGAGGTCTATGCGGGTGGGCGGTGGCGCGAAGGATTGGGTGCATGTATCTGGTTCGGCCGGGCTGCCTGCCAGGGCAGGTACGGCCAGCGGTTGGCTTTTCTGGCCGCGCAGTCTAGCAAAGGCACGCCGCCCACCCCACGGAATATTGGCTGGAATTTATTCATAATCATGGACTTATGTTCACCCGGTGTGCAGAAAACCGTATGGGCCACGCGACAGCGCGGACCAAAGGCAACTGGATTCAACAGAAGTGCCTGTTGCCAGAGCGCTACAAAAAGAAGCCGGGAAACTGTCGGAACTGCGCTGCAGTTGGCGATCCCGAGGCGAGCCCTCACCCGCCTGGCCCGTTTTGTTGCACTGCATTGACGCCGGCAACTCCGCATGTCATATGGATATTGTTTCCACGATCCTGTCGCATGTCGCACGGGGGTCCGGCTCACGGGAGCCGGGGCAGCGCTGCGCCCTCGAGCGACGCATTCTGGACCGACATGCAGGGCCGCCGATGACCACCAATCCCAGCCGTCCGACCACCCGCCCCGGCAAGCAGGGTCTCTATGACCCGCAGTTCGAGCACGATGCCTGCGGCGTCGGTTTCGTGGCCAATATCAAGGGTCACAAGTCCCACCGTATCCTCGAGCAGGCGATCCAGGTACTGAAGAACCTCGACCATCGAGGCGCCTGCGGCAGCGAGGTCAATACTGGCGATGGCGCGGGCGTGCTGCTGCAGATGCCCCACGCATTCAACGAGGAAGTCTGCCGCAAGGCGCGGATCCCTCTGCCCCCGGCCGGCCAGTACGGCAGCGGCATCATCTTCCTGCCGCGCAACGCGACAGTGCGCAGGGCCATCGAGCAGAGGTTCGAGCAGGTCGTGCAGTCCGAAGGCCAGCACGTGATCGGCTGGCGCACGGTGCCGACCGTGAACTCGATGCTGGGCGAGACGGCACGCTCCTGTGAACCGTTCATGCGGCAGGTGTTCATACGCCGTGATGCCGGAATCACCGACGAACTGGACTTCGAACGCAAGCTCTACGTCATCCGCAAGCGGGCCTACAACGAGATCCGTACCTCGACGCTGGCGGGATCGGAATACTGGTACGTCGTCAGCCTCTCCGCGCGCACCTTCGTCTTCAAGGGCATGCTGCTCACGACGCAGCTCGACCAGTACTTCACGGACCTGCACAACCCCGCGATCGAGACGGCGCTCGCGCTGGTGCACTCGCGGTTCAGCACCAACACCTTCCCGAGCTGGGACCGCGCCCATCCGTGCCGGTACGTCGCCCACAACGGCGAGATCAACACGGTGCGCGGCAATTCGAACTGGATGCACGCCCGCGAGGCGCGTTTCGAGTCGGAACTGTTCGGTGACGACATCGAGAAGATCTCGCCGATCATCAACCCAAACGGCAGCGACTCGGGCATGTTCGACAACTCGCTCGAGCTGCTCTATCTCGCGGGTCGCTCGCTGCCGCACGCGATGATGATGATGATCCCGGAGCCGTGGTCCGGCCACCAGGGCATGGACGACGACAAGCGCGCTTTCTACCAGTTCCACTCCAACCTGATGGAGCCCTGGGACGGACCGGCCTCGATCGTCTTCACGGACGGCAGGCAGATCGGCGCCGTCCTGGACCGAAACGGCCTGCGGCCCACGCGCTACTACGTCACCAACGATGACCTGGTGGTGCTGGCCTCCGAGGCCGGCGTGCTCGACGTGCCGCCGGAGGACGTCGTGCAGAAGGGACGACTGCAGCCCGGCCGCATGTTCCTGGTGGACACCGAGCAGGGCCGCATCGTCGACGACGATGAGATCAAGCAGTCTGTCTCGACGCAGCGCCCCTACCGGCAATGGCTCGACCAGTACCTGATCCACATCGACGACCTGCCGACCGCGCCCGAACTGCCGGCTCCGGACCACGACACGCTGCTGCAGCGCCAGGTCGCCTTCGGCTACACGTTCGAGGACGAGCGCATCGTTCTCACGCCGATGGCTCGCGACGGTATCGAGGCGGTTGGGTCAATGGGCAGCGACACTCCGCTCGCCGTGCTGTCGAACCGGCCGCGGATGCTCTATGACTATTTCAAGCAGATGTTCGCGCAGGTAACCAACCCGCCGATCGACTGCATCCGCGAGGAGCTGATCACCTCCTCGGAGACGCGACTGGGCTCGGAGGGCAACCTGCTCAACCCGCAGCCGGCCGATTGCCGCCGCCTCGAGCTCAAGTGGCCCATCATCACGAACGAGGAGTTCGCGAAGATCCGCCGCATGGACCTGCCGGGCCTCAGGGTCGGCGTGCTGCCGATCCTGTTCCGCGTAACGCGTGGCGAGAAGGGCCTCGTCAAGTCGATGGAGGAACTGCGCCTGATGGCCCGCCGCCTCATCGAGGAGGAAGAGGTCAACATCATCGTGTTGAGCGACCGCGGCGTGAACCGCGAGTTCGCGCCCATCCCGTCGCTGATGGCCGTATCGGGGCTGCATCACTTCCTGATCCGCGAGGGCCTGCGCACCCGCGTCAGCCTGGTGCTCGAGACCGGCGAGGCACGCGAAGTGCACCACTTCTCGTTGCTTATCGGCTACGGCGCGAGCGCGATCAATCCGTATGTCGCCTTCGAGACGCTCGACCGGATGATCGCGGACGGCACGCTGAGCGGGGTCGACCACCGGACAGCCTGCAGGAATTTCGTCAAGGCAGCATCGAAGGGCGTGATCAAGGTCGCCTCGAAGATGGGGATCTCCTCGCTTCAGAGCTATCGCGGCGCCCAGATTTTCGAGGCGCTGGGACTGCGACAGGACGTCATCGACGAATATTTCCGCTGGACGGCGTCACGAGTCGGCGGCATCGGTACCGACGTCATTGCACAGGAAGTGCTGATGCGGCACCAGGCTGCTTTCCCGGAGCGCCCGATCGAGCGCCATGCGCTGCCGGCCGGCGGCCAGTACAAGTGGCGCGCCGAAGGCGAGTATCACCTGTTCAATCCCGAGACCATCCATCGCCTGCAGAAGGCGGTGAGAACCGGCAGCTACCAGACGTTCAAGACATACTCGCAACTGGTCAACGACCAGTCGACGAACCTCTGTACGCTGCGCGGGCTGCTCGAGTTCAAGGCCGGTGACCCGGTGCCGCTGGACGAGGTGGAGCCGGTCGAGGCCATCGTGACGCGATTCAAGACGGGCGCGATGTCCTACGGGTCGATCAGCAGTGAGGCTCACGAGACGCTGGCGATTGCGATGAACCGCATCGGCGGCAGGAGCAACACCGGCGAAGGCGGTGAGGATCCGGCTCGCTACCTTCCGATGCCGAACGGCGACTCGAAGAATTCAGCGATCAAGCAGGTCGCTTCGGGCCGCTTCGGCGTCACGAGCCACTACCTGGTGAACGCCCGCGAGCTGCAGATCAAGATGGCGCAGGGCGCGAAGCCCGGCGAGGGCGGCCAGCTGCCTGGTTCCAAGGTCTATCCCTGGGTCGCGAAGACGCGCCACACGACGGCCGGCGTCGGCCTGATCTCGCCGCCGCCGCACCATGACATCTACTCGATCGAGGACCTCGCCGAGCTGATCCACGACCTGAAGAACGCCAATCGCCGCGCGCGAGTGAGCGTGAAGCTGGTGGCCGAGGTTGGCGTCGGCACGATTGCCGCGGGCGTGGCCAAGGCGCATGCCGACGTCGTGCTGGTCAGCGGCTACGACGGCGGCACGGGCGCGTCGCCGCAGACCTCGATCATGAATGCCGGCCTGCCGTGGGAACTCGGCCTCGCCGAGACGCACCAGACGCTGGTGTTGAACAACCTTCGCAGCCGCATAACGGTCGAAACGGACGGCCAGCTCAAGACCGGCCGCGACGTGGCGGTCGCCGCGCTGCTCGGCGCCGAGGAGTTCGGTTTTGCCACGGCGCCGCTGGTGGCGACAGGCTGCATCATGATGCGCGCCTGCCACCTGAACACCTGCCCGGTGGGCATCGCCACGCAGAATCCGCGGCTGCGCGAGAAGTTCAAGGGCAAGCCCGAGCACGTCGTGAACTTCATGCGCTTCATCGCCGAGGAACTGCGCGAGATCATGGCCGAGCTCGGGTTCCGCACCATCGAGGAGATGGTCGGCCGGGTGGACAGGCTCGAGCCGAGACAGGCCATCGAGCACTGGAAGGCGAAGGGACTCGAGTTCACCAACCTGCTCTTTTCCCCTGAGGTAGACCCGGACTGGGGACGCTACCGGCTGGAAGAACAGGACCACGGGCTCGAAAAATCGCTGGACCTGACGGTCCTGCTGGAGCTCTGCAGGCCGGCGATCGAGCGTGGCGAAGAGGTCGTCGCGGAACTGCCCATCCGCAACGTGAATCGCGTGGTCGGCACGATCACCGGCAGCGAAGTCACGCTGGCGCACGGCCCCAACGGCCTGCCGGAGGATACGATCCGGCTGCACTTCCGCGGATCGGCGGGACAGAGCTTCGGCGCGTTCATCCCGCCGGGCATGTCTCTGGCACTCGAGGGCGACGCCAACGACTACGTCGGCAAGGGGCTCTCAGGCGGCAAGATCTCGGTGTTCCCACCGCGCGAGTCCACGTTCCACGCCGAGGACAACATCATCGTCGGCAACGTCGCGCTGTACGGGGCCACCGGCGGCGAGGCATTCATCCGCGGCATGGCAGGCGAGCGCTTCTGCGTACGCAACAGTGGCGTGTATGCGGTCGTGGAGGCCGTCGGCGACCACGGTTGCGAGTACATGACCGGCGGCCGCGTCGTGGTGCTCGGGCCGACAGGACGAAACTTCGCAGCAGGAATGTCGGGCGGCGTCGCCTACGTGCTCGACGAGCGCGGCGAGTTCCGCAGCATGGTCAACGCGCAGATGGTCGATCTCGAGGCGGTCACGGACCCGGCCGACGTCGCCGAGTTGCGCCGCCTGGTGGAGCGCCACTTGCAGCACACCGCGAGCATGCGGGCGCGACAGGTGCTCGACGACTGGGACGGCATGCTGCCGAGGTTCGTCAAGGTCATCCCGCGGGACTACAAGCGCATGCTGGCGGCAATTGCCCGCGCGGAAGAGCAGGGTCTGGTCGGCGATGAGGCGATCATGGCGGCCTTCGAGGAGAACGCCCGCGACCTGTCGCGCGTGGGCGGCAACTGAGGACGGCAACCAATCCGCGCAGCGTCCGCAACGATCCAGACAAATCGACTACAGCTCTCAGGTCCGCAACGATGGGAAAGCCAACAGGTTTCATAGAGTACCTCCGCGAGCTGCCGGTCGATCGCGCGCCGGTCGCGCGCCTGGCCGACTGGCGGGAATTCCACGCCCATCTCGACGAGCGACGCCTGCGGCAGCAGGGCGCCCGCTGCATGGATTGCGGCGTTCCTTTCTGCCACACCGGCAAGCTGATCAGTGGCATGGCCTCGGGCTGCCCGATCAACAACGTGATCCCCGAGTGGAACGATCTCGTCTACCGCGGCCTGTGGCGCGAAGCGCTAGACCGGCTGCACATGACCAACAACTTCCCGGAGTTCACGGGACGCGTTTGCCCCGCGCCCTGCGAGGGCTCGTGCGTACTTGGCATCAACGATCCGCCGGTGACCATCAAGAACATCGAGGCCGAGATCATCGACCGCGGCTGGGACGAGGGCTGGGTCGTGCCCGAGCCTCCGAAGGTTCGCACCGGCAAGAAAGTCGCGGTCATTGGGTCCGGGCCGGCGGGGCTGGCCGCGGCCGCGCAACTGAACCGTGCAGGCCACGAAGTCACCGTGCTCGAGCGCGCCGACCGGCCGGGCGGGCTGCTCATGTACGGGATCCCGAACATGAAGCTCGACAAGCGCGAGATCGTCGCGCGCCGCATCTCGCTGCTGGAGCAGGAGGGAATCCGCTTCCTCTGCAACGCGAGCGTCGGCGACAACGTCGAAGCTCAGCTGCTGCTGCGTGACTTCGACGCGACCGTAGTCTGCACCGGCGCAACGCAGCCGCGCGACCTCGCGGTGCCCGGCCGCAACCTTGCGGGCGTGCACTATGCAATGGACTACCTCACCGCGAGCACCAGCGCATTGCTCGACGGCGGGCCCGATTCGAGCCCGATTCACGCTCGTGGCAAGGACGTGGTCGTGATCGGCGGCGGCGACACGGGAACCGACTGCGTCGGCACCGCGATCCGGCAGGGTTGCCGCAGCCTGGTGCAGGTCGAGATCATGCCGCGGCCGCCGCTGGACCGCGCCGCCGACAACCCCTGGCCCGAGTGGCCGAAGGTCTACAGGCTCGACTACGGCCAGGAAGAGGCCGAGGCGAAGTTCGGTGACGACCCGCGCGTCTATCTCACGACCGTAAAGGAGTTCCTCGGCGACGCACAAGGTCGGCTCGAGGCACTGGTTACCGTCGAGGTGAAGTGGGAGCGCAACGACAAAGGACAGTTCGTTCCGGTCGACGTGCCCGGCACGGTGCAGAAGCGCCCGGCGCAGCTCGCACTGCTCGCGATGGGATTCCTGGGGCCGGAGCAGGCGCTGGTAAAGGAACTGGACCTCGACTGCGACGCCCGCGGCAACGTCAAGGCCGACTACGGCAAGTACGCGACCAGCATCAAGGGCGTGTTCTCCGCGGGCGACTGCCGCCGCGGACAGAGCCTGGTGGTCTGGGCTATCAACGAGGGACGCGGCGCTGCCCGCGAGTGCGACCGCTACCTGATGGGCAAGACCAACCTGCCGTAGAAAAATAGGTGCCAGGCACCGAATTAAATAATTCGGTGCCTGGCACCTATTTTTCCTACAGGAACGGCTTGGCGCGCTCGATCAGGTCTTCGAGCCCCGATTCGGTCGGGTCCCAGGGCTTGCCGGGGTGAATGACTGACACCTGGCAGCTCTCCGCAGCCTCTACCAGCTGCGCGTACGTACCCGCCTTGAGGTCCGCGATATAGGCCTGCTTGTTGTCGTTGTAGGCGAACATCCGCGGATTCAACTGCGTGCACTCGTTGCAGGTCGAGCAGCGGATGGTCTCGATGTAGGCCTCGTCCGGGTTCCGCGCGGGTTCCTCTGCTTCGACAGCGGCAGGTCCCGGTGGTGCCTGCACGGACTCACCAGCCACAGCTGTAGCGGCAGGCACGGGGGTGGTCGGCGTCGTCGCCGGCGCCGACTGCAACTCGCGCTGGCGCTGCTCTTCCCACGCCTGGCGCTCGCGCGCGAGCAATCGCTCCGCGCGGGAATCGCGGATACCGCTGAGTTCCTGCAGGCGGCGCCAGCCCTCTCTACACCGGAGTGTCGACCGGATCAGCTGCTCGTCCACGACCAGCCGGCACAGCAGGTCGCCGTCGTCGACGGCCATCACGTACGGCACCCCGCTCGCAGCATCCTGCGGCGGGCTCTCGAGCCAGCCAGGCACCGCGATCATCGAATCGCCCCAGGAAACGCGCGGCGCCGGCGCGAAGTGCACGGAATAGCGCGGGTCGCAGATGACGAAGTCCGCGAACGTGAAGGCGACCTCCTCCGTGACGGACCGCAGCTCATGGTCTGCGTAGCGGAACTTCTCCACCGGCCAGTCGCGTTCCGGTTGCGGGTTGTTCTCGAGCGAAAAACGCGAAGCGAGGTCCGCGCCGGCCGCCGGGTCGTAGGTGAATGCGGGAAACGCTCGCGACTGCATCGCAGCGGCGCAAACCAGGTACCCGGGCAGCGCGCCATCGGCTCCGGCGTATACGCTGAACAGCGTCGGTCCGGGATGGTGCAATCCCTTCCGCACGCTCGGGAGCAGCTGCGGCAGGTTCGACGCAACCGACTGCAGCACGAACACTTCGTCGAAGCTCATTGCCGCGCTGGCCAGCTGCGAACTGCGCATGCCGAATGCGAAGCTGCCCGCGCCCGGGGCCGACTCCTCGAGCAGGTCGTCGATCTGCACGAGGACTTTCAGGGGCACGTCGGAGGACAGCGCCTCCGCGAGGCGGGACGGCTCGCCGCGCTTGCCATCGAGGCACACCAGGTAATCCGGGAAAAACCCAAGATCCTGGCGGGTGACAGCCGACGGGTCGAGCGCCGCAAAAATCGGGTCGTGCAGTTCCTCGATGTAACTGCTCCCGACCTCGAGTTCGGCCACCTGCAGCGCCTTCAGCAGCACGACGAGTTCGGGCAGCCGCTCGCGGAAGGCCGCCAGCGCAGCAGCGGGGTCGTCGAACGAAAATTCGTGCACTCCGCCCGCCACTCCGGCGGCGCCGACCTGGCCGATCGGTGCGAAGAACCGTTGTGCGACGAGCGCAGCCTTCGCCTGCTCGATGCGTGCACGCCGGCGCTCTCCCAATCCGCCCGTCGGACCGACCCGATGCAGGACCTTCGCCATCGCCGCGAAATCGAACAATTCGTGGTGGGCCGAGCCGAAAGATGCCTTTAGCGCCGGCTGCTGCAGCGCCTGCTCCGAGCGCATGTAGTCCGCGCGCAGGATTTCATCGAGGCGGATGCACAGGCTGTCGATGCGTCCGCGTGCGGTACGCGCCTTCTCGCGCTGCACGCCCGACCACGCATGTCGCAGGAACCGCGCGGGCAAGGCTGCATCGCAACCGGCCATCTCGCCATCGACGTCGAGGGCGCCTTTCGCTCGCCGCAGGTCGGCCACGGAGGCCTCGTCCACCGTTTCGGCCAGGGTCGCGGTCGCAACGTCCCATAATTCGCCGAGCTGCCCCCGGGTTCCGGCTGCCACCCTCCTTCGGATCTCCTTCTCGAGTGCGAGCACGCGACGCCGCATCGCCTCGCCCTGCACGCCTTCTGGCGCAACTGCCCTGAGAACCCGATCCACGACGGCCGAGAGCGGCTGCACGCCGTCGTCTACATCGCAGAACACGACCGGGAAATCGTAGCGCAGCGAGTCGAGGTCCCGGTACCCGGCCATCAGCGCTGGCCGCAGCCCCGAGATCGCGCCATCCGGCGCATCCGCCGCGGGCCGGTGCCCGGTGAGGTGGAAGACGACCTGTGACCTGAGATGGCTGTCCATGGCTATTGGGGCCAGATAGTGAACTTGTCGAACTCCGCGTCGAGCGTGGAGCCGATGGAATCAGCGGTGCGGAGCGATCCGACGCCACGCAAGTCCTCGTAGCAGGGAACTTCCGGGTTCCGGTAGAGGACGCCCACCGGGATTGGATCATCCGTCGAGGCGATCTCGCGGGCGCGGTTCATGTTCGCCGGATCGTGCTCCAGCTGGTTGCGGTAGATCTTCTGCAGCGCCGGGCTCAGGCGAATGCCGTTGTCGTGGTTGAGCATCAGCGTCCTCGCGGGATCGTGCACCCAGGGCTCGAACATGTTGCCAACGAACTCCGGGCACCGCTGCAGGATGCGGACGAAAGAAAAGCCCCTGTGCCTGAACGCGGCCGTGACGATCTGGAACAGTGACTCTGGTATCCAGTCCACGGCCTGCGCCACGAAGGAGACGTTCTGCACGCCCAGCGTCACGGTAAGCGGGTTGAGCGCGTCGAGAAACGACCCTCGCGGTGTCGTGTTGCTCTTCGTCCCGAGCGGCGATGTGGGCGAGGCCTGCTTCTTCGTCAAACCGTAGATGTGGTTGTCGTGAAGCATCATGGTGATGTTCATGTTGTAGCGGATCGCGTGGATCCAGTGCGCCGCGCCGATGCTGCAGCAGTCGCCGTCGCCCGTGTTCACGAAGACGTTGAGGTCGGGCCGCGCCATCTTCACGCCCTCGGCGATCGGCAACGCCCGGCCGTGGATGCCATGGAAGCCATAGGTACGCATGTAGTGCGGCAGGCGGCTCGAGCAGCCGATACCGGAGACGAACACGGTCTTCTCGGGCTTCAGTCCCTCGTCGCGGCAGAGCCGCTGCACCGCCGCGAGGATTGCATTGTCGCCGCAGCCCTTGCACCAGCGCGTAACGCCGGCCTGGTAATCCTCGAGTACGTGATGCTCCTCGAACAGCCTGTGCAGGCAGGCGCTGGCGGTACTCATGAGTGAAGCTCCTCCGCGACCAGGCGGCGACGGATCTCGGTGTAGATGCTGCCGGGCTTGATCGGGCGGCCCCGCACCTCGGTCCAGCAGTCGACGTCGACCAGGTAACGCGCCCTGAGCAGCATCGCGAGCGCGGAATAGCGACGGTTTGTCTCGTCGATCAGCGGATCACCCGGATCGTCGGACCAGTTTCCTTCAATCGTCATCACGTGGCGGAAGCGCTTCAGGGCTTCCTTGATTCCCGGCTGCATCGGCTGCAGGAACGCGAGGTGCATGGACGACACCTTGTGGCCTTCGCCGCGAAGGCGCTCGACTGCCTCCTCGATCGCGCCCCTGGTGCTGCCCCAGCCGACGATCAACAGGTCGCCAGAGTCACCGCCGAAAACCGGCGGTGGCGCCAGCGTCTTCTGGAACGCGGCGAGCTTCAGGCTTCGCGCATGGAGGGCCCGCTCGTTGATGTCCGGGTCGTAGGCGACGCGGCTCGACTCGTCGTGGGCGAGGCCGGTCAGCGTGTGCATGCCGCCCGGTTGCCCTGGTGAGAAGCGACGACTCAGCCCGGTCACCGGGTCCCAGTCATAGGGGCGCGCGCCTTCCGGCACCGGGTTCTGGTCGATCGGTGGCGCGAGCCAGTCCGCGTCGAATTTCGGCCGCGTGAATGGCTGCTGCGCGGTCGCGAGCGATGCGTCCGAGAGCACCACGACAACCATGTTGAACGTCTCGGCGATCCGGCGCGCGGTGATCATCGAGTAGAAACAGTCCTCGATGCTGCTGACCGCAAGCACTATCTTGGGCGCGTCGCCGTGGCTGCCGAACATCACGGTGAACAGGTCCCCCTGCTCCACCTTGGTGGGCTGGCCGGTGCTCGGGCCGCCTCGCTGCACGTTCACGACGACCAGCGGAATCTCGGCCATGACTGCGAGCCCGATGCCCTCCTGCTTCAGCGAATATCCCGGCCCGGACGTGATCGTCACTGCGACCTTGCCGGCATAGGACGCGCCGATCGCAAACGCGCAGGCAGCGATCTCGTCCTCGGCCTGGTGCACGATGCCTCCGGCCTTCTCGAAGATGTCGCTCAGGTAGTGCGACGCCGAGGTCGCCGGCGTGATCGGGTACATCGCGCAGATGTCCATGCCGGAGGCGAGCACACCAAGCGCGAGCGCCGTGTTGCCGTTGATCACCACCTGAGCATCGGTCGTGCGCGTTGCGGGAATGCTGTACTTGAAATCGAGATTATCCTCGGCCCATCCCCAGCCCGACTCGAGCAGCGCGATGTTCGACTGGATGACCTTCTCGGATTTCTTGCCGAAGATGAATGCGATCTGATCTCGTGCAAGGTCCATGTCGAAGCTGTACAGGTTGCAGAGCATCCCGAGCACGAACATGTTCTTGCCCTTGCGCGGGTCGGGGACCAGCGCCTTGCACTCACGCTCCATCGGTACTTCGTGGACCCGATAGCCTTCGGCGAACAGGCGGTCGCGGGTTTCGACGTACTGCGCGACGATCTTCGGGTCGGCGCTCTCGGCCCACATGTTCTCGAGAAGAACGATGCAGCCCGGCTTCAGCTCACCGGCATTGACCCTTCCGAGCAGTACCTGCTCATTGAATGCGACCACCACGGCCGTCTCGTCACCGCCGTTGGTGACGCGCTTGTGGCCGATCCGGATCCGGTTGCCGCTCGCGCCGGCGACGCTGCGGGCCGGCGGCTGTATCTCGGCTGGGATGATCTCGACGGTCCAGACCCCATAACCCATGCGCGCGGCGATCGCTCCGAAGGACTGCCCGCACTTCTGGGCTCCTTCGCCGGAATCGCTCATGATCTCGACCACGTGCTCGTCGAGAGTCAGGAGCTGCTTGGCGACCACTCGGGAGCCCGTCGGGCGGCCCGCCGCATCGCGCGGCTTCAGGTTCGTTGCGGCATTCATGGATTTACCTCGGCAGGCGCACGCGGGAGTAGCCGTGCTCGGCCCGATCGATGCCGAACAGCATCGCCTCGGGACCGACCTGCTGGTCGTTGTAGACAAAATCGGTGTCGCGCAGGCCCAGGAAGGCCTTCATGCCGCGCGCCGCGCGACGGCCCGCACCCATGGCCTCGATCACCGTCGCCGCGCCCGTCACGATGTCCCCACCGGCGAATACGCCCGGGATCGAAGTTGCCAGGTCCTGGTCGGTCGCGATGTAGCCGCGCTTGTCGAGCTCGAGTTTCGACGTCTGGCCGATGATCGGGTTCGCGTTCGTGCCGATCGCGTAGACGACCATGTCGGCCTCGATCTCGAACTCGCTCCCCGCCTCTGGCACCGGCCTGCGGCGACCGGACTCATCGGGCTCGCCGAGCGTCATCCGGACACAGCGCACGGCACGCACGTTGCGATTGCCGTCGTCCAGCAGTTCCACCGGACTCACCAGCCAGTGGAACTCGACGCCTTCCTCGCCAGCATGGTGGATTTCCTCGGCGCGCGCCGGCGCTTCAGCATTGCTGCGCCGGTACAGGCAGCGCACGTGCTCGGCGCCGAGCCGCAGGCTGACGCGCAACGCGTCCATCGCGGTATTGCCTGCGCCGATCACTGCGACGTTCTTTCCCGGCTGCATTGGCGTGTCAAAGGCCGGGAACTCACGGGCGTGCATCAGGTTGCAGCGCGTAAGCAGTTCGTTCGCCGACAGCACGCCGTTGAGATTCTCACCGGGAATGCCCATGAAGCTCGGATAGCCGGCGCCCGTGCCGATGAACACGGCGTGGAATCCCATCTCTTCGATCATCTGCTCGATCGAGAACAGCCTGCCGACGAGGGTGTTGCACTCGAAGCGCACACCCAGCTGCTCGAGCTTGCCGATCTCCGCGTCCACGACCGCGTTCGGCAGGCGGAAGTCCGGGATACCGTACTTGAGCACGCCGCCGGCCTCGTGAAACGCCTCGTAGACGATCACCTCGCAGCCGGCCTTGGCCATGTCGGCCGCGCAGGCCATGCCGGCCGGACCGGAGCCGACGATCCCGACCTTGAACCGGTTGCGCTCTATGTAAGGAATGTTCGTCCAGCCTTCCTTGATCGCGAGGTCGCCGACCCAGCGTTCGAGGCGGCCGATCGCCACGGGTTCGAGCGTGTCGCCGACCGTGCACACGCCCTCGCACTGGTTTTCCTGCGGACAGACACGGCCGCAGACGGCCGGCAGCAGGTTCGTGGCGGTGATCACGTCGTAGGCGCCGCGGAAGTCCTTGTCGGTGATCCGCTGGATGAAGTCGGGAATCGCGATGTTGACCGGGCAGCCGCGCACGCAGGGCTGGTCAGGGCACATCAGGCAACGTTCCGCCTCGAGCAGCGTGTCCTCTATCTGGTAACCGAGGTTCACCTCGAGGAAATTGCGTGCGCGCTCCTGCGGATCCTGCTCGTGCGCGGGCGTCCGCGCCTGCGGGATCATGCGTATCGTTTTCTTCTTTTTCTTTTCGGTCACGGGATCTGGCTCCGCAGCCTGCAGCTTTCGTTGAATCGCTCCGCAGCCTCGCGTTCCGTCGGCTTGTAGCGCTGCAGGCGGAACATCAGGTCGTCGAAATCGACCAGGTGCCCGTCGAAGTCGGGGCCATCGACGCAGGCGAACTTCACGCCGGTCGTAAGCTTCACGCGGCAGCCGCCGCACATGCCCGTGCCGTCCACCATCACCGGGTTGAGGCTGACGATGGTGCGGATCTTGTGCGGCCGTGTTGCCTCCGCGCAGCCCTTCATCATCACCGGCGGACCGATGGCCACGCACTCGTCGATGTCGGGGTGCTTCGCAATGGCCTGGCGGATGCCCTCGGTGACCATGCCCTTGATACCGGCGGATCCGTCGTCGGTGCATACGATCAGCTCGTCGCAGCAGGCGCGGAACTTGTCCTCCCAGAACATCAGGTCTCTGGTGCGGAAACCGAGGACGCCGATCACGTAGGCGCCGCTCTCCTTATAGGCGCGCGCCTGCGGATACACCGGCGCCACGCCGAGTCCACCGCCCACGCACAGCACCTTGCGAGCCTTGCCGATGTGACTCGGGATTCCCATGGGACCCACGAGCGCCGTGAGGTACGTACCGACGTGGCAGTCTCGCTGCATCTCCTGGGTGGTCTTGCCGACTGCCTGGATCACCAGCGTGATAGTGCCCCGGTCGCGGTCGAAGTCGGCGATCGTGAGCGGGATGCGCTCGCCCTCCTCGTGCGACATCACGATGACGAACTGGCCGGGCCGGGCCGCCTTCGCCAGCATCGGATGCCGGATCTCGAGCAGGAATGTGACGTCCGAGAAATCCTGTCGGGCCACGACCTCGAAGCCGGACCCCTGAGCTGCGTTGTTCATAAAATGTTCCTGGTTTCGTAGGCATTTATCCTGACGACCCCAAGACGGCAATCAGTGCAATCCGAATTGGGGGACAGAGCAGGGGGGTTTTCTCCTTCTTCGGCGCAGAAAATAGGTGCCAGGCACCTATTTTCCGTCAGGATCTGAATTCGCAGGCCCGCCAGGACCTGCGCTCGCGCATGCTCTTCACGTATGCCTTCAGCGCCGGGTAGGCCTCGATGTAGTCGCCTGCAAGCGCGAGCGCGTCGAGCACCGGTCCGTAGCAGCAGTCGACAAGCGAAAACTGGTCGCCCAGCATCCAGGTTTCCTTGCCGAGATGCGCCTCAAGCACCGCGAGATAGCGGGCGCTCTTCTTTTCGGCGGCTTCGGCAGCCAGCGTGTCCGCGGTACGGCCCATCTGCCGCGCGAGATAGCCGTTGCTCCACAGGTCGCCCACCGATTCCGACAGGTGGCGGGCCTCGAAGAACAGCCACTTTGCCGCCTGCCCCCTGCCCTCGGCGTCCCCAGGCCACAGCTGCCCGGAACGCTCGCCCAGGTAGCTCACGATGGCGTTCGACTCCCACAGCGTGTATGGGCCCCACTTGAGGATCGGCACCTTCTGGTTGGGATTCAACTCGCGGACCAGGTCGGCGCTCTGCCCACCGCGCGCGAGGTCGACCGTGACCAGCGAATACTCGAGCCCGAGTTCCTCCAGTGCGAGGCGGGCCTTTTGCGGATTCATCGACCAGAACCAGTAGAGCGTCAGCATTTCGCAACTCCCAGGTCAGTGGATTCAGAGGATCGGCGACACCTGCTTCTCACCCTGCTCGTACACGACGTTTGCCCGCCCGACCAGCAGCGGGTCCAGCGATCCGATCGCCTCCAGTTGCTTGTTCGAGTACGGGAGCTTGTGCAGCACATATCGCATCGCGTTCAGGCGCGCGCGCTTCTTGCAGTCGGACTTGATCACCGTCCACGGCGAGTCGGCCGTGTCCGTGTAGAAGAACATCGATTCCTTCGCCCGCGTGTAGTCATCCCACTTGTCGAGCGAGGCGAGGTCGACCGGGCTCAGCTTCCACTGCTTCAGCGGGTGCGACTTGCGCTCCTTGAACCGCCGTCGCTGCTCCTTGCGCGTGACCGAGTACCAGAACTTGATCAGGTGCAGGCCGCTGCGCACCAGGTTGCGCTCAAACTCGGGCGCCTGGCGCATGAACTCGAGGTATTCCTCGTCGGTGCAGAAGCCCATCACCCGCTCGACCCCGGCCCGGTTGTACCAGGACCTGTCGAACATCACGATCTCTCCCCGGGTGGGCAGGTGCTCCACGTAGCGCTGGAAGTACCACTGGCCGCGCTCCGCCACGCTGGGCTTGTCGAGCGCGACGACTCGCGCGCCACGCGGATTCAAGTGCTCCATGAACCGCTTGATCGTGCCGCCCTTGCCGGCCGCGTCGCGCCCCTCGAACAGGATCACCACGCGCTGCCCGGTCTCCCTCACCCAGGCCTGGAGCTTCAGCAACTCGACCTGCAGGCCGTATTTTTCGCGCTCGTAATTGCGGCGCGACATCAGGTGCTTGTACGGATATCCGCCTTCGCGCCAGTCGTCTGCAAGCTCACTGTCGATCTTGCGTCGATAGTGGTGAAGCGCTTCCTGCTCGTGCTTGCTGAGCAGGTTGCGCAGCTGGAGCACGTCGTCGGGCGACGCGCCGGAAAGAATCGCCTCGAAGGACTCGGCGATGCCCGGCCCCTCGCCTTTCGCCGCGCGCGAAAAAATGTCGCGTACCGCATGCGCCTTGGACTCGGTCGCCGCAGAGATCGCTTCCGAGATCGAGTGCCTCGCAATTCCGGCCGGGCTCAAGCGCGGCGACACATCGCCCTGCGCCACCCGGCGGGCGCCCTTGCGAGCCCTGGGGGCCTTGCCGGTCGTGGCGCCCTTGCTGGCCTTGCCGCCCTTGCTGGCCTTTGATTTCCCGCGGACCCCGGGTCGCTGCTTGCGGGGCGCTTTCTTGCCCGTCTCCGCCACTTTGCCCTGGGTGTGCCCGCGTTCCGTGTCGTCCATCTGGGGATCCTCGCCGAGGTCTGCTCATACCACATGCCCGAGCCTACCCCTGCTTGGACCCGCCCCCACTCCGGGAATTCCACGAGGTGCGGTCAAGGCCGGTACACGAATTTGCTTCGGGCTGGCGCCGGAGATGCGGCGGCCAGCTCCGCGAAGTCGCAGAGCCAGCGCCGCGTCTCCGAAGGTATGACGATTTCCTCGACATAGAAGCGCTCCGCGGAACGGAACGGCGAACGCAGCCGGTCGAGCCGCGCGGCAATCTCGCGGCGTGCGGCCGCGGGGTCTGGTGCCGCCTCGATCTGCGCCTTGTAGGCCGCCTCGATGCCACCTTCCGCCGGCAACGAGCCCCAGTCGCCGCTCGGCCAGGCGATCCGGTAGCGGAAGCGCGCATGATTCATCATTCCCGCCCCCGCGACACCGAAAGCCCGACGCAGGATCACCGCGCACCAGGGAACGGTGGACTGGTAGATGGTGGCGATGGCGTGCGTTCCGTCCCGGATCGTGCCCGCCTTCTCCGCCTGCGAGCCGATGGTGAACCCGCCGACATCGACGAAGTGCACCACCGGCAACCCGAACGTGCTGGCGAGCTCGACGTGACGCGCAATCTTCCGCGAGGCGGCCGCGGTCCAGGTGCCACCCATCTGGCCGGGGTCACTCGCAATCACTGCGACCGCGATGCCTCGCAGGCGTGCCAGTGCCGTCACCGCCGAGCGTCCCCAGGCGCGGCCGATCTCGAATACGCTGCCGCGATCCAGCACGGCTTCCAGGATCGGCCGGATCTCGTAGGGCCAGCGCCGATCGCGGGGAATAGCCTCGTCCAGCCATGACTCAGCCCGGTCCGCAGGATCGTCACACTCGAGGCGGATGGACTGCGCCTCGGCGCTGCCAGGCAGGTATGAGAGAAAGCGGCGCGCTCGATTGAATGCCTCCGCCTCGCTGTCCACGACGTCGTCAACGCTGCCGGTAGAGGCGTGCAGGTCCGCGCCGCCGAGCTGTTCGGCGGTCACTGTCTCGCCGGCTGCGGCCACCACGGGCGGGCCGGCGGTGAACATCTGGCTCAATCCGCGCACCATCAGCGAGTAATGACTGGCGACCAGGCGCGCAGCGCCGAGCCCGGCGACCGGGCCAAGGCCAAGCGAAACGACCGGGACGCGGCCGAGATTCGCCACCACCTGGTCGAAACCGGGCACGTAGGGCACATAGGTGGCACCAAGTCGCTCCACCTCCGCGACCGATCCACCGCCCCCTGTGCCGTCCAGCAACCGGACGAGCGGCAGCCCGTATTCCGCGGCCATCATCTCGGCCTGGGCATTCTTTTCGTGGTGGTAGGTTTCTGACGAGCCACCGCGGATGGTGAAATCGTCGGCGCTCACGACCACAGCGCGGCCGTCGATGGCCCCGCGACCGGTGAGGCAGCTCGACGCACGAAACGATTCGAGCGATCCATCGGCACCGTAGCGGCCCTCGCCCGCAAGGCTGCCCCACTCGCGGAACGATCCGGCGTCCAGCAGGGCGGCAATTCGCTCCCGTACCGTCAACTTTCCCCGGGAGCGCTGGCGCTCGACGCGCTCGGGGCCGCCCATCTCCTCCGCTAGCGCTTGCCGGCGGCGGATTTCCTCGATTTCGCGGCGCCAGCCGGTTTCGCTCATCACTGGTTCTCCGATCCGGCGTCTCGATCCCGGCCGGGTGCAGGCAAGTTGGCCCGTAAGACGGCCGCTTGGCAAGCCGGCCGGCATGGCGACTCGTTCGCGGCACGGCCCGGGCGCATCGAGCATCGGCTGCCACCGCCGACCTCAAGGTGCGAGATTCCACCGCCGCGGGTAACATGCGCGGCCTCGATTCACCACCCGGAGTTCCCGATGTTGCGCACGCTCGTTCGCGGTCCGATCGCCTTGTCGCTGGCCCTGGTGGCTGTCGCAGCCACGGCTGCGGATCCTGCCCCGCTCACCGACGAGGTCTCCAAGACCAGCTATGCGCTCGGCTACCAGATCGGCAAGGACGTGCGGGGCGTGGAAATCCGCCCGGAGGCAGTTACCCAGGGCCTCAAGGATGCCGCCGCCGGGACCAAGCCGCAGATCAGCTCCGAGGAGATAGGCGTCCTGATGCAGAAGCTGCAGCAGAACGCCGAGGCCGCACGTGCCGCGCGCCAGGTCGAGCACCTGAAGGAAACCGCCGCCGCAGGCGCGGCCTTCATGGCTGAGAATGCGAAGAAGCCGGGCGTAAAGACCACCGCGAGTGGCCTGCAGTACAAAGTGCTCACGCCGGGCACCGGCAAGAAGCCCACGGCCGCGGACACCGTGACCGTGAACTACCGTGGCACGCTGATCGACGGCGCCGAGTTCGACAGCTCCTACTCGCGCGGGCGGCCCGCGACGTTCCCGCTGAGCGGCGTGATCGCCGGCTGGACCGAGGGTGTGCAGCTGATGCAGGAAGGCGGCAAGTCGCAGCTCGTCATTCCGCCGGGACTGGCCTACGGCGACAGGGGCGAACTGGCTGGGCAGGTACTGATATTCGAAATCGAGCTCATCGCGGTGGGTCCGCCCGCCGCGCCGCAGCCGGCCGAACCGAAGTAGTCTCCAGGGCCGGGCGGTCCCCGCGCTCGATACCGGGTGAGCGCGGCCGCATGGCGCCGCGCTCACTTCGGCGGTCGCCGTCGTCTACGGCGGACTTGCCCCGTTGCCCAGGCTATCGCACCGGAACCACCGCGACCGGCTCCTCATCTGCCTCAGTCTCCTTGTCCTTGATGAGACGGCGCAGGAACGGAATCAGCAGCACCAGCAGGATACCCACCGCGGTGCTGCCCCAGCCGAGCCGCGAGAACAGGCTGATGTATTCGGGGTTGCTCAGCAGCGCCGTGGTGCCGGACGGTTCCGGGATCATTCCGGAGAAATCCCCGGCGAACAGCGAGGCAAGGCCCGTGACCAGCATCCAGCTGCCCATCATGACGCCCTGGTATTCACGCGGCGCCAGCTTGCCGATCATTGCGTAGCCGACCGGCGAGATCAGCAGTTCGCCGACGCTCTGCAGCACGTAGCTGACGAACAGCCAGACGAAAGCGGTCCTGCCCGCATCGTCCGCCAGCGATATGCCGACCGGCAGCGCGAGGAAGCCAAGCCCCATCAGGATCAGCGCGACCGAGAACTGCTGCGGGATGTCGACGCTCCAGCCGCGTGCCCGCCACCTGGCGAACAGCGCCGCGAGCAGCGGGCCGCCGATCACGATGCAGACGGTGTTGATGTTCTGGATCCACTGCGGCGCGACCTCGACGCCCCAGACCCGCAGGCGCACGTTGTTGACGGCGAACAGCTGCAGGCCGTTCGGGGCCATCTGGTACAGCGACCAGAACACGAGCGACCCCAGCGCGAGGATCAGGAATGCCCACATGTTGTTCCGCTCGCGCGCGTCCTTGTGCTTCATCGTCAGGTAGACGAGTACGCCAGCCAGCACGGCGGACAGCCCCTTGAACAGCGCCGAGGTGGACCCGGTGTGTTGCAGCATGATCCAGACGATGGGCACGAGCCCGACCAGGATCGCCGCGCCACCCGCGAATCGCAGCTTGTACTCGCGTGGCGTCGCGTCTAGCAACCGCGTGCTCCTGTCCGCCAGCGCCCTCCAGTTGAATGCGGCCAGCACGATGGCCAGGAAATTGCCGATGGTCGCGAACAGGAACAGGCGCGAGTAGCTCTCCGTCAGCTGGTAGTGGCCCGCAACCGCGAAGCCGACGAAGAAGCCGATGTTCATCCCTGCGTAGTTCCACAGGAATGCACTCTCGCGGCGCAGGTCTGCCGGCGCGAAGCGCTGCGTCAGCATCATGTTGATGCAGGTGACGTTCAGCCCGCTGCCGGTGAGGAACAGCGCCAGGCCCCAGTACATCGCCTCGCTCGTGCCCAACGCCATCGTGCCGCAGCCGAGCACCTGCAGGCACATGCCGCCTACGAAGAGATTCCGGTTGCTGAGGAAGCGGCCGCCGAGATAGCCGCCGAACAGGTGCAGGCCGTAGTTGAAGGCGCCGAACACGCCCATGATCGCGGCCGCATCCTTTGCCGTGAACTGCAGGTGACGCGTCGTGTACAGGACCAGCGTCGAGTAGAGCACCGCGAAACCGAGCGTCGCGAAGATCTGGATGAAGAACAGCGCCGCCGCGCCCTCGGGTATCGCCGCCAGCCGGCCCTTAAGATTTGACAACATTTCCCCCTGGGATCAGGACTCGACTGGCCACCCGCAGCATGGCCTCGATGCTGCGTTCGACGTCGTCATCGGTCGTGGCCCATGAACAGACACTGATGCGCATGACGGTCCTGCCGTGCCAGCGACTGCTGCCGCACCAGCAGGTACCGTCGGCCTGCAGGTCGGCGATCACCCGCTCGGTCACCTCCGGCGGACCGAAGGAAACCAGCACCTGGTTCAACACCACGTCGTTCAGGATCTCGTGGCCCGCGGCCGACAGCACCTCGGCGAATCGGCGTGCCTGCCGGCAGTTGCGCTCGAACAACTCGACGAGCCCGCTGCGCCCCAGCGAGCGCATCGCGGCCCAGACATCGACGCCGCGGGCGCGGCGCGACAACTCGGGCGTGAAATCCGCAGGATTGCGGCGCGATTCCCCGGTGGGCAGGTACTCGGCCGTGATAGCCATGGCCGCGGGCAGCACACCAGGGTGGCGCACGAACGCCAGTCCCGAGTCGTAGGGTACGTTCAGCCACTTGTGCGCGTCCGTCGCCCAGGAGTCCGCCTTCTCCATTCCGCTCGCCAGTTTCTTCATTGACGGTACGCCCAGCGCCCATAGTCCGAATGCACCATCGACGTGTACCCAAGCGCCGGACTCGTGCGCGAGACGGGTCACGTCGTCGAACGGATCGAACGCCCCTGTATTGATGTTGCCCGCCTGCAGGCAGACGATCGCGGGACCACGCAGCGCCGGGAAATCCCCGGCGCGCATCCGTCCCTGGCCGTCGGTCGGTACGCGCAGCAGGCGATTGCGACCGAGGCCCAGCAGCCCAAGCGACTTGAGTAGCGTCGGGTGCGCCTCCTCGCCGATCACGACCGTGATGGGCGGCGCGCCGAACAGGCCGTCGGCCTCGACGTCCCAGCCTGCGCGAGCGAGCACCTCGTGTCGCGCGGCGGCCAGCGCAGTGAAGTTTGCGAGCGTTGCGCCAGTCACGAACGCTCCTTGAGTCGAATCCGGCAGCCCGAGGAAATCGACGAGCCAGCCAAGCGCAACCTCCTCGAGCAGCGACACGCCGGGCATCACCTTTGCGAACACGGCGTTCTGGTCCCACGCCGACGCAAGCCAGTTGGCCGCAAGTGTCGCCGGCAGCGCCCCGCCGATCACGAAGCCGAAGAACCGCGGCCCCGCCACCGCCATGGTCGCGGGCGACACGTATTCGTCGAGTTCGGCGAGCACGCTGGCAGGGTCGAGGGGTCCCGGTGGCAACGGCACGTCGAGCGCGGCCAGGCGTTCTACGGCTTCGCGGCCCGGCGCGACCGGACGCTCGCCCAGCGATTCGAGGTAGCGGCTGGCCCTGCGCGCCGCATCGTCGAGCAACGCGGCTGTCGTGCAGTCGCTGGTTGCCGGCCGCTCGTTCTTCATCACAGCACGAGCGGCACAACCCACCAGCTGTGCCGTCGATACTCGGCCCAGCCCACATAGCGGGAGAGGCTCGCCTCTTTCATCACCATGTTGGTTGCGAAGAGCGTGGCCCAGATCCACGCGAGCACCACCCAGGGCCACCAGTGCCAGGTCAGTAGTGCAAACGAGCCGTACACCATCATCTCGCCGAGATAGTTCGGGTGGCGCACGTAGCGGTGCACACCGTCACTGATGAGCCCACGCTGTATGCGCAGGGTAAAGTACTTCTGGGCGTCGGCCGCGATCATGATCGCGCAGCCGAGAATACACAGGGTAGTGCAGAACGCGAACCACACCGGCTCGGGCAGCGGATAGTCGGGAACGATCGTGCCGGAGATGATCAGCCATCCGAACGACCAGTACAGGACCAGGCCCGCGAACACATACAGGCCGCTCGCGATCGTCGCGCGACGCTGCCAGTTTGGATCCGGGAACGCCATGTCCTTGAGCAGCCACACGAGGCCGTAGGAGCCGTGCAATGCGAGGTAGGCCCAGGCCGCCGGAGAGGTTGCGGCTGGCGTCGCGGCTGAGTAGTGCCACATCATCAGAGCCAGCACCGGGAACGTTCCGCACTTCTGGAGGTTGATCACCCACGCGAGCTTCCAGGGTCGCGGACCGCCCAGCAGGTCGAACATCATCCACTCGTTGAAGCGACGCAGGCCGAGGGCCCAGCCTGGCGCGACTCGTGCCGCGCGCGCTCGGCCTGCATCCGCAGTCGCCGACGTCGTGTCTATCGTTGGCATCGCTGACTCTCCCCCACGCCCATCTCCCGGTCATCCCGCAGGCAGGATAGACCGGATCGAGCCACCTGCCCATCATGGGCACCGGTTCCGTGATCCGGACGAAGCGCGCTTTCTGCCGGCCTTGCGCAACTCTCTGCTTTATATTGTCGGATACCACCCAGCTGCCGAACACGCAATGCCGCCGACCAACGACCCGTCCCACAGCCACGTCTTCGACCTGCAGAATCCCCTCGCCGAACGGCGGACTTGGCAGGTCATGTGGCTCACGGCCGTCATGATGGTGGTCGAGATTGCCGCAGGCACGCTGTTCGGCTCGATGGCGCTGCTGGCCGACGGCTGGCACATGAGTTCGCATGCGCTGGCGCTCGGGGTCTCGGCAGGTGCCTACGCGCTGGCGCGGCGCCACGCACACGACCCGCGGTTCACGTTCGGCACCTGGAAGATCGAGGTGCTGGGCGGGTATACAAGCGCGGTGTTCCTGCTTGGCGTCGCCGGCTACATGGGCTTCGAATCGGTGAGTCGGCTGTTGCAGCCGTCGCCGATCCGGTTCGACGAGGCGATACCCATTGCCGTCATCGGTCTCGCCGTCAATGTCGTGTCGGCCTGGCTGCTGTCCTCCGGCGCGCACGACCACGGCCATGCGGCGGGCGGCCACGAACAGGCACATGTGCCGCACGAGCATCACCACGACCTGAACCTTCGCTCCGCCTACCTCCACGTGCTGGCCGATGCGGCCACCTCGGTGCTTGCGATCGGCGCGCTGATCGGCGGTCGTTACTTCGGCGCGTCGTGGCTGGACCCGCTCATGGGCATCGTGGGTACGCTGCTGGTCGGCCGCTGGGCGCTGGGACTGCTGCGCGACACGGGGCGCGTGCTGCTCGACGCCGAAATGGACGCTCCGGTCGTCGCGGAAGTGCGCGAGTCCGTGGGCGGCTTGACCGAACCCGCGAAGCTGCGCGACCTGCACGTGTGGCGCGTCGGCAAGGGCAAATACGCCTGCATCGTCAGCATCGAGACCGACGCGGAATTCGCGGCCGTGGAAGTACGCCGCCGGCTCGCCGCGCACGACGAACTGGTGCACGTGACGGTCGAGGTCATACCCGCGGCCTGAACGCCGGCGTCACGCTTCAAGCGACGACAACGACGGCCCGCGCACCTGCGGAGGACCTGCGCCAGCCGCAACGGCCGGCGCAGCCATTTCAGGTCATCGACGCCCGGAAGATGCTGCCGATGGATGCGTCCAGCGCCGCATCGAACTCAGCGTCCGACTGCTGGGCCGAGAGGCCTTCCGTAAGCGCGCGCGAGAAGCTCGCCACCATGCCGTGCTGGCGCGCGAGCCGCGCATTTGCCTCTTCGCGCGAATAACCGCCCGAGAGCGCCACGACCTTCAGTACCCGCGGGTGCGTGATCAGGTCGGCATAGAGGTTGTCGCGGTCCGGGATCGTGAGCTTCAGCATCACGAGTTCGCCGTCGGGCAGCGCATCGAGCCGGGTCTTGATTTCGGCTTTCAGCAAGGTCTCCGCTGCAGCCTTGTCGGGGCACTTGATGTCCACTTCGGGCTCGATGATCGGCACGAGACCGGCCGCAATGATCTGGCGCGCGACCTCGAACTGCTGCGCCACGACTGCTGCTATTCCGGCAGGATCCGCCTGCTTGATCACCGAGCGCATCTTGGTGCCGAAGATACCCTTGGCGAGCGCCCGCGTGAGCAGCGTTCCAAGGTCCGGCATGGGCTTCATCAGCTGCACGCCGTTCGACTCGGCCTCGAGCCCCTTGTCCACCTTGAGGATCGGCACGACCCTCTTGACCTGCCACAGGTACTCGCCAGTCGGTTGCCCCAGGACTTCACGGTCCATCGTCGCCTCGAAGAGTATCGCCGCGAGGATGCGATCGCCGTTGAACGACGGGCTGGTGATGATGCGGGTTCGCATGGCGTGGATGAGATCCATCATTTGAGCGTCTCCCGAATAGGCGGTCTCGGGGACTCCATAGAGCTTCAGTGCCTTTGGCGTACTGCCGCCGCTCTGGTCCAGCGCGGCGATGAAGCCGGGGCTGTTGCGGAACTTTGCCTGCTGCTGTTGGTGTCTGCTCATCGTGTTCTCCAGTTTCCGGCGCCGCGCCCGATTCCCGGCGCGGCTCAATTAAAAAAATGACGGTGCGTCCCTGCTTTCGAGGACTCCGCGTGGCGCTAGCCGCCGGCCGCCCGCCTGAAGGAGACCGCCAGCGCGCCGTCTTCAGTGCGTAGCTCCAGCCGGTCTCCCTCGAAGCGGACCGACTTCGCGGTGGCGAGTGCCTTCAGGTAGGCCTGCTCCTGCTCCATCACGCCTTCCGGCGCCGCGCAGTTCATCGAGGTGACTGCAATTCCATCAATTGAAATACTGGAACCGCTCGCCTCGTAACGGCCGGAATAGTGATTACAGCCGGCTGAGCCGCTGGCGTCGCCCTCGGCGCCGAACGACAGCGTCACGGTCGTACCGCTCACGACGCCCTGGACCGCCTGCCTGCCGTTGTTGATCCCGGTCGCATTCCAGCTCGTGCCTTCGAGCAGTAGCGACTGCGCGGCCAGTGTAAGGAGCGTCGTGCCGTCCGCTGACATCAGCTGCAGCAGCGCGCCGTCGATTCGGTAGCCCCTGGCTGCCTCGAGCGCCGCCGTGAATGCCCTTGCCTCAGTCGCGACAGGCTCCGGACACGCCATCTGGGTGGAGGCAAGCGGCGGCAAAACCTCGAATGCCGAACCCGTGGCGGAATAGCTGCCGGCGAGCCGGTTGCAGCCATCTGAACCGGACAGCCTCCCGCTCGCGAACTGCAGCGTGGCCGTCGAGCCTGCAGGCGCCTGCCGGCCGGCAATTGCGGCCAGGACCCAGCCGGTACCGTCCAGCGCGTCGGGAGCGGTCGCTGCCGCGGCCAGCGGCACCAGCAATGCACAGCAGGTGACGAAACCGACTGACGCTCGAACAAGAATACTCATGCCTTTCCTCACTCGCGGCGACCCGGACGACACAAGACTACCTGCGTGGCTCGATCAATACACGCGCGGCAGAAAAATATGGCCGTACGACGCGGCTGCCATCGCCCTTGAGTTGCCCACTGATCGCCGCACACAATGCTGAGAGGCCGCCTGGGCGCCGAGGACACCATTATGAAAGCCGTCGTCTGCCAGGACTCCGAACTGAGCGTCAGGGACCTGCCCGAGCCAGTCCCGGGTCAAGGCCAGGTTCTGGTGAGCGTGCTCCGCTGCGGCATCTGCGGCTCGGACCTGCACATGCGGCATGAGTTCGATCACATGCACGAGCTGCTGAAGCGCGTGGGCTATGGAGACATCTTCCCGACGGCGAGGGATCCCGTCGTGTTCGGTCACGAATTCTGCTGCGAGGTCCTCGACTATGGCCCCGGGTGCGACCGCCGGCTAAAGCCAGGCACACGCGTCGTGGCACAGCCGATAGTGAAGTCGGCCCGCGGCGTGCATCTTGCCGGCTAAGACCGGAATTTCAACGGCGGATATGCGGAGCGGATGCTGCTGCAGGAGATGGCACTCGTGCCCGTGCCGAACGGCCTCGGCGCCGACATGGCCGCGCTCACCGAGCCAATGGCCGTGGGCCTGCACGCGGTGCGCCGGGGCGAACTCAAGCGCAAGGACGTCGCCATCGTCATTGGTTGCGGGCCGGTCGGGCTCGCGACGATCTGCATACTCAAGGCGCGCGGTGTCCGTACGCTCATTGCGAGCGACTTCTCGCCGGGCCGCCGGGAACTGGCCCAGAAATGCGGCGCGGACGTCGTGATCGATCCCGCCGACGGCTCTCCGTACGCGAACTGGCGTGAATACGGGTTCATGGGAGACCTCCCTACGCTGATGAACATGGCCGTCGAGACTCGGGAGAAACTCGGTCGACTGCCCGTGCCCTGGTACACGGCGTGGCGCATCGCGGAGGCGCTCGGCGCCGCACCGCCGCGCCCGGTGATCTTCGAGTGCGTGGGCATACCGGGCGTGTTGCAGCAGATCATCGACGGCGCGCCGCTGCTGTCGCGCGTCGTCGTCGCAGGCGTATGCATGCAGGTGGACCGCATCGAGCCCGCGCTCGCGATCCAGAAGGAGATCGAGCTGCGCTTCGTCTTCGGTCACTCGCCGCTGGAATACCGCGACACGGTGCACCTGATTGCCGAGGGCAAGGTGAACTGCGCGCCGATGATCACCGGCACCGTCGGGCTGGATGGCGTGGCCGGGGCGTTCGAAGCGCTGCGCGACCCGGAAACGCACGCGAAGATCCTGGTGGATCCGACCGCCGCGGCAGCAAGCGCATAGGGCCGGCCCGCGCCGCCGCGCGTCGCGGGTTTCGCGTCGGTGAAGTTCGTTGCCAAACCGCCACAGATCTGGTGCAGCAATAGCCAATTGTCATGCCGGACCGCCGCTTATACGTAACGGAATCTGTGGCAGCGACTGGTAAAATTGCAACGTATAGATGATCAAGTGAAAGCGACGCATGCCGGGGAGGTCATGGCACTTCACATCGGTTTCCAGTTAAGGGAGTCAGCAAGATGAGAAGCAAACTATCCATTATTGTCGCGGCCGTACTGGTTGCGACATCAGCCACCGCAGCGGAGAGAACCGGCTTCTATATCGGCGGCGACCTCGGCGAATCCAGCTGGGGGGTGTTCAGCAAGTCGGACGCCAACGCCCTTCCCTACGTATTTGAAGCTTTGGGTGTGGGCGGCCTGTACCCGGGCGCCGATGGCATAGATGCGTTCCCGACCAAAGCCAAACTCTCGGACACGGATTTCACATACAGCCTGTTCGTCGGTTACCAGTTCCTGCCTTGGCTCGCGGCCGAAGGGACCTGGATGGACCTCGGCAAGACGAGCATCGAGGGCAGCGGGACCTACGACTATCTTTACGTAAACCCCCCGGGCATCCAGCCGGGACAACCTGTCGGCGGAACGTATGACGCCAAGATGGAGGTCAAGAGCAGTGGCTGGGCAGTGTCGGTGCTCCCCATGCTGCCGCTCGGTGATTCCTGGGACCTCTACGGACGACTCGGCTATTTCTGGGGCGACAACAAGCTCGACCTGCGGGGTTCGGCGCAGGATGTTGACGCGCTCGGTGGGGCCATGGACTCCTATTCGGAGAAAATACACGGGTCGGATAACAACGGTGGATTCCTGTGGGGCCTGGGCGCCCAGTGGACCTGGGATCAGCGCGTATCGGTCAGGCTTGAGTACAGCCAGGTCGTGGATCTCGTCGACCTGGGCGGCAGCAAGTCGAGCGTAGATCGCTACACGCTTGGCATGGTGTATCGGTTCGGGCATGCGGAGAAAGCAGCGCCGGCTCCGGTCGCAGCACCACCGCCCCCGCCGCCTCCGCCGCCGCCGCCGCCGCCCGCCAAGTGCAGCGACAGCGATGGTGATGGCGTCTGCGACGCCAACGACAAGTGCCCTGACACGCCTGCCGGCACCAAGGTTGACACGGCTGGTTGCCCGCTGGAGCAGACCCTCAAGGTCCTGTTCGACTTCGACAAGGCGGAGCTGCGTCCTGAGTCGATCACGGAGCTCGAGCGCGTCGTGACGTTCATGAACGACGTGCCGTTTTCCACGGCGAAGATCGAGGGCCACACGGACAGCGTCGGCAGCGAGGAATACAACCTGAAGCTGTCGGATCGTCGTGCCAAGGCAGTGTTCGACTACCTGACCTCGCGTGGCGTGGATCCGGCTCGCCTGAAGTCCGAAGGCTTCGGTGAGGCGAACCCGATCGCTTCCAACGACACCGAGGAAGGTCGGCAGCAGAACCGTCGCGTCATGCTGATCCGTACGGATACGGGCATGTAATCGACCCTCAGGTCCAGGCCTGACTCGAGGCCCCGGCGCGCAAGCGTCGGGGCCTCGTTCACTCTGCCCGACGCCGGCGGCTGGGACACATCAGGCCGCTGGGCAATTAGCGCCTCCGCGCCGGATTGGGCAGAATCGCGGGATCTCCTGGAGATCCCGCCGATGGCCTTCGGGTCGCCCAACCCGCAGCTGGTACTCAAGACGACGCCACCCCGCATCCCGCGGACGGCGCTCGACAGGTCGCGGCTCAGCGGATCGCGGCCTGAATTTTCCGACAAGTCGGTCATTGTCCTGCAGGCGCCGGGCGGATACGGCAAGACCTCGCTGCTCGCCCAATGGCGCAAGGAGGCCCTGCAGGCCGGCGCCGTCGTCGCCTGGCTGACGCTGGATGCACAGGATACCGA
>CAVSZK010000008.1:0-177952 GCA_963732415.1 uncultured Gammaproteobacteria bacterium
CCGACCTGGCTCATTGCACCAGTTCGATTTCGCTTGGCCGCCAGGTCTTGTTGATCCACGGCTCCAGCGGGCCGTACATGCGCAGGATGGTGAACCAGCTCTTGCCCGGTACTGTCTGCAGCCAATTGCCTTCCTGGCCTGCCGGTGCCTGCGGCGCGAAGTAGACATCGTACGAACCGTCGGTGTTCTTCTTCATGCCTTCAGTCTGGCTGCCAACGGTCGGGAATCTCTGACTGGTTTGCAGTTGCGAGCGTGTCTGTGTGTCATACAACGTAACGGCCCAGAAGTCGTTCACCGGCACATTCGGCGGCAGATGCAGCTTGTAGGTCTTAGCGCCGTCGAAGACCTGCTGGTTGGCATCGAGCACCGCCAAGGCGTAGTCGGAGCCTTCGCCGGCGCGGGTGGCGGCCATGGCCGGGGTCACGCCTCCTGCGTTGAAATAGTAGAGCACCCGCGCGTCGAGCCCCATCGCCCCATCGGCTTCGAAACTGGTGTTCTTGTTGGCGAAGGCCGTCGACCAGACGCTCTTGGGGTCGTCAGGATAGATCTTCACGCCGGCAATGCGCGGGTGATAGGTGATGGCCCGTGACGTGGCGTTGCCGAGCGTGGCGGCCTCCGTCAGCAACTTCTTCATCCGCGCATCGGGCTTGAACGGCTGGCCCTTGACGATGCCGATCGCGGCGATCGCGCCACGTACCTCGGGGCTGATGGCGTCGATCGGTTCGTCCTGGACGACGGCGTTGAGGCGGTCGAAATAGCTGAAGTCGCTGGGGAAGACCGTGTTGAAAGCCTTGCCGGACATGTCGACGAACTCGGTCGGCGCCGGCTTTGCCGCGTCCTTCAGCGGATAGACTCTCAGCTTCGAGGTGATGTTCTCTACTGCAGGCTTCAGGCCGTCCTTGATCGAACCACGCAGGAACAGGAAGTTCTTGTTCGTCGACGGCTTCAGCAGGAAATACCCTTCGGGGATCGCTCCGGTGTAACCCGGCGGCAGCACCAGGTACTTGCCACCCTGGCCCTTGTCCGGCCCGGTGACGCCCATGTTGCCGACGAAGCGCTGCCAGCCATCGTCGAGAAAGCCGAGCATGCCGGGCGGGATCTCGATCACGGTCGGGCCATCGTTGGCGAGATCGGTGCAGGAGTAGGCGTACAGGGTCGATGTGTTGGCGGTGACCACCAGGGTCTGCGAATCCAGCAACTGTGCAAACAGGGCGATCCTGTTCGCGCCCTTGGCCCCGGCGTCGGCCAGGCCGGTGCACACGCTGTGTATCGACACCGCGCCGACATTGTCGAGAAACGCCACCGTGCCACGCATGCGGTCGAGGTTGTCATAGACCTTCTCGACGGTCGCCTTGGCGGGCACGCCGTCGAAGAAATCGAGCTGGCCAATCGGGGTCTCGACCTTGTTCGGTATCGAGATCGACTTTAGCGTTTGCGGCGACACCTGTGCAGACGCAGGTCCGCCTACGGCGATGGTCAGCGCGCCGAGGACGGCAGCGGCCAGGCGAGGCTTCGTGAGTGAAAGATTCATTGGGATAGTCTCCTTGGAGGCCTGTCGTCGTCAGTTCAAAATAGTGGGTGGGCCTGCAGGCTGGCTCATGGGAGCCGGCCCCGCGGTCCGGAATCGAAGCCCGGTCACTTCACGAGTTCGATCTCGCCGGGCCGCCAGGTCTTGTTGATCCACGGCTCCAGCGGACCGTACATGCGCAGGATGGCGAACCAGCTCTTGCCCGGAATGGTCTGCAACCAGTTGCCCTCTTTTCCTGACGGCGCTTTGGCTGAGAAATAGACGTCATAGGAGCCGTCGGCGTTCTTCTGGAATCCCTCGCTTTGACTCCCGACCGAGGGAAACGGCTGGCTGGTCTGCAGCATCGAGCGGGTCTGCGTGTCGTAGATCGTGACCGCCCAGAAGTTGTTCACGGGAACATCGGGCGGCAGGTGCAGTCTGTAGGTCTTCGAGCCATCGAAAGCCTTTTTCTCGGAATCCCTGAAGGCGATGGCGTAGTCGGAGCCGGCGCCCGGATGCGTGACGGCCATGGCAGGTGTCACACCCGTGTAACCGAAATAGAAGCTGGTGCGGGCGTCCAGGTTGCGTGCGCCATCGGTTTCGAAAAACACATTCTTGTTGGCGAAGCCCATGACCCAGGAGCTATCGCTGTCGGGATAGATGAAATAGCCCTTCTCGCGTGGGCTATACAGCGCAGCCCGTGCCGTGGCATCGCCGATTGCCGCCGCTTCCGTGAGCAGACGCTTCATCCTCGCGTCGGGATTGAAGGGCTTGCCTTTGACGATGCCGATCGCCGCCAGGGCCCCCCTGGATTCAGTGCCCAATGCGTCGATGGGTTCGCGCTGAATGATCTTGTCGAGTGCTTCGAAGTAACTGAAGTCGCTGGGAGCCACCGTGTTGTAGCTCTTTCCGGTGATATTCACGAATTCAGTGGCGGGCGGGTTGCCGGCCGACTTGAGTGGATACACCTTCAGGTGATCCTTGATGTTCGTCAACGCCGGCGCCAGTCCGTCGGCAATGGAGCCGCGCATGAAGAACCAGTTGCTGTAGGTGGGTGCCTTGAGCACGAAGTAACCCTCCGGCACCTCGCCCGTATAACCCGGCGGCAGAACGAGATATTTTCCGCCCTTGCCCCTGTCCGGGCCGGCCACTCCGAAATCACCGACATACCGCATCCATGCATCGTCCAGCATGCCGAGCATGCCGGGTGGCACTTCGACCACGGTCGGCCCGTACGCGTCCAGGTCGAGATGACCAATGGAGTACATGGTGGATGTGTTTCCGGTCAGGTACAGCGAGTGCGAGTCGAGCAGCTTTTCAGCCACGGCAATCTGATTGGGCTGGCTCAGGCCGATTGAGGCATTGCCGGCAATGACGCTGTAGACGGATAGTGCGCCGACGTTGTCGAGGAACACTTCGACGCCGCGCATACGGTCGAGATTGTCATAGAGCGTATCCACGGTGGCGTCGGTCGGTACGCCGTCGAAGAATTCCAGCTTGCCGATGGGCGTCTGGACCTTGTCGGGGGTCGAGATCGACTGCAGGGTTTCCGGCGACACCTGTGCCTGCGCCGCCTGCATGCCGGGCCAGGTCAAGACAACGATGGCCGTCAGGGCCGCCAGTGAACCGAGAGGCTGTTTCATTCGAATTCCTTCTATTTGCGAATCGCGAGGACGGGCGCATGGCAGACTGGCCCGGCGTTTCCGCGCGCCCTGCAGCAAGCGATACATCAAGTGTGCCGTACCAGCATGCGTCAACCGAACCTCCGCGAGTCTAGGTTGGCCGGTGCGGCGATACTTTGCTATTTGTGACAATGAGCCTGCTTGCAGGCGTTCGCCCGTGCGGCAAGACGGCGCCCATCGGTTCGTTTCGAATATCCAGTGACCACCACACCTTCCAAACCGACCAGCCGTGCCGATGCGCCCCGTGTAGTGCCTGGCGGGTACGACCGCGTAGCATCGATCCTGGCATTACAGCCCTTGTTGCGCGATTTCGGCGTCGACCTGAACCAGTTGCTGGTGCAGTCTGGCTTGCCCGCCGATCTGTTCGGTCACCCCGACAACCTGATCCCGTTCAGGCAGGGCAGCCGATTGCTGGGGATGTGCGTCGATCTCACGGGCTGTGCTCATCTGGGTCTGCTGATCGGCCGGCACACCCCACTGGAGGCCCTGGGTGCCGTCGCGGAGCTGACCAAGGCAGCACCGGATGTGCGCAGCGCATTGAACCTGCTCGCTCGCTATCTGACGCTCAGCGACGGCGGCGGCCTGCTGAGACTGAGTGAGGACGCGCGATTCGCAAGCTATGGCTATGCACTGTATGAGCCCGCCGTCGAGCGCGCCGACGTGGTCTACGACATCGTGCTGGCGTCGATCTGGAACGTCTTGCGCAGCTTGTGTGGCACCCACTGGCTGCCGCACGAGATCCAGTTCATGCGCCGCCGGCCGCCCGACACCCGCCCCTACCGCAGTTTCCTGCGCGCACCCCTGCGCTTCGACTGCGAACAGGCTGCCTTAGTCTTCGACAAGTCCTGGCTCGACGTACCGCTGCCCGGCGCCGACGCCCAGCGCTTGATGTCGCTGGAGGCGGAGGCCCGCGCCATCGAAGCCGAGGCCACTGGCGATTTGCCGGCGCAGGTGCGGCGCGTGCTTCGTCGACAGCTGCTGAGCGGCGGCACCTCGATGCACCAGGTAGCGGCCGAACTGGCCATGCACCGGCGCACGCTGGACCGTAAGCTTCAGCCGTATGGTGTCAGCTTCCAGGCGCTGGGCGACGAGGTCCGTCATGAAGTGGCGCGCCAACTCCTCAGCGATACTGCGATGCCGATCACCGCGATCGCGCAGAGCCTTCACTTCGCGGATGCCAGCGTTTTCTCGCGTGCGTTCCGTCGCTGGACCGGTATGGCGCCGTCGCGCTGGCGCGCCCAGTTCGCTGATCGCAGCGGTGGCTCGGGCAGGTCGGGGTATGGCCAGGACGGGTAGCCTGGTTGCCGCAGGCGAGCACCTGCGCAAGTTGCGTTGGGCGCACCGACCCAGTTGTCGCCTCTAGCCACTCAACTGCCCCACGACCCGCCGTGTGTGTCCGCGGTCGCGGTGCTCGAACAGATAGATCCCCTGCCACGTCCCGAGCGCCGGTCGGCCATCGGTCACTGGAATCGACAGCGAGACCGCGGTCAACGCTGCCTTGATGTGCGCAGGCATGTCGTCCGGTCCTTCGGTCGTATGTGTCAGCCACCGCATCGACGCGTCGCCGGAGGAGGGGACGAGCCGACGGAAGAACTCCTGCAGATCCCGCCGTACGTCGGGATCGGCGTTCTCCTGCACCAGCAGTGAGCACGAGGTGTGCTGCACGAATAGTGTCAGCAGGCCTTCCCGGAGGCCGCTGTCCCGGACGAAGCACACGACCTCAGCGGTGAATTCGTGAAGTCCCGGCCCCGACGTCCGAACGCTGAACACCGTCTGCATCAGATGCCTCCTCCGTTCCGATGGAGTGTTTGCCGCAACAAACTGCTCCTGGCTGAAGTGCCGCCGCCTGCTCCTCAGCAATCCAGCCCGAGGAAGACGCGCATTCGCTCGAGTTCAGCCGCGAGTTCCCTGCGAAACGCGGCGTCGCGCGGCTGTACTCCGCTGCGATAGCCGAACGAACTGCGCAGCGTCCCGTCCTTGACCGCCAGGTTGCCCCAGCCGATGACCTGGTCGTGCCACAGCAGCGGAAGCGCGTAGTAACCAAGTTTCCTCTTCGGTGCCGGCGTATAGGCCTCGAATCGGTAGGGCCATCCCCAGAAGCTCTCGAATCGCTGTCGGTCGAACACGATCGGGTCGAACGGTGTGAGCAGGCGTACGGCGACGTCCGGATTCCAGCGGCGCGAGGCAGGATTCTCGCTGGCCGGCCAGTACCAGACCTCGGAATCTACCTTCGCGTGACCAAGCCGGCGCTTCGCGCGTGCCAGCGACTCGGCGCGCCGCGACCTCCACTGCGGTGCGCCTACGCACAGACCGCTCAACAGGCGGCCGAGACCGCTCGCAGGCACGGGAGCATATTTGTTCACGGCGATGTCGATGAGGGCATCCATTCTCGCGACGATCGCTGCATCGTCCTGCGGCGACGCACCCAGGTCCGCGCGTGCTGCATACACGCGTGTTCCGCCCTCGCGTCGGACCACCCGCAGCAGCCCGCGATAGTGCATCTCGTCGAGCAGCTGGGTGGTGGCGTTCGACGAACCACCGAACCAGTTGGTGACCCTGCCGTGCGCAAACCGGGCATCGACCTCGCGCGGATGCGCTGCGCCACAGTCGCACACGAACTTCAGGACTTCCTCCGCCTGCCGCTGACGCCGCACCGTCCAGGCCCGCCGCGCGACCCGCGGGTGCATCAACTCGCTGTGTGCACGCGGCAGGATCCCGTAGTTGACGAAGAAGTCCTCTTCGACCACCAGTCGCGGGTAGCGCCGCTCGAGATCGCCGGCGCGGTAGTCCTTGACCCGGTGACGCAGCGTCAGGTCCTGGGCGCGTGCAGGCGCGCGAATCGGGTCGGCCTGCACGAAGCCGAGCTTGCTGATGGCTCGAGCGAGCGTCGTCGGTCGGAACAGCGATCGCGCGACGGCGTAGCGGCGCAACTGCTCCGTGGTAATCGTCACGCTGCGGCCCGGCCCGAGTGCATGTTTCCAGCGCCTGTCAGGACTCCAGGATTTCCTTGCCTTTCTGGATCGCCAGGGCGCCCGAGCGCACGACCTCGAGTACCTGGCCGAAGTTGGAGACCTCTGCGATGAAGCGATTGATCTCGGCCTCGTTGCTGGTCAGTTCGACCGTGAAGCTGTCTGCGGCATCCCACAGCACGCGACCACTGGCCCGCTGTGCGGCGGACCACAGCGATCCGACCATCGTCGCCTTGGCCTTCAGCTTGATCAGCAGCAGTTCCCGCTCGAAATGTTCCTCGCGCGTCACGTCCTCGACGTCCACGACGTCCACGAGCTTCAGCAACTGGTTCGATATCTGCTGGATCACTGCTTCGTTGCCGGTCGTGACGACGGTCAGGCGGGACACAGTGGGATCGTCGGTCGGCGCCACGCTCAGCGACTCGATGTTGTAGCCACGAGTAGAGAAGAGTCCCGCGACGCGGTTCAGCGCGCCGACCTCGTTCTGCAGCGTGACGGAAATGATGTGGCGTATGGTCTTCACGGTGGTCCAGCCTGCGGAGCGTCTCCGCGATCGATTCATAAGTGCCTGATTTAGAAGCCGAAAACGAACGCTCGTCGGTTCCAGCTTCCCGGAAAGCATAGGGTATGGATCAAGGCTCGCCTAGATGGACGGGTACGGATGCGGCTGCTAGTCTCCGTTGCACCGCAACACGATTATTGTCGAGTCGCCAGGCAGGATTTCCCGTGAGCCAGAGCCACGCCAAGAAGGATCGAGCCGCCCATCCGAGGGCCGGCCAGGCCATGTCCGGTGCGGACATCATCGTGCAGGTGCTCGCCGACGAAGGCGTGGACACCATCTTCGGCTACAGCGGCGGCGCGATCCTTCCTACCTACGACGCCGTGTTCCGCTACAACCAGGCCCATGCAACGGCGGATGGCAACGCGCCGATGCCGCTGATCGTGCCCGCCAACGAGCAGGGCGCGGGCTTCATGGCCGCGGGCTATGCGCGGGCCAGCGGCCGGGTCGGCGTGTGCATGGTCACGTCGGGTCCGGGGGCCACGAACACCGTCACGCCGGTGCGCGACTGCGCGGCGGACTCAGTGCCGATCGTGGTCATCTGCGGCCAGGTGCCCACGGCCGCCATCGGCAGCGACGGGTTCCAGGAGGCGCCGGTCTCGAACATCATGGGCTCGGTGGCCAAGCACTGCTTCCTGGTCACGGATCCGGAGCTGCTCGAGGCGACGATACGCACGGCGTTCGAGATTGCACGCACTGGCCGGCCTGGCCCGGTCGTGATTGACGTGCCGAAGGACGTCCAGAACTGGCAGGGTCAGTTCAAGGGCGAGGGACACCTCGACGTGCGTGGCTATCGCCACCGCATGAAGACGTTAGAGAAGAATGCGATCACCGACAGGCAGGCCGACGCATTCCTTGCCATGCTCGGCAGCTCGGAGCGCCCGCTGATCTACGCGGGCGGTGGCGTGGTGAACGGCGGTGCGGCGGAGCAGCTGCGGCGGTTCTCCTCCGAGCTCGGCATCCCGGTGGTCACGACGCTGATGGGCATCGGCGCCGTGGACACGACCGATCGGCTCGCGATGCGGATGCTCGGCATGCACGGCACGGCCTTCGCCAACTACGCAGTGGACGACTGCGACTTCCTGGTCGCGCTCGGCGCCCGCTTCGACGATCGCGTCGCCGGCGTTCCCGAGCAGTTCGCGCCGAACGCGAAACGGATCGCGCACATCGATGTGGATGCCTCCGAGATCAACAAGGTGAAGCGCGTGCATTGGAACCACGTCGGGCTGCTGCCGGCGGCGCTCACGGCCTTGAGTGCGCGCGCGAAGCAGACCGGTTTCCGCCGTGACTGGTCCGCCTGGCAGATGCACGTCGATGCGCTCCGGCAGCGACACGCAATGAACTATGACCGCGACAGCGAGCTGATCCAGCCGTACTACGTGATCGAGGAGATCAACCGCCTTACGAAGGGCGAAGCGATCATTGCAACCGGCGTCGGCCAGCACCAGATGTGGGCCGCGCAGTATTTTGATTTCCGCGAGCCGCGGCTGTGGCTCACCTCGGGCAGCATGGGCACGATGGGCTTCGGCCTGCCGGCTGCGATCGGCGCGCAGTTCGCGCGCCGCGACCGGCTGGTGATCGACGTTGACGGCGATGCCAGCATCCGCATGAACCTGGGCGAGCTCGAGACGGTCACGACGTACGACCTGCCGGTGAAGGTGGTGGTGCTTAACAACTTCGGCGACGGCATGGTCAAGCAGTGGCAGAAGCTGTTCTTCAAGGGCCGGCTGTCGGCGAGCGACAAGTCGCTGCACAAGAAGGACTTCATCAAGGCAGCGGAGGCGGACGGGTTTCAGTTCGCGGTGCGCCTGGACCGCAAGGAAGACGTGCCGCGCGTCGTGAAAGAGTTCGTCGAGTTCGACGGACCCGCGTTCCTCGAGGTGATCATCGATATCGATGCATGCGTCTACCCGATGGTCGGGCCCGGCCAGACCTACGAGGAGATGATCACCGGCGACTTCATCGAGTCGCGCGGCAACGGAGGCAAGAAAGAGTCCGGCCCAAGCGGAATGTTCTGAGCCGCACCGAAGCCGTACCAGTCGCGCTCAGGTCCAGCCAAGCCCCTGCACGGCCAGCCCGGCGGTCGCGGCAATGACGAGGATCCAGGGCAGCGCGAGGCCGGTCCGCAACAGCAACCAGGTCACCGCGGCAATGCCCAGCGGTGGCAGGGCGATAGCCGCGCCGAATCCCCCCGGGAACAGCACCACGCTGCCAAGCATCACCGCCAGCGTCGCAATCACGCCGATGACCGCCGCCGTGATCGCCGACAGCGCGCTGGCGATCCGCGGGTTTCCGGTGAGCCGCTCGACGTGCGGGGCACCGAGAAAGATCAGCACGAATGACGGCAGGAACGTCGCCCAGGATGCGAGCAATGCTGCGAGCATCGCGCCTGCCGCAGGGGACAGCGGCGCGGGTTGGTTCCAGCCGGCCATGAAGCCCATGAACTGCAGCACGATCACCAGCGGCCCGGGCGTGGTCTCCGCCAGCGCGAGGCCGTCGATCGCCTGCTGAGCGCTGACCCAGCCCAGTTCCTGCACGAAGTGCTGCGTCACGTAGCCGAGCACCGCGTACGCTCCCCCGAACGTCACAAGGGCGGCCTGCGTGAAGAACAGGTACAGCCGTGTCCAGAGTGATCCGTAGCCGAGGGCGATCGTCACCCCGATCAGCGGCAGCAGCCAGAGCGCGAGCCCAACGATGGCAATTCGGGCCGGGGTCACGTTGCCTGCGAGCGGGTCCGGTCGGCGCGCCGTCGACCGTCCAGCACTCCAGGCTGAGGCGAGACCGGCCAGGCCGGCGGCCAGCACGATCAGCGGGAACGGGACTCGCATCCACTGCAGCGCAATGAATGAGCCGATCGCCAGCGCGATGTGAAGCGGATTGCGGAGTGCGCGCGCGCCGATGACGGTAATCGCACGCAATACCAGCGCGAGCACGGCGGACTTCAGCCCGATCAGGATCCCGGTCGCAATCGGCAGGTTGCCGAAACGCGCGTAGGCAAGGGACAGTCCGAGCAGCAGAACGACGGCGGGAACGATGAAGCCTAGCCCCGCCACCAGCCCTCCGCGGACACCGTGCAGCTTCCATCCCAGGTAGATGGCCAGTTGCAGTGCCTCGGGCCCGGGCAGCAGCATGCAGAAGCTCAGCGCACTGGCAAATTGTCGTTCGCCCAGCCACGCGCGCCGCTCGACGATCTCGCGGTGCATCACCGCGATCTGGCCGGCCGGGCCGCCGAAGGAAATGAATCCGAGACGCGTCCAGAACCGCGCTGCGTCGACGAAGGTGGGTCTTGTGCCGGGTGCGCTGCCGGTCACTTTCGAGTTGCGAGCAATTTTTCGATGACCGCCGAAATTTCCTCGAATGACTTCGCACCTGAAATCGTCTCGCCCTGGAGTTCGCCGTCCACGACCCGCCCGATCATGAACGACGGCGTCGAGGTGATGCCGTCGCTCCGCGCCAACGCCAGGTCTTCGCGCACGTAAGAGTCCTGGCGAATGTCGCGTCGGCAGGATTTGAACTTCGCCATGTCGAGGCCCAGCTTCTTTGCCAGGGCGTCGAAGGGTTCAGCGGCAAGCTGCGCCTGGTCGGCAAACACCGCGTCGCGGTACTCCCAGAACTTCCCCTGTTCGCCGGCGCAGCGCGCGGCCACTGCCGCCGGAAAGGCCTGGGGGTGCATGGGCAGCGGAAAGCTGATTGCCGCGTAGTTCAACTTGCCCGTGTCTATGTACGCGCGCTTGATCAACGGAAAGGTCTGCAGCGCGTAGATTGCGCAGTACGGGCATTGCATGTCGCTGAATTCAACCATTGCGACCGGCGCGTCCTGGCGGCCGAGTACGTTAAACGGCGCTTCCATGCCTGTCTGGACCGCCGCGTCCGGTGCCGCTTGCGTGGCAGGTGCCGCGGCGGCAGTGCCCGCGCCCGCGGCCACGCCGGCGACGAGGGACAGCGCGGTGTGCGCGATCAAGGCGATGAACGAGGCAGGTCTGAACACGCGTCCGGGGTGCTTCATGGCTGGTCCATTGGTCGATTTGCCCGGCAGCCTGAAGCAGCAACGCCCGCGTGACAAGCGGCAGTCGGGCATGGTGCGCAGGCGTGGCATGCCGGCACGGGCCACCGGCCTGGCGTACAAGACTGCCGCAAGTCGCTAACATGTCGGCCGACGGGCCCGGTCGGCCCCTGGCGTGAACCAACATGAAATACCTGCACACCATGGTCCGTGTGACCGACATTGCCGAGTCGCTGAAGTTCTATTGCGACGCGCTGGGGCTGCGCGAGGTGCGCCGCCACGAGAATACCCAGGGCCGCTTCACGCTGGTGTTCCTCGCGGCGCCGGGTGACGAGTCCGCGCAGGTCGAACTCACCTGGAACTGGGACCCCGAGCCTTACGGTACCGGCCGGGCGTTCGGGCATCTTGCCTATGAGGTGGACGACATCTACGCGGCCTGCCGGCGGCTTGCGGAGCACGGCGTGACGATCAACAGGCCTCCACGTGACGGTCGCATGGCGTTCGTGCGCTCGCCGGATGGCATCTCGATCGAGTTGCTGCAGAAAGGCGCGGCGTTGGTCCCGGCAGAGCCCTGGACCAGCATGGCCAACATCGGCAGCTGGTAAGCGAGAGTTCCGGTAGCAGGTCTGCCGGATACAGGCGGGTCGTCGGAAGGGCGTCAGCCCTTTATCGGAATGACGCGCCGACGATGCGCGGCTCGGGCTCGAGCCTGACCCCGAAGCGCTGCTCCACCGAGTCCGCAACGCGGCGCGCGAGTGCGAGCAGTTCCGCGCCGCTCGCGCGGCCGTGATTCACCAGCACCAGCGCGTGCTGCGCCGAGACGCCGGAGTCGTCTTCGCGGATTCCCTTGAGGCCGCAGGCTTCGATCAGCCAGGCGGCGGAGAGCTTGCTGCTACCCTCCGACGACGCATGGACCGGCAGGCCGGGGTGTGATGCAACGAGTTCGTCTGCCAATCCGGCTGGTACGAGCGGGTTCTTGAAGAAGCTTCCCGCATTCGGCAGGAATTCTGGATCCGGCAGCTTGCGCCGCCGAAGGCGGCGTACCGCCTGCGCGACCTGTGCCGCAGTCGGTTGTGAGAGCCTGAGCGCCGCTAGTTCGTCGCGCAGCCCCGCGTAGCCCAGGTTTGGTTCGCGATTGCGCGGCAGTCGGAAATCAACGGCCGTGACGATCCAACGGTCCGGTTCCTGCTTGAAAATACTGTCGCGGTAACCGAAGCGGCATTCTGCGCACGGCAGCATCGCAAGGGTCGAGTCGCGGCGATCCCAGGCCTCCACGGTCGTGATGACTTCGCTGACTTCCGCGCCATATGCGCCGATATTCTGGATCGGTGCTGCGCCGACGAGCCCTGGGATCAGCGCCAGGTTTTCGAGTCCGGAGAGTTGCTGCGCCAGTGTCCAGTCCACCAGTGCGTCCCAGCCGAGACCCGCCTCGGCACGCACCAGCGCGGCGTCACCTTCGTCCCCGTTGATGCGCACGTCGCGCCATGCAGGCCGTAGCACCAGCCCTTCGAAGTCCGCTGCGAAAAGCACGTTACTGCCCAGGCCCAGCACCAGCACCGGTAGTCCGGTGAACTCCTGCCGCCCGAGCAAATCCGGAAGCGCAGCGGGGTCGCGGACCGTCGCGAGCCAGCGCGCTGTCGCCGCTACGCGCAGCGTGTTGAGCTCCCGAAGCGGCGCGTCGCTTTGCAGTGTGTAGGGGGCAGTCATGTTCGTCCGGCGCTGCGCCTGGGTGCGTATATCTTGCACCTCGCGCGAAGGATCGTGCACCTCGTATTCGTCGGACGGATAGGCGTCACACTCTGGGTCTTGTGCCTGCCCCTGTCCGCGCTTGCCACTGCCGAAGCAATTACCTCACTATCGCCGGCATGAGCGACATGGTCCATGAGCGGCGCCCGGCGGACCTGCAGGATGAGGCGCGTGCGTTCCTGGAAGCCAATCCTGACGTCGAGGCGGTGCAACTGGTGATCACCGACGCGAATGGCGTCGGCCGCGGCAAGAATATTGCGCGCGAAGAACTCGGGTCCTTGTATTCCAGTGGACGCAACGTTGCAGGCTCGATCCTGGGTCTCGACATTACCGGCGAGGACGTCGAGGAGACGGGCCTCGTATGGGCGGTGGGTGACGCCGACCTGTGCTGCCGACCGGTGCCGGGCTCGTTGTGGCGTGCGCCCTGGCTTTCGCGGCCCACTGCGCAGGTGCTCGGCACGATGTACGAGCTCGACGGACGTCCCGCCGGCGCCGACCCTCGCCACGTGCTCGCACGCGCGGTCGAGCGGCTCGCCGGCGCCGGCCTCACGCCGGTAGTGGCCGTGGAATACGAGTTCTACCTGCTCGAGCGCGACGAGGATGGGCGCCTGCGTCCCGCAAGCGGTCTCGTCACCGCGCGTCGCGGAAGCCACATCGATGCCTACGGGCTCGGGCGGCTCGATGACATGTCGCCGTTCTTTGACGAGTTGTATGCGGCGGCCGGCGCGCAGGGGCTTCCGGTGCGCACGCTGATGTCGGAGTACGCGCCGGGTCAGTTCGAGATCACCCTGGAGCACCGCGCCGACGCGTTGCGCGCGGTGGACGAAGCGGTGCTGTTCAAGCGCGCCGTCCGCGGCATCGCGCGCCGCCATGGGCTCATTGCCTGCTTCATGGCGAAGCCCTTCGCCGGCATGGCAGGCGCTGGAATGCACCTGCACGCGAGCCTCGTCGGCGAGGATGGGCGCAACGCTTTTGCGAGCGAGGATCCGGCAGGGACGCCGTTGCTGCGGCACGCCATCGGCGGCCTGCGCGACACGCTGGCCGACGGCATGGCGGTGTTCGCGCCGCACGCGAACTCTTACCGGCGCTTCCGCGCCATGAGCTACGCGCCGGTGGCGCCGACCTGGGGTGTCAACAATCGTACTGTGAGCCTGCGGATCCCGGCCGGTCCGCCTGCGAGCCGGCACGTCGAGCATCGCGTGGCCGGTGCCGACGCGAACCCGTACCTGGTTGCGGCACTGGTGCTCGCCGCGATGCACAGGGGCATCGAGGGCCGCACCGACCCGGGCCCGCCGGTGACGGGTAACGGCTACGAGCAGGTGTCGGGCGGGGAGCTGCCGACGCAGTGGCATGGCGCGATCGAAAGAGCCGCGGGCTCGGAATTCCTGGCCTGGGCGTTCGGCGAGGAGTTCCTCAAGGTCTTTCTTGCGATCAAGAAGCACGAGTGCGATAAGTTCGGCGCGCTGGTGTCGGATCGGGACTACGAGTGGTATCTGGATTCCGCCTGAAGCGTGCGACATAAGCGGCCGCGCGTCGTTGCGCGCATTAAGTCAGGTCAGGAGGCTTGTTTGTGAGAGTTGAGTCAACGTGACCCCTCGCGGCGGCGCGGAGAATTCGCTTCGCACCGCAGCCAGATCCGAGGGCCACCGTAAGTGACACGCACCAGCACCCGCACAGCAGCTCGCAGCTCCAGCCAACAGAGCAGGAAGTCCCAGCCCGTGACCGTTCACCTTCGCAAGATGTACGTCGACTGCCGCTACGGGCAGATGCACGTACGCACCGCGTTTCCTTCCAGCGGCGGCTTCGACGAACTGACGCCGTTGATATGCATTCACCCGGGACCGTTGTCGGGACGCGTATTCCGTCCGCTGCTGGCGGACCTTGGCCGCGACCGCAGCGCGTATGCACCCGACCTGCCCGGTCACGGCGAGTCCGACGTGCCGGATTCGGCTCCGTCGATGTCCGAGTACGCAGCCTCGGTCGGCGACCTCATCGATACGCTGCGCCTGCGGCAGGTGGACCTGCTCGGCTGGCAGGGCGGAGCGCTGGCTGCCGCGGAACTCGCGCTTGCGCGGCCGCAGCAGGTTCGCCGTGTCGTGCTTGCCAGTGTGCCGGTCTTCGATGCGAAGGAGCGCGAGACATTCAATGCGCGCCCCTGGCCCGTGCGGGCACGCGAGGACGGCGGTCACCTGGCCGAGGAGTGGCAGCGAATCCGTCGTTCGCGCGGCCCGGATGCTTCGCTCTCGAGGGTGACCGAGGACCTCGCCGGTGCACTGCGTGCCGGCGACTCGGCGGACTGGGGCCCGAAGGCGGCCGCGAACTATCCGGCCGGCGAACGCCTGCCGCTGCTCAGGCAACCGACCATGGTGCTGAGGCCGCGAGACGAGTTCTGGGACATGTGCGCGCGCGCGTGCACGCTGATTCACGAGAGCCGCCGGGTGGACCTGGCGGAACAGGATGGCGGCCTGTTCGATGCGGGTGCGGGCGAGGTGGCGCGGTACGCGAGGGATTTCCTCGATCGTTGAAGCTGCGGGACGGAAGCCAGGCCGCGGCGCCATGCGGCGCCGCGGGTTTCAGGAATAGCGCTGCCAGGCCAGCGCGCAGGACAATCCGATCGCCGCGCATGTCACCAGCCATTCCACGGCGATCGCCAGCGCGGTCCCGCCGAATCCGCGCAGCCTGAGCGCCAGCGCACCGGTGAGCGGCAGCGCAACACCGGCCCACACGAGGCCACCGAACAGCAGCCCGTCGGCATACCACGGCGCGTCCACGACGGAAATCAGCCCCCAGCCCAGCCAGTACAGGAAACCGAGGGCCGCGCCGGCTGCCGCGAACAGCACCGCCGCCACGACCTGCCGGAAAAAGGTCTCGCCATCCGCGCCCTGGCCTTGGCCGCGGCTGACACTGGCGATCCACGGGCCCGACACCAGCCTGTTCCACACGAATCCGGCCAGTCCGCCGCTGATGCCGGCAAGCAGTGTCATCACGAGTTCGATGCGCAATTCCGCAATCCAGGGCCTGGGAAGCGCCGAAGTATGCGGCTCACCAGCGCAAACGAGAAGCAGCAGCAGGGCGGTCCGGCGCACACTTTCCTGCTAACGTAGCCGGCCAGGCCACCCGCACGATCCCATGCAAGAGAGCTACATCGAACGCATCCTGAAGGCGCGCGTCTACGACGTCGCCATCGAGTCGCCGCTCGAGCCGGCGCCGCGGCTGTCGAAGCGCCTCGGCAACCTTGTACTCTTCAAGCGCGAGGACCTGCAGCCGGTCTTCTCGTTCAAGTTGCGCGGTGCCTACAACAAGATCGCGCACCTTTCCGACGCCGTCGCGCTGCGCGGCGTGATCTGCGCGTCCGCTGGCAACCACGCGCAGGGCGTGGCGCTCGCCGCACGCAAGCGCGGAATCCCGGCGGTCATCGTGATGCCGGAGACCACTCCGACCATCAAGGTGCAGGCGGTCCGCGATCTCGGCGGCGAGGTCGTCATGCACGGCGACGACTTCGACCACGCGTTCGAGCGCGCGGTCGAACTGGCGAGGGAACGGGGACTCACCTTCATTCACCCGTTCGATGATCCGGACGTGATCGCCGGGCAGGGCACGATCGGCATGGAGATCCTGCGCCAGCACTCCGGGCCGATCGACGCGATATTCGTGCCGATCGGGGGCGGCGGGCTGATCGCCGGGATTGCCGCTTACGTCAAGTCGTTGTATCCGAAGGTACGCATCGTCGGCGTCGAGCCCGAGGACGCGGCCAGCATGCATGATTCACTGCGGGCCGGGCTGCGCATCACGCTCGACCGGGTCGGTATCTTCGCCGACGGCGTCGCCGTGCGCCGCGTTGGCGAGGAAACCTTCCGGCTCGCGCAGAAGTACGTGGATGAGGTGATCCTCGTCAGCACCGACGAAATCTGCGCGGCCATCCAGGACATCTTCGAGGACAACCGCACCATCGCCGAGCCGGCGGGCGCGCTCGCGGTCGCGGGCATCAAGAAGTACGTCGCCCGGGAGCAATGCACCGGGCGCACGCTCGTCGCGCTTAACTGCGGTGCAAACATCAATTTCGACCGGCTGCGGCACGTGGCGGAGCGCGCCGACCTCGGTGCCCAGCGCGAGGTGCTGCTGGCGGTCGAACTGCCGGAGCGACCGGGCAGTTTCCTCGGTTTCTGCCAGCTGCTGGGGCGGCGCAGCGTCACCGAGTTCAACTACCGCTACGACGACGCGGCGACCGCGCGGATCTTCGTCGGTCTCTCGCTGCACGGCGGAATCCGCGAGAAGGAAGCGCTGCTCGGCCTGGTGGCCGGCTCTGGCTACCGGGTGCTCGACATGAGCGAAAACGAGATGGCGAAGCTGCACGTGCGCTACATGATCGGCGGCCACGCGCACGGCCTGGCGCACGAGCGATTGTTCCGTTTCGAGTTCCCGGAGCGGCCCGGCGCACTGCTCAGGTTCCTCGAAGCCGTCGGCGCGCGCTGGAACATCAGCCTGTTCCACTATCGCAACCACGGTTCGGACTACGGGCGCGTGCTCGCCGGCGTGCAGGTGGCGCCTGCCGATGCAGAGGAGTTCACGCTGCACCTGCGCGAACTCGGCTACCCGTATACTGAGGAAACAGGCAATCCGGCCTATCGCATGTTCCTGGGTCACGAATGATGGTCGCTCTCGGAAACTTCCTGTATCGGACCCGGCTGTACGTCTTTCCGCTCGCCTGCCTGCTGGTGTTCCTGCCGGGACCACGAATCTGGCAGCAGGATCTGGTCGCGGCGGCGCTCGGCTTCGCGATCGCCCTCGCTGGCCAGCTGATCCGGGCCGGGACGATCGGTCTCGTCTACATCGTGCGCGGCGGCAAGAACCGGCGTGTGCACGCCGACGACCTCGTCACCGACGGGGTGTTCGGGCACTCGCGCAACCCGATGTACGTCGGCAACCTGCTGATCCTCTCGGGCATGGCGGTCACGTCCAACTGCTGGACCACGGTGCTGGTGGCGATTCCGCTCACCGCGTTCATCTATCGTGCGATCGTCGCCGCCGAGGAGAACTACCTGCGCGGTCGTTTCGGCAAGGACTTCGATGACTACTGCAGCCGCGTCCCGCGCTTCGTGCCCAGGCTCAGCGGTCTCGGCGCGACGTTCTCGAGCATGACTTTTCACTGGCGGCGCGTGCTGGTCAAGGAATACGGCACGCCGACCGCCTGGATCCTCGTGTGGTGCGGCATCGTCGCCTGGAACATGACGCGGCACGGCCAGTTCGCGTCGTGCCCGGGCGCCACCCGCGTGCTGCAGGTGGTTGCGGTGCTCGCGGTGGCCGGTTGGGTGACGGCTCGCTACCTGAAGAAGTCGGGGCGCGTCGTCGCCGACTGAGCGCCCCTCCGGGGCCCCCGGCCGCCCGCCAGGCGCGCCGGCGGCCACCGGCGATCTTCAGGACTGGAACCGGCGTCTCTCGCATCGGGCGGGTCGATGTGGCATTACTGCCGTCATGGACAGCCTTGGCGACGTGAGCGTGGGCAGCCGCGGTTCGAGTTGGGCGAGCCTCGTGTGCGGTGCGCTGCTGCTGGCCGGCTGCGGCGGTGGCGGCGGCGGTGGATCGTCGACGCCTGCGGACCTGACGCCGCCCTCGGTGCCGCAGGGTGTTACCACGAGCGCCACGTCCGCCACGCGGATCGTCGTCCAGTGGCAGGCATCCACCGATTCGGGCGCGGGCGTGGCCGGTTATCGCGTGTTTCGCGATGGCGGGGCCGATGCCGTCGCGTCGCTCACCGGCACCACGTTCACGGACGAAGGGCTCGCGCCCTCGACTCGGTATTCCTACGCGGTGAGTGCCTACGACGCCGCTACTCCGCGCAACGAGTCGGCGCTGTCGGCTGCGGTGGCCGCGACAACGCAGGCCGCCAGCGACGCTGCGGGCCTGGACGCGCGACCCGACAATTCCACCTGTGTGGCGGGTGACCGGCCCACGCAGGCGGTAACGCTGGCGACCGAACGCGCGTTCCCCAGCCTGGCCTCGTTCTCGAGCCCGGTCCTGATGCTGCAGGCGCCGGGCGACAACGCGCACTGGTTCATCGTCGAGCAGGGCGGCACGGTGCGCGTGTTCGACAACCAGCCGGCAGTGTCGACGACGCGCAGCTTCGTCGATATCTCCGCGCGGGTGCGCTCGGGCGGCGAACAAGGCCTGCTCGGCATGGCGTTCCACCCGGGCTATCCGGGCGATCCGCGCGTCTACCTGTCCTACACGAATGCGACCAGCGGCCTGGTGTCTCGGGTTTCCGAATTCCGCACGCGTGACGGCGGTGTAACGCTCGATCCTGCCAGTGAAGTGATACTGCTCAGCGTCGCCCAGCCGGCCGCCAATCACAACGGCGGCAACATCGCCTTCGGGCCGGACGGCCTGCTCTACATCGGCTTCGGTGACGGCGGCAGCGGCGGCGACCCCTGGGGCACGATCGGCAACGGACAGGACCTCGGCACCTTGCTTGGCAAGCTGCTGCGCATCGACGTCGACGGCTCGACAGGCGGCGTCCGGTACCGGATTCCGGCTGGAAATCCGTATGCGGGCAACGCGCTCTGCAACACGGGCACCGGAGCGCAGAACTGCCCTGAAATCCACGCCTACGGCCTGCGCAACCCCTGGCGATGGAGCTTCGATCGCGGCAGCAGCCAGTTGTGGCTCGCGGACGTGGGGCAGGGCACGATCGAGGAGGTGAATCGCATCGTTGCGGGCGGCAACTACGGCTGGCGATGTTTCGAGGGCACGAGACCGTACAATACGACCTGCGGCCCGAATGCCGCGAGCAGCCTGCCGCCCGTCGCGCAGTATGACCATACGCTGGGCCAGTCGATCACCGGAGGCTACGTCTATCGTGGGTCGGCCATCCCGGCGCTCGCGGGTCGCTACGTGTTCGGCGACTTCGTGTCGGGACGAATCTGGCACATCGCGGGCGACACGGCGCCGACCATGACGGTAAGCGCGGGCTTCGCCAGCGGCCTGTCGATCGCAGCATTTGGACAGGACGCGGACGGCGAACTGTACGTGGTGAACTACGCGGGCACGCTCCACCGGCTGCGGTCCGCCGCGGGCGGGGGCGGTTCGGTGCCGGACCAGCTCTCGGCGACCGGTTGCACGCTGCCCGGTGATGCGACGCGGCCTGCGGCAGGGCTGGTGCCCTACGCGCCCAACGCGCCGTTCTGGTCAGACGGTGCGGCCAAGGAGAGATACCTGGGCCTGCCGAACGGCGCGACGATGACCGCGATGGCCGACGGCGACATCGATTTTCCGAACGGTACGGTCTTGATGAAGCAATTCCGGCTGGGCGGCCGGCTGGTCGAGACGCGGCTGTTCATGCGGCACACCGATGGCGAGTGGGCCGGCTACAGTTACCAGTGGAATGCGCAGCAGACGGACGCGACAAGGGTCGCTGGCGGCAAGCTCGTCGCGGTCGGCGGCCAGGACTGGGTTTTTCCGAGCGAAGCGCAGTGCTTGTCCTGCCACACAGCGGCGGCAGGGCGCAGCCTCGGGCTCGAGATCGCGCAGTTGAACGGTCCGCTGTTCTATGCCCAGACCGGGCGCACCGCCAACCAGCTGCTGACGCTGGACTCGATCGGGATGTTCAGTCCGCCGCTCGCAACACCCCCCGACATGTTGCCGTCGATGCCGGATCCGTTCGGCAGCGGCGGCACGCTGGCCGAACGCGCCCGGTCCTACCTGCACACCAACTGTTCGCAGTGTCACCGGCCGAATGGCGGCACACCCACCGACCTCGACCTGCGCTACGCGACCGCACTTGCGGCGACGAACGGTTGCAACCGCGTGCCGCAGGCGGGCGACCTCGGGCTTGCGAATGCAAGGATCATCGCTCCGGGCGCTGCCGACCGATCGGTGCTCATCGCGCGCGCCGGCCGTCGCGACGCGCAGGCGATGCCGCCGCTCGCGAGCACGGTCGTTGATGCGGCCGGCGTCGACCTGCTGACGCGCTGGGTAAATTCGCTCGCGAGCTGCAACTAGGCGAAGTCCTGGTCGCGCCTGGTCGGAATCTCGAACAGCATTTCGCGTCGGATGTTCCTGGCACACGGCTGGGCCGCACGCTCCTGCCGGCCAGCGCCCGGCAGCGCATGACTTGCGGGTTCAGTTGACCAGTTTTATCATTCTGAATCAATCTGATTAAGAGTGACTTGGCAATGGCAACCCGGGTGGTGACGGCACACTTGCCGGCGGAACTGGCGAAGAAGCTCGATGGCCTGGCCGGCCAAGTCGACCGGCCGCGAGGATGGCTGGTCAAGGAGGCAATCGAGGCCTATGTCGGGCTGGCTGAGCAAAGGCGCAGCGAGACCATGGCGGCGCTGCGCGAAGCCTCAGCGGGCGGGGTGGTGGAGCACGACGAAGTAGAACTCTGGGCGGCCGGCTTGAAGTCGGGGCGTCGCGGCCGCAAGCGCACGGGTTGAATCGTGGCGTTGCGCTGGACGCGGTCCGCGTATGCGGACCTGAAGAGGATTTACGAGTTTCTCGAGCCGGTGGACCCGTCCGCCGCGGTGCGCGCCGTGCGCAGTGTTGTCGCACGGGTGCGGCGGATTCCGCGTCAACCGCGCCTCGGCGAACGCGTGGCGGGCTTTGGCGATCATGAGGTGCGCCGGGTGCTGGTGCTGGAATATGAGGTTCGCTACGAGATTTCCGCTGCGGACGTGACCGTGCTCAGGATCTTCCACACGCGTGAGGATCGTTAGCGCGGGTGGCAAACAAAAGCCGCGGGCCTGGACACTACCTCGACGCCAGCACCATTCCCCGCGCGCGCGGCCCCACCAGGCGCAAGAATTCGTCGAATACCCGGTCGCTGAGTGGCTGCGCAAGCGCGAGGTGGTGCGGCGTCGCCGCTCGGATCCGCGCGATCTTCTGCGGGCTCCAGTGCTGGCCGATTTCTGTCCGCCCGGCCTCGCTTGCCAGCCAGCGCGCGACCAGTGCCTCATCTGCCTCGAGGTGGAACTGCAGCCCCCACGCGGAATCCCCAAGCCTGTATGCCTGGTTCCGGCAGTTGCGTGTCCACGCGAGCGGCACTGCCCCGGGAGGCGGCGCGAAGGTATAGGCATGCCACTGGAATACGAAGTGCGGGTGGTGCTCGAAGTGGCGGAACAACCGGTCGTCGTGCGCGGCCTTTCGCGTGTGTAGCCGGTACCAGCCGATTTCAGGCACGCGGTTTGGGTGAACATTGCCGCCCATGGCCTGCGCGAGCAGTTGTGCGCCGAGGCAGATCCCGAGCATCGGCTTGCCCGAGGTCACCGCTTCGCGGATCGCGGCCATCTCGGTGCGCAGGTGTGGCATCAGGTCGGCCTGGTCCACGTTCATCGGCCCGCCCAGCACCACCAGCCCGTCGTACCGGCGCACGTCGGGTTCGGCGTGCGGCTCGCGGCCGAAGTTCACGTAGCGGATGCGCACGCCCGATTCGCGCAGTAGCCGGTCGAGATGACCGAGCGGTTCGGTGGCGACGTGCTGGAAGACGAGGATCTTGCGCATGGTTCGGTGCGGGCCGGGGCGGGCGCACTATATAGGGTGACGCGGGCGTCGGGTATGCTCGCCGCCTTCGATTACCGGCTGCCTGAAATGAACGAGACCTACCAGCCCCGGCGCGCGCCGGTCCACGAGCAGACGGTGGTCCGTGGCCTTCGACATCACGTGACGCGCTGGCCCGGGAGCGGCGAGGGGCTCGTGGTGCTGCTGCACGGCTGGATGGACACCGGCGACACCTTCCAGTTCCTGGTGGACGAAATGTCCGACCAGCACGCGTTCGTGGCGCCGGACTGGCGCGGTTTCGGCCGCAGCGAGTGGCCGGCGGACGGCTACTGGTTCCCGGACTATTTCGGCGACCTGGATGCGTTGCTCGACCTCTGGTCTCCAGATGCGCCGGCCACTCTCATCGGGCACAGCATGGGCGGCAACATCGCGACCTTGTACGCGGGAATCCGCCCGGAACGCGTGGCGCGCGTCGTGTGCGTGGAGGGCTTCGGCCTGCGCCGCACCGAGCCTGCGCAGGCTCCGGGTCGTTATCGTGAATGGCTCAGCCAGTTGCGCGAACACCCCGGGCTCGCGACTTTCCCCTCACTGGAGGCGTTCGCCCACCTTCTGATGCGCCGCAACCCGCGGCTCACGCCCGAACGCGCGCGTTTCATCGCGCAGGTGTGGACCCGTCCGGTCGAGGGCGGTGGTGTGCAGGCGCTGGGCGACCCGCGGCACAAGCGCGTGAACGCCGTGCTATATCGTCGCGAGGAGGCTGAGGCCTGCTGGCAGGAGGTCGTGGCGCCGGTCCTGTACGTAATCGCGGCGCAGTCCGAGTTCCTGCCACGCCTTGGCGACGATGGCCGACCGGAACACATGGCGCGCATCATCCGCAGGCTCGAGCCCTGCACGATCGAGGATGCGAGCCACATGCTCCACCATGAGCGGCCGGCGGAGCTCGCGCATGCAATCGAGGCTTTTCTCGATCGCACGTAACTGGTCGCGTCGCTGGGCGTTGGTGACCCTATAATCAGGTGACAGGGGGGTCCTGGCTCACGATGTCCGACCAGATATCCGCGTTTGAGCGCTGGTTTGCAGAGATGCGACGCCGCAAGGTGTTTCGCGTCGTGGTCGTGTACCTGGTCGTAGCGTGGCTGCTTGTGCAGGTGGCGGACGCGATCTTCGAGCCGATGGGGTTGCCGGCGTGGACCTTGAAACTGGTCATCACGCTGGTCGCGCTCGGATTCCCGTTGGCCTGTGCGCTGGCCTGGGCGTTCGACGTGACTGCGAAGGGCATCGAGCGCACACCGGGCACGGACCCGGCCGCGTCCTCCTCGGCCCCGTCCGCGGGGACATCGACCCAGGTTCCTGCCCCGGCGGCCGGTTCAGGCTTAGAATCCCCGGCACCGTCGATTCTTCCCGCCGGGCAGGCGCGATCGGCGGCGTTCGGCGCTGACGCCACTGCAGGCGCTGCGTCCGAAGCGCCGGATTCCGTCGCGATCCTGCCGTTCGTGGACATGAGCCCCGAGCGCGACCAGGAGTACTTCTGCGATGGGATCGCGGAGGAGATCATCAACGCGCTTTGCTGCATCCGTGACCTGCGCATCGCGTCGCGTACCTCGTCGTTCCAGTTCAAGGGTCGCGCAGCGGACGTGCGCGAAATCGGCCGCATGCTCGGGGTGGGGGCTGTGCTCGAGGGCAGCGTCCGCAAGGCCGGTGAGCGCGTGCGGATTACCGCGCAGCTGGTGAGTTCTGCGGACGGTTACCACCTCTGGTCGGAGAGCTATGATCGCGAGCTGAGCGACGTGTTCGCCATCCAGACCGAGATCGCGCAGAAACTGGTGGAGGCGCTGCGCGTGAGCCTGAGCCGGCAGGAACGCGAACTGATCCAGCGCCGCGGCACCAGCAATCCGGAGGCCTACGATCTATACCTGCGCGGTCAAGCCTGCCTGCGCGACGGGACGGACACGGAGATGGCTCCGGCCATCCAGTTTTTCCGCGAGGCAATCCTTCGCGACGAGCATTTTGCGCAGGCCCATGCGGGGCTCGCAAATGCGTGGTCGATGAAGGGCCTCTGGCGAACAGGAATGACGCAGGCGGACTTTGACGAGGCGTTCGCGGCGAGTCGACGTGCGCTCGAGCTCGAGCCGCGCATGCCGGAGGCGTACATCGCGCGTGGCCAGTTGCTTGCGCTGCAAGGCCACACGACCGAGGCCTACCAGGACTTCGAGGAAGCGATCCGGCTCAATCCCTCTTCGTTCGATGCGTATTATTCTTACGGAAGGCACCGCTTTCAGGGCGGAGAGTTCGAGCGGGCGGTGTCGCTCTACGAGGCAGCAATCAGGTTGAGGCCGGACGACTACCAGGTGCGGTGCATGCTCGTGACCGCGCTGATGAAGCTGGGTCGTACCGAGCAGCACGGCGAAGCTGCTCGACGTGCGATGCTGGCGGTGGAGCGCCAGCTCGGGATCGACGCGGAGGATGGGCGAGCGCTGCAACTCGGTGCGGTGAATGCCGCTATGCTCGGCCTGCCCGAAAAGGCACGCGAGTTCGCCGCGCGGGTGCTCAAGGTGCGGCCGGACTCGTTCGCGACCTACTACAACGTCGCCTGCGCCTACTCGTTGCTGGGAGACATCGATGACGCGCTCGCCATGCTCGATCAGGCCGTGCAGCACGGCCGCGGCAACCTCGAGTGGATCGAGCGTGACCCGGACTTCGATGCGCTGCGCCCGGACCCGCGGTTCGACGCCATCCTGGATCGAATCCGGGCAGCGCGCGCGCCGGGCGTGACGAGCTAGCGGATCGGCTCGTCGAAAGACAGTGCGCGGACGAAGCGCACCGGCGGCGAGCCGAAAGAAAGCACCTTGTCGTGGTATGCCTTCAGGTCGAAGTGCTCGCCCGCCCGCCGTTCGGCCTCGGCACGCATGTCGGCGTGCTCCTGGTAACCGACGAAATAAGTGGACAGCTGCGCGGATGTGAGCTGGGCACGCACCCACTTGCCTGCCGCCTCGCGCTCCTCCTGGAAACCGGTCTCGGTCATCAGCTTCATCGCTTCTTCACGCGTCATTCCGTCCACGTGGATCGCCGAATCGATGATCGCGTTCGTCACCGCGCGCAGGTACCACTTGAACTGCACCAGCTGCATCAGCGGATCGCCGCCCTGGAATCCCTGCTCGCGCATGACACGTTCCGCGTAGACCGCCCAGCCCTCGATGAACGGCCCGGAGCCCAGCATCGCCCGCAGCACTGACGGGTATTGATTCGAATGCGCGAGCTGCAGGTAGTGGCCGGGCATCGCCTCGTGGATCGTGAGGTTGGCGATCGAGCGGTCGTTGTACTCGCGCAGGAACGAGTCGACCTGCGCCTGGGTCCAGTCCGTCGGTATCGGCGAGACCGCGTAGAAAGTGCGCTGGCCCTTGTCCAGCGGTCCTGGCGAATCGCAATAGGCGACCGCGACACCGCGCTGGAACTCCGGCATCACGATGATCTCGAGCGGCTCCTGCGGCATCGAGACGAAGTTCCGCGCGCGAACGAAGTCGGTTGCCTCGACCAGCGTCTTGCGCGCGTAGTCCACCACGCCGTCGGGCGACGGATGCTGGGCGTTGGCGAGTGCCAGCGCGGCGACGATCACCGCCTGCTGCTCGGCGGGGCTGGGGTTGTCGGGCATGGCCGGCGCGTTGCCGCGTCCGGCCAGCGCCCTGCGTGACGCGTCGTACATCTGTTCGCGCGTGCGGACGACCTCGGTTTCGGCGCGCTCGCGGATCTGCTGGCGCGAGAGCGGTGACATCAGGGCGAAGCCGAGTTTCTCGTCGTACAGTTCCTTGCCGATGCGGAAATCACCCTTCGCATTCGGCACGAGTTCGGTTTCCAGCCACTTCTGGTGAATTTGGACGGCGGCCCGGGCGGTCTCGATCGCGGCCTTCAGGCGCGCCTGCTCATTTTCGGGGAGCTTGCCGATGTCCGGCACGACCAGTTCGTCCACCAGGCTCAGTACGCCCGGGTTCTGCTTGACCGCCGTCTCCGCGTGAATGGCGGGCACCCGCGCGGCGACCAGGTTGGCGCGTTGCTGTTCGAACAGGCGCGGAAGTTTCTCCAGCCGCGCGGTCACCGCGCGCAGCCGCTCCGGCAGCGGCGCGTAGTCGCGCGCAAGCAGGCCGTAGAGTGACTGTCCCGCGAGCTGCGTGTACAGGGTGGGATCCCAGGACCAGTCGCGATACTTTTCCTCGGTCCAGATCGAATAGCGCAGCTGGTTCTCAAGAACCGCGGCGTCCACCTGGTTCTCGCGGCTGAGTGAGTCACGATCGATGACACCGAGATCGCCGAGCAGCGCCTTGTTCCATTCAAGTGCGCGGGCCCTGCCCGCCGCGCCCATGTCATCGAGGTCGGCGTCGAAGCGGTGGTCGCCGAGCGCCGTTGCCGAGACCGGCGAAAACTGGCCGAACTCGCCGACGTAGCGAGCGCTCAATGCCTCGAATTTCGCATCCGTCGCCGACGGAGCGGCGTTTGCCGCAGGGATGGCCAGCGCCGCGAACGCGGCGGCGAGCAGGGCAACTCTACGCAATGGGGTCGGCATCAGGTTCTCCAGTCTCGGGTTTGCGCGGCAGGCTATGCTGCCGGGGCCGATGAAAGCAACCACGCCAGCCGCCACATGAGCAGCCACTCGTCCTCTCGCCTCGCGCTTTTCGGCAACCGCGATTTCACCTGCTTCCTGTCCGCGCGTTTTCTTGGCGCGCTCGCGGTGCAGATGCAGACGGTCGCCGTAGGCTGGCAGGTGTATGAGGTCACGCGGGACCCGTTCGACCTCGGCCTCATCGGTCTCTCGCAGTTCCTGCCTTTCGTGTTGCTGATATTGCCCGCCGGACACCTGGCCGACAGTCGCGACCGCCGGCGGATCATTGCCCTCTGCTACGCGCTGATGTTCGTTTGCGCGCTGCTGCTGCTCGTCTTTGCGTCCAGCGGTCTCCACTCGGCCAGGCCGGTATTTGCCGTGATGGTGCTGTTCGGTATCGCGCGCGCGTTCGCGATGCCCACAGGACAGGCACTGCTGCCCAACCTGGTGCCGCGTGAACAGTTCGGCTCCGCGGTGGCGCTGATGTCTTCGTCCTGGCAGGTCGCCACCATCGCAGGTCCCGCGCTCGGCGGCATCGTGTACCTGTCGGGCGCCTCCGTCGTGTACGCGACCGTCGCCGCGCTGCTTTCGATCGCTACCCTGCTCACGCTGATGGTGCGCGGCGGCGGCCAGCGTCGCACGTCCTCCGAGGCACCCAGCCTCAACACGCTGCTGCTGGGGCTCAGGTTCGTGTGGTCGCGTCGGCCCGTGCTCGGTGCCATTTCGCTCGACCTGTTCGCGGTGCTGTTCGGCGGCGCGACCGCGCTGTTGCCGGTGTACGCCGCCGACGTCCTGCACGTCGGCCCCAGCGGGCTCGGGTTGCTGCGCACTGCGCCCGGAGTCGGCGCGGCACTCTGCGGGCTCGTGATCGGCCTGTCGCCGATTTCACGCCACGTCGGCCGGTGGATGTTCGGCGGGGTCATCGCGTTCGGCATCGCGACGATCACGTTCGGCTTGTCGACCAGTTTCTGGCTGTCCGCGGCTGCGCTCACGTTCATGGGTGCCGGCGACATGGTGAGCGTCTACATCCGGCACCTGCTGGTGCAACTCGAAACCCCGGACGAGATCCGTGGCAGGGTGAGCGCGGTCAATGCCGTGTTCATCGGCGCGTCCAATGAACTGGGTGAATTCGAGTCGGGCCTGACTGCGGCCTGGTGGGGTGCGGTGCCGGCGGTGGTCGTCGGCGGCTGCGCGACCCTGCTGGTCGCAGGAGTCTGGACCAGGCTGTTCCCGGAGCTGGCGAGAATGGACCGGTTTCCTGGCCCAGATCCGGGCCCAGATCCAGTTCCAGGGTCGTGACGACTGTACGGATATACAGTATCTTGTTCACATGCGACAGGGAGAACGAGCGCGGGTCGAAAAAGGTCGGGGGTCGGTAACCAATCCGGCTGGCCGCTTCGAGCCGACGCGCCTCGAAGTGGAGGACGACGGCTGGGGAAGCCTGGACGAGTTGCCGCGCCGCACGGAGACGGTCCTGATGCCTGACCGGCCAAGGCGGGCAATCACGCGCAACGAGTCACCGGACGTTCCTTTCGACCAGTCAGTGAACCCATACCAGGGGTGTGAGCACGGCTGCATCTACTGTTTCGCCCGGCCCTCGCATTCCTACTGGAACCTGGGCCCCGGACTCGATTTCGAGACGCGAATCTTTCACAAGCCTGGCCTGGCGCAGCTGCTCGACCGGGAACTCTCGTCGCCGGGCTACGTGTGCAAGCCCATCAATCTCGGCGCGAACACCGATCCTTACCAGCCTGCGGAACGCCAGCACCGCACGACGCGTGAACTGCTCGAAGTGCTGCTTGCGCATCGCCACCCGGTCACGATCGTGACCAAGGGCGCACTGATACTGCGTGACCTCGACCTGCTCGAGGGGCTGGCTGGTCAGCGCCTGGTCAGGGTTCACGTAAGCCTGACGACGCTCGATGACGGCCTGAAGCGCAGGCTCGAGCCGCGCGCGGCATCACCCACTGCACGCCTGCGCGTGGTAAGCGCGCTGTCGGACGCCGACGTACCCGTGGGCGTACTGCTCGCGCCGATGATTCCTGCATTGAACGACCATGAAATGGAGCACCTTCTCGAGGCGGCTGCGCGGAATGGCGCCTCGAGCGCGGCATTCATGATGCTCAGGCTGCCGCACGAGCTTGGTCGCCTGTTCGAGGACTGGCTGCGCGAACACTATCCGGCGCGCGCCGACCGGGTGCTGAACCTGCTGCGCGATGCCCGCGGCGGCCGGCTGAACGACCCGCGGTTCGGCCATCGCATGCGCGGCCACGGACCGTATGCGGACCTGCTGGCCGCCCGGTTCCAGGCGGCGTGCCGGCGCTGCGGAATCCGGGACGAGCGGGGCTCGGACCTCGATACCAGCCTGTTCCTGCGAGATCCCGGGGCACCCGAGCAGGGTGTCCTGTTCCGCTGAGTCTGCGAGCCGCGCCCGCAAGCTGCGGAACCCTTGCCGTATACTCGATTGGCCGTACCAAGAGAGACTCGGGGCAAGCCCAGTCCGTCGAGGATTGCAGCATTGAACTTCGGGACACGGATCCAGCAGCCAACGGGACAGCGCGCTTCCAGCGTGCGCGCGGCCGTATGCCTCGCGATCCTTGCGACGGCCGGCTGCATGACCTCCAAGGTAGACGAGACACGCCAGGTAGCCTCGGCGATCCAGGCGCACGAATCCATCGTATTGCTGACGAAGCCGCAGCTCGAGGGTGTCGGCACCGAGGGTGAATTCCTGAGCTGCGTGCAGGAAAAGCTTGGCGGCGAGCTGCTGCACCCGCAGGACGGCCAATCTTCGAAGAAGGTCTCCAGTGGCGTCGCGCCGTTCAAGATCTACGGCGAGCAGCAGTTCACGGACGCGCTGTTCCCTTGGTTCGAGCCGAGCACGGCGCCTGCCAATGCAGCCGGACTGAAGGGCCTGCTCGAGCGCCCGGGCGTGACCGAGCGGCTGGCGCAGATCGGCGTGCGTTACGTGGTCTGGCTGGACGGGAATACGCGCAAGACGGATGGCGGTGGCAGTGTCGCCTGCGCAATTGGGCCCGGCGGAGGCGGATGCCTCGGCGTCGGCTGGTGGGACAAGGAATCGGATTATGTCGCCACCGTCTGGGACCTGCAGACAGCGACCGAAGTCGGCACGGTCACGGCGGACGTCACCGGGACCTCGGTGCTGATCGGGGCGGTGGCCCCGATACCGATCATCACACCGGTGCAGAGCACGGCCTGCAACCGACTCTCGGAGCAGTTACGCTCGTTCCTGGTGGGCTCCGACCTTATTGAGACTGTGCCGGCCGCCGCGACCGGTAGCGGCGGTCATTGAACCTGCCGCCTTCGGCCGCATCCAACCATGATCGAGGCAGGAGCCGCACTGCGGAATTTGCTGCCGCGGGCACGGGAGTCGTCTGGAATGCCTGTTAGAACCATTGAAAGCGTGATCTGGTCAGCTGCCTGCGCCCTGGTGCTGGCCGGCTGCTCGTCCACGAGTTCGACGCAGTCGTCATCCATGCCCCAGCTTCCGAGTCCGCCCTCGTCGTCGCCGTCATCGTCATCGTCTCCGTCGCCCTCGTCGTCCGGCGGCAGTCCGAGTTCGGGGCAGGGATCGAGCACCGGTCAGCCGTCCAGCCCGGGTCCTACCGGCGGCGGCGAATCGTCGAGCCAGGGATCGAGTGGCGGGCAGTCGTCGAGCCAGGGAGGCGGGCCCGAATCGCCGTTCCCGTCGCAGCAGACTCAGGGTGGTGCCAGTGGGTCGGCGGGCAGTCCCGCGAGCGCGGGTGCTACCGCAGGCGATGGGTCGGCCGGTAAGCCCGGAAGCGGTGCCTCCAGTGGCCAGCCCGGAAGTGCCACTTCCAGCGGTGAGTCACCTGGTGGTGGCCAGCCAGCGGGTCGCGGGCAAACGCAGGGCGGCGGGCAGTCGTCCGCAGCGGGGTCAGCCGGACCAGGCCAGCGTTCACCGACCGGCACGCCGTCACCGGGGACCGGACCCGGCGGCGGACCGATGACCAGCGAGGATCGCCAGGCACAGATCGACCGAAGATTCGACGAGACTTTCGAGGTCTTCGACGAGCGCATGCGCAAGGAGCAGGAAACCGTCTCGCAGGAGCGCGCCTCACGCGGCCAGGGGGCAGGCACTGGTGGTTTCGGCGAGGACGGGGGTGCCAGCAAGGAATCCGGCGCATCGGGCGCGGCCGGGGATTCCGGGGCCGGGCAGGAATCGGGCAACGGCGGCCGCGAGGGGCGGGGCGGCGAAAGCGGCGGCCAGGGCGAATCGGCAGGCAGCGAGTCGAACGCGTCGGGCGGCGGTGGTTACGGAGGCGGCGCCAAGGGTGGAGCGGGCCCGAACGCCGTGCCTGCGGACATTCCGGACGGCAGTGACGACGACATCGTCGCACGGCAGTTGCGCGAGGCGGCGATGAAGGAGACAGACCCGGAACTGCGCGAGCGCCTGTGGGACGAATACCGGAAATACAAGCAGGGCACATCGTGAGTACTTCATTCATGTCCCGCGCTATTCCCGTGGCTGCGTTTGCGGCCTCCCTGCTGCTTGCCGGCTGCGTCGTACAGGACACGCGCCCGATGACGCGAATCGTCGCGGTCAAGGCAACCGCCGAGGTACCGCAGGACGAGCTGCTCGACGTCGCCGTCCGGTTGTTCGACCCGAACCTTCCCGCGGACCCGAAGGCGCTGGAGGAACAAGGCATCTTTCCCGAGGTGCGCGACGCCGAGTCCCGTTACATGCCGGTAGTGATACGCGACACGCTGGAGGGCACGGGGCAGTGGGGGCAGGTGCGGGTGTTGCCGCGCGACGGCACCGGCATGGACGTTTACGTCGACGGCAGGATCCTGGTGTCCGACGGGCGTGAGCTCGAGCTGGACATCACCGTCAGTGATTCCTCGGGTCGCACGTGGTTTTCGAAGGTATACGAGGGCAGGGCAGACACGCGCGCCTACAAGGACGTCGCCTCGAAGCCTGCCGACCCATTCGAGAACGTCTACAACACCATCGCCAACGACATGCTCGCAGCGCGCGGCAAGTTGACGCGCGAACAACTGGTGCAGCTGCACGAGATAACGAACCTGCGCTTCGACTCGGACCTCGCGCCCTATGCGTTCAGCGAGTACCTGGCACAGGACCGCAAGGGCAACTGGTCGATCGTGCGCCTGCCCGCCGCGGACGATCCGGTCCTGCAACGGCTGGAACGCGTCCGCGAACGCGACTACTCGCTGGTGGATACGCTGAACGAGTACTACACGAGCTTTGCCGAAAGCATGTCGGTGCCATACGGTAACTGGCGCAAGTACAATTACGAGGAACTGGAGGCACGTTCGCAGGCGCAACGCGAGGCGACGACGCGACAGATCCTGGGCGCGGTCGCGGTCATCGGCGGCATCATTGCGGGATCGAACAGCAACAGCAGCGCCGCGGCGACCGCGTCGACTGCGGCCGTCATCGGCGGAATGTACGCCTTCAAGTCGGGGCTCGACCAGCGCGCCGAGATCAAGATGCACAGCGAGTCGTTGAAACAGCTGGGCGACTCGTTCCGCTCCGAGGTCCAGCCGATGGTGGTGGACGTCGAGGGACGCACGCTGCAACTCAAGGGTTCGGCCGAGGAGCAGTACGCCGAGTGGCGGTTGCTGCTGAAGGAACTCTACGAGAACGAGACCGGCCTGCCCGCGGCGGCTCCGGCTCCCGCGGCGTCGAGCCGCTGATCGGTCGCGCGTGCAGGGCAGCAATCTGCAGAGCGGGCAGGTCGTCGCGGGGCGCTACGCACTGCTGCGCAAGCTCGGCGATGGGCGAACAGCAGAGACCTGGCTCGCACGGGACCAGCCGTCGGGCGATGAGCTCGTCGTAAAGACGCTGCGCGCGGAGCTGTCCCCGGTGTCCGCGGAGCGGACTCGCTTCCTCGAGTCTGCCCGGCTGCAGCGCGATGTTTTCCACCCGAACATAGTCGCCTGCACCGGGGTTCACGAGGATGAACCGACGTTCGCCACCTTTGTGTTCGCGGGTTCGTCGGACCTCGGCAGGCTGCGCGGCGCTCCGCCGCGCCAGGTCCTGGACGCGCTCGCGCAGGTTGCTGAAGCTGCGGCGGCACTGCATGCACGAGGTTTCGTGCACCGCGACATCAAGGCCGGCAACGTGATCCTCGCGGACGACGGACGGGCGCTGTTGACCGATTTCGGCCTCGCCGCGGCCATTGGCGACGCTACGGCGGAGCCGGCAGGATCACCGTTCACTGCCAGCCCCGAACAGCTCGCCGGCACGCCGCCTGCGATTGCGGATGACGTCTATTCGCTGGGCGCACTTGCCTACGAGTTGCTGAGTGGATATCCGCCGTTCTATCCCGATGCAGCCGCGGCGCGCACGGCCGAGCGGGCACCCCCGCTGCCCGCCCTTCGATCGCCGGTGTCCCCTGGCGTCGAAAGGCTCCTAACTCGCTGTCTCGCACGACGAGCGGATCAGCGGCCCCGTGACATGGCGGAGGTGATCGGCGAGCTGCGCGCGGCTGCCAGTGACCCTGCCGCGGCCGCACACACTGCAACCCCGAGCCCAGCACCTGCGCTGAAGGTTCCCGATTCAGGCGCCGTCGCGATCGAACCTACGTGGAAACGCGGCGCGCCTCCGGGTCCGAGCGCGGCTGAGCTGCGCTCGCAGGGATTCAGGCGCGGCCTGCTGGCCGGAACCCTGGTGCTGCTGCTGGTGATCGCCGGCCTGGTCTTTTTTGCGCTGCCGAAGTGGGTCGCGCGGGATCGAGTCGCGCCGGCTGCGCAGCCAACCGCGGTACCGGCGAAGCCAGCGGAGGCGCCGCCGGTCGAGCAGCAGGCAGATCCTGAGGCCGAGGCAAGACGCGCCCTGGCGAAGCAGCAGGCCGAGCAGCAGGCCGAGCAGCAGCGCCTCGCCGCCGAGCTGCGGGCAGCTCTCGCCGCCGGCTCGGCCGCCATCGAGGCGGGCGACGCGGCCGAGGCACGCCGGCAGTACGGCATCGCGGCGAAGATTGATCCGGCGAATACGGCGGCTCGCCGCGGACTCGAGCGCGCGCAGACGCTCGATGCCGTACGTACGCTGCTCGCGCAGGCCACGGAATTCGAACGCAACGGCCGGATTCCAGACGCAGAGCAGGCCTGGCGCAAGGCGCTTGCGCTCGACCGCGACACGTCGGCCGCGCGCGAAGCGCTTGCGAGGCTCGAGGCGCAACGCACGGCTGGTGCGTTCTCTGCCGCGATCGCTGATGCATTGGCGGCGACGTCGCGCGGGGACTACGCGACGGCGCGCGCTGCATACGAGCGGGCTGGCCGCATCCGGCCGAGTGCGCCAGAAGTGAAGGAAGGACTCGAGCAGGTACAGCGCGCGCTCGACGACCAGGCCATCTCTCGACACCTCGAGTCGGCGCGCAAGGCCGAGCGGGAGGAACGATGGAGCGAAGCGCTCGCGGAGTACCGTGCGGCGATCGCGGTCGATTCGAAGCTGCTCGATGCAAAGCAGGGCGTGGAACGGGTAGAGCCACGCGTCATGCTGGACGCTGCGCTTGCTTCGTACCTCGATCGTCCCGAGCGGGTCTTTTCCGATGCGGTTCGCGGTGCAGCGCGCGCGACACTGGCCCAGGCAGCCGCAATTCCCGCGCCGGGACCCGTGCTCACGGGCCAGGTGACCCGGCTCGAGGCCCTGCTCGCAGCGGCAGAGACACCGGTGCGCCTGGTGATCGCGTCCGACAGTCGTACCGACGTGACGATCTATCGCGTCGGGAAGCTGGGGGCGTTCGAACGCAAGGACATGGACCTGCTCCCCGGCCGCTACACGGTCGTCGGGACAAGGTCGGGATTCCGGGACGTGCGGCGTGAGGTCACGATAATGCCGGGCAGCAGGCCGGCCGAACTGGTGGTCCGCTGCGAGGAGCAGATTTGAACGCCGAGTTGATCCTGCGTGAACCGCTGGGCGATCGATCGTTCGCAGGGAGCGATTTCCCATTTTCGGTCGGCGGAGAGGGAAGCCATGTCCTGGTGCCGTCACCGGCGCCGGGACCGCTCGCATGGATCGCGCAACACGACGGCCAGTTTTTCGTCCAGCCGTGCGGCGAGGAGGCCGCGGTGCTGCACAACGGCTCGCGGATCGCGGGCTCGACGTGGCTGCGCGACGGCGACGTGCTCGACGTCGGAGGCGGGCGCCTGAAGCTGCGCACAGACGGCGGCCGGAGAGTGCTGCAACTGCTGGCCGGTGGGGCGGACAACGTCACCGCGCCTCCGGTGGCAGCGGCGTCCGGGAGTGTGGCCGGTGATGGTGCGAGCGAGGGTGAGCGCATCGATGCCGTCGTGTTCCGGCCCCAGCCCGCGCGCGCGCCGGCGCGCCGCTGGTCGATGCGGCGCGTCGCCATCGCGTGCGTGGCTGCCACGCTCGCGCTCGTCGCGGCGCTGGTCTTTACGTCGACGCCTGTGGAGGTTGCAATCGACCCGGTGCCGCAATCGGTGAGCTTCGAGGGTCGTTGGCCTGGCCTGAGCCTGGGCTCGAGTCACCTGCTGCGTCCTGGCGAGTACACGCTGGTGGCCCGGCGTGAAGGCTATGCCGAACTGCGCGTTCCAGTGACGGTCGGCCGGGATTCCGGACAGGAGCTTCGCTACAAGCTCACTGCGTTGCCGGGTCTGCTGGAGATCCTGTCGCCGGTGCCGGGCGAGGTCAGTATCGATGGGCGCGTGGTCGGCAAGGCGCCCGGTGAGTTCAAGCTGCCCGCCGGCGATCACGAACTGCTCATCGACACGGAGCGCTACCTCGACTATGCGGCCCGCGTCCGTGTGGAGGGATTCGGCAAACGGCAGCAGGTCACGCCGAAGCTGGTGCCCGCCTGGGCGACGGTCAGTATTTCAACCGAACCCGCCGGAGCCGAGGTGCGCGTGGCGGGCGAGCTGCGCGGCAAGGCGCCGCTCGAACTCGAGCTGATGGCGGGATCGCACCGCGTGGAACTTCTGTATCCGGGTTTCAAGCCCTGGGTGAGCGACGTGCAGGTGAAGGCCAACGAGCCGCTGACCGTCGGTCCGGTGAAACTCGGGCTTCCGGACGGCAGGCTCACCGTGCGCAGCAGACCGGCGGGCGCGAGTGTCACGATCGGTGGCGCCTACCGTGGCCGTACGCCGCTCGAGGTAGATGTGCGGCCCGACATCGCCCAGTCCGTTTCGCTGGCGCGGGACGGCTATGAGCCGGCGAGCAGGCAGGCTGCGGTCGCTGCCGGAAAGAGCGCAACACTCGAGTTCACGCTGGTACCGATACTGGGCGACGTGATCGTCCAGGCGAACCCCGGGGACGCGGAGTTGCTGGTGGACGGCGAATCGAAGGGGCTGGCAAACCAGACGCTGCGACTGCTCGCGACCAGTCACTCGGTCGAGATACGGCGACCCGGATACGCGACATTCCGTACGACCGTGACGCCGCGCCCGGGCCTGCCGCAGAGCATCGAAGTGACACTGCTCGAAGGCGTCGCACCGAAGCGAGCCACGACCGAGCCCGAAGCCGCACCTGGCGCAGTGCCCGCATCTGCCGAACTCGTTGCACTGGCGGCGACGCTGCGTACAAAGGCGGGACAGGAACTCAAGCTCGCGCCTGCCGGCGAATTCACCATGGGAAGTCCGCGCCGTGAGGCCGGCCGTCGCGCAAACGAGTCGCAGCGGCAGGTCAGGCTCGAGCGCCGCTTCTACCTCGCGACGCGCGAGGTGACCAACGCCGAGTACCGGCAGTTCCGACCGGAGCACCGTTCCGGTTTCATCATGCAGACCACGCTGGAGCTCGACCGCGCGCCGGCGGTAAACGTGAGCTGGCAGGAAGCCGTCGCCTACTGCAACTGGCTGAGTGCGGCGGACGGTCTCACTCCCGCCTACGAGATGAAGGGTGGATCGTTCGTGCCGGTGACGCCCGCCACCAACGGTTACCGCCTGCCGACGGAGGCCGAGTGGGAGTGGGTAGCGCGCCGTGCCGGGACGGGCCTGCGGAAATACCCGTGGGGCGATGCGCTGCCGGTGCCGCGCGGCGCCGGCAACTACGCGGACCGCTCTGCACAGGCGCTGCTGCCGACTGTGATTCCCGACTTCGACGATGGATATCCGGTCACCGCGCCTGTCGGCAGTTTTGCGGCGAATCCCTCGGGCTATTTCGATCTTGGCGGCAATGTCGCCGAGTGGACGCACGACCTCTACACTGTGCAGCCGCGCTCCGGCGTGACTGCGGTCGACCCGATGGCGACCGGGGAAGGAACGCCACACGTGATTCGCGGCTCGAGCTGGAAGAGCGCGACCGTCACGGAACTAAGGCTCGCCTATCGCGACTACGGGGAAGGCAGACGCAATGATCTCGGTTTCCGCATCGCACGTTACGCGCAGTAGACGCTGCCTTCTGCTGGCGATGATGCTCTTCGCAGGCTGCATCGTCGCACCTGGCGCAGTGAGCGCGCAGCAGGCGCCGCCCGCTGATCCGGCAAGAGCAACGCAAGCTCCGGAGCCGGCCGCTGACGCCGCCGCGCCTGCCGCGAACGACGACCCGCAGGCAGCAGCGTCTGCTGAGCCGAAATCGCCGTCCGCCGCCGCGCAGCCGCAGCCCACGGCCGAAAAGTCGTCGCCCGCCGGGGCAGCGGCCGGCCAGCCGAAGGGACGATTCGAACCGACCGAGAAAGTACGCGCCGACTTCGACGTGTCCTTCCCGGTAGACATCTGAACACGGAGAGCCCCGACGCATGTCAAGGATCAACGCACGTGCCCCGAGCGAACTGTTGTTCAGCGTGTTTTCGCTGATCGTCATCGTCATCGTGGTGCACGCCACCTACGTCACGGTAGTGCGGCCCAGGGCGAACGCGATACTCGTGGAGCAACGTGCGGCGATGAAGACGGACCCGAATTTCGTCGCGGAGCGCTCCATCTACGTGCTGCTGAAGGACTGGGAACAGGAGGCCGAGGTGATCCTCGGGCTCTGGGCGCTCGCCATCATCGGTTACAAGACCTGGCACGCGCGTCGCGAGCGGGCGTTGCTGGCCCGCGACCTGGTACAGGTCCCGGAAGGCATGAAGATCCTGCCGGAGGACACGCGCGAATACGCGCGTCCGCTGGAGGCGCTGCCGCCAACCGAGGCCGAGTGCCTGCTGCCGCGCGCATTGCTGGTCGCGCTCTACCGCTTCGGCGCCACGCGCAACGTGCAGGACGTTTCGGATGCCGCAAGGGGCGTGTGCAGTGCCGAGGCCGACCGGCTCGACTCCGAGCTCTCGATGCTGCGCTACATCGCCTGGGCCATACCGGCGATCGGCTTCATCGGCACGGTGCGCGGCATCGGCGATGCGCTCGGCGAGGCGCACAAGGCGGTGACCGGCGACGTATCGGGCGTGACGGAAGGGCTGGGCACGGCGTTCAACTCGACGCTGGCGGCGCTGCTGATCAGCATCGTGCTGATGTTCCTGCTGCACCAGCTGCAGCTTGCACAGGAACGCTTTGTGCTCGACAGCGAGACCTACCTGGACCGCAACCTGATCCGCCACATGCAGTTGCGTTGAGCAGATGACCCTCGCCCTCGAGATCAACGATGCCGGCCTGGTGCTCGCGCGCGACGGCACCATCCTCGCCGAGGAGCCGGGCATCGCGATGCTGGACGGTGCCTCACCCGAAACCGGCGCGGCTGCTGCGCTGCGTGCACGCCTGAAGCCGCTCTACGCAGAGACCCGATACTGGCAGGATCTCGGAACCGAGCCGCTCGCGCGGTCGGTGCCCGCGGCGGCCAACCGTGCGGAGGTCGCCTACGCACAGCTCGAGCGACTGGTCGCACCGCACCTCGGCGATGGTCGCGAAATCATCATTGCCGTTCCGCCCTGGTACTCGCGCGAGCAGCTCGGGCTGTTGCTGGGCGTTGCAAAGGAATCGGGGCTCGAGCCGGTCGGCCTGGTGGACGCCGGGCTTGCCGCGTGCTCGCTCGAGCCGGCTTCCGCGACGATGCTGCACCTGGAACTCGGGCTGCACCGGGCCGTGGTCACGGTGCTGGACTCCGCGCCCGGACTGCGGCGCACACGATTCGAGATGCTGCCGCAGCACGGCTGGCTCGCGCTGCAGCAGGCGTGGCTGGACGCAATTGCCGCGGCGTTCGTGCTGAAGACGCGTTTCGACCCGCTGCACCAGGCGGCGACCGAGCAACTCCTTTGTGACGGGCTGCCGGCGTGGCTCGACGCCGCCGTTTCGGCAGGCACGGCGTCGATCGATCTCGAGTCGGGGGCCGCGACGTATTCGTTGGCGATGTCGGGCGAGGACTTCGAGCACGCGGCATCACGCAGTTACGACGAGTACGCACGAGTGCTGCAGCGCGCCCGGCCGGCTGGGGGGCCGCTGAACCTGCGGCTGTCCAGCCGATTGTCCGGGTTGCCGGGACTCGAGGCCCGGCTGGCCGGTATCCGCGACTGCGACATCGCGCGTCTGCCGCGGGGCGCGGCGGCACTTGGCGCGCTGGCGTGGGAAGGGCACATCCGGCAGGAGCGTGGAGCGCTGGCACTGGTGCAGCACCTTCCGGTTGCGTTGCGCACCGGGGCGGAGACTGGCAGGACATCGCCGTCGTCGTCGGTGCCCGAGGATTCGCGACCAACGCACGTCGTCCACTCGAGCCGCGCCTACCGGATTGATTCCAGGCCGCTGACGATCGGTGCCGGGGTGCCGCCGGACAGGCGGGCGCTCGTACTCGAGCCGGGGCCCGGGATATCCCGCTCGCACTGCTCGATTTCCATGGCCGGCGGGTCGGCGTGGCTGGAGGACCACAGCACCTACGGCACGTTCCTGAACGGAGAGCGCGTGGGCGGGCGCGTGGAACTGCGGGCAGGCGACCGACTGCGCCTCGGCAGTCCCGGTATCGAGTGCGAACTCGTTCGCGCGGTCGACGAAGATGGCGCGGCGTAAGACCGAAATCTTCAGCCTGTCTTTCCTGGACGTGATTGCGTGCGGGTTCGGCGCGGTGGTGCTCTTCTACACGATACTGAGCGCGCAGGCCGGCGTGCAGCGGCAGCACCGCAATGACGAATTGCTGTCCGAGGTAAACCGCCTCGAGGAGCAGGTGCTCGACGGCTACAAGAACCTGGTCGTGCTGCGCAATTCCCTGGAGGGCACTGACAAGCCGGTGCCTGCCGAAGGGCTCGCGAGCCGCATCATCGAGCAGTCCGAGGAACTCAAGCAGCAGCTGGCAGAGGCCGAGAAGGAAACGCTGTCGAAACGCGAGGCCATCGAGCGCCTGAAGCAGGACCTGAAGTCGCTGGACGAGGGCAAGCGAAGGCTGGAGGCCGGCACGCCGAGCCCCGGCCAGCCGGGTACGCGCATAAAGGGTTTCATCGGCAGCGGCGACCGCCAGTACCTGACCGGGCTCAAGGTCGGCGGACAGCGCATCCTGATCCTGGTGGATGCCTCGGCCAGCATGATGGACGAGTCGGTCGTGAACGTGATCAGGCTGCGAAACATGCCGGACGTCCGCCGCATGGCGGCGCCGAAGTGGCGCCGCGCAGTTGCGACCGTCGACTGGATCACGTCGCAGTTGCCCGCCAAGTCGCAGTTCCAGGCCTACGCGTTCAATACCCAGCCGCGTGCGCTGGTGCCGGGCAGCGCCGGCAAGTGGCTCGATGCGAACGATGCGGCGGCGCTCAGTGGGACGCTTTCAGAGTTGCGCAAGACCGTGCCGCAGGACGGTACGAGCCTCGAGAACGCGCTCGCCGTCGCCGGCACGCTGTCACCGCGACCGGACAACATCCTGTTGATCACCGACGGGCTGCCGACCCAGGGCGCGAGCCCGCCGCTGGTGCAGAAGGTCATCGACGGTGACGGCCGCCTGAAATTGTTCCAGCGCGCGATCGGCAAGTTGCCGCCCGGCATCCCGGTCAACGTGATCCTGTTGCCGATGGAAGGTGACCCGATGGCGTCCGGCGCCTACTGGGCGCTGGCACGAAGGACCAACGGCTCGTTCCTCAGCCCGGCGAGGGACTGGCCATGAGGGGTACCAGGCTCGGCCGTCGCGATGTCGAGATATTCAGCCTCTCGTTCCTCGACGCGATCTGCTGCGGATTCGGCGCGGTGATCCTGCTGCTGGTGCTTACCGAGGTCGGCGAGCCGGTCGTCATCGAGAAGTCGCGCGAGGACCTGCAGGCGCAGGTGCTCAAGCTCCAGAGGGAACTCGAGGAGATTCGCGGCACCAGCGACATACTCAACCGCGAGCTCAAGGCGCGGCGCAGCCAGCTCTCCGAAGAGGAACTGCGCATTGCGCGGCTGCGCGGCGACCTGAGTGCGCTGCGCGGGAAGTACCAGTCATCGCGCCGCGAGGGAGAAGTGCAGAACCAGATTGAGGGACAGCTGGTCTCGGCGCAGCAGGAGCTCACCGAGGAGATGAAGCGACTGCTGGGTGCGCAGTACCGGCGCAAGGACGACTCGCCGATCGGCGGCCTGCCGGTGGACAGTGAGTACGTCATCTTCATCATCGATACCTCGGGCAGCATGGCCAACTACGCATGGCCGCTGGTAATGCGGAAGATGCAGGAAGTGCTCGACGCCTACCCGACCGTAAAGGGATGGCAGGTGATGAGCGACGAGGGGACCTACATGTTCCCCTCGTACCGCGGGCGCTGGCTGCCAGACACGCCGACACAGCGCAAACTCGTGATGTCGCGGATGCGCGACTGGTTCCCGTTCAGCAACTCCAGTCCTGTCGAGGGCATCGTCGAGGCCATCCGCACCTACTACGCGACCGGCCTGCGCATCAGCCTGTACGTGTTTGGCGACGAGTTCACCGGTTCGTCGGTCGAGTCGGTGCTGCGTACCGTGGACATGCTGAACCGCGAGGACAAGACCGGCGAGCGCCGGGTCCGCATCCATGCTCTCGGTTTCCCCGTCAGGCCGGACGCGCCGCAGGTCACGAGCATCCGCTATGCGATGCTGATGCGGCAGCTCTGTGAGCGGAATGGCGGAACCTTCGTCGGCTTGAACGAGCCCGGAAGCTATTCCCGCTGACGGCGGTCGTGCGACCATGGGACAAATGGACGAAACACCCCGCAGGACTGGCCAATGCCGCCTTCCGCTGGTCCGTGCGGCCGGCTGGTTGGCATGCGCGGCTCTCGCTGGCTGCGTTGCGACCGAGTTCGAGGCGCAGCCGAATATCCCGACGCCGCTGGTGACGAAGATCCCGCTGGTCGTGGGCCTGTACGTCGCGCCCGAATTCCGCGAGAAGGTCTACGAAGAGACCCGCGACGGCGGTGACTACTCGATTGCGATCGGCTCGGCGCAGGCCGATGGATTCACGCGCCTGATGGGCGCGATGTTCGAGCGCGTGGTATCGGTGGATGCAACAGATGCGGGAGCGCGCACCGATCCGCAGATCCGCGCCGTCCTGGAGCCGGTGCTCGAGGACTTCGCATTTGTCACGCCGTCGGACTCTGGCTCGGATGTGTACGCGGCCAGCCTCAGGTATCGGGTCAATGCCTATAAACCAGACGGGCAGGCCATCGACTCGTGGACCTTCACCGGTTATGGCGCAGCGAAGAACGACAGCATGCTGGCCGGTGGATCGGAGACGTTGAAAACGGCCGTGCAGCTGGCGATGCGCGACGCGGCCGCCAAGCTTGCCACTGAATTTCGCGAGCAGGCCGTGGTACGTGGCTTGCTGCCAGCAGTGCCCGGATCTACACCCGAGGCGCCGGTCGAAGTGACGCTGCCGCAGTCCTGAACGGTCAATCGCCTGGCTGGTTCTCGACGAGCACGTAGAACGGCTGTTCGAGCGTGACGCCCGATGTAGCCACCGGCACGCCCTTCTCGAGCCGTGGCCGGTAGATGGCGGCCTGCGCCGCGCGCAGCAACTGCTCGCCGAAACTGGGGTCGCCACCGTCCGACACCAGCTTCGGGTCCGCCACGCGCCCGTCCGCGGTGACCGTCATGTCGAGCGTGGCCAGGTGTACGGCGATCTCGTCCGCCGGCCTGCCGGCGTAGCGGTCCCAGGATCCCGGGGGCCTGTACGCCAGCAGCACGGGCTGTCCGAACAGCAGTTCTTTCAGGGGCTTTCCACCCACGGTCGCGTCACCAGCCGCCTGCCACGCGAGGCGGTAATTCGACAGCCCTTCTTCTCGTTTTTTCCGCGACAGGTACCAGTCGCCCAGCAGCGCGCGGACGTCGGCAACCCGCGTCGGCGGCACCTGCACGCCTGCGATTTCAACAGCCCGCTCCAGCGCCGACTGTCCCTCGCCGGCGATGGTATTTGTCGACGTGGACGGGAGCACGGGCGGCATCGTGTCATGGAACAGCGACTGCCTCTGATCGTCCGGCGCCGTGGCCTTCGCATACGATGGGTCGAGCAGCTGCAGTCGAGCACAGTCGGCGAGCGCGGTCAGCGGACCGATGAGTTCCGCGGCGTCCTCGCCATTTGCGGCCTCGATGATCCGGATGGAGTTGAGCAGTGACGCGCGCGCCGGGTCGTAGGCACCGATTCTCGTGAACCAGCGCCCCAGCGATTCGAATTCCTCTGCGTAGCGCAGGCTGCCGGCGCCGTAGCTGCGCTCGATCGCGCGCAGTATGTAGCGCCGCGCGCGCACCGCGTCCTCCGCGCGGCCCACGCGGACCAGCGAGTCGGCGTACTTCTCGAGGAACGGGATCTGCTCCCCGGTGAAGAGTCCCTGCTCGCGGCGAACGAGTGCGATGGCCAGCTCGTACCTGTCAACGGCAAGGTCATAGCGCTTTGCGGCGTAGTACGTCGTCGCGAGGCCGGCCTGGGCGCGGGCGAGTCGCGGGCTGGTCAGGCGGCCCGATGCCTCTACCAGTTCGACGACCCGCAGGTAGCTCGCTTCTGCGCCCGTGTAGTCCTTGTCGAGATACTGCGCGAGCGCGAGATTCATCAGCGCCACCTGCAGGTACTCGCCGCCAGGTCCCGGTTGCTGCTCGGCGTCCTCCAGCAGCCCTCGCGCCAGCGCCGTCGCCTGCTCGTATTGCCCGGCGTCGAGCAGCCGGCGGAAATCGCTGCTTGTGCCCTCTAGGAAACCTGACGGAATGCCGGTTGTAATTCCCGCCGGGGCTGGCTGCTGCTCCAGTTCGGTCGCCGGCATCGCGTCGGCCGCGGACGCGGGTTCCTGCGGAGGGGCCTGTTGTGCACGCGCGGTCCCGGCGGCGAAAGCAAGGATGACGGCGCCTGCCATCGCGGCGGCCATCGCGCGGAGGTCGCTGGCGCGTCGGCTATCCACGGGTCCCAGGCTCACGACTTGCGACGTCTGCCGCCCGGCACATTGGTCCTGAGTTCCTCGAGCCAGACCGTCGCGGGCGAGTCGCTCGGTGCGCGCCAGTCGCTGCGCGGGGACAGCGAACCGCCCGACCCGACCTTTGGTCCGTTGGGCATCGCCGAGCGCTTGAACTGGCTGCCCTGGAAGAAACGCACGACGAAGACCTCGAGCCAGCGCCGTATCGTCGCGATCGTGTACTCGCGGCGTTCGCCCACCGGCACCGTGTCGGGCCAAACGCCCGTGCGCCGGTCACCCCAGGCCGCGTGCGCGAGGAATGCGACCTTGCTTGGACGGTAGCCGTAGCGGCTCAGGTAGTAGAGGTTGAAATCCTGCAACTCGTACGGGCCGACCACGGATTCCGACGAGTGCTCCGGCTCCTCGCCCGAACCCGGTACCAGCTCCGGCGAGATGCGCGTGGCGACGACGCGTTCCAGCACGCGGGAGGTCGCGTCGTCGAACTGTCGGGTGGCCACCAGCCAGCGCACGAGGTGCTGGATCAGCGTCTTCGGCACGGAGCCATTCACGTTGTAGTGCGACATGTGGTCGCCTACGCCGTAAGTGGTGAAGCCGAGCGCGAGTTCGGAGAGGTCGCCGGTGCCGAGGACCAGTGCCCCGTGCAGATTTGCGAGGCGGAACAGGTGCGAGGTGCGCTCACCCGCCTGCACGTTCTCGAATGTCACGTCGTAGACGGGCTTGCCGCGGCCGTGCGGGTGCCCGATGTGCCGCAGCATCAGCTCGGCCGATGGCCGGATGTCGATCTCGGCGGACGAAATGCGGAGCGCGCGCATCAGCGCGTGCGCGCTGTCAAACGTGTGGCGACTTGTGCCGAATCCCGGCAGCGTGTAGCCGAGGATATCCTTGCGCGGCAGCCCGAGCCGGTCGAAGGCGCGCACGGCGACCAGCGCGGCCTGAGTCGAGTCGAGGCCGCCGGAGATTCCGATCACCACCTTGCGTATTCCGCTCGCGTCGAGGCGTTTCATCAGGCCCTCGACCTGGATGTCGTAGACCTCGGCGCAGCGCTCGTCGAGCTTCGAGTGGTCAGCCGGTACGTACGGGAAGCGTTCCACCCGCCGCGCGAGCGGAATCCGGCCGCGCGGCAGGTCGAGTTCGAACTCGACGCGCCGGAAGCCCGCGAGCAGCGGAGCGTGCGCCTGCACGCTGTCGCCGAAGCTCGTGAGCCGTGCGCGCTCCTGGCGCAGCCGGTCCAGGTCGATATCGGCCGTGATCAGCGCCGGCTCCAGCGGGAAGCGTTGCGACTCCGCGAGGCACTCGCCGTTCTCATAGGCCAGCGCGTGCCCGTCCCAGGCGAGGTCCGTGGTCGATTCGCCCGGGCCCGCGCCCGCATAAAGGTATGCGGACACGCACTTGGCGGACTGTGATGCGCACAGCAGCCGCCGGTAGTCGGCCTTGCCGACCGTGATGTCGCTGGCGGAGAGGTTGGCGATCACGGTCGCGCCGGCCAGCGACGCGAGCGTGCTCGGGGGCAGTGGTACCCACAGGTCTTCGCAGATCTCCAGGTGCAGCACGAATCCCGGTACGTTCGTCGCGGCGAACAGCAACTGGCTGCCGAACGGCACGTCCTGCCCGAACAGTCGAATGCCGGTCGACAGTGCCTGTGCCGCCGGGGCGAACTGCCTCTTCTCGTAGAACTCCCGGTAGTTCGGCAGATAGGTCTTCGGCACGACGCCCAGGATCCGGCCGCGGTGCACGAGGGCGGCGCAGTTGAACAGCCGCCCGTCGACGGCGAGCGGCAGGCCCACGGCGAGCAGCGGCGTGAGCTTGCGACTCGCGAGCACGATCGACTCGAGTGCCACCAGCGACGCGTCCTGCAGCGCGTCCTGCTGGAACAGGTCCTCGTTCGAATATGCGGAAAGCCCGAGTTCGGGGAATACCGCCAGCACGGCATTCTGCTCCGCTGCCTGTCGCGCGAGCGCAAGCGTCTGCCGGGCGTTATGGCCCGGCGACGCCACCTCGACCCGCGGGGTTGCGACGGCCGCCCGGACGAACCCGTGGCGGTAGATCGAATCGAACGGTGGCACCTGCAGAGGGCGACGTGTCGTGGCCATTCGGGTCCCTGGAAGCGACGATCCGGGCAGTTTCGGCCCAGCGGGCGGGTCCGGCAAGGCCCGCGGCCTGGTGCAGCGAATTTACTTAATCCACGGTAGGCTATGTCTTGAGCGGTCCCGTACGGGGCTGAGACGCCAGTCACAACGCCCGCATGGCCCGCGGCGCTAGCCTCGGGGTGGAGATCAGGACCCGAGCCCGACAAGGGGATGGCAATCCGGTGAGTGACCTATTCAAGCGTGCCAAGGGGCTGTTCGGACGCGCCGAACCCGAGGCGAAGACCCCGTCGGCCAAGAAGCCAGCCAGTGCCTGGCACGCTGTCTGCATTGCGCCGGGCGGGCGTGCCTGCGACGCCGCGCGGCTGCTTGCCGGGCGCCGCTTCCTGTCCCGCGACGCCCCGTCGTTGCCGCTGAAGAACTGCGACAACGCAGCGTGCACCTGTCGCTATGAGCACTACGACGATCGTCGCAAGGGTGCGCGTCGCGCCGGCGAAATCGGCGTGACCATCGACGGATACGTGGCGGAGGAACGTCGCGAGCCGATCAAGCGCGACCGGCGAAAAAAGGACACCTGACTCGTACTGGGCGCTCCGGGAGCATTTGTCAGCGCCGCTGTGCCACCGAGGCATCGCCTGCAAATGGGTTGCTGCGGCGCTCTTCACCGAAAGTCGACATGGGGCCGTGGCCGGGCACGAACCGCACGTCGTCGCCGAGCGGGAAGAGCCTGGTGCGGATGGTGTTGATCAGCGTGTCGTAGTCGCCGCCCGGGAAGTCCGTCCGGCCTATCGAACCGGCGAACAGCACGTCGCCAACGAAGGCGAGTCGTTCAACCGGCGAATGAAACACGACATGGCCAGGCGTGTGCCCGGGACAGTGCCTGACCTCGAGCTGGATCTCGCCTACCTGCACACGGTCCCCGTCCTCGAGCCAGCGGTTCGGTACGAAGCTGCCGCCGCTCGCGATGCCGAACATCCGCGCCTGTTCCGCCAGGCTGTCGATCCAGAACTGGTCGCCGGGATGCGGCCCTTCAATTGGCAGCCCGAGCGCTCGGGCCAGTTCGGCCGTGCCTCCGGCGTGGTCCACGTGGGCGTGGGTCAATAGGATCTTTTCGGGCTTCACGCCTTCGCTGCGGATGGTGGCCAGGATACGGTCGAGGTCTCCGCCTGGATCGATGACAGCTCCGGCGCCGGTGTTCTCGCACCAGATCACCGAGCAGTTCTGCGCGAAGGGCGTGACCGGGACGATCGAGAATTTCAAATCAATCGAGCCTTTCTTTGTCCGGGTGCGCCACGGGCGCGACGGTCACGCCGCCCATCAGCACGATACGCATCGCGTTCTCGACCGACAGCGTCGTTGGTTCGAGCTGATCGCGCCCCAGGAAGACCGTGTATCCGCCGATCATGTAGCTCATGGGCAGGTAGACCGCGACGCTGTCGCTGGAGCCGTCGCCGAGACCGAGCGCCGACGCCGATTCGGACGTGACGAAGCCGATCGCCTTGCCGGGTCCGAATGGCACCAGCACCACTCGCTTCAGGTCGCCGCCTTTTCCCGAGGACGGGAAGAACCTCATGAAGTCGCGGATCGCGACATATACGGTCTTCACCACCGGAATGCGTTCGAACAACCTGTCGCCGACCCGGAGCGCGCGGCGGACCACGTAGGCATTCACGGCGAGGCCGGCAAGGAAGAGAACCAGCAGGCCCGTAAGCAGCCCGAGACCTGGCCAGTATGCCGAAGCGGGGACGATGAGCTTGATTACGCCGGAGAACAGGTGCTCCGCCGTGCCAGCCAGCCAGTAGATCAGGTAGAGCGTGAGCCCGATTGGCAGGATTGCCACCAGGCCCTTCAGCATCGTGTTCCAGATCTTGCGCATGGTGTTCCCCAGCCGCGGGTGGCGAAGTATGCAGACGCCGTGCGTGCGCCGCCAGCGCGATCACGTATCATTGCCGTGTTCCCCCCTGGATAACGGTTCATGCCGAAGCGACTTCCCGCCTTCGCCTGCCTGCTCGTATTGTCGTGCGTGTCGCACGCGGTGCATGCGCGCGACCGGGATTACCTTCCGCCAGAAGTCCAGAAAGCGCTGGCCCAGCAGCGCATCCCCGGCACCAGCCTGAGCGTGCTGGTGAAGGAGGTCGGTCGCGACGAGCCGCTGGTCAGCTACAACTCGACCGTGCCGCGCAATCCTGCCTCGACGATGAAGGTCGTCACGACCTGGTCGGCGCTCGAGATACTGGGCCCCGCGTACACCTGGCAGACACGTGCCTATGCGACCGGGCCCGTGAAGGACCAGGTGCTCGATGGCGACCTGGTTCTGGTCGGAGGCGGCGACCCGTTCATGACCGCGGAGCGATGGTGGGGGTTCGCGAACGGCGTCCGGCAGGCCGGCATCAGGCGAATCAAGGGCGATGTAATCATCGACAACAGCTATTTCGAGCCCCAGGGCGAAGACCGCGCCGCGTTCGACAACAAGCCGTTCAGCACCTACAACGTGCTGCCCGATGCGCTGCTGGTGAACTTCCAGACGGTCGATTTCAAGCTGTTCCCCGACCTGGCCGACGGCACGCTGCGCCCGAGCGCCTTCCCCTGGCCGGCAAACCTGAAGATAGACAGCTCCGCGAGCGTCGATGGCGGAACATGTCGCCGCCGCGGCGATGGAGTCGACGTGACGATGCCCGATGGCCCGACGGGCAGCACCATGGCGGTCACCGGACGCTATGCGGCGGGCTGTGGTCCGATGAGTTTCACTCGTGCGGTCATGCGCGCGCCGGAGTTTGCGTATGGAACGTTCAAGACGTTCTGGGACGAGAGCGGCGGGGAGATCGACGGCGGCTGGCGGATCGGCGTCCTGCCGCCGGGCGCCGACATGGTCTACTCGCAGGACTCTCTGTCGCTGGCCGAGATCATCCGGCTGGTGAACAAGTACTCGAGCAACGTGATGGCCCGCCAGCTGTTGCTGACACTCGCCGCCGAGAAGGCTGGCCGGCCCGGTACCACCAGCGGTGGCCGCAAGGTCATCACCGAATTCCTGGCATCGCAGGGCCTCACGGTTCCGGACCTGGTTCTCGAGAACGGATCGGGACTGTCGCGCGAAGAGCGCATCTCCGCGGCAGGACTGTCCGACGTGCTGCTCGCGGCCTGGCGCAGCCAGTACATGCCGGAGTTCGCGGCCTCGCTGCCGCTTTCGGCGACGGACGGCACGCTGCGCAGGCGCTTTCGCGCGCCCGAGATGCAGGGACGGCTGCGCATGAAGACTGGTTCGCTGGAAGGCGTTAGCGCGCTGGCCGGCTACGTGAACGCGGCCTCGGGCCGGACATTCGTCACGGTCGTCATCGTGAACGACCCGCGCGCAGGCGGCGGCGGAGGCCAGGCAGTTCAGACCGCGCTGGTGGAGTGGGTATTCAGCCAGTAAATAGGTGCCAAAATAGGTGCCAGGCACCGAATTAAATAATTCGGTGCCTGGCACCTATTTATTGGTACGGCCGGCCGGCGCTCACGAAGCGCTCCCGGTACCAGCTGTCTTCAAGACTCGCCATCCGTACCGTGCCGCCGGTCTGGGGTGCGTCGACGAATCTTTCGTCACCGGCATAGATGCCGACGTGGCCCACGCTGCGGCCATTTACGCGGAAGAACAACAGGTCACCCGGGCGGAGGTCGCGCCTCGGCACAGGCGTGACGGCGGCGTACTGCTGTGCCGCCGTGCGCGGCAGCGTGACGCCAGCCTGTCGATAAGCGTAGGCGACGAGACCACTGCAGTCGAACGCATCCGGGCCGGCGCCGCCGTATCGGTAGGGAGCGCCGATGCGCGATTCGGCGGCCACCAGTGCGGCCGCGCCAGCATTCGAGGTCGTGCCGCCGGGCACCTCGCGCTGGAACGGCGAGCAGGCGGCCAGCATTGCAGCAAGCGCGACGGATGCCGCCAGGCGAAATGCGCGTGTCGGAACTGGCAGCACGTGGCTGGAAGCCGTCATGCGCGAAGTCTAGTGCCGAAAGGACGCAGAAAAAACCGCCTGCATCGCAGCTCCGCCTGCTTTGACCCCTGATTGCGCCTCCCCGGGCGAGGTGCTGCAATGCCAGTCGGCCCAAACCGGAACGGACGCATCGCGGATGAAATGGCGTGCAGCAGCAGTGGTGGCTGGTATCGTGGCGGTAGCCGTGGCGGCCGCGCTATGGGTCGGGCGACCGAAGCCCATCACGGTGGATACGGCTGAAGTCGCGCGCGGCAAGGTGGACCAGACCATCACCAACACGCGGGCAGGCACGGTCAAGGCCTGCCAGCGGGCCAAGCTCGCGCCGCAGTCGGGAGGCCAGATAGCCCGGCTGCCGGTCAAGAAGGGCGACCACGTGGAGAAGGGCCAGGTGCTGCTCGAGCTCTGGAACGTCGATCTCCGCGCCGACCTGAACCTCGCCGAGCGAGATGCCGCATCCACCCGCGCACTGCGCGACCAGGCCTGCGTCTCCGCCAAGGTCGCGCGCCGCGAATCGGCGCGGCTCGCGAGCCTGGTCGAGCGCAAGCTCGTTTCGACTGAACTCGCCGAGCGGGCGGCGGGCGAGGCCGACAGCAAGGAGGCAGCCTGCCGCGCGGCAGGCGAGCAGATCCAGGTCAGCCTGGCCCGGATCGATGCCGCCCAAGCCCGGCTGGAGCGCACGATGCTGCGCGCACCGTTCGCCGGGACGGTGGCGGAGATCAACGGCGAGGTGGGCGAGTTCGTGACGCCGTCCCCGGTCGGTATCCCAACGCCGCCCGCAGTCGACGTGGTGGATTCCAGCTGCATCTACATCACCGCGCCGATCGACGAGGTGGATGCACCTCGGGTGCGCGAGGGCATGGCTGCCCGTGTGACGCTCGACGCGTTCAAGGACCGCAGCTTCAAGGCGCATGTGCGACGTGTCGCGCCCTACGTGCTCGAAGTCGAGAAGCAGGCCCGCACGGTGGAGGTCGAGGCGGAGATCGACGATCGCGACGATGCAGCGCTGCTTCCCGGCTACAGCGCCGATCTCGAGGTGATCATTGCCGAGCGTCCCGACGTGCTCCGTGTTCCGACGCGGGCACTGGTCGACGGCAATCGCATCTATGTCCTCGAGGATGGGAAAATCCGCCAGCGCACGGTGGAAACCGGTATCGGCAACTGGGAATTCACCGAGGTCATCAAGGGTCTCGAGCCCGGCGACCGGGTCGTCGTGTCGATCGACCGCGAGGGACTCAAGGACGGCGCGCCGGCCGTCTCGTCCTGAGCGGGGAAGCCGCGCATGATTGAAATCAGGCATCTGAGCCGGCACTTCCAGGTCGGTGACCAGCTGGTCAAGGCGCTCGACGCCGTGAATCTTACGATCGGTGACGGTGAATACGTTTCGATCATGGGCCCGAGCGGATCGGGAAAGTCCACACTGCTGAACGTCATCGGACTGCTGGACCGACCGACCGAAGGTGAGTATGTGCTCGACGGGCGCGAGACAACGTCGCTCGGCGACGACGAACTCGCTCAAGTGCGCGCACGCAGGATCGGCTTCATCTTCCAGGCGTTTCACCTCGTGCCGAGGATGACGGCGTTCGAGAATGTCGAGTTGCCGATGGTGCTGGCGTCGGTGCCGCCGGCGGAGAGGCGCAAGCGGGCGGAGGCGGTTCTTGCAAGCCTCAACCTCATGGACCGCGCGCATCATCGCCCGGACCAGCTGTCTGGGGGCCAGCGCCAGCGAGTAGCCATCGCGCGTGCGATGGTGATGGAACCCACCGTACTGCTGGCCGACGAACCCACAGGCAACCTCGACCACGTGTCGGGCTCCGACGTGCTCGCTGCCATCGAGTTGCTGAATGCGCGCGGCATCACGCTGCTCGTGGTCACGCACGATGACGAAGTCGCATCGCGCTCCCGGCGCAACATCCGCATGCGCGACGGGCGCATCGTGGTGGACGAGGCTACGGGTACGCGGCGATGAGGTTCGGCGACCTGCTGCACCTGGCGAGCGAGTCCCTGGTGCGGGCACGGATGCGCAGCGCCATGATGCTCGTGGCGATGGCGATCGGGGTCGCCGCGGTCGTGGTGCTCACGTCGCTTGGTGAGGGAGCACGTCGCTACGTGACAGGGGAGTTCCAGGCGCTCGGCGCCGACCTCTTGATCGTGTTGCCCGGCCGCTCGGAGACCACCGGCATGCAGCCGGGAATGTTCGCCGGCGAGACGCCTCGCGACCTGACGCTCGACGACGCACGATCGCTATTGCGCATTCCCGGTGTCGAACGAATCGCGCCGCTGGTGATCGGCTCTGTTCCGGTGTCAGCCGGTCAACTGTCACGCGAGGTGCCGGTCATCGGCACGAGTGCCGATTTCCTGGTGGTGCGCAACCTGGCCATGGAGCAGGGCTCGTTCCTGCCGGCCGGCCAGATCGACCGCGACATGGCTGTCTGCGTGATCGGCAGCAAGGTGCGCTCCGAGTTGTTCCCGCGCGAACCGGCCGTCGGCGCCACGGTGCGAATCGGCGATCGGCGTTTCCGCGTCATCGGCGTGCTCGCGGATTCCGGCAGGTCACTGGGATTCGACCTGCAGGAGATCGTGGTGATTCCCGTGAGCAGCGCGCTGCAGTTGTTCAACAGCGAGTCGCTGTTCCGTATCCTGATAACGTCGAGCGATCGCGATGCGATACCGCGCGTACAGCGGGCCGTGCGTGCGCAGCTCGCCGAGCGCCACCAGGGCGAGGAGGACGTCACGGTGGTGAGCCAGGACGCGGTGCTCGCGACTTTCAACCGGATCTTCACTGCGCTCACACTCACGCTGGCGGGAATCGCCTCGATCAGCCTCGCGGTGGCCGGCATCCTGATCATGAACGTGATGCTGGTCGCGGTCAGCCAGCGCACTGCCGAGGTCGGGTTGATGAAGGCGCTCGGCGCACGGAGAAGCCAGGTCACGGCGCTGTTCCTGGCCGAAGCAGTGATGCTCTCGCTGGTCGGAGCGTGTTGCGGACTCGCGGTCGGCTTCGCCGCCGTCTGGGTCATTGGCCGTTTCTATCCGGCGCTGCCGCTGGCGCCGCCCGCGTGGGCCGTGGCGCTCGCGGTGCTGACCGCGGTGGCCAGCGGCGTGGTGTTCGGCCTGCTGCCGGCACGGAAGGCAGCGCGTCTCGACCCGGTGGCGGCGCTGGCCGGGAGGCGCTGAGCGATGCGCGCGACGGACCTTGTGCGCTACACCGGCCGGTCGATCACGGCGCATCGGATGCGCGCAATCCTGACCGCGCTCGGCATTGCGGTCGGCGTGGCTGCGGTGGTGCTGCTGACGTCGATCGGCGAGGGCGTGCGAAGATTCGTCATCTCGGAATTCACGCAGTTCGGCACCAACATCATCGGCGTCACGCCGGGGGCGACGCAGACCATGGGCGGTTCGGTCGGCGTCTTCGGCACGACGCGTCCGCTGACGATCGACGACGCTGAGGCACTGCGCCGCGTTCCGTACGTGATCGACGCGGACCCGGTGGTGCAGGGTAATGCAGAGGTCGAGGGTAATGGACGCAAGCGGCGTGTGACGGTCTACGGCACAGGTCCGCAGTTCGCCGAGTCGCTGCGCTTTCCGGTCGGCCAGGGCGTTTACCTGCCGCTGGACGATCCGCGCTCGCCGCGTAGTTTCGCGGTCCTGGGTTCGAAGATGGCGCACGAACTCTTCGATCGGGAAAACCCGCTTGGCGCCAACGTGCGGGTCGGCGGCCAGCGCTTTCGGATCGTCGGCGTGATGGCGCCCAAGGGAACGGTCATCGGCCTGGACCTGGATGACACCGTGTTCATCCCGGCGGCGCGCGCGCTGGAACTGTTCAACCGGGACAGCCTGTTCGAGATCGACGTCGTGTATGAGGAGGGGGCGCCGCTGCCGGAAGTCGAGGAAGGCATCAGGCGAGTGCTGCTCGCGCGCCACGGCGATGAGGACTTCACTGTCACGCCGCAGCAGCAGATGATCGACTCGCTGGGCTCCGTGCTGGGCGTGCTGACCTTCGCAGTCGCGGCACTCGGCAGCATCTCGCTGCTGGTCGGTGCGGTCGGGATATTCACCATCATGACCATCTCGGTTCGCGAACGTACCAGCGAGATAGGCCTGCTGCGGGCGCTGGGCGCCGAGCGCGACCAGGTGCTGGCCTTGTTCCTCGCCGAGGCCGTGGTCCTTTCGTTCCTGGGTGGCCTGGCGGGCCTCGCGTTCGGTGCAGGCATCGGCGCGTTGCTCGGCGCGACCGTCAGGCAGCTGCCCGTCAGCTATTCGCCGTTCTTCATCAGCATGTCGCTGGGACTGGCGGTGCTGATCGGCCTGGTGGCCGGCATACTGCCTGCGTTGAATGCCGCGAGGCTCGATCCTGTCGAGGCGTTGCGGGCAGAGTAGCCGGCCTCAACCGCCCTCGCGTGGCCGCACGCGCCGGGTCGCGACTGCATCCAGTGGATTCTCGGGCCAGTAGTGCTTCGGATAGCGCCCTTTGAGCTCCTTCTTCACCTCGTGGTAGCCCCGCGACCAGAAGCTGGCAAGGTCGCGTGTCACCTGCACAGGCCGTCGCGCGGGGGAGAGCAGCTCGAGCGTGACCGGCACGCGGCCGCTGACAACGCGCGGCGATTCCATCAGCCCGAACACTTCCTGCAGCCGCACCGCGAGTGCCGGGGCGCCAGTGGAGTAGTCGAGCGCAATCCGTGACCCGCTCGGGACGGCAAGGTGGGTCGGCGCGAGCTCCTCGAGCCGCCGCTGGGAGTTCCAGTCGAGCATCGCGTGCAGTGCGCCACGCAGGTCCAGCTTCGCGAGCTGGTCGCGACGCGTGATGCGGTCGAGCCACGGAGCAAGCCAGGACTCCAGCGATGCGAGCAACGCGGCATCCGAAACCTCGGGCCAGTCTTCGCGCGCGCGCGGGTCGTTGTCACGCACCAATGTTACGCGAGCACGCCACTGCTGCAGGTCGCGTGTCCAGGGCAGGCAGTCGAGGCCAATCGCCCGCACGCCCTCGAGCATGGCGGCGATGGTCGCCGATGAGTCGACGTTCCGCAGCGGCTCGTCCTGCAGCACCAGGGCGCCGAGCCGCCGGACCCGTCGTGCCGCGACCGCTTCAGCCTTCGGATCCCAGCCGACGCTCGAGTCTTCGGTGATGGCCGATGCAAAATGCCGCTCCAACAGCGCCGGATCGAGCGACGCAGCCAACTGGATCCTTGCCTCGCGATCGCCGGCATCGAGTGCTGCGACGACGACATATTCGGATCTCGCGAGCGCCGTGGGGTCGCGGAACTCGGCGCCACGACCGCCGCTCAAAAGGTACCGGCCCGGGCCGCTTTCCCGCGCTCGCCCGATGCGGTCCGGGTAGGCGAATGCCAGCAGCAGTCCCGTCGCGTCGACGGCTGGGAGCCGTGCAGCCGTCTCTTCATCCATGCTGGCGATTCGGGCCAGCTGCCGTCCCACCTGCTGCGCGACGCGCTGGATGCGGCGGATCGCGCCGGTATCCACGTCGAACTGGGCAGGCGCGGCCCTGCCGCGCAGCGCTTCGATGCGGTGGAACAGCTCCGGGTCGCGAAACCCGGGCGCGGCCCGCAACGGGTCTCGTTCCGACAACAGCGCGGCGATGCTGCACGCCAGTTCGCCCAGTCCCAGCGATCGCGCACGCAGCACCATGTGCGCCAGGCGCGGATGGATACCAAGAGTCGACATCTCGCGACCCAGTGCCGTCACGCGCCCCGTGGCGTCCACTGCCTCAAGGCGCTCGAGCAGGTCATGAGCCTGCGCGAGCGACGCCGCAGGTGGGGCATCGAGCCAGGCGAGTGTCGTGGGATCGCTGCATCCCCAGCACGCCAGTTCGAGTGCCAGCGGCGCGAGGTCGGCTTCCAGTATCTCGGCGGCGGACTGCGCCTGCAGCGTATCGTGCGTCGACTCGCTCCACAGCCGGTAGCAGGTGCCTGGCGCTGTTCGGCCCGCGCGTCCGCTTCGCTGCTCTGCCGACGCGCGGGAAATCCGCGAGGTGTCGAGACCACCCATGCCGGTGGCAGGATCGAATCGCTGGCGTCGCTCGAGGCCAGCATCCACGACGATGCGGACGCCGTCGATCGTCAGGCTGGTCTCGGCGATGTTGGTCGCGACGACGACCTTGCGGCGTCCCCGGGGATCCGGGAGCAGCGCGGCATCCTGCTCCGCCGCGCCGAGATCCCCGTATAGAGGCAGCACCGAGAACTCGCTCGCAGGCAGGCTGGCCGTGAGACTCTCTACGACGCGACGGATCTCGCCGGCGCCGGGCAGGAAGACCAGCGCGTCCCCTTCGTGCTCATCGAGCGCGCGGAGTGTCACGGAGGTCGCCGGCCCCTCGATGCGCATGCTGCGACCGTGCGTCGCTGCGGGCGGCGGCGCGTAGCGGACATCCACCGGGAACATGCGTCCCATCGAGCGCACGACTGCGGCGTCGTCCAGGACGCCGAGCAGCGCGTCGGCTTCGAGTGTCGCCGACATTATCAGTAGCCGGAGTGTGTCGCGCAGGTGACGCTGGCTCTCGATGCAGAGCGCCAGGCCGAGGTCGCCGTGAAGATTGCGCTCGTGGAACTCATCGAAGATCACCAGCGCGACGCCCTCGAGCGCCGGGTCGCGCTGCAGCATCCGGGTCAGGATGCCCTCGGTCACGACCTCGATCCGCGTGCGGGCACTCACCCGGGTCTCGAGCCGGGTACGGAAGCCGACCGTCTGGCCGACATCCTCGTCAAGCAGCGCGGACATGCGTTGCGCGACCGCGCGCGCCGCGATCCGTCGCGGCTCCAGCATCAGGATGAGGTCCTTTCCGCGCCAGTCCGAATCGAGCAGGGCGAGCGGCACCACGGTGCTCTTGCCGGCGCCCGCCGGCGCTTCCAGTACGACGCAACGATGCACGGACAGTGCCTGGCGGAGTTCGGGCAGCGCATCGACGATCGGCAGCGACGGCAGGTGAATCATCCGGTGCAGTGTAGCCGCGCCGGGCGTGACGTTGCCGTTCGGCCGGCGCAAGATGCACCGGGCGCACGACGGCGCCGTGGGAGCAGAGAAATGACTGGAACGATCGGTCCGTGGTTACTGGCAGTATTGCTGGTGGTGCTCGGGGTGCTCGGCTCCGTGCTGCCCGGGCTGCCGGGCGTGCCGCTGGTGTTCGCGGGCCTGGTCGCTGCCGCCTGGGCTGACGATTTTCAGCGCGTTGGCTGGATCGTGCTCGGCCTGCTTGGACTGATGACGCTGATCTCGTTCGCGATCGACTTCATTGCCACCACGCTCGGCGCGAAGCGGGTCGGGGCCACGCGGCTTGCAATCGTTGGCGCGTTGCTCGGCACGCTGGCCGGCGTGTTCCTGGGACTGCCCGGGCTGATCCTCGGGCCGTTCATCGGCGCCATCGCGGGAGAGTTGCTGTCCCACGGAAAACTGCAGCAGGCCGGGCGGGTCGGGGTTGCTACCTGGGTAGGACTCATATTCGGGACGCTGGCAAAGCTCGCGCTCGTCTTCACCATGCTCGGGGTCTTCGCGACCGCTTACTTCATCTGAAAGAGGATTGATTGCCGGCGCTTCTTCGCACGCCGAAATGCATCGTGCCCTGATGGGTCGCTACTGCGGCAGCCTCACGTTGAACCTGATCGCGGCCAGTTGCTCCGGCGCCATGCCTAGTTTGCGCAGGAATGGCAACCATCGTGGATCGTCGTGGATCTTTCCGAACATGGGTTCGACTGCAATCTCGGCCAGGCCGGGATCGTGGTACGCGACAGCCTTGTCCAGCCACTCAAACGCACGGTCGGCGTCGCCGCGCCAGGCCAGGACATAGGCGATGTTGTACGCAGAGTCCTGTTCCTTGGTCCGGATCAGGTCGGCGAGCGCCGCGTCGGACTCGACCTTTCTGCCGAGCGCGTACAGCGCCATCGGAAGGCCGATTTCGCGCCAACCCTCGGGCTCCTGCTGCATCGCTGCCAGCGCCCCCGACGGATCGCCCTTCAGCAGCAGCGCGACCCCGATTGCGTACTGCGCGCCGTCATAACCCGGGCTCAGGCTGAGCGCGGTGCGATAGCTGGCGATTGCGTCATCGAGTCGGCCGGCGCTCTGGTAGGCGAAGCCCAGGTTGGCATGGCCGGTCGGACTCAACGGGTCGCGCGCGGTCACGTATTCACCGAGAGCGATGCCCTCGTCGCGGCGGCCGAGGTTGTGCGCCAGCACCGCCGCGTTGCCAATGATGTCGGTGTTCGTCGGCGCCAGTTCGAGTGCGCGCTCGTAGTGATGCGCGGCCGCCGCAGGGTCGCCGTCGTAATTCATGGCGATCGCGCCCAGTCGTGCGTAGGCCGGGGCGAAATCCGGGTCGCTCGCGAGCGCCTTGTTCGCAGCCTCACGGGCGAGCCGGTAGCCTTCGTCAATCGGGCGCAGGCCGCTGTTTACCTGGTTGGTGTAGCTGCGCGACAGGCCATCCCACGCCGCCGCATACCCGGGTGCGATCGCAAGCGCCTGCTGGTACAGCATGCTGGATCGTTCGAAGCCCTCCCTGGTGCCCTGCCGCCCGAGTTGCCGGGCCTGCAGGTAGAGCGCGTAGGCCTGCGGATCGACCGCCTGGACGGTCGGCGTCGCGCCGAGCAGCTTGATTTTCAGTTGCGCTACTACCGCTGCCGCGATCTCGTCCTGCACCGCGAAGATGTTGTCGAACGGGCGATCGTAGGTTTCCGACCAAAGCTGCGTGTCGGAGCGCGCGTCGATCAGCTGTGCGGTGATACGCACCTGGTTTCCGGACCGGCGCACCGAGCCCTCGAGTACGTGTGCCACGTTCAGGCGCCGCGCGACCTCCGGGATCTCGAGATCCTTCCCCTTGAACGAGAATGCCGAGGAGCGCGAAATCACCCGCAGCTGGGGAATCTTTGCCAACAGGTTCAGCAGTTCCTCGGAAATGCCATCCGAGAAATACTCCTGTTCCACGTCCGCGCCAATGTTCACGAACGGCAGGACGGCGATCGACTTGTCGCCGAACGACTCGACCAGTGCCTCGCTGCGACCTTCCTGCCGAGCGGCGGCAACCTGTTCGGATTGCTGCTGCTGCAGCGCCGCGCCGCGAAGGGGCGCGAGCACGAACTTGTCAAAGGCGAAGTAGACCAGTGCCAGCGCCAGAACCACCATGATCACCCGGCCCAGCATGCGGCCAGTCTGCGGGGTAATGGACTCGGCGCGTTCGACCTCCGACTCGCGCTTCAGGCCCTCGGGGGTAAGCTCGAAAGCCCAGGCGAAGATCAACGCGGGGACGAAGCCTATTGCCAGCGCGACGACGACGCCGCGCGAAAGCCAGGCCGGCGCGTCGAAAATCGGCAATACCGTGCCTGCTACCTGCACGACCAGCCACGCGCCCACCACGTAGAGTCCGGCGACCCGGATAACGTTGCGGCGCTTCAGCTCGTCGATGAATGACAAGATTGAGTCGCTCGCTTGGTGGCTGGCGAGGCTAGCGTAGCAAGTCAGGCGGGAAACTCAATGGCGAGGCCGGGCGCCGCTGATGGATCTCAACCGGTCAGCTATCCGCCTTCGCTTACTGCGCCGCGCACTCCGCCTCGCGACCCCGCACCACGCGCCGGCCGGCGAGCGGGCCGTGCGTCTCGGTGACTATGGTGTGCTGGCCCTCTACGTGGTCATCGTCGTAGAAATAGATCACGACCCAGTCGCGTGTCCGGTTGAGCTGGTGGGCCAGGGCAGTGTTCGAGTACAGGGCGGTGTAGTGCCGGCCGTCCCGCGTAAGGTGCAGCACCGGCAGCCACGCTTCGCCCGCGGGGTTGAAGCGACGCGGTGCAATCGTCGGCAGGTCGCCACGCGCAGCCTTCTCGCGGTACATGCGATCGACGGCCAGAAGTTCTGCGACCGAAGGCTGGTCGGCGGCCGCTTCGACCACGACGCCCGGCCCTCCGGGCCTGGTCCATGCAGGGCGCCGTGCCCGCCCGCGTGACAGCATCACCTGCAGGCTTGCGCGGATCGCGGCCGCGCGCCTGGGGCCGACCCCTGCGACCTTTTCGAGCCGCCCGTCGTACGCGGCAGCCTCCAGGGCCTCCAGCGTATCGACATGCAGGTCGTCGTGGATGCGCTCTGCCAGCCTGTGTCCGAGGCCCGGAAGCAGGGTGAAGAGCTGAACCGGGTCCGCGCTGCCGCGCAGGCGCTCCAGCTGCGCCCATCGTCCTGTACGCCACATCTCCACCAGCGCTCCGGCGATGCCGCGGCCGATGCCCGGCAGTGCCTCCAGGCCCTCAGCGCCCTCCTGCTCGATGGTGTGTCCGATATCGCCGGGCAGGTCGAGCAGCGTGTCGGCCGCGCGACGATACGCCGATACCCGGAACGGATTGGCACCCTGGGCCTCGAGCAGGGCCGCCGCCTCGCGCAGCCGGTCGGCGCAGTCGACGTTGATCGGTCCGCGTGACCCGGTCGCCTGCTGGTTCGCGGTCGGTATTGCGGCCATGGCTCAGGCCACCTCGTCGGGTCCCGGATCCGGGTACTGCTCGTGCAGCACGCGCGCCAGCGCAAGGCAGGCGTCCGTCGTCGTGAAGATACCGACCAGCCTTTCGCCACGGGTAACAAGAGCGGAGCCCAGGTGCCGCTCGGCCATTGTTGCCGCGACGGTCAGCAGCGGAGTGCCGGCGTCCACGACGTAGGCATCGGGCTGGAATACGTCGCGCACCGAGAGTTCCCGCTCCGGTGGCGAGCCGAGGTCCGGACCCAGCGCCAGCTTGATGTCGCGATCGGTCAGCACTCCGGCGAGTTGGCCCCTTTCGGTAACCGGCAGGTGGCGAATGCGGCGCTCGCGCAGGAACGCGTGAGCCTCGGCCAGCGGCGCGTCCACGTCCACCGAGTACGGGAACGGCGTCATGTAGGCGAGGATCTGCGGAGAGTGATTGCGTGACATCGGGCGGACCCAGGTCCCTGCGACAGGGCGATGGTGCGCCGCCGGCCGCGCGCCGCACATTCGGGTTTTACGAGATGCGGCGCAAATGCTCTATGATCCGGCGCCATCCCGCTCCACCGAAATTGATGGTTTCACGATGCTCAAGTCACTGTTCCGGCTGATGCGCTCGGCTCTCGGCGCCGTGCTTCTCGGGCTGCTGCTGATCCTGGCCGGCGGGTACACCTGGTTCCTGACCCACGGTCCCGAGCCGAAGATCTGGCACACGGCTGAACTCGATGAGGAATTCACCGCGGCCAAGGCAGGGCAGGTGACATCGATCGCCGAATACCGGCAACTCGAGGACCGCCTTTTCGCGGAAATGAAGACCAAGGTGCTGGACGAAGTCCAGCCGGCCGATCGCAACCCGTTCAATCGATTCGCGACGGGCAGCCGCAGCGACCCGGCGGTCTGGCCCACCAACTGGAACCGCACCTTCGAGATCACGCCCGAGAACCCGGCCGGGGCTGCGCTGCTGCTGCACGGGCTGACTGATTCCCCTTACAGCATGCGTTCGATGGGCGAGCACCTGGCATCCAGGGGTCTCAAGGTCGTGGGGCTCAGGTTGCCGGGCCACGGCACGGCGCCCACGGGACTGCGCAGCTTCGAGATCGAGGACATGCAGGCGGCAGTGCGCATGGCCATGATGGACCTGCGCCGCCAGATGGGTCCCGATCGGCCCATCTACATCGTCGGCTACTCGAACGGCGCGGCGCTGGGGGTCGACTACGCTCTGTCCGCGGTCGAAGGCGCGGAGCAGCCGATGCCGGCCGGCCTGGTGCTGATGTCGCCAGCCATCGGCATCTCCAAGTTCGCCGTCATCGCGAGGCTGCGCACTGGCATATCGTCCGTGCCGGGCCTCGGCCGCGCGGCGTGGCAGGTCATCGAGACGGAATTCGATCCGTACAAGTATTCATCGTTCAGCTTCAATGCCGCGGGCGAGACCCAGCGACTCACGAGCGGACTCCAGAGGCGCATCCAGAAGCTGGCCAACGGCGGAAAGATCAAGGGATTCCCGCCCGTGCTCGCGTTCCAGTCGGCGGTCGATGCCACGATCGTTGCGCCGGCACTGGTTCATGCCCTTTTCGAGCATCTGGCGCCGGAATCACATGAGCTGGTGCTGTTCGACGTAAACAGGTTCTCCGGGATCCAGGCGCTGCTGGTAGCTGATCCCGGTCCGCTGACGCAGCAGGTGCTCTCGATGCCCAATCGCTCGTTCGGGTTGACGGTGATCACCAACGCCGACCCGGCAACGTCACAGGTGAAGGAGCTGCGTGCCGAGCCGGGCTCGCAGCAGCAGTCGTCGCGGCTGCTCGAGCTCTGGTGGCCGGATCGGGTGTTCTCGCTGTCGCATGTTGCGTTGCCGTTCCCGCCGGATGACTCCCTTTACGGCTACGAGACCGAGGGGGTCACCAATCACGTGCAGCTCGGCAGGGTGCAGGTGCATGGCGAGAACGGAGTGCTGGCGATACCGGACTGGGTACTGAGCAGGCAGCGCAGCAACCCGTTCCACGTGTACATGATCGAGCGCATCGACGCCATGCTGTTCGCCGGGCAGGGCGGCTGACCGGGGCACCTGGATGACGTCGATCCAGCGGCCGTGGTTGCTCCTCGGCGTCCTGCCGTTGCTTGCGCATTGCGCGTCGGCGCCGCGACTGGACGGCATCGAGAAGAGCTACGCCATCCCACCGGCCGAGTCATCCCGGCTGGACGACATGGTGATTGCGCGAATCGGGGACCAGCCCGATGTCTCCGCCGTGCAGCTGTTGCAGCAGAACGCCGTCGCCTTTGCCTATCGAGCCGGCACTGCGGCTGCAGCGGAGCGAAGCCTCGATATCCAGTACTACGTCTGGCAGGACGACCTGACGGGCCGGCTGCTCGCCGCGGACTTGATGCGGGCTGCTGATCGAGGGGTGCGCGTGCGCCTGCTGCTCGATGACCTGGACGCGCGGACCCGGCACGACCTGTTCATGGTCGTGGACCTGCATCCGGACCTCGAGGTGCGCATCTTCAATCCCTTCTACAGTCGCTACGGAACACTTGGCAAGACGATGGAGTTCCTGGTGCGGGGCACGCGACTCAATCATCGCATGCACAACAAGGCCTGGATTGCCGACAACCGGATCGCGATCATCGGCGGCCGCAACATCGGCGATGAGTATTTCGGTGCATCGAGGCAGTCGAATTTCAGCGACACCGACCTGGTGCTGGCAGGGCCCGTCGTCGAGCAGGTAAGCCGTGAATTCGACGAATACTGGAACAGTCCGGACGCGGTCCCGGTGTCCGCTTTCGACGTCCGCAAGCCAACGCCTGCGGACCTGGAAAAGCTGCAGCAGGGTCTTCGTGAATTCGATCAGCACGCGGGGGAGTCGCCCTACGTCCGTGCGCTGCGTGACCCGCAACAGCGGCAGGAGTTGATAGCAGACACGCCGCAGCCGATCGAGGTGCGCGACATCCGCGTGCTGGTGGACGACCCCTCGAAGGTCGGAACAAGTGAGCATGGCCTGCGCGCATCGCAGGTGCTCGATGGTCTGTCCACGGTGATGAGCGAGGCGCAGCATGAACTGCTGATCGTCTCGCCGTATTTCGTGCCCGGAAAGCAGGGCGCCCGTGGACTCTCTGCAGCCGCGCAGCGTGGCGTAAGGGTCGAGGTCCTTACGAACTCGCTGGACGCGACGGACGTGGTGGCCGTTCACGTCGGGTATGCGCGGTATCGCAAGGAGTTGCTGAAGAGCGGCGTGGAACTGTACGAGATGAAGCGCAGCACCGGTGACGGGGATGCCGCCAAGCACGTGAGCGTGCTCGGGTCGACGGGCGCCACACTGCACACCAAGGCGATGATCGTGGATTCGCGCTGGTGTTTCGTGGGCTCGATGAACATCGATCCCAGGTCGGCCAACCTGAATACCGAGATGGGCGCGCTGGTTGACAGCCCGGAACTGGCCGCGCAACTGCGTGGGCAGTTCGAGGCGAATACCTCAGCGGAACTGAGCTATCGCGTCGTGATGGATCCCGAGCACGGGCTCACGTGGCACGACCGGAAGAATGGCGAGGAGCGAGTGCTGGAACGCGAACCGGACGCGAGCGTCAGTCGCCGCATTGGCGCGACGCTGCTGCGGGCGCTGCCGATGGAGTCGCAGCTCTGACGCGCGGTCGATGCGAAAGACAGGACGCCCCTGGACCTAAGGGGCCTCTTCGACCTTGATCCACGACGTGTACTGCGACTGTGCGGTGCGCCTGCCCCAGACCAGCAGGCCGCCGTCCGCGCCAGATCCAGACTCGCGCACCGCACCCAGTTCCACCCACTCGCCCAGCCGGGCGTTGATCGTCGAGTCGGTGCCAGCGGTGTTGATCATGCCGCCGCGGGCCCGGTCGTATGACTGCTGGCGTGGCGAGATCGTGAGCGTGACCATGTCGCCGTTGACGCGCGCAGTCGCGTAGAAGCCCGTGCTCACGTCGCGAAACGTCGTGGACCGCGTTGTGGCCGGACCGCCCCAGCCTGGCGTGACCTGTGTCGACGTGAACGGCACCTGCTGCCCGACCGCGATGTAGGCCTCCGTTCCGTCGAGGGTCCGCACGCTGCTCACGTTGCGGGTGACGGTCCGCTGGCTGTGTCCTGTTGCGTCGACCTGAACGGAATTGCCCGTGCCCGGCGGGCGGTTCACGCCCACGGAAACATCACCGCTCGATACTGTCGCGGCGCCACGGACGCGCGAAGCCGAGACATCGGCCGAGGAGTCCTGTCCGACCGTGATCACCAGCTGGCGCAGCGGCTGGTCAATGACCTCGAGCGCCGCGATGAGTCTCGCCAGCGTCGAAGGATCGGCGCGGACGAACAACTTATCGTCAAGCCCGGTGATCGCGTCGCCCGGTTCGAGCAGTGGCTGCAGGATCGGAATCAGGTCGTCGGCGCGCCGGTACTGGAGGTCGATGATCTGCATGTCCTGGGCCAGCGCCGCGCCTGCGGTCAGCAGTAGCGCCAGCAGCGACAAGGCAATCGCAAGTCTGGGTACAGGGCTGCGCCTGGAGCCGGCATCGCTACTGAAAAACAGGGTCGCTTCGGTCATGATGGAGCCACTCGCGAGGGCGTGACGATGATCCTACTGGAAACCCCGCGGCTTCGGCTGCGTCGATTCGGCCCCGATGACCTGGACCGGCTGGTCGAACTCGATTCCGACCCGGAGGTAATGCGTTTCATCACCTACGGCGTGCCGACGCCCCGTTCCACGTATGAGAATGTGATCCTGCCGCGCTGGTTCGCGATCTACGCGCGCACTCCGGAGCTCGGGTACTGGGCTGCGGAGGATCGGCAGGCCGGCGGGTTTGCTGGCTGGTTCCACCTGCGGCCGGATCGATTCGACGAGGGCGAGCAGGAGCTTGGCTATCGCCTCGCACGTGCCGCCTGGGGCCGCGGCCTCGCGACCGAGGGCGCGCAGGCGGTGATCGAGCATGGCTTTACTCGCGTGGGCGCGTCAAAGATAACGGCGCGCACGCTCGCGGCCAACCAGCGTTCACGAAGCGTGATGCGGAAATGCGGACTCGATTTCGAGTGCGATTTCGTCTATCCGGAGGACGTGATCCAGGGTCGTGATGAAACCGAGCGAGCCGCGGTCAAGTACTCGATCACGCTCCCTGCGTGGCTGGCGCAGCGGGCTTGAGGAAGCGCTCGCAGTTGGCGCGGCCCTCGTCTCCCTCTGGCAGGCCAGCGCAGATCGCGGACGTGCGATCGCGCAGCTTCTCCACCACCTTCGCGGGATCGCCCGACTTGCCCCAGTCGAGCAGCTTGGCGCTCAGCTGGTCGAGTCGCAGCCGCGTGCGCTGGTAGAAGGCGTCCGGGTCCTCGCCGAGCTCGCCGATCACCTGCAGGCCGACGGTCTCGATCGTCTTCGCGTCTTCGGGAGTCATCTCCAGCAGGCCAACCAGGTAACTGTATCCCCACTGGAAGCGGGTCGCCGGGCCCTGCGCGCCGGCGTAGGCCTGCCCGAGCCACCGCACGGCCTCGTCCTTGCGACCGGCCTTCTCGGCGATGTCGGCGAGGTCGAGCATGAAGTAGTAGGGTGACTTGGTCTTGTCGAGTTCCGCGACCAGCAGGCGGTTCGCGTCCTCGCCCATGCCCGCGGTGAAGTAGAGATTCGCCGCGGCGTTGATCGCCGCCTGCCTTGCATAGGTGTCGGTCGTCTGCGCATCGACACGCGCCACGGCCTGGCGAATCTGGTCCTGCAGCGCCGGAGGCAGCGGCGCGTCCGGAGCGTCGAGCTGCACGAGCATCACCCTCGCCCTGAGCAGTTTCAACTGGTCTGCACTGGAGAGTGCATCGTCGCCCTCGCCGGCACTCACCCTGTCCAGTGCGGCACCCCAGGCGGTGGTGAGCTCGCGCCGCTCGGCGCTGCCGGCGTCGGAGAGCAGCCCGATCACGTCCGCCGATGCGTAGAGCAGGTTCTGCACGTTGGCGCGGTCCACGGCCGGGGAGTCGAGCAGTTCGACCAGCTTCCTGCGGGCAATGGCGCGATCAAGACCAGAGAGTGGCGACTTGCCGCCGTCTACAGCTGCGGCCGCCGCGCCCAGGTATTCGAAGTAGAGTCTTGCGCAGTCGGGACCCATGTCTGCCGGGCAGCGTTCGGCAAGAATCTTGAACGTCCGCAGGCGCTCCGGGTCCGGCAGCGCACGACCGTTGTCGGTGGGCCAGTCGTAGTAAGCGAGCAGTTGCCAGTCGTTGCGTGTCACTTCGGCGCCACTGGTCGCCGCTGCGAGAATTTCCTTGACCGGCCTGGCATCGGCCAGCGCGACGTCCAGGATCTTCGCGTAGCGCTCGATGTCGACCCCGCCCGGCAGGCGCGTGATCTCCGTGCCGTCGGGCCGGAACAGGATCATCGTCGGATAGCCAATGACACCGAAGCGTTCGGCCTGTCGCTGTGCACTGGGGATGTCGCCGTCGAGGTAGACCGGCACGAACAGGCGGCTGCGCTCCTGGAACTCGCGCCGGTTGAAGATCGTGGCTTTCAGCTGGGCGCAGGGCGGGCACCACTCGGCGCCCCAGTACAGGAACAGTGGCTTGGGCGCGGACTTCGCGGCGGCGAACGCCGCATCGACGTCGCCCTCGAACCAGTCGATACCGGGCGGCAGGTGTGACTCGCCGGTGGCCGCGTGCTGCTCGACGGCGGCGGGAGCGCTGGCGGGCTCTGCGGGAATGTCCTGTTGCGTGCGCCCGCAGCCGGCGAGCGCGGTGGCTGCGGTCAGCAGGACGAGCGCCGTATTGATCGGACGTCGTGGGCTTGGTGATTTCATTCGAGCAGCATAATGGCGCGGCATGCCGGGGGCAAAGGCTGGCGCCAGCTGTGACCCGGACTCCGGCCCCCTGCGGCGATCCGGGCCAGCCCGGATGTCCTCGCGGTATCATCCGTGAATGTCGTCGGACCAATCTTCCTCCGCGAAGGCGATTCTCTACGCCTTCCTGGCCAATCTAGGCATCGCGGTCACCAAGAGCGCAGCGGCCGTATATACGAATTCGGGCAGCATGCTGGCGGAGGCGATTCACTCCTACGCCGACTGCACTAACCAGGTGCTGTTGTTCCTGGGCTTGAAACAGGCGGCGAAACCGCCGACTCCGGAGCACCCGTTCGGCTTCGGCAAGGAGACTTATTTCTGGAGCTTCGTGGTTGCGCTTCTGCTGTTCAGCGTCGGCGGACTGTTCTCGATCTACGAAGGCTGGCACAAGCTGCACGAGCCGGAAGCGCTGAATCGCGCATGGATCGCGCTTGCGGTTCTCGGAGTCTCGATCCTGCTCGAGTCTGCGAGTCTTGCCGGCTGCCTGCGGGAGATCTCGAAGCTGCGCCGCGGACGCTCGTTCGGCAACTGGTTTCGCCACACCCGTAACGCTGAACTCGTGGTCGTGCTCGGCGAGGACGTCGCGGCACTGGCGGGCCTCGCGATTGCATTCGTGTTCGTGGCGCTGGCGGCTGCGACCGGCGACACCCGCTACGACGCGATCGGATCGATCGCTATCGGTGTCGTACTGATCCTGGTGGCTGTGTTCATTGCCGCGCGCATCCGCTCGCTGCTGATCGGGAAATCAGCCGAGCCGCGCCTCAGGGAGCGGATCGACGCGCTGATCTCGAACGATTCCGCGATCAAGGAACTGCTGAGCATGGTCACCCTGCAGATGGGCCCGAAGTTCGTACTTGCGGCCAAGGTACGCATGTGTCCCGGGCTCACGCTCGAAGAAGCCGTGAATCGCATCAACGAGCTGGAGCGGCACATCAAGGAGGCGTACCCGGAGGTGGGTTGGTGTTTCATCGAGCCCGACGTCAGGGACTGAACGCGGAAATCTCGTAGACGATTCGCGCGGCCGTCCGGGCCGTGCGGCCTGCCTCGTCGAAGGTGGGATTCAGCTCCGCGATGTCAGCCATCAGGAGCTTGCTCGACGACCCGTCGTGAGCGCACGCGGCCAGCACCATCCGCAGCAAGGCGATCGCCCGCTGCAGTGGCACGCCGAATGCAGACGGCGCACTGACCCCTGGCGCGGTTGCGCACGGCAGCACGTCCAGGCAGAAGGTCAGGTAGACCGCGGAACAGTCCTCCACGAAGCTGCGGATGCGCCCTTCCGCCGCACTCTCGCCCGCATCCACGTCGAGGATGACGCCCGCCCCGAGCGCGGCAGCCCGGTCGAACAACGCGACGGTGTTGGAGGCGGTGCTTGCGCCGATGCAGAGATAGCGGAATTCGAGTCCTGATGCGGCCCGGGACTCCGCGATCTGCAGGAACGGCGTGCCGGATGTCCCGCGATCCGGGTCCATCGTACGGCGCATGTCGAGATGGGCGTCGAAGTTGATGATACCGAGGCGATCGAGCCTGGCATCTCCAGCCAATGCGAGTGCCGCTCCCTGGTACGCGGCCCAGGCAATCTCGTGGCCGCCGCCGAGCCCGACGGGCAGGTGACCGGCGCGCAGAAGCCCGGCGACCAGGCTGGCGTACTCGCCCTGCGCGCGCTCGAGGGCGTCACCGTCGCAGCTTACGTCGCCCGCGTCATATAGATGCCCTGTGCTTCCTCCGTGCCATGCCAGGTTGCCGAGCATGCGCCTGAGTTCGGTCGGCCCGGCGGCCGCGCCCGGGCGGCCGTGGTTGCGGCGCACACCCGCATCGCAGGCAAAGCCGGCGAGCGCGATACCCGGGCCATCGGCCGCCGCGGCCGGGCGAACGACCTGGTGCCAGCGTCGTCCAGCCTCGCCGTCCGCCGCGTCCACTCTGCCTGACCAGATGTTCATGTCGTTTCGATGGGGCACGTATTCCTCACACCGGCCGCTCGAGCACGATCTCGCCAGCCTTGATGACCATGCTGCACGGATTGAATCCTGCCCAGTAACCGAGTTCGTCGGGGGAGTCCACGGACCAGACGGCGAAATCAGCGGCGCGGCTGGGCTCGATTGAGCCGCGCTCGGCCTGCATGCCGAGTGCGCGCGCGGCATTTCGCGTCACGCCAAGCAGCACTTCGTCGCTGGTCAGCCCGAACAGCCGGCGCGCCATGTTCATCGCCAGCAGCAGCGACGCACAGGGAGCGGTTCCAGGATTGCAGTCAGTCGCAATGGCGATCGGCACGCCGTTGGTGCGCAGCGCGGCCACCGGCGGCAGTTGCTTTTCCGCAAGCGCGTAGAAGGCTACCGGCAGCAGCACGGCGACCGTGCCAGAGCGCGCAAGTGCCGCTGCGTCGGCCTCGTTCGCGTACTCGAGGTGGTCGCAGGAGAGCGCGCCGTGGCGCGCCGCGACCTGGCTGCCGCCGACGTTTGAGAGCTGCTCGGTGTGCAGCCGCACCGGCAGGCCAAGCGCGCGTGCGGCTGCGAAGATCCGCCCACACTGTTCGGCCGAGAACGCGATGTTCTCGCAGTAGGCGTCGACCGCATCCACCGAAATTCGGTGCCTGGCACCTATTTTCGGGAGCCAGTCGCTGATGATCGTGTCCACGTAGTCGTCGGCGCGTCCTTCGAACTCCGGCGGCAGAGCGTGGGCGGCGAGCAGGCTGGTCGAGACGGTCACTGCGTGTCCAGACTCCAGTCGGCGTGCGACGCGCAGCATCTTCGTCTCGGTATCCCAGTCGAGCCCGTAGCCGGACTTGATCTCGACGGTGGTGACGCCTTCCTGCAGCAGCGATTCCAGCCGCGGTCGGCTCTGCTCGAGCAGCTCGTCCTCGGTCGCCGCGCGCGTGGCGCGCATGGTGCCGAGGATGCCGCCGCCCTCGCGGGCGATCCCTGCATAACTCGCGCCGGCAGTGCGGCGCGCGAACTCGGCGGCGCGTTGCCCTGCGAACACCAGGTGTGTGTGGCAGTCGACCAGGCCCGGTGTGAGCCATCGGCCGGCAAGTTCGATCGTGCGTTGCGGACGGATGCCTGCCGGCAGGTCGGCCTCGTCGCCCACCCACTCGATCCGCGGGCCGCGGGTCACGACGGCACCGGGCGAGTGCACGCGCCCTGTCTCGTCGCAGGTGGCGATGCGGGCATTCCGCCAGAGGGTCAGCATGGTCTCAGTCGAGGAACGGAAGGTTCAGGCCGTTCTCGCGCGCGCAGTCAATCGCGATGTCGTAGCCCGCGTCGGCGTGACGCATCACGCCCGAGGCCGGGTCGTTCCAAAGCACACGCTCGATGCGTTTTGCCGCGGCCGCGGTTCCGTCGCACACGATCACGACTCCTGCGTGCTGCGAGTACCCGATGCCGACGCCGCCTCCGTGGTGGATCGAGACCCAGGTGGCGCCGCTCGCGGTATTGAGCAGCGCGTTCAGCAGCGGCCAGTCGGCGACGGCGTCTGACCCGTCGCGCATGGCCTCGGTCTCTCGATTCGGGCTCGCGACGGAACCGGAGTCGAGATGATCGCGACCGATGACGACCGGCGCCTCGAGTTCGCCGCGCGCGACCATCTCGTTGAACGCGAGGCCGAGGCGATGACGCTGGCCGAGGCCAACCCAGCAGATGCGCGCGGGCAGTCCCTGGAATTGGATGCGATCGCGCGCCATGTCCAGCCAGCGGTGCAGGTGGGGGTCGTCGGGGATCAGCTCCTTGACCTTCTCGTCGGTGCGGTAGATGTCCTTCGGGTTGCCCGAGAGCGCGACCCAGCGGAACGGACCCACGCCGCGACAGAACAGCGGCCTGACGTACGCAGGCACGAAGCCCGGGAACGCGAAAGCGTCTTTCACGCCTTCGTCGAGGGCCACCTGCCGGATGTTGTTTCCGTAGTCGAAGACCGGGATGCCCAGCGATTGGAAAGCGAGCATCGCCTCGACATGCTTCGCCATCGAACGCCGCGCTGCCTGCTCGACCGCGCGCGGGTCGTCGGTGCGCAGCCGGTCCCATTGCTCGAGCGTCCAGCCCTCTGGCAGGTAACCGTTCACGGGGTCGTGCGCCGAGGTCTGGTCGGTGACCGCGTCCGGGCGGATGCCACGGCGCAGCAGCTCCGGAAGCACCTCGGCCGCGTTGCCCAGCAGGCCGACCGAGATCGGCCTGTTTTCCCCGTGCGCACGCGCGATGATCGCGAGCGCCTCGTCGATCGTGTCCGCGCGCACGTCGACGTAGCGCGTGTCCAGCCGCTTCTGTATGCGCTCGGGCCGGCACTCGACGGCCAGCATCGAGGCGCCCGCCATCGTGGCCGCGAGCGGCTGCGCGCCGCCCATGCCGCCGAGGCCCGCGGTGAGGATCCACTTGCCGGCGAGCTTGCCGCCGTAGTGCTGGCGGCCCATCTCGACGAAGGTCTCGTAGGTGCCCTGCACGATGCCCTGGCTGCCGATGTAGATCCACGATCCGGCCGTCATCTGGCCGTACATCATCAGGCCCTTGCGGTCGAGTTCGTGAAAATGATCCCAGGTGGCCCAGCGTCCGACGAGGTTGGAATTGGCGATCAGCACGCGCGGCGCATCCGCGTGCGTGCGGAACACGCCGACCGGCTTGCCCGACTGCACCAGCAGTGTCTCGTCGTCGCCGAGCCGGCGCAACTCGCGCAGGATGCGGTCGTAGCAATCCCAGTCGCGCGCGGCGCGCCCGATGCCGCCGTAGACGACCAGGTCGTCGGGCCGCTCCGCGACCTCCGGGTCGAGGTTGTTCATCAGCATGCGCAGCGGCGCCTCGGTGAGCCAGCTGCGGGCGCTCAACGCGGGACCGCGCGGCGCGCGGATACTGGTGTGCGTGTCTTTCATTGTGTTTGCGCGCGCGGGACGAGCCGTCGGTAGATGAGCAGTGTCGCGAGCAGGCCCAGGCACAGCAACGCGATCAGCCACGCCACCCGCACGAAGAAATAGTCCACCAGCGAGCGGCCCTGCGCGGCGCCAGCGTCCAGCGCGGCGCCGAGTTGCGGCGCCTGCGTGCCGACCGAACCGATCACCTGGTCGAGCTGAGCTGCGGCCTTCGCAATCTCGGCGGCCGCCTGCGTGTATTCATTGACGTCGAACGGCTTGCCATTGTCGGGCGCGCCCGGCTTCTTCGAGAAGCGCGCCACCAGTGCGTCGATCGAGCGCGTCGCCTCGTCGATCGAGGCCGCGGCGGCGCTGCCGGCTTCGAGGGCGCCGCGCATGTCGACCAGCAGCGGGCGCAGCGTGGCCGCCTGCGAGTTCAGTGTCGCGTTCAGTTGCGCGATCAGCGCCTCGCGCTCAGTAGACAGCGTACCCGGCAGCCCCTCCGCGACGGCAGCGAAGCGCTCGGCGGACAAGGTCAGGCTCGCAGTCTGTCGCTGGAGCTTCAGCGACTCCGGGCCGGCCGCGAGGCGGTTCACCGAGCGATCCAGCTGCAGGTCGAACAGGATCGGCAGACGCTGCGCGTAATAAAGCGCGCGCTCGGCGAGCAACCTGGACTGCTCGACCTGTCGCACCGCCGGGTCAAGGCCCGCCATCGGGTCCAGGCCCACAATTCCGATCAGGCTGCTGGGCGCCGAGACCCTGGTCTTGCTGCCGCCCGTCTGCACCTCGCTGAGGAATTCCTGGAATCTCACGAATGGCGCGATCTGGCTGTCCGGGTGCTTCTCGCGCCAATCCGCCAGCACGCGACGCATGTCTTCCATCTGCGCGGGCGTCAGGACCTGCGCCGCGAGTTTCCACGCGGCTTCCTCCAGGTCGCGATGGACGGCGAGCATGGCGGCAGCCTGGTCGGGAAAGCGGGCAGGCCCGTTCGTCTCGACCATCATCCGGCTCAGCACGGCCAGTGTCACCAGGTCGAGGGTGCCGAGGACCGCGTTGTCGGCGGAGGCATCCGTGTACGCGGTATTGGCCTGGTCGAGTATCCAGCCCGAGAGGGCGTAGCGCTGTGCCGGGTCGCTGTCGGCGCCCTCCTGGTGTGCCGTGGTTTCCACCAGCGTGCCGACGTACATGTCGGCGTAGCGCATGTTGCGGGCCTGGAGTTGCAGTAGTTCGCTCGCCCTCGCTTCTTCCTTGCGGTTCTCCGGGAACATGCCGCGCATGGCACCGCAGCCGGCGAGGGCCAGGGCGGCGACGGTGATGGCGAGCGCCATGATTCCCCTCGGGTCGCGGTGCCGCTGCCTTGCCTGCCGGACGGTGGATCGCACGATCATCTGCGAAGTATGGTTAGGCGCCGCGCCGAAGCAAGGGGAAGCCGCAATGCCGGTCTGCTTCCGGTGCCGCCGGGGCCCGCATGAGCCTAGAATCCTTGAGTGTCGAGGGGCGTCGAGGGGCCCGGCGACCACGCCGGCACCCCATGAATCCTGCCATGGACCCTGGTCGGGTCCGCGCCGGGCGCTGGTAGAAATGGAGGCATCGTGATCCGCTGGATCGTCATCTTGTCGTTGTTGCAGGTCGTTCCCTTCTGGCGGATCTTCAGCCGCATGGGCCTCCCGCCGTGGCTCTCGATCATGGCCTCGCTGCCGCTGGTGAACCTGATCGTGCTGTATTTTGTCGCCATGACTCCGTGGCCGAGCGAAACGGGCTCGAAACAGCCGCTGCCCGGTCCCGGGGCCGACGCGCAGTTCTGAGCGGGCGTTGTCGCGGCTGCCGGCCTCGGGTACCGTGGCGACCCTTGGATCGTGTGGATCCGACCCTCACATAGGAATGACCCCATGGCCGGCCAGAGCAACGCAACCGACCCGAAGATGGACGCTCAGGACCTCTACCGCGAGGACCTGTATTCCGACCGGCGGGTTGGCACGATCCGGGTCATGACGCCGGTGAAGTCGGACGGTACGCCCGATCCGGCGAGGCAGACGTCCTATGTGGGCCAGGCGCAGATCATGACGCCTGCCGGCGCGCTGCCGCTCAGCTTCGAGATCGAGGCGAAGACTCTTGCCGAGGCCTGCGAGGGTTTTGCGGCCGGCGCCAAGATCGCCTTCGAGGAGACGATGCAGGAGTTGCAGGAAATGCGCCGCCAGCAGGCTTCGTCGATCGTTATCCCGGAAGCGGGCGCGGCATCGGCGATTGCCGGGCAGGGCGGTGCTCCGCGAGGCAAGATCCAGTTTCCGTGACGCTGGTGGTCCAGTCCGCTGGTCAGGCCTGATCCCGGCGCGGCCGTGACCGACTCGCTGCTCAGCCTCCGCGACGCGCTGCGAGAGTTCTCGGCAGCTCGGGACTGGGACCAGTTCCACTCGCCGCGTAATCTCGCCGCCGCACTGTCTGTTGAGGCGGCAGAGCTTCTCGAGCCCTTCCAGTGGCTGACCGACGAGCAGAGCCGCAACCTGCCGCCCGAAACGCGTGCGGCGGTGGAGCAGGAACTTGCCGATGTGCTGCTCTACCTGGTGCGGCTCGCCGACAGGCTCGACGTCGATCTCGCCGCCGCGGCGCGGGCGAAGATCGTACGCAACGCCGTCAAGTACCCGGTCGAAAAGGCCCGCGGGTCGAGCCGGAAGTACGACGAGACCTGAGGTTCAATGGGCCGCCCCAGCCGGCTATTGACTGTCCCGCTCGCGAGCAACGATTCTCACCGCGCTTTCCCGATCCACTTCACAAAGGGTGATCCAATGTCCGGCCGTTTCTCTCGCAGCATCGAGCTTGCCAAGGCCTCCTTCGCCGTCGTGCGCGCGGACAAGGAACTGCTACTGCTGCCGGTGATGTCGGTGTGCGCGCTTCTCCTGCTGCTGGGCAGCCTGATGGTGCCTGTGGCGATGCTCGGTGGCTTCAGCGCCGGCGCGGCGCAGGGCGACAGCCCCGCCTCGCTCGCGGCGGCGCTCGTCTTCTACACCGCGATCTGGTTCGTGGGACTCTACTTCAACGCTGCACTGGTCGGCGCGGCCATGATCCGCATGGACGGCGGCAACCCGACGCTGGGCGACGGCCTCAGGATTGCCTGGGCTCGAAGGGGCCGTATCCTCGGCTATGCGCTGATCGCCGCGACCGTCGGACTGGTCCTGCGTGCGATCGGGGAACGCGTGGGCTGGCTGGGCGCGCTGGTGGTGAGGCTCGTGGGCGCCACCTGGGCGGTCGCGACGTTCCTCGTGGTCCCGGTGCTGGTGACCCGTGACGTCGGGCCGCTGGCAGCGGTGAAGGAAAGCGCTGAGCTGCTGCGCGGGACTTGGGGCGAGAACCTCATTGGCAATTTCGGACTGGGCCTGGCTTTCGCCGCGGCATACCTTGCATGGATGGCAGTGTGCGCCGTCGCGCTCTACCTCGCGGCGCAGACCGGGGCGATCGTGTTGATGGGCGCTGTGATGCTGGTCGGCGTCCTGGTGCTGCTGGTGATTTCGGCGCTGCAGGCGACGATGCAGGGCGTATACGCGGCTGCGCTCTATCGGCACGCAACGCACCCGGGCGCCGCAGTGCCGGGCTTTGCCCCGGAACTGATGCAGAACGCCTTCCGCGGGAAATCCTGAGCGCACTCGCGCCGGATCGACGTCTGCGGGCACTACGGATGCCCAAGCAGATGCCTGCCAAGGCAGCCTTGCATGGGGTACGCGTCGGCTCGCAGCCACTGTCTGCCGAGTCGCGTCGTCCTCGCCACAGAGACAGCGAATGAGACCCGAAGAACCCGTATCGCGGATCATGACCGAGACCGTGGTCGTGATCGAGCTGGACCGTCCCGTCAGCGAAGCGCTCGCCTGCTTCAGCCAGTACCCGATTCATCACCTGCCGGTGGTTCGACAGGGCCAGGTTGCTGGCATGCTGAGCTCGGCCGACGTGATGAAGCTCGAGCACTTCGTGCCGAAGGCCGCGGACCCGGCGAAATTCCTCGATGAACGCATGACGATCGAACAACTGATGCACACGCCGGTCATCAGCCTGGCCCCGCATGCCAGTATCGCCGAGGCGGCCGAGCGCATGGCGGAGGCAGGTGTGCACGCCGTGCCGGTGGTCGACGACTCCGACCGCGTCGTCGGTATCGTGACCACCGGCGACGTCATCCGGGGCCTGCTGTTCGGGGCGCCGCGCAACGGCGTCGCGTCGGCGCTGCGGGAGATGCCGCATGCGGCATCCGCTGGCGACTCCGCGCAGGTGCACTACCACCAGCAGCCCACCGCGGAAGAGCGCATGACCGCGATGAGCACGGCAGAGGCGCTGCACGTCGAGGCGCGCGATCCGCGGTTCCTGGGCAAGACGATGCTCTATCTCGAACAGCGCAATGCATTCCTGGAGAAAGTGATGGAGCTGGCCGACCGTTTCCTGCGCTCGGGCCAGGACGTGCACGTGCACGCGCTGCTGCTGAAGGCGGTGCTTGCGGCGAAAGGTGCCGAGGAGCACGCGACCGGACAGGCGCGTGTTCCCTTCGCGCTGGAATAGGCGGCGCCCGGCGGCGGCAGGCCTGGCGGCCGGCGTCGTTGCCGCCGGACGCGTCGCCCGTTAGAGGCGGGCCGCCAGCCGCGAGGCCTGGTCGATCGCGCGCTTTGCATCGAGTTCGGTGGCCACGTCGGCGCCGCCGACCAGGTGGACGCAGCGGCCCGCAGCCCGCAGCGGCACCTCGAGCTCGCGCAACGGCTCCTGTCCGGAGCACAGCACCACGGTGTCCGCCTCGAGCAGCATCGGTTTTTCGTGCGCCTCGCCAAAACTCAGGTGCAGGCCTCGCTCGTCGACGCGTTCGTAGTTGACGCCGCCGATCATGGTGACGCGCCTTGCCCTGAGCGCGGCGCGGTGGATCCAGCCAGTGGTCTTGCCAAGTCCCTTGCCGAGCGGCGCGGGCTTGCGCTGCAACAGCGTGACCTCGCGCGCGGGTGCCGGGATTCGCGGCGGGACCAGGCCGCCGCGCGTGACGGCCGGGTCGCCCACGCCCCATTCCGCCATCCACGCCGGCAGGTCCAGCGCCGTCGAGTGGCCATCTGCGACCAGGAACTCGGCGACGTCGAAGCCGATCCCGCCGGCGCCAACGATGGCGACGTGTTGCCCGACCGGGCTCCCATTCAACACGTCCAGGTAAGAGAGGACCCTGCCGGCGCGTGCCTGCTCTTCCGCCCCGTCGATGCGCGGGTCACGGGGAATGACACCGGTCGCGATTACGACCTCGTCGTACCCGCCAGCCGCCAGTTGCGCGACAGTCGCCCGCGTGCCCAGCCGAAGCGTCACGCCGGTAACTTCGATGCGCCTGGCGAAGTAGCGCAGCGTCTCGTGGAATTCTTCCTTGCCCGGGACGCGCTTTGCGAGGTTGAACTGGCCTCCGATCTCGTCGGCTGCTTCGAACAGTTCCACGCGGTGGCCGCGCTCCGCCAGCACCGTCGCGCAGGCAAGGCCCGCCGGGCCGGCGCCGACCACGGCGATGCGCTTCGGTGCGGCGGTGGGCGTGAAGACGAGTTCCGTTTCGTGACCTGCGCGCGGGTTCACGAGGCAGGATGCAATGCGCCGCTGGAAGACGTGATCGAGGCAGGCCTGGTTGCAGGCGATGCAGGTGTTGATCTCGTCTGCACGACCGTCTGCCGCCTTGTTGACGAAATCCGGATCGGCGAGCAGCGGCCGCGCCATCGACACCATGTCGGCACTCCCATCCGCCAGCACTTTCTCCGCCACCTCGGGCGTGTTGATGCGGTTGGTCGTGCAGAGCGGGATACCCACCTCACCCTTCAGCTTTCTTGTCACCCAGGCGAAGGCAGCGCGCGGAACCGAGGTCGCGATGGTCGGCACGCGAGCCTCGTGCCAGCCGATTCCTGTGTTGATGATGGTCGCGCCAGCCCGCTCGATGGCCTTCGCCAGGGCGACGACCTCCTCCCAGCTGCTGCCATCGGGGACGAGGTCGAGCATCGAGAGCCGGTAGACGATCATGAAGTCGCGTCCCACGGCCTCGCGCGTGCGCTCGACGATCTCGACGGGCAGCCGCATGCGGTTGGTGTAGCTGCCGCCCCATTCGTCGGTGCGCTTGTTGGTGTGCGCAGCCAGGAACTGGTTGATGAAGTAGCCCTCGGAACCCATTACCTCGACGCCGTCGTAGCCAGCCTCACGCGCCAGCGCAGCGCAGCGGACGAAGGCGCGCACCTGGCGCTCGATCCCGCGTACCGAGAGCGCCCTCGGCGTGAACGGCGTGATCGGCGACTTGATCCGCGACGGCGCCACCGCCAGCGGGTGATATCCATAGCGCCCGGTGTGGAGGATCTGCAGCGCGATGTGGCCACCCTCGGCGTGGACGGCATCGGTGATCGGCCGATGCCTCGCGGCGGCCGCGTGCGTCGTGAGTCGTCCGCCGAACGGCGAGGTCCAGCCCTCGATGTTGGGAGCGAATCCGCCAGTCACGATCAGCCCGACTCCGCCGCGGGCGCGCTCGGCGAAATAGGCGGTCAGCCTGTGGAAATACTTCGCGTGATCCTCGAGGCCCGTGTGCATCGACCCCATCAGCACTCGGTTGCGCAGCCGCGTGAAACCGAGGTCGAGCGGCGCGAGGAGGTGAGGGTAGTGTTCGGTCACTCGGAGTCCGTCCGGGTCAGGTCGGGCCGCGCCCGGTCAGATCACGGCCCTGCCGAGCCAGTATGCCGCGGCGGCAATTGCGGCCGCGGCCGGTATGGTAACGAGCCATGCAATCACGATGTTGCCGGCCAGGCCCCAGCGCACCGCCTTGGCCCGCTGCGCGGAACCCACGCCGACGATTGCGCCGGTGATCGTGTGCGTGGTTGAAACCGGGATGCCCAGGCCGGAGGCCATGAACAGCGTGATCGCACCACCGGTCTCTGCGGCGAAACCGCCCAACGGACGCAGCTTGGTGATCTTCTGGCCCATGGTCTTGACGATCCGCCACCCGCCGAACATCGTTCCCATCGCCATCGCAACGTAACAGCCCACGATCACCCAGTAGGGCGGCATCGAGGAGTCCTGCGCCGTCACGCCCGACGCGATCAGCAGCAGCCATATGATGCCCATGGTCTTCTGCGCGTCGTTGCTGCCATGCCCGATGCTGTAGAGCGCCGAGGACGCGAGCTGCAGGCGCCGAAACCATCGGTCGACCTTCCGCGGTGCGGCCCTGAGGCAGGCCCATGAGACCAGGATCATCAGCAGCGCCCCGAGCAACAAGCCCAGCAGGGGTGCTACGAAGATGAACGCCGTGGTCTTGACGATGCCTGGCGCGAGCAGCGGGCCGGTGCCCGCCTTTGCGACCATCGCGCCGATCAAGCCACCGATCAGCGCGTGCGACGAGCTCGACGGAATGCCGTAGTACCAGGTGATGATGTTCCAGGCGATCGCGCCGATCAACGCGCCGAAGATGACGTACTGGTCCACGACCGATGGGTCCACGATGCCCTTTCCGACGGTGGCAGCTACTTTCAGGTGAAAGATGAAGATCGCCACGAAATTGAAGAACGCGGCCCAGGCCACCGCCTGGTAGGGACGCAGCACGCCCGTCGAGACCACCGTGGCGATGGAGTTCGCCGCGTCGTGAAAGCCGTTCATGAAGTCGAACGCGAATGCCAGCGCGACCAGCACCGCAAGCGTCATGAGCGGGATGTGCAGCTCCATGCTCAGGCGTTCTCGACTACGACGGCCTCGATGATGTTTGCCACGTCCTGGCACTTGTCGATGGCATTCTCCAGGTATTCGTAGACGTTCTTGTGCTTGATGAGCTGGCGCACGTCCTGCTCCTCGCGGAACAACGTTGAAATACCGGTGCGCATCACCGCGTCCGCGTCGCTCTCGAGTCCGTCGATCTCCTGGGAGAGCGCGAGCGCCCGCGGCGCGTTGTCCATCGAATCAAGCAGCGCGACCGCGTCCTTCACCTTCCCGCAACAGGTCTCGAGCAGCTGCGCCATCCGCGGCGCCTCGGGCGGCAACGCCTGGATGTCGAACAGGTGCATGGACTCCGCGGCGTCCTGTATCAGGTCGAGGATGTCGTCCATCCCCGAGATCAGCCTGTGGATTTCGTTGCGATCGAACGGCGTGATGAACGTCGAATGCAGCAACGAGACCGTCTCGAAAGTCACCTTGTCCGCCGCGCGTTCGACCTCGCCGATGCGCTGGATCAGGGCCGCCCTGCGCTCGAGGTCCGCATAGTCGCGAACCAGTTCGGCGATGGCATGGCCGCCCTGGACGATCATTTCGGCGTGGCGGTTGAAAAGGGCGAAGAACCGCGCTTCGCGCGGCATCAAGGCGGAAAGGAATCGCATTGCGGCGTCCGTTCGAATTGTTGTAGGGGCGAGTATCGGTGATCCGCGCGGATCATGGTAGCGTGGACTGCCCCACCCCCGGCCCCTGGGGAGGACGGCAGGAAATGTCCCGCACAAACGATTTCATACGCATCCGTGGCGCGCGGCAGAACAACCTGCGCGCGCTCGACCTCGACATTCCGCTCGGCGAACTCGTCGTGGTGACGGGCGTGTCCGGTTCGGGCAAGTCGTCGCTGGTGTTCGACACCGTGTACGCGGAAGGCCAGCGCCGCTACGTGGAAACGTTCTCGCCATACGCACGCCAGTTCCTCGACCGCATGGACCGGCCGCAGGTGGACCGCGTCGAGGGCATACCGCCCGCCATCGCCATCGACCAGACAAACCCGGTGCGGACCTCGCGCTCTACCGTCGGGACGATGACGGAACTAAATGATCACCTGAAGCTGCTGTACGCGCGTGCCGCAAGGCTCCACTGCCGGGGCTGCGGCAGGCCCGTGCATCGCGACACACCCGAAAGCGTCGTGCACGATCTCGAGACGCGCGCACTCGGGCCGGACGATCCGCGCCTGCTGGTGACCTTTCCGGTCGCGGTACCGCAGAACTTCGACGAGGCAGAGGTCCTGAAGCTGCTCGAGCAGCAGGGCTACACGCGTATTCATTCGCGCGAGGGCCGGATACTCGAGGTGGTGCAGGACCGGTTCCGCGCTGCGACAGCCGGGCGCAGTCGCATGCTCGAGGCGGTCGAGGCGGCCATGCGAGTCGGCCGCGGAAGGGTTTCCCTGCAGGTGGAGGGGGGCGGGGGCATGGAAGGGGACATTCTCCTTTTCGATTCGTCGAAAAGGAGAATGTCCCCGGTCCGCCCTGTCCGCCGTTATTCCGCGGACCTGCACTGCGCCGACTGTGACATCCATTACCGCGAGCCGACGCCGAGCCTGTTTTCGTTCAATTCACCGCTGGGCGCCTGCGAGACCTGCCGCGGCTTCGGCCGGGTGATCGGCGTCGACTGGGGCCTCGTCGTGCCCGACGCGAGCCGCACGCTGCGCGGCGGCGCCGTGAAGCCCTGGCAGACAGAGTCGTACAAGGAGTGCCAGGACGACCTGGTGCGGTTCGCGCGCAAGCGCGGCGTGCCGCTCGACACGCCCTGGCGTGAGCTTTCCGAGGAGCAGCGGCACTGGGTAATCGACGGCGAGGGACCGTGGGAGAAGAAGGTCTGGTACGGGGCGCGGCGATTCTTCGCCTGGCTCGAGGGCCGGAGCTACAAGATGCACATCCGTGTGCTGCTGTCGAAGTACCGCAGCTACACACCATGCTCCGATTGCGGCGGTGCGCGACTCAAGCCCGAGGCGCTGCTGTGGCGGCTCGGGAGTCCGGCCGGTACGGAGCCGGGGCCCGGCATTCACGACCTGATGCTGTTGCCGATCGAGCGCGTGAGGGATTTCTTCGCAGCGCTGGTGCTGCCGGCCCCACTGGATGACGCTACTGACCTGCTGACGGGCGAAATCCGCTCGAGGCTCGACTTCCTGGTGCGCGTCGGTCTCGGCTACCTGACGCTGGATCGCCAGTCACGCACGCTGTCCGGTGGTGAGGTTCAACGCATCAACCTGACCACCGCACTCGGCACTTCGCTGGTGAATACGCTGTTCGTGCTCGACGAGCCGTCCATTGGCCTGCATCCGCGCGACATGCGCAGGGTCGTGGAGGTGATGCAGCGCCTGCGCGACAATGGAAACTCGCTGCTGGTCGTCGAACACGACCCGCAGATCATGCTGGCAGCCGACCGCGTGATCGACATGGGGCCCGGGCCAGGCGAACGCGGCGGCGGCATCGTCTTCAATGGAACGCCGGGCGAGTTGATGCGCCACTCCGGCACGCTGACGGCAGAATACCTGTCGGGACGCCGGGATGCCTCGGTCGCGTCCGGCAGAAGAGGGCCGCCACGCGAGCCCGATGCGCGCCTGTTGCTGACGGGCGCCAGCGAGCACAACCTGCGGGATCTCGATGTCGAGATTCCGCTGGGACGCCTGGTGTGCGTGACCGGTGTGTCCGGTTCCGGCAAGTCCACGCTGGTGCAGGACGTGTTGTTGCCGGCGCTGCTGCGCGCGAAGGGCAAGCCGACCGAGGCGCCGGGTGCGCTTCGCTCGCTCAGCGGCGCCGAGCACGTCGATGAAGTCGTGATGGTGGACCAGGCCGCGATCGGCCGCACGACCCGCTCCAATCCAGCCAGCTACGTCGGCGCCTTCGACGCGATCCGACAACGGTTCACCGCGGAGCCGGTGGCGATCGAGCGTGGCTACACGCCCGGTACCTTCAGCTTCAATTCGGGCACCGGCCGTTGTCCGACCTGTTCCGGCAGCGGCTTCGAGCACGTGGAGATGCAGTTCCTCTCTGACGTGTACCTGCGTTGCCCGGACTGCAACGGGCGCCGCTACCGTGCCGAAACGCTGGAAGTGAAGCTGTCGCGCGGGCCGGGTCCGGCGCGCAGCATCGCGGACGTACTCGACATGACGGTCTCCGAAGCGCTCGCCTTCTTCGACGGCGACCGCGACATTGCGGCCGCGCTGGAGCCGCTGGTCGCAGTCGGCCTCGACTACCTGAAGCTCGGCCAGCCGGTGCCGACGCTGTCCGGCGGCGAGGCGCAGCGCCTGAAGCTTGCCAGCCACCTGGCGAAACAAGGGGACATTCTCCTTTCTCCAGCGGAGCCCGGTGGCGGCGCCGGCGCGAAAATAGGTGCCAGGCACCGAATTAATGATGCGGGCAAGGTCCCGAGGAAGCCCGCGTCGAAGCGGGGAAAAGGAGAATGTCCCCTTCCCCGGGGGTCGTTGTTCCTGTTCGACGAACCGACAACCGGCCTGCATTTTGATGACGTCGCCAGGCTGCTTGGTGCGTTCCGTCGGCTGCTGGATGCGGGGCATTCGCTGGTCGTGATCGAGCACAATCTCGACGTGATTCGCGCGGCCGACTGGATCATCGACCTCGGGCCGGAGGGCGGCGAAGGCGGCGGCGCGCTGGTTGCGGCAGGCGCCCCGGCGGATATTGCCAGCGTCGAGGGTTCGCACACCGGGCGCGCGCTGAGGGAGTTCGACACCGAAAGGCGGCGCGTGCGGCGATCGGCCATCCCGACGGCGAAGAAGACCCGGCCAGGGCACGCGATCGCCGATGCGGCACGTGACTCGATCGTCGTGCACCGGGCCCGCGAACACAACCTGCAGGAAGTCGATGTCGCGATCCCGCGTGCCGGCATGACCGTCGTGACCGGCGTGTCGGGTTCGGGCAAGTCGACGCTCGCTTTCGACATCGTCTTCGCCGAGGGACAGCGGCGCTACCTCGAGTCGCTGAACGCCTACGCACGCCAGTTCGTGCAACCTGCCGGCCGGCCGGACGTGGATGCCATCTTCGGCATCCCACCGACCGTCGCGATCGAACAGCGCACCAGCCGCGGTGGCCGCAAGAGCACGGTGGGCACGCTGACTGAAGTGCACCACTTCCTGCGCCTGCTTTACATGAAGATGGGCACCCAGCACTGCCCCGACTGCGACCTGCCGATAGAGCCGCAGAGCGTCGACTCGATCGTGGCGATGCTCACCAGCAAGTCGCGGGGCCGGACGATCGAGCTGCTCGCGCCGCTGGTCGTGGCGCGCAAGGGCTACTACACCGACCTGGCTCGCTGGGCCGCGGCCCGCGGTCACGATCGCCTGCGAGTGGATGGTGAGTACCTTCCGACGTCGCCCTGGCCGAGGCTTGAACGATTCCGCGAGCACACCATCGAGCTGCCGCTGGGCGAGGTGGTAGTGAGCGCGAAAAGCGAACGCAGGCTGAGAGAGGTGCTCGGCCAGGCGCTCGACCTCGGCAAGGGCGTCGTGCATGTACTCGAGGGCCGCCGCGTGCGCGTCCTGTCAACGCGCCGCGCCTGCCCGGGCTGCAGCCGAAGTTTCGCGGAGCCGGACCCGAGGCTCTTCTCCTACAACTCGAAGCATGGATGGTGCACGAGGTGCTTCGGCACCGGCCTTGCGATCAAGGGCTTCGACGCCGAGCAAAGCGGCGAGGAACGCTCATGGAACGACTGGCTCGACGACGACGCGAAAACCTGCGAGAGCTGCGCGGGCCACAGGCTCAATCCAGAGGCGCTGGCCGTCAGGTTCCGTGGCCGTTCCATCGCGGAAGTGTCGGCGCTTCCGGTCGACGCGGCAGCGGCGTTCTTCTCGAACCTGGTGCTGTCGGTGCGCGAGCGCGGCATCGGCCGCGACCTGCTCGCCGAGATCGGCTCGCGCCTCGGCTTCATGCACGACGTGGGTCTCGGCTACATCTCGCTCGAACGTTCGGCGCCGACACTCTCGGGCGGCGAAGCGCAGCGGATCAGGCTCGCGGCGCAGCTGGGCTCGAACCTGCGCGGCGTGTGCTACGTGCTGGACGAGCCAACGATCGGCCTTCACCCGCGCGACAATGACGTGCTGCTTGATACCCTGCAGCGACTCGGGCGCAACGGCAATACGCTGCTGGTGGTCGAGCACGACGAGGATACGATCCGCCGCGCCGACCACGTTATCGACCTTGGGCCGGGTGCCGGAACCCGTGGCGGTCGCGTCGTCGGACAGGGTACGGTCGCGGACCTCATCGCAGCGCCGGAGTCGCTCACCGGAAAATTCCTGGCCTCGCCGCTGGCCCATCCGATTGTGCCACGCAGGCCGGTGAAAGCCGCGGATCCCTCCCTGCTGATAAAAGGGGCGTCGCTGCACAACCTGCGTCGCGTGAATGCGCGCGTGCCGCTCGGTCGCCTCACGGTCGTGACGGGCGTGTCGGGATCGGGAAAATCCACGCTGGCGCGCGACGTCCTCTACGAGAACCTCAGGAAGCGCACCGGCGCCGGGCGGCGTCGCGGCGGGCGGCAGGACTGGATCGGCTGCAGCGGAATCGTCGGGATCGAGCAGGTCACGCGTGTGCTCGAGGTGGACCAGACTCCGATCGGGCGCACCCCGCGATCCTGTCCGGCGACCTACGTCGGTTTCTGGGATGACGTCCGCCGTCTGTACGCCGGCACGAGCGAGGCGCGGGTGCGCGGCTACGGGCCGTCGCGGTTCTCATTCAATGCCGCGGGCGGGCGCTGCGATGCCTGCGAAGGACAGGGCGTGCAGACCATCGAGATGAGTTTTCTTCCGGATGTGAAGGTGCCGTGCGATGTATGCGGCGGCCGGCGGTTCAACGCCGAGACGCTGACGGTGATGCACCGTGGCAGGAGCATCGGCGACGTTCTGGCGATGAGCGTGGATGACGCCGTGGAGTTCTTCGCTGCCCACCGACGCATTCACGCCTCGCTGCGGTTGCTGCAGGACGTCGGGCTCGGCTACCTGACGCTCGGGCAACCGAGCCCGACCTTGTCGGGCGGCGAGGCGCAGCGCATCAAGCTGGTCACCGAGCTTGCTCGGCTGCGCGCGGCTGACCGCACTCTGTACGTGCTCGACGAGCCCACCGTCGGGCTGCACATGGCCGACGTCGAGAAGCTGCTCGGCGTGCTGCACAGGCTGGTAGGCGCCGGCAATACCGCGGTAGTCATCGAGCACAATCTCGACGTGATCGCGGAGGCGGACTGGATAATCGACCTGGGCCCCGAGGGCGGGTCGGGCGGCGGACGTGTCATCGCGCAGGGTCCGCCCGAGCACGTGGCGCGCGCGACGGGCAAATCACACACGGCGAAGTTCCTGGCGCCGTTCCTCGTCGAGCGGTCCAGTGCGGTCGGCGCCACCCACGGTGTCCCGGCTGAGCGGGCGGTTCGCAAGCCGGGCGCCAGGTCCCGGCGCGCAAAGTCCTGAGCCGGCGTGCGCGAAGTAACTGCGCTGATCTTCGACCTCGACGACACGCTGTGGGACGTGGGATCAGTGATCGTGCGTGCCGAGCAGGCAATGGTGCAATTCCTGGCCGAGCGCTACCCGCGGGTGCTCGAAATGCATACGCTCGAGTCCATGCGCGACTTGCGCGCCCGAATGGCGCTCGAGCATCCGGCCATGCGCCATGATTTCACGTGGCTGCGGACGCAAGCGTTGCTGGTCCACGCGCGCGAAGCGGGCTACCCGGACTCGATGGCAAGTGAAGCCTTCGAAGTCTTCTACCGGGTCCGCAACCAGGTCGTGCCGTACGATGACGTGCTGCCGGCACTCGGGTGGCTTTCGGCCCGCTACCGCATGTTCGTTATCAGCAACGGCAATGCGGACCTGCGCGTGATCGGCCTCGCGCACTACTTCGAGCGCAGCCTTGCGGCGCGCGACGCCGGCATGCTGAAGCCGGATCCGCGTATCTTTGCGATGATGCTGGATGCTGCGGGAGTTCCGGCCGCGGCGGCCCTGTACGTCGGCGATGACCCACGCTCCGACGTAGAGGGCGCGCGGCGCGCCGGCATCCGGCCCGTGTGGGTAAATCGACGCGGCGCTGAGTGGCCGGGCGACCTGTCGCGACCCGAACACGCCGTCAGTTCGCTTTCGGAGCTCGTGATCCTGCTAGGCGGCGGAGGCTGAGGGCCGGATCCGGAATCGGCCGTAGCGAGCGGAACGTGTGAGGCGTCGGTGCGAACGCCAGGCCGGGTTCGCCTACTCGTCGTCCGACCTTTGCGCCATCCTCTTGCGGAGCTCGATCCACTTCGACAGCTCCTGCAGGTTCTTCTTCTTCTTCCAGGTCTGCTTGCCGAGCGGGCCGCTGTTGTATGGGTTGTATCCGGCCTTCAGGCCCTTCGGGTTCACTGCCCGCGGTTCGTCGGCGGCGCCCTGGTCCTCGAGAACGTCCAGCCTCGGGTCCACCAGCACGCGGATCCGTTCCGCAGTGCCGACCGGGTCATCGGCCTGGAGTTCGCCCGAGTCACGCCACTCCCAGGTCATGTTGCCACGGTCGTCCATGCCGACCTTGCCGGGAGCAGAGTCAGCGGCGTCAGCCGTCTCGCTCTCCGGGCTCAGGTGTGTCGTCTCGTCACCGGGCTTGCCAGCCATGGTCGCGCTCCACTGGCGATCGGGTTACCCGGATGATGTTACAGGCTGGCTGATCGCCAGTAACGCCACACGCGTCACGGAACCGGGCCGGAAGCACCGCCCCCGGACGCTGTCTCGCGGCCAAGCGCCGCGCCTGCCCAGAAAAGGCCGACGAGGCTCTTGCCGTCCCGCAGCCGGCCGCTGCTGGCCATTTCCAGGGCCTCGGCCATCGGCAGCCACCGGACTTCCAGCACCTCGTGCTCTTCCGGCGCCGCCTGCGCGGGCCGGAGTTCCCGGGCCAGGAAGACATGTATGACTTCGGTAAACACGCCGGGCGAACTGAGGTATTCCCCGAGCTTGTTCCAGCGCCCGGCCGTGACGCCGGCCTCTTCGGCCAGTTCGCGCCGCGCACAGTCCAGCGGCGGCTCGCCTCCGTCAAGCTTTCCGGCGGGAATTTCGCTGATCCAGCCGCCCGCGGCATGCCGGAACTGGCGCAGCAAGCAGACGCGTCCCTGGTCGTCCACGGCGACGACCGCGGCGCCGCCCGGGTGATGGGCGATCTCGAGTTCGGCGACGTGCCCATTTGGCAGCGTTACCGTCTCCAGGTTCAGCGTCAGGACCCTGCCGCGGAACACGTTTCGTACCTTGTCGGTCATCCGCTTTGCGTTCCCATGAAGTGCCCGCCAGCGATCATACAAGTCCGGCCCCCGGGTGCTCCGGCCAGGCGGGTTACGAAGGGCACAGGCGGCGCGCGACCTGTGGTAGTTTTCCTCGTTGAATAGCGCAAAAAATGTACCGGAGCAGCCAATGACAGACTCCACGATCCCAGCCATCGTCGACCGGCTTCGCCATACGTTCGACAGCGGAAAGACCCGCCCGATCGAGTGGCGGGTCCGGCAACTCAGCGAGATCCAGCGCGCGCTCCGCGAGCATGAGTCGGATTTTGCCGAGGCACTGCGCAAGGACCTTGGCAAGAGCCGTTTCGAGGCGACGCTGGCGGAGACGGGTTGGGTCACGGCGGAGGCGAAGTACGCAATCAAGCACCTGAAGAGCTGGATGGCGCCGACCAGGGTCAGCACGCCGATGATGACGCAGCCGGGCCGCAGTTCCATCCAGCCGGAGCCGAAAGGAGTGGTGCTGATCATCGCGCCCTGGAACTACCCGCTGTCGATGGTGATGTGCCCGCTGGTGGGTGCGGTGGCTGCGGGCAACTGCGCCGTGATGAAGCCGTCGGAGATCTCGAGCCACACCTCGGCCGCGCTGGCCGCGATCCTGCCACGGTACCTGGATCCGGATGCGTTCGCGGTCGTGGAAGGCGCGATCCCGGAGACGACCGAACTGCTCGAGCAGCGATTCGACCACATCCTCTACACCGGCAACGAGCACGTGGGGCGCATCGTCATGACGGCCGCTGCGAAACACCTGACACCGGTCACATTGGAGCTGGGCGGCAAGAGCCCGTGCCTGATCGACAGGAGCGCGGATATCGAAGTTGCCGCCACGCGCGTCGCCTGGGGCAAGTTCATCAATGCCGGCCAGACCTGCGTCGCGCCGGACCACGTGCTGGTGCACCGTGAGGTTGCGCAGCAGTTCATCGACACGCTAACGCGCAAGGTCAAGGAGTTCTACGGCGACGACCCTGAGCAGAGCCCGGACTACTGCCGGATCGCGAGCGAGCGTCACGCCAGGCGCTTCGAGGAACTCTTGAAGGGGCAGAAGATCCACCTTGGTGGCCGCGTGGACGTGGCCAAGCGCTTCGTCGAGCCCACCATCGTGCTGGACCCGCCCGCCGACTCACCGCTTATGGCGGACGAGATCTTCGGCCCGATACTGCCGATCATCACCGTCGACGAGATGCACCACGCGATCAAGTTCGTGGCCGATCGGCCGAAGCCGCTCGCGCTGTACGTATTCACGAAGAGCAAGGCGCTCGAGGAAGCGGTGCTGTCGAAGCTCAGTGCCGGCAGCGTCTGCATCAATGACGCCGTGATCTTCATGGCGTCGCCGGAGCTGCCATTCGGCGGCGTTGGCAACAGCGGCATGGGGCGTTACACGGGCTGGTACGGCTTCGAGACGTTCAGCCACATGAAGCCGGTGATGAAGCGCAGCTTCCGGTTCGATGCGCCGCTGCGCTATCCACCGTACACCGAGCGGAAGGCAAAGCTTCTGAAGATGGTGATGTAGCAGTCGCCGGCCAGAGCGCAATAAATAGGTGCCAGGCACCGAATTAATTAATTCGGTGCCTGGCACCTATTTATTCCTTGTCCCTTGTCAGTTGTCGACGCGGTCCACTGACGCCTGGCCGGAGATGCGCTGGCGGATCAGCGCCCAGGACATGCCTATGCCGAGCACCAGGCCGAGGATGGTGAGCGCCGCCCAGGCGAGCGTGGCGCCGCTGCCGATCGTGACCCAGCCGAGGCTCGCCATCCACCAGACGACTGCTGCGAAGAACGCGATGAGCAGGCCGAACCCAAGCCTGCCGAGCACCGCGCTCGCCGAGCGCACGAAAAAGATCCATGCGAACAGCAGCGCAATCCCGACGATCACCTTCAGCGGCCGGTTGGTCTGGAAGTCTCCGGCCAGCCAGTGAACGTAGGAGCGGCCTGACGGGTTGAAGGTTGCAAACACCAGCGCCAGCGCGAATCCCATGCGCCACAGCACGCCAGCAAAACTGAATTCCTTCATGATCGGCGCATCCCCGTTTGCGTTGTCCAGCAGCGATCTTATAGCGGAGCAGGGCCCTGCCTGTAGCGCGGAGCCGGGTCCCGCCTGAAGAGCCGAACGACGCTGTACCTGATACTGGATATGCATACAGTAGCGCACTATAGTCGTGGGCAATGATCCAGGGCGACGCATTCGCGAGGCTGAACGCCGCGCAACACGAGGCCGCAACGCACGGTGAGCCTCTGCCGGGCGGGGGCGTGCGTGCTTCGCCGTTGCTGGTGATTGCGGGCGCCGGAACCGGCAAGACCAGCACGCTCGCGCACAGGGTCGCGCACCTGCTGCTGAAAGGGGCGGGGCCGGAGCGGCTGCTGCTGCTCACGTTTACGCGGCGCGCAGCACTAGAGATGACCCGCCGCGCGCAGCGCGTGGTGGCCGAGGCGATGGCCGGCGCGCGCGGGCCGGGCGGCGGCTCGTCGTTCAGGTTGCCCTGGTCCGGCACCTTTCACGCGATCGGCAACAGGCTCATCCGGACCCATGCGCATCGGCTCGGCCTCGACCCGGCGTTCAACGTGCTCGATCGCGGCGATGCGGCCGACCTGATGGACGTCGTGCGCCATCGCCTCGGTTACTCGAAATCGGAGAAGCGTTTTCCGCGCAAGGACACCTGCCTCGGCATCTACTCGAGCCGGGTCAATACCCAGCGATCGCTGCGCGAAACGCTCGAGAGTGGCTGGCCATGGTGCCTGGACTGGGAAGACGAACTCGCGTCGCTGTGCCGTGCCTACGTCGAGGAGAAACTCTCGCAGCAGGTGCTCGACTACGACGACCTGCTGCTCTACTGGCAGGTGATGATGCGCGACGACGGAATGGCCGCCGAGATCGGCGCCCAGTTCGACCACGTGCTGGTGGACGAATACCAGGACACCAACGCACTGCAGGCCGAGATCCTGCTCAGGCTCAAGCCCGACGGGAGCGGCGTCACGGTGGTCGGTGACGACGCGCAGGCGATCTACTCGTTCCGCGGTGGAACGGTGGACAACATCCTGGATTTCCCGCAGCAATTCTCACCGCCCGCCAGGGTAGTGACACTCGAGGAAAACTACCGCTCGACGCAACCGGTGCTCGATGCCGCGAACGCGCTGATGTCCGAAGGAGGGCGGCAGTACCGCAAGTTCCTGCGGACCTCGCGCGCCGGCGGCGTGAAGCCGCGGCTCGTTACCGTGCAGGACGACCAGGCCCAGGCCGGATACGTCGTCGAGCGGGTGCTCGAATGCCGCGAGCGTGGGATCGAACTGCGGCGACAGGCGGTGCTGTTCCGCAACTCGGACCACAGCGACGTACTGGAACTCGAGTTGATGCGCCGGAAGATTCCCTACGTGAAGTACGGCGGGCTCAAGTTCCTGGAGGCGGCGCACGTAAAGGACCTGCTGGCCGTGCTGCGCTGGGCGGACAACCCCCGCAACCGGATCGCGTCGTTCCGGGTCATGCAGCTGCTGCCCGGGATGGGGCCTGTGAATTCGGAGCGCGCCTGCCAGGCGTTCGAGGCCGCCGGGTACCACTGGCCCGCACTCGCGGCTCACTCGGTGCCTGCGGCGGCGCGCGAATACTGGCACGGGCTCGCCGGGCTGATGGCCTCGTTGGCGGGCGGCGCTCCATGGCAGGGGCAGTTGACGCGTGTGCGTGCGTGGTACGAGCCGCAGCTCGAACGCCTCTATGAATCGGCGCAGGTGCGGCGCGGCGATCTCGAACAGCTCGAGCGCCTTGCCGTGCAGCACGCGACGCGCGAGTCATTCGTCACCGAGCTCACGCTCGACCCGCCGCAGGCCAGCGGCGACCTTTCGGGCGACCCTCTGCTCGACGAGGACTACCTCGTGCTCTCGACCGTGCACTCGGCCAAGGGCCAGGAATGGGAGGCCACATACGTGCTCAATGTCACCGACGGCAGCTTTCCGTCGGAGTTTTCCACGGGCCGGCCGGAACTCATCGACGAGGAGCGCCGCCTGCTCTACGTGGCTATGACACGCGCACGCCAGGAGCTGCACCTGGTCACGCCGGTCCGCTTCTATGTCACGCAGCAGACGGCCGGCGGCGACCGTTACGTGCACGGCGCGCGCAGCCGGTTCCTGACGGAAGCAGTGGCAGGGAAATTCGACCGCTCCGCGTGGCCCGGGTCGCCGGTTGGCGAGGCGGGGCACACGGCGCCTGCGGGCGCGAGCATCGACGTCGCGTCCCGGCTCCGGGACATGTGGTAGCCGCAAACGAAGAAGGCCCGGGTTTCCCCGGGCCTTCTTTTTGGTCGTCAGCAGTCGCGCTTACGCGCGAGGGCTCTTACCAGCGACGCTGGCCGCCACCGCCGCCACCGCCACCGCCGTAGCCACCACCGCCACCGCCGCCGCCGTAGCCGCCGCCACCCGAGCGGCCACCGCCGCCGCCGCCGGGACGACCACCGCCGCCGCCAGTGCGCGGACGATCCTGCGCTTCGTTAACGCGCAGAGGGCGTCCGCCCATGTTGAAGCCGTTCAGCGCCTGCATGGCGGTCTGAGCGTCGGCCTGCGGCATCTCGACGAAGCCGAAGCCGCGGGGACGGCCGGTCTCGCGATCGGACGGCAGGGCCACGGATTCGACGGTGCCGTGCTGAGCGAACAGGTCGCGCACTTCACTTTCAGTGGCGGAAAAAGGCAGGTTGCCCACGTAGATCTTGGTCATTCGAACATCCTAAGAGAAATTATCAACACACAACGACAGGGGTGAAAAAGCCGATCCGTCCGCACACCGGGAGCCTCTCCAGGGCCAGCGCGCGGGCGATTCCTGTCACCTGATCGTAGACGTTTCGGCTTAACAAACCAGACGCCAACTGGCGCCCTGCAAGACACGTACGGGCAACGATCGCGGCGCAGTCTAGCACAAACTCATGTCCGGTAAGGAAAAATATGGGAGAATAACCGGTTACCGCTCGCGCACGGGGAGCCGGGACGACCCGGTGTCGAAGATGCTCCCCCGTTCCTGCACTGCGGCAGGTTTCCAACGTACCGCCTCGTCACCAGGGTGCCCGCTAGTGTGTGCCCGGCCGGCGAACGCAAGCGATCCGCGCGCATTCGGAACGGAATCGGACTGGCGGCTGAAAAGTTGCTTGCAAGGGCGAATGCACCGGGGAGAGGAGAGGCTTTACCTGCTCGAGTACGTCGGCTGAGTGCCTGTTGTACGGTGCCGTGAATGCTGAAGGGTCCAAGACTACTCAAGAATCCGCGCCGCCTGCAACCTAAATCATTGATGCGGCGCAATAAATTGATGGGCCTGTCGACGGGTGTCAGCGGGGACAGTCCCCTTCAGGGGACCGTCCCCTCAAGGCGTCCCCTCAAGGCAGTTCCCGCAGCGCGCCCCACAGTGTCCACGCGCCGATCACGATAAATCCGGCACCGGCGAGCAGTGACAGGTACCGCGTGTTGACGTAGTTCGACAGCAGGCTCCCGGCCGCGACCCCGATCGCTGTTGCCGCCAGCAATGCGGCCGACGCGGCGGCAAATACCCAAAGGGGGCGGTTCGCCGCGTTCGACGCAAACAGGACCGTCGCGAGCTGGGTCTTGTCACCCAGTTCCGCAAGAAACACCGTTCCAAATATCGCGACCAGGGTCCTGGTATCCATCGTGCGCTCCGCCGCCGGCCCGGCAAGGGTCAGGCTGGTTCCAGATAGGTGTAGCCGTTCAATTCGCCGTCGTAAAAGCGACGCAGCGCCTGGCTCTCCGCCAGCGACATGCGACCTTCGCGCACGGCGCGCTCGCAGTCGCGCACCAGCTGTGGCAGCAGCCGGTCGACGTCGTAACGCATGTAGCGAAGCACCTCGGCGGCCGTGTCGCCCTTGACCGTCTCCTCGATCGCCCAGCCGCCTTCCTCGTGCAGCTTGATGTGCACGACGTGCGTGTCGCCGAAGAGATTGTGCAGGTCGCCGAGCGTCTCCTGGTAGGCGCCGACCAGGAACGCGGCGAGGTAGTACGGCTCACCCTCGCGCAGCTCGTGCAGTTCTAGCGTGCGCTTCGATTCGCGCAGGCTCACGAAGCGATCGATCTTGCCGTCCGAGTCGCAGGTGATGTCGGCGAGCACCGCGTTGCGGGTCGGGAGCTCATCGTGGCGATGGATGGGCATGATCGGGAACAGCTGGTCGATCGCCCAGCTGTCCGGCAGCGACTGGAACACCGACACGTTGCAGAAATAGATGTCGCTCAGGATCGCCTCGAGCCCTTCGAGTTCCTCGGGAACGGCAGGCAGGCGACGGCAGATGTCGCGGATCTTCCCGCAGGTCGCCCAGTAGAGCCGCTCGACCAGGCCTCGCGCCTCGAGGCTCAGGTAACCGAGGTTGAACATCTGCAGCGCCTGCTCACGAGACTGCTGGGCGTCGTGGTAGCACTCGACCAGCCGCCGTTCCGTGATCGAACGGTATGCGTCGAGCAGGTCGCGCACCGGCTGCGGCAGCTTGGCGTCGCGGGCGCATTCCTCGGTGAACTGGTCGTCGACGCGGAACTTGTCGAGCATCGAGCCGCCGAGCGTGTTGAACACCAGCAGGCTGTGGTGCGCCGCGATCGCGCGCCCGGACTCGCTGATGATCACCGGGTGCTCGATACCGCGGGCGTTGCAGACGTTGGCGATGCGGTAGACCACGTCGCTCGCGTATTCCGCCATCGTGTAGTTGATCGACGAGGGGTAGTTGGTCCGGCTGCCGTCGTAGTCCACGCCCAGTCCGCCACCGACGTCGATGTAGCGCAGCCCCGCGCCCATCAGCTTCAGCTCCGCGTACACGTGGGCGAGTTCGTTGACTGCGTCCTTGACGCGGCGGATGTCCTGCAGCTGGCTGCCGGGGTGGCAGTGCACGAGCTGCAGGCAGTCTTCCATGCCCTGTTCCTTCAGCACCCTGAAGAGTTCCAGGATCTCGGTCACGAACAGGCCGAACTTCGACTTCTCGCCGGACGACTCGCGCCAGCGCCCGGCGCCTTCGCTCGCCAGCTTGACGCGTACTCCGATGCGCGGCCGCACGTTGTAGGCGCGGGCGTGCTTGAGGATCAGCTGCAGCTCGCCGAAGTTCTCGACCACCGGGATGATGGTGCGGCCGAGCTTGGTCGCGAGGATCACGGCCTCGATGTAGCTGTCGTCCTTGAAGCCGTTGCAGATGATCATCCGCTCCGACTCGCCTTCGGTCATGGCCATGACCGCCAGCAGCTCCGGCTTCGAGCCAACCTCCAGGCCGAACCCGAACTCGCGTCCGTATCGGTACACCTCCTCGACCACCAGCCTCTGCTGGTTCACCTTGATCGGGAATACCGCGGCGTAACGGTTGCGGTAGTCGTTCTCGGCGATTGCGGTGGCGAACGCGTCGCTCAGCCGCTTGAGCCTGTGGCGCAGGATGTCGGAGAATCGCACGACGACCGGCGTCGTGAGGTCGCGCGCCTCGAGTCCCTGCACGACCTCGAGCAGGTCGATCTCGTGGGCGACCGTCTGGTCAGGACGAACGACTACGTGTCCGGCTTCGTTGATGGCGAAATAGCCGTTGCTCCACGAGTCGACGCCGTAGAGTTCGGCCGAGTCCTCGACCTTCCATTTGCCGCCCAGCGTCGGCTTGCGTGCAGTGGGTTCCACTCGCGGCTCCGGGGCAGGCGAAAAATGAGGCGCGCACCATAGCAGAAGCGCGCGCGCGCGCAATGCCGGCAGGCATGCTCAGGGCGCCGCGCCGCGCGCTACCGGCCGCGACGGATCCCTCGACCACTCGCTCCAGGAGCCCGGGTAGAGCCGGGCGCCGGGAAGGCCGGCGTGCTCCATCGCGAGCAACAGGTGGCAGGCGGTGACGCCCGAGCCGCACATCGCGACCGTCCGTTCTGCCGGAATGCCGGCCAGCCCTCGAGCGAACGCTTCGCGCAGCTGCTCGGGCGGCAGCAGCCTGGCATCCTCGCCGATGCTGGCCGTGAACGGGTGGTTCACGGCCCCGGGGACGTGCCCGGCCACCGCATCGATCGGCTCGACCTCCCCGCGGTAACGTTCCGGCGCGCGCGCGTCGAGCAGGCGGGAGGAAGGATCCGGCAGGCGGGCCAGCACGCCGGCCGTGTCGACCGCCATGTCGGGCCTGGGGCGGGCGACGAAATCCCCCGGCCCGTGCGCTGGCGCCGATACCTCGACGGGCAGACCGAGCGCAATCCAGCGCTGCAGGCCACCGTCCAGCACGTACGCGGCGTCGTGTCCGAGCCATCGGAGCATCCACCACAGGCGCGAGGCGTACATGCCATTGCCGGCATCGCAGGCAACGACCACGGAGTCGCGACTCACGCCGAATGCGCGCAGCCGCTCGGCAAATGCAACGGGCGTCGGCAGGGGGTGTCGCCCGGAGCCTGGGGTCTGCGGCGCGGACAAGTCGCGGTTCAGGTCAGCGTAGGTGGCGCCCGGGATGTGGCCCGCGGCGTAAGCCTCGCGCCCCGCGTCCGGCCGCGCGAGGTCGAAACGACAGTCGAACACCCTGACAACCGGCTCACCGAGCCGCACCGCAAGTTCCTCGGCCTGCATCAACGTTCCCACGGTGCCTCCTCCCGCCCGATATCGCCGCCTTGCAGCCGACAGTACAATCCATGCGCCTTGCCGAAAAGGGCGGGCGAAGGCCGGGAGGACGCGCGATGACGATTGAACTCTACTGGGGCAGCGGCAGCCCGTACTCGTGGCGCGTGCAGCTTGCGCTCGAGTTGAAGCGACTTGCCTACGCCTCCCACCTGCTGCAGTTCTCCAAGCAGGAACACAAGTCGCCGCAGATGCTGCGCATGAATCCGCGGGGCCGCGTGCCGGTGCTCAAGGACGGCGACTACGTCGTGTTCGAGTCGCTGGCCTGCCTGGTCTACCTCGACCGGAAGTATCCCGAGCCGCCGATATTCGGCCGGACGCCTGAGGAAGCGGGCACGATCATGCGGGTTATCAGTGAGTTCCAGGTCTATGTGGAGGGGCATCTCACGGAGATCGTGTCGGCCGCATTCCTGGGCCAGATGGACGCGCGCATCGACGAAGTCACGCGGGCCACGCACCTCGTCGCAGGCGAGGCGCGGACGATCGAAGGGAGGCTCAGCAAGTCGGACTGGCTGGTCGGCGAGCACGTGTCTGCTGCGGACATGGTGGTGTTCCCCGGCATCATGCTCCTGCTGCGTGCCATGGAGAAGCGGGAAATGGGCGAGCTCCGTTCGCGGTTCCTTCCGATGGAGACCACATATCCGGCTATCTCGCGCTGGATCTCGCGCATGGAGTCGCTGCCCGGCTTCGACCGAACGTATCCGCCACACTGGCGTGATGGCGCACCTCGGGGCTGATCGCGGCTGTTCACTGGTCCGGCGCGCGTGACCCATGGCGAATAATCGGTACACTACTGCTGCCGCCGCATTTACTGCCGCCGCATTCAATTTTCTGGATCAAACCCTGGTGTCGATATGAGCAATTACCCGGTCCATGTCACGTTCCCAGGGCGACTTGTGATGGTCGGTTTCGGCAGCATCGGCCAGGGCGTCCTCCCGTTGATTTTCCGTCACGTGGCCATCAAGCCGGACCAGATCACGATCGTCACCGCGGACGACGCGGGCGAGAAGGTTGCGGCCGAATACGGGGTGCGGTTCATCAGGCAGAAGCTTACGCGCGAGAATTTCAAGAAGGTGCTCGACCCGTTGGTGGGCCGCGGCGACTTCCTGCTCAACCTGTCGGTGGATGTCTCGAGCATCGCGCTGATCCAGTTCTGCTGGGAGCAGGGCTCTCTCTACCTCGACACCTGCATCGAGCCCTGGGTCGGCGGCTACATGGACCTGACGGTCCCCCCGGCGCGCCGCACCAACTATGCCCTGCGCGAAACCGCGCTGGCGCTGCGAAACGCGAAAGTGCGGGCGCCGACTGCGCTGATAACCCACGGCGCGAATCCAGGCCTGGTCTCGCACCTGGTCAAGCAGGCGTTGCTCAACATCGCTGCCGACTGCGGGCTCGAGCACGAGGAGCCGGCGTCGCGTGAGGCCTGGGCACGGCTCGCACAGCAGCTTGGCGTCAAGGTGATCCACATCGCCGAGCGCGACACGCAGGTGGCTTCGTTTCCCAAGGAGCAGGGAGAGTTCGTCAACACGTGGTCGATTGACGGCTTCGCCGGCGAGGGCTGCCAGCCTGCCGAACTCGGCTGGGGCTCGCACGAGAAGAACTGGCCGCGCGACGGCAAGAAGCACGACTTCGGACGCGGCAGCGCCATCTTCCTGATGCAGCCTGGCGCCGCCACGCGTGTGCGCACGTGGACGCCGCTGGCCCGGCAGATCCACGGATTCCTGATCACGCACGGCGAGTCGGTCTCGATTTCCGACTACCTGACCGTGAAGGAAGGCGAGAAGGTGGCTTACCGCCCGACCGTGCACTACGCCTATCACCCCTGCGACGACGCGGTACTGTCGGTATTCGAACTCGCCGGCCGCAACTGGCTGGTCCAGGATCGCAAACGGATCATGATGGACGAGATCGTCAAGGGCGTGGACGAACTCGGCGTGCTGCTCGCAGGGCACAAGAAGAATGCCTACTGGTACGGCTCGCAGCTTTCGGTGCAGGAAGCCAGGGAGCTTTGCCCGCACAACAACGCCACCTCGCTGCAGGTGGCGGTGTCGGTGCTCGCCGGTCTCGTCTGGGCGATGGAAAATCCCAACGAGGGCGTGGTCGAGCCGGAGGACCTCGACTTCCGGCGCATCCTCGAGATCTGCCGCCCGTACCTCGGCCCGGTCGTCGGCGAGTACACGGAATGGCACCCGCTGGTGGATCGCGCGCGCATATTCCCCGAGGACCTCGACGAGACCGATCCCTGGCAGTTCAAGAACGTCCGTGTAGTGTGACGGCGCATGCGTGCCGGCTGAGTCGCGCGCACCGGGCGGACTGGAGCGGGGCGGCGCTGCCGACCGTCGAGCCGCCGGACCACTCCGGCAGGGGCTGATCACCAGCCGCTTTCCTCGCCCGGCTCGTAGCGGATTTCCGTGACGACGTACGTCCGGCTCCCGCCCGGAACCTCTACCGTGAATTCTTCGTCGCGACTGCGGCGCATCAGTGCCCGCGCAAGTGGTGAGTCCATGCTCACGTAGCGCCGCGCCGGGTCGATCTCGTCGGGCCCCACGACGCGAAACTCCGTCTCGTGGCCCTCGTCGTCCTCGATCTTCACCCAGGCGCCGAAGTACACGCGGCTGGTGTCGTCCGGGGGCCGCGACACCACCACCATGCCTTCGAGCCGCTTGCGCAGGAATCGCACCCGCCGGTCGATCTCGCGCAGCTGTTTCTTGCCGTAGATGTACTCGGCGTTCTCGGAGCGGTCGCCCTGGGCGGCGGCTTCCTGCACCGCGCGAGTCACCTGTGGCCGCTCGATCCGCCACAGGTAGTCGAGCTCCTCGCGCAGCCGGCGCGCGCCCTCGGTTGTCGCGAACTTCGAGCCCGGGGGCTCGGATTTCCGGTACCGCGTCATGTTTTTGCCTTACCCGCGGCGCACCCGGCGGGAGGTGTGCGCGGCGTCACGCTTTGCCCGTGTGGCCATCAGTAGCTTTCCGCGCCATGAGCAACAAGTACTACGCGCACTTCCTGGTGGATGAGCCGGATCCGCGTGGCCTGCAGGAGTACCGCGGCGTCGTGGAGCTCGACGGCCAGCCGAAGCCCGGCCGCGAACTCCGCGAGGCGTCGCGCATCATCGCGCACAACATGGGAATCGCTGCACGCGAAGTAAAAGTGCTGCAGTGGTCCCGACTGCACTGAAGACCTGAATCGCTCCCCTGGCGGACTTTTCCCTTCCCTTCGACCAAAGTCCGCTATTCGACCCCGGGCCACAAACCCGGGGTCTTTTTCTTCCTGGTGCCTCATTCGGCGCCGTTACGCGGCGCGGCGGTATTGCCGCCGATGCGGAGTGCCGCCGTTGCGATGCGTATTTCGACCAGGAAGCTCAGTAGCGCACCGACCAGCGCGATCATCGCTACCACGAACAGGGCGGCGACGTAAGCGGCCAGGTTGATCGGCACGAAGGTGCTCGAGAACAGCAGCGCGACCACCATCGCGACCAGCAGCGCCGCGATGGTGCACAGCGTGATCGAGACGTTGATGAACCTGGCGCGGCGCGACGCGACGCGCAACTGGGCGCGTGCCTCCGCGATATCGTGGGCCGTCGCCTGCCACAGGCTGTCCTCGACCTTGCGGGCGCGGTCCACGGTGCGTGCGAGCCGGTTGGTCAATACGCCCAGCATCACGCCGATGCCCGACAGCAGGAAGACAGGCGCCAGCGCGAGCTGGATCGCATGCGCGATGTCGACGATCTGTATGCCATCCATGGTGCCGGATTCTATGCCACCGGGCGGTTCCCGGTTGCGGCCTGGCCGAATGTTCGCGCACCATTGCCGCGGAACCAGGTCATGTCCTTCAAGGATCACTTCTCACGCCAGTCGGCGGCCTACAGCCGCTATCGCCCTGACTATCCGCCCGGGCTGATCGACTGGGTCTCTTCCCAGGCGCCGCACCGACGGCTGGCGGTGGATTGTGCGACCGGCAGCGGGCAGGCGGCGCTCGCGCTCTCGAGCCGGTTTGAATCGGTGGTTGCACTCGACGGCAGCCTGGACCAGTTGCGCAACGCCGAGGCGAGACCGAACCTTGCATACGTCGCCGCAGTCGCCGAACGGCTGCCGGTCCGGGATCGCAGCGTGTCGCTGGTCACCGCGGCACAGGCCCTGCACTGGTTCGACTTCGGGCGATTTCATGCGGAGTGTCGCCGCGTGCTGGTACCGGGCGGTGTCGTGGCCGCGTGGAGCTACGGCAAATTCCGCCTGGACGACGGCGATAGCGAGGTGTCGCAGGCAGTTGACGCGGTGATCGACGACTTCTACGAGAATGTCGTCGGTGCCTTCTGGCCGCCCGAACGACGCTACGTCGAGCTCGGCTACCGAACACTGCCATTTCCCTGGCGCGAGGTGACTGCCCCGGAGTTCGCGCTCCAGGCCACCTGGGACCTGGAGAGGGTCCTTGGCTACCTCGCGTCCTGGTCCGCGGTACAGCGCTACAAGGACCACCAGGGCCGAGATCCGCTGCAGGCGCTGCGTTTGCCCCTCGAATCGGCCTGGGGCGGGTCCGGCCCGCGCCGATTGAGCTGGCCGGTCCACATCCGGGTTGGATTGGCCTGATTCATCTATAATTCGCGCCCTTCCGCCGGGTCCGGCCTCTCGGGCGCGGTCTCAACATGGAGACATGAACCATGCGTTGGTATTTGCCCGCCGTCTGCCTGCTGACCCTGAACGCGTATGCGGACTCGCCGCCCGCCGCCACCGAGGCGCCCGCGACGCCGGCTCCGGTGGCAGCGTTGCCCGAGGTCCCGGCGCCCGAGTCGGGCGTGATCCTTGCGAACTTCGACCGCAGTGTCCGGCCGCAGGACGATTTCTACCGGTTCGTGAACGGCACCTGGCTCGAAAAGACACAGATTCCGCCGGACAAGTCCAACTACGGTACGTTTGGCATGCTGAGCGACGAGGTCGAGAAGAACCTCAAGGGCATCGTCGAGCACGCGGCCGCTTCGCCCGGCGCGTCCGGCAGCGACTCGCAGATGATCGGCGACCTGTACGCCAGCTACATGGACGAGGCCGCCGCCGAGGCCAAGGGTCGCGCCGCGCTGCAGGCGGAACTCGCGGTGATCGACGGCATACGCGATCGCGCCGGGCTCATCGCATATTTCGGGCGCGCGCAGCAGCGGTTTGTCGCCGGGCCGCCGGGCATCGAGCCGTTCGGTACGGCCGCGCCGCTGCTTGCGATCGTGATGCCTGACGAGAAGAACCCCGACGTCAACTCGCTGCACATCTACCAGTTCGGGCTCGGCATGCCCGATCGCGACTACTACCTGAAGGAAGAGGGGCGCTTCGCCGAGGTTCGCGGCAAGTACCAGGACTATGCGCGGGACCTGCTCGAGATGGACGGTCGCCCGGACGCCGCCGCTGCGGCGGAGCGCGTCGTGGCGCTCGAGAAGCGGCTGGCGAAGGCGCAATGGACCAATGTCGAGCTGCGGGACCCGGTGAAGGGTTACAACCCGATGGACCTCGCAGCGGCAGCGAAGCTTGCGCCTGGCTTCGATTGGACCTCATGGCTGTCGGCCGCGGGCCTGCCGGATTCGACAACGCTGGTCTTGGGGCAGCCGAGCTACATCAAGGAGATGGCCGCCGCGGTCCGCGAAGTTCCGCTTGAGACCTGGAAGGACTATCTCCGCGTCCATGTCACCGATGACTACGCGCCGCTGATGGGCGGCAAGTACGCTTCGACGGCATTTTCGTTCCGCGAGACTACGCTGAGTGGCGTCGAGGAGATGCGGCCGCGCTGGAAGCGCGGCATCCAGCAGATCGAGTTCGTCATGGGCGAGATGCTCGGGCGCCTCTACGTCGCCGAGTACTTTCCGGCGGAGTCCAAGGCGCAGATGCAGATGCTGGTCTCCAACCTGCTCACCACTTTCGGTGAGTCGATCGACCAGCTCGCCTGGATGGGTCCGGAGACGAAGCAGGCTGCGCACGACAAGCTCGCCAAGATCACGGTCAAGATCGGCTATCCGGACAAGTGGCAGCCGACTCCCGACGTGGCCATCCGCCGCGACGACCTGATCGGCAACGTCATGCGCACTCGCGAGGCCAACCGACGCATCGAGTTCGCCAAGCTGGGCAAGCCTGTGGACAAGTCGGAGTGGGGCATGACGCCGCAGACGGTGAATGCCTACTACAACCCGCTCGCAAATGAGATCGTGTTCCCCGCCGCAATCCTGCAGCCGCCGTTCTTCGACGCGAAGGCCGACAACGCCGTGAACTACGGCGGCATCGGCGCGGTCATCGGGCACGAGGTGAGCCACGGGTTCGACGACCAGGGCCGGCAATTCGACGGTGACGGAGTGCTGCGCGACTGGTGGAAGGCGGACGATGACGCGAAGTTCCGCGAACAGACCAGCGTGCTCGAAGGCCAGTACTCGGCATTCAGCCCGATCCCCGGCATGAACCTGAACGGCAAGCTCACGATGGGCGAGAACATCGGCGATATCTCCGGGCTCTCGGTGGCCCACAGGGCCTACCATCGCTCGCTGGCCGGCACCACGGCGCCGGTGTTCGACGGGTTCACCGGCGACCAGCGCTTCTTCATCGGCTGGGCGCAGGTATGGGCCCGCAAGTACCGTGAGGACGAACTTCGCAAGCGCCTGCTCACCGATCCGCACAGCCCGTCCGAGTACCGCGTGAACGGCGTGGTGCGCAACATGCCGTCGTTCGACAAGTCGTTCGACGTCAAGCCGGACGACAAGCTGTACCTGCCGCCTGACGAGATGGTCAAGATCTGGTGATCCACGCTGGGCGACGCCGGTTCTGGAGTTCTGGCCGGCTCGCCCCATAATGCACGGCACGCGGGCCCACCCGGGCCGCGCAGGAGGATGAACGATGCGCACATTCCGGATTTTCGCAATCGCCGCGATCAGCATGCTGCTCTCGGCCTGCGGCTACAACACGATCCAGGTGCAGGACGAGCAGGTGACGTCGGCCTGGTCCGAGGTGGTCAACCAGTACCAGCGCCGCGCGGACCTGATCCCGAACCTGGTCAACACGGTGAAGGGATTCGCCGCGCAGGAGCAGGCGGTGCTGATCGGCGTGACCGAGGCGCGGGCCAAGGCGACGCAGATCAACGTGGACGCGAACGACCCGGCTTCGCTGCAGCAGTTCCAGGCTGCCCAGGGCGAAGTGTCGAGCGCGCTGTCGCGCCTGATGGTCGTGGTGGAGAAGTACCCCGAGCTCAAGTCGGACCAGAACTTCCGCGACCTGCAGGCCCAGCTCGAGGGCACCGAGAACCGCATCGCCGTCGCGCGCAACCGATACATCGCGGCGGTGCAGGAATTCAACGTGACGGTGCGCAAGTTCCCGACCAACCTGACGGCCATGGTGTTCGGCTACAAGGTCAAGCCGAACTTCACCGTCGAAAATGAAGCAGCGATTGCGAAGCCGCCGACCGTCGATTTCGCGGCGCCCGCGCCGTCGGGTGCTGCGCCGGTGACGAACTGAGGACCGGACGCGCCGGTACCACACCGGCGCGGACGCCCAAGTGTCGTCCCTGACCCGAAACCGGCTGCGTTTCGCCGGGATCACTTCGCTGGCGGCCGCGCTTGCGCTTTGTGCCGTCGCCGGCCACGCCCAGCAGCTGGTGCCGGTCCCGGCGCTGACGACGCCTGTCACCGACCTGGCCGGCGTGCTCACGCCGGAACAGGTCGCCGCGCTCGACTCGAAGCTCAGGTCGTTCGCGCAGGCCAAGGGCAGCCAGGTCGCGGTCCTGGTCGTCCCGACCACGCAGCCGGAGGAGATCGAGCAGTACGCCATCCGCGTCGCCGACGCCTGGAAGCTCGGGCGCAAGGGCGTGGACGACGGTGCGCTGCTGCTGGTCGCGCGTGACGACCGCAAGGTGCGCATAGAGGTTGGCTACGGCCTCGAGGGCGCGTTGCCCGACGCGACCGCCAACCGCATCATCGATGAGGTCATCGTCCCCGTTTTCCGGGGCGGCGACTACTACGGCGGCATCGACGCCGGCGTGGATCGCATGATCCAGGTGATCAATGGCGAACCGCTGCCAGAGCCTGTGCGGCGCGGGTCGGCGGGCGATGGGGTCAGCGGCCTCGGCAACCTGCTGCCGGTCCTGCTGGTCTTCGCGCTGGTGGGCGGGTCGATACTGCGCCGCCTGTTCGGCCGTGTCGGCGGGGCGCTTGCAACCGGCGGGCTGGTCGGTTTCATCACCTGGCTCATCATCGGCATCGTCGCGATGTCGGTGGTCGCTGGAGTCATTGCGTTCATCTTCGCAGTCATCGGCGGGATGGGCGGCGGGCCCGGCGGCCGTGGCTGGTACAGTCACCGCCGCGGTGGCGGGACCGGGTTCCCGGGCGGCTTCGGTGGAGGGGGCCTTGGCGGCGGAGGCTTCGGAGGTGGAGGCTTCAGCGGTGGCGGCGGCGGCTTTGGCGGCGGCGGCGCGTCCGGGAGCTGGTAGTCATGGAGTGGAAGCGATTTTTCCAGCACCTGTTCGCTACGCGCGCGGCGCTGCATCGCGCATTCCCGAATGCGACCTTGTCCGCGATCGAGGCGGCCATCACCCAGTCCGAGCGACGGCACAGCGGTGAGATCCGCGTAGCGATCGAGGCCTCGCTGGAGCCGCTCGAGGCGCTCCGCGGCCGCAGTCCCCGCGATCGCGCACTGCAGGTCTTCGCGGAACTGGGCGTGTGGGACACTGCTGCGAATAGCGGCGTGCTGATCTACGTGCTGCTTGCCGACCACGACGTCGAGGTCGTCGCGGACCGGGGCTATAACGGCCGCGTCTCGAGCGGCGAGTGGGCGAACATCTGCCGCGCAATGGAATCGAGCTTCGGTGGAGGCCTGTTCGAGCAGGGCATGCTCGACGGCGTCGGTCGGGTGGGCGACCTGATGGCTGAGTATTTTCCGGCAGGTCCGGGTTCGCGCAATTCCGACGAACTCCCGAACCGTCCCGCGATTCTCCGATGAGGGTGAAACCAGCGATGCATACAGGGCGAGCGATCAATCCTGCGTTTTCCGGCACGCGCGCTGCCGCGGTCGTCACATTGCTCGCGCTCGGCGGTTGCAGCGTGTTCCAGCCAAAGCAGCCACCGCCTCCGCCGCCACCACCACCGCCTCCTCAAATCCAGGCGCCGCTGGCCACGCACCAGTTCACCTACGAGCCCGGGGTGACGAACGTGCTCGGTGCACTGCAGGTCACGCAGTCGCGGCACGAGGACACGCTGGCAGACATCGCTCGCCGCTTTAACCTCGGTTACGACGAGATGCTCCGCGCCAATCCGGGCGTGGATCCGTGGCTGCCCGGTGAAGGCACGACCATCATCCTGCCGACGCAGTTCGTGATCCCGGACGGACCCAGGGCAGGCATCCTGGTCAATGTCGCTGCGATGCGGCTGTTCTATTTTCCGAAGGCCGAGAAAGGCAAGACGCCCACGGTCGTCACGTACCCGATCGGCATCGGCAAGATCGGCTGGGCCACGCCGACCGGGTCGACGAAGATCGTGTCGAAGCGAAAGGGACCGATGTGGACGCCGCCTGAATCGGTGCGCAAGGAACACGCCGCCAATGGCGATCCGCTCCCTGCGCGTGTGCCGCCGGGCCCCGACAATCCGCTCGGCGCCTACGCGATGAACCTTGGCTGGCCGAGCTACCTGATGCACGGCACGAACAAGCCGCCGGGCGTCGGCATGCGCGCAAGCCACGGCTGCATCCGGCTCTACCCCGAGGACATCGAGTCGCTGTTCGGCAAGGTGGCGGTCGGTACCAAGGTGACCGTGGTCAACCAGCCGCTGCTGGCCGCGTGGCAGGCCGGCAACCTGTACGTACAGTCGTTCCCGGTGCCGGTCGAAGGTGAGGACGACAGCAAGGCGCCGGCGCCCGTTCCATATGACGAGAAGGCGGCAGCCCGGCTGCAGCGACTGGCCGATGAGCACGGCGTCACCATCGACAAGCCGCTCGCCGAAGTGGCCGTGACACAGTCCCGGGGCATCTCGGTGCCGGTTTCACGCCAGGGCCTCACGATGGAGGATTGGCTCAAGTCTGCACGCCGCGTAGAGAACGTGCTGCCGGAAGGGTCCAACTGGGATGGCCGCGACGGGCCCGCAGCCCCGGCGGCCGGCGCACCCCAATAATTAGTGCTGCCGGGCGGTTACGCACACTAGCGCTTGTGCTAACTTAGAACGAGCATGAGCGGGGGCAGCGGGTTGGCAGAGTCGAACCTCAGGGGCATGGACGTGGCGGAGGCGCCTGGCGCCGACCACGCGATCGCGCAGTTGCCGGCATCCGTATGCGCTTTCGTCGGTCGCACGCTGCGCGGCCCGGTACAGCGTCCCGTTTCCGTTCGCGGCTTCGCCGAGTTCCAGCAGGTGTTCGGCGGCTTGTGGCAGCCGAGCCCGATGACCTATGCCGTGGAGCAGTTCTTCGAGAACGGTGGTCGCCACGCGATCATCGTGCGGGTGTGCAACGGCGGCCGTCCCGCGACGATCACGCTGCCCTGCGGTCGCGTGGCGCTGACACTTGCGGCACGAAACCCCGGTTCGCGCGAGGCGCTGCGGGCGTCCGTGGACTACGACAATATCCGCGCAAACGAGGATGATCGCTTCAATCTCGTCATCCAGCGCGTACGCTCGGCCGGGTCCGAGCACATCGAGGACCAGGAAATATTCCGCCGGCTGTCGATCGTCGCGGGCAGCACCCGGTTCGTCACGACAGCGCTGCAGGAGTCGGCGCTGGTGCGCGTGCAGGGCGACGTTCCGCCGCTGCGTCCAGATCGAACCTACCGTCCCGGAACGCGCCACCCCATCGGCTACGTGGACTCGAATGCCGACGGCGATGACGGGGAGCCGCTGACGGACTATGACCTGATAGGTTCGGCCGATCGTGGCACGGGCATCTTCGCGTTGCGACCGTGTGACCACGCGCATTTCCTCTACATCCCGCCGCCGGCTCGAGACCGGGACCTGGGACCGGGCGTGCTGGTCGCGGCCGCCGCGCACTGCCGCAACCTGCGCGCGATGCTGATCGTCGACCCGGCCGCGACCTGGACGAACTGCGACGAGGCGCTCGAGGGCCTGCGCACGCTGGACTTCAGGTCCGAACATGCGCTGATGTGTTTCCCGCGCATCCTCGCCTTCGACCGTCTGCGCGGTCGCTACGAGTGCTTCGCGAATGGTGGCGCCGTAGCGGGCGTGCTTGCCCGGATGGACGAGCGTCGCTCGCCCTGGCAGGCGGGCCCCGACGAGGAACTGCTGCTGCGGCCGGGCACACGGGCTGGACAGCAACTCACGGATCCGGAGCGTGCGCGGCTGATCGCGCATGGAATGAACCCGCTGCAGTCGCTGCGCTCGGCGAACCCGGACGCGCCGGCATTGCGCACGCTTGCCGGCGGTTCTGCGACCAGCGCCGACAGCGCGCTGCTGACGCGCCGCCGCCGCGCGCTTCTGGTGATGGGCAGCATCGAGCGCGGTACGCGCTGGTCGGTTTTCGAGGCCGGCGACCGCAACACCTGGCACAAGATCACGCGGCAGGTGCAGGATTTCCTGGCGCCACTGGCTGCCGCGGGCCTGTTCGGCCCGGCCGGTGGCGATGCCTGCTACGTGGTGTGCGACGAGCGCGTGAATCCCGCGCAGGACGTCGCAGCCGGTTGCGTCAGCTTCCTGGTCGGCCTGCGCTCGACACGCGCGGGCGAATATTTTTCGTTCCTGGTCACGCAGTCGCTCGACGGCAGCCGCGTGCGGCCTGCACGTTCGACACTGTTGCCGGCCGGCACGCGCATGACGGTGAAGGGCATCCCGGCGGATTCCCAGGACGACGCCGCAACCAGGGCGCGCACACTGGCGCAGCAGCTCTTCGGTTACTACCGCGAGCCGCGGCCGTCGCTGACGGCTCTCCCCTCAGGTCCGGCGCCCGAAGCCGCCGCCGCCGGGAGTCGCGATCAGGATGCGGTCACCCGCTTCTACACTGACTTCCGCGGTGGCGGCCAGCGTTTCTGATCGGCCGTCGCGCCGCAGCACGCGGTTCTCGCCCGTCATCGCCTCGACACCGCCCTGCAGGCCGAACGGCGCGACGCGCCGATGATTCGACAGGATCGCGGCGGTCATCGGCTCGCGGAATTCCACGCAGCGCAGCAGTCCATCGCCGCCGCGGAAAGCACCATCTCCGCCCGAGCCGGTCCTAAGCGAGAACTCACGCAGCAATACCGGAAAGCGCGCCTCGAGCACCTCGGGGTCGGTGAGCCGTGAGTTCGTCATGTGGGTCTGGACGCCGCTGGTGCCGTCGAATCCATCGCCAGCGCCGGATCCGCCGGCGATGGTCTCGTAGTACTGATAGCGATCGTTGCCGAAGGTGAAGTTGTTCATCGTGCCCTGGGATGCGGCCTGCAGGCCGAGCGCGCCATACAGCGCGTCCACGATGCACTGTGAGGTCTCGACGTTTCCGGCCACGACCGCGTGCGGGAACTCCGGGTCGAGCATCGATCCGGGCGGCACGACGATCTCGATCGGTCGCAGGCATCCGGCGTTCAGCGGGATCGGTTCGTCGATCAGCGTGCGGAACACGTACAGCACGGCGGCCACCGTCACGGCGCGCGGTGCGTTGAAGTTGTCATCACCCTGTGGCGAGGTGCCGGTGAAATCCACGCTCACCGCGCCCGCCGCATGGTCGACGGCGACCGCGACCCGGACGCACTGGCCATTGTCCATTTCGTACGCGTAGTGCCCGTCGCGCAGGCGGCGCACCGCGCGCCGCATGCAGGCCTCCGCGTTGTCCTGCACGTGCCGCATATAGGCGAGCAGGGTCGCCAGGCCGTGCTCGCGCGCTGCACGCTCGAGTTCGCGGATGCCGCGCGCATTGGCCGCAAGCTGCGCGCGCAGGTCGGCGAGATTCTGGTCCGGATTGCGGGCCGGGTGACTGCCGGCGGCCAGCGCCAGCCGGAAGCCGCTCTCGTCCAGGCGCCCGTCGCGCAGGATGCGCACCGGCTCGATCAGCGCGCCTTCCTCGTCGATGCGGCGGCTGCCCGGCGGCATCGATCCGGGCGTGATGCCGCCGACGTCCGCGTGGTGGGCACGTGACGCGGTGAAGAAATTGATGTGCGTGCCCGTGTCGTCGAATACCGGCGTGACCACGGTGATGTCCGGCAGGTGCGTCCCGCCGTGGTAGGGCGAGTTCACGATGAACGCGTCGCCCGGTCGCATGTCCCGGCCGTGGCGCTCGATCACTGCGGTGACGCTCGCACCCATCGAGCCCAGGTGCACCGGCATGTGCGGCGCATTGGCGACCAGGTTCGCGTCGCCGTCGAAGATCGCGCAGGAGAAGTCGAGCCGTTCCTTGATGTTGACCGAACTCGCGGTCTGCCGCAGCACGACGCCCATCTGTTCCGCCACGTGCATGAAGAGCCCGTTGAAGACTTCGAGGCGCATCGGGTCGGCGTGTGCTTCCCCGACCGAGGATTCGTGGTCCGTCTCCCGGGTGCGTGCCAGCAGCATCCTGCCGTCGCTGCGCGAACGCGCGACCCAGCCTGGCGCAATCCAGACAGTGGCACCCTGCTCGGCGATGAGCGCCGGGCCTTCGAGCACGGCGCCCTCGAGGAGGTCGTCGCGCAGATGCAGTGGAATCTCGCGCCACGCTCCGTCGCTCCAGGCCCTTACCTTGTTCGGCGCGAAATCCACTGGCCCTGCCTGCGCAGTCGCAGCGTCCAGGGTCGGAGGGGAACTCCGCCCTGCGTTTCCTGCTGGCGGCGTCAACGTGCCCGGGCTTCCTGCATCGCGTCCAGCCGCAGGCTCGCGCTCACTCGCCTCCGCACCGCAGCTGGCCAGTACGGCAATGCCGGCGTCATCCGCGAAGCCGTACAGCCGGTGGTGCGCGGCGGCGAACTCCTTGAGCATCGCCGCGGGCGTGCCCCATTCGACCTCGATTTCCGAGTCGGAACCCGGGAGGCGCAGGCCTGCAGTTCGTCGCAGCGCGATGTCGGCGTCCGCGATTCCCTGGCGACGGAGTTCGTCCCTCGCCGCCTGCTCGAGTTGGTCGAGCACTTCGCCGACTCGCGCATGGCCTTCGGCATCGCAGTGCTCGACGACGCTGCGCCGCCGGAGGCAGCGGCGGCGGGCGAGCCCGATGCCGTAGGCCGAGAGAACACCGGCCAGAGGGTCGAGCAGCATCGAATCGATGCCGAGCGCCTCGGCGACCGCGCAGGCGTGCTGGCCGGCCGCGCCGCCGAACGGCAGCAGTGCGAACTGCGATGGGTCGTGACCCTGGCCGAGCGCCAGCTCGCGGATCGCATTGGCCATCCGCGACACCGCAACCGTCAGGAAAGCCTCGGCGAGCTGCTCGACCTCGAGTCGCGTGCCGTCACGCGCGATCTCGCGGGCCATGGCCTCCAGGCGGTCGCGTGAAGCACCCGGGTCCAGCGGTTCGTCTCCCGACGTTCCGAACACCTCCGGGAATCTTTCGGGCCGGATTCGTCCGAGTACCACGTTGCAGTCGGTCACCGTCGCCGGGCCGTCGCGCCGGTAGCAGGCGGGACCGGGGTCTGCGCCTGCGGATTCGGGTCCGACCTGGAGGCGCCCATCGGCGTACCGCACGATCGAGCCCCCTCCGGCAGCGATGGTGTGCACGTCCATCATCGGCGAGTGCAGGCGAATGCCGTCGATCTCCGTTGCCAGGCGGCGCGGCAATTCGCCGGCGAAGAGGCTGACGTCGGTCGACGTGCCGCCCATGTCGAAGCCGATCAGCCGGCCGAGCCCGGACGATCCGGCGATGGACGCGAGCCCCACCACGCCACCCGCAGGACCGGACAGCACGGCGTTGATGCCGCGGAATCCATCGGGGTCCACCAGCCCGCCGTTGCTCTGCATCATCAGCAGTTGAGGATCGCCGTGGCTTTCGGCGAGCTGGCCGAGGAAGTCGCGAACGTAGCGACCCAGCACCGGGGACAGGTAGGCATCTGCCACGGCACTGTCGCCGCGCGCGACCAGCCCGACCAGCGGCGCGACCTCGTGCGACACGACGACCTCCTCGAAGCCCGCCTGCACGGCCAGGCGTGCGGCATGTCGCTCGTGGTCCGGATTGCGAAGGCCATGCAGGAACGCGATCGCGACGGCGCGCAGGCCACCGGCTCGCGCCTCGGACAGAGCGGCGAGCAACGGCGCCTCGTCGAGCGGTTCGAGTACCGAGCCACTTGCGTCGATCCGCTCGTTGGCCTCGATCACCATGGAATACAGCGTGGGCGGCAGCCGTATCGCGCGCGCGAAGATGTCCGGGCGATTCTGGTAGCCGATGCGCAGCGCGTCGCGGAGGCCGCGTGTCGTCACCAGCAGGGTCGGCTCGCCCTTGCGTTCCAGCAGTGCGTTGGTGGCGACCGTCGTGCCTAGCCTCACGGATTCCAGCAGCCTGCCGCTGCCCGGCACGCGCGCTAGCACATCGGCGATCGCTCGCACGGCCGGGTCGCCCGGGCGCCGCGGGTCACGCGACAGGACCTTGTGCGTGTGGAGTGTTCCCTGGGGGTCGCGTGCGACGACGTCGGTGAACGTACCGCCGCGGTCGATCGCGAATCGCCAGCCCTGGTGCGCTCTCTCGGTCGTCATCGATGGACTTTCGCACGCTGCGCGCTGCTGCGGCAATCGACCCGCTTGTGCACGCATGGCACTGGTGGCTAGCATCCTCCGGCATGAACGAAGCGGCCGACGCAATCCTCGCGGTCGTGGGGCAGGTACCCCGCGGCAAGGTCACGACCTACGGCGCGGTCGCCGAGCGCGCTGGCTGGCCGCGGCGCTCGCGCCTGGTCGGGCGCGTGCTCGCGACGCTTCCAGAGGGCAGCAAGATCCCGTGGCATCGAATCGTCGCTGCCGGTGGCCGCATAGCCTTCCCGGTGGGTGCGCCATCGCGCGACCGGCAGATCCGGCGGCTGCAAAGCGAAGGCGTGGATGCATCGAGCGGCCGCGTAAACCTCCGTCGCCACGGCTGGCAGAGCCCGGCCGGGGACCTCGACCGCTGGCTGTGGAGAGTCGGCGATGAGAACTGATTCCGGAATCCCTGCTGCGGGGGGAATATGATGCCGGCGGGGATGGTGGAAGGAGGCTCTTGATGGCCGAACGATACGTAGTCTTTTCGCACGGCAAGGACAGCGAGCCATGGGGCAGCAAGATTGCTGCGATGGCAGAGATTGCCCGCGAGGAGGGGTTCGTGGTCGAGTCGGTGGACTACCGCGGCATCGACGACCCGAAGGATCGAGTCACCCGGTTGCTTTCCTTCTGCAAGGACCTGCGCGGTTCGCTGGTGCTGGTCGGTTCGAGCCTGGGCGGATACGTAACGGTCGCGGCTTCGTCGCTGCTGCAGGCCCGCGGCATGTTCCTGCTTGCGCCTGCGCTGTACATGCCTGGATACGAGAAATTCAGCCCGCGTCCGGCGGCGTGCCCGACGACGATCATCCACGGCTGGCGCGACGAAGTGATCCCGGTGGACAACAGCTATCGTTTCGCGCGCGAGCAGAAGGCCACGCTGCACGTGGTGAACTCCGATCACGGGCTGCTCGACCAGATCCGGCCGATCAACCACTATTTCACGTACTTCCTGTTCTCGATCGAAGAATTCCTCTGAGAGGGGACATTTGAGAGGGGACATTCTCCTTTTCTGCTTCCAGCGAAAAGGAGAATGTCCCCTGTTGCGGGTAAGATTGCGCCGGGGAGTTACCCGCGGGGTGAGTATGCATACGACAGCAAGAACAGCCGTCCTGGGCCTGGTGCTTACGGTGGTGGCCGCCTGCGGCGGCGAGCAGGCTCCCCAGGATAAGGCAGACGCCGCGGCCAAAGGCCGCAGCACCGACGAGACAGTGTTCGACGACATGATCCAGACGCAGGACCGGGCGCGTGGAGTAGAGGCCACGACCATGGCGGCCAAGGACTCGCTGGACGCGGCGATCGATGCGCAGTCAGGGGATGGACCGGCCGATTCCGGCGAGTGAGCGGCGCCGGGACGATCCCGGCCCAGGAAATCTCATGCAACGCATTCTCGAACCCGAGCTCATGGACGAGTTTGAGCAGGCCCGCGCATACGCCGAGGCCGATTTCTCCGAGCCGAATCAACGCTTCGTCGCGCTTTTCGAAGAGAAGTTCCCCGGCCTTGGTGTGGGCTCGATGCTCGACCTCGGTTGCGGGCCCGGCGACATCGCGCTCAGGCTCGCGCGCCGCAACCCGGGCCTCGTGGTGCACGGACTGGACGGCTCGCGACCGATGCTCGCTTACGGCGAGGCCAGGCTTCGCGATGAATCGCAACTCGCGGCCCGCGTCCGGTTCCTGCACGGAATCCTGCCGGGGGCGAAGCTGCCGCTAGCCCGCTACGATGCGATCGTCAGCAACAGCCTGTTGCACCACCTGCATGACCCGATGGTGCTGTGGCGCACCGTGCTGGGCCACGGCGCGCCGGGTGCCGCCGTGCTGGTTATGGATCTCTACCGACCCGATTCGACGGGCGCGGCCCGCGGGATCGTCGAGGCCTACGCCGGCGATGAACCCGAGGTGCTGAAGCAGGACTTCTACAATTCTCTTTGCGCCGCATTCAAGCCTGGTGACGTGCGTAGCCAGCTTGCGGAATGCGGGCTCGGTGCCCTGGACGTGATCGAGGTATCCGATCGCCACATGATCGTGGCAGGGCGCCTTCCGGCATGAGCGGCATGACGGTGATGGAGCGGTTGCTGCTGCCGCTGGTGCGAAGATTCGTTTCGTTCTGGGTGCGCCCGTCCATCCTTCCCGACTCGCTGGCCGCGCAGTTCGCGGACGGCAGGGCCGTCGTCTACGCACTCGAGAAGCGCAGCATCATCGACCTCGCCGTGCTCGAGTACGTCTGCCGCGAAAGGGCGCTGCCCTTGCCGCTCGCGCCGCTGACGGTGGGCACGGCGGGGCTGCCGGTGTCCGTCACGTTCCTCGAGCGGCGTGCGGGATTCCTGCGCACGCGAGTCGACCGCCGTGTCCCGCAGGCGCTTCGCGACCTGGTCGCGCTCGCGGCGACCGACATCGGGTTTGACGCCGACCTGGTGCCGGTGAGCCTGTTCTGGGGCCGCGCGCCGGATCGCGAGCGCTCGTGGCTGCGGCTGCTGGTCGCCGAGGGCTGGGACATCGGCGGCAGGTTCAGGAAAGTCCTTTCGCTGTTGCTGAACGGCCGCAACCTGCTGGTGTTGTTCGGCGACGCCGTGCCGTTGCAGCCGCCTCAATCCGAGACGCGTGGGTTGCTGCGCGGCCCGCGCCGGCTGTGGCGCCAGTTGCGGGCCCAGTTCCGCACCCAGCGCACGGCGACCATCGGTCCGGACCTGTCGCATCGACGCACGATAGTGGCCCAGCTGCTGAACACGCAGCTGGTCCGCGACGCGGTACGCGACGAGATGAAGTCGAAGGAGCTCGGGAGGCGCGATGCGCTGAAGATCGCGCGGGGCTATGCCAAGGAGATCGCGGCGAACTATTCGCACTCGTTCGTCGTATTCATGTCGGGTCTTCTTGGCAGGCTATGGAACCGCCTGTACGACGGCGTCGAGCTCGCGAACTTCTCCAGCCTCGGCACCATCGAGGCCGACGCTGAAATCGTCTACGTGCCCTGCCATCGCAGCCACATGGACTACCTGCTGCTGTCCTATGTGGTCTACCACAAGGGATTCGCGGTGCCGCACATCGCGGCCGGCATCAACCTCAACATGCCGGTCATCGGCTCGTTCCTGCGCCGCGGCGGGGCGTTCTTCCTGCGGCGCAGTTTCTCCGGCAACCAGCTCTACACGGCGGTATTCGTACGCTACCTCGGCATCATGATGGCGCGCGGGCACTCGCTCGAGTACTTCATCGAAGGCGGTCGCAGCCGCACCGGCCGGTTGATGCAGCCGAAGACCGGGATGCTCGCGATGACGGTGCGCAGCTACCTGCGCGAGCCCGGCCGTCCGGTGGTGTTCGTGCCGGTCTACTTCGGGTACGAGCGGCTGGTCGAGGGGCGCACCTACATCAACGAGCTGTCGGGACGGCCGAAGGAGAAGGAGTCCGTGCTGACGCTGCTGCGCGCGATCCCTGAGCTGCGCAGCCGTTTCGGCAAGGTGTACGTGAGCTTCGGTGAGCCGCTGGCGCTCGATCCGATGATCCGCAAGCACGCCCCCGACTGGACGGGAGCACCGTCCGGGTCGGACGACAGGCCGTCGTGGCTCACGCCGCTGGTGAAAGACCTCGCGATGTCGATCATGACGCGCATCAACGCCGCGGCCTGCGTGACCCCGATCAACCTGATCGGCCTGGCGATGCTGGCCACGCCGCGCCACAGCATGGGCGAGGCCGACCTCCTCCGCCTTCTCGAGGTCTATGCGTCACTGCTGCGCCGGGCCCCGTACTCGCCGAAGGTCTGGGTGACCGACATGGACGGGGCGTCGATGATCCGGCATGGCATGTCGCTCGGTATCCTGCGCCGCGAGCCGCACGAGCTTGGCGACATCATGCGGATGACGGACGACTCGGCGATCCTGACCAGCTATTTCCGCAACAACTCGCTGCACCTGCTGCTGATGCCGTCGCTGCTCGCCTGCGCGTTCCTGAACAACGCGAGCGTGCCGCGCGCTGACCTGCATCGCCTCGCGGGTCGCGTCTATCCGTATGCGGCCGACGAGTATTTCCTGCGCTGGCCCGAGTCGGAGCTGCCGGAAGTCGTCGACCGGCTGCTCGAGGACCTGCTGAACCTGGGGTTGCTGTCGGCGTCCGAGGATCGCTCGACCTGGTCCCGGCCGCCGGCCGAGGCTCCGGAGGCGGTGCAGTTGTCGGTGCTCGCGCGGGTGGCCGTGCCGATACTCGAGCGCTATTACCTCGCTGTCTCGTTGCTGCTCAAGGCCGGCAGCGGCCGCGTCACGCAGGAAGCACTCGAGCGGCAGTGCCAGCTGATGGCCCAGCGGATGTCGCTGCTCTACGAGATGAACGCACCAGAGTTTTTCGAGCGGGCGCAGTTCGCAAACTTCCTCGACCTGGCGCGCGCGCGCCAGGTGGTGAGCAAGGCACCGGACGGCACGCTGGTGTTCGAGCCGGCCATGATGCGTGCCGTCGTCGAGGATGCGCAGCTGGTGCTGCACGAGCAGATGCGCAACAGCATCCTGCAGGTGGTGCACCGCTGAGGGGGCCCTGGTGCCCATTGTGGCCGGGTAGCCTCGTCTCCGGGGACGCCGTGAACCCGTCCCTGCGGCGCGACGCCCCGGCGACGAGGCTACCCGGCACAATGGCACCTGCGGCGCGTCAGTCCTCGCCGCGCACGCGGCCGCGAAGTTTCTTGTCGCGCGACTCGCGGGTCTTGGACGCGAGCCGCCGCTCCTTCGATGCGCGCGTCGGGCGCGTCGGGCGCCGGGCTTTCGGCTCGATGAGCGCCTCGCGGATCATCGTGACCAGCCGCCCGACGGCGTCGGCGCGATTCTGCTCCAGCGACCGCAGGCGCTGCGCATCGATCACGATCAGGCCGGCGGCCGTCATGCGCCGGCCTGCAATCCGCTTCAGTCGCGCACGCGCCGCAGCGCCGAGCGGCGACCAGGCTGCCGAGTCGAAGCGCAGCTCGATCGCATTCGAGACCTTGTTTACGTTCTGGCCGCCGGGCCCGGAGGCGCGTACCGCACGGAATTCCAGCAGCTCGTCCGGGATTTCGAGCGAGCCTGAGACCTCGACCGACATCGGGCCTCAGTCGTCGCGGCCCGGTTCAATCGCGCCGATGCCGGGTCCGGCCATCTCGACGCGGATTTCGCGCTGCGCGACCGGGATCGTGACGCCGTTCGCGTTGAACAGGCGCCAGATCGCGCGGTTCACGTCCGAGCGCACGTTGTTCACGCCTTCGTGCGGGTCGGGAATCCAGAAGCGCAGTTCGAGATCGATACCGCTTTCCCCGAAGTGCATCAGGCGCGCGACCGGCGCGGGGTCGTGGATGATCCGCGGGTGGCCCGCCGCGGCCTCGAGCAGCAGACTCATGGCGAGTTCCGGGTCGCACTTGTAGCTGACCCTGACCGGCAGCTTGAGGCGCACCCGCGGATCGGAGTAGCTCCAGTTGGTCACCGGGCTGGTGATCAGGTTCTGGTTCGGCACCAGCGTCGATACTCCGTCGCGATCGCGTACCACGACGTAGCGCCCGCGCAGTTCCTCGACCCAGCCGAAGCCCTCGGTCGCGGTGCCGGGCATCCCGGTGAAACTGATCACGTCACCGGGCTTGATGGAGCGGTCCATCAGCAGCACGAAGCCGCTGACGAAATTGGCCGCAATGCTCTGCAGGCCGAAGCCCAGGCCGATGCCGACCGCACCGGTAAGCACGTTCAGGGTGGTGAGGTCGAGTCCCGCGGCATTCAGGCCGACCAGCACCGACAGGCCGACCAGGAACGCCTGGGTGAACTTGGCGATGCCGATGCGCATGTTGGGCGCGAGCGCGTCGAGCTTCAGCACACGCCGCTCGAGCCAGCGTGCCATCCACATGGCGATCATCACGAACAGGCTGACAGTGACCAGCAGCTTCATCACCGACCACACGGAGATGCGTGTCTTGCCCGCGTTGAGGCCGATGCCGTCCAGCAGGCCGATGACCGCATCGCCCCAGCCGAGCAGGTGCAGCGACAGGAACACCCAGAGTACGAAGCTGATTCCCGTGCCCCAGCCCTTCAGGCGCGCCCGCGCGCCCATCGAGACCCTGGCCACGTACACGACGACCCGGATCATCAGCAGCAGCCCGCCGAGCTGCACCGCGACGTTCACGATCTTCGCTGGCATGCCCAGCGCGTGCATCAACCCGTCGGCCGCGGCCAGGATAACCAGCACCGTCGCGTAGGGCGCGCCGACCCAGCCGATTTCGCGCATGCGGCCGCGCATGTCGTCGTCGCCGGCGGGCGGGATCAGGTTACGCAGCAGCCTTGCGATCCACAGCCCGAGCAGGATCGCTACGCCAATGACCGCGACCTGGGACAGGTTCGTCGGAGTGACAAGGCTCGCGGCAATGTCGGCCGCGGTTTCGATCGGCTTTGCCATCGATCAGGCGTTGAGGTCCGGGATCAGCTGGCTTTCGAGCCGGGCGATCTGGTCCTTGATCAGCAGCTTGCGCTTCTTCAGTCGTCGCATCTGCACCTGGTCCACGTAGAGGTCCAGCTGCAGGCGGTGAATCACGTCGTCGAGGTCGCGATGCTCGATCCGCAACTGGCGCAGCCGCTCCAGGTGCTTGAATGTTTCGGTATCGACGTTGTCGCTGACTTCCGCCATCGGTGGAACCCGCTGCTCGAGCCTTGGCCGGGGCGGGTAGCTTAGCCCTGCGCGCGGCAAAAAGGGTAGGGCATGCAGCTCCGCAGGCGAGACGCGCTCAGAGGCCGACGCTGTCCACGCTGTGCCCGGTGAGCACCACGAAGCCCTGCTGCCGGGTGTTGCCGTCCCGCGTGTAGTCGAATACATAGGTGCGGCGCAGCTGCAGGGCGCCCCCGCCGACCCTCACGGCCCGCAGCGCGCGGAACGCCACCGTGCCATCCAGCAGGCTCGCGCCGGTGCCGCGGCAGGTCTCCAGTGCCACGACGTTGGCCTGCTCGCGGGCGCCGAGGCTGTCGTGCCAGTACCAGGCAATCGCCATCAGCAGCACCAGGAACCCGAGCAACCACCACGAGAGCTCCATCGGTCAGAACAGCGCCGGCCAGTTCCGTGTCGGGTCGCCGAATGCGATGAAGTGCGGGTTGAGCAGCGTGTCGCGCTGGTTGTATCGCAGCGGCGTGCCGTCGAGGTTCGTCACGGCGCCGCCCGCCACCTCGAGTACCGCCTGCGCCGCGGCGGTGTCCCACTCCGACGTCAGGCCGAGCCGCGGATAGAAGTCCGCGCTGCCCTCGGCAACCAGGCAGAACTTGAGCGCGCTGCCTGTCGGGCGCAGTTCATGGGGACCCAGCTTCGCCAGCAGGCCGTCGAGTGAGTCGCCGCGGTGCGAGCGGCTGCCGACCACGACCAGCGGATCTGCCGCGGGCCGGGTATGTATCGGCCTCGGCGCCGCCTTGCCCTCCGAGCAGAAGGCGCCGTGCCCCCTGGCGGCAAAGTAGGTGAGGCCGAGCGCCGGGGCTGCGACCACCCCGAGTACCGGCTCGTGATTCCTGACCAGCGCCACGTTCACCGTGAACTCTCCGTTGCGCCCGATGAACTCGCGCGTGCCGTCGAGCGGATCGACCAGCCAGAGCTGGTTCCAGTCGCGCCGCACATCGAATGAATGAGCGTCCTCGGCCTCCTCGGACAGCACCGGAATATCCGGCGTCAGCGACGCGAGCCGCGCGGCCAGGATCTCGTGTGCGGCCCGGTCGGCACGGGTAATCGGCGAGTCATCGGCCTTGTACTCGACCGCGAGCGCCGAAGCATAGACCTCTAGAATCGCCGTTGAAGCGGCGTTGACCGCGTCGAGGACGCCGGCAAGCAGTTCGGCGGGATCGGATGCCATGCAGGAGCTCCAGTACTGTTGAATGCCACCGTATGATAGCGGCCCGTCAGCCATCCGGTGCCTTTCACGATCGTGCGCCCAGCGTCGAGCAGCCGTCGCGCAGTCCAGCCTGACTGGTCCGAGGTCGAGACCGTGTGTCTCGACATGGACGGCACCGTGCTCGACCTGCGTTTCGACAACCTGTTCTGGCTTGAGGTCCTGCCCCGGCGCTGGGGTGAGGCGCGGGGACTCGACGCGCACGAATCGTTCGCGCGCCTGAAGCCGCGCTTCGACGCGAAGCACGGCACGCTCGACTGGTACTGCATAGACCACTGGAGCGAGGAACTCGGCTTCGACGTAGCCGGGCTCAAGCACGAGATGCGCGACCACATCCGCTACCTGCCCGGGGCCGTGGACTTCCTGGGCTCGCTGCGCGCGCGCGGGCTGCGGGTGCTGCTGACCACCAATGCCCACCCGATCAGCCTCGGCATCAAGAACGCCCAGGTCGGGCTCGACCTTCACTTCGACGGAGTCGTTTCCTCGCACGAGTTCGGCGTGCCCAAGGAGTCGCCAGATTTCTGGCGGCGGCTCGCACTTGGCCACGGCGTCGAACCGGGCTCGACACTGTTCGTGGACGACAGCGTCGCGGTTCTTTTGGCTGCGCGGACCGCAGGGGTGCGCTGGATTTACCAGGTGCTGCAGCCTGACTCGACGCAGCCCGGGCGCAGCGAGGCGCCTGGTTTCACGGGTATCCAGCGGCTGGCCGACCTGGTCCCGTAGCGGGGCTCGCCGGCCGGATCAGCCGTCGGACGATGGGGTTGGCGGTGAGGCAGGGCCACCACCGCCCGCAGGGGGTGTGCCGCCACTGCGTCGCCTGCGACGGCGCTTGCGCGGCTCGCCGCCTTCTCCGGTTGGCTGGGCGGGCTTGCCGGATTCGGCCGGTGCAGCAGCCGGAGCTGCCGCCGGTGCACTGGTCCGGGTCGGCGCACGGTCGGGGGGCGGGCGATTGTCGCTGCGCATGCCGTCACGGGGAGGGCCACGACGTCCGTCACTCCGGCCACCGCCGCCACTGCCACCCCGCCCGCCACCGCCGGGACCGCCGCGCCCACGACCACCGCCGGGACCGCCTCGCGAGCCGCCCGGTCCGCCGAAGCGGCGTCGTTCACGCGCCGGTATCGTGATTTCGGCGAGCAGGTCCTCGGTCAATGCCGCGCGCGGCAGGCTGCGGCCGATGTAGCCCTCGATGTCCGGCAGCGACTGGACGAAGTCCTCGCAGCCGAGGCTGATCGCATCGCCTTCGGCGCCCGCGCGCGCGGTGCGGCCGATGCGGTGCACGTAGTCCTCGGGATCCTGCGGCATGTCGTAGTTGAAGATGTGGCTCACGTCCGGGATGTGCAGGCCGCGCGAGGCCACGTCGGTGCCGATCAGGATCGCGAGTTCGCCGCTGTGGAAATCGTGGAGCATGCGCATGCGCTTGCGCTGCGGGACGTCGCCCGAAATCGCCTCGGCGTTGAAGCCATTGGCGCGCAAGAGCCCTTCCAGCTCTTCGGCGCCGCGCCGGGTGTTGACGAAGATCATCGTTCGGTGCGGGTCCATCTTGCGCAGCAGCCCCACCAGCAGCCGCGGCTTTTCGTCCATCGACGGGAAATAGATGACCTGGCGCACCTGGTCCACGGTCATCTTGTCGGGCTCGATGCGCACCAGCTCGGGGTCGTTCATGTGCTCGTAGGCAAGCTCGAGCACGCGCTGCGCGAGCGTTGCCGAGAACAGCAGGTTCAACCGCTGGTCCGGCGGCGGCAGGCGACGCATTATGTAGCGGATATCGGCAATGAAGCCGAGGTCGAACATGCGGTCGGCCTCGTCGAGCACCAGCACCTGCACCGAGCGCAGGTCGAACACGTGCTGCTTGTAGAAGTCGATCAGGCGGCCCGGCGTGCCGATCAGGACGTCCACGCCTTCTTCCAGGTCGCGGCGCTGTTTCTCGTAGTCGACTCCGCCGAAAGCGAGGCAGTTCCGGAGGCCCGTGTACTGCCCGAGGATCTCCGCGTCGTGGTGGATCTGCACCGCGAGTTCGCGCGTCGGTGCGATGATCAGCGCGAGCGGTGCGTTGATCTTGCGGGTCGGCGGCACTTCGGCGCGCAGCAGTCGCGAGTAAAGCGCGACAAGGAACGCGGCGGTCTTGCCGGTGCCCGTCTGGGCCTGGCCCGCCACGTCGCAGCCGGCGAGCGCGCGTGGCAGCGTCTGGGCCTGGATCGGAGTGCAGCGCTCGAAGCCGGCGTCGGCAATGCCGCGCGCCAGTGGTTCCGGCAGGTGGAGGTTCGAGAATGAGACGTCGGTCAGGTGTGCGTCGGCCATCGGGTCCAGTGTCGTTGATAGTGGTCTTGCAAATTGGCGCAAAGCGGGTTCAAATACTCTCCGACCCGCGGCTAACAGTCCGCTCCCGCAAGTAGCGAAGCCGGCTCGCCGGACCCCTCAGGGGACCGGCGCTCACGCCCGGTGCAGCGGGAATCCAGAATTTCGTGTACAGCCAGCAATCCCGATAGTTTGCCTCACGCAGATCGCGCCGTCACTCGATAACTCCGGCGACGACTCCTGCCAACACAACAAGACACCCCTTGACCGACCCAAACATACCAACCAACGAAACACCAGCGGAGGTAGTCTCTGGTGAGCCAGCAGATCATCCACGTAACCGACTCGAACTTCGAGACGGACGTACTTCAGGCACCGCTCCCGGTTCTCCTCGACTTCTGGGCCGAGTGGTGCGGCCCATGCAAGATGATCGCCCCGATGCTCGACGAAATCGCGACGGAGTACGCGGGCAGGGTGACGATCGCCAAAATGAACGTGGACGACAACCCGAAGACCCCAATGCGGTTCAGCGTCCGCGGCATCCCAACTCTGATCCTGTTCAAGAACGGACAGGCGGAAGGCCAGAAGATCGGGGCCGTCCGCAAGGCGGACGTCGCGGCTTTTCTGGACAGCAAGCTGTGAGAGGCTACCTCGGCAACCAGGGTCGTAACCGGCCCGGTAAGAGGGGCCGAGGAGGCGGAGGCGGCGGCGGTGCCGATGGCAACCGGGGGCCGCGGCAGGACGAACTGCCGCCGGAGGATTTCCTGGACGCCGACGACCTCGACGTCATCAGCCCGGAGGAACTCGAGGCGAGCCGCCGCTCGATGAACCTGTCGGAGTTGAAGCACAAGCCGATTCCCGACCTGCTCAAGATGGCGCAGCAGATGGGGATGGAGAACCTGGCGCGCTCGCGCAAGCAGGACATCATCTTCGCGATCCTCAAGGCACACGCCAGGAACGGCGAGGACATCTACGGCGACGGCGTGCTCGAGATCCTGCAGGACGGCTTCGGCTTCCTGCGCTCGCCCGAGGGCTCCTACCTCGCGGGCCCCGACGACATCTACATCAGCCCGAGCCAGATCCGGCGCTTCAACCTGCGCACCGGTGACTCGATTTCCGGGCTCATCCGTCCGCCGAAGGACGGCGAGCGCTACTTCGCGCTGCTCAAGGTCGGGCAGATCAATTTCGACTCGCCCGAGAACGCGCGCAGCAAGGTGCTGTTCGAGAACCTCACGCCGCTGCACCCGACCCGCCGCCTCAAGCTCGAGCGCGGCACCGGCAGCACCGAGGACCTCACCGCGCGCATGATCGACCTGATCGCGCCGCTCGGTAAGGGCCAGCGCGGACTGATCGTCTCGCCGCCGAAGGCCGGCAAGACGATGCTGCTGCAGAACATCGCCAACTCGATCACCGGCAACCACCCCGAGGTGTACCTGATCGTGCTGCTCATCGACGAGCGGCCCGAGGAAGTCACCGAGATGTCGCGCACCGTGCGCGGTGAAGTCGTCTCCTCGACCTTCGACGAGCCCGCGAGCCGCCACGTGCAGGTGGCCGAGATGGTCATCGAGAAGGCCAAGCGGCTCGTGGAGCACAAGAAGGACGTGGTGATCCTGCTCGACTCGATCACGCGACTCGCGCGCGCCTACAACACCGTGGTGCCGAGCTCCGGCAAGGTACTCACGGGCGGCGTGGATGCGAACGCGCTGCAGCGGCCGAAGCGCTTCTTCGGCGCCGCGCGCAACATCGAGGAGGGCGGCAGCCTGACGATCATGGCCACGGCCCTGATCGACACCGGTTCGCGCATGGACGACGTGATCTACGAAGAGTTCAAGGGCACCGGCAACAGCGAAATCCACCTGGATCGCCGCATCGCCGAGAAGCGTGTTTACCCTGCGTTCAACATCAATCGTTCCGGCACCCGCCGCGAAGAGTTGATCACGTCGCCGGACGAACTCGCCAAGATCTGGATCATCCGCAAGCTGCTGCACCCGATGGACGAGCTTGCCGCCGCGGAATTCCTCATCGACAAGATGCGGGACACCAAGACCAATGGCGAGTTCTTCGACCTGATGAAGCGCTGAGCCGCTGGCCGGCTGCGGCCGGCGGGGGGGCGGGACGCGTGCAGACCAATAACCTGAGGGGCATCGCCCTGATGCTGCTGTCCGTGGCCGTGTTCTCGGTCATGGACGCCTTGTTGAAGGTCCTCGCAGGGCACTATGCGCCGATGCAGGTCGCCTTCCTGCGCGGCATCACCTCGCTGCCGTTCGTGCTGATGCCGATACTGCTGCGCGGGCGCGTCGAACGCCTGCGCATCGTGAACCTCAAGCTCCACCTGTTCCGCGGCGCGCTGAGTGTGCTGATGCTCGGCAGCTTCATCTTCGCCGTGCGCGAGTCTTCGCTGGCGACCACTTACTCGATCTTCATGTGCGCGCCACTGGTGGTGGCGGCGCTCTCCGTGCCGATGCTCGGCGAGACCGTGGGCCGCCACCGGTGGGCCGCGATCTGCATCGGCCTCGCAGGAGTGCTGCTGATGCTCAGGCCTGCGGGGGGCAACTGGATCTCGATCGGCAGCCTGGCCGCCGTGGTGGCCGCGCTGTGCTACTCGCTCGCCGTCATTACGCTGCGGGTGCTGTCGCGAACAGACACAAACGAGAGCATGGTGTTCTGGTTGATGGCAATGCTGTCCGTCGGCGCCGGACTGCTCTCGATTTCCGGCTGGCAACCGCTGCAGCTGCCGGACTGGCCGCTGATGCTGGGCCTGGGCCTGGCCGGTGCGATGGGGCAGTACCTGATCACCGAGGCATTCAGGAGCGCGCCGGTGGCCGTGTTGACGCCGCTCGAATACACGGCCCTGGTGTGGGGCGTGGTGCTCGACTTCTCGATCTGGCACGTGTTGCCGGGTACTGCGACGTTGCTCGGCGGTGCCATTGTCGTCGGCGCGGGGCTCTACGTGATACGCAGGGAGGCGTTGCGGCGAACCGCGGGCCCGCTGCCTACCTCACCGGAATCGTAAGCATCGGTGCGGCCTGGCCACCGGCACTCGCATCGGCCGGATCATACGAAAGTGACTATTCGCGGGCGATCGCCCTGTAGCCGATGTCGCGACGGTACTGCATGCCGTCCCAGCAGATCGCGGCGACGAGATCGTATGCCTGCTGCTGCGCGGCCCTGACGCCGTCGCCCAGGCCCACCGCGCAGAGCACACGCCCGCCGCTGGTCACCACCGACTCGCCGTCGAGCGTGGTGGCCGCGTGGAACACCTTGCCGGGCAGCTTCGCCGCCGCATCCAGCCCATGGATCACGTCGCCGTTGCGGGCATTGTCCGGGTAGCCGCCGGCCGCCAGCACGACGCCGACCGCGGCGCGCGGATCCCAGTCCACTTTCGCGTCGGCAAGCCGGCCGTCGAGCGCGGCCTCGCAGAGCGCGGTGATGTCGGAGCGCATGCGTGCCAGGATCGGCTGCGTCTCGGGATCGCCGAGCCGGCAATTGAACTCGAGCACTTTAGGCGTGCCGTCCGCGGCGATCATCAGGCCTGCATACAGGAAGCCGACGTATGGTGTGCCTGCTGCGGCGAGCGCGCGCACGGTGGGCCACATCACCTCGCGCATCGCGCGCTCGTGCACCTCGGCCGTGACCACGGGCGCCGGCGAATAGGCGCCCATTCCTCCGGTGTTCGGCCCGAGATCGCCGTCGTCGCGGCGCTTGTGGTCCTGCGACGTGGCGAGCGGCAGCACGTTTGTGCCATCCACCATGGCGATGAAGCTCGCTTCCTCGCCCTCGAGGAATTCCTCGATGACGATCGTCGCGCCCGCGGCGCCGAAGCGCCCGGTGAACATGGTCTCGGCCGTCTCGACCGCCTCGTTCACATCCTGGCAGATGACCACGCCCTTGCCCGCGGCCAGGCCGTCGGCCTTGACCACCAGCGGAGCGCGCTGGGCGCGAACCCAGGCCGGATCAAAACTCTCGCGCGTGAAGGTCGCGTAAGCGGCAGTCGGTATCGAGTGGCGCTGCAGGAATTCCTTCATGTAGGCCTTGGAGCCCTCGAGACGGGCGGCCTCGCGGCTCGGGCCGAAGCAGCGCAGCCCCGCTGCGGAGAATTCGTCGGTGACGCCCTGCACCAGCGGGCCCTCGGGCCCGACGATGGTGAGGTCGATCTTCTCTGCAAGCGCGAAGCGCACCAGGCCGGGCAGGTCGTCCGCTGCGACGTCCACGTTCCTGACCCGCGGCTCCAGCGCGGTGCCCGCATTTCCCGGCGCGACGAGCACCTGCGTCACGCGCGGCGACTGCGCGGCCTTCCAGGCGAGTGCGTGCTCGCGGCCGCCCGATCCGATGATGAGTACTTTCATAAAATCAGGCATGAGGGGCATGAGGTGCCGGTGTTACGGTTTCGGCATGAGGTGCCGGTGTTACGGTTTCGGCATGAGGTGCCGGTGTTACGGTTTCGGTAACTCGGAAAGTGCAACGAGCATGAGGTGCCGGTTTTACGGTTTCGATAGCCTGTTGCGCGTTCCGAGTTACCGAAACCGTAACACCGGCACCTTCACACCTTCACACTGAGTGGTATGCCCCCTCCCTCAGTGTCTGAAATGCCGCATGCCGGTGAACACCATCGCGATGCCGTGCTCGTCCGCGGCGGCGATCACCTCCGGATCGCGCTTCGATCCGCCTGGCTGTATCACAGCGACGATGCCGTGGTCGGCGGCGGCGTCGAGGCCGTCGCGGAACGGGAAGAAGGCGTCCGAAGCCATCACCGAGCCTGTGGGGTCGAGGCCTTCGTCGCGTGCCTTCATGGCCGCGATCCGGCTCGACACGACGCGGCTCATCTGGCCCGCGCCGATTCCCACGGTCGTGCCGCCCTTCACGTAGATAATGGCGTTCGACTTCACGTACTTGCAGACCCGCCAGGCGAACTTGAGGTCAGCCAGTTCGGCCGGTGTCGGCGCGCGCTTCGTCACGACCTTCAGGTCGCTCTCGGCGACCATGCCTTCGTCGCGTGACTGGACGAGCAACCCGCCGTTGATGCTGCGGATATCCAAGCGCGAATTGCTCGGCGTGAGATCGCCGGTGACGAGCAGGCGCACGTTCTCTTTCTTTGCGCAGGCCTCGCGGGCCTCGGCGTCGGCTTCCGGGACCACGATGACCTCGACGAACTGGCGTTCGAGGATCACTCGGGTGGTTGCGCCGTCGAGTGGTCGGTTGAAGGCGATGATGCCGCCGAATGCGGAGGTGGGGTCGGTCCTGAACGCGCGATCGTAGGCCTGGCCGATATCCGCGCCCATCGCGACGCCGCAGGGATTCGCGTGCTTGACGATCACGCAGGCGGGCGCCGTGAACTGGCGGACACACTCGAGTGCCGTGTCGGCGTCGGCGAGGTTGTTGAACGACAGTTCCTTGCCCTGCAGCTGCGACGCGGAGCCGATCGACGCACCCTGCGCGTCGGACGCGGCGTAGAACGCTGCCTGCTGGTGCGGGTTTTCCCCGTAGCGCAGGTCCAGCCGCTTGCGGAACTGCAGCGCGAGCAGGTCCGGAAAGTCGCTGGCCGACGAACGCGCCGACTGCCCGAGGTACGAAGCAACCGCCGCGTCGTACTGTGCCGTGTGCGCGAACGCCTTGGTGGCGAGCCGCAGGCGGGTCTCCGCCGAAACCGTGCCGCCGCCGCGGTCGAGTTCCGCGAGCACCGTGCCGTAGTCGAGCGGGTCCACGATGACGGTGACGCGCTCGTGATTCTTCGCCGAGGCGCGCACCATTGCCGGGCCGCCGATGTCGATGTTCTCGACCGCGTCCTCGAAGGTGCAACCGGGCCTGGCGATCGTTGCGGCGAACGGGTAGAGGTTCACAGCGATGAGGTCGATGGGCTCGATGCCGTGCTCCGCCATCACCGCGTCGTCGGTGCCGAGGCGTCCGAGCAGTCCGCCGTGAATGCGGGGGTGCAGCGTCTTGACCCGCCCGCCCATGATCTCCGGAAAACCGGTGACCGACGACACGTCTTCCACCTCGATGCCGTTTGCCCTCAGCAGCCCGGCGGTGCCGCCGGTCGAAACGATGACGATGCCCCGATCGCGAAGCGCACGGGCGAAGTCGAGCAGGCCTTCCTTGCTCGAGACGCTGAGGAGTGCACGCCGGATGGTTGTGTTCACGTTGACTGCCCCGGTCGAGCGGACGGTTCAGGCAGAAATGCCGTAGGTCTTCAGCTTCTTGCGCAGCGTGCCGCGGTTGATGCCGAGAACTTCCGCAGCGCGGCTCTGGTTGCCTTCGGAGTAGTCGAGCGCTGCGCGGAACAGCGGCTCCTCCACCTCGCGCATCACCAGGTCGTACAGATGCCCCGGCGCATGGCCGTTCAGGCTGGTGAAATAGCTGTCGAGTGCCTGTGCGGTCATCGAGCGCAGCGGAATGCTGCGTCCGCCCGACAACGAGGCCGGCCTCGGCTCCCTGCGGATCCTTGTTTTTCTACGCGGCGGCATTGTCCCCGTCCCCAAATCCCCAATCCGTGTTCGCGCTCAGGCAGCCTCGGCGTCCCGCTGCGCGTCGAAGAACCCGCGCACCGCATCGAGTTGATGCTCCGCCGAGTCCACCTGCATGATGGACTGCCTGAACGCCTGCGCATGCGGACGCTCACGGCAATACCAGCCGATGTGCTTGCGCGCGATCCTGACCCCCGCTTCTACGCCGTAGAAAGCGTACAAATCGCGCAAGTGGATCGCGATGATATCACGCGTATCCTCTGCGGAAGGCTCTGCGGGCGCCGGATTTCCCGCAAGCAGCGCCTCGATCTCGCGGAAAATCCACGGCCGTCCCTGGGCGGCCCGTCCGATCATCACGCCGTCCACTCCGGTAATGCGAATGATTTCGACGGCCTTGCTGCCGGAGTCGATGTCGCCGTTGGCGATCACCGGTATCCGCACTGCCTGCTTGATGGCCGCGACCGTGTCGTATTCCGCCTGGCCCTCGAATCGACAGGCACGGCTGCGGCCGTGGACCGCCAGCGCCTGCACGCCGGCCGACTCCGCGATACGCGCGACGGCGACGCCGTTCGTCCGCTCGCGGCTCCAGCCGGTGCGGATCTTCAGGGTCACGGGCACGTCCACGGCCCGGACGGTGGCATCCAGGATAGCGGCGACCAGCGCCTCGTCGCGCAGCAGTGCGGATCCCGCGTCGCGATTACAGACCTTCTTTGCGGGACAGCCCATGTTGATGTCGATGATCTGCGCCCCGGCGTCCACGTTGCGTCGTGCAGCGTCGGCCATCTCGCCGGGGTCGCTGCCCGCAATCTGCACTACGCGCGGCTCGGCCTCCCCGGAATGGTCACGCCGCTGGCGAGATTTCTTCGTGCCCCATAGCCGGGGATCGGCGGACAGCATCTCGCCGGCCGTGAGCGCCGCACCCATGCGTCGGCAGAGCTTGCGAAAGGGCAGGTCGGTGACACCCGCCATGGGTGCGAGAAGACTGCGGCCGCCCAGCCGGTATGGGCCGATGACGATTTCGCCCATGGCTCAGCCCGCTTCGCGTGCGCAGCGCAGCAGCGTGGCCGATTCGCGCAGGCAGACGTCGAGCTGGTAGCCGACGGCGTCCCGGCCGGGATCGACGAGCAGCAGCTCGGCTTCCGCGCTGGCGCCGGGGCCCATCAGCCGCGAGGCCTCTTCGGCGTTCTTCAGGTAATCGGCCGGGTCGAAGTCGCGCACTGCGATCGCGTCGCCGAAGCGGTCGTCGAGCTCGAGGCGCAGGATCGGATGCGGCTGCGCGAAGGCCGCGCGATTGGTCAGGCTCGCGCGCACCGCCAGCTGGCCGTTCGCCTCAGGCGTACCGCCATTGCCCCATTGCCGCAGTTCGAATGCCGCCAGGTCCCAGTCAGGGGACAAGGGCCAGCCGATGCGCGAGTACACGTCCTTCAGCAGCGGTCCAACCTGCGGCCGCCTCACCAGGTCCTGCCGGAAATAGTGCGTGACCTGCGCCAGCAGCGCGAACACCAGCAGCAGGCCACCGATCGACCACGCGAGCGACGATCGACGTGGTTGCTCAGGTATGTGTCGACGTTCGAGGACGGCGGTCAGCGAGGTCTCGGAGTCCGGCCCGCGATTGGTGATGACCGGGCGTCGGGTCACGAGCACGTCTTCGGCCGCTGGCGCCGGGTCAATTCTGAACGCGCCATCGCCGGCTGTCTTCGGGCTGGCCGCGCCTGTGTCCCATGGCCCGATCCGGACAGCACGTGCTCCGGTCGCCGCCGGCACGACTTCTTCCTCGATGCCGTCCGGTTCCGTCGCCGACACTTCCACCGGCTCGGCCGCGTACACCTCGTCCGGCTCGGCCGCGAACACGTCTTCCATCTCGACCGCAGGCACTCCGCCTGGCGCCGGGGCATGGTGTTCATCCACGTCGGGATACGCCGAATCCGGCACGTCGCGCAGGATTTCGAACTCATCCGTCGGGCTGTTGTCGTCGACGAGTGCGTCGTACTTGTCGGCGTCGATGCCGAGAATGGACTCGATGCTGAGGCCCTCGCCCTCGAGAGTGATGTCCTCGAAGGGCCGGCTCTCGGTATCGACGATGATCGGCGGGTCGGCCGCGAAATCGACGGGTTCCCCGAACTCGGGCGCCTGCTCGGTCGGGCGGCGGCGATCAGCCCACTCGGTGGGGTCCACGAAAACGGACTCGATGTCGCTCGCCGTGAAGTGAAACTCGACGCCGGCGACCGACTCGTCATGCGCTGCGAGTTCCTCGATCTCGTCCGGTTTGCGTCCCATGATCACGCCGCCAAGCGCAGGCGGCGGCGTATCGCTGAGCCTGGCGAGCGCGTTGAATGCGCTGCCGCAGCGTCCGCAGCGCACCGTGCCGCCGGCCGCGCGAAGGTCGCCGGCACCGACGCGGAAGCGCGCAAGACATTCTGGACACTGCGAATACATTGGTAGCCTGGGTCTCTAGATTCAGTCCGCGCGACGTTGACCAGCGATCAGTCCCCAGCCGTCGCGCGTCCCGGTGAATGTGATATCAAACCACGGTCGGTAAGCAGCTGTCACGGCATCGACCTGATCTGCCAGCACGCCGGACAGCGCGAGTTCGCCGCCAGCCCGGACCGCCGCCGCGAGCCTGGGTGCCAGTTCTACCAGTGGGCCGGCCAGAATGTTCGCCACCAGCACGTCCGCGGACGCCTTGGCCAGCGTCGGCTCGCCGGTCACGGTCAGCCCCGCGTCGATGCCGTTCCGCACCGCATTTTGCTGCGTCGCGATCAGCGCCTGCGGGTCTATGTCCACGGCATGGGCTGTCGATGCGCCCAGTTTCAATGCCGCGATCGCCAGGATTCCGCTGCCGCATCCATAGTCCACCAGCATCCGGCCGTGCAGGTCCCTGCCATCGAGCCACTCCAGGCACATTGCTGTGGTGGGATGCGTGCCGGTCCCGAAGGCGAGCCCCGGGTCGAGTTCGACGCGTACCGCATCGGCATCGCCGGCAGGTTGCCCGCCCGGGCAGACCCACAACCGGCGTCCGAAACGCATCGGGTGGAAGTCCTTCAGCCATTCCCGTTCCCAGGCACGGTCCTCGACCGTCGTCACCAGCGGCGGCAGGGTCCCGGGGAGCTTCGGCAGCACGGCATCGATGATCGCCTTCGCGTCCGCATCGCCGTCGAACAGCGCCTGCAGGCGTATCGTCGGCCACAGCGGTGTCTCGCCGGGTGCCGGCTCGAGCACGGGATTGTCCGCCGCGTCTTCGAGGGTCACCGAGCTTGCGCCGAGTTCGACCAGTGCGTCCTCGAGCGGCGCAGGATCCGATCCGCCGATGTCGAAAGTGAGTTGCAGGAAGGGCATGCAGATGGACGCTACGCGTGCTCCGGAGAGGGTGCCGAGTGTGTGCCCCGGTCGATTCGGACACCCCGGTCAGGGCGCTCAGGGTAAACGAGGCGGGCTCGCCGCGGTCACCGGAATGTGCGTCCCCCCTCGTTCGGGGTAGGTGCGGATCGGCGGCTGTCTGGCATAAGGCCGCGGGTGGACGGGAAGCAGGGGGGCCTGATGAGCAGTCTTACATTCCGTGATGCCCGGCCGACATCGGTGCGGGTCTTCAGCCTGCTGCTTCTGCTGGCTGGCGTCTTCATGGCCATGCTCGGCTGGTCCGCCAGCGCCTATTACGTTCCAGCAATCTGCCTCGGGCTGCTGGCGCTGCTGTTGTGGTTCGGACGCGCGGGCGGGCTCTTCAAGTGGACGCTGGTGCTGAACCAGGTCGCCGGCCTTGTGCTGATACTCACGTTGTGGCTGGGCGACCGCGTCGGCCTCGGCGATGCCAAGCTCGATGTGGCCGGTGTCGCGCTGCTGGTGAACCTGCTGTGCGGCGGGCCGCTGGCGTCCATTCTCGGAGGGCTCATGCTGCCCGGCATGCGCAGCGGCAGGCGCCTGTTCGGCTGGTTCGGCGCGCGGCCGGCGTGAAGGAGATAGCGATGAGTCGCCGACATCCCGCTTTCCCCGTCATCGTTGCGCTGGCCGCTGCAGGCTTCGCTTCCAGTGTCGGCGCCGCTTCGTTCACCGGTACCGTCACGTTGCCGGACGGGCAGCCCGCGTTCGGCGCCATGGTCAGCGTCTTCAATGCCGACCACACGCGCAAGCAGACGGTCTACACCGCGGCCGATGGCAGCTACGCGATCGTGACGCCCTACGAGGGCAGCCTCACGCTGCGCGCACGTCTCGCCAACTTCGACGACGCCACGACCACCGTCGACGCGGCCGGCGATGCGGTGGGGCAGTCGGACCTCAAGCTCACCGCCTTTGCCGACGCACAGGCGGCCTCCGACGCGCTTTCCGCCTCGGCGCACAACGCAGTGCTGCCGTGGAACAGCGCGGCAGACCGCCACGTCTTCGTCAGCCAGTGCAATTACTGCCACCAGGTCGGTAACTCGACGACACGCGCGCCGCGCAGCCACGACGCCTGGATGGCCACCATCAACAAGATGCAAGGCTACCTGTCGATGCTGACGCGCGCGCAGTCGATCCGCGTCGCGACCTCGCTCGAGAAGGGCTTCGACGGCAAGCCTGTCTCGGCAGAGCACGACTATGGCCCGACGGCCGAACTCGCGGCAGCCAAGGTCGAGGAGTGGCAGATCGGCGACGCCTTCTCGTTCATCCACGACATGGACGTTGCCGAGGACGGCAAGTTCTACGGCACGGACGAAGGGCACGACAAGCTCTGGGTGCTCGACCCGGCCACGGGCGCAATCGAGACATACGACCTGCCGAAGTCCGACCTGCCGCGCGGCGGGCTGTTCTCGGGCATGCACCTGGCCATCGGCATCTTTACCGGTAACCACGGTCCGCACAGCATGGCCCAGACGACGGACGGGCGGATCTGGATCACCAACGCGCTGTCGTCGACGCTGATGTCGTTCGACCCGGCGACGAAGCAGTTTGAGACCTACGCCGTGCCGGGCGATGCGCTCTATCCGCATACGGTGCGCGTGGACCAGGACGACATCGTCTGGTTCACGATCGTCGCATCGAACCAGATCGGCCGCTTCGACCCGAAGACGGAGCAGATGACCGTGATGCGGCTGCCTTCCAACGGCTTCTTCCGCTGGATCTCGGACATGCTGTTCCCGACGCTGCTCAGGATCTCGTCCTGGTTCCCGGACAAGGTGCTGCTGCTCGACTTCTCGCACCATCGCTTCCTCGGCTACACGGTGCTCGCGTTCCCATACGGGATCGACGTCAATCCGAAGGACGGCAGCGTCTGGTACGCGAAGCTCTACGCGAACCGGATCGGGCGCATCGACCCGAAGACGCTGCAGGTCACCGAATACGAGACACCGTTGAGCGGGCCGCGGCGGCCGCGCTTCGATGCCGACGGCATCTTCTGGATCCCGTCATTCGACGAGGGCGGCCTGATGCGCTTCGACCCGGCGACGGCGAAGTTCCAGAGCTGGAAGGTGCCCGGCGTCGCACCGGGCGAGTACGAGACGCCGTACGCGCTGAACGTCTACCGGCCGACCGGCGAGATCTGGATGGCGGCGAACAACTCGGACCGGGTGATCCGCTTCACGCCTGCCACCGAGACGTTCCGGAGCTACCCGAGCCCGACGCGGGTCACGTTCCTGCGTGACTTCTCGTTCACCCGGGACGGGCGCGTATGCACGTCGCAGTCGAACATGCCGGCGTACGCGATCGAGGGTGGTGTGCCGAGTTATCTCTGCATCGACCCGACCGGCGGCGGGCGTGATCGCGCGGCGCTGGCGGCTGATGCCGCGGCGGCGGTGCACTAGCCGCTGTTGAAGCGTCCGTTCGGGTGCTGCCCGGCTTCGCCCGGAGATATGCTCGCCTGGCAGCACCCGACCGGACGCCGGACTGGCTCACGTAGCCGGCAATCGCACACGACCCGCAACGCGCCCGCTCCGGTGCTACCCCGGCTTCGCCCGGAGATATGCTCGCCTGGCAGCACCCGACCGGACGCCGGACTGGCTCACGTAGCCAGCCGCTCACCAGCGGCAAATGACGCGCCCGCTCCGGTGCTACCACGGCTTCGCCCGGAGATATGCTCGCCGGGTAGCACCGGACCGGACGCCGGACTGGCTCACGTAGCCGACCTCACATCCACGACGATCGACGCACCGGGCCGGACGCCGGACTGGCTCACGTAGCCGGCGTCACCGGGTGCCTCGGTGCCGAGCAGCGCCCAACCTGGCCTGTTGTATAGCGGCCTGACGATTGTTCCCGATTGGCCGCTTGCGCGATAACGCCGGCGGCTCCTATAATCTATTCAGTATCTATTCAAAGCTGGGCCATGAGCTCTCTCGACCACAAGGTGATTGGCGTACTGGCTGGCGAGCCCAAGGGGCTGTCCGCACCGGAGTTGCGGAAGCGCCTGCGCCCGTCGGTGTCCCAGCCGACGCTGTGGCGCGTGCTGAACCAACTGCGCTCGGAGGGAACAGTGACAATCGAAGGGCGCGCGCGGGCGACGCGCTACCACGTCGCCGGTCCGACAGGTCCTGCCGTGCTCCGTAGTCGTGCGCTGCATCGCAGGGTCGCCGAAAAAATAGCGCGTCATCCGGACTACCGTGAGCGCGCCCTGCAGCGATTGTGGAAACTTCGGGACGTGAACCCGCACGGCAAGCCTTACCACGATCGGTGGCTGGCCCTGCTGGAGGGTCCATTGCCGGCCTTGCTGCGCGTGCTCAATGAGCCTTCGGAAAGCGCGGACACACTGCGCAAGGAATCGCCCCTGACAGTCCTCGTGGATTCGGTCGAGCGCGAGCGCATATACCGTTCCATCCGGGCATGCTGATCGCATGCGCCGAGCCCAACTGCAGCACATTATCCTCGAGATAGGCGAGCGGTTCGGTCTCACCGAATTCTACGTGATCGGCTCCGCAGCGATCCTCGCGTTCCTGCCGGATCCGCCTGAAGGGGCTCTTGTGGCGACTCGCGATGTAGACGTAATTCCGGGCGCCGGCGACGAGAAAGTCGCTGACCAGATTTCCTATGTGTTGGGAGAAGCGAGCGAATTCGACATGACGCACGGCTACTACGCCCAGGGCGTGACGTTGTCGACGCCGGTGTACGCCCCGCGCAACTGGCAATCCCGCACGATTCCTGTCCAGGTGGGCAGCTTTTGCGCTCTTTGCATGGAGCCCCACGACTTGCTGATCTCGAAGCTCGGCGCTGGGCGCGAGAAAGACCTGGAGTTTGCACGGGCCGCAATCGACGGAGGCATCGTGCAGCGCGACGAACTGCTTGGCCGGCTCGATGATGTTGCGGCCGATCCCTCCGTGCGCAGGCTAATAGAAGACCGAATTCAGGCTCTATTCCGGGACAGCCGGCCGTAACGCCGGACTGGCTCACGTAGCCAGCCGCTCACCAGCGGCAAATGACGCGCCCGCTCCGGTGCTACCACGGCTTCGCCCGGAGATATGCTCGGCCTGGCAGCACCCGACCGGACGCCGGACTGGCCCACGTAGCCAGCCGCTCACCAGCGGCAAATGACGCGCCCGCTCCGGTGCTACCACGGCTTCGCCCGGAGATATGCTCGCCGGGTAGCACCGGACCGGACGCTTATCTGGTTCACGTAGCCGGCCTCGGTGGCTGGCAACGAGGGCCGACGCTCGATAGGCAGTGCGTGAACTTCGCTGCAGCGGTGCGCGGCGATCCCTGGGGAGACAAGGGTTTGTCCAGGCGAGCATGTTTCCGAGCGAAGCCGGACAAACCCTTGGCTCCCCGATCGCCGCCTGCGCACACGATCGCCGCCTGCGCAAACCTTGGCTCCCCGATCGCCGCCTACGCGCGCGATCGCCAGCGACGCGACCGACGGCTACTTGAGCCCCAGCCGCCGCTCCAGGTAGTGGATGTCCGTGCCGCCGGCGCGGAACGCCGCGTGCTGGAAGATCTCCTGGTGCAGCGGCACGTTGGTCTTGATGCCCTCGATCACGATTTCGACCAGCGCATTGCGCATGCGGGCGATCGCCGTGTCGCGGTCCTCACCGTAGGCAATGATCTTCGCGATCAGCGAGTCGTAGTACGGCGGCACCGTGTAGCCCGTGTACAGGTGGCTGTCCACGCGGATGCCCGGTCCGCCCGGCGGGTGCCAGAGCTTCACCGGGCCCGGTGACGGCGTGAATTTCTTCGGGTCCTCGGCGTTGATGCGGCACTCGATCGCATGGCCCCGAATCTGTATGTCTTCCTGCGACCACGGCAGGCGCTCGCCCGCGGCGATGCGCAGCTGCGCCTTCACGAGGTCGATGCCCGTGACCATCTCGGTCACCGGGTGCTCGACCTGGATGCGCGTGTTCATCTCGATGAAGTAGAACTCGTCGTCCTGGTACAGGAACTCGAGCGTGCCGGCGCCGCGGTAGCCGATGTCGGCGCAGGCTGATGCCACGCGCTCACTCATGAACTTGCGCTGCTTCGCGGTGAGGCCGGGCGCCGGTGCCTCCTCGATCACCTTCTGGTGGCGGCGCTGCATCGAGCAGTCGCGCTCGCCGAGGCAGATCACGTTGCCGTAGTGATCGGCAAGCACCTGGAACTCGATGTGCCGCGGCCGCTCGAGGAATTTCTCCATGTAGACCTGGTCATTGCCGAACGCAGCCAGCGCCTCGGCACGCGTCACGTTGACGGAGTGGACCAGCGTCGCCTCGCTGTGCACGACGCGCATGCCGCGTCCGCCGCCGCCGCCCGACGCCTTGATGATCACCGGGAATCCGATCTCGCGCGCGACGCGCAGCAGTTCCTCGGGCTCGGTCCCGAGCGGGCCGTCGGAGCCCGGCACGCAGGGAACGCCGGCCGCCTTCATGGAGCGGATCGCGGAAACCTTGTCGCCCATCAGGCGGATGGTCTCGGCGCGCGGCCCGATGAAGGTGAATCCGCTCTTCTCGACGCGCTCGGCGAAGTCGGCGTTCTCCGACAGGAAGCCGTAGCCGGGGTGTATGGCCACGGCGTCGGTGACTTCCGCGGCGCTGATGATGGCCGGCATGTTCAGGTAGCTGTCGCGCGACTGCGGCGACCCGATGCAGACGCTCTCGTCGGCGAGCAACACGTGCTTCAGGTTACGGTCCGCCGTCGAGTGGACTGCGACCGTCTTGATCCCCAGTTCCCTGCAGGCCCTCAGGATACGGAGCGCGATCTCGCCCCGGTTGGCGATGACGACCTTGTCGAGCATCACTCGATCACGAACAGCGGCTGGTCGAATTCCACGGGGTCGCCGTTCTTGACGAGGATGGACACGACGCGGCCAGCCTTGTCGGACTCGATCTGGTTCATCATCTTCATGGCCTCGATGATGCAGAGCACGTCGCCCGGCTTCACTTCGCTGCCGAGCTCGACGAAAGCTTTCGCGCCTGGCGCGGGCGCAGAATAGAACGTGCCGACCATCGGCGCTGTCACCGCCTGGTCAAGTGCCGGCGCGGGCTTCGCCGCGCCCGCGTGGCCGCCTGCGGCAAGCGCAGGACTGCCTGGTGCCATTGCCGCCGCCGGTGCCATGTAGGTGACCGGCGCCTGCATGGCGAACGGCCCTGTCGGGTGACGGCTGATGCGGACCGACTCTTCGCCTTCCTTGATTTCGATTTCAGAGACGCCCGATTCCTCGAGCAGCTCGATCAGTTTCTTGACCTTGCGAATGTCCATTGAAGGATTCCCCTGGATCTATGTCTTTCAGGCTTGGCCGCGCGGACTGGCGGCGAGGTACTCGGACGCCGCGCGCAGGGCAAGTTCGTAGCCGACCGCGCCGAGGCCCGTAATCGAGCCCACGGCGATGTCTGAGAAATAGGACTGGTGCCGGAAGGCTTCCCGGGCATGCACGTTGCTCAGGTGCACCTCGATGAACGGGATCTTCACTGCGAGCAGCGCGTCGCGCAGCGCGACGCTGGTGTGGGTGAAGCCGGCGGGGTTGAAGACGATGAAGGCCACGTGGGTGGCGGGCGCCTCGTGGATCCGTGCGATCAGCTCGGACTCGGAGTTGCTCTGGAATGCCGTCAGGTGGTGTCCTGCCTCGGCGGCGAGGTGCGCGGCGCGTTCGTGAACCTGCCCGAGCGTGACCTTCCCGTAGAGGCCCGGTTCGCGGGCGCCGAGCAGGTTCAGGTTCGGCCCGTTGAGCAGCAGAATATGTGACATTGGAGGCGCCGATTCCCCGGAGAAGGGTGCAAGTTTAGCGCCAATCAACGCAGGATTGCGCATTTCCCCTCTTTTTGGGGGGTGATCGGTGCCCAAGAGTCCCGAGTGTCCAGCCGGGGGCACTTGTGTCGCAGGGTGCCTGCCTGACCGGGCTCGCCCCCGGATTCGGGCCCGTCGGGGTGGGGCTCAGCCCTCCGCGCCGTGCTGGCCTTTCAGCCGGTCGATGCCGGCTGTGATCTCCGATCTCGCCCTGTCGGGCGACATTGAGCCGCTGTTGACCCGTTTGATGGCGCCGAGGATGACCTCGGCCTGCGGCCGGGTCAACTCACCGACATGGCAGGTGATCACCCGGCCCTGGTTGTCCGAGAACACCGTGAACGGAAAACCGACGGTCTCGATACCGAAGGCCGCCGCTGCGTCCAGGGCTTCCTGCTCACCGATCAGCAGCGGGTAGGCGATCCCGGCCTCGTCGGCGTAGGCAATGACCTTGTCCCGGTAGTCCGCGGCGATGCCGATCACCTGGAAGCCCGCGGGCCCGTACTGCTGCTGCAGCTCGCCGAGCAGCGGGATCTCCCGCCGGCAGGGCGCGCACCAGGTGGCCCAGAAGTTCACGATCAGCGACTTGCCCTGCCAGTCGGCCAGCGAGCGCATGGTTCCGTCGCGGTCGGCGAGCTGGAACTCGGGCACCCGTTCGGCAAGCACCGCGGGTTGCGGCTCGGTCGGACCCGAATCGGCAGGCCCGGATTCCACCGGCGCCGATGCTGCCGGCGCGGACGCTGGCGGTCGTGCGCGCTGCTCGAATGCCACGTAAGCCGCGGCACCGACGGCCGCGGCGCCGATCAGCAGCGCGGCAATTGCAAGGGGCCTCATCTGCCGCTTCCGCCCAGCGCGCGCGCCGCATGGTCGCGGAATTCACTCGCCGGCTGGAAGCCGACGACGCGGAAATCCCTGCGCTCGGCTCCTTCGGCCGCAAAGAACACGATGGTCGGCGGGCCGAGGATGCCGAAGTGCTCGAGCAGCGCCTGGTCCACGTCGTCGTTAGCGGTAACGTCGGCCTGCAGCAGCACGGCGGAGGCGAGTTCGGCCTGCACGGCGGGATCCGTGAAGGTCTGGTCTTCCATTTCCTTGCAGGACACACACCAGTCGGCATAGAAATCCAGCATCAACGGACGACCGGCAGCTTGTGCCGCGGCCAGTTCGCGCTCGAAGTCGGCCACCGACTTGATGCGCTTCAGTTCAAGCCTGTGCTCGGTGGCTTCGCCGCCACCGTGGCCGACCACGCCTGCCAGCGGTTGCAGCGGGTCGCTGCGACCGGCCAGCGCGCCGACCAGCATCAGTACGCCGTACACGAGTGCGAGCACGCCGAAACCGCGACGCACGGCGACGGCCAGGCGCTTCGGGTCCTTGTCGCCCATCGTCAGCAGGCAGTAGCCCGAGACGAACGCGAGCGCGGCCCACAGCGCCAGCGTCAGTGGCCCGGGCAGGATGCGGCCGAGCATCCATACCGCGACGCCCAGCATCATCACGCCGAACGCCGACTTGACCGCGTCCATCCAGGCGCCGGCTTTCGGCAGCAGCCGTCCGGCGGACGCGCCGACCAGCAGCAATGGCGCGCCCATGCCCAGGCTCAGCGCGAACAGCGCCGCGCCGCCGCGGAACACGTTGCCGCTCTGCCCGATCACCGCCAGTGCGGCGACCAGCGGTGGCGCCACGCAGGCCGTGACGATCAGCGACGAGAGCGCGCCCATCACCGCGGTTCCGACCAGGGTGCCCTGTTTCTGGCGGTTGCTCAGGCCCGTGACGCGTTCCTGGAACGCGGCGGGAACCTGCAGGTTGAATACCCCGAACATCCCGAGCGCCAGCAGCACGAACAGCCCCGCGAACACGACGATGATCCACGGCTGCTGGAAGAAAGCCTGCGCCTGCCGGCCCGCGGCCGCGAACGCCGCGCCGGCCACGGTGTAGGTAAGCGCCATGCCGAGCACGTAGGCGAGCGACAGCGAGAATGCGCGACCGCGCGAAACCGGCCGGTCACGCCCGGCGCCCACGATGATTCCCGACAGGATCGGGACCATCGGCAGCACGCAGGGCGTGAACGCGAGCAGCAGGCCCGCGCCGAAGAAGGTCGCAAGCACCGCGAGCAGGCTGCCGCTGCGGATCTTGTCGGCCAGCGCGTCCTGCGTCGATCGCATCGGGCCCGTGTCCGCGACGCCCGGGTCGCGCGGGGCAGGCGACGCGCCGGGTGCCGCGAGTTGGACCTGCACGGTCTTGTGGGTTGGCGGGTAGCAGAGTCCCGCCTCGGCGCAGCCCTGGTAGCCGACGTCCAGCGTGATGTCGCGGCTGCCAGCGGCCGCGGCAACCGGCACGTCGGCGTCCATCCGGCCGAAGAACACGACCTGGTCGCCGAAATACTCATCGTGCTTCACCTCGCCGCCAGGAATCGACGGCGTGCCGAGCTGCGCGTTGCCGGCTGCAACAGCGACCGTCACCTTGTCACGGTAGAGGTAGTAGCCGTCCGCGATGTCCCAGTGCAGCGTGATGCGGTCAGGGCTGTCGCTGGTCGCGGTCAGCACGAACGCCTGGTCCACGTGGAGCAGGTCGCTTTCCGACAGCTTGCCGCCGCCGAACAATCGCTTGAGGTTGAAGCCGCCACCCTGGGCGACGGGGGGGCTGGTGCCGGCGTCCGCGGCAGCGGTCGCCGCCCCGGCAGGCTTCGCGTCCGAAGCCGTCGCCCCGTTGGTTGTCGGATCCTTGGCCGCTGCGTCGGCGCCGGCCTGCGCAGCGGCGTTCGGCATTTCGACACGTGTCGTCCAGGTCTGCGGCGGATAGCACAGGCCCGCGTCTGCGCATCCCTGCAATTTCAGTTGCAGGTCGAACGCGCGTGGCTCGCCGTCGTAGGTGACCTTCGACGCCACCGTGATCGGCCCGCGGTAGATCACCTGCTTGCCGAAGTATTCGTCCTCGTGGTCCTCGCCCGCCGGCATGCGCGCAGTGCCGATGGTGACCCCGGGCGTCGTCGAGCCGAGCGACATGCGGTCGCGATAGAGGTAGTAGCCCTTGGCGATGTCGTAGCGCACGACGACTTCGTCACCCGCGACCGCCGCTGTGAACTGATAGGCCTGCTTGGCCGGCAGGATGTCCTGCTGCTGCGCGGCGGCAGGGCCGGTCGCGAGCCAGGGCAGCGCGAGCAGGGCGAACAGGCGAGTGGCGACGGCAACGGGTCTTTTCATGGATAAACGGCTCACGGACGAACAGCGGTCGAGCGAGGTCGGCATCATGCCCGGCCGGGCCACCGTCCGCGACCTGTCTTCGGGGCTTCTATGGACCGGATTCCGGAATTTACGTTCAAACGGAGTCGCGGGCGGTGCCGGGACCCGGCGGGGCGGCCCCTGAAGGCACTTCCAGCCATATTTTCGAGCTCCCGCCGGGTTAATTTGAGCTCCCAGGGGGTTAAAACGAGCCGCCGGGCTTGAATTCGGCCCGACACCACCTATTATTAGCAGTCAACCGGGGTGAGTGCTAACACTCCCCCGCGATTCCCCTTAGGCTGAACTTAGCCACCAACACGGAGATTTCAGCAATGGCTGACAAGTTGAAGATTCGCCCGCTGCACGACCGAGTGATCATCCAGCGGCTCGACGCCGAGACCAAGTCGCCCGGCGGCATCGTGATCCCCGACTCCGCCGCCGAGAAGCCGATCCGCGGCAAGGTCGTCGCCGTGGGCAAGGGCAAGATCCTGGAAAACGGCAACGTCCGTCCGCTCGACGTGAAGGTCGGCGACCACATCCTGTTCGGCAAGTACAGCGGAACCGAGGTGAAGGTCGATGGCGAGGAATACCTCGTCATGCGCGAGGAAGACGTGATGGCGGTGCTCGAGAAGTAACCGCCCGCCCTTAAGAATACCCAACGAATCCTGGAGAACACTGCAATGGCAGCGAAAGACGTACGTTTTGGCGATGACGCCCGGTCGCGGATGCTCCGCGGCGTCAACATCCTCGCGAATGCGGTCAAGGTGACCCTCGGCCCCAAGGGCCGTAACGCGGTACTCGACAAGAGCTTCGGCGCCCCCACCGTCACCAAGGACGGCGTGAGCGTGGCGAAGGAAATCGAGCTGAAGGACAAGTTCGAGAACATGGGCGCGCAGATGGTGAAGGAAGTTGCTTCCAACACCTCCGACGAGGCCGGTGACGGCACCACGACCGCCACGGTCCTGGCCCAGGCGATCGTACGCGAGGGCCTGAAGGCCGTCGCCGCCGGCGCCAACCCGATGGACATCAAGCGCGGCATCGACAAGGCCGTCGAGACGTGCACCGAGGAACTGCGCAAGCTGTCCAAGCCCTGCAAGGACAACAAGGCGATCGCCCAGGTCGGCACCATCTCCGCGAACAGCGACGAGTCGATCGGCAAGACGATCGCCGACGCCATGGAGAAGGTCGGCAAGGAAGGCGTGATCACGGTAGAGGAAGGCTCGGGCCTGCAGAACGAACTCGACGTCGTCGAGGGCATGCAGTTCGATCGCGGCTACCTGTCGCCGTATTTCATCAACAACCAGACCAGCCAGTCGGCCGATCTCGAGAACCCGTACATCCTGCTGTACGACAAGAAGGTCTCGAACGTGCGCGAGATGCTCCCGCTGCTCGAGGGCATCGCCAAGGCCGGCCGCCCGCTGCTGGTCATCGCCGAGGACGTCGAGGGTGAGGCACTGGCGACGCTGGTCGTCAACACCATCCGCGGCATCGTCAAGGTCGCGGCCGTCAAGGCCCCGGGCTTCGGTGACCGTCGCAAGGCCATGCTGAACGATATCGCCGTGCTGACCGGCGGCACCGTGATCGCCGAGGAAGTCGGCCTGACGCTCGAGAAGGCCACGCTGGCCGACCTGGGCCAGGCCAAGAAGATCGTCGTGGAGAAGGAAAACACCACGATCATCGACGGCCACGGCAAGTCTGCCGAGATCAAGTCGCGCATCGCGCAGATCAAGCAGCAGATCGAGGAAGCCACCTCCGACTACGACAAGGAGAAACTGCAGGAGCGCATGGCGAAGCTCTCCGGCGGCGTCGCCGTGATCAAGGTCGGTGCTGCGACCGAGATCGAGATGAAGGAAAAGAAGGCCCGCGTCGAGGACGCGCTTCACGCCACCCGCGCTGCGGTCGAGGAAGGTGTAGTCGCCGGCGGCGGCGTCGCCCTGATCCGCGCCCAGCGGGCACTCGAGAAGCTCGAGGGTGCGAACGAGGACCAGGCCATCGGCATCAAGATCCTCTCCCGCGCCATCGAGGAGCCACTGCGCCAGATCGTCGCGAACGCGGGCGAAGACGCCGCGGTCGTGCTGGCCGACGTCAAGAAGGGCAAGGGCACGTACGGCTACAACGCCGCGACGGGCGTCTACGGCGACATGCTCGACATGGGCATCCTGGACCCGACCAAGGTCACACGCCTTGCGCTGCAGAACGCCGCTTCGGTGGCCGGCCTGCTGCTCACGACCGAAGTGATGGTCGCCGAGTCCCCGAAGGACGACGACAAGCACGGCGGCATGCCTGACATGGGCGACATGGGCGGCATGGGCGGCATGGGCGGCATGGGCATGTAAGAAGAGGTGCCGGTGTTACGGTTTCGGTAACCGTCTCGGCGAAACGACGAGAAGAAGAGGGCCGGCGGAAACGCCGGCCCTTTTTTATGCCTGCGTAATAGGCACCGATCAGGGATCGACGATGATCTTCGGGTCAAGTACCTTGCCGTCGACTTCGACGTCGTACTTGTAGGGCGTCGGAGCGTCGCCCTTCACCGCATCGGCCTTGACTGTTCCCTCGACGCTGGCGCCCTTCTTGTCGGACCAGTCGAACGGCGAACCCTCGTCACCGGTGAACTGCACCTTGAATTCCTTCGATCCGGCGAACACCCAGTGGACCGTGTCGCCCACACAGGCGTTGACGGTGTCCGGGTCAACGGCCGGTTGGCCGGCATTGTCGACCTTCACCTTGATCTTGATCTTCTTGCCAGTCGACTCGCAGGCATCCGCGTGCGCGGCGAAGCCCAGCGCCAGAACGGTGCCGCACGCCAGGGCGGCTAGAAACGACGGTGTGCGTGACATATTGGTTCTCCCTTTCCCATTATTCTGAACGTCAGGACTATACACGCCAGACGGCGCGCGTCGGCTATGCTCGCGGCATGCAACTCGCCTGGCTGTCGCTCGCCATCGCCTGCACGGTGGCCTATCACATCGTGCTGAAGCTCACGCCGGCCAGCGCGAACCCGCTGCTGTCACTGCTGGTGACCTACGCGGCGGTGGCCGCGCTGTTCGGTGTGCTGCTGCTGGCTGCGCCCGGCGCGTTCGAGTGGCGGCAGGAGATCCGGCAACTCAACTGGACCGCCGTCGCGCTGGCCGTCGTGATCGTCGGGCTCGATCTCGGGTTCCTGTTTCTGTATCGCAGCGGGTATGCCGTCAGCCTGGGCGCGCTGGTGACCCAGTCGGCGGCCGCGCTGCTGCTGCTGTTCGTCGGCATCGCCGTATTCCGTGAGCGGCTGAGCATGGCCAATGCGGTTGGGCTGGTGCTGTGCATCGCGGGGCTGTGGCTGGTGAACCGCCGGTAGGAAGGGGAAGGGGGAAGGTGCCGGTGTTACGGTTTCGGTAACTCGGCAGCGGTAGTTACCGCAGGCGAAGCAGCAGGTCGCTGAGAGTTGACGGTGATCGCCCAAGGTGCCTGGCGACCTCCGTGAGATTCGCCGCGCCCTCGCGCAACGCCCGACGAGCGATCTCGGTCCGTGCCCGGACCAGCGGACCGAGTCGCCGTCGTGAGGCCAGGGCCTCCACGGCCACGCCGTATTCGATCGCGACTTCCGCGGTGATCGCGTCGAGACTACGCGGCCCCGCCGCGCGGTCGGTCGTGGAGGGCCCGGGCCCGGCCCCCGTCGCAGGTGTCGGCGAGTGGCGCTTCCCCGAACCCGGAGCGCTGCATCGAGCCGTGACGACGACCTGGTCCTGCTCCGACGCGTCCGGCACCTCGCCCAGGTATCGCCCGTACGCCAGGCGCGCCGTGGCGGCCGGCGCGCCGAACACCGCGAGGACCGCGTCGACACGGAGCCAGTCGGGGCGGGCGCCCCCGAGGTACGCACGATGACTGCTCCACGGATAGTCGCGCGGATCGGCCACCATGCGCGCGCGGACAGGATTGAGGTGGATGTAACGCACGAGTGCCAGCAGGTAGCGATCCGCATCCACCAGTCGGGCGCGGTAGCGCCGCTCAAAAAGGTGCCCGGTCGTCGGTATGGGTCGCTGCAGCTGGCGGGCGTAACGGGAGGCGAGTACGCGCATCAGGTCGCCGAGCGGCGCGTTGGCAACCTGGACCGCGAGGTGGACGTGATTCGGCATCCAGCAGTAGGCGACCAGGCTTGCGCCGTAGCGGTCGAGCGCCTCGGCCAGGATCGCCTCGAAGCACAGGTAGTCAACTCGACCACCGAAGATGGGCTGGCGGTGATTGCCTCGCAGCATGGCATGGTACAAACCGCCGCGGACGTGCAGGCGACGCTGTCGTGGCATCAGATGGTCCTTCCCTGGACGACCTGGCGATCATGGCTGCTTCGGTTGGCCGTCACCCGGTGAAAATTGCGCGGATTCGCCTAATTACCGAAACCGTAGCACCGGCACCTTCGCCCCTTCGCCCGCTCTTCGTCCAGTTACCGAAACCGTAACACCGGCACCTTCTTCCTCCGGATTGACGGCCACCAATTACCGCGGTAATGTGTTGTTCATGGCCAGCATTCAATCCAAGGTAACGGCGCAGGGGCAGATTTCCGTGCCGGCCGAGGTCCGGCGGCAGCTGGGAGTGGGCCCCGGGGCCGTACTCGTCTGGGAATGGCGGGACGGCGCGTTTGTCGTGCGACGGGAAGGGAAGCGCAGCTCGGCAGACATTCATGCGGCGGTGTTCGGCACGACGAAGCCCGTGAGGGGCAAGACGACCGACGTAAAGGCGGGGGTTCGCAAGTACATCCGCCAGCGGCATGCGCGCGGTTGATACCAATCTCCTCGTAAGGTTGATCGTGCGGGACGATCCGGCGCAGGTCGCGGCGGCCGAGGCGTTTGTCGCGACGGGCGCCTGGGTATCGCAGCTGGTGCTCGCGGAGACGATATGGGTGCTCGACGCGGTGCACGAGCGCTCCGCAGCGCAGCTCGCCGCGGCGATAGAAATGCTGCTCGAGCACGAACACCTGTCCGTCCAGGACGCGGACGTGGTCGCGAAGGCGCTCGAGCATTTCCGGCGACGCCCGGTCCTGGGGTTTTCCGACTGTCTGGTACTCGAGATCGCCCGCAAGGCAGGCCACCTGCCGCTCGGGACATTCGATCGACAATTGTCGCGGCTCGAGGGCGCAGAGCGGCCGTGATTTCAGGCGACCCCACGTTGATGATTGCCGGCGCAGCAGCCTGCCAGGCCTGCGTGCCCGGGTTGATATTGCCCTGCGGTCGTCCGAAACCGTAACACCGGCACTTTTAGCCTAGCGGCAGCTTCGCCCAGTTACCGAAACCGGCAGCTTCGCCCAGTTACCGAAACCGTAACACCGGCACCTCTACAGCAGCTCGAGCACGACCTCGCTCGGCCGGCAAAGCCGTACGCCCTTCGGGGTGCACACGATCGGGCGATTGACCAGCACCGGGTGCTCGACCATTGCGGCCAGCAGGGCCTCGTCGTCGACAGACGGATCCAGCAGGCCGAGTTCCTCGGCCGGTGAGTTTTTCGTCCTCAGCGCCTCGCGCGGTGTGAGGTTCGCGGCCGCGAACAGTCCCAGCAACTGCGCGCGTGTCCAACCGGTCGTGAGGTATTCGATGACGACCGGCGTGTGGCCCGCCGCCTCGATCAAAGCCAATGCGCCGCGCGACGTGCCGCAGGCGGGGTTGTGGTAGATGACCATCGTCTTCGCCTCAGTTATCGAAACCGTAACACCGGCACCTTCGCCTTCGCCCCTTCGCCCCTACCTCTTCTCTCCTCGAGCCCAGCCCGACGGCGGCATGGCCTCGAAGAACATCTGCACACGGTGCAGCAGATGGTTGCGGTCCGCCCAGGCCATTTGCTCCCGCAGCCGCTCGGTCTTGTCTTCCTCCGTCGGGTCGTGCTCGAGCGAGTGGGTGAGCGGCGGAGGCGGCGGTGTCCGACCGCGCTTCTCCGCTTCCTCGTCGAGCATCTGCCCGAGCCGTTCCCAGTAGCGCGGCGTCGGGTAGGCCTTGCCGCGAATCTGGTAGTGCAGCAGCAGCCGGTCGGCGCGGCTCGTGGACTTGAATGTCGGCATTTTCACGTGGCCTGAGGCAAATGCATTACCGGGCGACTAGCGTAACCGCTTCCCCGTCGGTCAGGCGATCCGTTTCATCCTGCTTCGCCGCCACAAGCCGTCGGCCGCGTAGATCGCGAGCGCCGCCCAGATCATGGCAAACCCGATCGCCCGTGCGCGCGGGAACGCTTCGTGGAACACCAGCACGCCGATCAGGAACTGGATGGTCGGCCCGATGTACTGCACCAGACCCAGCGTAGACAGCGGGATGCGCCGCGCGCCATACGCAAAGAGCGCCAGCGGCGTCGCGGTCACGAGGCCGCTGCCCACCAGCAGCGCATCAATCGTTACGCTTGAATGCCCGAGCGCACCAACGCCCTGCCACTGCGACCAGACCAGGAAGGCAAGCGCGAACGGCGACAGCAACAGGGTCTCGGTCGCCAGCCCAGCCACGGCGTCGACAGCAACGACCTTGCGGATCAGCCCGTACATCCCGAAGCTGAAGGCCAGCGCCAGCGCGATCCACGGTGGGCGGCCGGCCACTACCGCGAGGTAAAGCACGCCGGCCGCGGCCAGTGCGACTGCCACCCACTGCGCCCGGTTCAACCGCTCGCCCAGCACGAACACACCGAGAACGACGCTGAACAGTGGGTTGATGAAGTAGCCGAGGCTCGCGTCCACCACGTGGCCGTTGCTCACGGCCCAGACATAGATCAGCCAGTTGACGCTGATAAACAGAGAGGAGGCCACAAGCCGCCGCCGCGTGCCCGCCTCCGCAAGCGCGGTTCGAACGGCACCAGCTTCGCTGCGCACTGCGAGCCATGCGAACACGACCAGGCAACACCACACGATCCGATGGCTCATCACTTGCAGTACCGGCACGCTGGACAGCGGCTTCAAGTAAAGCGGGAATACGCCCCAGAGCGCGAACGCGCTCACGGCGGCCATCAGGCCCGCGCGGGCGTCGGTGCGATTGGGATCTGTTTGCGCCGACAAAGGGTGTTGGTCGGTCATGGGGCGCGCATTGTTGCAGATTGCGCACGGGCAGGCTTGGTCAGGGCGGTGCGCAGCCCGAGCTCGATTTACTAACCGCGTAGCCCCGCCGCGATGAGGCTCCTGGTGACCAGGACGTGCCAATCGGGATTGTTGCCCTCCGGCCTCACCGGCAGTAACCCCTAGCCGATCGTCTTTGAGACGTAGCCGGTCGGCTTGCTCTCAGTGCCGCTCGAATTGACCGAGGTCATCGTGAAAAACCACTTGCCCGCGGTCAGGTTACCCACGGTGTAGGACGTGGCGCCAGAGTCGTTGACCTGCACGCTCTGGTCCAGCGCGCTCTTGACCAGGCCGTATCGAATGACATAGCCGGCGAGGTCCGTCAGCGGCGTGCCGTCCTCGTTGGTCAATGGCGCCTGCCACCGCAGCGTGACCGAGCCAACCGTCGGCTCGACCACGTCGATCCTGAGATCCATCGAGGCCGTTGCCTTGCCGTCGCTGACACTGATCGGCACCGTCAGCAAGGCCCCGGTGCTGGCGTCCGGCGTACCGACGAGGCGACCCGTGCCGGTATTGAACGTGGCCCAGTCCGGCTTGTTGATGATCGCGAACGTCAACCGGTCGCCATCGGCATCGCTGGCGGTCGGTTGGAAGGTGTAGAGCTGGCCGATCGTGGCCGTGGTGATGGGCGCCGGCGCAATGGTCGGGGCATGATTGGCGGGGGGAGTAACCGGCGGCGGGGACGGAGACGGGGGCGGGGGCGTGACCGAGGGCGTGACCGGGGGAGGGGCCGGTTCCGTGTTGGGTCCGCTGGCAGGCGCGTCCTGGCCTGCTCCGCCGCTTCCACCGCCACACGCGGCCAGACTGGTGGCCAGTACAAGCGCAAGGGCCAGCCTGGCCAGGTTCGAGCCCGCTATCCGCGGCGCAACCAGTGCCCGAGGACCTGAAGCTTTGCGTCCCCGCCTTGCGACGGGTTTGCCGTTTTCAGACATGGGGACCCTCGCGCGCACCAAGAGCCATCGGCAACAACACACTTAAGTGCCGCTATGAGCACCGGCCGGCAATTCACCCCCTGGCGCGCCGGGCGACATAATCGTAGCGCCATTACATAAGGGCCGACCAGTCTTCTCGCGCGCCTGCTGCGTCGTTCCACTCGGCGCGACAGCGTCGAAGTTGCGACCCGATCTCACCTGCTATCCTATGCCCGGCATACACTCGTGTGCAGCTTGCTGAAATCAGGCGGCTTGCCGCAGGCTGATGCCGGTGTCCATGATTGGCAGATCCGATCGTAACGGTCCCCAGGAATAGTTGTCTCGATGAACGCTGCATCCGGCGCCAATACCGGCTTCGACGAGTCTGGTCCGGGCGAAGGGCTGGCCGCCCAGCTGGCCGTATGGATCGAGGCAGCACGCCGCCGCGCCCTGCCCATGGGCATCGCCTTCGGCTCCGTGCTGACGCTCGGCCTGTTGACCGCGGCAATCTGGCCGGCCACCTACCTCTCGACCGGCACCATCCTGGTCGAGCAGCCGGAGGTTCCCCAGGAATTCGTTCGCTCGGCTGTCTCGAGCTACGCCGACCAGCGTGTGCAGATCATCAGCCAGCGAATCATGACTACGGCGAACCTGACCAAGATCATCGACAAGTTCGGGCTCTATGGGGCCGGGCCTGATGGTGTGCCGAGCGAGTCGTTGGTTGGCCTAATGCGCGACGACGTCGAGTTGGACGTAGAGCAGCTAGGCGGCGGCGGCGGAGCCATCACGTTCTCCGTGGGATACGAGAGCCGCTCCCCGGAGCTTGCGTTCCGCGTTGCCAATGAACTGGTCTCGCTGTACCTGCGCGAGAACCTCGAGACGCGCAGGCGGCAGGCGGCCGGATCGACCGAGTTCCTGGCCGGCGAAGCCGAGAGGCTGCGCCTGCGCATCGCCGAACTGGAAAAGCGCATGGCGGAATTCAAGGAAAAAAACTACGACCGCCTGCCCGAGTTCGCGGCATCCAATATCCAGTCCTTGAATGCCGCGAAGCAGGAACTGCAAGACATCGACTCGCAGGCCGGCGCGCTGGACCAGCAGATCTCATTCCTTGACTCCCAACTCGCACAGATCGACCCGCACGCCCAGGCCACGAACAAGGGCGGTGAGCGCCTGATGACCCCTGCGGACCGGCTCCGCACCCTGCGCCTCGAGCTTTCAAGCGCACTGGTCACCTACACGCCCAAGCATCCGGCCGTGATCAGCATGCAGCAGGAGATCGCCGCGCTGGAGAAGCAGGTTGCCGAAGAAAAAGGAGGCGGCCGCAGCGCACCCGACAACCCGGCCTATATTCAGCTCACTGCGCAGCGCCAGGCCGCGCTGAACAACCGCGCCGCCTTGAATAGCCGGCGCGCCCAGTTGCAGGCGAGTATCGCCAAGGCACAGCGAGACCAGGCCAACATGCCGGCCGTCGAGCGCGATTACGGCGCAATGCTGCGCGAAGTCCAGGGCGAACAGGCCAAGTATGCCGAGATTCGCCAGAAGCAGATGACCGCACAGCTCTCGGAGAATCTCGAGTCCGAGCAGAAAGGCGAGCGTTTCACGGTGATCGAGCCGCCGGTGCTGCCGGAGGGGCCGATCCGCCCGAATCGTCGCATCATCGTGGCGATCGGCCTGCTGATGTCCGTGGGCGCCGCCGTAGGGTTACTGCTGCTGCTCGAGGTGCTGGACAACCGCGTGCGGGGCCGCCGGCACGTGCTGGCCATGCTGGGCGTGCCACCGCTCGCGGTAATCCCCTGGGTGGCGGACGAACCCGAGTCCCAGGTCAAGGTTCGCGCGCGATTGAAGCTGGCCGGAGGCGCAGTGGCCGGCGCGATCGTGACGGTGCTGCTGGTGCACCTGCTGGTGAAGCCGCTCGACGAGCTGTGGGCGGGTTTGATGCGGCAACTCGGCGGCTGACAGCGTTCAATAGAGAGAGACACAGACTTGGAACGGATCAAGCGGGCACTGGAACTGGCGCGGGCCGAGCGCGAGCAGGTGATGAAACCTGGCTCCTCGACGCCGGATCGCGTCCGGCGACGCATGTCCCCGCCCGAACCGGAGCCGCAGCACCGCACCATCCCGCTCAACGAGTCATCGGTGCGCGCGGCCAACCTGCTGCTGCCGGGCATGGCTGGACAGGCGGCTCACAGCTTCAAGATGCTCCGTACGCAGGTGATGCGGCGTCTGCGGCAGAACGGCTGGAACTCGATCGCCATCATGAGCTCCGCGCCGAACGAGGGAAAAACCTTTACCGCGATCAACCTGGCAATTGCCGTTTCCGCCGATCATGACGTCAGCGTGCTGCTGGTGGACCTGGACCTGCGCTTTCCGCGGCTGTACAGGCGCCTTGGCTTCGAGCCCACGGTTGGCGTGGAGGATTGCCTCAGGGGCGACGCAGCGCTGGCCGACGCGATGTTGAACATTGAGGGGTATCCGGGACTGACGCTGCTGCCCGCCCGGCAGGCCGTGGAGCATTCGTCGGAGTTGATCACGAGCGCACGTGCCAGGGAGATCTTCCGTGACCTCAAGCAGCGCGATGCCAATCGCATCGTGATCTTCGACCTGCCGCCGGTACTCGGCAGCGACGATGCGCTCGCCTTCGCGCCGCAGGTGGATGCGGCGCTGGTCGTTGTCGGCGACAACGTTACGAAACGCGACGAGCTGGAGCGCTGCTTTGAGCTGATGAGCGAGATCCCGGTGCTGGGCACGGTGCTGAACGGTTCGCGCACCGAGAGCAGCGCGGCGTACGCGTACTAGGCGCAACCGGGGCAGGGCAGCGCGATGTACGAGAAAGTTTACGGGTTCAGCGAAAAGCCATTCGCGCTCACGCCGGACCCTGAGTTCCTCTATTTCGGTCGCCACTACAAGCGCGCGCTGCTGCAGCTCGAGTACGGGCTTGCCAACGAGGCTTCGTTCCTGCTCGTCACCGGCGAGGTTGGGGCCGGCAAGACCACGCTGATCCGATACCTGCTCGGGCGCCTCGACAAGGACTTGACTGTCGGCCTGATCAGCAACACCTCGCGCGATTCCGGCCGGGTGCAGCAGTGGGTGTGCTCGGCCTACGGGCTCGACGCGACCGGCAATGACGATGTCGCGCTCTACAACTCGTTCATCGATTTCGCCATCGAGGAATACGCCAGCGGCCGACGAGTCGTGCTGATCGTGGACGAGGCCCAGAATCTCGGCCGCAACAAGCTCGAGGAACTGCGTGTGCTTTCCAACGTCAACGTGGACAAGCATCTCGTGCTGCAGATGATCCTCGTGGGCCAGCCCGAACTGCGGGACATCATGCGGTCGCCTCAGATGCGGCAGTTTGCCCAACGCATCGGCGTCGACTACCACATCGGCCGGCTCAGCGAGGCCGAGACGCTGGCGTATATCAGGCACCGGCTCAGGGTTGCGGGTTGCCAGCGGGCCGATCTCTTTACAACTACCGCATTGAAGCTCATTCATGCCTCGAGCCGCGGTATTCCCCGACTGGTCAACCAGTTGTGCGACACGGCCCTGGTCTATGGCTACGCCGAGCAGCGCGATCACATCGACGAGGCCCTGATGTCGGAAGTGATCAACGACCGTTGCGCCGGCGGCATATTCCCGGGGCGACGGGTCAAGTTGGTCGACTCTGCAGCGAAAGCCAAGCAATCGGCTCCGTGAGCCAGTAGTCGGCGGCGCGCCGCCTACGCGACGCCACGCATTGCTGCGCCGTGTGGCCGTCCACTCTCCGTGATGGCCTGCGCAAGCCAGCAACCGCTCGACAGTCCCGTCGTCACGCCGGCGTCGATCCGCAAGGCCGTCACCCGCGTGACCGAAATCGCGCGGATCCGCGACGAGATCGAGCGGTTGCGCGGCCAGGCATTCGGGCCGCCGGGGGCGCTCGCGGTGTAATACTTGCTTTCCCGCGTCAGGGTGGTTCCAGTTCCAGTTGCAACAAGTACTCGACGAGCTGGTCCAGTTGCGTCGGGGTGAGCGCGGAAACATCTGCATGCCGTCCGCTGGCATTGGCCGACGTCAGCACGTCCAGCAGCGTCGGCGCGGACCCATCGTGCAGGTACGGTGCGCTCGCCCAGAGACCGAGCAGCGTCGGGGTGTCCAGGCCATCGAGCGCGCCACCTGCACGTTGCCCCGAGGAGGGCTTAATGGTGCCGACGTCGTGGCGCAGGCCTGTCGTGCTGTCGCTGAACCGCGGCCCGCTATGACACGACTGGCAACCCACCTGGGTAAAGATCGTACCGCCGGCCTGGGCGCCGGGCGTCAGCGTACCGTCGGCCTGTCGGTAGGGGCTGCGGCCCGGGCTGACCAGTGTGTTGAGGTAGGCGGCCAGCGCATCAAGATCCGCGCTGAACCCAGCCTTGGGCTGTCCCAGGGGCTGCGAGCGCGTGTCGGCGAAGTAGTCCGAATCCTGCATGAAGCCTGTGCCCCCGAAGGCACTGCGGATGTCGTTCTCGAAATCCTGGATCTCGTCGAAGTTACCGGTCCAATGCAGCGGTGCGCCCGCGCTGCCGCCCTGTCCACGCAGCGCGATCGTGTTGCGCAGTCCCTCGCCGCGGTCGGTGAAGTCCCAGACCTGTCCGTCGTTGTCTCCGTCAAGGTGGCAACTGGCGCAGCTAAGGTAGCCATCCCGGCTCATCCGGGTATCTTCAGCGTTATAGAAGATCCGCTTGCCCTGCAGCACTGCGGTTGGGAGCTTCTCGGTGCCCACGGTCTGCACCTGGGCGATCCGCGGCAACTCGGCGGCGCCTTGCGTCAAAAGGCGCGTCGCATCGAACACCGTGACTGACCGGCTCATCAGGTCCTGAGTGAAGACGCGGTTGGTGCTTGAATCGATGGCAACACCCTGCGGCGCCAGGCCGGTGCTGCCCCGCACCAGCTCGACACCGAGCTGGTTCATTACCAGCAGGCGGCTGTTGCCCGACAGGGTCAGGAAGGCCTGCTGGCCGGACGGATCAAACACGATTGCGGACGGCTGGCTATGGTTGTCGATATCCAGTCTTTCACTGGTGCGTTCCTGGCCCAGCGCGAGGTCGAGCCGTGTTACCAGCGCTCGTACTGTGGTCTCGAAGGTAAGTGCACGACCGTCGCGCAGAGCTCCGCGAACGATGTTGTCCTTCTTGCCAACCACCCATGCCTGTCCAGTGCTCGGATTGACTGCCAGACCGGCGAGGTAGTTGGGCAGCCCGCGTGCGGCGAGCGAGCCATCGATTGACGTGGTGTCCAGTGGCAGTGCAATCGTCGCAGCCGACGAGAATGAAGTCACGTCGATGGAGCGCACCCGCCCGCTGCTGCCAGTCGAGATGAACTGTGAAACCAGCAATCGGCTGCCGTCGCCGGTCATCGCCAGGGCTCGCGGCGTGGTGCCGACGTCCAATGACACGCCGAGCGCAGTCGAGGTCGGAATGACGCGATGAATCCGGCCAGTGCCTTCCAATGCAATGAAACCGTTGGCGCCGGCGGGATCGAACACGACACTGCCTGGAGCGGAGCCCCATGGCGCCGTCAATACTCGCCGCACGACCCCGCTGACAGCGTCCAGCACCCAGACGGTGTCGTCGCCGCGACACGTGACCCAGGCCTGGTTCGAGCCGTCGATCGCAACCGTCGTCGGCTGCTTGCCGACCGGCACCTCGATGAGCAGCGCCAGCGTGTCGGCGTGAAGGACGCTGACCGTGTCAGTGTCCGGGTTGACGACCCACACTCGCCGCGCGGCTTGGGCAACGGAAATGGGCGACGAGCGTGTCGGCTGTACCGGTGGCAGCGGAACCGCGGGCAGGTTCATGCTGGTCTGCAACTCCGTCGCGCTGAGCGCGCGGTTGTAGACCTTGACCTCGTCGATGCGGCCGGCGAAGTACTCGCCCCAGAGGGCGTTGCCGCCGATCTGCAGCGGCAGGGAGGAGGTGGCGATGCTGCCGGTGAGGGCGCGGCTGCCGATCTGCGCGCCGCCCTGGTAGAGACGCAGCGTCGCCCCATCGTAGGTCAGCGCGAGGTGCGTCCAGGTGTTGAGCGGCAGCGCGCTGCTGCCGGCAACCGTCTGGCTGCTGCCGACGCGCACGTAGCCGGCCGGGCGCGGCGTGTTGTCGTGGGCATAGAGCGCGTAGGAGAGCTCGCTCGGCACTTCCTTGAGCAGCACCGTGCGCCAGCCGCTGAGCGCCGTGGGATAGACCCAGGCCTCGAGTGTCAGGCCGCTGGTGAGGTCGAGCGAGTTGGCGTCGGGCACGGTGACGATGTCATTGACCCCGTCGAACGCCAGCGCGTTGCCGTAGCGACCGCTGCTGGACCAAAGGGCACCGGAGACTGTGCCGTTGTTGCCGCTGCCTGAGGCATCCGCAACCGTGGTGCCCGTGCCTTCCTCGAAGCCATAGGCGGCGACCAGTCCGGCGGGCAGCTGCGCGGTGTTGGCGAGGATCAAGCGCACCGCGATCGAAGTGCTGGTGTTGCCCGCGGCATCGCGGGCGACGGCGGTGAGCACGTGGTTGCCGTTGGCGACCGTCGTGGTGTTCCAGGCGTAACTGTAGGGCGCCGCCGTGTCCTCGGCACCGAGCGCCACGTCGTCGAGGCGGAACTGCACGCCCGCCACGCCCACGTTGTCACTGGCGTTCGCCGTGACCGTGACGATAGCCGAGACCTGATCGCCGTCGCGAGGCGCAGTCACTACCACGGTCGGGTTGGTGGTGTCGGGTACCGTGACCGTGAAGCTCACGCTCGCAGCGTCGGATCCAGCGATTTTCGAGCCGTCGCTTTTCGCCAAGTAGCCGGTCAGCACATGCGTTCCCGTGCCGACCGATCCGAGCTGCAAGCTGCCATTGAGTGCAGTGACTACAAGATCCGGCCCAGCGTCGAGCTGGAACCGGGCTTGGCTCGCCTCGGTCGAATTGCCCGACGTGGCGTAGGTCACGTTGACCGTCGTGCCACTGATCGTCGCACCTTCGGCGGGCGCCGTGATGCTCAACCTGGGAGCGGCCGGCAGCGGAACCGCGGGCAGGTTCATGCTGGTCTGCAACTCCGTCGCGCTGAGCGCGCGGTTGTAGACCTTGACCTCGTCGATGCGGCCGGCGAAGTACTCGCCCCAGAGGGCGTTGCCGCCGATCTGCAGCGGCAGGGAGGAGGTGGCGATGCTGCCGGTGAGGGCGCGGCTGCCGATCTGCGCGCCGCCCTGGTAGAGACGCAGCGTCGCCCCATCGTAGGTCAGCGCGAGGTGCGTCCAGGTGTTGAGCGGCAGCGCGCTGCTGCCGGCAACCGTCTGGCTGCTGCCGACGCGCACGTAGCCGGCCGGGCGCGGCGTGTTGTCGTGGGCATAGAGCGCGTAGGAGAGCTCGCTCGGCACTTCCTTGAGCAGCACCGTGCGCCAGCCGCTGAGCGCCGTGGGATAGACCCAGGCCTCGAGTGTCAGGCCGCTGGTGAGGTCGAGCGAGTTGGCGTCGGGCACGGTGACGATGTCATTGACCCCGTCGAACGCCAGCGCGTTGCCGTAGCGACCGCTGCTGGACCAAAGGGCACCGGAGACTGTGCCGTTGTTGCCGCTGCCTGAGGCATCCGCAACCGTGGTGCCCGTGCCTTCCTCGAAGCCATAGGCGGCGACCAGTCCGGCGGGCAGCTGCGCGGTGTTGGCGAGGATCAAGCGCACCGCGATCGAAGTGCTGGTGTTGCCCGCGGCATCGCGGGCGACGGCGGTGAGCACGTGGTTGCCGTTGGCGACCGTCGTGGTGTTCCAGGCGTAACTGTAGGGCGCCGCCGTGTCCTCGGCACCGAGCGCCACGTCGTCGAGGCGGAACTGCACGCCCGCCACGCCCACGTTGTCACTGGCGTTCGCCGTGACCGTGACGAATCCTGCGACAGTTGTCCCGTCGGCGGGCGCTGAGACCGCGACCGATGGCGCCAGCGTATCTGCCGTCACGGTCACGGAACCGCTGGCGGTCGCGGGCCCCACGTTGCCGGCCTGATCTACCGCGAGGACCTGGTAGTAGTAGGTGCCGGCCGCGAGCCCGACATCCGTATAGCTGGTGCCGCTGACCCGCGCCACGAGCGTCGAGGCCGTGGGCGTGAATCCGGGTACCGTCGAGCGATGCACTTCATACGCCGCGACGCCGCCGTTGTCGCTGGCCGGGAGCCAACTCAGGATCGCCGTGCCGATCGATCCCGTGGCGGTGACAGTACCCGGCGCCGAGGGCGGGATCGAATCCTCATAGGGCGCGGGGAAGCGGACGAACTGGGCGACCGAAGGCACCCCGGCGTTGTTGATCAGGAACAGCATGTAGTAGCCCGGCGGCACGACATTCGGATTCGCCGATGCCTGCACCTGCAACGTACCGCTCCCCTTGCTGAAACCCAGAGGTACAAAGCGCTGGTCCTGGTCGAAGTTGTGCGTCGCCGCGCCGGGTCGCAGCAGGTTCACCGCCGTGATGTTCTGCGCGTCAGGTGTCTGGATCGTGAAAGTCGTGCCGTATTCGATCCGGCTTGGTGCGGACGACAGTACGGGCCGCGAGCCCTTGAACAGATACGGTGGCGAGAAGATCTCGAGGTTCTTCTGGTCGGCCGCACCGGCGATGTTGCCGGAGCCTGAAACCGCCACGCGGCCGTCGGGCAGCAGGATTGCCGTCGAATGGTAAATGCGCGGCGTCTGCATCGGCGCCATAGTGGTCCAAGCCTCGGTGTCGGGCGACCAGAGTTCTGCCTGCAGTACGGCCGGACTCAAGTTGGTCTCGCTCTTGCGTTGTGAACCCGACGTCACGAGCACCGTGCCATCGGCCAGGCTCGTGAGGTTGTGGAAGGTGCGTGGGAACTGCATCGAGGCCGTCGCTCGCCAGGCCGGCGAGGCCACGGTCGTGTCGAGCACATAGGTCGTTGCCGCCGAAACAGCAGTGGGCGTTGCGCCGTCGTTCGAAGCGCTGCCGGACTTCATGATCAGTCCGGGTCGATACATCACGCCGCTGCCGCCCTCGAGTACGCGCGAGTCGAGGACGCTCCAGGTCTGGCTTGGGATGTCGAGTACTCTGGTCGCTGTCGGCGTCTCGGTAGAGCCGGACTGCAGGAGCTTCCCGCTCGGCAGCAGGTACATCATCGGGTACTGCGGCACGGACAGTCGCGCGCTGCTCAACTGGGTCCAGGTGTTGGCGACAGGGTCGTAGATCTCAGGGATCTCGACGAACACGCTCTCGCTGTTCTCGGAGCCCGACATGATCATGGCACGGCCGTCCGCCAGCGCCGTCAAAGTCGGGTACCAGCGTCGGTAGGCCATCGACGGCAGCGCGGTCCAGGTCTCCGTCACCGGGTCGAACGTGTTCGCCTTGTCGATGCCCAGGATCTGGCCATCGTGACCGCCGGCGACCAGCAGGCGTCCGTCGGGCAACGCGACGTTGGCCGAGCAGAAGATATTGGAATACGGGTTCGGCGCCGGCGTGACGAGGTTGGTCGTCGGGTCCCACACTTCGCCGTAGTTGGGGGCCGTGGCAAAGTCGCCAGCCCAGAAGATCGCCTTGCCGGTCTTCAGCAGCGCGAGATTGACGGCGACCGTCGGCAGGTCGATGACCTGTGACGACCACTGCCCGATCAGCGCGGGGTCGTTGGGGTTCGGCGCACTCAGGCTGAAGCTCACTCGTGCTGCATCCGAGCCGGCAATCCTGCCGTGGTCGGCACGCACGAGATAGCCGTCGAGGAAGTGCGGGCCCGCAGCAATTCCCGTGAGCTGCACCTGGCCGTTGAGCGACATCACCATGATGTCTGGGCCGCCATCGAGTTGCAGGTGCACGTGATCGGCCTGGCTCAAATCGCCGGAACTCGAGAAGCCGACGTCGACCGTTGATCCTGCCAGCATGGCACCGTTGGCAGGCGCAGTGATCGTCAGGCGTGGCGGCTGCGGCGTCGTGTCGACCGAGAAAAGCACTGTCGCAGCGTCGGAGCCTGCGATCCTTGAATGGTCGGTGCGCACCAGGAAGCCATCCAGAAGGTGGCTGCCCGAGGTCACGGCATCGATCTGGAACTGGCCCGCCAGCGACATGACCATCATGTCGGGTCCGCCATCGAGTTGGAAGTGTGCGTGGTTCGCTTCGGTGAGGTCGCCGGTGCTGGAAAAGCTGACGTCCACGGTCGAACTCGTGACCGTTGAGTTCGCGGCCGGGGCAGTGATCAGCAAGCGCGGGGCTACTGGCGGCGCGATGACCGAGAAGCTCACCGCTGCTGCGTCGGAGCCCGTGATCCTGGTGTTATCAGCGCGCGCGAGGAAGCCATCGAGCACGTGCGGTCCTGGCACCACATCCGTGACCTGGAACTGACCCTGCAGGGACGGGATCGTCATGTCCGGGCCGCCGTCGAGCCGGAACTTCGCGAGGCTTGCCTCGGTCAGGTTGCCGGCGCTGGAGAAGCTGACATCAATGGTCGGGCCGACTAGCGTGCTGCCACCGGACGGCGCGCTGATGGTGAGTACAGGTGCCGGCGGAGGTGGGGTCCGTATCTCGATCGCGATCGCATCCACGTCCTGGCCGACGGTCGCGTTCAGGCCAGGCCCATCGAAGTAGCGAGCCCAGGTGCTCGCTGCCGGGTCGTACGAAACAACCACCTCGTCCTGGACCACGCCGACGCCACCCGGTACCGTGGTCCCGGTGTCCCGTTCGAACGAGAGGTAATAGACACCGTTGCGGATCTCGAGGCCATCGATGTCCGCATTGGTTGCGAGCCCGACGGCGCTACCGTCGAATGCGCGGCTGCAACTTGCGGACCCCGGTGTCCATGTATAGACATCGGCATCATCCGGCGCGGTCAGCCCGCTGACGGTCGCGTTGCCCAGGGTCGAGAAGTAGAGAACATTGCCGACGATCGCGATGGCATCCACGTCGCCGTCACCGTTGACGTTCAATCCGCAGGTAGCGCCGTTGAAGAACAAGGACCACGTCCCGCTCTGGTAGCGGACGACCTGTTCATCCCGCACCGTGCCCAGTCCAGGGATCGTCAGGCTCGTATTCGCGAACGACAGGTAGAGCGCGGAGGAGCCATCCCAACTCAGCGCATCGACGCTGGCGCCGGTGGGCAGGCCGAGGTCCGCGACGGCCGAGCGCGCGCGACTGTAGGCGCCCGCCGCGAACGAGTAGATATCTGAATCGTCATAGGGCGACGCAATGCCCGGCACCGCGTCGCTGCGGAAGGTGGAGAAATGAATGATTTCCTGCTGCTGCGCATGCGCAGGAACGCCCAGCAGACTGCTGAACGCCAACACCGCCAAGACCAGGCCCACACACCGGGAGTCATGGCGCTCATCGCTGCCGGTTGCGCGACGCAAAGGCCCAAAGCCTTCATGGCTAGCCTCGACTCGCATGGCGCGTCTCCCCTGAGGCCGATTTCGTAGTTTTCGCCGGAGCCTAGGCCGGTCGCCGCCACGCGTAAAGGCGCAGTGCAGCATCGCGGGCCAAGACGCGCGGGCAGCGGTGATTAGCACGATTCATCCTGGCGAACGCGAATCGCGTCCGGTATCACCGGCGGCAAGCAAGCCCAAGGCGAGGCGTGTGGTCCGAGCTGGCCAATTCACCTGGCGTGCTGTCGGGTTTCTTTACATGTCTCCGGCCGAGCATCGGCCCGCGTGTCGCCGGGCAGCGCAATGCTGCTGCCGCGACCCTGAAGTATTTCACATAAGCAATTGAAACTGAGACCCATGTCTCGTCCCGGAAGACGGAGCGGTCTCCGCGCCGGCGTCGGGCGTTCAGCGGCGCGGTTCTTGCATCACTGTTCTGGGTCCCGCCCCTGAGCCGAATTGAGGATTGAAATGCTGTCGACACGCAATTGGACGCTACGAGACGGCTGGGCCGGTCGTGCCCTGTATTCGTTGATCCTGGGCCTCCTGGCGGTCACTGCTGCGACACGGCCCGTGGCCGCAGATCCGAACCAGGGACCGGGCGGCCCGATCCTGGTCATCACGTCCAGCGCGCAGTCGCCGAATTTCGGCAAGTATTACGCGGAGATTCTCCGCAACGAGGGCTTCAACGAATTCGCGGTGGCCGAAATCTCGACCGTCACGCCTGCGACGCTCGCGGCCTACGACGTGGCCATCCTGGCCAAGATGCCGCTCAACGCAACCCAGGTGACGACGCTAGAGGAATGGGTCACCGGCGGCGGCAATCTCATCGCGATGGATCCTGGGATCGAGCTTTCGCCCTTGCTCGGCATCAGTCCAGTGGGGAGCACGCAATCGAATGCCTACCTCAAGGTAAGTCCGCTGACGCGCGTCGGCAGCGGCATCTACAGCGGAACCATGCAGTTCCACGGCACCGCAAGGCTGCACGCGCTCACGGGTGCCTCAAGCCTGGCGACGATTTACTCCGATTCGACCACTGCAACCAGCTATCCCGCGGTCACGCTGCACAGCGTCGGCCTGAACGGCGGCCAGGCCGCCGCCTTTGCCTACGACCTGGCGACTTCCATTGTCTATACGCGCCAGGGCAACCCGGATTGGGTCGACCAGGACCGCGATGGCATCTCGCCCATACGCGGGAACGACCTTTTCTATGGCGCATCCGACAGCGATCCACGGCCCGACTGGATCGACCTGCAGAAGGTCCACGTGCCGCAGGCAGACGAGCAGCAGCGCTTCCTCGCGAACCTGATTACGCAGATGACGCTGGACCGCAAGCCGCTGCCGCGGTTCTGGTACCTGCCGAACTCGTATCGCGCTGTCGTCATGCTCACCGGTGACGAGCATGGCGGGGCGGGCTGGACGACGCGATTCGACCAATTGCAGGCGTTGAGCCCGGCCGGCTGCTCGGTCGCCGACTGGGAGTGCATGCGCGCTACCACGTACACGTATTCGAGCACGCCTGTGACCGCTACCCAGGCCAAGGCTTACCAGGACAGGGGCTTCGAGGTGGCGTTGCACCTCAACACAGGTTGCGGCACTTTTACTGCGTCATCCATCAACGATGCATTCGCCGAGCAGCTCGGTGACTTCGCGGGTGCATTTCCGAGCGTGGCTGCTCCCACCACCAACCGAACCCACTGCATCGCCTGGGGCGGGTGGGCGACCGCCCCCAACGTTGGCCTGAACTACGGCATCCGCCTCGACACGAACTACTATTTCTGGCCGCCGGGCTGGGTAAACAACACGCCGGGCCATTTCACCGGGTCGGCCATGCCGATGCGCTTCGCCGACTCCGACGGCACGCTCATCGACGTCTACCAGGCCGTCACCCAGATGACGGACGAGTCGCAACAGTCCTATCCGTACACCATCGACACTCTGCTCGACCGCGCGCTCGGTCCGGACGAGCAATTCGGTGTTTACACGGTCAACGCGCATTCTGACCCCCCAGGTTCACACGAAATCGGTGTCGGCGAGGCCGTGATCGCCTCGGCGGTAAGCCACAGCGTGCCGATCGTGAGCGCCCGGCAGGTGCTCGACTGGCTCGACGCACGCAACGGGTCGAGATTCGGGTCGATCACGTGGATCGGAAACGAACTCGGCTTCACGATTGTCCCGGCCACCGGCGCCAATGGGCTCACGGCGCAGATTCCCGCGCTCTCTGCTGATGGGGTAATCAATAACCTGACGCGCAATGGGCAGCCGGTGGAGTACACGATCGCCTCGCTGAAAGGCCTGGACTACGCAATGTTCCCCGGCGTTGCGGGAACCTACGTTGCCACCTACGACGCCGATCAATCGTCTCCGACCGTCGCTCAGACCGTGCCCGCCGCTGGGGCTACCGACGTCTCTGGCTCCGCAGTCATCAAGGCAGTGTTCAGCGAGTCGATGGACCCCGCCACGATCGGTGGCAGTACGTTCGAACTGCGCGACGCTTCTGACGTGAAGGTGACGGCGGTAGTCACCTATGACCCTGCTGCCATGCTTGCTCGCCTGCAACCTGCATCAACGCTCGCGGCCGGTGTCTACACCGCTACCGTGCGGGGTGGGCCGTCGGATCCGCGCGTCAAGGACCTGTCTGGCAACGCACTGGCCGCCAGCGTTTCTTGGTCATTTACCGTCGGCGAGACGCCGCCTCCGGGCGACGAATGCCCGTGCAGCGCCTTCGATGCGACGGCGGTGCCTGCGGTTCCTTCGGCCAACGATCCGGGTGCGGTCGAGCTCGGCGTGCGCTTCCGCCCCAGCGCGAACGGATTCATTTCCGGCATTCGCTTCTACAAGGGTGCGGCCAACACCGGCACGCACATCGGCAACCTCTGGACCAGCGGCGGCGCGCTGCTCGCCTCGGCCACCTTCGCCAGCGAGTCCGCCTCGGGTTGGCAGACAGTCACGTTCTCCTCTCCAGTCGCAGTCACGGCAAACACGGTGTACGTGGCGTCGTACTTCGCGCCGAACGGGGGCTACGCGGTCACCGCCAACTACTACGCGACCGCCGGCGTAACGAACGGGCCCCTGTACCTGTTGCGCGATGGCGAAGCGGGCGGCAACGGCCTGTATCGCTATGGCACCAGCAGCGGCTTCCCGACCGACACGTACCAGGCCAGCAATTACTGGGTCGACGTCGTGTTCACGACGGCCGGTGCGGGGCCGGACACGACGCCGCCGACCGTAACGGCGACAACTCCTGCCGGCGGGGCCGCCTCGGTGCCCACTTCGACGACCGTAACCGCCAGGTTCAGCGAACCGCTGGACGTGGCCACGATCGGCGCCGCGACGTTTGAGCTTCGCGATGCGGCCAACGCGGTGGTTCCGGCCTCCGTGAATTACAACACCGGTAACTCGGTCGCGACACTGACGCCGACCGCGCCGCTCGCTGCCGCAACGGCCTACACGGCCGTGCTGCGCGGAGGCGCGACGGACCCGCGGGTCAAGGACGTGGCCGGAAATGCCCTGGCGGCCAGTGTCAGCTGGACCTTCACGACCGCAGCGGTCTCCAGCGGCGGCTGTCCTTGCAGTGCCTTTGATGCAAACTCGGTACCAAGCGTCCTGACCGACTCGGACACCGTTTCGGTCGAACTCGGCGTCAAGTTCCGCACCGACGTGGCGGGTTTCATCAGTGGCATCCGCTTCTACAAGGGCCCGCAGAACCTGGGTACGCACGTCGGAAGCCTCTGGAGCAGCAGCGGCACGCGGCTGGCCACGGCGACGTTCACCAACGAGACGGCCTCGGGCTGGCAGCAGGTCAATTTCTCGACACCGGTGGCGATAGCAGCCAACACCGTGTACGTGGCTTCGTACTTCGCGCCGCAGGGCCGCTACTCGTCGAACGGCCAGTACTTCGCAAGTGCGGGCGTCGATCGGGGCGTGCTGCACCTGCTGCAGGATGGCGTCAGTGGCGGCAACGGTATCTACGCGTACTCCGCGTCGAGCACTTTCCCGAGCGCGACCTACCAGTCGGCCAACTACTGGGTCGATGTCGTCTTCGAGACGTCGACCGCCCCGGACACGACGCCCCCGACCGTGAGTTCGGTGACGCCGGTGAACGGCGCGACCGGCGTCTCGGCGGCTTCGAGCCTGACCGTGGCATTCAGCGAGCCCCTGTCGGCGGCGACGGTCAATGGCAGCACGTTCGAACTGCGCGACGCGGCCAACGCACTGGTAGCGGGTACGGTCACTTACAGCACATCCGGTAACCTGGCCACCCTGGTGCCGAGTGCGGCGCTGGCGCCATCGACGACCTATACCGCGACGCTCCGCGGTGGTGCGACCGATCCGCGCATCAAGGACGTTGCCAGCAATGCGCTGGCGCAGGATTTCTCATGGTCGTTCACCACCGCGGCTGCGACGAACTGCAGCGCGAACCCGATCGTGGCCGAGAACTGCCAGGCGGGCAGTCTGGCAAGCGAGTGGGACATCTCCGGTGTAGGTGACTCGAGCATCCAGGGCTTCGCGACCGACATCAGCGTCAACCGCGGTGGCACGATCAGCTTCAAGGTCGACACGAGCGCGCGCAATTACCGCTTCGACATCTACCGGCTCGGCTATTACGGCGGCCTCGGCGCGCGCATGGTGGCTACGGTGCAGCCGTCGGCATCGCTGCCACAGGCGCAACCCGCCTGCCTGAACGACGCGGCGACTGGCCTCATCGACTGCGGCAACTGGGCGGTGTCCGGCTCATGGACAGTGCCGGCGAACGCGACCTCGGGCATCTACATCGCCAAGGTGGTCCGTACGGACACCGGTGGCGCGAGCCATATCGTGTTCGTCGTGCGGGACGACTCCAGCACTGCAGACATCCTGTTCCAGACCTCGGACACCACCTGGCAGGCCTACAACACCTACGGTGGCAACAGCCTCTACACCGGCCAGCCGGTCGGCCGCGCGTACAAGGTGAGCTATAACCGGCCGTTCAGTACGCGCGCCGTGGACAACGGGCAGGACTGGCTCTTCAACGCCGAATACCCGATGGTGCGCTGGCTCGAGGCCAACGGCTACAACGTTGCCTACACCACGGGCGTGGACAGCGAGCGGGCCGGTACGCGGATCCTGCAGCATCGGATGTTCATGTCGAACGGCCACGATGAGTACTGGTCGGCCGGGCAACGTGCCAGCCTCGAGGCCGCGCGAGATGCGGGCGTGCACCTCGCGTTCTTCAGCGGCAACGAGGTGTTCTGGAAGACTCGCTGGGAAAACAGCATCGATGGCTCCGGCACGCCGCACCGTACGCTCGTCTCATACAAGGAGACGACGGCTGGCGCCAAGATCGATCCGAATGCCGCGTGGACCGGCACCTGGCGCGACCCGCGCTTCAGCCCGCCCGCCGACGGCGGAAGGCCCGAAAACGCGCTTACAGGCCAGATCTTCATGGTGAACGACTGTGCAACGTGCACGGCGTCCATCATCGTGCCGGAATCGTTCGGCAAGATGCGCCTGTGGCGCAATACGAGCATCGCGACGCTGGCGACCGGTGCCAGTGCTACGTTGCCGTTCGGCACGCTCGGCTACGAGTGGGACGAGGATCTCGACAACGGATTCCGTCCGGCCGGTCTCGTGCGCCTGTCGAGCACGACGGTCAATGGCGTGTCCTACCTGCAGGACTACGGATCGACCTACGGGGCCGGCAATGCGACGCACTCGCTGACGCTCTACAAGGCGCCTGGCGGCGCGCTGGTCTTCGGCGCGGGTACCGTGCAGTGGGCCTGGGGTCTCGATGCAAACCATGATCGAGGCAGTACACCGGCGGATCCGCGCATGCAGCAGGCGACGGTGAACCTGTTCGCGGACATGAACGTGCAGCCCGCGACGCTGCAGCCGGGCCTGGTGGCGGCGTTCGCCTCGACTGATGCGCAGGCACCGACGACGACAATCGTCGCGCCCGCGGCGGGCGCGACGCTCGAACCCGGCACGCCGATCACGATCAACGGCACCGCGACGGACTCGGGCGGCGGGCGCGTCGGCGGCGTTGAAGTTTCCGTTGACGGCGGGACGACGTGGCGCCGCGCCACGGGCCTCGACAACTGGACCTACAGTTGGACTCCGTCTGGCTCGGGCTCCGTCGTTCTCAAGTCCCGTGCGGTTGACGACAGCGCGAACCTTGAAGCGCCGGGCGCTGGGACGACTGTGACCATCTCGGGCTCGGTGAACTGCCCCTGCACAATCTGGAGCGCCGCGGTGGCTCCGGCAAACGCCCAGGACTCCGACACCGGGTCGGTCGAACTGGGCGTCAAATTCCGTTCGGACGTGAGCGGCTACATTACCGGCATCCGCTTCTACAAGGGCCCAAACAACGGAGGCACGCACGTCGGCAACCTCTGGAGCAGCGCGGGCGCGTTGCTTGCCACGGCGACCTTCACCAACGAGTCCGCATCGGGCTGGCAGCAGGTGAACTTTTCCAGTCCGGTAGCGATCGCGGCCAATACCGTGTACGTGGCCTCGTATTTCGCGCCACAGGGACGGTATGCCGGTGACGGCGGCTACTTCGCCACGACAGGCGTCGATCGTGGCGTTCTGCACGCGTTGCAGGACGGGGCGAACGGCGGAAATGGTGTGTATGCCTATGGCGGGAACAGCAGCTTCCCGAGTTCCACCTACGGTTCGACGAATTACTGGGTGGACGTGGTATTCGCGACCGAGGCCGGCGGACCGGTGCTGGTCTCTGTACCGAATGTGGTGAATCAGACGCAGGCGGCGGCGAGCGCGGCGCTCACGACGGCCGGCCTGGTGGTCGGGAGTGTGACGCAGCAGTCGAGCGCGACGGTGCCCTCGGGCAGCGTGATCAGCCAGAGCCCGGTGTCGGGGACCAGCGTGGCGGCGGGGTCGGCCGTTGACCTGGTGGTGTCGACGGGTCCGGCGCCGGTGACGGTACCGAATGTGGTGAATCAGACGCAGGCGGCGGCGAGCGCGGCGCTCACGACGGCCGGCCTGGTGGTCGGGAGTGTGACGCAGCAGTCGAGCGCGACGGTGCCCTCGGGCAGCGTGATCAGCCAGAGCCCGGTGTCGGGGACCAGCGTGGCGGCGGGGTCGGCCGTTGACCTGGTGGTGTCGACGGGTCCGGCGCCGGTGACGGTACCGAATGTGGTGAATCAGACGCAGGCGGCGGCGAGCGCGGCGCTCACGACGGCCGGCCTGGTGGTCGGGAGTGTGACGCAGCAGTCGAGCGCGACGGTGCCCTCGGGCAGCGTGATCAGCCAGAGCCCGGTGTCGGGGACCAGCGTGGCGGCGGGGTCGGCCGTTGACCTGGTGGTGTCGACGGGTCCGGCGCCGGTGACGGTACCGAATGTGGTGAATCAGACGCAGGCGGCGGCGAGCGCGGCGCTCACGACGGCCGGCCTGGTGGTCGGGAGTGTGACGCAGCAGTCGAGCGCGACGGTGCCCTCGGGCAGCGTGATCAGCCAGAGCCCGGTGTCGGGGACCAGCGTGGCGGCGGGGTCGGCCGTTGACCTGGTGGTGTCGACGGGTCCGGCGCCGGTGACGGTACCGAATGTGGTGAATCAGACGCAGGCGGCGGCGAGCGCGGCGCTCACGACGGCCGGCCTGGTGGTCGGGAGTGTGACGCAGCAGTCGAGCGCGACGGTGCCCTCGGGCAGCGTGATCAGCCAGAGCCCGGTGTCGGGGACCAGCGTGGCGGCGGGGTCGGCCGTTGACCTGGTGGTGTCGACGGGTCCGGCGCCGGTGACGGTACCGAATGTGGTGAATCAGACGCAGGCGGCGGCGAGCGCGGCGCTCACGACGGCCGGCCTGGTGGTCGGGAGTGTGACGCAGCAGTCGAGCGCGACGGTGCCCTCGGGCAGCGTGATCAGCCAGAGCCCGGTGTCGGGGACCAGCGTGGCGGCGGGGTCGGCCGTTGACCTGGTGGTGTCGACGGGTCCGGCGCCGGTGACGGTACCGAATGTGGTGAATCAGACGCAGGCGGCGGCGAGCGCGGCGCTCACGACGGCCGGCCTGGTGGTCGGGAGTGTGACGCAGCAGTCGAGCGCGACGGTGCCCTCGGGCAGCGTGATCAGCCAGAGCCCGGTGTCGGGGACCAGCGTGGCGGCGGGGTCGGCCGTTGACCTGGTGGTGTCGACGGGTCCGGCGCCGGTGACGGTACCGAATGTGGTGAATCAGACGCAGGCGGCGGCGAGCGCGGCGCTCACGACGGCCGGCCTGGTGGTCGGGAGTGTGACGCAGCAGTCGAGCGCGACGGTGCCCTCGGGCAGCGTGATCAGCCAGAGCCCGGTGTCGGGGACCAGCGTGGCGGCGGGGTCGGCCGTTGACCTGGTGGTGTCGACGGGTCCGGCGGCCGACACCCAGGCGCCGAGCACACCGGGGTCCGTCACGATCTCCAAGGTGAATGGCTTCCCGGTGCTGAACTGGGCAGCGTCCACTGACAATGTCGGTGTGGTGGGCTACCGCATTCATCGCTCGACCAACGGTACTTTTGGCGCCGCGTATGCGGTAACGACCTCGACGAACTGGACGGACAACGGCATCGACGAGGGCGTGCGCTATACGTACGCGATCGTCGCGCTCGACGCGGCCGGCAATTCCAGCACGCGCTCGGCATTGCGAAGCACGACTGCGGGCGAGAAACCGTCCACGCCGACGAACTTGCGGGCGTCGCTGACCAACGGCAACACGGCGGTTCAGCTGACATGGAACGCCTCTACAGACAACGTGGGGGTGGTCGAGTACATCGTCTATCGGTCGACGTCGGGTAACAACGTCGGCCCAGAGGTTGGACGCACGCCGACGCCGGGTTGGGTCGACTCGACGGTAGTGTCCGGAGTTCGCTACACGTACACGGTCAAGGCGCGCGACGCCTTCTACCTTAGCAGTCGTTCGAACTACTCGAGCGTCACGGTACCGTGAGCCCGTTCACGGCGGCAGATGGTCGGCCTCAGTCGGGGCCGACAATCCCCGCCACGCGCTCGGCGATGGCGAGGGCTGCCGTGAGTCCGGGCGACTCGATGCCGAACAGGTTCACGAGACCGGGGACGCCATGAGTCTCCGGTCCGTCAATGCGGAAGTCGGCAGCCGGTTCGCCGGGACCCACGATTTTCGGTCGCACGCCGGAATATGCGGGCGACAGCTGCCCGTCGACCAGCCCGGGCCAGTACTTTCGGATTTCGGCGTGGAATCCCGCAGAGCGGGCCGGATCGACGGCGTAGTCGACCGCCTGCACCCATTCGACGTCGGGTCCAAAGCGGGCCTGTCCGCCGAGATCAAGCGTCAGGTGCACGCCGAGGCCGCCGGGTTCTGGAACCGGGTAGATCAGTCGCGAAAACGGCGCGCGCCCGGCCAGCGAGAAGTAGCTCCCCTTCGCCATGAACGCACTGGGCACGTGCTCCTCTGCGAGCCCCTCCGTTCGCTCCGCGAGTGCTACTGCGCCCAGGCCCGCCGAATTTATGACCCAGCGCGCGAGCAACAGCGTCTCGCCGCAGTCGAGTTGTATGCCGCTGCCCGTGGACGTCATTCGCTGTACCGGCGTCTGCAGCACAAGCATTGCGCGGGCATTTTCCGCTTCGCCCAGCAGAGCGTGCATCAGGGTGTGCGAATCGACGATGCCAGTGGAAGGCGAGTGCAGCGCGCCGACGCACTCGATCTCAGGTTCGAGACGCCGGGCGGCGGCGCGGTCGAGCAGTTCAAGATCGTCGACGCCGTTACGGCCGGCCCCTGCCCGGATCCGCTCGAGATCCGCGAGTTGCACGTCATTCGCAGCGACGATCAGTTTGCCGCAACGCCGGTAGGGCACGCCGCGGTGCTCGCAGTAGGCGTAGAGCAGGTCCCGACCTCGCACGCAGGTAGTCGCCTTCAGCGAGCCCTCCGGGTAGTGGAGCCCAGCGTGGATTACTTCGCTGTTGCGCGAACTCGTCTCGGTGCCGATCGCATCGTGACGTTCGAGGATCAGGATCTCGTGGCCGGCGCGGGCCAGTTCGCGGGCGATCGCCAAACCCACGACTCCAGCACCGACAATCACACACTCGATGCTTTCCATGAACCGCTCTCTACGGACCTGATGTTTACCCGGATTTGCTGCCCAAAGCGGCATCTCGAGGGGCGGCGCGTACGCCCGTACGCCCAGATGATACATGCGGTCGTCAAGATTCAGCGGTCGGGCCGGGCCGCTATGGAGAGGCTGATTGCCAATTTGTGCGCTTCATCCGGTCTGTCCGTAGCCGACGAGTAAACTGGCTCAGCTACCGTTGAGATGTCGACCCGGTCCATTCTTGATCCCGGTAATCGGGAGGTCCGTGCCACCCAAGAGCCTTTGCGCGTGAAGCAAACCTACGGCCAAATACTGAAGTCGTCTGCACTGATCGGCAGTTCATCAGTGCTAACGCTGGGTATAGGCCTTGTTCGAACCAAGGCTATGGCGCTCCTGTTGGGCCCGTCCGGTGTCGGCCTGCTCGGGCTCTATGGATCGATAGCGGATCTGGCAGTCGGTATCGCGGGCGTTGGCGTCAATAGCAGCGGCGTTCGCCAGATTGCAGAAGCCGTGGGCACAGGTGAGCAGGCGCGAATTGCTCGAACCGCGACCGTCCTGCGACGCACCTCGGTAGTTCTGGGCGTAATTGGCGCGGTCCTGGTGATCATACTTTCAGTCCCAATTGCTTCGTTCACGTTCGGGGGCACGGAGCGCGCGGTGGCCGTCGCTATCCTGTCTCTGGCGGTGTTCTTCCGCCTGGTGGCCGACGCTCGTGCGGCATTGGTCCAGGGGATGCGAAGACTTGCGGATCTGGCAAAGATGGGAGTGATCGGGGCGATCGGGGGAGCCGCGCTCGGCATCATTGCCGTCTACCTGATGGGCGAGTCGGGCGTCGTCCCGGCGCTGGTTCTCGCGGCCGCTGTCTCATTGCTGGCCTCCTGGTGGTACTCGAGAAAAATTCATTTTGTCCGGCCAGTAATGAACCGCGCCGACGTTCGCGTGGAGCAAGTAGCGCTGCTCAAGCTCGGCGTCGTATTCATGGCGAGTGCTGCGATGATGATGGGCGCCGCATACGCAATCCGGATTCTCGTGACCCGTCAACTCGGTATCGAGGCGGCCGGACTCTATCAGAGCGCCTGGGCAGTCGGGGGTCTGTACATCGGGCTGGTTCTGCAGGCCATGGGAGCCGACTTCTATCCTCGATTGACCGCCGTCGCGGGTGACGACACGGAGTGCAATCGGGTCGTGAACGAGCAGGCGCGTGTCAGCCTGTTGCTCGCAGGACCCGGCGTCCTGGCAACGATCACCCTGGCGCCGCTGGTGATCGGCATCCTCTATACGGCCGAATTCAAGGGTGCCGTGTCTCTGCTGCGCTGGCTTTGCATCGGCGTGAGCCTGCGAGTGATCAGCTGGCCATTAGGATTCATCCTGGTCGCGAAGGGCGATCGACGAGGGTTCTTCATCAGTGAAGTTGTCTGGACGGTAGCCTATGTGGCATTTGCATGGTTCCTGGTGCGGGCATTCGGGCTGGATGGAGCCGGAATGGCTTTCTTCGGAGCGTACGCCGTCCACATTATCCTCAACTACTGGTTGGCCAACCGGCTGAGCGGCTTCCGTTGGTCAGGCGAGAACAAGCGCGAGGCAGTCGAATATCTGGCGGTCATAGGCATCGTGTTTTTCGCGTTTCTCGTGCTGCCGGGTTGGCCGCCCCTGGCAATCGGATTGGTCGCAATCCTATGGAGCGTGGTTCACTCAACCCGAATCCTGGTGCAACTCGTATCGCTGGATCGATTGCCTCGTTCAGTGGCGCGCCTATTACGGTTGCTTCGGCTCGCCCCGGCAGAACCACCGGCTTCAGGGCCCGTTGGACCATGAGCAACATGCGGAATACGCAGTCATCCGCGATGCCAAGGGTAGTCACTGTACTGGTCAATTGGCGGGGCGGCGATGACACGCTCGAGTGCCTCGAGAGTCTGTTCCAGAGCGACTACCCGAACCACCGGTGCGTGGTCGTCGAGAATGGCTCCCGCGACGACTCTTTGCAAAAATTCCGCGCTTGGGCGTCAGGCCGTCTCCGTGCCACTCGCAAGGGGCGGGTTGGAAGCGAACTGCTGAATTCAGATTGCGCGAAACCGGTGGCTGCGCGGTTCTGCTCGTTGGCCGAATCTACCTCTGCCGATGTCTGGGCCGGAGACGTCCGACTGGTCGTTGTAGATGCAAGCAAGAACCATGGTTTTGCCGGGGGCGTCAACATCGGAAGTAGATGTGCGATGACTGACGCAGACGTCGCGTATGTCTGGGTGCTGAACAATGACACCATCGTCGCCCGCGATTGTCTAAGTCGAATGTGCGCCCGGGTGATTGCAGACCCGAGCATTGGCATGTGTGGAAGTCGCCTGCTGTTTTATTGGCAGCCAGAGGTTACGCAAGCGATTGGCGGCGCACATTTCTCCACATGGCTCGGTCGGAGCAAGCTAATCGGTGCCGGTTTTCCGTCAGACACACAGGTTGACGTGCGATCGATCGAGCGGCGTATGGATCACCTGTCCGGTGCCTCGATGCTCGTGTCGCGACAATTCATCGATCAGGTTGGCTTGATGGAGGAGGGGTACTTTCTCTATTTCGAGGAGGCGGACTGGGCCGAGCGCGGCAAGGGACGCTTTCGGTTCGGGTGTGCAGAGGACGCTGTGGTCTATCACAAGGAAGGCGGGAGTATCGGGTCGAGCCGCGTTCGCGCCGAACGCAGCGCACTATCGGCGTACTTCATGGTCCGCAGTCGAATTCGATTTACACGCCGATTCCATCCATGGGCACTTCCGACAGTGCTGTGCTACTCGCTAGCGCAGGCAGTTCGTGCGGGTATTAGCGGTCAGGTCGACCAAGCCAGGGCAATGTTCGCCGCATCGCGCGGAGTCCCTGCCGGGAAAGCAATTGGTTGGGTGCCGGAGTAGTCATCGTTGACCCCCGCCACTATAGCGCTCTTGGCGATTCTATGCGCGGGCGTCCTTTGGGCTCCGCGTCGGTTCGCGTTGCTTGCCCTGATGACGTCGATGATCTACTTGTCCCAGCGAAACGGCCTGGATGTTGGCGGCTTTCGAATGTTTCCAGGACGATTCCTGGAACTGGCGGGGGCGGTGCGCGTTCTCGGGCGCCGAGAATTTCAATGGCGCGATGTCGGTCGCCTGGACCGGGCGGTGATCATCGCATACGCGTACGTGACATTGATGGTTGTGTTACGAGCGGCGTTCGGGTACGGCACGTCGGCTGATATCAAAATGGCGACCCCGACATCGAAGATAGGCGAATTCATAGACGTTCTCCTTCTGTATGTCACATTCCGAGGCCTTATCAAGTCTCCGTCGGACATTCGTTGGTTGCTTGTCAGCACGGTTCCTCTGCTCCTGCCGTTCGTAGGCTTGCTGTGGATCGAAAGAACGACGGGCGCTAATCCGCTTGCAGCAATTGGAGCTATTCCGAGGGTCTGGATAGATGCGGATGGCGGCAGAGTACGTTGCATGGGCAGCTTCTTACATCCCGCACTGCTGGGAACATTTGGGGCCGGGCTCGCGGCGATGTACATAGCACTTTTGGGAACCAAGAGTTGTCGTCGTTGGGGGATGTTTGGACTGGCCGCAAGTATCGCCACAGTACTCCTGGCAAATTCTGGCGGGCCGCTGACTATGCTGACAGGCATTTTCATCGGGTGGGGCTGCTGGTTCATTCGTAACCACATGAAACTTTTCCGAATAGGAGTATTCGGCGCGCTGTTGGGACTAGCTCTGGTGATGAGGGATCCTATCTGGTACCTACCCAGTAAGATGAGCATCCTGTTCGGTGGCAGCGGTTGGCATCGCTCGTACCTGATGCAGCAGGCGATCAGTAATTTTGATAAGTGGTGGCTTGCGGGAATGCCGCTCGATCAGACGCTTCATTGGTTTCCATACCTCGTACTAGGCGCAGCAGACATCACTAATCTTTACGTCGCTTTCGGCGTGGACGGCGGTTTGATCGCGATGTTGCTCCTGATACGCGTGTTAAAGATTGCGTTTGGGGAGGCGGGCCGTACTGTACGAAATTTCGGCTCATGCTCACCGCCACGTCTCGGGGATAGCCTGTTAGTGTGGGGTCTCGGCGTGGCCATTGCGGGGCACATGGCGAACTTTTTTAGCATCACCTACTTCGATCAGACTGGCGGATTTTGGCTGCTACAGCTTGCCGCGATCTCGAGCATGTCGGCTAGCATGGCCGTGCGCACCGTGGCGGGCAGCGGCGTGACGGCGGGGGCGACTCAAGGCTCTAGTGTTAGGCAATCGATGGGGCTGCTGACAACTGGCGGTGCAGCGAGTGCGCGCGGGGTTGCTAGTCGTAGTTCACTACGTCGGCAGTGGAAACTATAGATGGAATGCAATGTTGCGGTGCGGAAGCTGCTCGTATGGCACGCAGGCGTATCATGGACTTCCGTCGCTGGCACGGATCGGCACATGGCGACGGAATTGTCGCGCTATGCAGATGTCCTATGGGTTGATCCGCCGGTAAGCCTCATCACGCCTTCTCGCTTTATAGGCGACCGTTCCCGCCATCCTTGGCCCGTGCTTCGTGAACTGATGCCAGGAATGGTTCGACTCACGCCAAAGGCAACGCCGTTCCATAGTCGTGCACCTATTCGAGCGATTACTTGGGCGCTCGTGCGGTGGCAAGCGCGCTGGGCACTGCGCCAAATTGGCAGGCAACCGTATGCAGTCATAGCATCCAACTTCGATGCGGTCATGCATGGATATGAAAAGCATGTTACCAAGGTGCTTTACGGAACCGATGATTTCGTTGCGGGGGCCTCCCTAATGGGTCTGGATCCGGATCGTGTCGTGCAGGAGGAGCGGGAAAGTCTCAAGCGATCCGACGTGGCGATCGTAGTGTCAGAGAACCTTGCTGAGCGCTGGCAGAAGCACGGCTTTGAGGGCCCAATCGAAGTCGTACCGAACGGCGTGAATTGCGCCGTCTATCGAGAGTGCAGTTCAAACCGGGGGACCGCGGTCGATGTGGATCTTCCTAGGCCGATTGTAGGCCTGATCGGGCAGCTCTCGAACCGAATCGACATTGAAATACTACTCGCGATATCCCGCGGGCCATGCTCGCTTCTCCTTGTTGGGCCGTTGGATCCAGACTGGGAGAGTATTCGATTCGCTGAACTTGTCTCGCGACCCAATGTGCGTTGGGTGGGGTCTGTACCGTTTGAAGAGTTGCCCCGATACCTCAAGAGTGTCGATGTTGGGATCACTCCGTACGCGGATACAGCATTCAATCGCGCTTCGTTCCCGTTGAAGACGCTTGAGTATCTGGCGGCAGGGAAGCCTGTAGTATCGACCGATCTGCCGGCGGTCAGGTGGCTAGCGACCGATCTAATCAAGGTCGCAGGCACTGCTGAATTTGGTGGAGTCGTACATTCGATATCAGCAGTGGATCAGACATTGGAGGTCGTTGAGCGAAGACAAGCGTTTGCAGAACGCCACTCCTGGACGGCTCGGGCCGCTCAGTTCGCCAAGTTGATCGGCCTCGCAGAACCGGAGGATGGGTGCGAGTAATCGTCTACGCTCACTCAATGGAGATTGGCGGGTCGCAGCTAAACGCAATCGACATTGGTGCGGCCGTTCAGCGAAGTGGTCATGAGGTCATTCTGGTAGGTGAGCCGGGGCCACTTCAGGCGCGCGCCGCCGCCCTAGGGTTAGAGCAGGTTGTAATAGAGCAAAGACGACGCAGGCCATCCGTGAGCGTTGTTCGTATGCTTCGTCAACTTGTAAGTACGCGAAAAGTGGACGTCGTGCATGGTTACGAGTGGCCGCCTGCGATGGAGGCGTGGCTTGCAACTGGACTTGGCGGTGCGGCCGTTCCGTTCGCGACTATTATGTCCGGTGATGTGGCGCCTTTCGTGCCTCACAGACTAAGTTTGGTCGTCGGCACACGGCAGTTGCGGGAGCGCTGTGTGGCACGCGGATATAGCCATGTCGGCTTGATTGAACCGCCGGTCGACGTAGTCGAGAATTCGCCAGCCTTCGATGGCGCGGATTACCGCATGGCCTCTGGATTCAATTCTGACGACCTGCTTGTGGTGGTCGTTTGTAGGCTTGCGCATGAATTGAAATTGGAGGGATTGATCAGCGCCTGTCGCACAGTCGGAGGTTTGGCGTCGGATGGTTACAAGATTCGGCTTCTAATTGTAGGTGATGGGCCAGCCCGGGCAGAAGTTGAGGCGGCCGCGGCGACGGCAAATGCAATCGCGAAGCGCACAGTGGTAGTGCTGGCTGGGGAAGCAGGAGACCCGCGAGCCGCGTATGCATGTGCCGATATCGTTCTCGGAATGGGTGGGTCGGCGCTCCGCGGAATGGCGTTTGGCAAACCGCTGATCGTGCAGGGCGAGAAAGGATTTTGGCGGCGTTGCGACGAGACCACCGTGGCACAATTTCTTCAATTCGGCTGGTACGGGCTGGGGGAAGGCGGAGATGGCAGCGCATGCCTGCGAAACGAACTGCTTCCTTTAGCTGTCGATGCGGGTCTGAGACGCAGGGTTGGAGAATTTTCACGTCGACTGATCGTTGAGCGCTTTAGCCTCTCGAAGGCTGCATACGCTCAGATCGAGTACTATGAAAACGCCATAGAAGCATTTCGCAGGCCAGTAATTCGGGATGTCGCTAGGTCGTTATTTGGGCTTCTGGCATACAAAATGGATCGCCGTTTGCAGCAAGCCCGAGGGATGGCGGCCCGAGACGATTTTAATAC
>CAVSZK010000009.1:0-283995 GCA_963732415.1 uncultured Gammaproteobacteria bacterium
CTGCTGCTGCGCCTTAAGTCCGTCCTGGTCGCGCTTCAGCAGTTTTTCCTGGTCCCGCAGGCGGTCCTGGTCCTTGGCCCGCAACTTCTCCTGCTGCTGGAGGCGGTCAGCCTGCTGGTCGCGATACCGTGCCTGGTCCTGCTGCATGGTGCCGTGCTGCTGCATCGGCATTGACTGGGCACCCATGCCAGTCCCACCCGCTCCGGGGCTTCCGCCGGCACCTCCGCCGGCTCCGCCGCCGCCACCCGGACCGCCCTGTGCCAGCGCAACGCCCGTGGATGCGACCAGTACCGTCAGCCAGGTAGCCGTGAATTGTCTGATTCTTCTCATCTGCCCCTCCTCCGTTGGGAGGCCGAACGGGGGCTCATGTTGCGGGGGTCCCGCATTCGGCAACTTCTATGTGTCCTTGATACACCCTTGGGCTTAAGGAGCGCTGAAGACGGTCGCGCAGGCGCGCCGGCGGATTCGACGTTTACCCGGAAAAGAAGAAGGGCCCCGCAGGGCCCTTCTCGACGTCGCTTTTTCCAACGACGCGCTTTGCCAGGTACGCGCCTTCCACGTACGCGCTAGACGCGCTCGATCACCGTGGCGATGCCCTGGCCGAGGCCGATGCACATCGTCGCGACCCCGAGGTCGGCGTCATTCTGCTCCATCACGTTGAGCAGCGCCGTTGTGATCCGGGCGCCCGAGCAGCCCAGCGGATGACCAAGCGCGATCGCGCCACCGTTCAGGTTCACGGTCTCTTCCATGCGGTCCATGATCCCTAGGTCCTTGACGCAAGGCAGCGACTGCGCCGCGAACGCTTCGTTCAGCTCGGCGACCTTGATGTCCTTCATCTCGAGGCCGGCGCGCTTCAGCGCCTTCTTGGTGGCCGGCACCGGGCCGTAGCCCATGATCGCAGGGTCGACGCCCGCCACCGCCATGGAGAGGACCTTCGCGCGCGGCTTGAGGCCCAGCGCCTTCGCTCGCTCGTAGCTCATGACCAGCATCGCGGAGGCACCGTCCGAGATGGCCGACGACGAGCCCGCGGTCACGGTCCCGCCCTTCGGGTCGAATGCCGGCTTCAACGCGGCCAGCGCCTCGAGCGAGGCGTCCTGGCGGATCACTTCGTCGATGTCGCACAACACGCGCACACCGTTTGCGTCGTGGCCTTCGATGCCGACAATCTCGTTCTTGAATCGTCCCGCCAACGTGGCCTCCCACGCCTTCTGGTGCGAGCGCAGCGCGAACTTGTCCTGCATCTCGCGGGTGATGCCGTGCATGCGGCCGAGCATCTCCGCCGTTAGGCCCATCATGTTGGACGCCTTGGCGTACTGCTTGGACGACGAGGGGTTCAGGTCGATGCCGTGCATCATGTTGACGTGGCCCATGTGCTCCACGCCGCCGATCACGAACACATCGCCCTGCCCCGTCATGATCTGCGCGGCCGCCGTGTGCAGCGCCTGCATCGACGAACCGCAGAGTCGGTTGATGGTCTGGCCCGGCACCGTGTGCGGGAGGCCTGCCAGCAGCAGCGAGTTGCGGGCGATGTTCATGCCCTGCTCGAGCGTCTGGTTGACACAGCCCCAGATCACGTCCTCGACCTCATCCATCTTGGCGGCCGGGTTGCGCCTGAACAGCGCCTTGATCAGTTCCGCCGAGAGCACCTCTGCACGGACATTTCGAAACATGCCGCCCTTGGAGCGGCCCATTGCGCTGCGGACGCCATCGATGATGACGACATCGCGGGGATTGAGACTCATGTTCATCTCTCCAGATACTTGTTGGGCAGCTCGGTCAGCCGAGGAACTTCTTGCCGGACTTGGCCATGTCGCGCAGCAGCTTCGGCGCGTCGTAGAGCTTGCCAAGCGAGGCGTACTTGTCCGCCATCTCGACAAACGTCGCGGCACCCATCTGGTCCACGTAACGGCAGGCGCCGCCGCGGAACGGCGGGAAACCGATGCCGTAAATCAGCGACATGTCCGCCTCGGCCGGCGATGCAACGATGCCGTCCTCGAGGCAGCGCGCGACCTCGTTCACCAGCGGCACCATGCAGCGCGCGACGATCTCCTCCGGCGCGAACTCCTTGCGTGCCGCGACCACGCCCTTGATCAGCTCGTAGGTCTCGGGATCGGGGGTCTTCTTCGGCTTGCCCTTCTTGTCGGGCTCATAGCTGTAGTAACCCTTGCCGGACTTCTGGCCGAGCCGCTTGTGCTCCACGAGGACTTCCGTCGTGCCCTTGAAGTCGGGCTTCATGCGGTCCGGGAAGCCTTCGGCCATTACGCCCGCAGCGTGCACCGCCGTATCCATGCCCACTACGTCCATCAGGTATGCCGGTCCCATCGGCCAGCCGAACTTCTCCATCGCCTTGTCCACGGCCATGAAGTCCGCGCCGTCGCGCAGCAGCATGTGGAAGCCGGCGAAATAGGGGAACAGCACGCGATTCACCATGAATCCCGGGCAGTCGTTCACGACGATCGGCGTCTTGCCCATCTTGAGCGCCAGTGCAACGGTGGCAGCAACGGCGGCGTCCGAGGACTGCTTGCCGCGGATTACTTCCACCAGCGGCATCATCTGCACCGGGTTGAAGAAGTGCATGCCGACGAAGTTCTGCGGACGCTTCAGGCCTTCGGCGAGCGAGGTGATCGAGATTGTCGAGGTGTTGGACGCGATGATCGTGTCGTCGCGCACCAGGCCCTCGACCTCCGCGAACACGGCCTTCTTGACCTTCGGGTTCTCGACCACGGCCTCGATGATGATGTCCACTTCCTTGAAGTCGCCGTAATTCAGCGTCGGGCGAATTCGCGACAGCGTCTGGCTCATCTTCTCGGGCGTCGACCTGCCCTTCTCGACCTGCTTCGCGAGCAGCTTGCCGGCCTCGTTCATGCCGAGGTCGAGCGCTTCCGCCCGGATGTCCTTCATGATGATCGGCGTGCCCTTGACGGCGCTCTGGTAGGCGATGCCGCCACCCATGATGCCGGCGCCGAGTACCGCCGCCTGCTTGATCTCCTTGCTGCCTTTCTTGGCCCATGCGCCCGCAGCCTTCTTGACGGCCTGGTCCGCCATGAAGAGCCCGACCAGCGCATTCGCCTGCGGCGTCGCCGCGGCCTTGGCAAAGTACTTCGCCTCGATGGCGATGGCGTCGTCGCGTCCCTTGGTCGACGATTCCTGGATGCTGCGGATCGCGAGCATCGGCGCCGGGTAGTTCGGGCCGGCTTTACCTGCGACGAATCCCATCGCGCTGGTAAACGCCATCATCGATTCCATGGGGTTCAGTTTCACTGGTGCGAGCTTCTCGGCGCGCTTCGCCTTCCAGTCGAGGCGACCGGCGATGGCCTGCTTCAGCATCGCCAGCGCCGCGTCGCGCAGCGCCTCCGGCGCCACGACCGCGTCAACCGCACCGTCCTTCAGCGCCGCATCTGGCTTCTTGTCGGCGCCCGTGCAGATCCATTCGATCGCGTTGTCCACGCCGATCACTCGCGGGAGACGCACACTTCCGCCGAAGCCCGGGAAGATGCCGAGCTTCACTTCGGGGAAGCCGACCGATGCCGCAGTCGACATGACGCGGTAATCGCACCCGAGCGCGAGTTCGAGGCCGCCGCCGAGGCAGACTCCGTTGATCGCCGCGACCGTCGGAACCGGCAGGTCCTCGAACCGGCAGAGCAGCTTGTTCACTTCGAGCACGCCCTTCGCGACCGCTTCCTCGCCCGCGGCGAACATTGCGCCGAACTCGGTCACGTCGGCACCGACGATGAACACAGACTTGCCGGAGGTAACGATGACGCCCTTGACGCTCGGGTCCTTCGCAATCGCCTGCGTGGCGGCGTCAAAGTCGCGGAGCGCGGCCTGGCTCAACTTGTTGACCGATTCGCCGGCGAGATCGAACTTGAGTTCGACGAGGCCGTCGCCCAGCGCGGTGGCGCTGAAAGCGGGTCCTGAATACAGCATGGAGTGGTCTCCCTTCGTGAGATTCGTCAAGGCAATGCCCAGCCGCCGCCGGGAGGCGCGGCCGGACGCTTGGCACAGTTTGCGGCACTGCACCACGTTTGTTAATGGGGTTTTCCCCGGATACGCCCCGGTGCCGATCCAGCCCTGATTCATCATAGACTTACAACATGTCAGTACCTGGTCACAACCGCCTTGCCGGACCCCGGCACGGCCTGCTCGCGCTCGTCGCGCTGGCAATGCTGCTGCTTTTGCCGCTGCTGCGGCCTGCTGATACCGCGGCGGCGGACAGCGATCCTCTTGCCGACGGGCGCCGGCAGTTCTCGGCCGCGTACGCCGCGGCGGGCAGCGCCGCCCCGGGCGCGGCAGCGACGGACAGCGAAGTGCTGCGCGCATATCCGCTCTATCCGTACCTGGTCGCGGCCCGACTGCAGAAGCAACTGGGCGACCCGGGCGCAACGCCCGCCATCCGCGCCTTCATCGAGACTTACGGCGGCCAGCCCGCTGGGCGGTCGCTGCGCAGCCAATGGCTGATGGCGCTTGCCATTAGCAAGCGCTGGGACGACTACCTGTCCGTGTACGACGCGGACGTGGATGATTCGGTGGGCGCACGCTGCAACGCGTACACCGCGCGCATCGCGCTCGGCCGGACCGACGGGCTCGCCAGCCTCGTCATTGCCGAGTGGGACGTTCCGAAGAGCGTGCTGGAGGCCTGTGATCCCGCCTTCGACTGGCTGCGCGCCCGAGGACTGCTCACGCCGGAACTGATCGAGCACCGGGCCCGTGCGGCGCTCGTGGCAGGAGAATCTGGCCTCGCGCGATACCTTGCGAAGTCGCTGCCGGCGTCCACGGCAGCGCCGATCCTGCAGTGGGCGGGACTGATCGAGAATCCCAGGGGATCGATCGAAGCGCTGATCGCGTCGCCCGACACCAGCATCGAGCCGGGGGCGCTGCTGGCCGGCTGGCGCCGCTTTGCAAGGAAGGACGCCGACGCTGCGGCCGATCTCTATCCATCGCTGCGCGTGGCGCGGCATCTCGACACACCGGAGGCCGCAAGCCCATATGCGATCGCGGTCGGCGTGCAGCTTGCACTGGGCCGCAGGCCGCGGGCGCTTGAGTTCTTTGCAATGGGGCAGCCCGCCGACTTCGATGAACTTTCGTGGGAGTGGCAGGTTCGTGCCGCACTGTGGGCCGACGACTGGGCGCGGGCACGCGATGCAATTGCTGCGATGCCCGATGACCTGCGCAGCCAGAATCGCTGGCGCTACTGGGCCGCGCGCTCCGCGGAGCAACTCGGCGACACAGTGTCCGCGAAGCAGGGCTATGCGGAAGTCCTTCCCACCGACAACTGGTACGCGGTGCTGTCGGCTGCGCGGCTGGGGAAGCGGTTCGCCCCGACGCTGGTGCAGATGGGCTTGAACGACAAGGAGATGGACCGCCTCGCGGCGCAGCCCGCATTTGTGCGCGCGCGGGAATTGGTACTCTGCGACATGGAGCCGCTCGCGATCGGGGAATGGCGCGCCGCATACGCTGACCTCGCGCAGCCCGAGCAGGTGCAGGCCATCGGCCTCGCCGCACGCTGGGAGTGGTATCTGCAGGCTATCGCCGCGGCAGCGAAGCTGCGGATCTTCGACGACTACGACGTGCTCTATCCGCGGCCGTACGATCCGGAAGTACGCAGGGGCGCGTCGCTCACCGGGCTTCCACCCGACCTGATCTACGCGATCATCCGGCAGGAAAGCCTTTACCGCGCCGACGCGCGATCAAGCGCCGGGGCCCTCGGACTCATGCAGCTACTGCCGGCGACCGCCAGGCATACCGCGAAGGCCTGGGACCTGCCGCTGCGCTCGACTGCGTCGCTGCTGCAGCCATCGGTCAACGTACCGCTCGGTTCGGCCTACCTGCGCAGCATGTACGACCGCAACAGCGCCCAGGCGTCACTCGCGATCGGCAGCTATAACGCGGGGCCCGGTGCCGTGCGTCGCTGGCTTCCGGACGCACCGATGGCCATGGACGTCTGGGTGGAGAACATTCCCTACAACGAGACCCGCGGCTACGTGCAGCGCGTCTCCTGGCACATGATCGTGTTCGGCTGGCTCGGCGATCGCAAGCCGCGCGACGTATCAGGGTGGCTGGGGACGATTCACGCGCCGAACGCAAGCAACGACGACGACCGGTGACCTGAAAGGGCCGTGAAGCCGCCGGGGCCCGTGCCACAAGGTACCCCGCCCACGGTCACGGCTTCAACAGCACCTTGCCGAAATTCCGGCGGTCCTGCAGGTATTGATGTGCCGCCGCGGCCTCCTCGAACGGAAACACCTTGTCGACTACGGGCGTGAACGTTCCATCAGCCACCAGCCCGACGATCTGCCCGATCTCGCCGCGCATGCGCCCGTATTCCGGGAACAGCCGCCCCATATTGAGTCCAGATACGCTTCGGTTTTCATTCAGCAGCGCCAGCGGATGGAAGAACGGCGTAGTCAATAGCCCCTTGATCAGTGACAACGGGTTCATGCGCTCGCCGGTCACCGTGGCCGCGAAACCGAAAATCACCAGGTGTCCGAGCGGCGCGAGCAGGCGATAGTTCATGCGGATGGAACTGCCGCCCGCCGAGTCCAGCGCAATGTCCACGCCGCGGCCCGCGGTCAACTTGAGGACCTCGCCCTCGACGTCCTGGCCGCGATAGTCGATGCAGTGCTCGCAACCCATCTGTTTCAAGCGCACGTGCTTGCCCGCGCTGGCAGTTCCAATCGGCGTCGCGCCGCGCCACAGGCAGATCTGCAAAGCCGCCAGGCCCACGCCCCCGCCGGCGGACTGGACCAGGACAGTCGCGCCGGACCGGACATTCGCCTGGCGCGTCAGCATCACCCAGGCGGTACCGTAGTTGACGGCGATCGCACCGGCGGTTTCCAGGCTGATCGAATCGGGCAGCTTGTGGACCCAATCCGCATTTACCGCGACCACCTCGCTGTAGCCTCCGAAGCGGGTAAGCGCCATCACCCGGTCTCCAACTGCGAAGCCGCTGACGCCGCTGCCGAGCTGGTCGATGACTCCGGAGATTTCGTAGCCAACCACGCACGGGGGCTTCGGTGCGTCCGGATACTGGCCCATGCGTGCCTGGATGTCGGCGAAGTTGACACCGGCATAGGCGACCCGGATGCGGACCTCGCCGGCGCCCGCCGACGGCTCGGCTGCCTCGCGCACCTGCAGCTTTTCGGGCGCGCCGGATCCGGTTATCCAGACCTGTTTCATGACTCTCCTCCCTCTTAACGATTCCGGCATCCGCGGATTCGCGCATGCGAGGCAGAACGATACGCCCTTGGATTTCGCTCTGGACGCTCGAGACAATTGGACTATATTTCGCGCAAGGATAACCGGCACAGGGAGAGTTGCATGGTCCAATCGACACCGCGCCTCGCAGGACTTTCGCTGGCGCTCGCTTTGGCGATCCTTGCACCCATTTCACACGGCGCGGATGCGCCGCCGCCGGCAGCGGCGTTTGGCCGAGTAAGCGATTTCAGTTCCGGGTCGCTGACACCGGACGGTGCAACCATTGCTTACGGCCGCGCCACACCCAGCGGCGACAAGATCGTCATGTCACGCGTGGGCAGCACGCAGCCGCTGCGGGTCGCGGATCTCGGCGAAGGTACGATCTTGCGTGACCTGGTCTGGGCAGACAATGACACTGTGCTCGCGACGGTCAGCAGTATCATCAAGGTACCCGGGGCTCCGTCAGTGCAGGCGAACTGGCACATGACGCGGGTCATGGCACTCGACACAAGCGGCGGCTCGCCGCGAATGTTGCTGCTCGATGATCCGAGACTGGTTCGCAATACCGGCAGCAGGTTGCTGCCGGTTAATCCGCAACGAGCTGGCTCCGTCACGATGGAGGCCTTCGACCATCCGCCGAAGAATTCCAGGCCCGCTGCAGGGAGCAGGATCGCGAGGAGCGGCAGCGGGCCTGATTGGGTCAGTACGATCTTCGACGTGGACGTCGCAACAGGCGAAGGTCGCGTAGTCGAATACGGCTCCGGGGACACCCTTGACTGGCTGGTTGATCCGGCCGGGAAGCCCGTTGCCCGCAGGGACTGGAGGAGCGAAATCCAGGAATGCACGATCCTCGTGGAAGACAATGCCGACTGGCGCAGCGTGTATCGAAATATCGGCCCTGAGTGCCTCCATCTGGCCGGGCTTACACCGGGACGCGACGCGATCGTCGCAACCGGCGAGAACGGTACCGATCGCTCCCGAATCTGGGCAATACCACGTGACGGGTCGGCACCTAAGGTGTTGTTCGAGGACCCTGTCGCCGACGCCGACTACGCAATAACAGACGACGCGACCGGACTGGTGCTGGGATACATGGTTTATGGGATTCATCCGCAAGTTCATTGGATCGACCCGACCATGGACGCGACGCAGCGGGCCATGGACAAGGCATTTCCTGGCAGGCGGGCATGGATATCCAGCACCTCCGCCGACAAGCGCAAGCTGCTGGTGAATGTCGAATCCGGGCAGGATCCGAAGGTCCTGTATTTCGTTGATCTCGACGCGCATCGCGCCGACATCGTCGGCGAAGCATTTCCCGGTCTGGCGGGCGCCGCACTTGGACAAGTGCGGGCATTCACATACCCGTCGCGGGACGGCACCAGTATTCCAGCATTCCTGACTCTTCCACCCGATCTCGACGAAAAGAAACTCCCACTGGTCGTTCTCGTCCACGACGGCCCAGCCGACGTCGACATGCCAGGATTCGACTGGTGGGCCCAGTTCCTCGCCACGCGAGGGTACGCAGTTCTGCAGCCGCAATTTCGCGGTTCGCTTGGTTTCGGCAGGGCATTTCGCTTGGCTGGGTACCAGCAGTGGGGCGGCCTGATGCAGGACGACGTTACCGACGGCGTACGCCACCTGATTGCGGATGGGATCGCTGACCCGCGACGAGTCTGCATCATGGGGCTCGGCTATGGCGGCTTTGCGGCACTTGCCGGCGCTGCACTGACGCCGGATACCTACGTGTGCGCGGTCAGCGTGAACGGGATTTCAGATCTGCCAGCCTATATCGACGATGACCTGCGGCGCCACGGCCAAAGTGACGCACAGCTGGCGTGGTTTGCGCGAAGCATAGGCTCGCCGAAAGACCCGAGGCTCGCCCAGGTCTCACCGGCCCGTATACCGCAGAACATTCGAATCCCGATCCTGCTGATCCACGGCAGCAAGGACACGACCGTCTTTCCGCGACAGTCGGAAATAATGGCTAAGGCCTTGAAAGCCGCCGGCAAGCAATATGAAATCATCAAGCTGCCCGACAGCGGTCACTGGCCCTTGACCAGCGAATCCCGCACGAAGATGCTTGAGAGCATCGAGGCTTTCCTCGCCCAGCACCTCTAGCACACGCTGCCGGGATCCGCAGTTTCTCGAGTGCGCGGCGGCAGGACACTCCCTCCGACTTTCCTCTGGACGCCGGCAGGAACTCGACTATATTTCGCACACAAGACCGGTACAGGGAGAGTTGCATGGTCCGATCGATTCCGCGCCCGGCAGGATTTTCGCTGGCGCTCGTCTTCGCAATCGTTTCCTCCACCTCGCACGGCGCGGATGCACCGCCGCCGGCGTCGGCATTCGGGCAGACACCCGACTTCAGTTTCGTCGCGCTGTCGACCGACGGCAAGACGATTGCGATGGACCGCATGACGCGCGACGGCCTCAAGGTGGTGCTGTTCCAGCCCGGAGATCCGAAACCGCGGAGGATAGTCAACATCACGGCTGGCACGAAGCTGCGGGGACTGGACTGGGCTGATTCGCAGACAGCGCTCATCGATGTGAGCAGCCTTCTGCACATCGAGCGCGTGGCCGACTCGAGATCAAACTACGAAGTCTGGCGCACGATGGCCGCAGGCACCGACGGCAGCGCGATACGCACCCTGCTTCTCGACGATGGCACTCGGTCTTTTGTCACGGGTGCCGATGTTCTGCCCATCAGGTCGCAGCGGCCACATACCGTCTCGATGGTCACGATGGATTACTACCTCGGGGCACAGCGGCCAACGGTCGGTTCGCACCTGACCGAGAAGCGTCGCGATGACGGCTGGGTAAGCACATTATTTGACGTGGACACGGTCACGGGGAAGGGTCGTGTGGTGGAGCGTGGCACCCCATACACGCGCCAGTGGCTGGTCGATCCACAGGGCGTGCCGATCGCGCGGACCGAGTGGAAGGCAGATACCCGGGAACTCACCGTTCTGGCCCGGGACGGCATGGGATGGCGCCCGATTTACAAGCACAAGGGCAACGACCTGGTCACGCTTGCCGGTCTTACTCCCGACCGCAATGCAATCGTCGCAATCGGCGAAAACGACGCAGATCGATCCAAGGCCTGGGTGATCCCGCTCGACGGGTCAGCAGCGACGGTCGCCTTCGAGGATCCGCACGCCGACGTTTCAAGCGCAATCGTCGACCGGGATACGGGCGTTGTCGTCGGCTACTGGATCGGTGGCACGGACTCGAGGCCCCACTACACCGACCCGGAGCGGGCAGCGCTGCGCAAGGCACTGGAGAAGGCGTTCCCGAACCAGGACGTGTACATCGCCGACCTGTCCTCCGATGCCCAGCGCGTGCTGGTCAGGACGGAGTCGAGCGAGGGTCCGCAATCGTACTATCTGGTGGACCGCACCGCGCACACCGCGCAGGCCATTGGCGACAGCTATCCTGGACTCGCTGGCGCCCGGCTGGGCGAGGTCCAGGACATCACTTATGCAGCCCGCGATGGCGCGACGATACCGGCCTTCCTGACCCTGCCGCCCGGCAAGGGCGAAAAGAACCTGCCGCTGGTGGTACTCGTTCACGGCGGGCCGGAATCACACGACCGTGGCGGCTTCGACTGGTGGGCACAGTTCCTCGCGACCCGTGGATACGCGGTGCTGCAACCGCAGTTCCGGGGTTCGACCGGTTATGGCGCCGCCCATCGTCTTGCGGGTTATCACCAGTGGGGGGGCCTGATGCAGGACGACGTGACCGATGGTGTCCGTCACCTGGTTTCGACTGGCGTCGCCGACCCGAAGCGGATCTGCATCGTCGGCGCCAGTTACGGCGGATACGCAGCACTTGCTGGTGCCGCCTTCACGCCCGATCTCTATGCCTGTGCGGTCAGCGTCGCGGGTGTATCGGACCTGCCGCAGATGATCGGCGACACCGAGAACTGGGATGGTGAGAAATCCGACTCGCTGGCCTACTGGAAGGACCACATCGGCTCGGCGATGGACCCCAAGGTGATCCAGGCGTCGCCGGCCCGGGCGGCCGCCAACATCAAGGCGCCGATCCTGCTGCTGCACGGAACGGATGACACCGTAGTACCGATGCGACAGTCGGATGCAATGGCCCGCGCACTGGACGCGGCCCACAAGCCATATGAATACGACAAGCTGCCGGGTGAGGACCACTGGCTGTCGAACGGCGCGACCCGCACCGAGGTCCTGGAGAAAATCGAAGCCTTCCTCGCCAAGTACCTCTAGTGCAGTCCGCCTTCAGGCGACCTGTGCCTGGCCGAAGCCGAGCGAAGCTGCGACTTGCTCGCGCTCACACGCCATGCCCTCGCCGAACAGCAACTCGTGCCATTCATGCAGGAATGCCCGGGAGCGTTCGCAGGAACGACGGGCGGCCCGGCGACAGACGGTAGCGACGTCGTCGGCCGACAGCGCGAGACGTAACGGCAGCAGCCTCTCGTTGATGCCGTCGTCACCGAGCGCGAGCAGCGCCGCGAACACGGCGCCGCGGTTGATCGCGAGCCCGCGGCGCACCCACTCGGTCGCGTCGTGCGCAGCAGCATTGCGTTCGCGTGCGTCGCGCACCACGCCGACATAGGCCGAGGTCGCCGCAAACACGATGTCCTCGTCGTGGTCGGCAAGTGCGAATGGAAGCAGGGATTCTGCACTGCGCTCCCCCGAAGCGACGCCGCTGCGCGTCTCTTCGAGGCACTGGCGGCGCGACGCCACCGAGCGGATTGGCAGTTTCTGCAGGTAGTCGATCAGCTCAGGCGTTATCGCGTTCATGGTCAAACCTCCAGTCCTCATGCGGGCCGCAGACCTGACCGGGATCCAACGAACGGCGCACGATGTGGCTGGAGGCGGAAACGAAAAACCCTCCGCGCCACGATTCGAGCGCCGGAGGGTTTAGAAAGCTACACCCGCTTCGTTGCCTTCCGGCCGCATCCGCGTCTCTCGACGCGCGCCACCTTGCCCGGGAAGGCAGGTTGGCCGGGGCAAACGCCCCTTTCTTGATGCTGGGCGGGAGTATAGCAAAGCCAAATGGAGAAAAAAATCGGTGCCAGGCACCGATTCTTCGCGTCAGTACATGCGGCGCAGCAACCAATCCGTAGGAACGAACACCAGCGCCACGAAGCCGGCAAACAGGGCCAACACGTACGCCCAGCCCGGCCACTTCGACTGGGCCGCGCCGAGCCCGTAGGTCCAGTTGATGTTCTTGTCCGGCGCGCTCACCAGGCGGCTCAAGGGCAGCACGACCGCGCCGAGCACGATCGCGCCGGGCAGCCCGACACGGCTGTCGTATCCGTACGCCGCCAGCATCCACAGCAGCACCAGCGGCAGCGGCACGTGAAAGAGAGACAGCCCGCGCAGAAGCCTCGGTCGCGCGGACTCGAACATGTAATCGGTCAGACCCGTGATGCGCCGCCTGAGCAGCAACCGGCCGACAAAGTCCACGTTCCACAGGATCTCCGGCAGCAGCACCGCGACCGCCAGCACGCTCGCAAGCGGCGAGCTGCCAAGCCACATCGCAGGCACGGCGCCGATGAACGCGATATCCGAGAACCAGAGGAAATTCCGCCAGCCGTAATTCTTCCACCAGATCGCCATCACGTAGATGACGAACGCAGTGTAGGCGACCATGAACCACGTCGGAATCATGCGGCTATCGTAGCCGATTCGGCCCCGACAGAATTCCCTGGCGCACTGCGCCGGGTGCACGCGATGCGCACGGCCTCCTCAGGCGTGAAGTTCGACGACGTCCCGGTCCGCCAGCACGTGATCGCGCCCGACGTGCTGCCCATCCGCGGCTACCGATGCGCCCCACACCCTCGCGTACTTCAGCGTCTGCGCCATGTCGCGGTGCACCAATCGGGCCACGTCGCCGACCGTCTGCTCGCCGTGGCGCAGCGTGAACGGCCGGTCGTGCATCGCCGGCTTGCCGGGGGCCTTGGTGTAGATCCGCACCAGGCCAAAGCAGCGCCACAGCCACTCGCCCAGTACGCCGAGCCCCTGCCCGGTTTCAGCGGAGACGAGCAGCGTCGGGAAGTGAGGCTCCTCGAGTTCGGCGAGTGCCTCGAGGTCAGTCGCCGGATGCGCGAGCAGGTCGGACTTGTTCGCGAGCAGCAGCGTGGGCAGGCGCAGTTCGAAGACGTCACCCTCCTCCTCGGCGGTCGCGACTGCGGCGGGCGTAAGCCCTGCACCTGCTGGCCATTCAGTGACCAGGCTGACCTTTCGTTCGCCTAGCATCGCCTGCACCGACGCGACCTGCTGCAGGCATCCTGGATCCGCGAGGTCGATCACCAGCAGGCAGGCGTCGGCCGACTGCAGCGTGCCGGCCAGCCATGGCAGCGGGTGCTGCGGTGATATCGCAGGAAGGTCGATGAGCTGAAAGAGTACGTCCTCCCACCTGAGCATGCCGGGTTCCGGATACTGCGTCGTGTGGGGATATGGCCCGCTCTTCGCGCTCGAACCCGTGAGGCGCGAGTGCAGCAACGATTTTCCTCCGTTCGGCGGTCCGACCAGCACGACCTGCGCCGCACCTTCGGGCCGCACGACCAGCGCCGGCCCACCGCGCGCTCCGCCTCGCTTGGGGCCCGCGAGTTCCTCGTCGAGCTCCTTGATGCGGTGCTTGAGGTCCGCCTGCAGGTGATCCGTACCCTTGTGCTTCGGGATGACACTCAGCATCTCGCGCAGGTGATCGAGCTTTTCCTGCGGGTCGCGGGCCTTGCGGTATGCCTCCGCCGCAGCTTTGTATTCGGGTGACAGGTTGGCAGGCACGTGGACTCAGCGCGGCAACGTTACCGTGACACGCAGGCCTCCCCCCGGCCGATCCTCGAGGCCCACGTCGCCGCCGTGCGCGCGGGCAATCGTGCGCGCAATCGTGAGTCCGAGTCCGGTACCACCAGTGTCCCGGTTGCGGGACGGGTCAAGTCTGGTGAACGGAGCAAACGCTCGCTCGCGATCCACGGCCGCGATGCCCGACCCGCGATCCTCGACCACCAACTCGATGCCGGAATCCGTGGTGGCCACCCCGACTTCGGCCGCACCCGCGTACTTGACCGCGTTGTCGACGATATTGGCAAGGCACCGTGTGAGCGCGACCGGCCTACAGACATATGGCAGGCGCGATCCGACAGCAGGGTCGAAATGCAGGGAGACGCCCGGGCGATCCTCGCAGACGCTGGACACCAGCGACACGAGATCGACGCTTGCCGTCGCCTCCGTACTCGCCTCCTCACGGACGAACGCCAGCGTCGAGTCCACCATCGACTCCATGTCGGCAAGGTCGGCCAGCATCCTGCGCCGCTGCTCTTCGTCTTCCACGAACTCGGTGCGAAGCCGCAACCGGGTGATCGGGGTGCGCAGGTCATGGGACATCGCCGCCACCATCAGTGTCCGGTCGCGAACGAAGCGCTGCAGGCGCTCCTGCATCAGGTTGAATGCGTGCGCCGCCTGCCGCAGCTCCTGGGGCCCGGTTTCCGAGAGAGGCGCGGCATTGACGTCGCGTCCGAGCTGCTCAGCGGCGTCGGCGAGTGTCGTTAGTGGCGCCGTCAGCCGGCGCACCGCCCACACCGACGAGGCCAGGATCGCCAGCGCGGCAAGCGCCAGCAGCGGCACCGACCAGGGCGATGCAACGTTGCGCTCTTCCACCAGCGGCGCCTGGAAATTGAGCCAGCTCTGGTCATCGAGCTGCAGCGACACGTTCAGCACCGCGGCACGCTCGTGTTCGGCAAGGATCTCGTCCACGCTCTGCGCGACACCCGGTGTTGCGGCAGCCTTGCGGGGCTGTGCCACTGCCGGCACGGTCGGCTGCGACGGGGCCTCACGCAGCGAGACACGCAGTTCGCGCCACGGCACGTCCCATAGCGCCGACTGCACGACCTCGTCGAAGAGCTGGGCGTGCCAGTCGCGGGGCGCGGCGTCCGCGATCGCAGGACGCGCGCCCCAGCTGGCTCGTAACGTCGGGCCCGCCAGGCTCGCGAGCATCCGCTCGCGCTGCCCGGGTGGCGAACTCCCCACCAGGCGGACGACGTCGGCCACCCGCTCGGCGAGACGGAAGTGTTCGAGCACCGTCGCAGTGCTGGTCCTGGTGCGATAGTTGACGGCAAGCGTCACGCACTGTGACAGGGCCAGCCCACCAATCAGCACGACGATCACCCAGCCGGCGAGCGTATCGGGCAACAGGCGCTTCATTTGCGCTCCACGACAGGCGTAAATACGTACCCGCCGCCGCGAACCGTGGCGATGATCTCTGGCGCGCGTGCGTCGACTTCAATCTTGCGCCGCAGCCGGCTCACCTGCACGTCGATGCTGCGGTCGAACGGTGTCGGACCGCGACCGCGGGCAATGTCGAGCAACTGTTCGCGGGTGAGTACACGTTGCGGCCGTTCTGCGAAGGCGAGCAGCAGGTCGAACTCGCCGGTGGACAGAGTCACCATTGCGCCTTCCGGCGACAGCAGGCGACGCCGCGCCACGTCGAGTGTCCAGCCGGCGAAACTGAGCGCCCCTCGCGGCGACTCGACGGCGCGCCCCGGCTCCGACGCACGCCGCAGTACGGCCCGCATCCTCGCCAGCAGTTCTCGAGGATTAAATGGCTTGGCAACGTAATCGTCGGCACCCATCTCCAGGCCGACAATGCGGTCGGTCTCGTCGCCGGCAGCGGTCAACATGATGATGGGTAGGTTGCCGGCCGCTCGCAGCTCGCGACATATCGTGAAGCCGTTTTTGCCCGGCAGCATGGCGTCGAGCACCAGCAGGTCGATTGCGGAACTCTGCATCACCTTCTGCATGTCCCGCTCGTCGCGCGCCACCGAAACGCGCAGGCCATTGCGCTCGAGAAAGCGCGACAGGAGGTCGCGAATTTCGCGATCGTCGTCGACGATGAGAATGTGCGGAGAGGATTCCACGGCTAGCCATCCTGCAGGACCCATGCCGGCGGGAACATAGCGAGCCGGCACGGGTCCGCGCATGAACCTTGTAACAGGATGTTACAGGGCGGGCTGCCGCAATGGTGCGTAACCATTCCGCCCTGTCCCTGAAACATGCCGCTTACATGAATGGGTTCTCATGGCAGTCACCCGGGAGAGCCCGGTTGAGACGAGCCCCTACACAGCCCCGAAGGAGCACGACCATGAGCATCCGCAAGATCATCACCGCAGTTTCCGCCGCCGTAATGCTGGCCCCGGCAGCCTTCGCCGCCACGACGCCTGCGGCAGCCCCGGCAGCTGGCGCGATGCCTGCCACGACACCGGCAGCGCATTGTGAATCGCTGCAGAAACAGTACCAGACCGCCTCGGCCGCGAACGCGACGAATCCGAACGCTGCCAAGGCCAAGAAGACGGCTACCGAAGGCGAGAAGCTCTGCAAGGAAGGCAAGCCCGCCGACGGTGCGAAGAAGCTCGAGCATGCGCTCAAGGAACTCGGAGTCAAGACGCAGTAGTCCCCCACTGCCGCGTGACCCAGAGTGGGGCCGGCTCGAGAGGGCCGGCCCCGTTTTTATTCAGGACACCAATGCAGGCGTCGTGGCGATCAGAAGCTGGGCGCCGTAGTAGAGCGGCAGGCCCCACGCCCGGTTCGCGAACTCGTGACGCACGAAACGGTCGCGCGCCACGGAGACGTCCGACGCCGTGAATGCCAGCGCCCCGACCGCCGCCTGCCACGGCCCGCCGCCCGCCGTCACGGCGCACGCAAGCGCGGACATCACGCCGATTACCAGCATGTATGCCCTGACCGGCATCACCATGTCCGCTGGCACCGAACGGCCCAGCCAGCGCAAGACAAGGTAAATGAAAGCGGCCAGTGCCACGCCGCCGGCGACAAGCCCGACTGGAGCCAACGGCCGGGTTACGAAGGCGGCGCTGTATGCCACATGGCCAAGCAGGAACGCGAACAAGCCGGCGCGAAAAATTCCCGGTTGGTCGTGCGGGATCAGCAGCACATCTCCGAGCATGCAGAGCACCAGACCGCCGAGCACGAACTGGCCGTAGCTCGTGTTGAGCGCCCCTGAGTCGAGCCCGAGCCAGATGAACGCCACCGACGCGACTGGCTTCGTGAGCCACAGCCCGATCCGCGATCCTCGGCGTTCCGCGAGCAGCAGCCCTGCCACTGCGAGGACGCACAGCACGATGGGTCGCATCGAGGTCACTCGGCCGCGTCGCTCGCGACGGCGACATACTCCTCGTAGCGGGGCATCCACATCTTCGTCGCCACCGCCTCGACCAGCGCAGCCGACGGGTCGTCCTGCACGGCGCCGCCACGGAAATTTGCGATAACAGCCGCGGCGACGGCCGCAGAAACCTCACGCAGGCGCGAAACCGCTGGAAAGAGCATTCCGCTCCCGAGTTCGGCATCGGTGACCATACGCGAGAGCGTATAGGCGGCCGCTGTCAGCATTTCATCGGTCACCGTGCGAATTCCGCCGAGCAGGACACCCAGGCCCAGCCCGGGAAACACCAGCACGTTGTTACCCTGGCCAATGCTCACGATCCGCCCGTCGAGGTCCACCGGTGCAAACGGACTGCCGGTGGCGACCAGCGCGCGGCCTTCGGTCCAGCGCAACAGGTCCAGCGGCATGGCTTCACTCAAGTCGGACGGATTCGACATTGGCAGGATTACCGGGCGCTCGCATTTGCTCGCCATCGAACGCACGATTGCCTCGGTAAAGCTCCCGCGCTGCCCGGAGGTTCCGATCAGCGCCGTGGGGCGGAATGCATGGACCACGGCGTCGAGTCCGCGGGCCGATTCCGCCGCAAGGCCGAGTGACTGCGCAAGCGCCGGCGGCCATGCGAGGTCTCGCTTGTAGGCCTCGCGCTGCTCGCGGTCCGCGACCAGCAGGCCACGGCTGTCGAGTGCGGCCACGCGCTCGAGGCTCTGCGCCTCGCCCAGCCCCTCGAGCCGCATCGCCGCGCGAATCTGTCGCGCGATGCCGAGACCGGCCGCTCCCGCGCCATGCACGACGACCCTCTGCTCCGCCAGGCGCGTGCCGGTGATTCTCGCCGACGACAACAGGCCCGCCAGCGCGACCGCGCCAGTGCCCTGGATGTCGTCGTTGAACGACGGAAGCCGCTCCCGATACCGGTCCGCCACGCTGAGCGCGATGTCCTTGCGCAGGTCCTCCCACTGCAGCAGTGCCTGCGGGAAGACGCTGGCAACGGCCTCGACGAACTCGGCGATGAACTCGTCGTACTCCGTGCCCCTGAGCCTCGGTTCGCGCCAGCCGACGTACATCTCATCGGTCAGCAGCGTGGGATTGTCGGTGCCGACGTCGAGGCTGATCGGCAATGTCGCCGCCGGCGGTATTCCCGCCGCAACCGTGTAGAGCGCGAGCTTGCCGATGCAGATCGCCATCCCGCCGGCGCCCTGGTCGCCGATTCCGAGGATGGACTCGTTGTCGGTGGCGACAATCAGCCGGACCGGTTCATCGCCCGCCGAGTCCCGGAGCACCCGTGCCATGCGTCCGCGGAATTCAGGCGTGAGCCAGACACCGCGGGCACGACGGAATACCTGGCTGAAGTTGCGCGTCGCCTCGGCAACCGTCGGCGTGTAGACCACCGGCATGTACCGCTCGAGATGCTCGGCGAGCACACGAAAGTACAGGTGCTCGTTGCGGTCCTGCAGCGCGGAAAGCTTCAGGTAACGGTCGAGTTCGCTGGTCGCCAGGTCGATCGACGCGACATTTCGCCGCACCTGCTGTTGCATCGATATCTGCCTGGATGGCAGCAGCCCATGGAGACGGAACCGCTCCCGCTCGTCGGCGCGGAACGCCGTGCCCTTGTTCAGCAGCGGGTCGCGGATCAGGTCACGGCCGCGTTTCGTCACGGGCACCGGATGCGCTTGCGAGGGCCAGGGGGCATGAAGGTTAGTGTCTTGCATGCAAGCAAGCTTGCCGCTTCCGGCGACCCGTGCCAATCGGCATTTCCGCTGGACACCGGGACCGCTACAGTGTGCGGTCATGGAACATGTACGGTCCTATTACGCGGCCTCGGCACACCCGTCCCCGGCGCGACCGCCGCTCCATGGCGACGTGCATGCCGACGTGTGCGTGGTCGGAGGGGGCATCGCCGGGTGCTCCGTCGCGCTCGAACTTGCTGAGCGCGGTTACCAGGTCGTGTTGCTCGAAGCGCGCAGGATCGGCTGGGGCGCCTCGGGCCGCAGCGGCGGACAAGCCATCTGCGGATTCGGCACCAGCCAGCAGGTGATCGTCGACCTGGTAGGGCTCGAAGCCGCACGCCGAATGTGGGACGTTTCGGTCGAGGCCCTCGCCCTGCTCCGGCGACGCGTCGCGGACCACGCGATCGACTGCGACCTGCACTGGGGACAACTGCACGTCGCAACCAGGGAGCGCCAGCGCCGGGAACTCGAGGACCATCAGCGGGAACTCGAGGACTGCTATCGCTACGGCGACACCCGGCTGCTTGACCGTGCCGGTGTTGAGTCTCTGCTCGCAACCCGCCGATACTGCGCGGGACTCTTCGACCCCAGGAGCGGACATCTGCACCCGCTGAATTACACGCTCGGGCTGGCACGCGCAGCGGAACTCGCGGGGGTGACGGTCCACGAATCGACGATTGTGACCTCGATCGAGCACGGCGAAAGGGCGCGGGTCGCTACGCCGGGCGGCACGGTGCTTGCGAGCCATGTCGTGCTGGCTCGCGGCGGCTACCTCGACGGGGCCCGGACATCCGCGGACTGGCGGGTGATGCCGGTCGGCACCTACGTCGTTGCGACCGAACCGCTGGGCGAGGACCGAGTGCGCGCGCTGATGCGCGAGAACTACGCCGTTGCCGACGTGAACTTCGTGCTCGACTACTTCCGCCATTCCGCGGATCACCGCCTGCTTTTCGGCGGACGAGTCAGCTACTCCGGCATCAACGAATCTGACAGCGGGCGCGCCACGCGTGCCCGGATGCTCAAGGTCTTTCCGCAGCTCGCCGACACGCGACTGGACTACGTGTGGGGTGGTTACGTAGACATCACGATGAACCGCGCGCCGGATTTCGGGCGCGTCGCGCCCAACGTGCTCTACCTGCAGGGCTTCTCCGGCCACGGCATTGCCATGGCAGGTATGGCCGGCCGGCTCGCCGCCGAGGCGGTCGCCAGCCAGGCCGAGCGCTTCGACCTGTTCGGGCGCATTCCGCATCGCGTATTCCCGGGCGGCCGCGCACTGCGCACGCCGGCGCTGGTACTCGGCATGCTCTGGTATCGACTGCGCGACCTGCTATGAAACACGCGTCGAATCTCACAGGCGTACTCGATCTGCGCGCCGGTCCCGGTGCCGCGGAACACATACGCGAAAACGGCATCGCACCATCGGACGTCGCCTGCATCCCGGCAGCAGCCGGCGGGCCGAAGGGGCTCGCGCTGATCCCGACAGACAAGCTGCTGTACCGCGAGTGGCTGGGGGACGCTGCGCCGATCGAACTCATCGGCGCATCGGTCGGCGCATGGCGCATGGCCGCGCTCGCGCAGGCAGACCCGGTCGCAGCGCTCGACCGCCTGCAGCGCACCTATGTACGTGACCAGAACTACGCCGCCAGGCCGACGCCCGAAGACGTGGCGCAGGCTTGCCGGCGACTTGCGACCTCGGTGCTGGACGGCGGCACGCTGCGCGTACGGCCGGGCGTCTCATTGACGATCGTGACCTCGCGCGCCCGTGGCGTGCTTTCCGACAGCGAGTCGATGGTCGCATTCGCCCGGGCCGCGCTGTCGAACACGGTTTCGCGCGGCGCGCTGGCGGCTCACCTCGAGCGCGTGTTGTTCACGGTGGGGCCTACTTTCCTGTCCCCACGATTTGACGAATTCGGCTCGCAGGTCGTGCCGCTGCAGGCATCGAATACCGAAGCCGCGCTGGTCGCCTCGGGTTCGATCCCGATTATCTGCTCGCCGGTGCGCGGGATCACCGGGGCGCCGGCCGGCACGTACTGGGACGGAGCCCTGGTGGACTATCACTTGCAGCTGCCCTACGAGCGGCTGACCCGTGGCGGCGCCCGGCGACGCGTCGTGCTCTACCCGCACTTCAACGACTACGTGACGCCCGGATGGCTCGACAAGCACCTGCCGTGGCGCCGCAAGCCCCGCAACCACCCATGGCTCGACGACGTGCTGCTGGCGGCACCCTCGAAGTCGTTCGTGGCGACGCTCCCCAACCGTAAGTTACCGGACCGCAAGGATTTTTACCGGTACGGCCAGGACCATCCAAGCCGAATCCGGGACTGGGAGCGGGCGATCAGCGAGTGCGAGCGATTTGCCGAAGCCTTGCTCGGCTGGCTCGAGCGCCCTGATCCCAGCGTACTCAAGCCGCTCTAGGGGGGCGGGTTCGACCCCCGGTATGATGATCGGATGCCCGGCTTTGCCACACGCAGCGTCGCACTGGTGCGTCACACGTCGACGCAGGCCCCGGCCGTACGCCACATCAACGTCGAACTCGGTCCCGCGCCAGATGGCGGCTTGAGGCTGCGCTATTTTCTCGACGGCGACGCTGATGCCATCGCGCTTCCACCGATCGCCGCTCCGCGGCAGGCAGACGGCCTCTGGCAGCACACCTGCTTCGAGGCATTCATCGGCGGACAGGGTGCGCTGGCCTATTGTGAATTCAACTTTTCGCCCTCTACCGAGTGGGCTGCGTACGGCTTCTCGGCCTATCGTTCCGGGATGGCGCCGCTCGCCTACGCTACACCACCGACCGTCGCCGTCAGCGTGTCCGCCGACCGGATCGCACTGGAGGCCGTGATTCCGCTCGAGGCAATGCTGGCCCTGCCCGGTGACGACATCCTGCACGTCGGCCTTGCGGCCGTCATCGAGGACCACAGCGGCCAGCTGTCGTACTGGGCACTCGCGCACCGTGCGGAGAAACCCGATTTCCACAGTCCAGCCGGGTTCGTGCTGGAAATCGACCGGGCCAGCACGTGGTGAAGTTCGGCATCGACCGGTTGCTGCTCGAGCCGCAACTGCGCCGCCCTCTGCTGGGCCGCCGCGTCGCGCTGCTGGCACACCCGGCATCGGTCACAGCGGAGCTGGCACATTCGCTCGACGCCATTGCCGCGCTCGGCGACATCACGCTGTCCGCCGCCTTCGGACCACAGCACGGCCTGCGTGGCGACAAGCAGGACAACATGATCGAGTCGCCCGACTATCGCGACCCTGCGCACGGCATCCCGGTGTTCAGCCTTTACGGCGAGGTGCGACGACCGACTCAGTCGATGCTCGACAGCTTTGACGTGCTGCTGGTGGACCTGCAGGACCTGGGCTGTCGCATCTATACGTTCATCACCACGCTACGATATGTGCTGGAGGCCGCGTCACTCCACGGGAAGTCAGTCTGGGTGCTGGATCGGCCGAACCCGATCGGCCGGCCCGTCGAAGGCCTGAGCCTGCGTGCCGGATGGGAGAGCTTCGTCGGCGCAGGCGAGATGCCGATGCGGCACGGGCTCACGCTCGGCGAGATGGGCCGCTGGTTCGTACGCCGGCTGGGCCTCGAAGTCGACTATCGCGTCATCGAAATGCAGGGCTGGGACCCTTCTCAGCAACCGGGATATGGCTGGCCCATGCTGGAGCGCTGCTGGGTGAACCCCAGCCCCAACGCCCCGAACCTGTCGATGGCCCGCAGTTATCCGGGCACGGTGATGCTCGAAGGCACGACGCTGTCAGAGGGTCGCGGCACGACGCGGCCACTGGAACTCTTCGGCGCACCGGGACTCGACATTCCATCCATCGTCGCGGAAATGCAGCGACTCGCGCCGGGCTGGCTGCGCGGTTGCCGCCTGCGGCCCTGCTGGTTCGAGCCGACCTTCCACAAGCATTCCGGGCAGCTCTGCGCGGGCCTGCAGTTCCACGCTGACGGCCCCGGCTACCAGCACGACTCGTTCCGTCCGTGGCGTATCCAGGCACTGGCATTCAAGGCGCTGCGCAGGACCAGCCCCGACTACGACCTGTGGCGCGACTTCCCCTACGAATACGAGCACGACCGGCTTGCGATCGACCTGATCAACGGCAGCGAGCTGCTGCGCCGCTGGGTGGACGACGACAACGCCACGCCCGCCGACCTCGATGTACTGGCCAGCGCCGACGAACAGGCATGGCTCGAGGAACGGCAAGACTCCATGATCTATCGCTGAGGTGACGGCCGTGCGCGAAGGACACGCCAGATACGACCTTCTCGTGGTCGGCGGTGGCGTGAATGGCGCAGGCGTCGCACGTGATGCGGCCGGCCGTGGCCTTCGAACACTGCTATGCGAGCAGCACGACCTGGCTGCGCACACCTCGTCCGCCAGTACCAAGCTGATACATGGCGGTTTGCGCTACCTCGAATTCTACGACTTCCGGCTGGTTCGAAAGTCGCTGCGCGAGCGCGAAATCGTCCTCAATTCCGCGCCGCACATCGTGCGGCCGATGCGTTTCGTGCTGCCGCACGACGCGCACCTGCGTCCGGCGTGGATGATCCGGGCGGGACTCTTTCTTTACGACCACCTGGCGCGCCGGCGGCGACTGCCGGGTTCCGAGGGCGTGGACCTGCGTCGGCACCCGGCGGGCGCGCCACTCGACCCGCGCTACACGAAGGGCTTCGTCTACTCGGACGCGTGGGTCGATGACGCGCGCCTGGTAGTGCTCACTGCGATGGACGCGCGTGAGCATGGCGCGACGATACTCACGCGCACCCGTTGCGAGCGGCTCGAGCGAACGGCTGACGGCTGGCTCGCCACGCTGGTTCGTGCCGATGGCGGTGAGTTTCAGGTCGTGGCGAACGCCGTGGTCAACGCCACGGGCCCGTGGGTGGACCGCTTCCTCGACAGCTCGACTCCGCTGCCCGCCCGGCGTCACCCCCGCATCGTCAAGGGCAGCCACATCGTCGTGCCGCGGCTCTTCGAGCACGACTTCGCGTACATATTCCAGGCGCCCGATCGACGCATCGTGTTCGCAATTCCCTACGAGCGCGAGTACACGCTGATCGGCACCACGGAGAGGGACTACCAGGACGATCTCGCCACGCCGGAGATCGAGACGCCCGAGGTCGACTACCTGCTCGAAATGGCGAACCGGTACTTCCAGCGCGATCTCACGCGTGCGGACGTGTGCTGGAGTTTTGCGGGCCTCAGGCCGCTGCTGGCCGATCCATCCGACGTCGCCACCAGCGTCACCCGAGACTACGTGCTCGACATCGAAGACCAGGGCCCGCCGCTGCTGTCCATCTACGGCGGCAAGCTCACGACCTATCGCCGGCTGGCGGAAGACGTGCTCGACGACCTCGCCGCGCGCCTCGACTGGCCGCGGCAGCATTGGACGGAAGGCGCCATACTGCCGGGCGGAGACATCGCCGGGTCGGATTTCGGCGCGTTCCTCGGCGGACTGCGCAGGAAGTACCAATGGATGTCGACGACGCTGCTCGACAGGCTGGCAGCCGCCTACGGCACGCGCGTGAATCGCCTGCTGGGCGAGGCGCAATCACTCCGCGACCTGGGCGAGGAAGTCCTGCCCGGACTGCACGAAGTCGAGATCGAGTACCTGCGCAGCGCGGAATGGGCCGTAACCGCAGAAGACATCCTCTACCGCCGCAGCAAGCTGGCCCTTCACCTGCCGGTCGACGCGACCGCACGCCTGGACGACTGGCTCGCACGCCATCCGCGCGCCGAGTCTGCCGGGCCAGTGTTGGTGTAGGCTTCGGGTCGAGAGGTCCGCCGCATGCGCCGATTCGTGCTCGCCCTGGACCAGGGCACGACCAGTTCGCGATCCATCCTGTTCGATCACGACGGCAGCGTCGTTGCATCTGCACAGCGCGAGTTCACGCAGCACTTCCCCCGTTCCGGCTGGGTCGAGCACGACGCAGAGGAAATCTGGGCTACGCAGGCCGCGACGATCGCGGAGGTTCTCGCCAGGGCGCGAGCCACCCCAGCCGACCTGGCCGCGATCGGCATCACCAACCAGCGTGAGACGACCGTGCTGTGGGACCGGCGCTCCGGCCGGCCAGTGGCGCCAGCGATCGTGTGGCAGGACAGGCGCACGGCCGAGGTGTGTGCACGCCTGAAGCTCGACGGCCAGGAGGGCGAGGTCGCGCGCCGCACGGGGCTGCTGCTCGATCCCTACTTCTCCGGCACGAAGCTCGCATGGTTGCTCGACAGCGACCCCGCGCTGAGAACCAGGGCCGATCGCGGCGAACTTGCCTTCGGCACGATCGACAGCTGGCTCGCGTGGAAGCTCACGCACGGCGCGGAACACCTGACCGATGCGTCCAATGCGAGCCGCACACTGTTGCTGAACCTCGCGACGGGCGACTGGGACGACTACATGCTCGAGCTGCTGCGGATCCCGCGCCCGGTACTCCCGCGGGTCGTACCGTCGGTGCTGGCACCTGGCACTGTCGCAGCGACGATCTCCGGCGTCGAGATTCCAATCGGGGGAATCGCCGGCGACCAGCACGCTGCACTCTTCGGGCAGGCATGCTTTACGCCAGGCATGGCCAAGAACACCTACGGTACCGGGTGCTTCGTGCTGATGAACACCGGGCTCGAGCCGTTGCATTCGGCGAACAGGCTGCTCACGACGATCGCCTGGCAGTATGGCGATCGGCACTACGCGCTCGAGGGTTCGGTGTTCGTCGGCGGCGCCGTGGTGCAGTGGCTGCGCGACGGTCTCGGCATCATCGAGCGTTCTTCGGACGTCGAGGCACTCGCGGCGTCAGTGCCCGACACAGGCGGTGTCTACCTGGTACCCGCATTCACCGGGCTCGGCAGCCCGCACTGGGATGCCTACGCGCGAGGGACGATGGTCGGCATCTCGCGGGGCACGACGCGCGCCCACCTCGCGCGCGCGGCGCTGGAGGCAATCGCCTTCCAGAGCGCGGAAGTGCTCGCGGCGATGCAGAAGGACGCGCGCCAGCCGCTGCTGGAATTGCGGGTGGACGGCGGCGCGACGGCCAACGACCTGCTGATGCAGTTCCAGGCCGACCTGCTCGGCGTGCCGGTGGTCAGGCCGAAAGTGACCGAGACCACGGCGCTCGGCGCCGCGTACATGGCGGGACTGTCGGTGGGCTTCTGGGAATCCATTGACGACGTTTCGGCCAGATGGAAGGTGGACCGTCGCTTCGAGCCGGCCATGGCGAGCGACGAGGCGGCGGCCCGGATGGGCCAGTGGTCGCGCGCCATCGACCGCTCGCGCGACTGGCACGTCGGAGACTGAGGAATCATTCGTGGGCAGGATCATTGCACTGGCGACACCCGTCTTCTTCGTGCTTATCGCGCTCGAGTACTTCGTCGGTCGCGTTCGAGGCCGCAGTAACTACCGGCTGAACGATGCGGTGAACAGCCTGAGCCTCGGCGTCATGAGCCAGGTCGTGGGACTCTTCACCCGCGCGTTGACCATCGGCATCTACGCCGCCGTCTACTCTGCCGTCGCGATCCGGCAGCTGCCTGCCGACCAGTGGTGGGTCTGGCTGCTGGGAATCGTCTGCTACGACTTCTGCTACTACTGGTTTCATCGCGTCGGGCACGAAAGCGCAGTCTTCTGGGCCTCTCACGTGGTCCACCACCAGAGCCAGGAGTACAACCTCTCCACGGCGCTCAGGCAGACCAGTTCCAGCGCGCTGCTCGGATGGATCTTCTACCTGCCAATGGCAATTGCCGGAATTCCACCCGAGGTCTTCGCCGTCGCCGCGATCGTGAACCTGCTCTACCAGTACTGGATCCACACTGAGCAGGTCGGCAGGTTGGGCTGGTTCGATCGCTGGTTCTCCTCTCCGTCCAACCACCGTGTGCACCACGCGGTAAACGACCAATACATCGACCGCAACTACGGGGGCATCCTGATGGCCTGGGATCGGATGTTCGGTTCATTCGCCGAGGAGACCGAGCGCTGCATCTACGGCACGCGTGCACCGCTCGATTCCTGGGATCCCCTGTGGGCAAATCTCGAGGTGTATGCGGATCTCGCAAGCAAGTCCTTGCACGCGGATCGCTGGCGCGACCGGCTGCTGGTGTGGTTGATGCCGCCCGGCTGGCAGCCGTCTACGGCGACCGGTGAGCACTGGCAGAAACCGCACTTCGACGTGTCACGGCTGCGTCGCTTCGATCCGCCGATGCGCAAAGGCGCGCGCTGGTTCGTGGTCGCACAGTTCTGTGCGGTGCTGCTGTCATCGACCCTGCTGCTCTGGTTCGAGTCGTCCATGGGCCTGCCTGCGGTCGCGGCATGGTCCGTGGCAACGATCGCGGTTCTCTGGATCACCGGCGCAGTCATGCAGGGACGCCTGCGCCTGCCGGCGGCGCTGACGATCGAGGCTGCCGCGCTGACCCTGCTCGCGGTTTCGGTGCGGGCTGGGGCCGCGCCGGTCGTGATGCCGGAGATCCACGATGACCCCGGCGTGCAACGAGCCGTCGAGTCGGCGCGCACTGAATTCATGTCGGGCAAGGGGTTCGACCGCCTGGACATGACGCTGCTGGTGGAGGACGAGACAGGCCGTTGGCAGCGGGGCAGCGTCGGCGGCAGCAACCTCGCCTATCCAGCCAGTTGCGTGAAGCTCGCCTACCTGGTCGGCGCCGTTCACTGGTGCGCAGCGCAGCGAAAGAGTGTGGATTGTCTCGATGAGTCCGTCAGGCCGATGATCGTCGACTCGGACAACGTGGCGACCGGTGTCGTGGTGGACTCCATCACCGGCGCGCCGAACGGGCCAGTCGAGGCCGCGGACGCGGACGCATGGCTCGCGAAGCGCCGCTACACCGAGCGCCTGCTGGCCGGGGCCGGCCTGCTGGGCGACCAGCGGCTGACGAACAAGACGTATCCGACCAACTCTGGCGAGGATCCAACCGGGCTGGAAAAACTGGCGTTGCAGCAGCTTGGCCGGAACGCGATGAGCCCGGACGGAGCTGCCAGGCTGATGCTCGCGATTCACGCTGGTGCGATTGAGTCGCAGGCGAACACGTACATGCGCGGCCTGCTGCGGCGACCCACGTTCTCGGAAGAAAGCGGCCTCGCCGGCGGCCTGCCGCCGGGTTCGTCGACCGAGAGCAAGGCAGGCTGGGCCTACGATACGCTGGAGGACATCGTTTACGCCGAACTGCCGAACGGGCGTCGGATCGTGGTTGCTGTCTTCTCGAATGCGCTTGACCAGGACGAACCGGAACCAGGCAATCTCCAGCGACTGAACCCGCTGATGGAACTGCTGGTCGCGCAGCTCGACCTCGCGGCAGGCCTGCCCCAGCCACGCTACCTTACGCCTGCCGCTTCGCGCGACAGCGCCTATACGCTCGCACTTGCAGCGCCCGAAGACGGCCGGTACGAAGTGGCGATCCGGTACGCGTCGTCGCCGGACGCGAGCAATGCGGTGGACTACGTCATCGCCGACGGCAATGAGACGCGCACGGTGACGTTGGATCAGCGTGCGTGGGGGTCCCGCTGGATCCTGCTCGGCGACGTCGCCCTCGCCAGGGGCACGGGAACATTGAGCGTGACGGGTTCGGCAACCGGAACAGTCGATCCGGGCACCGTCCGCATCACGCGCTGGGCCAGGTGACCCGTCGCTCAGCGAAACCGGTAGCCGAGCGACACTCCCAGCGCCAGGGGATCGGCCGCCACCAGCGACTGGCCGCTGCGCAGCAGCCCGGCGTCGGACGCCAGGTCGATCCACCGCAGGTCTGCCGACATCGCAAGGTGCTCGGTCACGTGCCACTCGGCACCGAGTTCGGCCGCAGCCCCGAGCGAGCGGTTGCGGCCGTGGCCGGTCGTGAACGTCTCGCCGAGGTCCGTTTCGGCGAAATACACGGTGCGGTTCAATCCGGCGCCGGCGTACGTGAGCACGGGCCCGAGTTCACCAATGGGAAAACGCAGCGTGAGCATTTCGGCACCGTCGCAGCGCGCCTGTTGCGCCACGAGCAGTATCTGGTCGGAATTCTGCGGATGGGAATCAACGGGAGAGCTCGACGGCCGACTCAGCCACTCCGGGTCGAGCCAGTCCGGGCCGTCGTCTCCCGCCAGCGCGAGCGACGACGCAGCGCATGCAAGCAATCCGACGAGCAACCCGCACTTCGATGTGGCCTTCACCACGCACCTCCGGTCAGGCACGAACGCTAGCGTTTCCGGGGCCCGGCGTCCGCGACGCCGCGCGATTCCGTGACAGGCGGCGCAAATTCAGGCGTCTTTGACCCTCTGCCAGGCTGAACAGGAAGCCTCCGCCCCGGCTGCGCGCGCCGCGACTGCGCGCCGCGGCGCAGCATGACTGATAATGCGGCGATGCGATCCACAAGCCGCAAGCTCACCCCCAGCACGCTGCGCATCGGCCACCGTTACCGCCCGAACCGCCTTGATGGCCCGTACGATGCGCTGATCATCGGTTCGGGAATCGGCGGTCTGACGACGGCCGCGCTGCTCTCCGCAATCGGCCGGCGCGTGGCGGTCCTCGAGCAGCACTACACAGCCGGCGGGGCAACGCACAGCTACGAGCGCAACGGCTACGACTGGGATGTCGGTGTCCACTACATCGGCGACATGGGCGCGAGGACCACGTCGCGTCGCATGATGGATTTCCTGTCGCAGGGGAATCTCCAGTGGTCGTCGATGGACGCGCACTACGATCGCTTCTTCATCGGCGATCGTTCATACGATGCGGTGGCCGGTCGGGACGCCTTTCGCGAGAACCTATTGGGCTATTTTCCGCGCGAAGGCGCTGCTGTCGACCGCTACCTGGAAATGCTGGGCGAAGTATCCCGCGGCATGCGGACATTTTCCCTGGGCCGCACGCTTCCACCCTGGGCAGCCGCGATCGCAGGGCCGTACCTTCGCAGCCGCCTGCCGCACAGCTTCGGGCGCACCACCTGGGAGGTGCTGTCGGAAATCACTGCAGACCCGGAACTCATCGCAGTGCTCACCGGGCAGTGGGGAGACCTCGGCCTGCCCCCAAAACGCTCCGCGTGGGTGATACAGGCGCTGGTTGCCAGGCATTACCTGCACGGCGGCTATTACCCCATCGGCGGCGCGTCGCGCATCGCGGAAACCATTCTTCCGAGGATCCGTGCCGCTGGTGGCGAAGTGTTCACATACGCGCGCGTCGACGAGGTGCTGCTGCACAACGGCAGGACACGTGGCGTGCGCATGGCGGACGGCAGCGAGATCGAGTGCAACTGTGTGATTTCTGATGCCGGCGCAATCAATACGTTCACCCACCTGGTGCCGGGCGAAGCGATCCGCCGGCACGGCTACGACCGGCTGCTGCCGACCGTGAAGCCGAGCATCGGGCACCTGGGCGTCTACATCGGCCTGCACGGCAGCGCCGAAGAGCTCGGCCTGCCGAAGACCAATTTCTGGATCTACCAGGACAACGACTACGACGCCGCGCTCGATCGCTTTCTAGCTGACCCCCATGGCCCCTTCCCCGCTGTGTACATCTCGTTCCCGTCCGCGAAGGACCCGGATTTCGAACGCCGCCATCCCGGTCGGTCGACCATCGAGATCGTCGCGCCCGCGCCCTACGAAATCTTCGAGCCGTGGAAGGATACGACCTGGGGAAAGCGTGGCGCCGACTACGACGCGCTGAAGCAGGCCTACGGCGAGCGGCTGCTCGAGCACATGTACGACAAGCTCCCGCAACTGCGCGGCAGGATCGACTACTGGGAAGTCTCCACGCCGCTGTCGATGCAGTGGTTTTGCGGCTACGGGCGCGGCGAGCTGTACGGGCTCGACCACGATCCAGAGCGAATGCGCCAATCCTGGCTAAGGCCGCGCACGCGCATCCCGGGACTCTGGCTCACCGGGCAGGACGTGATGTCCTGCGGAGTCACGGGCGCGATGATGGGTGGGCTCGCGTCAGCTGTGTCGCTCGGGGGCATGCGGCGGATGGGGCCCGTGCTGAAGGGCATCTTCGGCTGAAGCCGCTCAATATGCCCGCTTCTTCGTGTCCATCATGCGGAGGATCAGCGGCGTCAGGATGATCTGCATGGCGAGCGGCAGCTTGCCGCCGGGCACCACCAGCGTGTTGGTTCGCGACATGAACGAGTCGTGGATCATCGACAGCAGGTACGGAAAGTCGATGCCGCGCGGGTTCGCGAAGCGGATGATCAGGAAGCTTTCATCCGCAGTCGGGATGTCGCGCGCGATGAACGGGTTCGACGTGTCCACGGTCGGCACTCGCTGGAAATTGATGTGCGTGCGCGAGAATTGCGAGCAGATGTAGTTCACGTAATCGGGCATGCGGCGGAGAATGGTGTCAACCACCGCCTCGGTCGAATAGCCGCGTGTACGCTGGTCGCGATGCAGCTTCTGTATCCACTCGAGGTTTACGCTGGGCGCGACGCCAACCAGCAGGTCCACGTGCCGCGCGACGTCGTGCTCTGCCGTCTGTATCGCGCCGTGCAGCCCCTCGTAGAACAACAGGTCCGAGCCCTCGCCGATGTCCTTCCACTCAGTGAACGTCCCCGGCGGAACACCGTACTTCGCTGATTCCTCGGCATCATGGACGTAGGTGCGGGAACGGCCCCTGCCGGAGAGCGAATAGCTGCGGAACAGGTCCTCGAGCTCGCCGAACAGGTTGGCGTCCGGGCCGAAGTGGCTGAAGTGGCTGTTTCCCGCCGCTTCTGCCTCCTTCATCTTCTGGCGCATTTCGGCACGGTCGTAGCGATGGAAGGCATCACCCTCGACGATCGCAGCGTCGATCTTCTCGCGCCGGAAGATCCACTCGAATGTCGTCTTCACGGTACTGGTGCCCGCCCCGGAGGATCCGGTCACGGCAATGATTGGATATCGCGCCGACATTTGCTGGACTCCGGGGTCAGGCGTTGGTGAACAGCGAGCGCTCGCCGAACAGTGGCGAGCTGTAGGGCTTGTCGTCGCCCTTGTCGAATTCCTGGTGGTATCGCTCGACGCGCTCGACCTCGGTGCGCGAGCCGAGCACCACGGGCACCCGCTGGTGAATGCGCTCCGGCTGCACGTCGAGGATGCGGCTGCGACCAGTGGACGCTGCACCGCCCGCCTGCTCCACCAGCATCGCCATCGGGTTGGCCTCATATAGCAGGCGCAGGCGCCCCTCGCGGTTCGTCTCCTTCCGGTCACGCGGGTAGAGGTAGATTCCGCCGCGCAGCAGTACCCGGTGCACGTCGGCCACCATCGATGCGACCCATCGCGTATTGAAGTCCCGGCCGCGCGGCCCTTCGACGCCGGCCTTGCACTCGTCGACGTAACGCTGGACAGGCGGTTCCCAGAAGCGCCGGTTCGAGGCGTTGATCAGGTAGTCCGTCCCTTCCTCCGGAATACGGATGTCCGGGTGCGTCAACACGAAATTGCCGATCTCCCGGTCGAGCGTAAACCCGTGCGTGCCACGGCCTACCGTTATGACCAACTGGGTGGAGGGTCCGTAGATCGCGTAACCCGCGGCCAGCTGCCTGCTGCCCGGCTGCAGCACCGCGCCAGAGCTTCGATCGTTTGCCGGCAATGCGAACACGGAAAATATCGACCCGACGGGAAGATTCACGTCGAGGTTGTTTGAACCGTCGAGCGGATCGAATACAAGCGCAAGCGGCCCACTGCCCTCGATGAAACGCACGTCGTCGCGCTCCTCGGACGCCAGCGCACCTACCAGCCCACTCCACTCGACGCCTCGCGCAAACAACTCGTCGGCGATCAGGTCCAGCTTCTTCTGCGCTTCGCCCTGCGCGTTCTCGGAACCCGCCAGGCTCGCGAGCCCGAGCAGCGACCCCTTGCCGACCGAAGCCGAGATCGCCTTCACCACGGCCGCGACGTCCACCAGTAGTGCGGAGAGCTCGCGTCCATGCGGGTCCTCGGGAACCTGCTGTATCAGGAACTTGGATATCGTCGTATAGCCTGGATTCAGCATGCGGCCTCCCCGGCCGGCGCAGACGCGGCCTCCGTGAACACGCGGCTGGCGCGGATGTCTGCTGCCTCGATCGTGGTCAGCATGCGCGCGTCCACCTGGCCCGCGTCGAGCAGGCGCCGAGCCTGGCGCAGGCGCGCACGGTCGAGCGCGTTTCGCAGTGAACGCGCGTTGGCAAAATTCGGGCGGTTGCGACGCAGCACCAGGTACTCGCGGAGCGCCGCGTGCGCGGCATCCGAAAGTTGCAGCCCGAGCGCCGCGACCATCCGCTCGGCGATCGCCTCGAGTTCCGGTACGTCGTAGTCGGGGAAATCGATGTGGTGTGCGACCCGCGAACCCAGCCCCGGGTTGCTCTGGAAGAACGTGTCCATTCGGCTCTTGTAGCCTGCGAAGATGACGACAAGGTCTTCGCGCTGGTTCTCCATCACCTGCATCAGGATCTCGATCGCCTCCTGCCCGTAGTCGCGCTCATTCTCCGGCCGGTACAGGTAGTAGGCCTCGTCGATGAACAGCACGCCGCCCATGGCGCGCTTCAGCACTTCCTTGGTCTTGGGTGCAGTGTGGCCGATGTACTGGCCAACGAGGTCGTCGCGGGTGACGGCAACCATCTGCCCCCTGCGCACGTGGCCGAGCCTGTGCAGGATCGCAGCCATGCGCATCGCGACCGTGGTTTTTCCGGTGCCGGGATTCCCGGTGAAGCACATGTGCAGCGACGGCTTCGCGCTCGCCACGCCGAGCTCGGCGCGAGCCTTCTCGACCACCAGCAGCGAGGCGATCTCGCGGATCCGGAGCTTCACGGGCACCAGCCCGATGAGTTCGGCGTCGAGTTCGTCGAGCACCGCACTCACTCCGGACTCGACCAGCAGCGCCTTCAGGTCGAAGCTCTGGTTCATGTCCATGCGCTCAGTGCTGACCGGGCCGGCGGCCTGTCGACACGTTGCTCAGGCACGCTCGAGCGAGTAGCGCTGCAGCCGCCCCGCGCCTTCTTCGCGACGCAGCCGGTAGCGCGCTTCCTGCTTCGGGCGGTGCACGATGAACGACAGGCGCATGGTCTCGAAGCCCAGCGTCGAGTCGAAGGCATTGAGCTTCACGTAGCAATCGGGGTGCAGCTTGCGGCACTCGCGCAGCTCCACCATGACGCCGGCCGGGTCCTTCAGGTCGAACATCGGCATGCCCCACATCTCCCAGTAGACGTTCCTGGGATGCGGATCGTCCGTGTACTCGAGCGAGACCGCCCAGCCCTGGTCGAGCGCGTACTGGACCTGTCGCGCGACCTGTTCGTCGGTGAGGTCGGGCAGGAAAGAGAACGTCCCTTGCGTGATTCGCATGTCTGGCTCCTCAGGCGACGCTGACGGTCGGCACGAAGTCGGAAGTGTCGGTGGACGCGTAGTTGAACGTGACGTCCTTCCAGGTCATCAGTGCGGCCGCAAGAGGCTTGCAGGTCTTCGCGGCCGTCGCGAGGATCTCCGGACCCTCGCTCGCGATGTCGCGTCCCTCGTTGCGCGCAAGGACCATGGTCTCCAGCGCGACCCGGTTCGCGGTGGCGCCGGCCTGTATGCCGTCCGGGTGGCCGATCGTGCCGCCGCCGAACTGCAGCACCACGTCGTCGCCGAACAGGTCGATGAGCTGGTGCATCTGGCCAGCGTGGATGCCGCCCGAGGCGACCGGCATGACCTTGCGCAGGCCCGCCCAGTCCTGGTCGAAGAAGAGGCCGCGCGGGAAATCCTGCTTCGTAAAGCTGTCCCTGCAGACGTTGTAATAACCCTGCACTGTCATCGGGTCGCCCTCGAGCTTGCCGACCGCGGTTCCCGCGTGCAGGTGATCGACGCCCGCGAGCCTGAGCCACTTGGCGATCACGCGGAACGAGACGCCGTGGTTCTTCTGACGCGTGTAGGTGCCGTGACCCGCGCGGTGCATGTGCAGGATCATGTCGTTGTCGCGCGCCCAGTTCGACATCGACTGGATCGCGGTCCAGCCAATGACCAGGTCGACCATCACGATCACCGAGCCGAGTTCCTTCGCGAACTCGGCACGCCGGTACATTTCCTCCATCGTGCCGGCCGTGATGTTCAGGTAGTGGCCCTTGACCTCGCCGCTTGCCGCCTGCGCCTTCAGCACCGCCTCCATGCAGAAGCTGAAGCGGTCGCGCCAGTGCATGAAGGGCTGCGAGTTGATGTTCTCGTCGTCCTTGGTGAAGTCGAGTCCGCCGAGCAGGCCCTCGTAGACCACGCGGCCGTAGTTCTTTCCCGAGAGCCCCAGCTTTGGCTTGATCGTCGCGCCGAGCAGTGGCCGGCCGTATTTGTCGAGGCGCTCGCGCTCGACCACGATGCCGGTCGGCGGTCCGCGGAAGGTCTTCACGTACGCCACCGGGAAGCGCATGTCCTCGAGGCGCGCGGCCTTCAGAGGCTTGAAGCTGAAGACGTTGCCGATGATCGACGCGGTGAGGTTTGCGATCGAGCCTTCCTCGAACAAATCGAGCTCATATGCGATCCAGGCAAAGTACTGGCCTTCGATGCCGGGAACCGGCTGCACCTGGTATGCCTTGGCGCGATAGTTCTCGCAGGCCGTGAGCCGGTCAGTCCACACCACGGTCCAGGTCGCCGTCGAGGACTCGCCAGCGACGGCCGCAGCTGCCTCCTCCGGGTCCACGCCCTCCTGTGGCGTGATCCGGAAGACGGCGATCAGATCGGTGTCTTTCGGCTCGTAGCCCGCGACCCAGTAGCCCATTTCCTTGTATTTCAGGACCCCTGCCTTGTAACGGGCCGCCGTATTACCGGTCGTGCGCTGGTTGGTGCCGGCGCCCGAAGGTGTGACCGTCTGTGACATTGAAACCTCTCCTTGCCGCAGTCATCGCGGCCCGATTCCAATGTAATTTGTGCGATCGGTAATTGATACTTAGTATTTATTGCTTCTGCTATAAGTAACACTTATGGATCCGCGACACCTCAGCCTGCGGCAGCTGGAAGTACTCAAGGCCGTTGCGGACATGGGAACGATGGCGGCTGCGGCACGCCACCTGTTCATGACCGGCCCGGCAGTCACCCAGCAGATCCAGCAACTGGAGAAGGCGCTTGGCGCGCCCGCCTTCGATCGCATCGGGCGACGCCTGCAGATGACCGTGGCCGGAGAACGCGCGCTCGCGGCGGCGACCGACGTGCACACCCGGCTGGCAGGCCTCGCGAAAGACATGGACGCACTGCGCAAGCGCGACGATGGAACGCTGCACCTCGGCATCCTCGCGACTGGCACGCACATCCTCCCGCCGCTGCTCGCCGAATTCCGCAGACGAGCGCCCGGCATCGCGGTTCATATGGCGGTCTCTACCCGCGCCGAGCTGGCGCGCCGCGTGAAGGACGGTGAGGTAGACATCGCCCTGATGGGCCGTGGACCGGAAGCACTGGCCGAAGGAGCAGAGCCGCGAGTTGACTCGCTTGCGCGCGAGCCCTTTGCCAGCAATCCGCACGTAGTAATCGCCTGGCCGGGGCACCCGCTTGCGGGCGAGCGCGGTATCGCCCCGATCGAACTTCGCCACGAGTGCATCGTCCAGCGCGAGCCGGGATCGGGCACCCGGGCAATGCTGGACAACTTCCTCGGCATGCATCGAATCTCGCCGCGCGATCGAATCACCGTCAGCGGCAACGAAATGGCGAAGCACGCCGTGATGAGCCAGCTGGGGATCAGCCTCACGTCTGCGCACACGCTGTTCCTGGAACTGAAGACTGGCGCGCTGGTGCGGCTCGACGTGGACCACACGCCGATCGTGCGGACCTGGTACGTGGTGCATCACCCCGAACGCTGGCTGCCGCCGGCCGCGGCGGCCTTCCGTGAATACCTGCTCGACGAAGGCGCCCGCAAGGTCGAGGAAGAGACTCGCAGCCTGCTCGTGACGGGCCCCGCACGACCCACCTGACCTGCTAGGTGTTGGAAGACTGGGCAAAATGATTGCCCGGTGGTTGTGCACCGCCCGGCGCGGATGCATCTTCGTCCGGATCGCTCGTTCTAAGCCGATAACCAAGCCCGGCCTCGGTCACCAGGAACTTCGGGCGCCGCGGGTCGGGCTCGAGCTTGTCGCGCAGTCCCTTGATGCACACACGCAGCGGGCCGGAGACCCCGACACGGTCCGGGCCCCAGGCCTCGCGCAGCAATTGTCGCGAAGTGACGATCATCCCGGCCTGGCGCGCCAGGCAGTCAAGGACGCGGTACTCCAGCGGGGTCAGGTGGATGGCGCCTGCCGGTCCGATCGCGGCACGACGGGCCAGATCGACCTGCGTCTGGCCGAGCGACAGCGCCGGAAGGGCATCCGCCCCCCGAGACGACCTGCGCAGCCCTGCGCGAACGCGCGCCAGCAGTTCGACGGCGCTGAATGGCTTCGTCACGTAATCGTCAGCGCCTGCATCCAGCGCCGCGACTTTCTGGGATTCCATCGTGCGCGCCGACAGCACGACGATGGGCACGGCCGACCACTCTCGAACGCGACCTATCACGGCCACGCCTTCCTCGTCTGGCAGCCCCAGGTCGACCAGCAGCAGGTCGGGCTTGTGCGTGCGCGCCTCGATCTCGCCACGCTCACCGTCGCCCGCCTCTATGACCCGGTATTGCTCCGCCTCGAGCAGCAGGCGCAGGACCGCGCGGATGCCAGGTTCATCTTCGATGACCAGGATCTGGTGCATCGCCTTCGTCATGACACGGATTCGGCGACGGGCAACGTGAACTCGAACCGGGCGCCGCCGTGCGTCCCGGGCCCCGCCTTGATTTCACCACCGTGCGCGCTCACGATGGCACGACAGATCGCGAGGCCAAGGCCCGCGCCGACGACGGCACTCTCCCGTCGCCCACGCTGGAACTTCTCGAACAGCAATCGAGGATCGCCCGGCGGCAATCCCTGGCCTTCATCCTCCACCACGACGTGCACCATCGAAGCGTCCGCCATTGCCTGGATTCTGATCCGCGTACCGACCGGCGTGTATTTCACCGCATTGTCGAGCAGATTCGCTATCACCTGTGACACCAACACCGGATCCACGTTCACGCCGGGCAGGTCCTCGGGCAGGTCGATCAACACAGGATTGCGCTGCAGCCGCGGCTCGAGCCGATGCAGTGCGGTTCCGACCAGGTCTTCGACCGAATGCGCGTCGCGCCGCAACTCGACACGGCCGGACTCGAGACGCATCAGGTCGAGAACATTGGAAATGAGATTGGACATCTCATGTGCCTGTTCTTCGATCGAATGCGCGAGCGACTGGCGGTCGGCCGGATCCAGCGCGTTGCCGTGACGGACCAGCGTGGTGGCCGCGCCGGCAATTACAGCCAGCGGTGTGCGCAGGTCGTGCGATATCGACGCGAGCAGCGTGTTGCGCAGGCTCTCGCTCTCGGCAGCCACGCGCGAGGCCGCCGCTTCCTCACCGAGGGCGGCCCGTTCCCATGCCAGCGCGATCTGACTGGCGAACGTCTCGAGGAGATGCCGCTGCTCGGGCAGCAGGATGCGCCGCCGGTTGGATGGCAGCACGGCGAGTACCCCGAGCGACCGTTGCGTACCGCCGAGTGGCAGGTAAACGGCGGGTGCGGCTGGCAGCGTGTCCGTCCCGAGACCTGCGCGCTGGCCATGATCGAGGACCCACTGCGCAATCGAGAGATCTGCGCCGCGGAACGAGCTGTCGAGTGGAGCCCCTCCGGGGTAGCGCTGCCGACCCGAAGCATCCGGGGTCAACACGACGACCAGCGAGTCGAACACCTCGGCGACGTGCTTGACGGCGACGGCCGCCATGTTGTCCCTGCCGCGCGTTCCAGCCAGTTCGCGGCTCATCGCATACAGAAGTGCGGTGCGCCGCTCACGCGCACCAGCAACGCGATTCTGCTGCCGCACATTGGCCATCAGGTTGCCGATGATGAGCGTAACGGCCAGCATCACCAGGAACGTGATCAGGTACTGCGCATCGCTCACCTGCAACGTCAATCGTGGCGACACGAAGAAGAAGTCGAACGCCGCGACGCTGGCGATGGCGGTCAGCGTCCCCGGTCCGCGGCCGAGCCTGAGCCCGGCAATCGTCGCACCCAGTACGTAGATCATGGCGACGTTGGTCTCGTTGAACGTCGGATCCATCAGGAAGGCGATGCCGGTGCATCCCGCGGTGACCGCCGCCGCCCAGCCATAGCGCGACCAGTGCACTTCGCGCGACAGGTCCAGTTGGGGGTTCGCCCGTCCGGCCTCAGCCTGGCCCTGCCGTGCGACTACCAGCACGTCGAAGCCCTGCGCGCGTTTCACGAGTTCAGTGGCCGTCGAGGGCCGCAGCAGCGCCTGCCAGCCGCGCCGTTTCGGCTCGCCGACCAGCACGCGTGTGGCACCGCGCGTGCGCGCGTACTCCATCAGGGCCGTTGCAGCGGTCGGGCCGTCCAGAGTCACGGTGCCGGCGCCCAGCGACTCGGCCAGGCGCAGGATGTCGATGCGTCGATCACGTTCCGGCGCCGACAGTCTCTGCAGGGCGGGCGTCTCCACGTAGACGGCCGTCCACTCGGCGTCGAGCGCATCGGCGATCCGCTTGCCGGTGCGCACGAGTTGCTCCGCCTGCACATCGGGACCGACGGCGACCAGCAGCCGATCGCGGGCAAGGTAAGCGCGCGATTGCGAGCCCGGCAATCCCTGCGCGCGTGCCGCCGCATCGACACGGTCCGCGGTCCTGCGCAGCGCGAGCTCGCGCAGTGCCATCAGGTTCGGCTTGCGGAAAAACCGTTCGACGGCCACGCCGACCTGCTCGGACAGGTAGACCTTGCCCTGCCGCAGCCGCTGCAGCAGATCGTCCGGAGGAAGGTCGATCAGCTCGATCTCGTCCGCCTCGTCGAGCACGTGGTCAGGGATGGTCTCGCGCTGCCGGATGCCGGTGATCTGCGCGACGAGATCGTTGAGGCTTTCGAGGTGCTGGACGTTGAGCGTCGTCCAGACACTGATGCCTGCGTCGCACAGTTCCGCGATGTCCTGCCAGCGCTTTGCGTGCCTGGGCGGCGGCTCGCCGTCGACCAGGTTCGAGTGCGCCAGTTCGTCGACCAGCAGGATCTCGGGGTGACGCTGCAGTGCGGCGTCGAGGTCGAATTCGCGGCGCACCATGCCGCGATAATGGACCGCCTGCATCGGCAGGCCTTCCAGCGCCTCGACCATGTGTTCGGTCTCGCGACGTCCGTGCGGCTCGACGTAACCGACCACGACGTCGGTTCCCCCGGCCTTGGCCGCGAGCGCCGCCTCGAGCATCGCGTAGGTCTTGCCGACCCCGGCTGAGGCGCCAAAGAAAATGCGCAGTCGCCCGCGGCGCGCCCGCGCCTCCTCGGCCTGAACCTGTGCGAGCAGTTGGTCCGGGTCCGGGCGGTCGTCGGCCATACGTCGATTATCGTCCCGCGTCCAGCGCGAGGTTCAACTCCAGCACATTTACCCGCGGCTCGCCAAGGACACCAAGTGTGCGTTCTTCGGTCGCTTCCTCGACGACCTGTCGTACCCTTTCCCGCGGCAGTCCCCGCTCGCGGGCCACCCGTGGCACCTGGAACTCGGCCGCAGCCCTGGAGATGTGCGGGTCGAGGCCGCTGGCGGAGGCCGTCACGAGATCCACGGGCACCGGCTTCGTATTGCCCGGGTCGGCCGCCCGCAATGCGGCGACACGGCTCTCGACGGCAGTCATCAACGCCGGGTTGAGGGGTCCCCGGTTCGAGCCGGACGACATGGCACCGTTGTTCGGCATCGACCCCGTTGCCGATGGACGGCCCCAGAAATACCGCGGCGAGGAAAATGGCTGCCCGATCAGGCGCGAGCCGACCAGCTTGCCGTCCACCCTGACGAGGCTGCCGCTGGCCTGTTCGGGAAACGCCACTGCGGCCACCAGCGTCACGAGCCCTGGGTAGACGACGCCCGTCACGACCGTCAGGAGCAGGAACACCACCATTGCCACCCGCAGTTCACGGATCATTGTGCTCTCCTCATGCCCAACCGGTGGCCGTCAGCAGGAGGTCGATCAGCTTGATCCCCAGGAACGGCACCACGAGTCCACCGAGCCCGTAGACGAGCAGGTTCCGGCGCAACAGGTGCGCGGCGGATGCGGCGCGGGTCTTCACGCCGCGCAATGCGAGCGGCACGAGCACCACGATGATCAGTGCATTGAAGATCACGGCCGCGAGGATGGCGCTTTCCGGACTCGCCAGTCGCATCAGGTTGAGCGCGTCGAGCTGCGGATAGGTCGTCGCAAAGGCCGCTGGAATGATCGCGAAGTACTTGGCAACGTCGTTTGCGATCGAGAACGTCGTGAGCGCACCGCGGGTCACCAGCAACTGCTTGCCGACGTCCACCACCTCGATCAGCTTGGTGGGATTCGAGTCGAGGTCCACCATATTGCCGGCTTCCTTCGCCGCCTGCGTGCCGGTGTTCATGGCAACAGCGACATCCGCCTGCGCCAGGGCGGGTGCGTCGTTGGTTCCGTCGCCGCACATCGCGACAAGGTGCCCTTCGCCTTGGTAACGCCGGATCAAGGCGAGCTTGGTCTCCGGCGTGGCCTCGGCGAGAAAGTCGTCGACGCCGGCCTCGGCCGCGATCGCGGCCGCGGTCAGCCGGTTGTCACCGGTAACCATGACGGTCTTTATGCCCATCTGCCGCAGTTCCGCGAAACGCTCGCGAATCCCGCCCTTGACGATGTCGCGCAGTTCGATCACGCCGAGCACGCGCCTGCCCTCGGCCACCACGAGCGGCGTCGCCCCGCCTCGCGCCACCGTATCGACCTGTTGCGTATACCGCGCCAGGCCATGGGCCGCCTTCCGCTTCCACGAATTTCCGTACCGCGTCCGCTGCGCCCTTGCGCAGCCTGCGCCCTTCCAGGTCCACGCCGCTCATGCGGGTCTGGGCCGAGAACTTGTGGAATTCATGAGTCGTGCCCGCAAGGTCGCGCCCGCGGAGCTGGAACCGTTGCTTGGCCAGCACGACGATGGAGCGTCCCTCCGGCGTCTCGTCCGCAAGCGAGGCCAGTTGCGCGGCGTCGGCGAGGTCCTGTTCCCTTACGCCTGGGGCCGCATGGAAGGCCGATGCCTGCCGGTCACCCAGCGTGATCGTGCCGGTCTTGTCGAGCAGCAGCACGTCGACGTCGCCGGCCGCCTCCACGGCGCGGCCGGACGTCGCGATCACGTTCGAGCGAACCATGCGATCCATGCCCGCAATGCCGATCGCGGACAGCAGGCCTCCGATGGTCGTGGGGATCAGGCAGACCAGCAGTGCGACTAGTACCACCGCGGTGACAGCGGTGCCGACACCCGAGCTCTCGACTGCAAACCTGGAGAATGGCGCCAGGGTGACGGTGGCGAGCAGGAACACCAGCGTCAGGAACGAAAGCAGTATCGACAGCGCGATTTCATTCGGCGTCTTGCCGCGCTTGGCGCCCTCTACCATTGCGATCATGCGGTCGAGGAACGCCTCGCCAGGATTGCTGGTGACACGCACCACCAGCCAGTCCGAGAGCACGCGCGTGCCACCGGTCACCGAGCAGAAATCCCCGCCCGATTCGCGCAGCACGGGCGCCGATTCGCCGGTGATGGCGCTTTCGTCCACCGACGCCACGCCGTCGATGACTTCGCCGTCCGCGGGAATGACATCCAGGGTTTCGACCAGCACGACATCGTCACGCCGCAGCGAGGAGGCCTGGACGAGGGTGTGACCGTCCTCCACGCGCCGGCCCTTGAGCTTCTTCGCCTGCACTTCCTTGCGCGTGGAACGAAGGGCCGCGGCCTGGGCCTTGCCGCGACCTTCGGCCACCGCCTCGGCGAAGTTCGCGAACAGCACGGTCAGCCACAACCACGCCGAGATCAACAGCACGAACCCGGGTCGTCCGGCCTCAGGCGCCATCCCGAGTACCGCAGCGACGCCCAGCGCAGTGGTGAAGAGGCTGCCGATGAAGACCACGAACATCACCGGATTGCGGACCTGCACGCGCGGGTCGAGCTTGGCGAACGAATCGCGGATTCCCTGCAGGACAATGGGTCGACTCAGGGTGGTGGCACCTGCATGTAGCGCAGTCATCTCAATGGCTCCCATGAAGCTGGAGGTGTTCCACGATCGGTCCGAGCGCGAGCGCGGGCAGGAAGGTCAGTGCGCCGACCAGCAGCACGGTGGTCACCAGCAGGGTGACGAAGAGTGGTGTGTGTGTGGGCAAGGTGCCTGCCGTGATCGCCGTCGCGCGCTTGGCCGCCAGGCTGCCGGCGATGGCCAGTACCGGGATCATCAGCCAGTAGCGCGAAACCCACATCGCGATGCCAAGCGCGAAATTGTAGAAAGGCGTGTTGGCCGAGAGACCCGCGAAGGCACTGCCGTTGTTGTTGCCGGCGGACGAGAACGCATACAGGATCTCCGAGAACCCGTGCACGCCGGGATTGCCGACGCTCGCCGTGGCCGCCGGCGTCATGACTGCCACTGCAGTGCCCAGCAGGACCGCGACGCACGGCACCAGCAGCACGATCGCAGCCATCTTGACCTCGTAGGCCTCGATCTTCTTGCCCAGGTATTCGGGCGTGCGTCCGACCATCAGTCCGGCGATGAACACCGCGATAACGGCGAACATCAACATGCCGTAGAGGCCGCTGCCAACGCCGCCGAACACGACCTCACCGAGTTGCATGAGCCACATCGGGACCAGCCCGCCGAGCGGCGTGAACGAATCGTGCATGGAGTTGACCGAGCCGTTCGATGCGGCCGTCGTCGCGGTTGCCCACAGTGCGGAGTTCGCGATCCCGAAGCGGGTCTCCTTGCCTTCCATGTTGCCGCCGGCCTGTGCCGCCGAGGCCGCCTGGTCGACACCGAGCGCATCGAATCGGGGATTTCCCGCCTGCTCGGCCGCAAGCGCGCCGACCAGCAGCGGCACGAAGATCACCAGCATCGCGGCCAGCAATGCCCAGCCCTGTCGCCTGTCGTTGACCATACTGCCGAACGTGTAACAGAGAGCCGCGGGAATCAGCAGAATCGCCAGCACCTCGAGGAAGTTCGTCAGTGGCGTCGGGTTCTCGAACGGGTGCGCGGAATTCACGTTGAAAAACCCGCCGCCATTCGTGCCCAGCTGCTTGATCGCCACCTGGCTTGCCGCCGGGCCGAGCGGCAGGGTCTGCTCGGTGACAGTCTCGTCCTTCATGACGGGCGCCCCGGTCACGTCCAGTTGCGGCGAGCCATCGGCGTTGGTTGCGGGCACCTGGATGACCACGGGCTCGACGAGGCTCGCCGTCTGGTAAGGCGCGAACGATTGCACGACGCCCTGCGACGCGAGTGCCACCGCCAGGATGAAGGACAGGGGCAGCAGCACGTAGAGCGTGACGCGCGTGAAATCGACCCAGAAGTTGCCGATTACGCCCGCCTCGCGGCGGACGAAACCGCGGATCAACGCGATCAACACCGCAATACCGGTGGCGGCCGACAGGAAATTCTGCACCGCGAGCCCGAGCATCTGCGTCAGGTAGCTCATCGTCGCTTCGCCGGCATAGCCCTGCCAGTTGGTGTTTGTCGCAAAGCTGACTGCCGTGTTGAACGACGAGTCGGGCGATACCGCACCAAGCCCCTGCGGGTTCAGCGGCAGCAGGCCCTGAAGGCGCTGCAGCGCATACACCGCGATGACGCCCAGGACATTCACCAGCAGGGCGCCGACCGCGTAGCGCTTCCAGTCCGATTCACCGACGGCGTCTATGCCCGAGATCCGATAGATCAGCCGTTCAACGGGCCCGACGAGCGGCGACATGAACGTGGGCTCGCCCTGGAAGACGGCAGCCATGTAGACGCCGAGCGGCTTCACAAGCAGTACCAGGAGCACCAGGTACAGGGCCAGCTGCAGAAGTCCCTGGCCGGTCACTGGAATTTCTCCGGGTAGAGGAGCGCGACCACGAGGTAGACGAATAGCCCGACGGCGAGCAACAGGCCAATCGCGTCCACGGGAGTCATGCCTGCCCCCTCAGCCGGTCGCACAGCTGGAACAGCCCCCAGGTCGCGCCGCACAGCACCAGTGTCACCAGCAGAACGACGACTGCCATGGCCTTACCTCCGGATAGCGAGGCTAGTCTAGGCGCCAGGGTGTTAGGGCGGGGTTAGGAAATCAGCGTCACGCGGCCTGACGCCGGCGAGCCGCTCGAAGTCGGGCGGCGGGACGACCAGTTCTGCCGGCTGCAATCGAATGGCCGCGCTAGACGGCGAGCCAGGACACCAGGTCGCCGATCACTCGATCTTTCTCTGGCTCGTTGTAGATCTCGTGGTACAGGCCGTTGTAGATGCGGATCGAACGCCGCCTCTCGAGGCCGAGGTGCTGGTATATGTGCTGCGCCGCGGGCAGCGGCACGATTTCGTCGGCAGAGCCGTGCTGAATCAGCACCGGCAGGCGCAATTCGTGCGCGCTCTGCTGCAGCGTGTCCATCGCGTCGAGCAACTCGGCGATGGTGCGCGCCGGAATCGCGCCGTGGAACACCAGTGGGTCTGACTCGTAGGCTCGAACGACGCTCGGATCACGGCTGATGGCCCTGGGTGAAATCGTCATCACGCCGGTGTCGGGGCGTAGCGCCGAAAGTGCCCGCACCGTCAAGCGCTTGAGCAGCGGCGGCGCCTCTGCGACAGCCAGTGCGGGCGCGGACAATACCAGCGCCCGCAGGGCGTTCTCGTACTTGAGCCCGCACCCAAGCGCGATCGCGCCGCCCATGCTGTGACCTAACAGTATGACCGGCAGCCCCGGATGCAGACGCTGCGCCCGTCCCAGGAACGAACCCAGGTCCGACACGACGTAGTCAAAACGCTCGATATTTGCCCTCGGACCTCCGGACCTGCCGTGTCCGCGGTGATCGAGCGCATGGACGGCAAACCCCTTCTCCACCAGCTGGCTCGCCAGTGGGACGTAGCGACCGCCGTGCTCACCGAGCCCGTGCGAGATGACGATCACCGCGCGCGCAGCACCGTCGGGCAGCCACGCCTGGCCGTACAGGCTTGTGTCCCCGCAGCCCGGGAATTCCATTTCTCGGTGTATCACCGCAGGCTCCTGGTGTCCGTCCTCTGTTTGCGTCCCATTTTGCGCCCGATCCGGCGGGCCAGCCAGCCGCGGTCCTTACTGCATCCGTCGAATACGGGGCCCGACGACTCAGGTGTCGCCGAACGCGGCCAGCGCCCGCTCGGCGACTACCGCCCCATGCTCCTGTACGAAGTGGCCGGCGTCGTGCAGCTCGAGCGGCGCCGGACAATTTCGCATCGACTTCGCCAGCGCGTGCATGACAGTTGGGCCCAGCACCGGATCCTGCATGCCGATCGCCATGAACGTGCGGCCCTTCCAGTCCTCCCGGAAGAACTGAGCCGCACGCAGCGAATGGTCCACGCCTTCCATGTCGGGCGTGACCGGCACGATTGCCGGGAAGCGGCGCGCACCAGCACGGTATCGAGCGTCGGGAAACGGCGCAGCGTAGGCGGCGGCCTCCGCGTCGGTCATCCCCGAAACCGCGCGCTTCATCATCGCGGCAATGTCGAAGTCGGGCTTCGATGCAACGTACGCCTTCCATGCATCGAATCCGGGGCCCGGCGAGCGACCAATGCCGAGGCCCGTGTTCATGACGAGCAGGCGATCGATGCGTTCCGGGTATGCCATCGGCAGCGTCAGGCCGAGCAGCCCGCCCCAGTCCTGCACGACGAGGGTCACGCGCTGGAGATCCTGCTTTTCGATGAAACGCATCAGCATCGAGCGATGAAAATTGAACGTGTAGACCGCATCGTCGACCGGCTTGTCTGATCGACCGAAGCCGAAAAGATCTGGCGCCACGACGCGATGACCGGCCGCCTTGAACACCGGGATCATCTTTCGGTACAGGTAGCACCAGGTGGGCTGGCCGTGCAGGCACAGAACCGTACGCCCGCTCGCTGGAATCGGTTGCTCGTCGAGGTAGTGCATTCGCAGTCCCTCGTATCCCGGGAGATCGTCGATGTAGTGCGGGGCAAATGCATAGCCCGGCAGCGCGGAAAACCGCTCATCGGGCGTCCTCAGAGCTTCGATCGTAACGGCCATGTTCGTCTCCTCGTTTGCGGCGGTCTCAGGGCGCTTCGTCCCGGTGCAGGTCGTCGTCGTCCATCGCCAGCGGATCGCCCAGTGGCTCGAGGTGCGTGAATACGGTGACCGGCGGCAGCGCACGCCGGATGTCAGCCTCGATGCGCTCCAACTCGTCGTGGCCTCGCTGCACGGGCCACTCGGGCGGGACCAGCACGTGCAGCGACACGAACCTCCGCGCTCCGGCCTGCCGGGTCCTGAGCGCGTGATACTCGATGCCACGGGACGCGTAGCGGTCGAGAACCTGCCTCAGCAACTTGATCTCACTGGCCGGCAGCGAGGCATCCATGAGTCCGGCCACCGACGACATCACGATGCGGCTGCCGGTCCAGACGATATTGACGGCAACGGCGATAGCGACCAGCGGGTCGAGCTGGTTCCATCCTGTCACGGCGACCGCGGCTACACCAACCAGGACGCCGGCTGACGTCCACACGTCGGTGAGCAGGTGATGGGCGCTGGCGTTCAGCGTCACCGAGCGATGAGTGCGCGCCGCGCGCAGCAGCACCAGCGCAACGCCCAGGTTCACCAGCGCCGCTGCCACCGAAACCGCGAGGCCCAGGCCCACCTGCTCCAGGGCGCGCGGATGCAGCAGGCGATCTACTGCGGCGACCGCGATGCTGATCGCGGCAATGACGATCAGCGTACCCTCCACGCCTGCGGAAAAGTACTCAGCCTTGCCGTGACCGTAAGGGTGATCCTCGTCGGGCGGCCGGGCAGCGATGCTCAGCATCGCGAGCGCCATCAGCGCGCCGGCGAGATTCACCAGCGACTCGAGCGCGTCGGACAGCAGGCCGACGGAACCGGTGAGCTGCCAGGCTGCCGTCTTCAGCAGCATCGTGACGATCGCCGCCGCGATCGACAGCCAGGCGAAGTGGGTCAGCGAAGGCAAGCGCATCGAGGCTAATCTACGTCAGGCAGGCATCGATTCGCCGCCCTCACCTCGAGCGGCCGTGCCATGCGCGTTCGGGCATCAGCCGGCCGGCGTGGCCTGCTGCGCGTGCCTGCAGGTGTAGGTCACGATCTCGAAAAAGATACTGGCAGGCGGCGCGTCCATCCAAATCAGGTTACGGTCGTTGCGCGACGCCTTCTGCACCACGTCTCCCTGCAGGTCGGCGCCCGAAAAAGCCTCGTTCTTTGCCATCGCGATCTTTCGCGACGTGCAGTCGACCCGGTAGAGGGTCCGCGTGGAGAGGAAGGTCTTGCCTGCCTTGGCGGCCGGCCTCGGGGCGGTGAAATTCTCCTTCACCTTTACTTCGATGGTCGTGCCGACCGGCTTCATGGATTGCGTGTTGACGAACGCTTCCTCGCTGTCAGATGTCGCGACAGAGAACCACTTGTCGGCGCCCGCCGCAGCCGGCTGCTGCGCTGCGGCCAGGCCCCAGCCAAGCATCAGGACCACCGAACCGAGGGCGAGGGATGAATAGTTCATAGTCGGCATCATGGGCACTCCTTGCGCCAGTCAACGGCGCGGCCCCCGGAGTGTAAGCCGACTGACCGGCGCACGGCGAGAACCATCTCGCCGGCTCGACAGCCGACATCCGAGGATTCATGCTCGACCGGCCTCGATATTCACCCGGCTGCCCCGTGATCCGTGCCAGGTTCCGGCAAGGGGCGGGCCAGGCGGTCCGACTCCTAGGATGGAGAGCAATTCCGTGACCGAAGACATCCTCATCACCGACGTCCGCGACGGCATTGCCACGCTTACGCTGAACCGTCCCCGCCAGATGAACGCACTCTCGGCCGAGCTGCGGCGGCGATTCGTCGCTGCGATCGATGAACTCGCGATCGACGATCGCGTTGCGGTCGTCATCATCACCGGCGCGGGCGAGAAAGCGTTCACGGCAGGCGTCGACCTGAAGGAACTCGAGACCGCGCCGCTCACGGCCGCGGAGCTCGGCCCCGATGCCCCGATCAGCCGTGCCATGCGTGGCCTTGGCAAGCCTTCGATCGCCGCAGTCAACGGATTTGCCATCACCGGCGGCATGGAACTCGCCATCAACTGCGACATCCTCCTGGCGTCGACCACCGCGAAATTCGCCGACACGCATGCGAGGGTCGGAATCGTGCCGGGCTGGGGCATGTCGCAACTGCTGCCGCGAATGATCGGACCCGTACGCGCGCGCTACATGAGCTTCACCGGAAATTTCGTCGATGCAGCTACCGCCAAGGCCTGGGGACTGGTGCTGGAGGTGCTGCCGCCTGGGGACCTGATGCCGTACTGCTGGAAGCTAGCCACAGAAATCGCCAGCTGCGACCGTGCCACGCTCTCGGACGTGCGCAGGCTGATCGGCGGCGGCCTGGACGGCACGCTCGCGGAGGGCCTCGCGCTCGAAGGCAGATTGAGCAAGGCGGCGACCGAGCGCGTGGACCCGTCGGCATTTGCATCCACGCGGGAAGCGGTCATGTCGCGCGGCAAGCAGCAGAGCAGCTGAAGCGACGGCAGCAGAGGCCGGGCGCGGCCAAGTGTATAGTGTCACTCAACATGAAAGCCCCAGCCAGGCGGCGCCCACCGGTCAAGGTGCGCACCAGCAGGACGACTGGCCCCGTTCAAGGCCGCGTCGAAACCCCGGAGCCGGAACCCCAGCTCCGGATGCGCGACCTGGTCCGCCAGAGCGGCCTGCCCCGCGAGACGATTCATTTCTACATCCAGCAGGGACTGCTCCCGCGCCCGCTGAAAACGGGCCGTAATACCGCACTGTATCCGCCGCAGCACCTGGAGCGGTTGCGCCGCATCCGCGAACTGCAGGAGCGGCAGTTCCTGCCGTTGAAGGCGATCCGTGCGGTACTCGCGGAGAGCACCGAGGAACGATTCACGCCGGAACAGGAAGACCTCGTGCGCCGGGTCAGGGCGACGCTCGGCGGATGGGCAGACGCGCAGCAACGCCCGACCGTTCCTGTCGCCAACTTCGTGCCGGGGCGTGTTTCGCGCGAGGAGTTGCGCGAACTGGTGAAATCCGACCAGGTACGAGTGCATGGCTCGATCGCGTCGGGCAAAGTCACCGCCGATGACGCGGTGATCCTCGAGTGCTGGGCGCAGTTCAAGGAATCAGGCCTCGGACCAGAGCGCGGTGTCTCGCCGGCCGAATTCCAGGTCTATGACCAGGCGATGGAGCAACTCGTTGCGCGCGAGGCACGCCTCGCGCTGCGTGCATATGACGGGGCCCCCGTCGAGGAAGTTTCCAGGGTCGTCGAACTCGCCGCCCCGATCATCGGGCGACTGCTCGCAGCCATGCACCGCAAGCGGCTGCGGCAGTTCCTCATCGACGCCGGCGGCAGCGCCACGCCGAACGCACGCTGACTTCCCGCGGCTCCACGCGTCCACGCAGGTACAGCCACTTGCGGCCTTGCTGTATTGTGTGTAGTGTTTATACACACTTTAGATCAAGACCCCGATTATGTCCGCCGTCACCGAATTCGTGCGCGGCTGGTTTTCGGAGCCGGCCGCGACATTCGAGCTCCGCAGCCCCAGCGCACGCTGGGGTACGCAGCGTTCGCATTCGCCGCGCAGGCTGCGCGTCGCGGAGGTGGTCGACGAGACGCCGACGGTGCGCAGTTACGTGCTCGAGTCGCAGGACGCCGCCTCCCCGCTTCAGTTCCTCGCCGGCCAGCACTTGACGTTGCTGGTGAACATCGACGGGGCGACACATCGCCGCTGCTACTCGTTCTCATCCGCCCCGGCAGCGGACGCGCGCCCGTCGATCACGGTCCGGCGCACACCCGACGGCCTGGTGTCGCGACACCTTCACCAGACGGTCGGCGTCGGCGATACGCTGCTGGCCACGAACCCCACCGGCGAGTTCACGCTGGCGACCGATCCGGCAGGGTCGCGCATGGTGGCGTTCGTTGCCGGGGGCGTGGGCGTAACCCCGCTGATCAGCCTGGTCGAATGCCTGCTGCGCGACGAACCCGCAAGCCACGCGGTCTTGCTCTGCGGCAATCGCTCTGATGAGGAAATCATCTTCCGCGAGCGGATCTCCGCGCTCGAAGCTTCTTACGCCCCGCGCCTGTCGGTGCATCACGCGCTGGACGCGCCGCCGGCTGGGTGGACCGGCATCAGCGGTGTGCTCGACGGCCGTCGGGTGCTCGAAGCGCTCGGCGGCGCGGACGCGGACGCGTATTACATCTGCGGCCCGGAACCGATGATGCGCAGCGTATGCCAGGCGCTCGCCGACGCCGGCATCGTGGCCGACAGCATCCGCACCGAGCGTTTCGAGTACGCCAAGGTCGCGAAGACGCGCCTGCCCACCCAATCGGCCCAGCTGACTTTCGCCGCGAGCGGCAAGTGCGTCACGGTCCAGCCCGGCCAGACCATCCTGCAGGCCGGCATCGAGGCCGGCGTCGACCTGCCGCACAGCTGCACTATGGGTGGCTGCGGCGCGTGCAGGGTCAGGAAATCCGGCGGCGAGGTCGTCACCAGTGAACCCAACTGCCTGACCGACCGTGAGCGCGAGGATGGCTACATTCTCGCGTGCTGCAGCTACGCCGACGGCGACGTGACCATCGACAACCACTGAACACAGACCGGAACCGACACCAGCGAGACCACACCCATGCTGCCAGATCGCGCCCTCGACACCATGCCGAGTCCCGCCGCCCGCCGGGTGCGAGACGTATTCGACGCGATGAAGATCGCGACCCGCGTCGAGAACAAGCAGGTACTGATCGGCCTTGCGCCGTCCGTCGCGCGCGGCTTCGTGCTGAAGGAAGGCAAGCAGGGCGCGCCGGTCGGCATGCGCGCCTCACACGAGGCGTGGTTCGACTTCCGCTACAAGGGCGACTATCCGGAGATGTACGAGCTCTACCGGCGCGCCGTGCAGAACCAGTGGGACGGGGACACGCAGCTCGACTGGTCGACCGACGTGGACCCGCACAACCCCGAGCGCCCGGTGCTCCCGCTGGAACTCGCACCGCTGGAGGGGCTCGCTGCCCACGGCATCCGGCTCGACCGCGACGAGCAGCTGCGTTTCGTGCACGACTTCTCGAGCTGGCTGCTGAGCCAGTTCATGCACGGTGAACAAGGCGCGCTGTACGCCTCGGCGCAGGTGACCGAGAGCGTGCACTGGGTCGACGGCAAGTTCTACGGGGCCACGCAGGTAATGGACGAGGCCCGGCACCTCGAGGTCTTCCTGCGCTACCTCGAGACCAAGCTCGGCAAGTTGTACCAGGTGAACGACAACCTGTTCACGATCATGGACGCGCTGATGCGCGATTCGCGCTGGGACATGAAGTTCCTCGGCATGCAGATCATGATCGAAGGTCTCGCGCTCGGCGCCTTCGGCACCATGTACCAGGTAACGCGGGAGCCATTGCTCAAGGAGATGCTCCGCTACGTAATCCAGGACGAGGCGCGCCACGTGCACTACGGCGTGCTGGCGCTGAAGCGCCACTTCGCCGAACTCGACCCGAAGGAGTTGCGCGAACGCGAAGACTGGACGTTCGAGGTGGCCTGCCTGATGCGCGACCGCTTCCTCGCGCACGAGATCTACGACGAGTGGTTCTCGGGCCTGATGCAGCGCAAGGACTGGGACCGGGTGATGTCCGACTCGCCGTTCCTGACGCAGTTCAGGCAGACGATGTTCCGCAGGCTGGTCCCGAACCTCGAGTACATCGGCATCTTCTCGCCGCGCATCCGCGCACACTACGAGAAGGTGGGGCTCACGCAGTACGCAGGCGGGCGCAATGCCTCGCAGCTGACCGCGGAGGACCTGCTGGCCGCCTGAGCCCCGGCCAGCCCGCCGGCGAAGCGCCGCCCGGCGTGAACCGGCGCGGCGGCGACGCTCGCGCTACTTGGCGAACAGCATCTGGCCGCCGCCGTCCTTGCCTGTCCACGTGAGCGCGAGCCGTCCGGCGAGGAACGTATAGCCGTTAACTTTCGCGAGCCCGGCCAGGAACGTCTGCTCCAGATCCATTTCCGGCCCGGGGCAGGCCATGCGGGTCGCCGCGGCCGGACCAACCTCGATCACGCCCGGGGCCGTCTCCTTCACCGACGCGGTGAATCGATTGCAGCCCGCGAATCCGCGGATGCCCTCACGCTCGATGTGAATCACGGGCGGCTTCGTGTCCGCAGGCAGCGGCTGGCCGTCAATTGAGACCAGCTGCCATTCGTTCGCGCTGAGAGTCGCAAGCGTCAGCGTGCCGAGAACGTCGCTCCTCGACTGCTTCAGCGCACCGCCCTCGAGCGCGTAGGTCTTTCGTGCGAGTTGCGTCGGGCAGCAGGCCGGATCGGCGGGGCCGGCCTCCACGACATCCATCACGATCTTGCCGCCCTGCAGCCAGAGATTCTGCAGCTTGGTCCGGTCGCCGACCCCTGCGGTCCCGAGGTTTTCCAGCTTGCCGTCGCGAATACCGAACGCCGCCACGTAGACGAACTCGCCGCTGCCACCGCTGTTCGAGCTCAGCATCGCCACCGCCTCGTTGCCGGGCGCTCCGTCCATGTCGCCAAACACGACGGCGGAGTCCCACAGCATCAGCGTCGGGTGGGATGCGCCGCCTTCTGCCGGTGGCGGGCCGTCATATTTTCCGTCAGCGAGCGTCACGGCCTGGTCGAACACGCCCGACACGGTTGCGCCCTTGAGTTGCTCCAGTGTGGGTGTGGGCGGCGGGCCCGCAGGAGCGGCAGCCGCCTGCTGATCGGGAGCCTCCTTGCCGCCGCAACCGGCCAGTGCGAGGAAGGCCGAGGCGAGCAGCGTGCCTGCCAATCCAGGCGCAATCGTGCGACGCATGATGATGCCTCCGGTGTGTCGATCCAGCGATGGGAGATCGTAACGGATTCGGCGGGCATGGTGAGTCGTGGAAGCCCGCGACGCCGGGGTGGCATTGCCCCGGGGACCGGGCGCGCGCCATGGATCAATGGCGCGGAGACGCGTCAAGTTCGCCGTGGAGGGGGGTGGGTGGGTTCTGGCCGACCCACCCCTCGAGACGCTTGGAAACTGTGCTCCAGTTCGCCATTCTCGCCCCCCTCTCCTGCCCGGTTCGGCGTCGGGCACGGTTCGTTTTCCCGCCAATGAGGGCACTTCGACATGGGTCCGATCTATCTCCCGGGACGGTCGCGCCGCATCGCGCGCAGTCTCCTCGCAACGCTGGCACTGTTGGTTGCCAGCGCTCCAGGGCACGCGACCAGCGTCATTCCGCTGACGGTCGTGGACCTGCTCGCACACTCCGGCACGATCGTTGCGGGCCAGGTGCAGTCCGTAACCGACGGATTCGACACCCGCGGCCTTCCGTTCACGGAAGTTACCATCAAGGTGTCCGACACGATCCGCGGACAACAGGCCAGCACCTTTACATTCCGACAACTCGGCCTCGACAAGCCGCGCAAGCTCGCCGACGGCCGCGTCTACCTGGGTCGCCCGACCGGATGGCCCAAGTGGCGAAAGAACGAGGCGGCAATCGTGTTCATGTACCCGAAGGCCGAGGCGACCGGGCTGCAGACCACCGTCGGACTCGGCCAAGGCAAGCTGAGCCTCGCCAACGGCGTGGCGATGAACAGCTACGAGAACGCCACGCTCTTCAAGGACGTGAAGATCAACCGCAGCCTGCTCAACGGCGCTGAACAGAAGATGTTCGACACGCAGAAAGGCCCGGTGGACGCCGAGACGCTGCGCAAGTTCCTGCACCGCGCGGTGCAGGGCAACTGGGTCAAGAACGGGAGCATTGCCAATGCGACGCGTTGATCGTCAACCCGGCCGCGCGCTGCGCGGCGCCCTGCTCGCCGTCGCGGCATCGTGTGCCGTCGCGGGCCCGGCTGTCGCCGGCGGCCCCCTGTACGTCGTCGCAAGCGACGGCGCGATGAAGCCGGCCCACTGGAAAGGCACCGTCAAGGTCTATCTCGACCAAGGCCCGCTCAACGTCGGTGCCAGTTGCGTCGTGAACCCGGAAACATGGGAGTGCGTGCTGGACGAAAGCGGCAACCCCGTGTACCCGGTGCTCGACCAGAAGGCAGGCGATGACCTTGTGGCGAATACCGTATACCAGTGGTCCCACGTGCCGACCTCGAGCTTCCGCGCCAGGATCGCGGGCCGTTCCGCGGTCGACATTACCGGCGCCAACGTCAGCGACTACATCGGCGCCTACAACGGCGGCGGCATACAGGTCATCTACGACGCGGACAACTCGGTGATCATGGAACTGACCGGCGGCGACGGCTACGGCGTACTCGGCATCGCCTCGCCGGAGTACCTGTCGGACCAGGATGAGACGCAGATCGTCGAGGGCTGGCTGATCATCGGCGGCTCGTTCCTGAGCGCGACGAGCACCGACCAGGTCTCGGGCGTGGTGACCCACGAATTCGGCCACGCGATCAACCTCGCGCACACGCAGACGAACGGGCTCTATGCCGCCAACAACCCCAATGCGTGGTCCCGCTATGCGGGCGGCCGGGAGCAGGCGGGCCCGGACCAGTGTGGCGCAACGGTCGAGTCGTATCCGGCCGCGACCCAGGTCGAGACCATGTACCCGATGATCGATCCGTGGCCGGACAGCCCGACCTACAACAGCCCCGAGATGGCCAAGGTGCTGGACGACGCCGACGACATGGCGGCGTTGTCATCGATCTACCCGGCGGCGAGCTATGCCGCGACGACCGGCACGCTCAAGGGGCTGGTCGTCGCCAAGGACGGCAGGAGCGAACTGACCGGCATAAACGTCATCGCGCGTCGCAGCGACAGCCCGCTGGACGGCGCGCTCTCGCGCATCACGGGTGACGCCACGCAGGGCCTGCTCGGTCCCGACGGCAGCTTCGTGATGACCGGGCTGGTGCCGGGCGCCAGCTACGTCGTCTATATCGACCAGTTGCAGGCGGGCGCGTTCAGCACGCCCAAGGCACTGCTGCTCGGCCCGGAGGAATACTGGAATTCGGACGAGAGTGGCGATGCGACCAAGGACGATGCCTGCACCTCGACGTCGATCACGCTGGGCGCCGGCGAAACACGCGAGATCACGATTGCCGTCAACGGCATCAACCGCGCGCCGACCTTCACGCACATTCCCTATGTGCTGCCCAATGCGGTTTCCGACGACGGGCAGAAGATCGCCGGCCTGTACGCGCCGTCCAATGAATCACCGTACTGGGTGTGGGACAAGCAGTCCTTCGAGGAGACCGGCGACGTCACCTACATCGGCGGTCGCGGCGTCAACATCGCGTTGTCAGGCGACGGCCGCGTCGTCGGCGGCACCATCGCCGGCCCCGAGGTCGACAACGGGTGGGGCACCCTGGTGCAGGAACGCGCGGCGCTGTGGACCAAGGAAGGCGGCTGGCGGCGCATCACCAGCGCAGCGAGCGAAAAGTGGCCCGGCTGCGACATCTTCCACACCTCGATCTACGACCTCTCGACCGACGGCACCACGGCGGTCGGGCTGGCCTGGAAGGACTGCAGGGACGTCTACGCGTACAAATGGACGGCGAAGAACGGCCTGCAGCTGCTGTCCAAGGTCGGCGCCGACGCGGCACGCGCCAATGCGGTGTCCGGCGACGGCCGCGTCGTGGTCGGCTGGCAGGATTCTGTCACCGGGTACCCATACCGCGCCGGCTCGATCTGGCAGGGCAAGGAGCAGATGCTGCTGCGCGAGCCGAAGAGCGTCAGCGAGTACAACCCCGACGGTACCGTTGGCGAGGCGATGGCCGTGAACACCGCAGGCACCACGGCCGTCGGCATCGATGCGGGACCCGACCTCAATGATTCGTACATCTGGCATGTACGCAGCGGCACCCGCAACCTCGGCGGTGACAAGACCCCGGTGTGCTTCTACAGCTGGGACGAGGGGCAGGACGTCTGCAGGACCCGCAAGACGCTGGCCTACTCGATCTCGAACGACGCGCGGGTCATCACCGGTGAATCCACGCTGATGGACTTCTGGAACGGCGTCTACGCCGTGGACGGAGCGATCTACACGCAGCAGCTGGGATGGATGCAGTTGAGCTGGTTCCTGCAGTCGCAGGGTGTCCTCGAAGCGGTCAACTGGGTGTTCCTGGGCGCCAAGGTGTCGGCGAACGGCAAGACGCTGGTCGGCACGGCAGCACCGCTGGGCTCGGATTACTACCAGGGCTTCCGCGTGGACCTGGACCAGGTGTTCGTGTGCCATCGCGGTACCGGCGGAAAAGGCGCCGGAACCTCGCTGAAGGTGGACTTCCCCGCCGGCATGGACCAGCACCTGTTCCACGGCGACAAGATCGGGCTCTGCCCGGGCGACGCGCCGCTCTAAGTCCCTGGGCGCCCGGGGAACATCCCGGGTGTCACGTTCAATTGGGGGCTGCCTGCCGGCGCAATGCCGGCTTGCAGCCCCTTTTCTTTTCGGCGCCCCGTGAAACAATCCTCCGCGCGGCCGGGTCTACTGGCCGAGGCGTAGCGTTTTCCTGCCCGCGGGGGCCCGGACGCAACGTCGCAGTCACTCTAAACAACTACGCAGGACGGAGAACGAATCATGGACCTGAAGAAGATCGCTATCGCCGCCGCCATTGGCAGCTTCCTTACGATGGGTGTCGCCGGCGCGGCCTCGGCCGGCGACACGGGCAGCTCGGACAAGTGCTACGGCGTCGCGAAGGCCGGCAAGAACGACTGTGCCTCCAACGGCCATTCGTGTGCCGGCCAGGCCAAGAAGGACAACGACCCGAACGAGTGGAAGCACATGCCCAAGGAAGAGTGCGAAAAGATGGGCGGTACCACCGAGGCCCCGAAGAAGTAACGGCGAGATGAGGGACGCGGGCATCAGCCGGGTCCCCGGCGCACCGATCCCGGCACGGGCCGGGATCGGTTTGCGCTCGCCTCACCACGAGCACGCGGCGGCAGGAAAAGTCGACGCCGCCTGGCTCGAGGTCCACACAGAGAACTATTTCCACGACGGCGGCCCGCATCTGGATGCGCTCGAGCACGCCCGCGAACACTACCCGCTCAGCTTCCACGGCGTCGGCCTGGGCCTGGGCTCGGTCGAACCGATCGACCCTGAACACTTGGCACGCGTGAAGCGCGCCGTCGAGCGCTTCGAACCCGCACTGGTCAGCGAACATGCCTGCTGGGGCCACGCCGGCGGCGAACACTTCAACGACCTGCTGCCCCTGCCCTACACCGACGAAGCCGCCGAACTGCTCGCCGCGCGCGTCTCCCAGGCGCAGGACGTGCTCGGCAGGCAGATCCTCATCGAGAACCTGAGCACGTATTTCGCCTATTCGGCCTCGCGACTGACTGAATGGGAGTTCCTGGCCGCGGTGGTTGAGCGATCGGGCTGCGGACTGCTGCTCGACGTCAACAACCTGTACGTTAACTCGGTCAACCTAGGACTCGATGCCGAACGATTCATCGACGTCGTTCCGGCGGCGGCCGTGCAGGAAATCCACCTGGCGGGCCATCGCCGCAACCATGTCGGGGACCGCGACCTGCTGATCGACGATCACGGCTCAAGCGTATGCGCCGAAGTCTGGTCGCTGTATGAACGAGCGATCAAGCGACTGGGCCCGGTCCCGACGCTGATCGAGTGGGACACCGACGTGCCCGCAATCGAGGTGCTGGTCGCCGAAGCGCGCAAGGCCAACATCATCATGGAGCGTGCTCGTGAACTCGCTGCCTGAGTCGCCCTCGCTGGCCGAATTGCAGGCGCAGTTCGCCTCCGTGCTTCGCGCGGGCAACGCAACGCCGAACGACGATGCCGCCGGATTCGCGGCCTGCATCGTCGATGACGGGCTCGCGCCGGCAGCGCGAGTTCAGGTCTACCGCAACAACGCGCGCGCGATGTTCACGGGTGCACTCGAGCGTACCTATCCAGTGCTCAGGCAACGAGTGGGCGAAGGCTACTTCGAGCGGCTGGCGGCGGAATACCGACGTGACTATCCGTCGCGCAGCGGCGACCTGCACTGGATCGGCCGGCACTTCGCGCAGTGGATCGGCGCTCGCATGGCCGGGACCGACTACGCATGGCTCGCCGACCTCGCACGGCTCGAATGGGCCTGCGAGGAAGTGCTGGTGTCCGAGTGCTTGCAGCCGGCCCCAGCGGGGTCGCTGGCACTCCTGGCGCCCGAGCAACTGGCCGGCGCCCGCCTCGCGCTGCAACCCGGCCTGCGCACGATCAGTTCGAGCTTCCCGATCTGGTCTGTGTGGCGGGCCAACCAGCCGGGATCGTCCGGCGAGACGGTCGACCCATCACTCGGGCCGGAGCATGTCGTGCTGGCACCGGATCCCACCGGACTGGTTCTTCATTCCGTTCCGGCCGACCGATGCCGGTTCGTCGAGCAACTGGCTGCGGGCCGCACGCTCGAGGATGCGATCGAGACGGCCGCGCTACCGATCGAGCAGCTGGGGGAAACACTCGCCTGGCTGTTCGGCGCCGGATTCGTAACGCAGGGTGCTGCACCAGGAAATTCGAACGCCAGCGGGGAACCGACATGAGCATTGCGGCCGTGGTCGATCGCGTCAACGACTTCGCAAGTCGATACATGGGCTCGCTCGCGTCGCCGCTGCTGCTTGCGATCCGCTTCTACGTGCCGTGGCAGTTCTTCAAGTCGGGCCTCGTGAAGCTGCAGGGCTGGGATAGCACGCTGTATCTCTTCCGCGAGGAATACCACGTTCCGCTGCTGCCGCCAGTCGCGGCTGCCGTCGCCGGAACCACGGGCGAAATCCTGTTCCCGGTGCTGCTCGCCGCGGGACTACTGACTCGCTACTCGGCGATCGGGCTCTCGGCCGTCAATGTAATGGCTGTCGTGTCATATGCGCATGTGCTGCTCAGCGAGGGCTTCGAGGCGGCGCTCGGCCAGCACTACCTGTGGGGCAGCCTGCTGCTCGTTCTTGCAGTATTCGGCCCGGGGCGCTGGTCGATGGACGAATTCCTGCGACGACGCGGATCCTGAGGCGAGACGACGGCGGCCCCGTGTGCGGCGGCCGCATCCGGCCGGCCCTACAAGCGCATGACTCAGCAGCAGGAGAGACACGCGGATTCTCAGTCTTCGGCCCCGCCGGTCTCCACCATCTTCCGCGCCTGGGCGATGAACTTCTCCGCGTCTCCCCCTTCCTCCGGCTTCACCAGTCGTGGCGGCACTTCTATTCCGCGCTGGCAGGCGGGTCGCGACGCGAGCAGCGCCTTCCAGCGGGTCAGGTGTTCGAACTCCGCGGTGTCCACGCCCGACCAGCGATAGGTACGCACCCAGGCCCAGTTGGCGATGTCCGCGATCGAGTAGTCGCCTGCAAGGTATTCGTGGTCAGCGAGACGCGTGTCCAGCACGCCAAACAACCGGCGGACCTCGCCCTGGTAGCGATCGATCGCGAGCTGGATCTTCTCGGGCAGGTACCTGAAGAACACATTGGCCTGCCCCATCATCGGGCCGATCCCGCCCATCTGGAACATCAGCCACTGCATCACGAGCGAGCGACCCTTCACGTCCGACGGCATCAGTCGCCCGGTCTTCTCGGCGAGGTAGACGAGGATCGCGCCCGATTCAAAAATCGCGAAATCATCCAGTTCGCGGTCAACGATGGCGGGGATACGGCCGTTGGGGCTGATCTTCAGGAATTCTGGCCGCCGCTGGTCGAGTTTCTGGAGTTCGAGGATATGCGCCTCATAGGGAAGCCCCAGTTCCTCCAGCGCAATGGAAATCTTGTGGCCGTTCGGCGTGGCAGCGGTGTATAGGTCAATCATCGTAGTGACGGCTCTCGCGGGTTCTGACAGCATCCAATCATGATCGATTTTTGTGTCGCAGGGGACATTCTCCCCTTCTCCAATTAATTCGGTGCCAGGCACCTGATTGATTTTCCCGGCGGTTAGAAAAGGAGAATGCCCCGGTCTTCCGGCGGAGAAAAATCATGCTGACTACAGTCCAGTACGTACCCGCCCGGCTACGTCGCCTGTTGATGGACGCCGCAGACGTCCCCGGTGATCTCGCGAGTGTCACCACGATCGCGACGGCCGATGAGCATAAGCCCGAACCCGTCGGCATGGCGCGCGAAGGTGTCGACGCCATCTGGGAGAGTGTGCAGAAGATCTACGCCACTGGGATGCACCCCGGCATCTCCCTCGTCGTGCGTCGGCAGGGCCAGGTCGTGCTCAAGCGCTCTATCGGCTTCGCCAAGGGCGGCGGACCGGGCGACATTGACGAGACCCCGGCCCCGATGACCCCGGACACGCCTGTATGCCTTTTCTCGGCGAGCAAGGCGATGGCGGCCATGGCAGTGCACCTGCTGTCCGAGCAGAATGAACTGAGCCTGCTCGACCCGGTGAGCCACTACGTTCCCGCGTTCGGCCAGAACGGCAAGCGCGACATCACGATCTACCAGCTGCTCTGCCACAAGGCGGGCATACCGTCGATTCCGACCGAGGGCCTGGACGTCCCGGAACTGCTGCTCGATGCAAAGGAGATCCTGCGACTCATTTACCTGACCGCCCCCGAGAAGCCAGGCCATCACCATGCCTATCACGCGCTGACGTCGGGGTTCGTCGTCGCCGACCTGGTGGAAAAAGTCACGGGCCAGGCATTCCGGACTTTCTTCCGCCAGAACATCAGCGAACCGCTGGGACTAAGCACGCTGGACTTCGGGGCCCGCGGCCGCACGCTCAACCGCGTCGCAAGAAACTACGTGTCGGGCTTCCGGTTCAACACAGGTGCCGACCTGTACCTGAAGCGTGCGATCGGATCGACGCTCGAGCACGCGGTGAACATATCGAACGACCCGCGCTATTACCGCGCCGTGATCCCGGCGGGAAACGGCGTGGGCACGGCCGACGAGTGCTCGCAGTTCTTCCAGTGCCTGTTGAACGGCGGCAAGCTCGGAAGGACGCGGATATTCAAGCCGCTGACAGTGCGGCGCGCGATTGCCGAAGTCGGAAAGCCCGAGATCGACCGCTCGCTGATGCTGCCGCTGCGTTACTCGGCCGGCATGATGCTCGGCGCGAGCCCATTCGGCTTGTACGGTCCCGACACGTCGAAGGCTTTCGGCCACCTGGGATTCGCAAATATCTTCTGCTGGGCGGATCCTGAGCGGGCCACCTCGGTCGCGCTGCTTACGACCGGAAAGCTGCTGTTTGGCGTGCACGCCCCATACCTGATTGCATTCCTGTGCAGCATCTCGCGGCACTGCCCGAAGCTCGGCGAGAAGGAGCAGGAGGAACGGCTCTGCGCAGCCGGGATGTGCTGAAAATAGGTGCCTGGCACCTATTTATTGACGAAGCGATCGCGCAGCGCCTGCTGCGTCCGTGCGTCGAGGCCGAGGGCGTCGCTGAAATAGCCTTCGATCGACCCGTAGGTCCGCCGAACCTCGTCGTACGAGGCTTCGAGGTATTCCGGCAGCACGCTGAGTACCGGCACCAGCAGCGTCGGGTCCCCACCGCGCGCGGCAAACTCGTCGATGCGCGATTGGTACTTCGGCAGGATGAAACGGTTGCTCGCCAGGAAATCCTGCATCACCTCGTCTAGCGGCACGCCGAGCAGCGTCTGCAGTGCCGCGCAGGCCCAGCCCGTGCGGTCCTTGCCAGTCGTGCAGTGACAGAGCGCCGGCAAGCCCTCCTCGTCCAGCAGCCGCGCGTACAGCCTGCCCAGTCCCGCGCGCGCGCTCGGCAACTTGACGACGGATCGATAGCCCTCGACGAACAGCGCGACCGCCTTGCCATTCCCGAGCGCCGCTTTCGCTACCCTGGGATGCTCGAGCAGGCGCAGCAGCTGTGCGGGGGCCGCCTGTCGATCGTCGGCCATCAGGTCGAGTTGCACGTGCGTTGCGCCGGGAATGCGTCCGTCGGGCGTCATCGCCCGCTCCGCCTCAGTCCGCAGGTCGTATACGAACTTGATGCCGAGGCCGGCGAGCGCGTCCGACTCGCCGGCTGACAACTGGCCGACGTGATCCGAGCGGTACAAAAGCCCGGGCCGCATGGTCCCGCCACCGGCAACGCGGTGCCCGCCTGCGTCGCGAAAATTAGGCATCGATGCAATCCGGATGCCGAACGCGGGGCCTCTCGTCATCCAGCTGTCGCCGATTGGTCCGCGAACACGAGCGCCCTGTCCTGGCAGACGCGACCGGCAGGAATCCCGCGGTCTCCATCGAGAAGCCTTCGGAGCATCGCTGCCTTCTCGGCGCCGGTGACGACCCACAGTACACGCCGCGCCCGGTTTATTATCGGAAAAGTGAGCGTCATCCGCCGCCGTCCCTGGTAGGGCCCGGCGAGCGCAACGTCCGCGTCCATCACATCGAGCGAAGAGTCTCCCGGTACCAGCGATGCGGTGTGGCCATCGGACCCAAGACCAAGGAGCACGAGGTCGAGTACGGGCGGGTCCCCGGCGACGGCCGTCAACGACGCGGAGTATCCGCGCGCCGCGGCATCCAGGTCCGGCGCTGTCACGGGCATTGCATGGACCTGTCCGCGCGCCAGTGCAGCCTTTGCCAGCAACGACTCGTACAACTGCGTCAGGTTGCGATCGGCGTCGCCGTCCGGCGCGACTCGTTCGTCCACCTGCCACAGGTGCACGCCGGCCCACGGCACGTCCCGGCCGGCGAGCGAACGCAGCATGAGCCACGGGGTCCTGCCGCCGCTCACCGCCAACGTAAATACGCCCCGAGCAGCGACCGCCGCCCTGGCCTCGGCCGCGATGAAGTCGGCCGCCGCCTCGGCGACTTCCGCTGCAGTCTGCAAAACCTCCACCCTCGCCGTCATGCCGGTCTTGCAACGCGTGGCACGGGATTCACCCAACCGCCCGGCGGCATCACCGCCGTGGCCTCGAGCGGCCCCCAGGACCCCGGCCGGTATTCGTGAATGGGCGTGCCACTTCTCAATACCGGGTCCACGATGCGCCACGCCTCCTCGACGTAATCCTCGCGCGCAAAAAGCGTCTGGTCGCCTGCCATCGCGTCGGTTAGCACGCGCTCGTATGCTTCCATCTCGCCTGCCGCCGGCCTGCGGCTGAGCATCATTTCGGCCTGCTCGCCGATCATGCGGTCCTCGGGGTCCATCACCGTAAGTCCGAATGCCGCCTCCACCTCGGGACTGACACGGAACCGGAGGTAATTCGGAACGGGATCGCAACCCGGAAATACTTTCGGCAGCCGCCGCAGTCGCACCGTGAGTTCGGTGCACGTGACCGGCAGGTTCTTGCCGGCGCGGATGAAGAACGGCACCCCCTGCCAGCGCCAGGAATTCACGTGCAGCCGCAATGCAGCGAACGTCTCGACCTGGGAATCCTTCACGACGCCCGGCTCGTCGAGATAGCCGCGGAACTGCCCGCGCACCAGTTCCGTCGCACTGACGGGCTCGACGGCTTTCAGGAACTTGACCTTCTCGTCACGTATCGACTCGCTGTCGATGCGCGCCGGCGGTTCCATCGCGAGGTTGGCGAGCACTTGAAACAGGTGGTTCTGGATCACGTCGCGGATCGTGCCGGTCTGGTCGTAGAACGCACCCCGGCCCTGCACTCCGAAATCCTCGGCCATCGTGATCTGGACGCTCTCGACGTGGTCACGGCTCAGGAACGACTCGACCAGCGCGTTGGTGAAGCGCGAGAACAACATGTTGTGCACCGGCCGCTTGCCGAGGTAGTGATCGATGCGGAATATGGATCGTTCGTCGAACCTTGCGAACAGGATCCGGTTCAACGCCCGTGCCGATGCCAGGTCGGTGCCGAACGGCTTCTCGACGATGACACGGGCTCCCCTGGCGCAGCTTGAGGCGGCCAGCTTCTCGACGACCGGGCCGAACAGGACCGGCGGGATGGCGAGGTAATGCGCCGGCCGGCGGGCCCCGCCGAGCGCCACACGCAACGCATCGAAGGTCGCGCTGTTGTCGTAGTTACCGTTGACGTATTGCAGCAGTCCGCACAATTTCGCGAACGCCGCGTCGTCGACGCCGCCATGCTGCTCGAGGCTGTCGCGCGCGTGGACGCGAAACTGCCCGAGCGTCCAACCGGCCCTGGCCACTCCTATCACCGGGACATCAAGGTTGCCTCGCTTCACCATCGCCTGCAGCGCCGGGAAGATCTTCTTGTGGGCGAGGTCACCGGTGGCGCCGAAGAACACCAGCGCGTCTGAAGTCGATTCCTTGATGGGAATTGCGGCCCCGCCGCCCCAGTCACTATCCGACGGGCTTCTCATGGTGCCCTCCGAACTGGTAGCGCATCGCCGACAACAGTCGGTTCTGGAAATCCGCCTCGCCACGTGAACCGAACCGCTCGTAGAGCGCCGTCGTGAGAACCGGGGCAGGCACGGCTTCGTCGATGGCCGCCTTGATCGTCCAGCGACCCTCGCCCGAATCCGAAACGCGGCCGGCGAATTTCGCCAGCGCAGGATCCTCGATCAGCGACCTTGCCGTGAGATCCAGCAGCCAGGAAGCGATCACGCTGCCGCGCCGCCACACTTCGGCGATGTCCGGCAGGTTCATGTCGTACTGGTAGTGCCCGGGATCCCGCAGCGGCGTCGTCTCTGCGTCCACCTCGTGCGTTCGCTTGCCGACATTCGCCGCGGCGAGGATGCCGAATCCTTCCGCGTATGCCGCCATGACCCCGTACTCGATGCCGTTGTGGACCATCTTGACGAAATGCCCAGCGCCGTTCGGGCCGCAGTGCAGGTAGCCCTGCTCGGACGTACCGCCCGCCTTCTCCCGCCCCGGCGTACGCTCGATGTCGCCCGCGCCGGGTGCAAGCGTCGCGAAGACGGGATCGAGGTGTTCCACCACCCCCGGCTCGCCGCCAATCATCATGCAGTAGCCGCGCTCCAACCCCCACACGCCGCCACTCGTGCCCACGTCCACGTAGTGGATCCCGCGCTCAGCCAGTTCTTTCGCGCGGCGAAGGTCGTCCACGTAATACGAGTTGCCCCCGTCGATGAGGATGTCGTCCCGATCAAGCAGCGGCACGACTTGAGCCACAGTACTGTCCACCGCCGCGGCCGGGACCATCAGCCAGATCGCCCGCGGCCGGTCGAGTTTCTCAACCAGGTCGGCCAGCGACGTCGCACCGGTGGCCTGCTCCGCGACAAGTTCGGCCACGGCCTTCGGGGACACGTCGTATGCCACGCAGTGGTGGCCGTTCCTCAGCAGGCGCCGGACCATGTTTGCGCCCATCCTTCCAAGTCCGACCATGCCGAGCTGCATCAGGAGTCCCTCAACTTGCGATAGCGGCGGATCAGGGCATTCGTCGAGCTGTCATGAGTGAGACCCGCCGCATCGCCACCAAGTTCCGGGACGATACGCTGCGCCAGCACCTTGCCGAGTTCCACGCCCCACTGGTCGAACGGATTTACATTCCAGATCGCGCCCTGGGTGAAGACGATGTGCTCGTACAGCGCAACCAGCCTGCCCAGCGCCGCGGGCGTCAGGCGTTCGAGCAGCAGCGTGTTGGAGGGTCGGTTGCCCTCGAATGTCCGATGCGGAACGAGCCACCCGAGAATGCCCTCGGCTCGCAGTTCCTCCGCGGTCTTGCCGAAGGCGAGCGCCTCGCCCTGGGCGAACACGTTCGCCATCAGCAGGTCGTGGTGATTGCCAAGCAGGTTCAACGGCTGGCCGAAGGCGATGAAATCACAGGGCACCAGTCGAGTTCCCTGGTGGATCAGCTGGTAGAAGGAATGCTGGCCGTTGGTGCCCGGCTCGCCCCAGTAGATCGCGCCAGTGTTGCATCCGACAGGCTCGCCATCCAGGCGCACGCTCTTGCCGTTGCTCTCCATCGTGAGCTGCTGCAGATAGGCCGGGAAGCGCTTCAGGTATTGCTCGTAAGGCAGCACCGCGACCGTATCCGCGCCCAGGAAATTGCCATTCCAGACACCGAGCAGGCCCATCAGCACCGGCAGGTTGCGTTCGAAGGGTGCGCTGCGGAAATGCTCGTCCATCTCGTGGAAGCCGGAGAGCATCGCACGGAAATGCTCCGGTCCGACTGCGAGTATGGTTGAGAGGCCGATCGCCGAATCCATCGAGTACCGGCCGCCGACCCAGTCCCAGAACCCAAACATGTTGTCGGTGTCGATGCCGAACCCGGCCACCTCCTCCGAATTGGTGGACACGGCTACAAAATGCCGCGCGACCGCTTTCTCGTCGCCGCCCAGCGCCGCCAGCAGCCAGGCGCGTGCTGTGCGGGCATTGGTCATGGTCTCGAGCGTCGTGAAGGTCTTCGAAGCGATGATGAACATCGTCTCCGCAGCGTCGAGGTCTCGCACCGCTTCGGCAAAATCCGTTCCGTCCACGTTCGACACGAAACGAAAGTCGAGATCCCGCTGGCTGTAGTGCCTGAGCGCCTCGTAGGCCATCACGGGCCCCAGGTCGGACCCGCCGATGCCGATGTTGACCACCTTGCGAATGCGCCTGCCGGTGTGCCCGAGCCATTCACCATCGCGCACCCGATTCGCAAACGACGCCATCCGGTCGAGCACCGCGTGCACCTGCGGCACGACGTTCTCGCCGTCGACGAGGATCGACGCGTCGCGCGGAGCCCGCAGCGCCACGTGCAGCACCGATCGCTTCTCCGTCACATTTATCCGGTCGCCACGAAACATCGCGTCGATGCGAGAGCGCAGACCCGTTTGGTCCGCCAGCGCAAGCAGCATCCTGAGAGTCTCGTCGGTAACGCGATTTTTCGAGTAATCGAGATAGACGCCGGCTGCCTCCAGCGTCATGCGCTCGCCGCGACCCGGGTCCCGGGCAAACAAGTCCCGCAGCTGCGCCTTGCCGAACCTGTCGCGGTGCGCGGCGAGTGCCTGCCAGGCCGGGAGGTCGGTCACGTTGCGGGATTCAGTCATGTCGTTTGTCCTTCACAGTAGGTTTCCCGGTCCGCTGCAGTCGCCGTCGCCCGATCCCGGGTTCCCAGACCCGGAAGCCGCCCGTGAATGCATTGGCATTGTCGCCTTCCCGGCAGCCTGGCGGCAGCTTCTTGAGTTCCTTCGCGTTGCCGCCGCCAATCACGATGTCGTCCGGATGCAGCGCCGCCGTGAAGCGCTCGACGATGAACGCGACGTGCTTGCGCCATTTCTTCCTGCCCAGTCGCTGGAGCCCGCGCAGGCCCAGGTAGTCCTCGATGGTGCCCGTCCTGTACGAAAGGTGCGCGAGCTCCATCGGGACCACGTGGCCGTCCACGACCAGGGCCGATCCCAGTCCCGTGCCGAGGCCAAGGAACAGCATCGTGCCGTTCACGTAGCTACCAAGCGCCTGCATGGCGGCATCGTTCACTACCTTGACTGGTCGGCGGAAGGCTTGCTGGAAATCAAACCCGATCCAGCCTGGAGACAGGTTGTACGGCTCCGCGGAGATCCGGCCCTTGAGGACCAGTCCCGGGTAACCGACCGAAACGACGTCGTAGTTCCAGCCCTTCGCCAGTTTTCTTACACCGCTCACCATCGCGCGCGGGGTCAGCGTCGGGCCGGATGCGAACCTGCGGCGCTGGTCCTGCCCGGTCGCCAGTATCTTTACGTGCGTCCCTCCGATGTCGACGACCAGTATGTTCACGACGCCGGCCTCCCCGCGCCGACCCTGCGTCGTCGCTCCGCCACCATAGCGCCTGCAAGCGCGGTCCAACCCGTCTGGTGCGAGGCGCCAAGTCCTTCACCCGAGTCGCCGTTGAAGTACTCGTGGAAAAGCACGCTGTCGCCCCAGCGCCCTTCCTGCGGGTATTTCCCGCCCTCGCCCTGTGCCGGACGCCTGCCCTCTGCATCCCGGACAAGGAGCGACAGCAGCCTCCGCTCCAGCTCGTCGGCGACCGCGGAAAGATCGGCCTGGACCCCGGATCCGGTCGGCAGCTCCACGGTGAATTGCTCGCCGAGGCATTCGCCCAGGTGACGCAGAGATTCCAGCGCAAGGTAATTGAGCGGGAACCATACCGGCCCGCGCCAGTTGGAGTTGCCGCCGAAGAGCCCACTGGCGGACTCCGCCGGTTCATAGTCCAGGCGTGCCTCGCCGCCCTGTAGTTGCACGGTGAGCGGATGCTCAAGGTGGAATCGCGACAGCGAACGCAGGCCGAACGGCGACAGGAACTCCTGCTCGTCGAGCATGCGGGCCAGCACCCGGCGAAGTCGCGGCGCATCGACCAGCGATATCAGTTCCGGGCGTTCATCGTGCGGAAAATAGTGCAGGAACTTCGCCAGCCATGGCTTGTGCTCGATGAACCACGCCGCACGCGCCCGGAAGTCCGGCAACTTCTCCCACAGTGCTGCATCGAGCTTCACCGCCGCGAACATCGGCAACAGGCCCACCATCGAGCGCGCGCGCACCGGGACGATTCCTCCATCTGGCGTACGGATCCGGTCGTAGTAGAAACCGTCCTGCTCGTCCCACATGCCAGTCATTGCCGAGGCGATCGACGCGAAGTGCTCGAAGAACTTGAGCGCGACGTCCTCATAGGCCCGGTCCTGGTTCGCGAGCCTGAGGGCGATCTCGAGCATGTTCAGGCAGTACTTCGCCATCCAGGCCGTGCCGTCGGACTGCTCGAGCACGCAACCGCCCGGCAGTGGCGTGGATCGGTCGAATGCGCCGATGTTGTCCAACCCGAGGAAGCCACCTTCGAAGACGTTGTCTCCGAGCGCGTCCTTGCGATTGACCCACCAGGTGAAGTTGATCAGCAGCTTCTGGAAAGCGCGCTCGAGGAAGTTGAAATCCTGGCCGCCGTCGATCGCGAACACCTTGAGGACAGCCCAGGCATGCACCGGCGGGTTGACGTCGCCGAAGTTCCACTCGTAGGCCGGCAGCTGCCCGTTAGGATGCATGTACCACTCGCGGCACATCAGCAGCAGCTGGTGCTTGGCGGCGGCGGGATCCGTATATGCGAGGACCACGCAGTGAAATGCGAGGTCCCAGGCTGCGTACCATGGATATTCCCACTTGTCCGGCATCGCGATGATGTCGTGATTGTCGAGGTGCCGCCAGCCGGCGTTACGCCCCGACAAGCGAGCCTGCGGCGGCTTGACCTGGTCGCCTTCGAGCCAGCGCTCGACGTTGTAGTGATAGAACTGCTGGCTCCAGACCATGCCGGAGAATGCCTTCCGCATCACGGCCGCCTCGTCGTCGGTCGCGGCGGCCGGACGCAAGCGCGCGTAGAACTCGTCGGCCTCGCGCTCCCGGTCCGACATCGTTCGCTCGAACTCCGTACCGAGGCCGCTGCCTGCCTCGCCATCGTCGCGCGCGAGGCGCAGCCGGAACTCGACGGTCGCGCCGGCGGCAATGGTCGCGCGGTAATGGCAGGACATCTTGGTGCCGCGGCGCTCGGGATTCACGGTCTGCGCACCGCCGACCACGTGGTCGTTGATGCCGTCCTTCGGATACGGACTTGGCGCCGGCACGCCGAAAACCCGCACGGAGTTCGTCTCGTTTTCGCAGAACAGCAGCTCCGGCGATTCTCCGTCCGGTCCCGGCCCCGCGATGAGGCGCCAGCGACCTGCCTCGGCTCCGGCAGCAATGGCCGCGGCCTGGCCCGGGACCGCGAATTCACCCACTCGGATCTCCGGTCGCGGCACGTCGCCACCCCATGACCACCGGTTGCGAAACCACAGCGTCGGCAGAACGTGCAGTTCCGCCGGCACGGGTCCCGCGTTCGTTATGCGCAGCCGCAGGCAGACATCGGTCGGCGATTCCTTGGCATAGTCGGCCTCTATGATCCAGTAGCGACCGTCGTCAAAAATCCCGGTGTCAGCGATTTCAAACTCGCGCTCCGAGCGTCCACGGCGCGCGTTCTCCTCGACGAGGCGCGCATACGGAAACTCCGCCTGTGGGTAGTGATAACGCCAGCGCAGCCACGAGGCGGTCGGCGTTGCATCCACGTACCACCAGCATTCCTTGGCGTCCTCGCCGTGGTTTCCCTCGTGCCCGGACAGCCCGAATATGCGCTCTTTCAGGAAAGGGTCGCGCCCGTTCCAGAACGCGAGCGCGAAACACAGGTGCTGGTTGATGTCGCAGAGGCCAGCGAGGCCATCTTCGCTCCAGCGATAGGCGCGCGAGCGCGCATGCTCGTGCGGAAACGAGAGCCACGGATCGCCGTCCGCGCTGTAGTCCTCGCGCACCGTGCCCCAGGAACGCTCGCTCAGCCAGGGCCCGATAGCCTTCCAGTCGCCCGGTCGCCCCGCCGGCGCTGAGTCGATGCGCGCCTGTTCGGCGCACGCACTGCAGCCCTCATCGCTTTTCGTTGGCATCGAATATCATCGACCAGAAACAGTTCGAGAGGTGGCTAGTGTGGCCACAGGATACCGGCAGGTAAACAATTTGCCCGGCGGGCAGGCGCACGCGAAGTCATCCGCGGTCGACGCCGTGCAGCTTCAGTATGATACTCGTGCTGGATGCACGCGGATGGGCGTCACTGCCCGCAGCGACTGCGACTCGATGCCGGTCGAGAATTCCGACCAGCAACACCATTGGAATGCTGCAGTTCCAGACAGGAGATGCACGAAATGAGCCGCCATGCCCTTGCCGCTTCGATCGCCCTGCTCCTGCCCGTGGCCGCGCCGGCGGAGGTGATGCAGTCGTCTCCGGACGGCGCCGTCATCGAGCACCGCTTCACGATCGCGGCTGCGCCCGCGGATGCGTGGCGCACGCTGGTTCACCCGGAACTGTGGTGGCCCTCGGGTCACACGTGGTCGGGCGACCGCGGCAACCTCAGGCTCGAGGCCCAGGCCGGAGGATGCTTCTGCGAGAACTGGGGCGAGTCCAGCGCCGAGCACGGACGCATCGTGATGTCGCTGCCGAGCAAACTGCTCCGGATTCGCGGGGCGCTGGGTCCGCTGCAGGACATGGCAGTCACCGGCGTACTGACGATTCAACTCAAGCCGACTGGCTCGGGTGGCACCGAGGCGACGGTGACCTATCGCATCAGCGGTGACGCCTCGCACAAGCTCGACACCTTCATCCCGGTCGTGGACCAGGTCATCGGCCAGCAGTTCGGCGCCTTCGCGGCCTTTGCGTCGGCGCCGTCTAAGCCTGCGCCTTGACCTTCGCGATCCACTCGTCAACCAGCCGCTCGAGTACCGTGAGCGGCACGGCGCCGTTTTCGAGCACGACGGTGTGGAAGTCCTTCAGGCTGAACTTGTCGCCCAGTTCAGCGCGTGCCTTGTCGCGCAGTTCAAGGATCTTGAGTTGCCCTACCTTGTACGAACAGGCCTGGCCCGGCATGCCCATGTAACGTTCGACCTCCGAAGTCGCGTCGCTGCGCGCCATGCCGGTGGTGTCGACCATGTAGTCGATCGCCTGTTCGCGCGTCCAGCCATCGGCATGGATGCCTGTGTCGACTACCAGTCTCACGGCGCGCAACAGCTCAGCCTGCAGACGCCCGAGGTCACCCAGCGGGTCGTCCTTGTACATGCCGATCTCGGCCGCAAGGCGCTCCGCGTAAAGCGCCCAGCCTTCGACGTAGGCGCCGTAGATTGCCTGCTGCCGTATGAAAGGCAGGTCCTTCAGACCCTGCGCAGTGGCTATCTGGAAGTGATGCCCCGGGATGCCCTCGTGGTAGGCGAGTGTCTTCATGCCCCAGGTCGGCGTCTCGGCAGTGTCGCGAAGATTTGCGAAGAACGTGCCCGGCCTCGACCCGTCCATCGCGGCCGGCACGTAGTGGGCTCCGCTCGAGCCCTTCTCGACCGAGACAGGCTCGCGCTCGACCTGGAGCTTGCCCGGCGGAATCGTGCTGAAGTAGTCCGGCATCAACTTCGAGATTTCATCGAGGACCTCGCGATAGCGAGCGAGCAGCGCCGCGCGGCCTTCGTCGGTGTCGGGCTCGAGATATCGAGGATCCTCTCCGAGCGCCTTCATGCGATCCGCAACCGTGCCCTCGGCCAGGCCCTGGCTCTGCAACAGCGTGTCCATCTCGGCCAGGATGCGAGCGACCTCGTCGAGGCCGATCTGGTGAATCTGGGCCGGCGTGTAATCGGTAGTCGTGAACTGCTTCAGCATCGCCTGATAGTAGGCGGCGCCATCCGGCAGCCGACCGACACCTGCCGCTGTGCCAGCCGCCTTGGGACGCTCGGCGATCAGCGCATCGCGCATGCGGTCGTAGGCCGGGTAGACGATATCCGTCATGGCTGCCACGGCTTCGTCCCTGAGCCTGTCCTGGATCGACTGGTCCATGTCCTTGGCCGACTTCATGCGCTCGACGAACGTGGTCACCAGCGCGTTTTCCGCGGGCTGCGGCGCGGTCGTGTCGTCAATTACAACGATCGACTTCTCGAGCAGTGTCGGCGGCAGCACCACGCCCGCCGCCGACTGGCGCTGCATTTCCGCGGTAAGCGCGTCGAGCTTGCCACCCATTGCCTGCAGCCTGGAGACGTAATTGCGCGCGGTCTTCTGGTTCTTGATGACGTGCTGGCCCTGCAGGAAGCCTACCAGCGCGACCTGCGTACCCCACATCGGGCTGATCGGGTAGATGCCCTCTGACGACAACCAGTCGAACTGCTCGAACGCCTCCTGCGAACCATAGAAATCGAGCAGGATGTCGTAGGTAACCTGGTCCTGCGGGTCGAGCTTTGCCCGGTCAAAGGCCTTTACCTCAGTGAGCGCTTGTTTCGCAAACGCGTAGTCCGAATCACGCTTCCCGACACCGACGTCCGCGAGCTTGCCCGAATGCCGGTCGAATATGGTCCCGTCGACGATACCGACCGAGCTGAAGAGCTCCGGGTTGCGGACCAGGAAAAAAATCGCCTGCCTGTTCGCGAGCTGGTTGATCGTGAACGGGTGGCCCCAGACGATGCGATATCCCGCGTACGAGCCGACCAGCAGCACCGCAAGCAGCACCCAACCCAGAACCTTCAGCGCCTTCTTCATTCTCGATCTCCCAATAAGCGTAAATCAGGTGCCAGGCACCGATTTTCCCGATTTTCCCTCGCGGGCCTTTTTGGCAGCCGCAAACTCCCGCCCTGCTTCCTTCGCCGCCTCGCCGTTGCCGAGGCGATCGAAGGTCCAGCGCAGCACCTCGTAGGGACCTTCGTAAAGCGCCTTTGCATCGCGGAATCCCACGCGTGCGAAGGCCTGACCGGCGCCGTCATAAAAGCCGTTGACAACCGCCATATTGGACCAGGCGATCGCGTCCTCATAGCGCCGCGCATTGAAGGACAGCCAGCCTGCCAGCCACGCGAGTTCCGCGGTGGCCGGACGGATCGCCAGCCCCTGCGCGCACATTTCGACCGCCTCGGACCAGCGCTTCAATTCGCTGAGACACTGGGCCGCGCGGAAACACGCCCAGGCCCCTTCCTCGGCCCAACCCTTCAACGCCGCGCAGGCGCGGTAGGCCTCGACCGCCTCCTCGTAGCGGCGCAGGTCATGCAGCGAAGCACCCAGGTAGTAGTGCCAGCGAGGATCCTGGGGATTCGCCTGAACGTGCGGCCGCAGGATCTCGACGTCGCGCTCGAACTTGCGGCGCAAGGTCCGGGCATCCTTGGGGAGTTCCTGGAAGTGGACGCCCGGCAGTACCTCGGACTCACCAGGGCGTTGACCCAGCAGCGCCTCGTGCGTGGGCCCGCTCCACCGCACCTTCGCCGGCAGGCGAATGATCCGTTCCTTGGCATATGAACCGTCGCCCTGCGCGACCAGCAGTACCTTGGCCCTGGTGCGCGCCAACCGCTCTCGCAGCGTCGCGTCGGTGGCGAAGATCAGCCGCTCGTCCGTGTCCAGCGTGACCGCCCAGCCCGCGCCCGCCGCTGCAGCAGCCTCGAGCGCGAAATTGCGTGCCGCCGAAAAATCGTCGCACCACGCAAAGTTGCGCACCAGCAACTTCTCACCCGCGACCTCGCGCGCCACGGCGAGCGTGCCGTCTGTCGCCCCTGTGTCGATGACGATGCAACGGTCTACGTGGTCGACGACCGAGGCGAGTGCGTCGCGAATGATGTCAGCATTGCTGCCGGTTAGCGTTGTCGAGACGATCATGGTGTGCCGGGATTGTTACCGATGCGGCGCCGGCCTGCTAGGCTCCGCGACCTGACAGGCAAGATTTCGGGGGGACAACATGCCGAGCAATGCTGAATTCCTGGTACCGGTGCTCGCGCTGGTCGCGTGGACATTGGTCATGTGGGCGTGGATGTACGCGACGCGCATCCCGGCGATGCAGAAAGCGGGCATCGATCCGCAGGAGGCCGCGTATTCGGACGCACTGGCGCAACGCCTGCGGCCCGAGGTGCGCTGGGTGGCGGACAACTACAACCACCTGCACGAGCAGCCGACAATTTTCTATGCGCTGATGTTCCTGGCGGTCCTGACCGGCGGCAACGACCGCACAGCGCTCGCGCTCGCCTGGACGTACGTGCTGCTGCGTGTAGTGCACTCGCTGGTACAGGCGACGGTAAACCGAATCGTCGTGCGTTTCGCGATCTTCGTGCTGGGTTCACTGGTGCTGGTGGCATTCACGGCCCGCGAGGCGATGCGTCTGCTGTAAGGCGCCGGCGCGGACCGTGCCGAGGGGTCCGGTCGGCGCGGCTTGCGGGAGACCTCTACTCTCGATAGTGACAGCCGCGGCTCTCGCGGTTTTCCCAGGCTGCGAGTGTGATGATCAGCGCCACCCGGACCGAGTTACGAAGACCGATCAGATCGTCGGACAGCGCTGCTGCGCGGTAGAAGCGCTCGATCTCGACCTCGAGGTTGCGCAGGTCGCTGATGGCTCGCGCCAGGCGCCGTGTCGTGCGCACCAGTCCGACGTAGTTCCACATGATGTGCTTGATCGACGTCATGTCCTGCCCGACCAGCGCGGGGTCGGGCGCCTCTGCGCCGGTCGGCTGCCAGGGCGGGATGTCGTCGAATAGCGCCGCGCTGCGCGGTTCCAGGCTCTCCGCGATGTGCCGCGCCGAGCGGTGACCCCAGACCAGGCCCTCGAGCAGCGAGGTGCTCGCGAGGCGATTCGCGCCGTGCACGCCCGTGCAGGACACCTCCCCGATCGCGTACAGGCGGTCGATCGTGCTGCGCCCATTGTCGTCCACCCACACACCACCGCAGGAGTAGTGCGCGGCCGGCACGACCGGCAGCAGGTCGGTGGTGATGTCGATGCCGTATTCCAGGCAGCTCTCGTACATGCCGGGAAACTCGGCGCGAATCCGCTCGGCCGGGATGTAGGAGGCGAGGTCCAGGTAAACATTCTTCACGCCCTGGGCGAGCATCTCGGCGTGGATGCTGCGCGAGACGACGTCACGAGGCGCGAGGTCCTTCCACTCGGGGTCGTACTTATCCATGAACGGCCTGCGCCGCTCATCGACGAGCCGCGCTCCGGCGCCGCGGACCGCCTCGGTGATCAGGAAGCAGGGCGCGTTGCGGTGGTAGAAAGCCGTCGGATGGAACTGCACGTACTCGGTGTTGATCACGCGTGCGCCCGCGCGGTATGCCATCGCGACGCCGTCGCCGCGAGCGCCAGCGGGGTTGGTAGTGCGCAGGTAGATCTGCCCGAGCCCGCCGGTGGCGAGGACTGTTGACCGCGCAAAGCACCTGACGACCTCACCACTCAACTGGTCCAGCAGGTAGGCGCCGACGCATGACAGCGGGTCGTATACGGCGCGGCGGTCGCGCCCGTGGTGTGCCGGTGTCAGCAGGTCGACCGCTGTGTGGCCTGCCAGGAACCTGACTCGCGGGTGGCGCCGCAGCTCCGCGATCAATGCATTCTCGATCGAGCGGCCGGTCGAATCGGCCGAGTGCACGATGCGCGGCATCGAGTGCCCGCCCTCGCGCCCCAGCGACAGGCTACCGTCCGGCCGGCGGTCGAACGGCACCCTGAGCCGGTCGATCAACACAGACTGCACCAGCCCGGGCCCGGTGCGCGCAAGTGTCTCGACCGCCTGCTCGCGGCAGATGCCCGCGCCGGCATTGAGCACGTCCCGCACCAGCTTGTCGGGAGAGTCGCCCTCGCCGGTGAATATGATGCCGCCCTGCGCCCAATAGGTATTCGATTCCGCGGGATCGTCGGACCGGGTAACCAATACGACGCCGAGCCCCATGTCGGCGAGCTCGAGCGCGGCGGTGCCGCCCGCGATGCCGCAGCCGATGATCAGGACGTCCGTGTGGATCGGTGGGGTCAATCGATTTTCGGGCCGACGGCCAGCATCCGCTCCACCGACCTGAGCGCCCGCACCCGGATATCCTCTGGCACGTCGATCACCCAGCGCATGTGGCGCAGCGAATCCCGTGTCTGCTCCAACGTGATCTCGTGCATGTGGGGGCAGCGGTGGCTGCACAGCCGCAGCATCTCCTTCTCGGGGTTCGCCGCGACGATGTTGTCGCCCATCGAACACTCGGTGAGCAGCAGGTAGCGCTTTGCGCTGGACTTCTCGACCGCCTTGATCATCGCGGTCGTGCTGCCGGAGAAGTCGGCCTTTGCGACCACCTCGGGACTGCACTCGGGATGCGCGAGAATCATTACGTCCGGGAACTGCTTGCGCACCGAATCGATGTCCTCGGTGGTGAAGAGTTCGTGCACTTCGCAGCGACCCTTCCACGCGACCATGACATGCTCGACGTCGGTGCCCGGCGCCGGAGTACCCGGCTTCGGCAGCACGCTCGGTACGATGACGTGCAGGCCTGTCTCGCGGGCAACGTTGCGGGCCAGGTACTCGTCCGGCAGGAAGATGACCGTATCGGACTTCAGCGACTCGACAACCGCCACCGCATTGCTCGACGTGCAGCAGATGTCGCACTCCGCCTTAACGTCTGCGTAGGTATTGATGTAGGTGACGATCGGCACCCCGGGGTAAGCCGCGCGCAGCGCGCGCACGTCGGCCGCGGTGATGCTCTCGGCAAGCGAGCAACCCCCCTTCTCGGTCGGAAGCAACACGGTCTTCGACGGATTGAGGATCTTCGCGGTCTCGGCCATGAAACGCACACCGCAGAAGACGATGACCGACTTGTCCGTCTCGGCCGCACGCCGGCTCAATTCCAGCGAGTCGCCCTGGAAGTCGGGCACCGAGTGGAACAGCGCCGGTTCCATGTAGTTGTGGCCGAGGATCACGGCGTCGCGCTCGACCTTGAGCTTCTGTATCTCGGCCGCGACTTCGGCCTTCAGCAGGATCTCGCCCTCGGGCATTACGTCGCCGAGCTTTTGCCTCAGGTTGAGATAGATCTCTTCGACTTGCATGCGACTGTCCGGGGTGCTGGTGCGTGAGGGTTGAATTCTATGCCATGCTGGCACCCTTCGCGCCCCGGAGATCCCAATGACCGCCGCCAGGAAAACCCACGACCTCGTCGTGTTCGGTGCAACCAGTTTTGTCGGGCAGATCCTGACCCGGTACCTGTACGAAGAATTCGGCCTGCGCGGCCGGCTGCGCTGGGCCATTGCCGGGCGCTCGCGGGGAAAACTCGAGAAATTACGCCAGTCGCTGGGCCGCGGCGCCGCGAAACTGCCGATCCTGGTGGCCGATGCCGGGGACCCCGCGGCATTGCATGACATGTGTTCTTCGACCCGGGTGGTCGCCTCGACGGTCGGTCCCTACGCGCTCTATGGTGAACCGCTGTTACGGGCCTGCGTCGAGACCGGCACTGACTATTGCGACCTTACCGGCGAGCCGCAGTGGATCCGCCGGATGTTGCAGAAATACGAGTCGGCGGCGCGCAAGTCGGGCGCCCGCATCGTGCACTGCTGCGGCTTTGACTCGATCCCGTCCGACCTCGGCGTGCACTTCCTGCAGCGCGAGGCCCGCGCACGGTTCGGCCAGCCGTGCGACCGCGTCAAGATGCGGGTCAAGGCGATGAGCGGCGGATTCTCGGGCGGGACCTTCGCCAGCGCGCTGAACGCCTTCAAGGAATTTGCCGCGGACCCGAAGCTGCGCAAGGAACTGGCGAACCCCTATTCGCTGTGCCCGAAAGGCTTCGGCCCGAAGACGCGACAACCCAACGTCAAGTTTGCCGAGTACGATGCCGACTTCGAAAGCTGGGTCGCGCCGTTCGTCATGGCGGCCGCCAATGTACGGATCGTCCATCGGACCAACGCGCTCGCCGACGGCGCCTACGGAGACAAATTCCGCTACGACGAGGCGATGCTCGGCGGCCCAGGCCTGCGCGGCCGCGCCGCCGCGACAGGCATAACCGCGGGGCTGGGCGGATTTGCAGTCGCCGCATCGATCCCACCGCTGCGCGCCGCGCTCGAGCGCTTCGTGCTGCCAGCGCCGGGCGAGGGCCCGAGCCCGGAGGCCCAGAAGAAGGGCTTCTACGACCTGCGCTTCCTGGGCCGGACGGCTGACGGTCGCACGATCCGCGTCAAAGTCACGGGCCAGGGCGATCCCGGCTACGGCTCGACCTCGAAGATCCTCGGACAGGCAGCGGCCCTGCTTGCGCTGGACCTGCCGAGGTCCCGCACCCAGGGTGGCTTCTGGACGCCGGCAACGATCTTCGGTGACAAGCTGATTGATCGCCTCGAGAAGCACTCTGACCTGCATTTCGAGGTGCTGGAGGACTGAGCCCGCGTGGGCGGGGGCTGCCGCTGCGCCTGGGCAAAGACCGCGGCGCGTGGCCAGCAGCGCGCCGGCGAAGTTGCTTTCCGCCCCGAAATCGGTTGTCCTTTGCGACCTCGCAATCCGGGGTAGCAATTCATGTACAGGAAATTCGCCGCGGCACTCACCGCGTTGGCACTCATTGCCGGCAGCCCGGCGCTTGCGAAGGACGAGCCGAAGGCCGACAAGGGCGACAGCAGTTCGGAAGCCGAGAAGACGCCGGAACCGGAATCGTCTGTGACTCACGGCCAGGTCACGCTCGACGGCCAGGTCGTGAAGTACACGGCCACCGCGGGCTGGCTGATCATGAAGGACAAGGAAGACAAGCCGATCGCGCGATTCGGCTACACGGCCTATACGCGCGACGGCGTCAAGGACCTGACCAGGCGACCGATCATGTTCGCCTACAACGGCGGTCCCGGATCCTCCTCGATCTGGCTGCACATGGGTATCATGGGCCCGCGCCGCGTCGTGGTGAACGACAGCGGCTATGCACCACCACCGCCGTCTGTCAGCGTCGAGAACGCCTACACCGTGCTCGACGTCACGGACATCGTGATGATCGACCCGGTGGGAACCGGCTTCTCGAAGCCGCTCGGTGATGCCAAACCCGCCGATTTCTGGGGCGTGGACCAGGACATCACGTCGGTCGGCCAGTTCATCAAGCGCTATGTGTCCGAGAACGGCCGCTGGGGATCGCCGAAGTACCTGATGGGGGAAAGCTATGGCGGCATGCGCAGCGCCGGCCTCGCCTACTACCTGCAGTCCAGCCAAGGCATGGACCTGAATGGCGTCGTGCTGGTCTCCCCGTTCCTGAACGCCGGCTCCGGCATCGACGGTGAGGAAATCGACCTGCCGCACGTGCTCTACCTGCCGACCTTCGCAGCGACGGCCTGGTACCACGATGCCATCCCTAACAAGCCGGCCTCGCTGCCGGCCTATCTTGAGGAAGTTGAGCGCTTCGCCTATGACGAGTACGCGCCAGCACTGATGCGCGGCTACTCGATCACGGACGCCGAGAAGAAAGCGGTTGCCGCAAAGCTCGCCGCCTACACCGGCACCACTGCAGACTACTGGGAGCGAGCCGACCTGCGCGTCAGCCATCCGCAGTTCCTGCAGGAACTGAAGCGCAGCCAGCGGCTGATCGCAGGCCGCATCGATTCCCGCTTCATCGGCCCAGCGACCAACCCGCTCAGCGAGACGATGGATTACGACCCGTTCTTTCCCGCGGTCGGGCCCGCGTACACGGCCGCGTTCCTGAACTACCTGCATTCGGATCTCAAGTTCGGCAAGGACGAGAACTACATGGTCTCGGCCTTCGACATCGAGTGGGACTGGAAGCACAAAAGAGCGGGGGACGGCGGCTGGATGTCGCCGCTGCCGAACACCGTACCCGACCTGGCGATGGCGATGACCATGAACCCGGGACTGCACGTGCTGGTGCTGCAGGGTTACTACGACCTGGCCACGCCCTGGCTCGCAACCAAGAACGACATGGCGCACCTGGACATCACGCCGGAGGCGCGCAAGCGCATCACGATGGACTACTTCGACGCCGGCCACATGATGTACCTGCACGAGCCTTCGATGAAGAAGTTCCGGCAGGATGTGCTCGGCTTCGTGCGTGCGACGGACCGGCTCTGAGTCGAATGACCGACATGCGAACGCACGCGGCAGGAGACGGAAGCCACGGCTGATCAGCCGGGTATCGCAATGGAGACCAGGTCTGCCAATCCGCTGCGTCGATTCTGGGGCTGGGGCCTCGAGTCGGAGCAACTGCTCCCAGCGGAGCTCGCCATCCTTCGGGGCGTGCTGGCACGCCTCGGCATCACGGCGAGTGCGCTCCCTGCGCCTCCAGTTGCGGCAGACTTTTCGCTGCCTGCGCCGCGCGTTGCGCCGCCGCCAAGCCTCGCAGGTTCTTTCTCCGATACGCCGCACGACCGCCTGTCGCACGCCTACGGCAAGTCATTCGCAGACTCCGTGCGGATGTGGAACCGGGACGTCCCGAACCCGCCCGACTGGGTCGCATTTCCACCGGACGAGCAGGCCGTAACCGACATACTCGACTGGGCGAGCCGCGATAACGTTGCAGTCGTTCCCTACGGCGGCGGCTCCAGCGTGTGCGGCGGCGTCGAGCCGGCAGTCGGTGCGAGTTACCGTGCGTCGGTCTCACTCGACCTCGAGCGATTGAACCGCGTGATCGAGGTGGACCGCACAAGCCGCTCCGCCCGCATCCAGGCAGGCATCCTGGGCCCGGACCTCGAGTACGGACTGCGTCCGCACGGGCTAACGCTGCGGCACTACCCGCAGAGCTTCCAGTTTTCAACGCTGGGCGGCTGGATCGTAACGCGTTCGGGTGGCCACTACGCGACGCTGCAGACACATATCGACGAGTTCGTGCAGTCGGTGCGCATGGTCACGCCCGCCGGCGTGATCGAGACTCGACGCCTGCCGGGCAGCGGCGCAGGGCCGGACCCGAACAGGCTCATCACAGGCTCGGAGGGCGTGCTCGGCATAGTGACCGAGGCCTGGATGCGCCTGCAGGACCGCCCGAAGTTCCGCGCGTCGGCCTCGGCGCGATTTGGCGGTTTCGAGGCCGCGGTGAATTGCGTGCGGGCGCTGTCGCAGTCGGGCCTGAACCCGACCAACTGCCGGTTGCTCGACTCCGCGGAAGTGGCGTGGACCGGCGTGGGCGACGGCCGCAGCCCGACGCTGGTGCTGGGTTTCGAGTCGGCGGACCACGAGCTGCGCGCCTGGATGCACCGCACGCTCGAGCTCGTACGGGACTTCGGCGGCGAATACGACGCGGCCGCGGTCGAGCGCTCGATGCAGGTGGCCAAGTCCGACGCGGACGGCGAGCATCGCAAGGGTGCTGCAGGCGCGTGGCGCGACGCGTTCATTCGCATGCCTTACTGGCGTGACCCGATGGTCGGCGCAGGAGCAATTCTCGACACCTTCGAGACCGCCGTTACCTGGGACCGGTTCGACGCCTTTTACCTCGGGGTTCGCGAGGACGTGGAATCCGCAATCCGGCGCGCCACGGGACGACCAGGAAGCGTGTCCTGCCGCTTCACGCACGTCTATCCGGACGGGCCTGCACCCTACTTCACTTATGCCGCACTGGGCAGTGAACGGGGCGACCTCGGCTCATCGCTCGCCGCATGGCGCGAGATCAAGCGCGCGTCAAACGATTCGGTCACGAGCCGCGGCGGAACGATCACGCACCACCATGCCGTCGGCCGCGATCACCGCAGCGGCTACGAGCGCGAGGTGCCACTGCTCTACCGCGACGCGCTGGCCGCAGCCAAGGCCCGGCTCGACCCACAGGGCATCCTGAATCCAGGCGTGCTGGTGGATCCACTCGACCGGCCCGTCGGCATCACAGGGGCGCTCGCACCAAACTGATTGTGGGACCGCCGCCCGGCAGTACACTTGCCCGTTCGCGATTTGATCCGGGGTATCGACAAATGCAGAAGCTCATCCGCCGGGGCATCGCCCGGGCCGCACTGGTCCTCGCCTGCTACGCGAGCGTTGCCGCTGCGGCAACCGACGTAAGTTCCGGGCTGGAATGGCGACTGGTCGGGCCGCACCGCGCTGGCTGGGCCACGGCGGCCGCGGGCGCCGGCGGCCATTCCGAGACGTTCTACCTCGGCGCAGCCGGCGGCGGCGTGTGGAAGTCCGAGGATGCGGGCGACACCTGGAAAGCGGTGTTCGACGGCGTGGGCTCCGCGTCGGTCGGCGCGCTTACGGTGGCTCCGTCGAATGCGGACGTGATCTATGTCGGCATGGGGCAGGTCACCAGCCGTTACGACATCGCCGCGGGTGACGGCGTTTATCGCTCCGACGATGCGGGCAAGACCTGGCGACACCTGGGGCTTGCCTCAAGCCGCCACATAGGCGCACTCAAGGTGCACCCGGGCAACCCCGACATTGCCTGGGTGGCGGCGCTCGGATCCGTCTACGGTCCAGGCGGCGAACGCGGCGTGTACCGCACCTCAGACGGCGGCAAGTCATGGCAGCGGACGCTGTTCGTCAACGAGGACACGGGCGCGGTGGACATCGCGTTGGACCCTTCCGACCCGCAGGTCCTGTACGCCGCCACCTGGCAGGTTCGCTACCGGCCCTGGCTCGCGTACTTCACGCCGGACGTCGGACCCGGCAGCGCGCTCTACAAGTCCAGCGACGGCGGCCTGACCTGGGCGCGCATCGAAGGCGGCGGCTGGCCCAGCAGCTCGCTCGGGCGCATCGGCCTCGCTGCGAGCCCGCGCGCGCAGGGAACGCGTGTATGGGCGGTCGTAGACGCGAAATCGGGCGGCGGCCTCTATCGCTCCGACGATGCTGGCGCCACGTGGGTCCACGCAAACGACGACCCGGAGCTCGTGAACTCCTATTTCGCACAGCTCACCGCCGTGCCCGGCGAGCCGGACGTCGTCTACGCGATGGGCCGCAGCATTCACCGCTGCACCGAGGGCGGCACGAAGTGCGAGATCGTCAAAGGCGCCCCGGGCGGCGACGACTATCACTTCCTCTGGATCGACCCGCAGCGACCCGAACGAATGATCACCGGCGCAGACCAGGGCGCCGCGCTGACGCTGAACGGCGGGCGGACCTGGACCGACTGGTACAACCAGCCGACCGGCCAGTTCTACAAGCTTTCGACGGACAATTCGTTCCCGTACCGCATCTATGCCGGGCAGCAGGACAATGGCACGGTGCGCATCGCGAGCCGCAGCGACTACGGGTCGATCAGCTACCGCGACTGGGAGTCGGTCGGCGCCGATGAGCGCGACTACGAGATCCCGGATCCACGTGACCCTGACATCGTGTACGGCTCGGGGCTCGGCGGGCGCCTGTCGCGCTGGAATGCGCGGAACGGCGAAGTGCAGAACGTGTCGCCCTGGCCCATCTCGAGCTACGGACAGCGCCCGACTGATTTCCAGCAGCGCTACTCGTGGATCACGCCGATTGCCATTTCACAGATCGGCCCGTATCCGCTCTATTTCGGCTCGCAACGCCTCTGGCGTTCGACCGACCAGGGCATGAACTGGGAAGCACTCGGTCCCGACCTGTCGGCGGTCAATCCTGCGGCACGGGACTGCGAAGGCGACCTCAATCCGTCGCAGGCGCGCGCCTGCGGTTATGGCGTGATCTGGAGCATCGGCCTTTCTCCGCGCGACAACTCGGAGATCTGGGTCGGCACCGACGACGGCCTGGTGCGCCTGACGCGAGACGGCGGCAGTTCCTGGGCGGACGTGACGCCGAAGGGATTGCCCGCCTGGGCCAAGATTTCGACGGTGGAACCCTCGCCAACCACGCCGGGCACGGCGTACATCGCGGTGGACAATCACCGACAGGACGACTTCCGGCCATACGCCTACCGCACGCGCGACTATGGCAAGACGTGGACGCAGGTGAACCGGGGCCTGCCGATCGATCACTTCGTCGGCGTGGTTCGCGCCGACACGGCTCGAGCCGGGCTGATCTACGCTGGCACGGAGACGGGAGTATTCGTGTCCGTTGACGATGGCGATCAGTGGCAAACTTTGCAACGCAACCTTCCGGTCGCCTGGGTGCGTGATATCGCCGTTCACGGTAACGACCTGATTGTTGCGACACAGGGCCGGGCGATCTGGGTACTGGACGATCTCTCACCGTTGCGACAGCACGATGCGGTCGTCGGCGGTTCGACTGAGCACCTGTTCAATCCCGCCACCGCGATGCGCCTGCGCAAGAACCAGAACAGGGACACGCCGCTGCCGAAGGAAACCCCTGCGGGCCGCAATCCTCCCACCGGCGCGGTCATCGACTACTGGCTCGCGAAACCTGCCAGCAGGGTCGAACTCGAGATCCGCGATGCTGCCGGCGCGGTCGTGCGGACGTATTCCAGTGACGACTCGCCGCCGCCGGTCGAGGTCGAGCGCTATTTCAGTGACGACTGGGTCGTTCAAGCCGGCTCGCCCGCAACCGGCGCCGGCATGCACCGTTTCACGTGGGACCTGCGTTACCCGCGGCCCCGCAGCACCGAGTACGAATACTCGCTCTCCACTGCCTACGGCATGGGCGTGCCTATCGTGCCGCAGGGACCCGTGGTTGCACCGGGGGAGTATCACGTGGTGCTGCGCGTCGATGGACGTGAACAGTCGGCGCCGTTCACGGTCGTGATGGACCCGCGCGTGCCGGTCGACGCATCGGCCCTGTCTGCTACGCTGGCGCTGTCGCGCGAAATTCAGGCGCTGCTCGAAAAGCACTATGCCGGGGCAGCCGAGGTCGATTACGTCGGCAAGGCCGCCGACGGCCTGCGCAAGACACAGCCTGGCAATACGCAGGCTGTCCAGGCCCTCGAGGCCTTCGACAGCAATCTCGCGCCGCTCAGGACCGGCGACGGCGACCGTGCCGACGACCTGAACCTGAAGGCCATCGGTGGCGTACTGCGCTCTACCGCCACCGACCTGGAGTCCACCGATCGGGCGCCCACCGAGCCACAACGTCGCGTGGTCACGGAAACGGCCGGCCGGCTGGATCGTGCGCTCGCCTCCTGGGAAAAGCTGCGCGAAAGCGAACTGCCGCGCCTGAACGCCGAACTGGTTTCGGCTGGAATCGAACCCATCGAGATTCCGCCGCTCGACAAGATCAGGTTGAGCGGACCAAGCGCGTCGCGCGAGATGCCCTGATCGCCATACCTACGCCGGGCGCATCCAGGGCAGCGCGTCGAGATCCACGTTGCCGCCAGTCAGGATCACGCCGACACGTTTGCCGGCAAGTGGCATGCGCCCGCTCAGCATCGCGGCCACTGGCACCGCACACGACGGCTCGATGACGATCTTCATGACCTCCCAGACGAGACGCATCGCCGCGATGATCTCGTCCTCGGAGACTGTAGTGATGCCCCGGACCTGCAGTCGCATGACCTCGAACGGTCGCTCGCCGAGCGACGCGCGAAGGCCATCGGCAATCGTGGTCGTGCCGGCGAGCGCCTGGCGCTCACCCGCGATGAATGAGCGATACGCGTCGTCCGCCGCGGCGGGCTCGGCGCCGTGGACCTCAATACCGAGTCCGGCGCCCACGATCGCGGTACCAGCCAGCAGCCCGCCGCCGCCGACCGGCACCACGATCGCGTCCAGTCCGGGAACCTGCTCGACCAGCTCCAGCGCGGCGGTCCCCTGGCCGGTGATCACCTGCCAGTCGTCGTAGGGATGCACCAACGTGGCACCGGTGCGCTGCTGTATTTCCGCGCAGCACGCTTCCCGCGCCGCGAGTGTTGGCTCGCAGAACTCGATCGTCCCGCCCAGGCGCTCCACCGAGGCGACCTTCGACCTGGGCGCGTTGCGGGGCATCGCGATGTAGGCATGTGTGCCGGCATTGCGGGCCGCGAGCGCAAGTGCCGCCCCGTGATTGCCGGAGGAGTGGGTGACGACGCCGCGCGACAGCACGCTCGCGGGCAGCGAAAGCACCGCATTGTGGGCGCCACGCGCCTTGAAGGCGCCAATGCGCTGGAAGTTCTCGCACTTGAAATAGATGGCTGCGCCGGCCCGCGCGTCGAGCGTGCGGCTGGTCATGACCGGGGTACGAACCACGAACGGCGCAATGCGAACCGCCGCCTCGCGTACGTCCGTGAGTCCGGGAATGTGCTCGTTCATCACGGCCCTGGCGTGATTCGCCCGTAGTCAGCGAACTTCTCGATCACCCTCGCGAGCTCAGCCTCGTCCAGCACGTTTGGCTCCAGGCCCGCTGCACGCAGTGAAAGATACTGCCCGGCGAGGTTCTCGACCTCGACTGCGACGGCCTGCGCAGCCGCGAGCGATGGCCCCACCGCCACGACGCCGTGATTCGCGAGCAGGACCGCTCGCCTGCCCTCGAGTCCCGCGATCGCGTTAGCCGCGAGGTCCGCCGACCCGAAGGTTGCGTAGGGCGCACAGCGAATCGCACCACCGGCGAGCGCGATCATGTAGTGGAAGACCGGGATGTCGAGCCCCGCACATGCCAGCGCGGTCGCGTTCGGGCTGTGCGTGTGCACGATCGCAGATACATCGGGACGACAGGCATAGATCGCAGCGTGCATCCGCCACTCCGACGATGGGCGCAGCCCTCCCTTGGCGGGCGTGCCGCTGTCATCGAACTTGACGATCTGCTCTGGCTCCAGCGTTCGATAGGGAACGCCTGAAGGCGTAATGATGAAGCCGCCGTGTGTCCGGCAAGACAGGTTGCCGGACTTGTTCGGCATCAGTCCGGCCGTATCGAGTTCGCGTGCCACCGCGACGATCTGCGCGCGCGGGTCCAGCTTCTTTCGCGTCATGCCGCAGCCCCGGATCGCTCGGGATACATTGAAAGCAGGCCCTCCACCGTCGCGCTCGCGACACCGCGCTCCGTGATGATCCCGGTGACCAGCCGCGCCGGCGTGACGTCGAAGCCCGGGTTCGACACCGGGCTGCCCGGGTTCACGACCTCGACATCGACCAGTTGCCCGTCATCCGCACGGCCTCGAATGTGAGTTACCTCGCGTGCGGAGCGCTGCTCGATCGGCACCTCGGTCAATCCGTCCGTGATGCCCCAGTCAATCGTCGAGGACGGCAGCGCCGCATAGAACGGCACTGCATTGTCACGCGCAGCCAGCGCTTTCAGGTACGTGCCGATCTTGTTCGCGACGTCGCCGGCGCGGGTCGTGCGGTCGCTGCCGACGATGCATACATCGACCCTGCCCTGCTGCATCAGGTGCCCGCCGGCATTGTCGACGATGACCTCGTGCGAGATACCGTGGGCACCCAGCTCGAATGCGGTCAGTGAGGCGCCCTGGTTTCGAGGACGTGTCTCGTCTACCAGCACGTGCACGGCGATGCCTGACTCGTGCGCGGCGTACACCGGCGCGAGCGCCGTACCCCAGTCCACGCAGGCCAGCCACCCGGCGTTGCAGTGCGTAAGTATGCTCACGGGACGCCCATCACCGCCGGCGCTCAGCCGTTCGATTATTGCCGCACCGTGACGGCCGATATCGGCGCAGGCGGTGACGTCCTCCTCCGCGATCCGGCCGGCCTCCGCATAGGCGCGCTCCACCCGCTGCGACGGCGGCTCCCTGCGGAGCACGTCGCTCATGCGGGCCAGCGCCCAGCGCAGGTTGACCGCTGTCGGGCGCGTGCCCTGGAGCTGTTCGAGCGCGGAATCCAGTCCTACATCCGAGGCGCTTTCACGCATCGCCAGTGCCACGCCGTAAGCCGCAGTGACGCCGATCAACGGAGCGCCGCGAACGATCATGTCGCGAATCGCGCGGGCGGCGTCATCGGTCGTGCGCAGGTGGCAGACCTCGAGCACAAACGGCAGTCGCGTCTGGTCGATCACGTCGACGGTCCAGCCGTCGTCGCCGACAAAGATGCTGCGCCAGGGCTCGCCACGGATCCGCATCACGTGCCCCGGGGCGAGGATTTTCTGAAGGCAATCATCGCCTCATACCATCCCGAGCACGCGTCCGGCCACCGCGTCGAGCTTCGCCACCAGCGCGGGATCGCGGAACTCAGGCTGCGTGAGGATCGCGCCATCGAGCGAACGGTCAGAGCCCACGGGGCAAACCGGATGATCGGCTGGAAAATCGCTTGCCAGCCTCGCGAACAATCGCTGCGCCTTGCCGCGATTCTCGTCCATTACCTTCAGCAGGGTCGCGACTTCGACGGAGTCGTGAGTCGGGTGCCAGCAGTCGTAGTCGGTAACCATGCAGACGACTGCATAGGTGATCTCCGCCTCGCGCGCCAGTTTCGCCTCTGGCATGGAGGTCATGTGGATCACGTCGTAGCCCGCGGCGCGGTAGGCCTGCGACTCTGCGAGCGTCGAGAACTGCGGCCCCTCCATGCAGACGGCCGTGCCGCCGCGCCGGTACGGGATGCCTTCTGCATCGGCCGCGCGCGCCACCAGGTCCCGCAGCGCCGGTCCGATCGGGTGCGCGAACGGCACGTGCGCGACGCAGCCTGCGCCGAAGAACGAACTCACCCGCCGAACCGTGCGATCCACGAAATTGTCGACCAGCACGAACGTGCCCGGGCTCAGCTGCTCGCGGAACGAACCGCAGGCCGAGAACGAGACCAGGTCCGTGACCCCCACTCGCTTCATGGCGTCGACGTTGGCACGATAGTTGATGTCGGACGGCGAATGACGATGGCCGCGACCGTGCCGGGGAAGAAACACGACCTCGGTCGATCCGACGCACCCGAATCGCAACGCGTCCGACGGCTCGCCCCAGGGCGTCGCGATACGCCGCTCTTCGAGGTCCTTGAGACCGGGAAGGTCGTAGATTCCCGAGCCGCCGATGATCCCGAGCACTGCCTTGGTCATGGCACCAATCCGCCTGGGTGGATGGACAGTTTACCGGGGACCCAGCCGCGCGCGAGCCGGAAAATCGGTGCCAGGCACCGAATTACCGAAAATAGGTGCCAGGCACCTGTTTTTCTCTGCCGACGCGTGGGCTGACATAATTGCCCGTGACCTGCCGAAATCGGCGACAGCAAGCCGGAGGTTTCATGTCCCGCTCAGACCGTGACCGCATCCCGCGTGACCCTGCGGCCGACCATACGCGTGAGATGGCGTCGAAGCGCGCCGATTTCCTGATCAAGAAGACTGGCGCGACGCTTACGCACGTGCAGGGATACACGTTCGATCCTGGTCTGCTGCCGGGAAACATCGAGAACTTCACCGGTGTCGCCCAGGTGCCCGTCGGCATCGCCGGACCGTTGAGGGTCAACGGCGAATACGCGAAGGGCGACTTCTACGTTCCGATGGCGACGACAGAAGGCACCCTGGTCGCCAGCTACAGCCGCGGAATGCGCGTGCTGGCCGAGTGCGGCGGCGTAACCACGACCGTGGTCAAGCGCTCGATGCAGCGCGCGCCAGTGTTTATGTTCGCCACGGCGCGTGAAGCGCGCGACTTCAGCGAATGGGTCACGGGCAACATGGAGAGCGTGCGCGCGGCGGCGGAATCGACCACGAAGATCGGCCGGCTGGTCGAAATCGAGCATTACGCAGTTGGCAACATGCTGTACCTGCGTTTCAACTACACAACCGGCGACGCGGCCGGCCAGAACATGACCGGCAAGGCGACATGGGCTGCCTGCGAGTGGATCCGCGAGAATCATCCGGCTCGTCCGCGCTATGTGTTGTCCGGCGGCATCGATACCGACAAGAAGCATTCAGCGATAAACACGCTACGCACCCGCGGTCGCCGTGTAGTAGCGGAAGCCGTGCTCAAGAAGGAGGTGCTGGAAAAACTCATGCGCGTGGACACGCGCGTATTGTTCCGCGCGCGGCAGGTGTCGAACGCGGGTTCATTGCTGGCCGGCAGCGCCAGCAACGGGCCTCACGCCGCCAACGCTATTGCCGCCGTGTTCATTGCGTGTGGGCAGGACGTGGCGAACGTCGCCGAGTCACACGCCGGGATCACGTATGCGCAGCTACTCGACAATGGCGACTACTACTGGTCCGTGACGCTGACTTCGCTGATCGTCGCGAGCTACGGCGGTGGTACCGGCCTGCCGACTCAGCGCGAATGCCTGGAAGTGCTCGGCTGCTACGGCACGGACAAGGCCGACAAGCTCGCTGAGATCGTCGCAGCCACCGTGCTCGCGGGCGACATCTCGCTAGGCTGTGCCGTGCTATCGGACGAGTGGGTTACCGCCCACGAACAGCACGGACGCAACCGGCCCTGAGCCGCGGCCCTCAGGCCTAGAACGCGACTACCCGCTGCACGACCCAGAACGCGGCCGTGCCGCCGATCAGGTAGGCGACCGGCGTACGCACCAGCGCTTCGGTACTCCATGGCCCGTGGTCCGTGGCCCCGCGGGCGCGCATGAGCCTGGTGACCAGCGACAGCGCCGCCATCACCGCGGCAATGAAGATCAGCTGACCCGCTTCGACGCCCACGTTGAAGAACAACAGCGCGAGCGGAACGTCGGACTGCGGGAGCCCGACCTCGCGCAGTGCCCCCGCAAACCCGAAACCGTGCAGCAGGCCGAATACGAACGCGACCACCCACGGTGCACGCGCCGCGATACCAGGCTTTCCTTGGGCCCCACGCAGGATTTCGGCGGCGACGAACATCACGCTCAGCGCGATGATCGCTTCGATCGGCGCCTGCGGTACGCGCACCAGCCCGAGCGTCGCCGCCGCCAGCGTAATGCTGTGCGCGACGGTAAACGCCGTGACCGTGGCAACCAGCCGGCGCCAGTTGCCGACCAGGAACAGCAGTCCCAGCACGAACAGCAGGTGATCGACACCAAGCAGGATGTGCTCGACGCCGAGCGCGAAATAGGTCTTCGAGACGTCGAATCGGCCGGGGACGGCGGTGACCTCGAACCACGGGGCGTCCGGCGTCAACCTCGCGGTCTGCGTCGTGCCGTCCAGCCGCTCGACGCGTACCAGCGCGTCGGTCATGGTCGCACTCAGCCCGTCGATCTCGATGCGGCGGCCGGTGAGTCCGCCCGGGCAGGTCCCGGTCCAGCGTTCGATGAAGGCCCCGCCGGCGAAGGATCCGGTATCCGGCGCACTCGTGCACTGCGGCGGCAGCCTGACGTGAATGCCCAGCCGGTATTCACCCTTGGCCGGCACCTTCCAGACGAAGGCATAGCGATCGGCACCCAGCTCGCGGATCTCAAGGTAACCGGGACGCACCTCGTGCGCCCAGGCCGTCGGCGCGGCCAGGCCCAGGCACAGCGTGAGCGCCAGCAGCAGCTGACGCATCATGAGCCTGGATCCGGGTCCCGCGGCGCCGACGGCAGTGGCGCGACGCCCGGCGCTTCGACCGTGATCCTGTAACGCGAGCGAAGGCTATCCAGCATGCGGTCATTCACCAGCCTGCGCTGCTCGGACTCCCATTCGCGCGACACTTCGGCGCGCACCTCGTCCAGCGGTGGAAGCGCCCCTGGCGTGCTCGCATCCACGCGCAGCAGGTGCGAGCCAAACGCAGACTGCACTGGACCCGACCACTGCCCGACCGGAGCAACTGCGACGGCCTCGGAAAACTCGCTGCCGAAGGTGTTCTCGACATCCCGCGTCGAGGCGGCCTCCATGGCCGGCGGCAACAGCGTCGAGTCCCCGGCATCGCCGACAACCCCGCCCGCCTGCAACCGCCCGAGCACCTGTGCCGCCTCGCTCGCCGCCGCGTCGCCGCGGCGCGCGCTGTCGAAGTAGACCTGCTGGAAAGTGAACGTCGGCGGCCGCCGGAAATCGTCCGGGTGCTTCGCCAGGTAGTCGGCGAGTTGTGCATCCGTCGGCGTCTCCGCGGCCGCCACGTCAGCGGAAATGAACTCCATCTTCTGCCGCAGGCGACGCCGGATCACGACGTCGTCGCGATCGAGCCCCATCGCCATGGCTTCGCGGTAGTAGACCTCTTCCGAAACGTAGTCATTGACGAGCCCGCGGAGTTCATCCGTCGTCGGCGGCCGCGACCAGGTCCGCGCGAAGTTCTCGGCGATCGCCTCCACACGCGCCTGCGTGACCACGATCTCCCGCGGCGACTCCATCGAACCCGGGTTTAGTACGCGATACAGAGCGAACAGCACCAGGCCGATGACAAGGAAGTGCAGAAGCGGCTCACGCAGCCACGCCGCACGCACGGAGTTATCAGACATGTCGGGGCACCCGGATTCGCAATTACGGCGTGTACCAGATCGGCGAGCTGTAGGCGCGATCCTGCAGCACCATGGTCACTTCGCTGCCCATCTGCACGTTGAAATACTTCGCGTCGTACGCCGTCCACCGCGGCGTCGGAATCTGCAGTACGCGAACGTAGTAGAACGCGCTTTGCTTCGGGTCGAACGTAGGGTCCTTCCAGACGGTGATCAGGTCCGACGCGCCGATCGTGTCGGTCCAGGTCGCGTTCTGGACGTCCACGGTGCTACCGACTGCCGGAACCTTGCCGTCCTTGCCGGGCTTGCGGTGCGCCGGGTCGCTCCACACAACGTCGTAAACCTGCTCGTGCGTTTCGCCCTTCGCATCGAGCCATCCCTTCACGATCTGGATGCGGTCCAGATTCGCACCCAGCGGATCCTTCATCGCCGCGACAAGGAAGGTCGGCGCCTTGCCGGTGGGTGCGTTCTTCAGATCGCCTCCCATCGGCACGCCCTTGGCGTAACCGGCGCCGGCGGGCTCGCGAGTGTTCACGTCTTTCGAGTCGAAATCCCAGCCTCCGAAGAAACGCACCACCATGCGCGGGCCAGTGGTCGCGAAAGTCTCCTTGCGCTGCATCGCGTCGAACAGCGACTCACGGGTGTTCTCCTTCGCCCAGACGCCCACATAGCCGGATGCACTCGTCTCCCAGCCCAATATTTCGAGACCCGTCGTCGGATTCTTCGGCACGAAGGGATGCGTGGCGCGGCCCGCGCTTGGCTCCGCGTTCGATGCCTTGCCGAAGAAGTTGTCCTCATCGGCCGTCGTGAGGCCCGTGTGCGAATCGGTGGAGCCCACCATGCCGAACTTGTAGGGGTTCGTGCCCAGTTCCCTTTCCAGCTTCAGGCCGTTCTTCAGTGCCGAACGAGCGTATTCGTACTGCAGCATGTCCTTCGTCTTGGCCACAGTCAGGTCAAGGTTGCCCTTGTCCCAACGCTCGAAATTCGCGAACTCGTCGTTGGGCGATAGCAGCGGGTGCGTCTCGCCGTCGCCCTTGATCTGCGTGGCCTCGTAGAGTCGCTCCCACTTTGCGCGCGTCTCGACGTACTCGCGGTCGACTGGCCTGCCGGTGAATGACTCGATCATCGGGAACATTCGTCCGTTGGAGAGATTGCCGTTGTGCGCGATCGCCAGTACCTCGCCCCCCGTCTTCTGCTCGTACGCGGCGAGCCACTTCCACAAGTCGCGGGGGTTGTCGCTGCCGAGCGGCTTCTGTGTCGTGTACGGCTCGACCTGCCCAGCCTTGTCGCGGCTGTCACGGAAAATCACATTACGATGCAGGTTGTTCCCGCCGGTGTTCGAGGTCCACTCGTAGCCGATGAATGCCGTGAACCGCCCTGGCTGGTTCGCATCCTCTGCCGCCGTGATGGTTTCGTCCCACGCTGAGCGATACGCCGGAGTTCCAGGCACCGGCAGAATATCCGCTGAAATCGTGCCCCTGCCGAAATTCACGATGATGTCGATCGCGGCGGCCGCGCCCTGCCCGGACTTGATCATGTCGTGCCATTTCTTTCCCTGGGGATCCGCCATGATGTCCGGTGTGCCGGCGAAGATCAGCGGGAAGAAGCCGAAGCCGTCCGAGTGGTCGGTGACAACCAGGAAATCGAGCGGCCGGGACAACTTAACCTTCTGCCCGGTCGAGGACGTTACCTCGTTGCCTTTCGCGAAAACGTAGGCGTCGCGCGGCGTCAGGCGCGCACCAAAGGCGCCCGCATCCATCGAATAGGAAGTGTGCAGGTGCGTGTCGCCAAAATACGCCCGCGTCGGGTAGTCGCGGGCATAGGGCGAGTACGGTTCCCTGACCGGGTCTGCTGCAAGTACCGCCGTACTGCCGAGCGCCGCTGCGAGGACAAGCAAGAGCTGCAACGAACGGTTCGTGGCCATTGTGATTCCGCCTGGTGAAGGCCGCCGGGTGGCAGCGCCGGCGGCAATGATAGGTCATCTGAAAAGGGTTGCCACTGGTAAACGAGTTGCTCGATGCCCTCGAGGGTCGCGGCGACCGACGAACAGTGGCGAAGCGCCTCGCGGCGTTCCCGGTTCGCAGCGACCTGAAGCCTGGAAGCGGCAACATCTTCAGCGACGCGGAGATTCCTGGGTTGCTGATGCTGCTCGGCTCACCCGACCTGGCGCTCGGCTATGTCGTACAACACTCTTCGGAACCGTTCGGCTCATTGGACTGGGCCATGGCGAACTTGTCGCTGGATCCGATCCGCTGCGACCCTCGGTTCCAGGAAGCCGCGCGGAATCTCGTGATCTATGACCAGCGCGCCGTCAAACTGTGCGGCAAACGCGCAAAGGCGTCGGAATAGCCGATCTGCATTCAACGCTCGACCGGCGGCCGCCATCCGGCGGCTCGGGCTTCTGCCTCCGTGCAGAACCAGCGCTCACCCCTGGCCTCGTCGATTCGCGTCTTGTCGTACGAGTCGCTGCCTGGTACGTGATAGATCCTGCCGCCCGGGCTGATGTTGCCCTTGATCAGGCAATCGCCGTGATGCGGGGTAACGGGCGCTGGGACCTTGACGCCCGACGTGCCCGCGTGGGCTGATCCTTCGGTCGCCTTGGCTGGCTGTACGCTGGCTGGCATCGCAGCCATGCATTGCGCGACCGTCTCGTTGCGGTAATCGGTATACGCAACAGGCTCGCCCCGCCCGGCCGCCCGCCCCTGCCACGGTGCCCGCCAGTTGTCCGACGGCTGGCTCCAGAGTCCGCGTCCCGCCGCCCTCGCTTCCGCTTCCCAGGTGCAGAAGCGTTCGTCTTCGAGATAGTGCCGATACGCCCAGGCGTTGCCCTGCCGCACCATCCACGCGTTGACGTTCTCCTCATCGACGAACACGTCGGCCACCAGTCGCTCGTAGCTGTCCTGCGTGACGACCGCCAGCGAGACCTGGCGGCCCTGCACTCTGCCCGCCAGCGCCGCGGTCGCCTCCGGCCCCCAGGGCTGGTCATGTTCCGGCGTGTCGATGGAGTGCAGCCGCACGACGATCGGGCCCGAACCGAGCTGGACCCTTATCGTGTCGCCGTCGTACACGTGGACGACCTTCCCGACCAGGATCGGCTGCTGAGCTTCAGCTGCCGCTCTTCCCACCTCACCGGGCGCCGGCTGCGTGGATTCGTCAGCGGCGAAAGCCCCGGGCACGATCGAGGCAACGACCATGAGCGTCAGGCAGACTGCTGCGGGCCTCAGCATGGCAGTCATGATCGCGCAAGATGCTGGCGCCGTACACGTAGAATGCGCCATCCCGACTGCAGACCGGCGGGATCCCCGGGGATGGCCACGTGATACCACTTACGATCGATCAGGCGTTGAGCTTCCTCGGCGCCGCATTGCTCATCACGATCGCCCCCGGTCCCGACAACCTGATGGTGCTGTCGATCGGCGCGTCGCGCGGCCGGCTGCGCGGAATGGCGTTCGGGCTCGGCTGTGCGCTCGGGTGCCTGAGTCACACGCTGCTCGCGGCATTCGGCATCAGCGCGGTGATTGCGGCATCGCCCGCTGCGTTTGCGGCGCTGAGGATTCTCGGCGGCGCGTACCTGATCTACATCGGTTGGCAGGCGCTTCGCAGCGGCGGATCGGCGCGCCCGGGTAATTCGACGACGTCCGTGGACTCGGCTGCAAAGATGTTCCGCAAGGGCCTCATCGCCAACGCGGTCAACCCGAAGGTAGTGATGTTCTTCCTGGCATTCCTGCCGCAGTTCGTGGTCACCGCACGCGGCGGCGCAGGCTGGCAGATCGCCCAGCTTGGCTTGATCTTCACACTGCAGGCGGCGTTGATCTTCGGGCTGCTGGGCTATTTCGCCGGTCAGATAGGACAGTGGCTCGGCCAGCATGCAACAGCCGGCCTATGGCTGGACCGCATCGCGGGCAGCGTACTGGTCGCCCTGGGATTGAAGCTGCTGATCGCGCGGTGACCGACGCGGTCAGCGACCGTCACCAGCCCTCGCGCGCTCTCCCTCATGCGACGGGGAAACTCACGCGCAGCCGCCGAGGACGCTCGATGCGCAACAGCCAGACTTCGTAAGGGTCCCAGCCTTCGCCCGAGCCCCGCGGCGGCGGATTCACGGGGTAACCGTTGGCACCGCCCTGCTGTCTCTGGGGCACGTCCTCCGCCAGTGCGCGCTGCATCCACGAACTCGCTGCCGTTCCGTCCGGTATCGCGCTCATGTGACCTCCTCGCTTCATACCAGCGCATGTTGCGGGAGGTTTGTTACCGGAGCGTTAAGGCTCTGCCGGCGACCCATTTTTCATTCCATAGGCCGGCGAACACTGTCATAAGGTACTAATCAAAAACCTTTCTTTCGGCGTCATTTGGCGATCGATAAAGCTCGCCGATTCCAATGACCTCAAGATCGTCCTTTGCAATCGCCTCGCAATGCTCCATATCGGACCTGAGGGGGCGGGCGACAAAAACGAAGCACGGAAATTCATTTATCGGGAAGAGCGTACTGCCTTCGAGTCGCGCCGCGAGAATCACATCCACGATGTCATCTGCCAGACCGAATTCCTGCCCGCACACCGGCGGATTCAATCTCACTAGCGCGCAATGTTTGCCCGTGTCAAAAACAAGTTCTTTCACGAGCACACATTCACGCACCGCCTCAAGGCGAGCGCTGTCCAGGGACGAAAGAAAGTAGCTGACACCAGCCTGCATGACTTAGAACTCCGGATTTACGCCGCTGACTCTGTCGACCCTGATGGCGCCGTTTTCCTGCCATCCCGGGACCACATACTCAGGCATGCGCCCGTTGTTGCCGTCAAGCGGAAGGGCTCGCCTGGCCCTGACGACTCTTGACGGATCAAGAAGCGTCCCCTCAATCACGAATCGCCCGGTATTGACCGCACCACTCGCGCCGCCAGAGGGAAGTCCAGCGGAATCGCGGTAGTTGGGAACACTATCAGGCCTTACGGGAGACCACGAAGCCCCGCCCGCCTTTGAATCACCACCAAATACGCGATACAGTTTTTGACCCTCAACTGGGGCCCGCACCCCTCGAGCAGCGTTTTTCGCTGCCTGACCACCCCTTCCCAGGCCTTTGGCCACACGTACCATAGGCTTCAGCGCCAGCCCCACGACCTCGCAGTTCTTTACGACGTCGCAGATCGTCAGGCCCAGGTAGCCGACCGCAACCAGGTAGCGTCCTTCGCTGGCTGCGTCGTACCCGTCCCGGAGGTCGTGGTACGGGGCGAGAATGATGACGTCGACCGCATTCGTCCCCAGGTCAACGAATAGCTGCTCGAGGTTTTCCCGAGCGTATGGGTCGCCACTTTCGACCTCGTTGACCCAGGATGAACTGGGCACCACTCCGGCGCCTCGGCTTGGTGACACCGCATACAGCACGGTCCCGCCGCAGGTGGGCGAAGACTGGCCAGGCCCACACATCCCCATGCCGGTCTGCGCAGACTGGCCCGGCAACGCCATTGCCGGGGGGACGTAACTGTCGGACCGGCTCGCGATGTAGCTGCCAACGGACTGCACGATGGAAACCACGACTGCCGTGCAGACACCGCCGCACACCACGTCGTATCCGGACGGATCCGTATACGAGAGCGGTCGGTTCCCCACATATGCGTACGGATTCAGTGTCTGGCTGTCTCCGGCGTCGCTGATGATCGGGTCGACGGACATGAAACGCCCGACCGTCGGGTCGTAGACGCGACCGTTCATGTGGATCAGCGACAGGTTGTCGAGCTGTTCGTGGCCGGTGTAGCCGCGGCGTGACGTATTGGCGATCGAGACCCAGTCAGGCGCAACGGCTGGACTCCAGTCGCCGCCGCGGCGCGAGCCGAATGCCGCGAAGCTTTCCCGTGCTACCAATCCACCGCTTTCGTCGAGCACCGCGTCGCTGCTGCCAAGGTGGTCCGTGAGCAGGTAACGTGTAGAGGTCGAGGCATCTGAGTTCCGAGAGACGACCACGGTCATGCCGGATGGCGTCGGAACGTAATGCCGCCAGTACGTCCTGCCGGTGGATGTCGTGTTCTCCTTCTCCAGCAGTCCGCCCACGTAGTGCGTGGTCTCGGTACCGTTCGCGTAGGACGCGACCTGCTTCCAGCGCTGGTGGGTCGGGCCGTAGCTGAATTGGCTCTGGTAGGTCGTCCCGTCGATCGGTTGTGCGAGCAGCACCGGCAGGTTGAACGCGGCCCAGGCCTGAGACGCGCCGTCGCGCGTGATCTGGTTTCCGTTTGCGTCGTACGTGTACGTATGGCCGCCTGCAGCGGTAACCGCGTGCGGGTGCGCCGGATCACCATAAGAGTAGCCGCCGATGTCCGACCGGTTGGTCAAATTCCCGGAAGCGTCGTAGGTGGCTGCGAGATTTTTCGTGCCGTTCAGCGTGGACGACTGGAAGCGGTTCAACGCATCGTATGAAAACGCCTCTACCAGCGACCGATTCAGATCCGCGCGCCGCGACAGGTTTCCAGCGTCATCCCACAGGTAGCCAAGATTCTGCCGATCGCTGGTGGCCGGGACTGCCCCTGATTGCCGGCTCGTCAACTCGTTGGTCCAGGGCTTGTAGCCCGAGGCGACCGCGACTACGTTCGAGCCGAGTACCTCCGACGTCGCTGAAGCGTAGTCGTTCGCCGCATTCAGGTTCCAGAGCGGCCTGACCGGTGACTGCGTTACATCCGTGATGCTTGTCGGAGCGCCAAAGCTGTACGCGTACCGCAGCTTGAACCGCGTACCGCCCTGCCCGGCCGGGACCGGGCTCGTGGGATAGGCGACGGTATCCAGTGCGCCAATGGAGTTGTACGTGTAGTCGTATCGATACGGCTGGTCGGTCGTGATGCTGCGGCTGGCCAACCGGCCGGCGCTGTCGTAACCCAGGCTTTCGGTATAGCCATAGCCCGCGACCGACTTCAGCCGCCCGATGTTGCGCGCTGCCGCCGAGTTACCCCAGGTCCAGGTGCTGGTGCCGTCAGGTTCGGCCCGGGACGTCAGGCGACCGAGCGAATCGTGCTTCGCACTGAACGACTTGCCACGCGCGTCGGTCCAGGACACCAGCTCGTTCAGGGAGTTACCGCTGAATGCCCAGGTGCCGCGATCGGCATCCGCCCACAGCGTCCGGAACCCTCGAAGGTTGTACGTTCCGCTCGACACGGCACCAATCGGGTCCTGGATGCGAACCAGGCCGCCGAGCGAGTCGTAGTCGTAACTGGTGGTACCGCCAGGTGACGGATCCGTCACTCTGCGCAACCGACCCGCGACGTCTACGATGCTGAGTCGCGTGCGGCCAAGCGGGTCGGTGACGAATGTCCGGCGGCCTGCGTGGCTGATCGTCGTGGTGCGATCGAGCGTGCCGTTCGGCTGATGAAGCTGCTGGGCCGTGACGCGGCCCAACAGGTCGTATTTCCATGCGACGTGGCCGTTGCTGGCGCCTGATGTCGGGCGATGGCTGGCGATGGGGCGACCGAGGCTGTCGTACTGGATCGTCTCGGTGACCCACGCCCCGTGCACCCGCATGTACTGGTTGGATCTCAGGCGGTCGAAGCCGTCGTAGAGCAGTTCGCGCTGGTCGTAGACCTCGTTCGCGGACCCCGTCGACGTCTGGTAGACGTGGAATCTCAGGTCGCTCCCACCCCAGCACGACCCGGCCCCGCAGGACTCGAAGGACCACGCCGTGCTGGTCTTGTCTGGCCGCGTTTCGAGCAATCGCCGACCGAAGTCGTCGTACATCCAGCTCGTGGTCAGCTTGTTCGGATCGGTTACCGACAGCGGCACCCCGAAGTCGTACTGGTATGCGACGCTGGTCTTCTTGCCGAGCGGATTGGTCATCGACTCCGGCAGCTGGCAGCGAGTCCCATGATCAAGACTTGTCGTGCGCGCGGCCATCGAGGATCCGTTGGGGGTCGAACCAACGACCCTCATCGAGCTCACGTTTCCACAGGCATCGAAGCCAAGCGTGGTCGTGACCTTCTGCGCTGGCAACGCCGGCTCGATCACTTGCGCGGAGACGCGACAGTGCCCCGTATCGACCGAGTACGCTGTCGTACGCGTCCTGGCAGCCTGGCCAGGCGCGGATTGCGTGACGACCATCGAGGTCGGCAGTCCGAGGCAGTTACCGACAGTATCGTTCGCGAAAGTGCTGCTCGCCGTGGCCTGCCAGGTCGAGTTCGCGAACGGTGAGCCCGGATCCTTGTCGGTGACGTTACGCTCTACGCGTGTGCGATTTCCGTAACCGTCACCATAGGTGTGGCTTTCCGAGACCTGCGTGACCAGTGTGCCGCCCAGCGATCCGCCAACCTCGTACCGCGAATCGGTGGTCGTCGCGACGTACGGGAAGGCGCGTTGTTCGGGACCCGGCGCACCAAGCGTTTGCCGGTCTACGGTTGCGCTCCACTCGCTCACCTTGGAGGCGAGATTCGGCTGCCAGACGCTACGCTTCGTCCGCATGCCGGTGAACGGGAACGCCCGCTCCAGGTAGTCGAATGTATAGGTACCGTTGCGTGTGTCGTAAGTACGCTGCGAGTGGAAGCCCTCGAAGCCCCGACCCTGGACATGCACCCGCGCCCCGTAGTACTCGAACCGGTTCTGATACGTGCCGCCGGTGCCATCGGACGCGGTGAACTCGCTCACGACCTGCAGCGGCCCGCCAAAGTCGATCTCCGGGAAGACGGCGTCTGAATGCTTCGTGTAGTTACTGGTCGAAATGGATGCATAGCGCGGACTCTGCGACATGCCGAACCCGTCACTGAACGACGTCGCGAGATCGGCTGGAACTCCGGCCGCCCGGTGCAGGCGGTAACCAATGTTGCCGTTGTGCTTGTCGTCCCGGTAGGCGAGATCGGGCTTGCTGTCTCCGTCCATGTCCAGTACCAGCCACACGGTCCCGTCGGGTGCGGCGACGCCGGTCGTTACCGGCGCTGCCGCGCCGGTGCCGGTGGACCGAACCACGTGCCATGTGTTGTCGGAAAACCCGCTGCCCGAGCGCACGTAGAGCAGGTCGGTGCGGCCATCTTCGTCCCAGTCTGCCTGCAGGACAGTGGCATGCCCGTCCGCGTCCAACTGGACATTCGCTGCACCCGTCGGGATCTCGGTGAACCCGCCGGCGCAATCGGAAATCAGCACACTGGAGATCTGCAGGAAATCGGAACAGCCGTCTGCATTCCAGTCCGCCGGGAGCAACCTGCCGTCCTGCCAGAAATCGCGCTTGCTCCCCGCGGTGAAGGGCTCACCGAAGCCGTTCGAAAGCAGCGCGGTCAGCCACGAGCCGCCTCGCTTGGTCGATGCCCACGTATGCACGGCGATGTCGGCACGACCGTCGCCATTGATGTCTGCGACGTTCGTGTATCCGCCGCTTCCGATCCGGGCCCCTCCAGGAGCTGTCCAGATCGTCTCCCGCACCGGCGCGAATGCAACCAGCGCCGAGCCGGAAACCGGCACCGTGATATTTCGTCGAGCCTGTAGCGAGGTTCCCGACGACACCGTGATCGATATCAGGTCATCCAGGCCATCGCCATCGATGTCGGCGGCGAGGTACTCACCGGCCAGTGGCAGTCCGGTGTCGACCCGCTGGAAATCTGGGCCACTGTAATTGAGCAGCATCCAGCTCGACCCTTGCGGGATCAGGAATTGCGTTCGGTCGTTGCCCAGGAATCGGCCGGGAATCAGCTTGACGCTCGCATCAGCAAGTACGCCGGTGTCTACCGGTGGTCCGAATCCGCCTTGCCTGCCGAACGCCGCCCACCAGCGCATCACGCCGCTACCCGTGCCCGCCGGATAGAGCAGGTCCGACAGCCCGTCACCATTCAGGTCAATGGCCCGCATCGCGGCCTTGTCAGAGGACTGGATGTCCGTGTCCGCGGAGGTGCCCCAGCCGGGCGCACCCTGCTGGTAGTCGATGGTCGTAGGTTCCAGGCAGTCCGTCGCCGAGCATTCCTGGACGCTTCGCAACTGCAGTCGTGCACTGCTGGCGCCCTGTGCATACCCTAGCCTGTAGGCCTTTATCGTGGCTCCGCTCGCGTCGTTCCGAATCGTGATCGAATCGAGCTGACTCGTTTCCAGCACCCGATTGCCTGCGAGATAACCGACTACTGCATCGGTTGCAGGCCTTAGCGAATAGTCGAATGCCACACGATAGAACGGCCCCTGCCCCGTCGCCGTGATCGGGTACGCGATCGATGCCACGCGGAACGCGCCGTTGCTGTAGGCACCATCCCGCGCCTCGTTGGTGTAGGTGATCGCGATACTGTTTCCGCTGGTGGTCGCGGCGCGGTCACGGACAGTGGATAGCGCCCAGGTACGGATGGTCCCGCTCGCGCCCGCATACACCTGCGAGTCCGCGGTGGATCCATATTCGTATACGAGTCCGTTCTTACTGGTGACCGTAAAGGATGCCGGACCATTGCCCGCCGATCCCGATGCCACGATCTTCGAGAACGACTCGATCTCAGTGGCGTAGATGGAATCCGGCGCGCCGTAGGTCCCGCTGACGAGCTTCAGCTGCTGGCCGTCCAGGCAGTATCGGTCGGCGAGTGTGTTGGTGACTGCAGCCGATGTGCCGTCCTGCGCGACGGTTCGATTGCAGCGCGCTATTGCCGACAGGCCCGACAGCGACCAACCCTGGCCCATCACGCCGTTGCCACCTCGGCTGTTGTAGACCAGCGCAAGGTCCAGTTCGACGCTGCCGACGCCCGGCGGTGTCCAGATCGGGATCCGGTATGTCGCAGCGCCAGAGCTGGTTACGCCGAATGACCCCGGTGTGCGACCGGCAGCGGTCGCGGCCGCGGCCGCGGCGTTCGTGGCAGCCACTACATGCTGCGCGGGATTTGCTTCGGAACGGCTTGGCGCCGCCGTGCCGACCGACTCGACGTATTCGACATCGCCTCCAGCTGGCATGGGCTCGGCCGACCAGCCGACGCCACTCAGGAAAGTGAGCGCACAGGCAACACTGGTTGACGCAATTGAAGCGATGACACCGCGGGCCCGCTCGCGCGGCAAGCGATTGCATCCAGGTACTAGTGAATTTCTCCTGGGACCAATGGCGGTACGCATCTGACCTCCCTGTCGACTCTGGGCGCTGCGGCTGCAGCGATCGGATCAGCCAGGCGACGTCCTGTCGCCGGCTGCGCAGCCGTCCGGGGTCTTGTCGCCCGGGGGCGGTAGCACAGGCGTAAGCTACGTGGCTCAAGCAGTTAGTTCACCGCGGATTTCGGGCGGTTTCGAACAGATATCCCACGGGCAAAGGCCCAGGTCGAAAGCCAGCTGACTCCTGGCCGGGCCGTCGCTAGACTGGGCCTGCAAACCACACTGGAGCGGGAGGTCAATATGAAAGCGAGTTCTCTTGTTGCGGTGATGATTTCCGCGGTAGCGCTGCTGGTGTCCAACGCAAGCACGGCGCGCAATACCAAGGCCATGTGGCCAATCGCCGATGCCATGGGCACAGCTGATGCGAAAGCCCGGCTCGACTCCGGGATCCAGTTCTTCTTCGGCAATGCAGCCCATCCAGCCGTTGCCCAGTCGTTCGGTGTCTACATGAGCAACAAGAAGACGAACGGCACCAACAAGAGCGACAAGGAAGCCTGTGAATGGGCATTCCTGTCAGCGATGCTCTCTTTCCAGCAGCGCGCGGTCGAACTGGGCGCGAACGCCGTGATCAACATTCGCAGCTACTACGACAAGCACGAAGTCTCCAGCGAGACGGAGTACGAATGCGGCAGTGGGGCCCTGATGTCGGGAGTGACGTTCCAGGGCGATGTCGTGAAGCTGGAATAGCCGGCCAGCGCAGGTCTGCGGTCCCGGGTTGTGCGCCGAATGCGAAGCGTTCATGCTTCCTCGAGCCTGTTCGCCGCACTTTTATATCGTGACTCAAGACTCAACGAAGACTCATGCTGCGACGTTCCGAGTCCCGGCGCAGCATCCGGCAATGGCGGGCCATTTTCCGGGCAATCCGATCGTCCCGGGCGTAGTGGTCCTGGACGCGGTCATCTCGGCCGCCGAGGCATGGCTGGGCCCGGGTCTCGGCGTGGACCGCCTGTCGTTCGCGAAATTCCTCGCGCCATTGAATCCCGATGAGACGGCGCAGATCGATCTCGTGCTTGGTGGGTCGCGCCTGGAGTTTTCGGTTCGTTGCGGATCGACCGCAATTGCGAAAGGCGCTTTCGACTGCGACCGGGGCGACGACCCGTGACCGACGCCTGGCTCGAACGTCCCGAGGGCGGCAGCGGTTTCGCGATGCGACTGCTGGTGGCCGTGGCATTGGGCCTTGGACGCCCAGTTGCGCGAGTGGTGCTCATACCAGTCACCGCGTACTTCATGATCCGCCGCGGTCCGGAACGCCGCGCATCGCGTGAATACCTGACACGCATCCTTGGTCGTGACCCGGCCTGGTCCGAAATCGCCCGACATTTTCACACCTTCGCCGGCGTCACCCTCGACCGCGTGTATTTTCTCGGCGGAAAGATGTCGCGCTTCGATGTTCGCGTCATCGGCATCGAGGAACTGCACCACGCCATGGACCTCGGCCGGGGCGTGCTGCTGATAGGTGCCCACGTCGGGAGCTTCGACGCATTGCGTGCCGCGAGTACGCTGCGGCCGGATGTCACCGTGCGCGTGGTCCTGGATGCCGAGCACAGCCCGGCTCTCTCGGCGATTCTCAAGCAACTGAATCCTGCGATCGCTGCGGGCATCATCAACCCTCGCAAGGGCGGCACAGCGGTCGCGCTGGAGATCGGCGCGGCCCTGAACCAGGGTGCGCTGGTAACCATGCTGGGGGATCGCGGCAGGCCGGACAACGCGACGTCCAGCGTGAGCTTTCTCGGCCAGGCGGCAGAGTTCCCGACCGCGCCCTGGCAGATCGCCGCCGCGCTACATGTGCCCATCGTCCTGTGCGCAGGCCTGTATCGTGGCGGCAACCGCTACGACCTGCATTTCGAGCTACTCACGGAGCAACTGCAGATCGACCGCCGGCAGCGTCAGCAACAACTTGGCGACGTGGTGCAGGACTTTTCCAACCGAATGGCAGCCCTGCTGCGCATCGCCCCCTACAACTGGTTCAACTTCTATGACTTCTGGAATGACCGCGCGCCTGGCAGTGATGGTCCTCGCGCTGGCAGCGACGCCGCTGCGCGCAGCTGACCCCGACCTCGATGGACTGCTCGCGCGACTGGCGCGCCCGTCGCCGGATGCGACCAGCTTTGTCGAGGTACGCTACTCGAACCTGCTCGATGCGCCGATCGTCGTTTCGGGTGTCCTCGAGCACCGAACCGATGGCACACTGGTCCGGCGCGTGGAATCACCTTACCAGGAGGTGACCGAGCTGCAGGGCGAGAACGTCACCGTGACGCGTGCTGGTAGCAAACCGCGGCGATTTTCGCTGGATCGCGCCCCGGAACTGCGCGGCATGCTGGCCAGTTTCGGCGCATTGCTCACGGGTGATCGCCAGATGCTCGAGCAGTACTTCGACGTGGAATTGAATGAATCCGAGGCCCGCTGGGAAATCACGCTGACGCCGCGTGACAAGAAGTTGAAGCGCCGCCTGTCCAGCATAGTCGTGAACGGCGCGATGGATCGTCCGCGGTGCTTCACGCTGCAGGAGCCGGATGGCGACGGGAGTGTGATGGCGCTCGGGGTAGCTAAGCCCGGCGAACTTCCGATTCCTCCCGAGCGCCCCGCGCTCCAGGCCTGGTGTGCCGAGCTTCCGCGAGACTGATGCAATGACACCCATCCGCAGGGGCCTGCTGCTGGCCGCCTGGATCGCGACCGTCGCGATACTGGGATGGGTCGTGAATCGGAACCTTGTCGTCAGCAGCGACCTGCGGCTGTTCATGCCTTCCCCACGGACGCAGCAGGAGCGACTGATCCTGGAGGAAATCGGCGAAGGTCCGGCTTCGCGGATGCTGTTGCTCGCCATCTCCGGAGGAACGCCGGAGGCCGCGGCCGAAACCTCGCGGGCGCTGGCCGCCACGCTGCGCGAGAGCGGCGAGTTCCGGCTGGTTGCAAACGGCGAGTCGAGCCTCGACGCAATCCCGGATCGACTGCTCCCGTACCGTTACCTGCTGTCGCCGTCCCTGGACCATGCGACACTGGATGCGGGCTTCCTGCGCGCACAACTCGAGGAGCGCGTCCGTGACCTCACGTCCCCGGCAGCGTCCTTCCTCGAACCGTGGCTGCCGCGCGACCCCACACTCGAATTGCTGAAGCTCGCCGAGTCGTGGATGCCGGAACGCCAGCCCCAGTTGCTGAACGACGTCTGGTTCGATTCATCCGGAAAAGAAGCGCTGCTGGTTGCCGAGACGCGAGCCGCCGGCTTCGATCCACAGGGGCAGCGCGAGGCGGCCGATGCACTGCGACAGGCTTTCGAGACCTCGCGCACCGACGACAGCCTCCGCCTCGAGGCAAGCGGACCGGGGGCGTTTTCCGTGCTGATGCAGCAACGCACGCGGGACGAGGTTGAATGGATCGGCACGATAGACGTGATCGGCATCGTGATCCTGCTGCTCGTGGCCTACCGCAGCGTTCCGATTCTCGTTCTGGGCCTGCTGCCGCTGGTGACTGCCGGGGTGGCCGGACTGGCGGCGGTCGGCACGATCTTCGGCCAGGTGCACGGCATTACGCTCGCCTTCGGCTTCACCTTGATCGGCGTCGCGCAGGACTATCCGATACACCTGTTCAGTCACCAGCATCGTGGACTCGACGCCAGGGCCAGCGTGCGCGCGCTGTGGCCCACGCTCGCGACCGGCGTGGCGAGCACCTGCGTCGCGTACCTCGCCTTCCTTTTTTCGGGCGTCGGCGGGTTGGCGCAGCTCTCGGTATTCACCGTCACCGGCCTTGCCGTGGCCGGACTCACCACCAGGTTCCTGCTGCCGTGGCTGGTGCCGGACAGCCGTCGGGATGCAGCCGACTCCGCGCTGCTGGGCCGACTCTGGCATGCCATTGCCGGGCTGCCGCGACCGCTCTGGCTGGGAATCGCGGCTGCCGCCGCATGCGTCGCCTACCTCGCGCTTTCGCCACGACCCTTGTGGCAGGACAGCCTTGGCGGGCTGACCCCGGTGCCGCAGGCCCTGCTCGAACGGGACTCGGCACTTCGCAAGGAACTCGGCGCACCCGACATGCGCCACCTGCTGGTCATCGAGGGCGAGGACGCACAGTCCGTGCTCGAGAAGGCAGTAGCTCTCGAGCCCGCGCTGCAATCAATGGTTGCGAGCGGCCAACTGGGTGGTTTCGATGATCCTGCCCGTTACCTGCCGCCCAGGTCGCTCCAGGAGCAGCGCCGGGCTGGTCTCCCTGCACCCGACGAACTCCGGCTGGCACTCTCCGACGCAATGGCCGGGACCCCGTTCAAGCCCGGGGTCTTCGCACCGTTCCTGGCCGACGTCGAACGCGCCCGGCAGCTTCCGGCGCTGGGACCAGGCGATCTCGCCGGGACCCCGCTGGAGTCGCGCGTGAGTTCGCTGCTGCTGCAACGCGATGGTCACTGGACCGGCCTCGTCACGTTGACGCGCCTCAATGATCCGGCCGCGCTGCAACAGTTGGTTGCAGGCACGCCTGGTGTGACGCTGCTGGACCTGAAACAGGCGTCCGAAGACCTGGTCGCGCACCAGCGCGAGCGCATCCTGTGGTGCCTCGCGATCTCGGCGGTCCTGCTGCTCGTCGTCGTGTTCGTCGCGCTGCGCGACGCAGTGCGCGTGCGGCGAGTGCTGGCGCCAATGGCGCTGACGACCTTGATCCTTGTGGCGCTGTTTCACGCCGCGGGCGTGTCGCTGAGCCTCTTCCACCTGATAGCGCTGGTGCTCGCCGCCGGACTGGGACTCGACTACGCGCTTTTCTTCGAGCACGCGGCAGACGACGCCGCTGAACAGCGGCGCACGCTGCACGCGGTGATCGTCTGCTCGCTATCGACTTTCCTGGTCTTCGCGCTGCTGGGGCTCTCGAACATGCCCGTGCTGCGCGCCATAGGACTTACCGTCGCCGCCGGAGTGGTGCTCAACTTCGTGCTGGCCCTGCTGCTGACCCGTCCGCGAAGCCCAACGACCAATGAGCAATGACTCACACATATCCGACCTGATTCCCCATGCAGGTGCCATGTGCCTGCTCGAGCGCATCGAGTATTGGGACGACTCGGGCATCGTGCTCACGACCTCCACCCATCGCGACCGGCGAAATCCGCTGGCGGGGCCTTCAGGGCTGCGTTCGATCCACCTCTGCGAATACGGGGCCCAGGCGATGGCCGTGCATGGCGGGCTCGCCGCGCAGGCACTTGGTAGGCATGCATCGCCGGGAATGCTGGTGTCGCTACGCGACGTCGCGTTCCACCGCAGCTTCATTCACGATCTTGGCGGAGAACTGCGGGTGGAAGCGCAACGCATCCACGCCAGTGACTCAGCCTGGCAATATTCCTTTCGCGTGACCCACTCAGGGATGTTGCTGGCTCAGGGCCGGGCGGTCGTCTCGGCAGCACCAGTTTCCTGATCACCATTGCCGCCGGAAAAGACCGTCAGGAGCGGCCCGGTCATGAAGGTCGTCAGTATCGCCATGACCATCAGCATGGTGAACATGTCCGCGCCGATGACGCCCGCGTCGAGGCCGACCTTCATCACGATGAGCTCCATCAGGGCCCGCGCGTTCATCAACGAACCGACCGCGAACGCCGTGCGCCATTGGTAGCCGGCGATGCGGGCGCCCACCGCCCCACCGAGCAATTTGCCGGCCACTGCCGCGACGAGGATGATCGACAGCGCTGCCAGGCCAGCGCCAGCAAACACCGACGGTGTGGTATTGAGGCCGGCAAGGGCGAAAAAGACCGGCATCAGCACAATGATCGCGACGTGCTCCACGCGTTCGATCAGCGCCTCCAGCAGGCGGTCGTCGCGCGGCAACGTCGCACCGAACAGGAACGCACCGAATACCGGGTGCAGGCCGAGAGAACTGCTGGCATACGCACAGGCAAAAGTGCCGATGAGCAGCACGGCCAGTATCGGGCCCTCGGGACGTCCGTCGAGAGTGAACCGCGCCACCATCCGCACGAGAAGAGGCCGGCCGACGACACGCAGGACCGAGGCCAGCGCCACCAGGCCAAGCAGCATCTCACCGAACCGTCGCCAGTCGTCACGCGCGTCGATGAGCACCACGACCATCGCCAGCATGATCCACGCAAGCACATCCGCCATCGCAGCAGACGCGAGTGAGAGCCGTCCGATCACTGAATGCGTCATGCCCCTTTCCTTCAGTATCCGGGCCATGATCGGGAACGCAGTAATGGACATTGCCGACGACATGAAGAGCGCGAAAGGCGCAAATGGCACGCCGGCTGGCGCGAAGCTGCTGTAAAGCAGCGTCGCCGCTGCCAGCCCGAATGCCATGGGTACGATCACCGATGCCACCCCGATCCACGCCGCGGCAATCACCTGCTTGCGTGCGCCGTGCGGAGCGCGCATCTCCGCCCCTACGATGAACATGAACAGGACCAGGCCGAGTTGCGACAGGCCGTCGAGCGCGGGCAGGCTCGCCGGCTCGAAGACCCGCGCATGCCAGTCCGGGAACATGGCGCCGAGGACTATGGGACCCAGGACGATGCCGGCTGCCATCTCACCGATCACTGGCGGTTGCCCGAGGCGTCGTAGTACCAGGCTGAGAATCCTCGCCGTCCCGAGGATCAGCACCAGCTGCAGAAGCAGTGGCGAGTGCGTCATTCCCGCAGCCCTCAGGCCGCGGACTCGACCAGCATGCCGGCCGGCACCGGGCCGGTTCGGCCGTCAAGCAGCGCGAGTACCGCGCTGGCGTCCAGCCCGGGATTTTCGGCGCAGGCCTTCACGACGATCTCGTGGGCGAGTTCCTCGAGCTGGCGCGTCGTTTCGCGTATCCGGGCCTTGAAAGCCTCATCATCGAGCGAATCACGCAGGCCCCGATTCAAGTCGGCAAACCATGCCAGTCGGGCCTGGTCGAGGATTGTCGGACAGTTCCTTCGCTTGCTCAGCGCGGACCACTCGCGCATGAAATCCTGCATCGCGGAATTGAGCGCCATGCTGCCCTGGAGCTCGGCACGCAGGCACGAGAACATTGCAAGGTCGGTCAGCCGGCGCTGGAAAAACAGCTGGCACAGCACGCCCCAGTAGTACGTGTAATCCCAGATCACCTTGACCGGCAGCACTTCCGGATCGCCGAATATCCGGTACTGGTCCCGGTACAGCGACATGGTGCTGTCGCAGAAAGACATGAAGAACTGCTCGTAGATGCGCGCATACGAAGCAAGGGGTTGTCCGGCGAGGTCGCGCGCGATGAGCTCCGTTATGTACGTGTTCGAAATCGCGATGAAGTCGCCGCCCGGGGAATAAAACGGATCGAGGAAGACTCCAGCCTCTCCTGTAATCGCCCACCGCGTGCCCGAGAAAACCTTGCTGCATCCGTACGAAAAATGCTTCAGGAACGCGAAGTCCTGCGGCAGACCCTTCTTCGACTCGATGTCATCCGCAAGCAGAGGCTGGAACTCGCGCAGCCACTCCATCGCCCGCTCAAAGCTGTTAATCCGGCGAAGCGGGTGAATGCGGCCATCGGCCACGATTCCGACCGAGTGCGACCCCGACGCCAACGGTATCAGCCACACCCAGTAGCCTTCGCCGACCAGGTGATTGGTCGATAGCCACCGGTGTTCCGGATCGCAACGCTCGCGCCATCGAGCGTCTTTGGACCAGTCGTTGACGTCGATGCGTGCACCGATGCGAAACCAGGCGCTGTTCACGTCGTGGTCATTTTCCAGCGCGAGCCCGAGCTTGCGCTTCAGGATACCGGCGCGACCAGACGCGTCGATCAGCCAGCGTGCCGCCAGTTCGAATGACCGGCCCTCACGCTCGTACCGGACGGTGTGCGCGCTATCGTCCTCCGTCACCTCGACATCGCGCACGCTGACGCCGTCGATGAACTCTACGCCAGCTTCGCGCGCTCTCTCGCCAAGGAAGTTCTCGAATATCCCGCGATCAATCTGGTACGTGGGCGTCGAGAGATACTTTCTCACGCCGATTTCCTGAACGGCCTCGATGTCGCGTCGACCTTCCGAAGAGAAGAAGCGGAAGCCGAATTTCTTCAACTGACGGCTCGAGAGGTGATCCTTCAGGTCGAGCACGGTGTCGAAGTAATGCGCCGCGATCTCGACCGACGACTCGCCCACCTTGTGGGTTGCCTCGGGCACCGGATGCCGGTTCCGTTCGAGCACCACGATACCGAGGTCCGGGAACCGCTGTCGGAGCTGGAGCGCCAGCGTCAGGCCCGCCAGACCCCCGCCGAGAATTACGACATCCGCTCGCATCAGGTCGCTCCAGTCTTTCCGGGTTCGCGCCTACTTGACGTCGTAGCCCGTCGCGCCACCGACGGCGTCCTGGTAGTTGGACTGCAGATACAGGTTCGCGAGCGCGACGATCCGGTGCAGCATGTCCTTGTCCTGCCCGCCGAATGTCCACGCACCGCTCATCGCAGCTGCGCGCTGGTAGAACTCGGGCTCCGCAAGCAGCGTCCCGCTCGGCTGCTCGACGATCCTGAATTTCATTACGACGTACGAGTCGCCGGCGAACGCGCCAGCCCAGAAACGCGCCGACCCGCTGACCACCTTCAATTTCTCGATTCGCGGCTCAATGACCAGCGACTGGCCGCGCGTGCCGTCTACAGCGTCTTTGTTCCACTGCTCAATGATCGGGTTCGTCTCCACGGTCATGTAGCCCTGGACCTTGTCCTTTGCCGCCTCCTTGCCCTTGTCGCCCGCGTATGGTGGTCCCATCGCGATCGGCAGCAACTCGTACTTGTCGTAGCCGGCAAGCGCAGTCGCCGGCGGCGGATTCTGCGGCGACTCCGCAAGCGCCGTCGCAGCAACACCCATCATCAGCAGCACATGCACAAATAGCTTCATGACCGTAGTCTATTGTCTCAAGTCTGAAAATCGAAATGTATCTCCAGCGACAGTGACGGGCTCAGTCCCAACAGCACGGCACGATCCTGCTCGACGGCCATCGCCTCGAAGAACGGCAGGCAGTGCGCCATCGCGTTGCCCGCGACCAGTTCGGCGTTCCGCGGCTCGACTCGGGTCCGTTCAGTGCCGGGCAGCGTCCGCCAGCGGATGCGCGCCTTGGAACGATCCCCGGCGGTCGGCGCCACTACCAGGCCGGCACCTACGATACCCTTGCTCGGCGCCATCGTCGCGAGCGGGCCGCGGCTCTCGATGTCGTACGCCACCAGCATGGTCGCCCGCCCGCTAGCCTCGGCTTGTACCAGCGCCTCGAGCAAGCCCTCGCCGAAGGTCTCCCGGTGGGCGCTGATCGAAGTGTACGGCCGCGTGCACCCGGTGCCGATTGACCAGTAGCCGGCCGCGGCATTGTGGACAGAATTGTGAAAGCGGGTCGGTGATATCAGGGTCGGCGTGCGAGCCAGCGTCTCACTCATGTAGTCGCTGATCGAGGTATCGCCCTCGGTGCACGCGAACACGCTCGCCAGTTCCCGCGGATCGGCACCGGCGCTTTCGCAGGCGCTCATCGCGACCTCGAGCGCGATGGCCACGGTATCCGGTGCCCGCCGACGCTCGGTCGGCGCGAGAATGCCCGGGGTGGGCCGCGGCGCTGGCTGCGCCCGGGCCTCGCTCTCGCCTCGCAGCACGGCCCGGGCGACTTCCCACCCCGGAATCGGCGGCGCCCAGAAGGCGACCCCGTCCACGAACGCCGTGTGCATGTGTCGCGTAGCGTCAGGCATCGCGATCGCTGCCGAAGACCAGCGCGCAGTTGCTGCCACCGAATCCGAAAGAGTTGCTGAGCACGATCCTGACGTCGGCCGCTTCGTTCGTGAGCCTTATCTGCGGGCCGCATGAGGGGTCGAGGTCCCGCGCGTTCAGGGTACCGGGGGTGTACCCGCCTTCGATCGCGAGAAAGCTGACAACCGCCTCCACGATGCCGGCCGCACCCAGTGCGTGCCCGGTCCAGCCCTTGGTGGAACTGGCGCGAGTCGTCGCCGGGAACAGGTCGGCGACCACGCGCGCCTCGACTTCGTCGTTTCTCTGGCTGGCCGTGCCATGCAGGTTGATGTAGTCAACGGCAGCCGGCGAAAGACCCGCAAGGTCCAGCGCCGCCTCGATCGCCAGCCGCGCCCCGAGTCCCTGTGGATGCGGCGACGACATGTGATGGGCGTCGCTGGACTCTCCATACCCGAGCAGCCACGGCCCTCGCTCGCCTTCACGTTCGAGCAATGCGAATCCGCCCGCCTCGCCAATGCTGATTCCCCTTCGCTCAACGTCGAACGGACGGCAAGGCTCGGGCGAGACGAGTTCGAGAGAGTTGAAACCGAACAGCACGCTGCCGCACAGTGAATCGACGCCGCCGACGATCGCGGCATCAGCGATGCCGAGCCGGATCAACCGTTCCGCCTTGGCGAAGGCCTTCGCGCTCGATGAGCAGGCGGTCGCTACGGTGACGACCACGCCCTCGAGGCCCAGCGCAGCGCGGACGAAATCACCGGTCGAATGTGGCGTATGCACGATGGGGCGACGCAGGTCCAGAGGGTACTGGCCGTCCGGCAACAGCCTCCGATACGCCTCTTCGGTCGCACCAATAGTCGACGTGGACGTTCCGAGGACCAGCGCGACCCTGTCGGCGCCGTATCGGCCACGGGCGGCCATCGCCTGCTCCATGAATCCGTCGGAGTTGAGCGCAAGCCAGGCCAGTCGATTGTTCCGACAGTCCCAATCGAGCAGGTGGCCCGGCAAGCGGACATCCTCCACGCCGGGAACCCGTCCGATCCAGGTCGGGAGGGGCGACTCCCCGAAATCGTTGGCTCGCAGGCCTGTCGTCCCGGCGCGCAGGGCGGCCGACAGCGCTGGCAGCCCGACACCGGCCGCGCAGGCGATTGAATGACTGGTGATCCGCAGCGGCTTCATTGCGAGGCTGGTGAAGTGCACCGGCGTATTGGCGCAGCAGGAACCGCAGGCGCGCAACCGACCCGCATCACCCGGTGGAACCGGTCCCGTCAGGCGTGATGGCGAGCAACTGGATGTTGATGTCGTGCACCACGTTGTTCACCCACTTGAGGTAGTTGCCGTGGATGTGCGGAACACCCTTCTCGACCTCGTAGTCCAGGTTGTCGCTCGATACGTAGTGAATCTCTATCTGCCTCGTGTCGAACCTGAGGCCGATCGTCGCCACGTGTGAGCGCAGGTGCAGAGTTGCCTCCATGTAACCTGGATCGCTGCGAGTGACGACCCAGCCTCGCTGGGCAACCCCTAGCCGGATCGCCTTGGCGACGGCTGCGTCGGAAAGTCCGGGAGGAACGGCGATCGGACCCGGATCCACCAGCACTGCGGAAGCCGACAACACCAGTACAAGCAGTGGCGCGAGGAGCAACGACAGGATTTTGCTGTTTCGCACCTGAGATCCCTCTCGACCTGTGAAAATCGGTAGCCCGTCGCCCGGCAGCAGTTGTCGCCGTCAGGCCGCGCGGCGTTCCTGTACGTATGCCGACAGCGCACCCAGCGACGCGAAGATCCGCTTGTTGTCCTCGTCCTCCGCCTTGAGCTGCACTCCGTAGCGCTTGGAAATCTCCAGCGCCAGCTCGAGCGCGTCGATGGAATCGAGGCCCAGGCCCGAGCCGAACAACGGGGCATCCGGGTCGATGCCGGAAGGTTCGACTCCTTCGAGGTTCAATGCGGAAACGATCAGTTCCGCGAGCTCTTTCTGTTCAGGTGTCTGCAACTGAGCCATGTCGTGCATGCGCAAGCGCGAGGAATATGACTATCGGCAAAGTGTATCATGCGACTCGCGGCCAGCCATCGAGCGCGAACGTGTCCACCAGCGAACCCGGTACAGGCGCCACACCCCCGCCGGCGTGCGACGTCATCGTCGTGGGCGGCGGTCCCGCCGGGTGCACGGCGGCAACCTTCCTCGCGCGCCGCGGCTGGTCGGTCACGCTGCTGGAAAAGGACCGCTATCCGCGATTCCACATCGGTGAATCGCTGTTGCCGATGAACCTGCCGATCATGCAGCGACTCGGCGTGCTCGACGAGGTTGCCGCAATCGGCACGCTCAAGCACGGTGCCGACTTCCCGGCCCCCACGCCCGAGGGTTACCACGTATTCCGATTCGAGCGCGCGCTGGACCCGACCTGGCCAAACTCCTACCAGGTCCGACGGGACGAATTCGATTCCGTGCTGCTCAGGAATGCCGAGGCAAGTGGCGTCAAGGCGTTCCAGGGCCGGAAGGTCACCGCATTTGCCGTCGCCTGCGAGACCGTCACGGTCGAAGGCCGGTCTGAAGACGGGGCCCCATTCAGCTGCAGTGCCCGGTACCTCGTGGATGCGACCGGACGCGACACGCTGGTCGGGACCCAACTCCGACTCAAGCTAAAAAGCAGGCGTCACCAGAGCGCGGCACTTTTCGCGCATTTTCGCGGCGTCGAGCGTCGACCTGGCAATGACCAGGGCAACATCAGCATTTACAGGTTTGAACACGGCTGGGTGTGGTTGATCCCGCTGCAAGGCGGTGTCACCAGCGTCGGCGCCGTCTGCTGGCCGGACTACCTGAAGCAGCGCAAGGGTGACCGGCAGGAATTTCTGCTTCAGACGCTGCGCTCGATTCCCGAACTGCGGCAACGGCTCGAGCAGGCAGAGATCGTAGGTAACCTGCACGCGACTGGAAATTATTCGTACGCCTGCCGACGAATTTCCGGGCGGCGCTGGGTCATGGCAGGCGACTCCTACGCCTTCGTGGATCCGATTTTTTCGAGCGGCGTCTACCTGGCGATGCACGGTGCCGAGGTGGCCGCGGATGTCGTGGACGGAGCGTTGCGCGAGCCGCGTCACGAGCGGGCCCTGCAGCGCGGCTACCAGCGCCGGTTCGAGCGCGGGCTGCGAACGCTCTCGTGGTTCATCTACCGCTTCACCTCGCCCGCGATGCGCAAGCTGTTCGCCAATCCGCGCAACGACTGGCAGCTGGAACAGGCGATGATTTCGATGCTCGCGGGGGATGTATTCCGTGACAATGGCGTGCACTGGCGGCTGCGTGTCTTCAAGTTCATCTATTTCGTGACCACACTCAGTGTCATCAAGGACCAGGTGCGCAGTTTCCTGTGGCGGCGCAGGCAGGCCAGGGTCGCATTCGTCGGCGGAACGACCGCCCAGGATGCCGAATAGCATGCCGCAGCATCCATCCCGGCACCCTGGGCTGCGCGCCAGCTATGCGGCGCTCGACCCGCGCGAGCCGCTCGGTGACGACGTGCTGACGGCCGTAGTCTTTGGCGCGGAGACGCCGTGTCCCCAGGACCCTCGCGTCCTTCGCATCGACCTCGAGCCGCTGTCAGGCAGCGCGTGCTGCGAGGTCTGGCGCGGGAGCGGCAGGCCGCGCCTCGGGACAGCCGGACCGATAAGGCACGTCGAAGACGGGAACTTCTTCGCTGGCTGGCTCAGCATCGACGAGAGCCGGGTCGGTGGGCTCCTGCAGGCCACCGAGGACGCCTACATGGGCCTGCTGCGGCTGCAGGCGGACTCGCCGTACCGTTACGTCTGGCGGGTCTGGAACTTCATGACCGACATCAACGAAGGCCAGGGCGACGATGAGCGCTACCGGCAGTTCTGCCTCGGTCGCGCACGCGCCTTTGCCGCGATCGGGGGCATCACCCCCGTCATCGGTTACCCGGCCGCCACCGCTGTCGGCAGGCAAGGCGGGTCGCGGTCGCTGCAGGTTTGCTGGTTCGCCGGGCGCGAACCCGGCGCCACGATCGAGAACCCGCGACAGATCAGCGCGTTTCACTACCCGCGGAATTTCGGACCTGCCGCGCCGAGTTTCTCCAGGGCAATGGCCGTTCCGGGACCCCTGTTCCTGGTCTCCGGGACTTCGAGCATCGTGGGACACGCCTCACTGCACGACGGGGACCTGGAGGCTCAAATACGTGAAACTCTGGTGAATATCGATACGCTGCTGCACCGGGCCCACGCATCCGGACACGTGGCTTCGCCAGCCTTGGGTGCGGACAGTCTCATCAAGGCATACGTCCGGCGACGCGGCGATGCAGCCAAGGTGGAGTGCGGCCTGAGGGACCACTACGGGCCCGCCGTGCCAACACTGGTCGTAGCCGCCGACATCTGCCGTTCGGAGTTGCTGGTCGAAATCGAGGTGCTGCACGCGGGCTGATGCGCGGAACCGACGCGCGAGCAGCGCCTCAACGCTGCGATACTTCAACGCATCGATGTTTCAACGCCGCAAGGCCGCCAGCAACCCTTCGCGCGGAAGCTTTCCGACATCATTACGGGGCAGGCGCGGCACAAGGACCAGCGGGCGCGGCAGGAAGACCGGGTCCATGGCCGCAGCCAGCCGCTCGAGCACGTCTGCCTCGGTCAGGCCTTCGGCAACGACCAGTGCCGCCAGGCGCCGCACTCCAGCGCTGTCCGGCGAGTCGTGCTGGAAAACGACACCATCCGAGACACCGGGCACATCCATCAGCCGACGGGTGAGGTCCGCAAGCGAAGCCCGCTTCCCCGCGACCTCCACCATGTCTGCATTGCGGCCGAGCACGACGAAGTCGCCGTCGCCTGCCAGTGCAAGCAAGTCCTGCAGCACCACCTCTTCCGAAAACCACGGTGCGTTCACGCGGGTTTCGTCCTGCAGAGGCCGCAGCGTTACGCCCGGGTAGTGCCGCCAGGTGGACTCCAGTGCAGTCCGGCGAGAAGCGATGACACAGGTCTCGGTCGAGCCGAAGAATTCGAGTAGCGTGGTATCGAGACGCCGCTCCACGGCCCCGGCCAACTCGCGTGACAGCGGCGCGGTGGCGGAAACGACCGCTGCGAGCTCCGGAAACTCGATGCCGGACTCGAGCAAGACACGCAGGTGCACGGGCGTAGTGACCAGTATCCGCGGTCCCGGCAGTTCCTCGAGGGCCTCGGCTACGTCCGCCGGGTAAAGCGGTTGCGCGCCGTGTACTCCCATGCCGCCCAGCAGTGGCAACAGCACCGACGTTTCCATGCCGTACATGTGCTGGGACGGGACCGTGGCAAGAATCCAGGGCAAATCGTGCTTTCGGGAGCCACTTAGGACTTCGCGCAGGCGGGCGGAGTTGAAGCGCGTCGATGCGATGAAACCAGCCCAGGTCTTGGGATTGGCTTTCGGCCGACCAGTGCTGCCGGACGTATAGCCAATGACGACGACGCGCTCCGGCGGAATGTCAGGCAGTTGCCTGCTGATCGCTGCCCCCGTGGCGCGAGACCTGTCGACCGCGGCATCGTCAATAAGGTACGCGCCGGGATGCTCTTCCAACACCTCGGCAACCACCGCCGTGGCGCGTGACGGCGGCAACAGGCAAGTCTGGCCACGGATCAACAGTGCCAGGAACCCGACGAGGAAGTTCTCGCGGCGCTCGCAAAGATTTACGGCCGCCGGCCCGCCCGGCAGGGAACGCGCGAGGGAATCCGCCAGTGACAACAACTGGCCGACGGTCCACGTGGCCGCCCTGGACCGGACTACCTGCCTGTCGACAGTGCCCAGCGTCAAATACGGCGTACCTGCCGCAACCGCGACCTCATCGCCGAAATCCGCTTTCGACCCGGGCATCTGTGTTTTTCTACGTATTGCGACAGCCACAACAGAGGCAAAGCATCGATCCACCGGCGGGCCGCAGCACTTCCGCAGGTGGGGCCTGCAGCGCTGTTGTCGACGCCGCGTCCAATCTAATGGAGTTGGCCATGAGATCCAAGACGATCAGCTGCCCATCCTCTGCATCACTCTCGGTAATCATCCTGCTGGCAGCAGGAGCGCTGCTCACGGGATGCGTCACTCCCATTCCGCTGGCGCAGGAAGCCCCCGACCTCAACTACAAGGCGACCCGCACGGTGGTCGTGACGGTCCTGGACGAACGTGACGTCCTTGCGGAGGGCAAGCCCCCAACCTACATCGGTCGGGCCCACGGGGCATTCGGAATTCCGAGCGACATGCAGGTCTACCCGTGGTTCGTGTCCGACAAGGCAAAGAAAGACCAGACACTGGCGCAGGCGCTGCAAGACCGCATCGTCGTAGGCCTCGCCGACGAAGGCTGGCAGATCACCGCGGCCGACTTCCCGAAATTCCCGGGTAAGGACCAGGTCGTGTCGCTGCTGGCGGAACGTGGATCCGATCGCCTGATCGTCCTGTCGCTTACCAAGTGGTACGCGAGCATCAACCTCAACTGGGTCAGTGCCTTCAACTTCGACTGGGGCTACAAGCTGGAGGTCCTGGACGCACAGGGGACTTCAATAGCCAGCATCAGCGATTCAGGACGTGACGTGGTAGACGAGAAGGCGGACCAGTCGCCCCAGAACATGATCAAGCTTGCATACCGCGAGCGCCTCATCAAGATTCTTGAACGCCCGGAGGTGCAAGCCGCACTCAAGTGACCCGGAGGCCCTACTCGCGCCAGCGCCGAAACACCAGGGAAGTGTTGACCCCGCCGAACGCGAAGTTGTTGTTCATGACGTAGTCAACGTCGATGCTGCGGCCCTCGCCGACGATGTAGTCGAGCTCGCCGCAGCGCGAGTCGACGTTCTCGAGGTTCAAGGTCGGCGCAAACCAGCCGCCGCGCATCATTGAGATGCTGAAGGCCGACTCGAGCGCCCCGCAGGCGCCCAGCGTGTGCCCGAGATAGCTTTTCTGCGAGCTGAGCGGCATTCGCGAACCGAACAGCGCGGACGTCGCGCGGGTCTCAGCGATGTCGCCCTGCTCGGTGGCCGTTCCGTGACCGTTCACGTAGCCGATGGCGGCGGGCTCGAGATTCGCAGAACGCAGCGCCATCTCCATCACGATACGCATCGTTTCTTCCTCGGGCCGCGTTACGTGGGTGCCGTCGGAATTGGTGGCAAATCCCGCGACCTCGGCGTAGATCCGGGCTCCACGCGCGCGTGCGTGCCCGAGTTCCTCCAGGACCAGCATCGCCCCGCCTTCACCGATCACCAGCCCGTCGCGGTCACGGTCGTACGGACGAGGGGTGGAGCCCGGGTCGTCATTGCGCTGGCTGGTCGCATAGAGCATGTCGAAGGCCATCGCCTGGCTCGGGCAGAGTTCCTCGGCCCCACCGCCGAGCATGACGTCCTGGTAACCATGCTTGATGGCCTCGTATGCGAAGCCCACGCCCTGGCTGCCTGAGGTGCAGGCTGTCGAGGTCGGGATCAGGCGCCCGCGGAGACCAAAGAAGATGCCGATGTTCGCCCCGGTCGTGTGCGGCATCATCCGCACGTACGAATTGGCGTTCAGTCCCTTCGACTCGCCGGTGCGGAGCAACTCGGCAAAATCGCCGATATCCGGCGTGCTGCCCACGGACGAGCCGCTTGCGACGCCGACACGACCCGAGCGCAGCAGAGGGTCGCCGAGCAACCCGGCGTCGGTGAACGCGAGCTCCGCGGCCCGCACGGCGAACTGGGACACCCGCCCCATGCTGCGCATCTGCTTGCGATTCCAGTGGTCCGGCGGCACGAAGCCTTCGATCGGGGCCGCAAGGCGGGTGTTCAGGTCCCTGTACTTGCCCCATTCCGGCATGCGGCGCACGGTATTTTTTCGCGCGCGCAGCCCCGCCGCGATGGTCGGCCAGTCGGCTCCCAGCGCGCAGATGCCGCCCATGCCGGTGACGACGACGCGCCGCATCAGCACAAGCCCCCGTTGACGGCGATGACCTGGCGCGTCACGTACGCCGCATCCGGCGACACCAGGAACGACACTACCGCGGCCACTTCATCCGCCGTTCCCATGCGTTGCGCCGGGATGGCCTTCAGGATCTCCTCGATCGGCGCGTGATCGTTCGCCATGTCGGTTTCGATCAGGCCAGGAGCGACGCAGTTGACCGTTATCCTGCGCTTGGCAAGCTCGACGGCGAGCGCCTTGGTGGCGCCGATCACACCCGCCTTTGCCGCGCTGTAGTTGACCTGCCCGCGGTTGCCGACCAGTCCCGACACCGACGCCAATGTAACGATCCTGCCCGGCGCGCGGCGTCGAACCATCGGCATCACGACTGGCTGCAGCACGTTGTAGAACGCGTCCAGGTTGGCGCGGATCACCGAATCCCAGGCCTCGCCGCTCATGGCCGGAAAGGCCGTGTCGTACGTAAGGCCTGCATTGCAGACCACGGCGTAGTAGGCACCATGCTGCTCCATGTCAGCCTCGATCAAGCTCGCACATTGCGTGCGATCACCGACGTCGAACTGCAGGCAGCGCGCCGTGCGGCCGGTTTCACGCACCTGCTCCGCAACGGCCTCGGCATCCTCGACGCGAGATCGGCAGTGAACGACGACGTCGTACCCGTCGCGCGCCAGCCGCAGTGCGATTGCACGGCCGATTCCGCGGCTCGATCCGGTCACCAGAACCGTTCCGCCATCATGCATCGCGTGCAAACTCCTGCTCCAGGAACGAATCGTCCGGCGGCTGGAAGACCGTCAGCATTCCGGTCGCAACGACCTTGCCTGCGCGGCGGATACTGCCGTCGAACACGGCCATGCCGTATTCGTCTTCGGACGATTCCACGACCTCTATGTCGAGAACCTCGCCGGACCGGAACTCCTCGACCGCGGCCCGGTAAGACCGCACGCCCAGCAGCAGGCCGATCGCAGCCGGCCGGCCGCGCTGCCGAAGCGACCGCAGTCCCGACAGCGCGCTGATCGCCTGCGCCATGATCTCCGGTCCGACCCAGGCCGGCAGGTGCCCGGCGCCATTGCTGTATGCAGTGCCCGGACGCACCACGACGCGCGCCTCCAGGCTGCCTTCGTCTTCGCGACAGATCTCGTCGATCAGGGCGGCATCGCCCCGGTGCCGGATCAGCTCGCCGGGGCGAGGAAAATGCAACGGGTTCATTCGGACTGTGCCGCCATCGCGGCCTTGACGCAGGACGTGAAATCCGCGGGAGTTGCGAACTGCAGCTCGTGGGTGCGCGCGTCGATCGCGACCTGGACCGTACGTCCCCGTGCCACCCGCGTGCCGTCGTCCTCGCGCGTGACAAGGTAGTGGATCGTCAAGCGACTCTCCCATTCGACCAGCGACGCTCGTACACGCAGGCGGTCGCCAAACCGCGCGGGGCTGATGTACCTGGTGTGCAGTTCCACGATTGGCCAGGCTGTCCCCGACGCGAGCATCCGGTCGAGACCATAGCCGAGCTGGTTCATCAGCGCCCAGCGCGCGTTCTCGAGATAGCGCAGGTAGTGGCCGTGCCACACGACTCCGACCATGTCGACGTCGTGAAACCTGACGTCGACGTCCAGGTCTGCGAACAAGTTGCCCTGCAGTCTCACGCGGCCATACCGGAGGTCGCGGCAAACGCTGCGCGCAACCGCCGCGCAAGCAGCCACGGAGAGCGTCGCAGCATCCCGAAGAACAGTTTCGTGTGCATGATCGTGATCAGCCAGTTATCGCGTACCAGCCGGAAATGGGAAATTCCATCCGTGGCATAGCGTACACGCGTCGGAATCCAGCGCATCGTCGCGCCAGTCCAGTGCAGTCGAACCAGCACCTCGACGTCGAAGTCCATGCGACTGCCGGGCGGCTCCGCGGCGATGACCGGAAGCACTACCGACAATGGGTAGACGCGCAACCCGCACATGGAATCCGGGATGTCGAAAGACAGCGTGTTCAGCCAGACCATCACGTGTGTCAGGTAGCGCAGGTACAGGCGGCTGCGCGGGATCGACGCATCGAACAGCGGCCGGCCGCAGATGAGCGAGCGAGGCTCGGCGACCGCAGCCGCGACGAACTGCGGCACGTCACCGGAATCGTGCTGTCCGTCGGCATCTATCTGAAGCGCATGCGTAAACCCGGCATCCAGGGCCGCCTGCAGGCCTGCCATCACCGCGGCCCCCTTGCCCTGGTTGGCCGCCAGGCGCACCAGGCTCACGCTCGGGTCCGCCGCCGCAATACGACGCAGTTCCCTGGCGCACGGCTCACCCGAGCCGTCATCCACCATGATCACCGGCAGGTCGCATGCCCGAAGCCCGGAAACCGTGCCCGCGACGGCCAGTTCGTGGTCGTACACCGGAACGATCGCGCAGACCCTAGTCACCGCGGGCACCGAATTGCAGGCGGCCCGTCGAGACCAGGTCGCCACGAAGCCGGAAACTGAACTGCAGCTGTCCGGCCGTGGAACCACGCTCCAGGGTCGCGTCGATGTCCATTCCTGGCAGCATCAGGCGCCGAAACTTCGCGGTGACGATCCCCGTGCAACACCCACTCACCAGGCGGTGGGTGCGCGCCAGTTCGACGGCCCAGCCGACCTGCATGATTCCAGGGACTATCGGAGCGCTGGGGAAATGGCCGCGGAGAACAGGCAGGTCCTGGCTGACCAGGAACCGACAACTCATCGACCGCAGCGACGGGTCGACCACGAGTTCGCGGATCACCGGCAACCATGCCGGCCGGGCCTCGGCGAGCGTGGCCGGCGAGTCGACTGTTGGCAGCACTTCCGTCATGGAATACCTGTACCCGGTCCATGAGTCCGCATTCGCCCGGCGGAGCCCTCGAGTCGCAGCCCATTCGGTGGCAACTTGGCTAGGACGCGCTCATGCCTGCAGGACAGCATGTACCGCGGTGACGAGGTCACCGACCGTCCGCACCGACCGGAAATCGTCCGCCGATATCTTGCGGCCCGTCAGCCGTCGCAGGCGATCCAGCAGGTCGACGGCGTCGATGCTGTCGATCTCCAGGTCCTCGTTGAGCCGGGCCTCGAGCGTTACCCGCCCAGGCTCGACTTCGAACAATTCGACCAGCGCCGACTTGACCTGTTCCAGTACTTCGTCAGTTGTCTGCATGCGCCCCCAAACCCGCCCTCGACCCGCCTATCGACCCGATCACGGCGCCGGATCTCCGTCCGCGCCTGGACCCGAAGCCCCCTGCCCTTGGTCGCGTGGTTCATTATAACCACGGCGGCTCGCCAGCTCCTGTTCGTAGTGCGCCAGCAGCCACTGATTGAGCAGGCGCGACGCCCTGGGCGCCAGCTCGTGTCGGTAGGGTTCCAGGTCGATGTCCGGCCCAACCTCGACGACCAGGTTCGGCCGGCGACGCGGCACCCGATACCACGGCTGGGACTTGTCCAGCAGCGGCTGGTCTACGGTGATGTATATCGGTGTGAGCACGGCCGCGCCCTGCACGGCAACCCGTGCCGCCCCACGATGGAAGTGCATCGGCTGTCCCGGCCGGGTTCGAGTGCCCTCCGGGAACATGACCAGCGAGTCGCCCGATCTCAGCGTGCTGACCGCGCCCTCGATCATCGCGTCGGTCGGCAGGTTGCTGATGTAGCCGGCCGCGATTACCACGCGACGGGTAAAGGGGTTCGCGAACAGCGCGGCCTTGACTACGCAGGCCGGAGCGGGCGTGAATGCGACGATGAGTACGACGTCGATCAGCGTCGGGTGATTGGCAATGATCAGTTGCCCCCGGCGTCCAAGGCTCTCCGCACCCCGGAACTCGTAGCCAATGCCACCAAGTCCGCTCATGGTAGCGACGAAGAGACGAAACGCGCGTTGCACCAGCGAGCGCGTGCGGGCACGGCGTCGGGCCGCCTCGCCCGGCAGCGCCAGCACGACCGGGAAGACGAGCAGCCCTAGAATGAGCCCACCGATGCCGAACAGCGCGAAGCAGGCTCCGGTGACGAAAATCCGCCAGAAATACGTCTGCCGCCTGACCATGCCGCGCCCGACCCCTGCTCTCGCAGCCGGTCCACGCCGGCATCCTGCCCGCGACGATGAAGTGGACCGGGCAGCTATGCAAGCCCGGGTTGACGCGTGACCCGGGTGCCTTTGACTGCAGCATCGCCCGACGCCACGGAGGTGTGGCTGGCGACGCCCGACGCTGGAGACCGGTTCGACCCGTCCGGACTTGACCGTGCCGACCATGATGCATGGTCCGCGATTCACACGACGCGCCGCAGGCGCGACTGGGAATCGACCCGGGCGCTGCTCAGTGCCATACCGGCCGTCCACGAACGACTGCACAGCCTTACGCACAGCCATGGTTTTGCGGCCGTGGCGCTAGCGCCCGCCGCGGTCGCCGCCGGCGTCGACCTGGAGTGGCTGGCACCGCGCGATTTCATCGGCATGGCCAACATTGCATTCTCGCCCGGCGAATGCGCCTACCTCGGCTCGCTCGAGGACCCGTCGGACCTGCGGTCAACGTTCTACGAGTTCTGGACGCTGAAGGAAGCGTTTGCCAAGGCCCTGCGCCTGCCGCTGTTCGACGCGCTCAGGCACTGCTGCATGATCGACTCCGCAGGTGCACGCCGTACCGAGATCCCGACCAACAGGCACTGGCGCGCAATTGTATTTGCCCCGCGACCGCAACTCAGGCTGGCCGTGGTCCGAGTGAGTGAACGCCCGGGGTCGATCCACGGCCCCCTCGGTACGATCGAATGGCCGTCAGCCCGCACCGGTGAGTGGCCGATCGTGATGGACCTCGAAGGCGGTGGCGGTCGCAGACCGGGCGCATGGTAGTCTGCCCCGCGCCTCGACCATGACAACACAAATCGAACAACCGCATCGCCAGTCCCGGCAACGTGGGCACGATGATCCTGCTGGGAGCTCTCGTATCCGCTGTTCGCGCACATGGCGATTCTCAGTGCGCGCCCCGAAATGATCGCGGCCAGCATCGGCCTGCTTGCCGTACTGGTGTTGTTCCCGGGCCTGCGAGCCGGCCGACCATTGCCATGGGTCCTGCTCATTGCCGCCGCCTTCGGCCTGTACGTGGTCGCCAGGTCCGGGCAGGCACTGCTGCTGCTGCTGTTCGTGCCGCCGACCCTGCTCAACGGGTTCATGGCCTGGGTCTTTGGAAGCACATTGCTGCATGGCAGGACGCCGCTGATCGAGCGGGCGATCATCATGCTGCATGGATCTTCGAAGACTGTTACCAGCGAAATGACTGCCTATGCGCGGCGCCTGACCCTGGTCTGGACCATCCTGTTCGTGGCACTGGCAACCATCAACTTCGTTCTGGCCGCCCTGGCAAGCCCCGGCGGACTGCTGCTGGCGGCAGGCCTGCATCCCTCGATTACCATCCCGCTGGAAGCGTGGTCCCTGTTCGCCAACGTGTTGAACTACGTTATCGTCGCTGCAATGTTTGCCATTGAATACCAGGTCCGCCTGCGACGGTTTCCGCAGCAATCGTACGGGAGCTTCTTCAACTTCATCCGCCGGCTCGCGGGTGTTGGCGCGATGTTCCGACCGACCAGCGCCAACCTCTCCGGTCACTCAGACTCCGAGCCCCGCGATCCCTGACACCCAGGCAAGTGCCCAGATGCGCATAGCCTTCATTTCAGCGAACCGGGAAAACATGCCGGACGCCGTGATCCCGCTCGGACTGCTGCACGTGATGGCCGCCACGCCGGAGCGGCACGAGAAACTGTTCTGGGACCTGTGCTTCGAGCCCGATCCACTGGAAACCGTTGCACACAAGCTGCGCGAACACCGGCCCGACCTGGTCGCGATCGGCCTTCGCAATCTTCAGAACATGGACTACACCGACACCAAGGTGAACCTGGAGGCATATCGCGCGCTGGTCCGGACGGTTCGCGAAAATTCATCGGCCCCGGTCGTGCTCGGCGGTGGCGGCTTCTCGGTCACGCCGCAGGCAATGATGCGGGACCTTGGTGCCGACTACGGCATCGCCGGCGAGGGCGAACGTGCATTTGCGCAACTGCTCGAGGAACTCGAACGTTCGGAACCGCTGCTGCAGAACGTGGAACGCCTGTACAGCATGGCCGCCGGGGAACTGAACTATTCAGCGGGCCGGCTCGACACGCTGGACCTGGACAAGTTGCCACCGCTCGATCGAACAGTCCTTTCACCACGCTATTACAGCGAGTACGGAACCGAAGTCCTGCAGACCAAGCGTGGTTGCCCGCTGCACTGCACGTATTGCACATATCCGCTGCTCGAGGGCGCCAGGACCCGGATGCGGGACCCAGGCTGCGTCGCGGAAGAATTCATGAACATAAGCGCGCGCGACGGAGTGGATCACGTCTTCATCGTGGACAGCGTATTCAACCTGCCCCCACGCCACGCAAAAGCGGTTTGCAGGGAACTCGAGGCACGCGGAAACCGCAAGCCATGGACCAGTTACATCAGCCCCGTGGCCTTCGACGAGGAACTCGCGGACCTGATGGTACGGGCCGGATCCACCGGCATGGAGATCGGATCCGACAGCGGTTGTGACGAGACCCTCGATCGACTGCGCAAGGGCTTTCGTACCGACAAGATCAGGCGGCTCGCGGCAATCGCCCGTGCTCACGGGATCAAGGACTGCCATTCGTTCATCCTCGGAACGGCCGGTGAGACGCTCGAGCATGTCGAGCAGACGCTGGACTTCGTCGAGGAACTCGATCCATTCGCCGCGGTGCTGTTCGTCTGGGTCAGCGATGACGAGATACACGACCCAGACCGAAAGTCGGCACCCGACGATTTCCGCGACGCGATCTACGAGCGCGTCGCCCTGCGGGCCGCCAGGCAGCGGCACTGGATCGTTCCCAAGCTCGGTATCCGATTCAACGAGAAGGCGTTCGCAGTGCTGCGCAAGTTCGGAATGCGCGGCCCGCTGTGGCAATATCTGGACCGCGTCCCTGGCGGATAGCTTCAAGGCGTGCGAAACCATGCCAGCATCGTCGGCGGATCGCGATCGGTGCCCATGCAGCGCAGCAGGCGCGCGGGGCGCTATGGTTTCCGGTCCTGCCAGTCCACCCACTCGACGGGATTCGCAGCGAGATACGCGTGCACTGCCTCGCCAATCGTCGCGTGGAATGTCTGCTCGCCGAAGTGACTGAACAGCCCGAAGCGCTTCAGCTTATCCTTCACCGGGTCTTTCATTTCTGCGAAGCACAGCAGGATGCCCGCCGCGCGCAGCGTATCGTCAAGTTCGGACAGTACATCAGCCGCGGTCACGTCCACGCTGGTGACCGGCTCGGCCGTCACCACCATCCATCGCACCGGGGTCGGTGAGTTCGCCACGGCGTCGAGCACGCGGTCCCGGAAAAGCTCGGCGTTGGCGAAAAAGAGCGGCGCGTCCCAGCGAAACAGCACCAGGCCCGGGATGCGCTGTGCCTGCGGATAGCGCGTGACATCGTGATAGCCCCTGACGCCGTCCACACGCCCAAGCACGGCGAAGTGTGGCCGCCACCCGTCCCATAGGAACTCGATCACGGCGATCACGATGGCAAGCGCGATGCCCGGAATCGCGCCGAGCACCGCCACGCCGGCGAAGCACGCCATCGACAGCCAGAACTCCCATCGCTGGATCCGGTAGATGCGGCGCAGGTCCGCGATCTCGATGAGCCCGATTGCGGAGGCTATGACCACCGCGGCCAGCGCTGTGCTGGGCAGGTATTCGAGGAGGTCGGGCGCAAAGATCAACAGCAGTGCGATGGCCACGGCGCCGACCACGCCTGTCAGCTGTGTCTTCGATCCTGCTGCTTCCGCCACCGGCGTCCGCGAAGAACTGCTGCTGATCGGAAATCCCTGGAAGAGTCCAGCGGCGAGGTTCGCGACGCCGAGGCCCACCATTTCCTGATTCGGGTCCACCCGCATCCGCAATCGCGCGGCGTATGTTCTCGACAGCACGCTGGTGTCCGCGAACGACACCAGTGCCACTGCGATGCCGCCCGTGATCACGGGCACGAGGTCGTCCAGACCGATGAGTGGGACTACGGGAATGGGCAATCCCTGGGGGAGCGGACCGAGTACCGCCACACCCGCGTCACCGTAGGCACCTGAGACTGCAATCACCACCGTCGCGGCGACGACGGCGATCAGCATTCCCGGGACCTGCGGGTAGCGCTTGAGCACCAGGATCAGTGCCAGCGCCGCACCGCCGATGGCGAACGTCACCGTATTCGTGCTCCCGGCGAGAACCTGCCGGACGATGCCCCACGCCTGGAGCACGGGCCCGTCTGCTTCAACGGAGAAGCCAAACAGCTTCGGCAACTGGCTTAGGATGACCGTGAGTGCGATGCCGTTCATGTAGCCGTAGCGGATCGGCTTGGAAAGCAGTTCGGTGATGAACCCGAGCCGCGCGAGGCCTGCAACGATGCACACCAGTCCTGACACGATGGCCATTGCACCGGCAATTGCGACGGCGCGGCCGGGGTCGCCGGCCGACAGCGGTAGTACGACAGCGAGGATCACCGCCGCGAGCGATGAGTCCGGTCCCAGCACCAGGATCCGGCTTGGCCCGAAGAGTGCGTAGGCGAGCAACGGCACGATCGTGGCATAGAGCCCGTAGATGCCGGGCACGCCAGATGCCTCGGCATACGCGATGCCGACCGGCACCAGCATGGTCGTCAGGACGAGGCCGGCAAGGATGTCGCGCCGAAGCCACTCGCGCTGGTAGTTTCGCAGCGTAACCACGCCCGGCAGCCAGCGCGTCCACCCGGTAGCACCGGAGAGCGAGGTACGCATCGGCGGGCCGCTCATTTCAGGCCTCCTCGACTGGCTATGCTAGAGTCCTGCGTCATTGTACGGGGGGAGCCCGTGGCCGACATTTTCGTCTCTTATTCGAGGAACGACAAAGCACTTGTCGCTCCGCTTGTCGCCGCGCTCGAAACCGAGGGCTGGTCGGTCTGGTGGGATCCAGCGATCACACCGGGCCAGGAATTCGACACGCTGATCTCCCGGGAACTCGATGAGGCGAAGACGCTGATTGTCGTCTGGACTGAGAGTTCGGTCGATTCGCGCTGGGTCCGGGGCGAGGCACGCGATGGGGCCGATCGTGGCGTCCTGGTGCCGGTTCGATTCGACAACGCGCGCCTGCCGATCGATTTTCGCGCCGTTCACACGACCGATCTTGATGGCTGGGGCGAGGACCGCGAAAGCGAGGCCTTCCGTTCGCTCTGCCAGGCCCTCGAGGCCAAGCTGGGTGCCCGGAAGAAAAAGCCTGCGGCGACAGCGATCGCCGTGCTGCCGCTCGCCAACATGAGTGCCGACCCGGAAAACGAATACTTCAGCGACGGCATGACCGAGGAGATCATCAACGCGCTCTCGAAGGTGCCAGGCGTCCACGTCGCCTCCCGGTCATCGTCGTTCGCTTTCAAGGGGAAAAAAGACGTCGATGCGCGGCAGATCGGCGAGAAGCTCGGCGTAAGCACGCTGCTGGAAGGCAGCGTGCGCAAGGTCGGTAGCCGTATCCGCATCGCGGCGCAGCTCGTCAATGTCGAAAACGGCTACCAGATCTGGTCGGAGACCTATGACCGGCAGCTCGAGGATATCTTCGCCGTCCAGGACGAGATATCACGTGCGATCGTCGAGGCACTGAAACTGCGGCTGGTCGGCAGCGAGGCGGCCGTTGTCGCGCCGACCAAGAGTCTCGACGCCTACACGACCTACCTGAAGGGTCGTTTCCATTTCAACAAGTTCAGCGAGATCGGACTGCGCAAGGCCTACGACCTCTTCCAGAACGCACTGCTGCAGGACCCGGGATTCGCGCGCGCATACGCGGGAATCGCGGACGTGTGGTGCGACCTCGCCGACGACTGGGTGGCGCCGGACGACGCGTATCCGCGAGCCAAGTCGGCGGCCGAGCGCGCGCTGCAGCGTGATCCGCAGCTCGCCGACGCCATGATCTCGATCGGCAAGGTGCTCTGCTGGCACGAGTGGAAGTTCGCCGAAGGCGTTCAACATGTGGAACGCGCAGTCTCCTTGAGCCCGAACAATGCGGAAGCGCATTGGGTACTCGGTACCGCGCTGCCGCTGGTGGGCCGCCTGCGCGAAGGCTACGAGTCCGTACGTCGCGCGCTCGAGCTCGACCCGCTGCGCGTCGAGTACTTCGGCTGGGCCACGCGGCTGCTGCTCTACGGGAAGGACTACGAGGCTGCGCTGAAGCAGGGCGAGGAAACGTTCGAGATCGACGAGAAGTATGGTCGCGGCTTCATTTTTGTCGGCTCCACGTACCTGGCGATGGGCGATGCGGAGACCGCGCTCGACTGGTTCCAGCGCGGCCAGAGCCTCGACACGGCGGTGCGCTCCTACGATGCGATGATCGTCCGGGCGCTGGCCGCGCTGGGTCGCCGCGAGGAAGCGGAAGAAATTCTTGCGCGGCTCGAAAGCGAATCTCGGCAGCAATATGTGCGGGCAGAATACCTGGCCATGGGCCACGCCGCGGTCGGCCACCTGGACCAGGCCTTCGACGCACTCGAGCGGGCCTATCAGGCGCGCTCGGCCGGCTTGATCTACCTGCACCTCGATCCCGGTTACGAGCCGCTGAGGCTCGATTCTCGTTATGCCGACCTGGTGCAGCGCATCGGTCTCCGGTAGACCGCTCGCCGGCAGCGTAGAACAACACTGACACGATTTTCGTCACCGTGAACCGTTGGGACGTCATCGTAATCGGCGCGGGCGCCGTGGGGAGCGCGGCGCTTCGGGCCGTGAGCGAGGTCGGTGCACGAGTGCTCTGCATCGAGCAGTGCTCGCCGGCGCATTCGAGGGGCTCGAGCCATGGGCACTCGCGCATCTTTCGACACGCGTACTTCGAACATCCCGATTACGTGCCACTGATCCGTCACTCGACGGCTCGCTTCGAGTCGCTCGAGCGCGAGGCGTCGGTCTCGCTGCTGAACCGCTGCGGCATGCTGGCCATCGGGCCGCACGGTTCGGAGGTGGTTGTGGGATCGGTCGAGTCCGCACGACGCTGGGCTCTGCCGGTCGAAGAGCTGGATTCCGCGGCACTTCGCTCGCGATTTTCCTGGTTCTCGTTCGACGACGACGCAGTCGGCGTGTTCGAGCCGAACGCCGGGATCGTGCGACCCGAGGCAACGGTGGATGCGTCCATCCGTGTCGCCCGTACCCGTGGCGCGGAGCTGCGCGTCGGCTTGAGGGTGCTCGGCCTGGTCGAGGACACGGGCGGCGTGACGGTGGCAACCAATTACGGCGATGAGCGGGCGGATGCCGTCATCGTCGCAGCCGGCGCGTGGACATCGCGACTGCTGCCCGAGCTCACCCCATTGCTCACGGTGACCCGGCAGGTGCAGGCATGGTTCGCGCCGGCCCCAGGTGTCGATGCCTCGGCGATGCCATGCTGGCTGCTTGATCGCGGGCACGATGAGCGATCGGTCTATGGTCTCGCGCCGGACCCCGCAGCGCCCGCCGACGACAATGGCGCGCCGACGCCGTCCAGGTACCCGAAGCTCGGGCTTCATGGATCCGGCGACATTGTCGACCCCGAGATCGGGGCCACCGCGGTCAGCGACGCAGACGTCGAGCGAATCCGCGGCGCATACCGGGCAATCGCACCGTCTCTCGCCGGGGAACTGGCCGGTTCCGCGACCTGCCTATACACGATGTCGCCCGACGGGCAGTTCCTCGTCGGGACGCGCAGCGGCTCGCGGCGTGTTCACTTTGCCGCCGGCCTGTCCGGTCACGGATTCAAGCTGGCGCCGGCACTCGGAGACGTGCTCGCACAGCTCGCAACTGCCGGTCACACTGAGTTGCCGATCGAGTTCCTGTCGCCCGGACGGTTCAAGGGCGACCGACCCTAGGAACGCGCCTACGCCTTCTTCAGGAAGCAGGTCTTCAATACGATAGTGTTGCGGCCCTGCCCGCACTCGATCGCCTCGTCATCGTCGGTCAGGCGGATGTTCTTGAATGTCGTGCCGCGCTTCAGCGTGTCGGACGACCCCTTGACCTTGAGGTCCTTGATCACCTGTACGGCATCGCCGTCCTTGAGCTCGTTGCCGTTGCTGTCCTTGACCGTCATGATTCGCTTCTCCTGCTGTTTGCATCCGACAGCGTGACGCCACTGGCGCGGATTGCCAAGCGGGTGCTGGTCGAGACGATACGGCGCCCTGACCCGCACCGTCCGGCAGTTTTGACCAGCCCACCCGCAGTCGCTAAGGTGGCGTCGCCAGCCAGCATCCGATGAATACCAGGGGAGACCAGCTCATGCCATGCAAGTCGCTTGCCAGCGTCCTCGCCGTTGCCGCAATGGCAGCCGGCGCCGCCCTGCCCGCAAGTGCGCAGGACGCAAAGAAGCCGAACATCGTCATCATCTGGGGCGACGACATCGGGCAGTCCGATTTGAGCGCGTACACGTTCGGAATGATGGGCTTCCAGACACCGAACATCGACCGCGTGGCCGCTGAAGGCGTGAAATTCACCGACTACTACGCCGAGCAGAGCTGCACGGCCGGCCGCTCGGCGTTCATCACCGGGCAGAGCGTATTCCGCACCGGCCTCTCAAAGGTCGGCATGCCGGGCGCCGACCAGGGGCTGCAGAAGCGTGATGTCACGATCGCGCAGGTATTGAAGGCGCAGGGATACTCCACCGGGCAGTTCGGCAAGAACCACCTGGGCGACAAGGACGAGTTCCTGCCGACCGCGCACGGCTTCGACGAGTTCTACGGCAACCTCTACCACCTGAACGCGGAAGAGGAACCGGAGCACCCGGACTACCCGAATCCGACGGATTTCCCGAATTTCCGCAAGAAATACGGCCCGCGGGGAGTCATCCACAGCTACGCGCTTCCCGACGGCACGCAGAAGATCGAAGACACGGGTCCGCTGACCAAGAAGCGGATGGAAACGATCGACGACGACATCGCAGATCGCTCGGCCGAGTTCATCCGCAAGCAGGCCCAGTCCGGCAAGCCGATGTTCGTGTGGGTCAACTTTACGCACATGCATTTCCGCACCCATCCAAAGCCCGGGAGCATCGGCCAGGCCGGGCGCTGGAATGGGGAATACGCGGACGTGATGATGGATCACGACAAGAATGTCGGAACGGTTCTGAAGGCCATCGACGACGCGGGAATCACCGGCGACACGATCGTCATGTACTCGACCGACAACGGCCCGCACATGAACACCTGGCCGGATGCCGCGATGACACCGTTCCGAAACGAAAAGAACAGCAACTGGGAAGGCGCCTACCGCGTGCCGGCGATGGTGCGTTGGCCCGGGCACATCAAGCCCGGCACGGTGCTGACCGGCATCGTGTCGCACCTTGACTGGCTGCCGACTCTGGCGGCCGCAGCCGGGGTTCCCGACGCTACCGAGCGACTGCTCAAGGGCTATGCGGTGGGCGGCACCACGTTCAAGGTCCACCTCGACGGCTACAACATGCTGCCGTACTTCACGGGACAGGTGACCGCGAGCCCCCGCGAGGAATTCTTCTACTTCTCCGACGACGGCGACCTCACTGCGATGCGCTACGACAACTGGAAGGCGGTGTTTGCCGAGCAGCGGGCGCAAGGCACGCTGGCAGTGTGGTCCGAACCCTACGTGCACACGCGCATCCCGAAGTTGTTCAACCTGCGGGCAGACCCGTACGAGCGGGCCGACATCACCTCGAACACCTACTGGGACTGGTACCTGGACCACGCGTTCATCATGTTGCCGGCGTCCGAGATCGTCGGAAACTTCCTGGCAACGTTCAAGGAATTCCCGCCCAGCCAGCGGGCCGCGAGCTTCACCATCGACCAGGCCATGGAATCACTGAAGGCGGGCATGTCCGCGCGCTGAGTCCGGTGGCAATGACACCCGCGCGCTGAAGCGCGCATGGCGGGGTGGCGGTCTGCTGGCCGCTCCCTCACCGTGGGAGGAGCACCTTTGCGCCGCGCACGTGCTTCAGCTTGAGGTCCCGCAGCGCACGGTTCGCCTCATCAAGGAAATATGTCTCGACCACCGGTCGCATCGGGATGCCGGCGGCGAGATCGAGAAATTCGCGCACGTCGCTGCGCGTCACGTTTGCGACGCTCTTGATCTCTTTTTCCATCCACAGGTGTCGTGGATAGTCGAGGCCGAGCAATTGCTGCTGGTCCGTCTCTTCCTTCCGAATCGCGTTCACCACCAGCCGGCCTCCCGGCTCGAGATTCTCGAGCGCCTTGATCACCGGCAGCCACGCTGGTGTCGTGTCGATGATGGCGTCCAGCCTCGCGGGAGCTCTCTCGCGCGTGTCGCCCGCCCAGACGGCCCCGGACTGCAGCGCGAAATCCCGCTCCTCGCCTTGGCGCGCGAAGACGTAGACCTCAGTGTCGGGATAGCGGTGTCGAACCATCATCATCACCAGGTGTCCCGAAGCCCCAAAGCCCGTGAGCCCGAGCCGCATGCCATTTCGGATCCCGGCCAGCCGCAGTGACCGGTAACCGACCGCGCCCGCGCACAGCAGCGGCGCGGCCTCGGCGTCGGTGAAGCAGTCCGGAATTTCATGGGCAAACGCCGCCGGTACTGTCATGTACTCGGCATAACCGCCGTTTGCGTCGCGACCGGTGGCGCGGAATTCGCTGCAGAGATTTTCGTAACCTTCAGCACAGTGTCCGCAGTGACCGCAGGCCGAGAAGATCCAGGCGACGCCGACTCGCCGGCCAATCTCCATTCCCGCCACGCCTGCGCCTCGAGCGACGATCTCCCCGACGACCTGGTGACCCGGAATCATCGGCAGACGCGACGGTGGCGTACGGCCCTCGATCTCGTCGAGTTCGGTGTGGCACACGCCACAGGCAGCTACCCGGATCAGCACCTCGCCTTCCCGCGGGACCGGATCCGGAACGTCACGCAGGACCAGCGAGTCGCGTCCCTCGGTTACCGGACCTGTGCCGGTCAGCAGCATCGCTTTCATTCCAGCTCCCTGGCGGTCAAAGGGACGACCCGTGACACGTTACCCTGCAACAAGTCGGCGGAGCCCGTGTCGCTCGAGACAAATTGCACGATCGCAGCAAACAACTGCTCGATGGGGAATGGCTCGGGGTCGGGCCGACCCGCGAGGAATGGATGAACCTCTTCGATCGACTCGGCCACACCCCAGTGATCGGCATTTGCGAATCCCAGCAGTGTCGCGCCCGGAATCAGCGCGTCGGCCGCCAGCACCTGCCCGTCGTTCAACAGGTCGGTGCGATTGAGGTACTTCCACGTGGGCACCAGCGAACGTGCAATGTGGTCCCTGGTCGTGAAACTCGCGAGCGAGTAGTAACGCACGTTTGCCGGTAACGGGTTGTCGGCCAGCCACTGCCTCGCCGTCGCCGGTTCGAGACTGTGGATCACTTCGCCATCACCCGGCGGGCACTTCTTGTATGGCAACCTCGCCACCAGGCTCGAATATGCCGTCGACACCGCCTCTGCCAGCGGAGTGCCGAATATCGGGCCGGCCACGCTGACGACAGCCTTGACTCTTCCGGCGAGTGCCGGGTAATCGACCATGAAGCGCAGGCTGTCCAGTGCACCCTTCGAGTATCCGATCAACAGGATCTCCTGGTTTCCTGGCAGCTGCGCGCGCTCGATCGCCAGGGCAATCTGATGTGCGTTGTTGGCGGTGCCGGAGCGTCCGCTGACCACGATTGTCTCCACGCGAACCCCGTCCTCGCGCAGTTTTTCGACGCCGGCGATGAACGGCCTCCCCTCTTCCCCGACGCATTCGCTGAACGCACCGGTGACAACGAATACCGCCGTGCCGGAGGGGACCTTGAAATCGGCCTCCGAACCGGCCGGCTCACCGTGGCGCTCGAATGCCGCGGGCTCGTCCGGCAAACGCCACAGCCAGCGATCGCAGGACGAATCGTTCGGCGATCCGAACCCGTCGGCGCGAAGTCTGGCGCAGAAGACAGCACGAAATTTCGCCCGGCCATCGCTGGCAGGCGGAGCACCTTCGACGTACGCAAACTGGACAGCCTTCGCGGTCAATTCCGTCGCGGTCGGGGCGGCCGCGCAACCGCCAAGCAGCACGGCGAGCAGGAGTACGGCGGCTACATTTCGGCCGCCGGCGCAGCGTGACGTGCGTCCAGGCCATGGCGCCGCGAGTTTCAAATGCATGACAGGGATCATTTTCGTAGACTCTACCTGATGCAAGCCGTTTCAATTAGAAACCGCCTGGCCGGCGCACCGCTTGCCGCAATGATGGCCCTGGCGGTAACCGGCTGTGCAACAACCGCGTCGGCGCCCGCGCCGGTCGCGGGGCCCGCGCTGGTCGAGTACGTTGACCAGGCCGCCGAGACCTCGGTGCTCGGCCCGGACGCGCGGTTCATCGGCAGCCCCTATCCGGACGTGGGCCTCGACGGGCTGTTTCCCCCGCGCGGCCCGGACGGCTGCCAGGTGGCGGTACTGCAAGGGGGCGAGGACTCTTTCGCAGTACGGATGCAGGCGCTGCGAGATGCACAGACCTCCATTCGCATCCAGGCGCTGGTGTTCAAGGGAGATGAAACCGGACTGCAGGTCGCTGAAATCCTCAAGCAGAAGAAGGCCGCGGGACTGGACGTGCGCGTCATCGTGGATGCCTTCTCGAACCCGTGGATACAGACGCAGTGGATGTTCTTCGACCTGAAGCAGAACGGCATCGAGGTCGAAGGCTACGAGGCCATGGCGCTGCAGTGGCTGAACGAGGTTCCGATACCGGCGCTGGTTCCGCACACCGACCCGGACGCTCCGGACAAGCGCTTTCACGAAAAGATGTGGATCATCGACGGCGAAACGGACCACGCGTTCGCGGTCACGGGCGGCCTCAACATCGGCAACGAGTATTTCAGGGCAGAGCCGGGCAACCCGGACGGCAACTGGCGCGACCAGGACATCGTACTGCGTGGCGCGATCGTGAAAGACCTGGTGACCGCGTTCGACCGGAATTTCGAATACTTCGTCGGCGTAAAGAAAAGCCGCGGCATCTTCAACACCAACCTCTACTGGGAGGCCACCCGCAAGGTTCTCGGCACTACCGGGAAGGTACCGATTTCATACACGACGAACCCGCAGATCGTCCGCTATGTCGCGGAGCTGGAGGCCCGCGAGCCGCCGCTGGAGTTCAGGGGCGCCACCTGCCGTTTCATCCAGAATCGTCCTCGCCTCAAGGAAACCTACATCCAGCAGGCCTACATCAAGCTGATCGAGCGGGCCCAAAGCGAGGTACTGGTCGCCAACGCCTATTTCGTGCCGACCCCGACCCTGTCCCAGGCGATCAAGGACGCGGCCCGGCGTTGTGTATCGATCCGGCTGATCTCCAACAGCCCCGAGACGAACGACCTCCCGGAGATCAGCATGGTCGGACGCGGCTACTACAAGGACCTGCTCTCGGTGAACGATTCACCGGAGGTACGCGCCTGCCCGAATACGAATGCGGGACTGCGCATCTGGGAGTGGACCGGGCAGGCACCGGGCGAGACAACCCGCAGCCAGGGCACGATGCACTCGAAGTTTGCGGTCGTCGACGGTACACGCGCGCTTGTGGGTTCATACAACCTCGACCCGCGCAGCGAGAAGCTCAACAGCGAGACGGCGGTAGTGTTCCTCGAGCCCGCCCTGGCGGCAACACTTCGGCACAAGTTCATCGACGACGACCTCACCTATGGTCGCGAGGTCACTCCCGAACTGGCCTCGACTTTTGAGGATCCAGAGAGCGCGATCGAAAGATTCCGGAAGTCGATCGGCCACCTGTTCGAGAAGGAGCTCTGATCGCGCCTCGAGCGGTCACTTCCCGCGGGAGCGGCTTCGTCCGGCCGATTTCGTCGCGACCACGTTCCTGGCGGAGGTCTTTCCTGCCGATCTCCTGCCAGCGAGCGCCTTCCTCGGTGCCTTTGCCTTTGCCTTTGCCTTTGCTTTTGCCCTGCGCTTTGCCTTTACTCCCGCCTTCATTTTCGACTTCGCGCTCGGCGCGAACTTGCCGCGCCGTCCCGCCTTCTTGATGAAGACCGACTCGAGTTCATCCAGCGCATCGCCCATGTAAACCGCCAGCCTCTGGATGCTCGGCACCCGGTCGGGACAGGCGGTAAATCCGAAGTACAGCCCGCCGGCGTAGCTCATCACGGTGATATTGAGTGCCTGCCCGTGCGCCAGCGCCGAGATCGGATAATAGGCTTCCATTTCCGCACCCAGGAAATACAGCTTGCGCCGCGGCCCCGGCACGTTCGAGATGATCACGTTGTAGATTGGCGGAACGCGCGAAGCGAGTCCGGGCAGCCGCGTCAGCATCTGCGGCGAACTGATCAGCACGGTGTAGGTGATCAGCGCGGCCGTGGTCATCTGCTTCAGGTAGTCGCGGCCCGCCACGCTGCTGCGGCGTATCAGTTCGAAGCGCTCACGGACGTCGTCGAGTTCGGTGCCTAGCTTCACGTTCGCGAAACTGATGGCATTGCCGCCCGCCTCGCCATCGTCCTTCTTGATCGCCACCGGAACAGAGGCCACCAGGGATCGCTCGGGAAGTTCGCCGAACTCGAGTAGGTAGCGCCGCAGCGCCTGTCCGCAGGCCGCGAGCAGCACGTCGTTGATGCTGCCGCCCGCGGCTTCGCCGATTGCCTTCATTCGCGCCAGGCTGGTCGACTGGGTCGCCACGCGCCGCTGCGGCGTGACGCTGGTGTTGAAAATGGTGCTGGGTGTCTCCGCAAGCGAAGTGAAATCCGGATCCGCCTTCACGCCAAGTGCCGCACTGGCGGAGCCTGCCAGGCCACGCAACAGGCTCGGCAGCGCACGGGCCTGGTTGGTGAACGCCGATGGCAGCCTGCCACCAAGCGCGCCCGCCGGCATCGCGTCGCGTCTGGTCTTGCTCTTGCGCTCCTGCGCCCAGATCGGCGGTGTGCGGCTCTTGGCTGGATCCTCCGAGAAATTCAGCAATCCTACGCCCCGAACCCCATCCGCCAGCGAGTGGTGCAGCTTGCCATACATCGCGAAACGCCCGTCGTGCAAGCCTTCGATCAGGTGGATCTCCCACAGTGGTCGGTCGAGGTCCATCGGGTTGGAGTGCAGCCGCGACACTAGAATTCCGAGCTCACGCTCGCCGCCCGGATACGGAAGCGCCGAGTGCCTCAAGTGGTAGTCCAGGTCTACCTTTTCCACCTCCACGAAGCCGGGCAGCAGATGACCGGTGAGGGGACCACGCAGGCGATAATTGAACGGCGGCGCAGTGACGGGGAAGCTGCGCAGGTACTCATAGACCTGCTTCGGAAAATCACGCGGCGCGCCAGGCGGCGGCAGGAACGTCTGCAGGCCCGCCACGTGCATGGGCGTCTGGCGTGTCTCCATCAGCACGAAGCTCAGGTCCAGAAGATTCAGCGGCTTGAATGCGGCCATGGTCGTCTCCCCCCTCTTCTCGGCGCCTACTTTAGGCTAGTCGACCCAGGCCTGCGAGGCTGGTTCGATCGGGACGGGTCGTCGCAGTAAGTCGCCGGCGGCCAGCGCCGCGCCCCCTTGCGAATCTGCCGACGTGCGCTAGAGTCGACGTGATATCGGTGTGGCCGGAAGAGTGCCGGTCCTTCTGCAGAGGTACCCAGTGAAGGCCAGGATTTCAAGGTGAAGCCGCCCCCGCAGCGACGGCTCCAATCAGCCCCGCCAGGTGTCTTTCTTGCCCTGCTGCTGTTGGCGGGATGCGCAGCTGCGCCCTCGCATGCGCCGACGGGTTCGACGACAGACGCGACGAATGGAGAGGAACGCCCGCCGCTGGACCTGGGTCGAGTTCAGAGTCTCGAGCAGGACGGCGTCACGGTCCGACTGGCTATTCCCAACGATGCGGACGTGTCCCGGCACTTCGCCTCCGAACTCGCCGACGACGGCATCCAGCCGATCTGGATGCAGATCGAGAACAACAGCGACGTTGACTACTGGCTACTGCCCGTCGCGATCGACCGCGACTACTACTCCGCGGACGAAGCTGCACTCGCGACCGGCAACGACCTCCCGACAGACCAGCGGGACCAGAACAGGGCTAGGTTCCGCGCCGAGGCCCTCCCGTTCTTTTCACATGCCCACAGCACACATGAAGGGTACGTCTATGCGTCGCACATGCGCGGAGGGCGGTTCGTCGATGTTCGGCTGGTCGGCCACAAGAAGGCCATCCGCATGCGCTTTGCGGTGCTGCTCCCGACCGAAGGGTTCGATTACGAGTACTCCGCACTACGCCAGCTGTATGCGCAGGTACAGGACCTGCCCGACCTGTCAATTGCTCAGTTTCGCGAGCGCGTGCGGGACCTGCCGTGCTGCACGACCACCGAGGACGGCTCGGGCGCGGGCGATCCGCTCAACGTCGTGCTGGTCGGCAGTGGCGAGGACGCGGTCGCGGCGCTGTCCGCGAGTGGATGGACATTCACCGAGGCTATTACTGCGGACAGCATCCGCCGTATGGTGGGCGCCGCGATTGCCTCCAAGTCCTTCCTCACCGCCCCGGTAAGTTCGCTGTATGCGTTCGGACGAAAACAGGATATTGCGATGCAGCGAGGTCGCTCGACGATATCGCAACGCAATCACATGCGGCTCTGGCTGGCGCCGTTCCGTTGCGAAGGCCAGCCCGTATGGGTCGGGCAGGTGAGCCGCGACATCGGCGTAAAGATGACCACCAAGTCGCCGACACTGACCACGCACATCGTCGACCCGGTCGTGGACGAATCACGGGAGTACCTGTTCCAGAGCCTGCTGCACCGTGACGCCGTAGGCAAGTTCGCCTTCGTGAGGGGCGTCGGCCCAGCGAGCGAGCAAGACCCGCGCTACAACCTGACCGATGACCCCTATTTCACCGACGGCATGCGACTCGTAGTCTGGTTGTCAAGCACCCCCGTGCCGCCCCACATGGCTGAGGATCTCGGCTGGAATGATTCGGCGGACCCGACACGCGAAGGCAAGGGGGAAGAGGCAATGGTCCCGGCGCTTGTAGACAAGGAACCGCGGTAACCTGCCGACGAAATCGCCGCTGGCTATCTTTGGCAGTCGGCTTCCGGGACCGTCACGATCGACTGGTACCGCCCGTTATTGGTACGCACGGTCACGCATCGACCCGTTGAGCGCTCACGCCAGTTTGCGTATGACGACCCGCCCGAATGCGAACTGTTCGCCAGCGTGTAGCCGCGCGGAAAGCTCACGACGATCTTCTTGTTGTCCCACTTGTAGACGTCGTCGGAACCCTGGTTGCTGCGAACGACCCTGTTACCCTCCTGGTCACGGTAGCGGTTGGCGCTGTCGGTCGGTCGCAGTTCCCACGAAGTCCCATTGCGCAGGTCGATGGAGACGTAGCCGTGCCGCTGCGACACCGAGCACCATCCGCTCTTGTTATTGACCGTGTCACCATCTTTGCGGAACTCGCACATTGCATCTTCGCTGTCGGCGATGGCCTCCCGAGCCACTCCCAACGTTAGGATCAGCACAATTGATGTCAAGGCGATGTCGAATGCCCGCATCTTTCCTCCCACTGAAACTCAGGTCGCGCCCAGACGCCACCAGGTGAACCCGATACTCGACGCGGGCCAGCACGAGCCCGCGTGAAATTGTGGAGCGAGCTACGTCGTCCACGCTCAGCCATCCGCCGGTGCAACCGGCGGGTTTGAGTTATGGGCTAAGCGAAATTCTCTGCGCGCATCTATCCAGATTGCGAACGAAGGCGGCAGGGCCGCGTCCCTCGCGGCCAGTCGCGGTTCCCCGCTCGATATCGCGCCTGAAATTGCCGGACAATTCGGCGGCGCGTCGCAGCAGATAACCCAGGCAAACACGTGGGGCTGACCGGAGCTGACGCCGGGCCGCCGCCAGCTGGTTCGCTTTTTGGATAGCCTGCGCAGGCCGACTTGCGGTACCTTCCCGCGCTCGTAACTCTGGAGCGTCCATGAATACTCGAACCATACTGGTCGCATGCTTTGTCGCACTGGGCCTGACGGCCTCGTTGTCACCCGCGCTCGCGGATTCCTCGGATGCCAGTTGCGAAGTCCGCAAGGACGGAGACAAGAACAAGGGCGCGTCGGGTCCCTGCACTTTTTCGCAGCGCCAGGGATACATCGACCTTGACCTGCGCAACGGGAACACGTTCAGTCTGTCGCCGGGCAACAAGTCCAATCACTACAAGGATCAGAACGGCAACCAGGTCGTGCGCTCAATGAACGGGAACGAACAGGTCTTCAAGTGGGAGAATGACAAGAAGATCATCGTCACCTTCGCCCCGGCCCATAGCCAGAACGCCCCGGCTCACTCGTCGTACCAGGCCGGCGATACTGCACCCGGCCTTGCAGATCTCGTGGGCGCCAAGGCCGGCCAGGCAGAGGGCCAGCTTGCGAATCGTGGCTACGTGTACAAGAGCGGCTCGACCTCGGGCGACTCGAAGTACAGCAACTGGTACAACCACTCCACCGGACAATGCGTAACGATTCGCACCTCGGATGGCCGATACCAGTCCATCGTGCAGGCCCCTCCGTTCGATTGCGGAAAACAATAGGTCATGCGCCGGCCGGTTCTCCTGGTGATGCTGGCCGCATTCGCCGTCTCGGCGGCGAATGCGGCCGATGACATCCGCACCCAGCGGGTGAGCTTCGAGCGAGGGGGCAGCAGCGCCGTCGTGGAAGGCTCGATCACTGGCTACGAGATCGTCGACTACGTGCTCGGCGCCGGCAAGGGCCAGTACATGAACGTCAGCATGGCGACGAAGAACACCGCCACCTACTTCAACATCCTGGCGCCCGGCGAAAACGAAGTGGCGTTCTTCAATGGTTCGGTGAGCGAGAACCAGTACGAGGGTACACTTCCCGCGAGCGGCGACTACAAGATCCGCGTCTATATGATGCGCAGCGCCGCGCGCCGCAACGAGAAGGCCGACTACCGGGTCGAGATGATTATCACGGGAGCAACTGCTGGGGCGAAGCAAGCCGGCAGCCACCCAACCGGGGACGCCTTGGTGCCAGGCACCTCTTACCACGCAACCGGTAGCATTCCCTGCGCCATGGCTACCGGCCAACCGATGGGTTCATGCCCGTTCGGCGTCAAGCGCGAGGGCAACGGCAGCGGGATCGTGACGGTGACGAAGCCCGACGGCCGCAAGCGTGCAATCGTCTTCGAGCAGGGCAAGGCAACCGGGGCCGACACCAGCTCTGCCGACCCGGGCGCGTTCAGTGCCAGCCGCGAAGGCGACAGCACGACAGTACGGATCGGCCAGGAACGCTACGAAATCCCGGATGCAGTTATATTCGGCGGCTAGCCCGCGGCCGAGTCGTCCATCGAGCAGGGATCCAGCTCGTCATTCTGGCCGTCGATTCGGCCGTGGGGAGATAAAAGCAGATGTTGAAGCGACATGTTCTGGCATTGCTTGCCATGCTGGCGCCGCTGGTCGTCCAGGCCACGCCCTTCTGGGGCGCGACCGAGTCGCGGCCGCCGGAAACTTCGCCGGCGGAGTTGAAGCCAGGGGAGTTCGTCTGGAACCCAGTCGTGGCAGACATCGGTCCGATCGTAGTGCTGGTCAGCCTGGATGAACAGCGGGCCTACGTGTACCGCAACGGCGTCGAGATCGGCGTCACGACGATCAGCAGCGGCAAGCCGGGACACGGCACCCCCACGGGCGTGTTCGTGATCCTGCAGAAAGACAAGAACCACCGGTCTTCGAAATACAACAGTGCGCCGATGCCGTACACACAACGCCTGACCTGGGATGGTGTCGCGCTGCATGCGGGCGGGCTGCCCGGCTACCCGTCGTCGCATGGCTGCGTGCATCTTCCGTCGAAGTTCTCGGAGGAACTGTTCGCCGTATCGCCGATGGGCATGACGGTGGTAGTGGCCGACAAGCGCACGGCCCCATCTGAAGTCCTTCACCCACCGGCGTTCTCACCGGTCGACCCGGGGACCGGCGAGCCCGTAGTCGCGGAACGCCTGGAGGACAAACAGGAGTTCCGGCTGGAACCGGAGAAGTCAAAGGACGGCCCGGTGTCAATCCTGATGAGCGTCGCCGACCAGCGCGTGATCGTGCTGCGCAACGGCATCGAGGTCGGACGCTCGCGGATCGAGGTGGTGGACCGGTCCGTACCGATCGGGACGCATACATTCGTGCTGCAGTCCGGGCCCGGCGCGGACCCGTCCGCGCCAGTGGCCGATCCGCGGACCCTGCCGTGGCTGGCGGTCCCGATGCCCGGCCACCAGGAAGACGCGGGACGCCCGATGAGACCGGAAGCGGTGGCAAGCATCTCGGTACCGCCCGGGTTCATGCGCGCGGTCAGCACGATGCTCGCGCCCGGCACCACCTTCTTCATCACCGACGCGCCGATCCTCGCGGAGAACACGGCCACGGAATTCACCGTATTGAGCAACGGCGCACCGGACGACACCTAGTATCGCTTGCGCAGTGGTAGCACTGCCGACCTGACCCCCGCCAATCGACAGCCGCGCGGATTTTCGCTCCCCGAGCCCGTACTATTGCCGGGAATCCGCAAAGGGGGACCGGTGAAAGCGCTCGAGGGCTTCGTCAGGACAGTGGACGCGATCAACGACTGGGTCGGCCGCACGATCGCGTGGCTGACGCTTGGCTGCGTGCTCACCTGCTTTGCCGTGGTCGTACTGCGCTACGGGTTCAACATCGGGTTCCCCTGGATGCAGGAACTCTACGTCTGGCAGCACGCAGCAGTGTTCATGGCCGGGGCCGGTTACACATTCCTGCACGGCGGGCACGTCAACGTCGACGTGCTGTACGGCCGCCTGGGGCCACGGGCCCGGGCATGGACCGACATCCTCGGCACGCTTGCATTCCTGTTCCCCTGGCTCGCGATGCTGGCGGTCGCCTCCGCGCCGTTCGTGCTCTCTTCGTGGAGCATCCGTGAACCGTCCAGCACTGCCGACGGCCTGCCCGCCGTCTACCTGCTCAAGTCGCTGCTCTGGGTGTTCTGCATGCTGCTGTTCGTGCAGGGCATGGCGCTGATCGTGCGACGTGGCCTGTTTCTCGCCGGGCACGGGATGACGGACCACGACGAGGACCCGGTGACCGATGAACGCGCCTGAGTCATCGCAGGGATCGGCCGCCCGATGAGCACCATGCTGGTCGGCGAGATCCTTGCGGTGGCCATGTTCGCATCCACCATCGGTGCGGTGCTGATCGGCTACCCGGTGGCCTTCACGCTGGCCGGGACCGCGCTGATATTCGCCGCGATGGGAATCGCACTCGGCGTGTTCGACGTCGCGATTCTCTCGGCGCTCACCGGCCGCTACTTCGGGACGATGACCAACGAGACGCTGGTCGCCGTTCCCCTGTTCGTCTTCATGGGCGTGATGCTCGAGCGCTCGAAGATCGCCGAGGCCCTGCTGACCACGATGGGCGAACTGTTCGGCTCGCTGCGCGGCGGGCTCGGCTACTCGGTGGTGATCGTCGGGGCGCTGCTCGCGGCCTCGACCGGCATCGTCGGCGCCACCGTGGTCACGATGGGGTTGCTGTCGCTGCCGGCGATGATGCGCGCCGGGTACGACCCGAAGCTCGCGACCGGCACGATCTGTGCCGCGGGTACGCTCGGCCAGATCATCCCGCCGTCCACGGTACTGATCTTCGTCGGCGACATCCTGCAGGGTGCCAACCAGCAGGCGCAGCTGGAGCTTGGCAACATGACCCCGGATCCGATCTCCGTTGGCCAGCTGTTCGCAGGCGCGATCATCCCGGGCCTGGTGCTGGTGGGGCTGTACCTCGCGTGGATCCTGTTCAAGTCAATCGTCGATCCGCGCTCCTGCCCGCCCATCGCGATGACCGACGAACACCGCGCCGGGCTCGCGGGACGCGTGCTGGGTGCGCTCGCACCGCCGCTCGCTCTGATGCTGGCGGTGCTCGGTTCGATCCTGGCCGGCATCGCCACGCCGACCGAGTCGGCCTCGGTCGGCGCAGTGGGCGCCATGCTGCTGGCGGCCGCAAAGGGGCGCTTCAACCTGCAGCTGCTGCGCGAAGTGATGCGCACGACGCTAGTCATCACCTCGATGATCTTCGTGATCCTGCTTGGTGCCAGCGTTTTCAGCCTGGTGTTCCGCGGACTCGGCGGCGAGAACCTGGTGCACGACGCCCTCGCCTCGCTGCCCGGCGGCACGTTCGTGGCGGTGCTCGCAGTGATGACCGTGATCTTCGTGCTCGGCTTCTTCCTCGACACTTTCGAGATCATCTTCATCGTCGTGCCGATCACGGCGCCTGCACTGATCAAGATGGGCGTCGACCCGATCTGGCTCGGCGTGATGATCGGCATGAACCTGCAGGCCAGCTTCCTGACACCGCCCTTCGGCTTCGCGTTGTTCTACCTGCGCGGCGTCGCGGGCAGGCTGGTGAGGACCGTCGACATCTACAGGGGCGTGGTGCCCTTCGTCGGCCTGCAGCTGCTCGGCATCACGCTGGTCGCGCTGGCGCCGGGCCTCGCGACAAGCCTGCCGGCCCGGCTGTATTCCGTCGAGGCGCCAGTGCGCGACATCGGTCCTGCCCCGAGCACTTCGGCGGCGCATTCGGGTTCGCCAGTGGCCGACGATTTCAGCGACCTGCTGAAGGACCCGACACCCGGGAAGAACCCGCCCTACCGGGACGATTTCGAAAATCTGGTGCCAGACTGAGTAGCGCCAGCGAATTCTCCGGTGCTGGACCGACCGTCGCTGCTGGCTGGCATCGAGCCGCCCGCGCGTCGCGTGGCGCTATTTCTTCAGCCTGAATTCGAAGGGCAGCCGACGCGCGTTGAGGTAGGCCTGTTCGCCGATGCGCGTCCAGGGCAGGATCTCCTTCCGGAACTCCAGGAAGTCCTCGATGATCCGCTGCACGATCCGGTCAGGCGACTTGTCGGCCGTATAAATTTCGTTCATCACCTCGTTGGCCGCCTCGCCGCAGGCCATCAGGATTTCTTCCGGCAACGGCCGCACACTCACGCCGTGGTCCCTGACCAGCGCGCGCAGCGCGGGCCCCGACCGCGCGTTGTATTCGGCGAGCATGTCGCGCGTCGACGCGGCCGCCGCCGTGCGAATCACCAGTTGCAGGTCGGGTGTCAGCGAGCGCCACGCCTCCTCGTTGACCATCAGCTGCAGGTTGGGGCCCGGCTCGTGGTAACCGGGCGAGTAGTAGTACTTGCAGACCTGGTAGAAACCCAGCGCAAGATCGTTGTACGGGCCGATCCACTCGGCAGCATCGATTGCGCCCGACTGCAGTGCCGGAAAGATCTCGCCACCCGGCAGCGACACGGGCGTGACGCCGAGTTTCTGCAGCACGCGACCCTGGTTGCCCGGGGCGCGGAACTTGAGGCCCTTCAGGTCGGCGAGCGAGTGGATTTCCTTGCGAAACCAGCCGAGCATCTGCGTGCCGGTGCTGCCCGCATGGAACGCGCGAATGCCGAAAGGCGCGTACAGCTCATCCCAGAGTTTCTGGCCGTTGCCGAACATCACCCAGGCATCCATTTCGTTCGCGGTGAAGCCGAACGGAAACGCGGTAAAGAACGGTGCGCCCTCGGTCTTGCCGGTGTGGTAGTAGGCCGCGTCGTGCCCGAGCTGCGCGGTGCCGTTCGCGACCGCGCCGAAGCACTCCAGCGCGGGCACCAGTTCGCCGGCCGAGTAGACCTTGATCGTGAGCCTGCCGCCGCTCATCGCCGTGATGTTGGCCGCCAGGCGCTCGGCGCCGGTGCCCAGGCCCGGAAGGCCCTTGGGCCAGCTGGTGACCATGCGCCATTCCATGCGACCCGCCGAAATGGCCGGCGCGGCGATCGCCGCGCCACCACCGGCAACCAGGGCCTTCAGGAGTGACCTGCGTTTCAAGCGCTCACTCTCCTTCGGGACGCTTCGATACGCGGAAGTAGGGAAACAGGATATCGTCCTGGACAATCGGCTCGAACAACACGTCCTTGCGGTGCTTGAGTACGTCACGGAAACTCTCGGTAGCCAGTGTCTCCGCCCCGCGAGCCGTGTCCTCGCCGAGCTTGGACGAGCGGTTCATCTCGTCGCCCATCGAAAGATTCGGGCCAATCCTGTAGACATCGCCGTAGCCGATGCCTATCGAGCAGTAGGCGGGATTCTCCGTCGCAAGGCCTGAGGCATTGAACAACTCGATGCGCCGGTGGATCTCCTGCGCGGCGTCCAGCGCCTTCCCGGGATCGTCGAACAGCGCCACCAGGTCATCTGCGAACGCGCGCACCAGCGTCGCGTCATGGTCGTGCAGCACCGGAATACATACTTTCTGCGCGTTCAGGATCCGCAGGAACGCCTCGGCCTGCCGCCCTTCGAAGCAGCTAGTGGTGAACCCGGTCATGTCCAGCGTCAGGATCGTGGCACGGTACAGGTACTTGGCATCCAGTTCCGCGTGGCTCATTCGTCCGGCCTGGAAGTCGAGCAGGTCGCGGTAGACCTCCTCACTCCAGCCGTTGTAGGTCGCGAGCTGCTCGGGCTTTTCGAGCAGCGCAAAAGGCAGGGCGTCTCTCATCTATCACTCCCGTTTTCCGACGCAGGCATGCGGAACCTGCATCGCGATGAGGGTTCAGATCCGGTCATCGCGTGGCCGCTTTGTGATCAGCCAGTCCTGCAACCACATGACTTCCGTGCGGATCGAGCCATCCGGCAACAGGTTCAGCCAGCGATAGCCCGGCGGACGAAGGTCCATCACGCAGGTCGCGGTCCCCGGCGTGAATTGCGCGCAGGTCGACGGCGTCGCGAGTACGCGAAACGGACCGTGCTGTTGATCGAAGGCCTGGTGCACGTGACCAGACAGCACGACCTTGACCTGCGGAAAGCGCCGGAGCAGCGAAAGAAGATCCGCCGCGTTTCGCAGGCCGTAGTTGTCCAGCCACTCACTGCCGGTCGGCAGCGGCAGGTGGTGCAGGCAGACGAGGACCGGCCGGTCGGCGAATCCACGCAGGCTCGACTCGAGTCTCTCGAGTTCGGTCGCGGCCAGCGAGCCGGCCGGGTCGTCGTCGATATGCGTGTCCAGCAGCACCAGGCCCCAGGCGCCGAGCTTCGCGCTGCCGCAGAACTGGAGGTTGTCGGAATTGAGCAGTTCCGCCATCAACGCCGGCGCATCGTGGTTGCCCGGCAGGCACAGCACCGGGGCGCCCAGCCCGCCGACTGCCTCGCGGAATGCCCTGTAGGCCCCCGCACTCATGTCGTCGCCGATGTCGCCAGTGACCAGTATCGCGTCGGGTGGCGGCACTCCTCCACCCAGCGCGTCAGCGAGCACGCTTCGGAAGGACTGCGCGGTGTTGACGCCGTAGATCTTGCGCGTCGGGTCCGCGAACAGGTGCGGATCCGTCACTTGCAACAGCCTGACAGGTCGAGTGGTGTTCACGGTTCACCGAATCCGTTGCCCGGCGCTGACCAGCGATTCGAGCAACACCGACAGGGATGACGCGAACTCACCGTAGCGCCGCTCATCGCTGTCGTCAAACGGCGCGCCGTCGCGTCGGTTCAGCAACTGGGTCACCGCGAAGACACGACCCTCGCGGTCGTGCAACGGCAGGCAGAGCACCGAACGCGTGCGAAAACCGGTCTGCACGTCCACCGCCCGGTTGAAGCGCGGATCGGCATAGGCGTCGGCGACCCGCACCGCCTTGCCGGAAGCGGCTGCTGCGCCCGCGATGCCGCTCGCGAGCGGTATCCGGACCGGGTCCCCGTCGGGCGCATCCTCGGATACGCGCAGCACCAGCTGCTGCCGGTCGCGGTCCACCAGGAACAGCGAGGCCCGCTCGGCATCGAGCAACTGGCCGACCCTGCGCGTAAAGACGCGTAATGACTGCTCGAGCATGCTCTGGTAGGCCTCGTCGCCCGCCATCGCAGTCGCCTCGATGAACTGCTGGGCCTGCTGGGTGAGTTGCTCCAGCGTGCGGCGGAAGGCCGGCTCGTCCATGTCCGCAACCAGCTTCTCGAGATCCTGCTTGTCGTTGCTCTGCGCGAGCATGTGCATCATCTGCCGTGTATTGGCGATGACTGCGTCGGTGAACGTGGACAGGCGCCCGTCTTCCAGGTGCAGGATCCGGTCGGCCACGTCCAGGATGCGGTTATCGTGCGTCACGAGCAGGATGGTCGTGCCCTGCTCTCGCGCGAGCACCTGCATCCGTTCCACCACCTCGCGGCCGGAAGCCCGGTCGAGCGACGCGGTTGGTTCGTCCGCCAGCAACATGGCCGGCTGGCCCACCAACGCCCGCGCAATCGCCACCCGCTGGCGCTGCCCGCCAGACAGGTGCTCGGCGCGCTTATGCGTGTGGCCGGCGAGCCCGACCGCCTCCAGCATCTCGTTCGACTTCCGGCGAAGCTCGGCACGCCCGTGCCGGCCGGCGACACGCAGCCCGAGTTCCACGTTCTGCACAGCGGTCAGCGCGCCCAGCAGGTTGTGCTGCTGGAAGATGAATCCGATCCGCCTGCGTACTTCCTCCAGCGCTCCCGGTCGCGCTCCGCGCAGTTCGTTCCCCAGGATCCGCACGCTGCCCTCCTGGGCCGAACGCAGTGCCCCCACCAGCGTAAGCATCGTCGTCTTCCCCGAGCCCGAGGGTCCGGTCACGATGATGATTTCGCCTGCCGGTATCGTGGTGGAGACGTCGAACAGGACCTGGCGGCGCAGCGCCCCGCGACCGAAGTAGTGGTTCAACCCCTCGACGACGACTGGCGCCGGCGTGGCCATCAGAAGACCTCCGCCGGATCGAGCTTGCGCACCTTGCGCAGCGCGAGGAATCCCGACAGCGCGCACATCGCGATCGTCAGGCAGAACACCACCACGCCCCGCTCCGTAGTCAGGTGCAGCGGCAATCGCGTCGCTGCCGCCGCAGATCGATACAACCACCAGGCAGCCGCCGCGCCCGGAAGGAAGCCCAGGATGCCGAGGATGATCGCCTGCTGGAACACGATGCCGGAGACGAAGCGGTTGCGGTAACCCATCGCGCGCAGTGTCGCGTACTCGCGCAGGTGCTCCGAGACGTCGGCGAACAGGATCTGGTAGACGATGATGGCGCCGACCACGAGGCCCATGATGGCCCCGAAGGCGAACACGTAGCCGATCGGCGTCGCGCCGTTCCAGTAGGCTTTCTCGCGCGCCACGAATTCAGCCTTGGTCATCACCAGCACGTCACGTGGCAGCGAAGCGCGCAGCCGGTCGCGGACCTGGTCGGGATCCGCTCCATCCTTGAGCGTGATGAGGCCGAGCTGGATGTCGTTGCGTGGGCGATCCGGGAAAAGCCGCAGCCAGTTGTCGACACTTGTGATGACCGTGCCGTCGATGCCGAACGACGGGCCGATCCCGACCAGGCCGACCACCTTGACGCTGCGATCGTTGATCTCGGTGACCACTGGCTCGCCGGACTCGAATACATCGTGCACGGGCCCGAATTCGGGCCGCGAAGCCATGTCGAACAGCACGACATCCTGTTTTCGTATCAGCGGATACGATTCGGCAAAGCCGGGCGTATCCAGCGTGTTCTTGTCCGGGTCGACGCCGACCGCGTTGATGCTGCGGCGGGCGTCGTTCCAGGGGTTCTTCCAGGTGGCCGGAAAGATGTAGACCGGGCTCACGTCGGCTACTGCGGGGTCTCCCATCGCCTCGTAAAGCCGCCGGATCGAGAACGGCTGCGGACGAACGATGAACACGCTGTCCGGGCTGAACAAGGCGATGTCGTAACGAAACCGCTCGTGGAACCGCAGCGTGCTCTCGAACAGCGCCGACCGGAAACCGAGCTGCATCAGGATCAGCAGCACCGCGAAAGCTATGCCGGCAACGGCCACCACCAGCCGCACCGGCCTGTGCCAGAGCTGCAGCCAGCCGAGTGGCGCTGGAATGAAACTCGCCATGCGTCAGCGACCGATCTCGATCTCGACCTGGAGATTCGTGAGCTTGGCCGCCGGGGCTGAGTCGTCGAGCCTGATCTCCACCTCGATGATCCTCGCGTCCTTGCGCGCCGCGGGATCGTCGCCGATCTGGTCCATTTTCTGGACCTTGGGGCGGATCCGAGTGACAGCGCCTTGCAGCGGCTTCGACAGCGCATCACTGCGGACCGTCGCGCGCTGGCCGACCTTTACCAGCCGGATGTCTGTCTCGTAAACCTCCGCGATCGCCAGCATCTGGTCTACCCGCCCCATCTCCACGATGCCGCCCGGACCGACGAGTTCGCCCGGCTTCGCGACCAGGTCCAGCACGCGCCCGGCGAATGGCGCGCGCACATAGGTTCGTTCAAGCTCGGCCTGCCGCTGCGCGATCAGCGCCTGGGCGGACGCGATGCGCGATTCGGCGACGCCCGTTGCCGCGTTTCGCGACTTGCAAGACGCGGCGCCGGCCTCTGCGTCGCCCTTGGCCACTTCGGTCTCCTCGCTCGAGGCGAGACCGCGGCCTTGCAGCTCCGTCTTGCGGCGCGACTGCCTGGCCGCGACGCTGGCCTGCACGCAGGCCTCCTCGGCGTACGCGGCAGCCGCCTTCGCGTCGCGACGCGCGGTCTCGAGACCGGCCTGCGCCTCGGCGAGGCGCGCCTTGGCGACCGCGACCATGTCGATCTCCCCGATCAACTGGCCCGCCTTCAGGTCCTGCCCGCGTTCGACGACCAGACTGGTGACCACCACGCCCGCCACCGTTTCCGGCAGTGCCGCCGATACGCGCACTATCCCACCCTCGGGCTCGAGCCTGCCGAGCGCCGCGACGCCACGTGACGCTTTCGTCTTGTCCTGCGTAACCGCGGGCCAGGCTGCGCCCAGGGCCGTCGCCGCCGCGACGAGCATGAACAGGTGACGTGTGCGATTGGAATTCAGCTTCATCGAGCCTGCCCCTTCTTTTCATTCTGTTGGCGCTTGAAGCTGCCGTCTGCAAGCGACAGTTGACCCGCCTGGTAGCCTACCTCGACGATGCGGTCGAACGGACGCACGTCGGTGAAACCATAGCCGCCGAGCAACGGCTGAACCAGCAGGTCCGCCCGCTGCCCGGCCTTCAGCGACGACTCCATCGTGCCGATCGACATCGCCATCATCAGCATCGACATCGTACCGGGGACCCGGTAGTGCTTGGCGAACGGCAGCATCCGTCCTGCCAGCAGCGTCCACGGTGAAGGCACGACATCGTAGTCAACCTCGTAATCGCGCCGCGCGGTGACATCGACGGCGACGATCTGGCCGACGGGCCGGTCGCGCATCACGTCAACCGGCAGGTTGTCGAGAATCCCGCCGTCGACGGTCAGCTTCCGGTCGACCACAGCCGGGGGGAAGATCCCCGGCAGCGAGGCGCTGGCACGCAGCGCACGTGGCAGCGAACCGCGCTCGTGCACCCGCACGCTGCCATCGCCGAGGTTGCTCGAAATGGCAAAGAAAGGAATCGCGAGATCCTCGATCTGGCCACCCAGGTACTCGTCGATCAATCGTTCCATGCGTCGCCCCCTGAGGAACGACACGATCGGGAACGTCACGTCCCCGAACGGTTTTCCACCGACGAACGCTGCACGCGCGCGGTCGATCACCAGTTCGGGATCCTCCGACACCGACATTCCGGCACCGAGGATGGCACCGATGCTCGACCCGCCGATCCAGTCCACGGGAATTCCGGCTTCGAGCAGCGCGCGGTAGACACCCAGGTGCGCGAATCCGCGTGCGGCGCCACCGCCCAGCACGAGCCCGACCGACGTCCCGGCCACGATGCGAGCCAGCCGTTCCATGTCGCCGGGCACGCCGGATCGGACATGCAGGTGAAAATCCGGTTCACGGTCCTCGAGCCACGCGGCCGTACCGGACAGCTTCTCCGGGCGGCCGGAGTGATTCAGGACCAGCGCCCGACGCGAGGTGGCGCCGGACGGAGAGCCGAACACCTCTTTTTCCCAGGGGCGCAGCGCCGCTTCCGACGCGGCATCGGCAACCAGCAGTACGAGATCGGCGTGCCGCACGGCCACCTCGCGCCATGCGCCCTCGGCAGGATCGGCCACGTAGAGCACGAATCGGTGCTCCGCCTCGCGCGCCGCCAGCCACTCGACCAGCGCCGGCGACAACTCCTCGTGCGCGGTAGCCGGCAGCGGCGGCGCACCCAGCGCATCGAGCTGCGACTCGGCAAGGATCAGGACGGAGCCCTGGGGCTCGAGCAACTCGCGCAGTCGGGAGGCGAGCGCCTGCGCCGACAGCCCGCCGTCCAGCGGCATCAGCGCAATGGTGCTGAACTTGCGGCTGACAGTCGTGCCGCCGGCGGTACGCTCACGCAGCCGCTCCGCGATGCCTCCGGCGACCCGACGCATCAGCGCGGGATGACGCTGCACCAATCGGTCGAACGCGTCGGAGCTCATCTTCAGCAGCAGGCTGCTGCGGACGGCGCGAAGACCGGCAGAACGCTGGCCACCGGTAAGCATGCCAACTTCGCCTATCATCTCGCCGGGGCCAACCTCCGCAATGAGGTGTTCTCCGGCGTCGCGTGCGTCGGCGCGCGCCATCCACACCTGGAGCCTGCCACGCGCCAGCAGGTACATGCAGTCCGCTGACTCGCCCTGTCGGAACAGCCACTCGCCTCCCCGACAGACGACGGGCTCGAGTTCGGCCAGCACGGTTTCCGCCTCCTCCGGTGGAAGCGAAAAGTAGTGCTGCACTGCGGTCACCAGCGACCGCTTCGCCGAAGAATTCATCACCCCCCCTTCGGAGCTGCGTGAGTTCGGAAACCACGCGGAATCAGCCCACATGGCTCCCGGCAAAATTACTTGTTGTGTCTGGGCGTGCCGATCCCTTGCACCCACCCGCGCGAGAGTCTATCTGCAAAACAGGCGAATGTCGGCACCGTCGCGCCGTGTGCTGTCGCCGCACGGCACCACGCTCAGCAGGGAATGATTTGCGTACATGGACTGCCGTCCATATACAACCGATCCGCTGCACCCATATGCTTGCATCATGGCCGGCGTATAGAGGGCAGCCTGATGATCGTCTCGTGGATCGGTTCCTGGGCGGAATCCGCAACCCTGCTGACTCTATATATGGTCACTGCCGTCCTGCTGATGGGCTGCGCGGTGGTCGGGACATTGATGGGGCGTTTCATCAATCGAAATATCCCCGAGCCAGACCGCAAGCCCCTCGCCAGCGGCGTCACTGCGGCCGTGCTCGGCCTGCTGGCGTTCATGCTTGCCTTCACGTTCGGCACTGCGGCCAGCCGCTTTGCGGAACGCAAGCAACTGGTGGTCGAGGAATCCAACGCCATCGGCACGGCCTACCTCCGCGCGCAGCTGGTAGAGGAGCCGTACGGCGGCGCCATCAGGGCACAGCTGCGTGATTACGTCGACAGCCGCCTCGAGGCGGCAGCGGGATCCGACCCCAGGGATCAGCAGCGGCTGGCGCGGTTCCTCGCCGACGCGAACTCGACCCACGCGCAGATGTGGTCCCAGGTCGTGGAACTCTCGAGGCAGCAGCCGGATTCTGTCGTGGTCGGCCTGCTGGCGAGCGCCATCAACTCAGTGATCGATCTTCATGGCAGGCGCGTCGCCGTGGGACTGCACAATCGAATTCCGGCCAGCATCTGGGTGACGATCTACTTCATTGCGATCATCGCGACAGCACTGACGGGATACGATTCCGGGCTCTCCTCCGGCCGCAGCACGATCGCAGCGCTCGGCACGGTGGCGATGATCATGACGTTTTCCGCTGTCGTGCTGCTGAACATCGATCTCGACCGGCCTGCGCAGACCATGTTCAGCGTAGACCAGCAGGCGATGATCGATCTGCAGAGGAGCTTCTCCGAACCGGGACCTTGAACCGGTTTACCGGCGACTCCGCGCTACGCTCCCGCCTTCGGCGGGCCATCAAGTTCGATGTTGGATCCATCCCACCGGGCGGCGCTCGGATGACATGGCAACTCTTTCTAAATCAACAGGTTGACCTCCCAATCCCGCGTGTTGACGTATCGTCGAGGTGCCCGTGTCCGGCACCAACCTCTGGCGCCATCCTTCTCACGCCGGCAGGTATCCGTTAGCCTTTGTTGTTCTACATGGCGCGAACGCCTACCCTGCCCGCGCCACAGGCAATTGGACGCATAGGGTTCGACAGTGGCGGAATCTGCAGACGTTTTCCTCAGCTACTCCCGCGAAGACAAGACTCGGGTCCTCGACCTCGCGGGCAAGCTGCGGGCCGCCGGCGTGAACCTGTGGATCGACCAGGGCAGCATCGACGGTGCCGCGCTGTGGGGTGAGTCCATCGTTCGCGCCCTCGAGGGTGCCAAGGTGCTGCTGCTGATGGTGACGCCGTCGGCGGTCAACTCGCACAACGTCGCCAAGGAAGTGATGCTGACGAGCGAGCGCAAGGGGCACATCCTGCCCGTGCATCTCGAGCCGACCACGATACCGCTCGGCCTCAAGTACCCGCTCGCTGGCATCCAGCACATCGAGTTCTACCACGGCGATCCGAACGACAACCTCCAGGCGATACTTCGCTCGCTCGACTCGCTGGGCGTGAAGATCACCCCGCCACATGCTGTCGTCGCACCCGGCGTCGACGCGCAGGCCGGCGCAGCATTCGCTGGACACGCGGCGCATCCGGCCGAATCCTTGCCGGAAGGCGGGGCAGTGGCCGTTCTGCCGTTCGACAACATCAGCCCCGATCCGGAGACCGACTATTTCAGCGACGGGCTGACCGAGGAACTGATCGCGAGACTGTCGCTGGTGAGCGAGATCAACCTGATCTCACGCTGGGCCTCCATGCAGCACAAAGGGCGCGGCCAGGACATCCACGCGATCGGCAACGCGCTCGGCGCGCGCTACATCGTCGGCGGGGGCGTGCGACGGTTTCACGATTCGGTGCGGATCACGGTCCAGCTGGTCGACGTCGCGACCAACCTTCAACTCTGGGGTAACACCTACAAGGGCAAGCTCGACGACATCTTCGACATCCAGGAAAAAGTCGCCCAGCAGATCGTCGAGGCGCTGAGACTCAAGCTCACCTTCTCGGAAAAGCTGTCGCTGACCAAGCGGCCGACACTCAACGCGGAGGCGTACGACCTTTATCTTCGCGGCCAGGACCAGCTCTATCGACTGACCAAGCGCAGCGTCGAGTACGCAATCCAGTTGTTCGAAAAGGCCATCGAGCTCGACTCCCGATACGCGTCCGCCTACGCGGGATGCTCCAGCGCCTACGGCCAGATGTACCAGTTGATCGCGCGCGAGGAGCGTTACAGGGAAATGGCGCAGGAGCTCAGCTTCAAGGCGCTGATGTACGACAACAACCTCTCGGAAGCATACCGGGCGATGGGCCTGTCGTATTTCCTGTGGGGCAAGCTCGACGAAGCCACGGCCTCGTGCGCCAAGGCGGTCGAGATCGACCCGGACGACTTCATTGCGCACTGGACACTCGGGCGGATCTACTTCACAGAGGGCAGGCTCCAGCAGGCGCTGGACGTCTTTCGGCGGGTCGCGGAGATCAAGCCGACGTTTTATGCGGGGCATCTCGACGTGGCGCAGACTTGTCTCGGACTGGGGCGGACCGAAGAGGCCGACGTCGCCTATCGCCGGCTGCTCGAGATCATGCCGAACTATCTGCTGCAGAATCCGGACGATGCACGCGCTCGACTAATCTATGCGAACCAGCTTGCCCGGGCGGGCCAGAGGGACGAATCGATTCGCGAGGGCACGCAGGCGCTGGTGTTCAGTCCCGGCGACCCGCACATGCTCTACAATGCCGCGTGCTGGTACGTGAGGCTCGGCGAATCGGACCGCGCCCTGGAAGCGCTACGCCAGGCCGTCGACGCCGGCTACAGGAACCTTGGCTGGCTGAAGAATGATCCGGTCCTGATGCCGCTGCGCGAGCATCCGGAATTTGTCGCGTTGGTGCGCCTGATGCAGCCGGAGTAGCGGCAGGCGGACCCTGCTCGTAGTCGGCGTTATTCCTCGGGCGAAATGCTGCTCGACCTCGCGACGACGCGCCGCTGTGGCCGCCTCCACACCCAGCCCGCCGGACCGTCGTGTCCAGTCAACACGTAGTCGCGAATGTTCGGGTTGAACAGCATCGGCCGCTGTCGCTCGCGCGCGGCACTGCGGCCGGCGAACAACAGGCGGTCTCCCGGCTTGAGCTGCAGCGAGTCGTCCGGCAGCGTAATTTTTTCCGAGTCTCGCTCCAGGTACAGCGGCACGCACGCGAGCTGCGCATCGCGCTCGGCTGGATCCCGGACCAGGTCGCCGATCGATGCGTGCCCATGGTCCATCAGCAATCGATAGAACGTCGGTGCCTCGCTGATGTTCAGCGTCACGCTCCACATGGCGGGCGCGCGCTGGCCGATCTGCCGCTCCAGCCGCTCCAGCAGCGCGTTGGCCCATTCGGCGCTCTCGGCACGCGCGATCGCGAGGAACGGTCCGAGCGACGGTGCGCGGATCACGGCGAGGCATTCGCTCGCAATCAGCTCGCTCGAGACCATGGTCATGTCGGCATCGAATGCGTCGAAAAGCGCGCGGTTGGCCTGGAGGTTCTGTCGGACGATCGTGAACAGCCTGGGATTCAGCTCGCGCGCCGTTACGACGATCGACAGGTTGTTCACGTCGTCGTCGGTACCCGCCACGATTCCGGACGCCTCGCGGATCCCTGCCTCGACCAGCGGCCCGGCCTCGGTGCCGGTGCCGCGAACCGTCGGCAGGTCCGGTCCGGTCGGCGCGTTCGGATCGATGACCGTCACCTGGAGTCCGTGCTCGTGGAATGCCCGGACGACTTCGCGGCCGAAGCGACCGTAGCCGCAGACAACCCACGCACCGCGAGGCGGGTTCGACGGTGCTTCCAGCACGGTACCAGGCAATCCTGTGAGCCATGCGATGAGCCGGTAATTCACCGGTGCCGCGATGGCGAGCGCCAGCTGCTCCCCGAACCTGGCGAACGGATTGATGATGTGATGCGTACCGAACGACTCCATGTTGGCCGCAGTCTCACGGCTCATGGCACGAGCGAGCACTGGTACGTTTGGCTCGAGCAGGCGGACGGTCATCGCAACCGCGAGGTTCACCTGGTCGTCATTGGTAAGCGCGAGCACGCCCCTGCACTGGTCCTTGCGCAGTCCTGCGGCGGTGAGGTGGTCGGGCAGGCGGGCATCGGCCGCCAGCGCAAGCGGCACCTGCTGGAAATCCATCAGGTCCATCTCCTGGACCCGGGTCTCGTCGACCTCCACGACCACGAAGCGCCGGCCACGCAGGTCCAAAGCCTTCGCCACCAGCCCGCCCGTCTCGCCGACTCCGCAGATGATGAAGAACGGCTCCACGATCGACCGCACGCTGCGATTGAAGCGCGCATCGACGTAGGCCTTGCGCACGGCCTTGTCGCGCCCGAGTGCCAGCAGGCTGGCGACCAGGTAGGCCCAGCCGATCACCGAGGCAAAGATGATCACGACTACCCACAGGCGCTGTCGGTCGGTGAACCCCTGCGGGATCTCGCCGAACCCGATCGTGCTCGCCGTATAGGTCATGAAGTAGAAAGCCTGGAACAGCGACAGGTGCCAGGGCTGGCCATCCTGGTCCATGCCGGGGATCAGCACCAGCCCCACCATGCCGACCGCGAACACCACGATCAGCAGGATGATCGGCGCCCGCAGGCGCCGCAACGTGAGCAGCAGCGTGCTGTTCACGTCAACTCATCTCCGCATCATGGTCGTCTCGACGATGAGGATGACCACCGATACGACGTTTGCCAGCAGCGCGCCTGCCGACAGCGACACGATACTGACGATGGTGTCCTCGGACAGCGGCCCCGGCGGCGCGAAGAACCACACCAGCGCCGCCGCGACGAGTTGCAGCACGGCCACCAGGCTTGTGGCCAGGTGCACCGCGCCGATCTGGGTGCGGTCACCGAACTTGAGCGCAGTCGCGATGACGTTAACCACGAACGCGGCGAAGAATTCCCACAGGTGGTGCTGGCCGGGATCGGTCGGATCGCCGTACACGAAGCCGAAATTAAGGGTCGCGGCCAGTACGATGACGAAGCCGAAGATGACTTTTTCGAGGTTCATGCAGAGACCCGGTCGTGGCGTGGGTAGCTGCCTTATGCCACACGAGGGCCCGCCAGGCCACCGGGAGAAGTCCGGCGGCCCGTTCCGGCGGGAACGTTGATCAGCCGCTGGGCACTGCCGGGGAAGATACGCTGGCCGCGGCGCTGCGGGTCGACTCTACCCAGCTCCGTACCCGCTTGGCGTCGGCGATCCTGGTGAGCTTTCCCCAGGAGTTGAGCAGCACGATCACGACGCGGCGGCCGTCGATGACGGTCTGCATCACCAGGCAGCGGCCGGCCTCGGAGATGTAGCCGGTCTTCTGGACGCTCACCTCCCAGCCGGGGTTCGCCACCAGCCGGTTGGTGTTTCGGTAGTCGAGCCGCTGGCGATTGACATAGAAAGAGTGATCGGCATCGGTCGAGTAATCACGGATCGTCGGATTCTCCGCTGCCGCGAGCACCAGCTTGGCAAGGTCTTCGGGACTTGCAACGTTGGAACTGGACAGGCCAGTGGGTTCTACGAATCTCGCAGTGGTCATGCCGAGCGCCTGCGCCTTCTGGTTCATGGCTCGCACACAGGCGACCTTGCCACCCGGGTAGCCGCGGCACAGTGCATGTGCGGCCCGGTTCTCCGACGACATAAGCGCCACGTGAAGCAGGTCCCCTCGACTCAGCCTGGCGCCAGGCGCCAGGCGCGAGGCCGAGCCCGCCGTACCGTGAACGTCGTCGGACGTGATGGCCAGGACCTCGTCCGCCGGCTGCCCGGCATCGAGCACGACCAGTGCGGTCATCAGCTTGGTGATCGAGGCGATTGGCACTGGCACGTGCTCGTGGCGCGCAGCGAGTACCGACGAATCCGCTTCGTCGAGGATATAGAAAGCGTTGGAGCGCAGGTCCGGTCGAGTTCGCGGCTGCGCTGAATCCCGTGGCGCAGCGGAGGCATCGACAGGCACGAGAACGGGGAGCAGGCAAAGGGCCAGCGCCATCAGGCCAATCATCCGGAACGAACGCATCAGGTCCCTCGCTTGCTGCCGGGCTGGTCGAGCCGGGCCGCGGGTACTGTACCCGGACCAGCTCCTGCACGGAAAGTAAACTTTCCTGGCGGGCATGCGATGCGACACGGCTCTCAAATGCAGCCGACCGATCGACAATCTCCGACCGATCCAGTCGCGAGCGCGGCGAGCCTGCTGCCGGACCGGGGCACCGCGTACGTCCCGGTATGTGCGCCACATCACCGGCATGAAAGGCATTCTCGGACGCCGTTCACAGTTCCAATGGTGCCGGATCTGGCTATATGTGCCGGGTCTGACGAGGCTTCCGCGGGTGGGAGACGCGCAAAGAACGATATGTCGCCAGGATGGCAGCCAAGCGAAGGCACTACTACGCGTGAGCCGTCCAGATCGGGCTGGACGGGCATCCTTTCCGTGGCGCTGTTCGCATACGTCGCGGTCGCGATCCTGCTGAACCTTGCCGATGGCAGCGGGCTGCCCGCCATCGACATATTCAACCTGTATTCGGACTCCGTCGCCAGCATCGGCGTGACGATACTGGCGGCCGCGGCGGCACGGGGATCCTCCGACCTCGCAGCACGACGGACCTGGTGGCTGCTGACGGCCGCGCTCGGCGCCTACAGCGTGGGAAACCTCCTGAATTCCACATACTGGCTCTTCGACCTCGACCCATTCCCATCGATCGGCGATGTGTTCTTCCTGGGTTTCTATCCACTGGTCTTTGCGGCCGCATTGACGGTCATGCGCGCCGCCGCGGTTCGAGTCCAGTGGGCCCGCCTCGGACTCGATACGACGATACTGCTGCTGGGGTTCGGGGCCTTCTTCTGGTTCCTGGTGATTGCACCCACCGCCGACGCACAGCGCGATCCGGACCTCCTCAAGTACGCACTGGCGCAGAGCTACATCGCCCTCAACTGCGTGATGCTGCTCGCCTGTGGCGTGCTGCTGATGCACTCCGGGGACACGCCCATTCCGCGCCGCGCGCTGATGCTGCTTACGCTGGGTTTTGCCTGCATGTCGCTTGCCGACATCGTCTGGGCAATGTCGAAAGTCGATGGCAGCTATGCGCCGGGTGGATTCTCGGACGCCATCTACCTGTCATGCTACGTCTGGCTCGCCGCGGCCGCGCGCGAACAGGTGCGTGGCGAGGTGCATTCGCAACGGCGAGCCGCCAGTGCCCTCAGCATCGCGCTGATGCAGGGATTGCCGTACATCGCGATGATGGTCTCGTTCATCGTGCTGGTCTACGTAGAGAGCAGCACGATGTCGAGTCCCGTGAACATGATGACGGTCATCATCTTCGTGCTGACCTCGCTGGTCATGGTGCGCCAGGGCGTGCTCTCGCGAGACGACGCGCTGCTGCGCGAGCGCCGGGCGGTCGGCATCGTCGAGGCCCGTTACGCGTCCCTGATCAAGAATGCCTCCGACGTCATCATGATCACCGATGCCGAAGGTCGCCTGCAGTTCGCCTCGCCAGCCGCCGAGCACACCTTCTCGATCCACCCGGACAAGCTGGTCGGCCGCAACCTGCTGGACCTGTGGGCCGAAGCAGATCGCGAGAGGCTGGGCTCGTTCCTCGCCGAGGTTGCGGCGACGCGCGGCCGCGTCATCGGACCGGTCGAATCGGTGGTCGAGAACGGCGACCGGCGAAGCACGCTCGAGTGCGTCGGCAGCAACCTGATGGACGACACGGCCATCGGGGGTCTTGCACTGAATTTCCGCGACGTGACCGAGCGCAAGGCGCTCGAGGAGCAGTTGCGCAAGCTGGCGTTCCACGACCCGCTAACGCTGCTCGCCAACCGCAGCCTGTTCTGGAACCGCGTCGAGCATGCGCTGGAGCTGGCGCATCGCTCGAAGCAGCACGTGGCCGTGATGTTCCTCGACCTCGACAATTTCAAGAACGTCAACGATTCGCTCGGCCACGACGCAGGCGACAGGCTGCTGCAGGCGGCAGCGCAACGGCTGGTCAAGACCACCCGGCCGTCCGATACCGTCGCGCGCCTCGGTGGCGACGAATTCGCCATCCTGCTGGAAGGCATCCGCAGCGAGGAAGACGTCGAGCGCATCGCCACGCCGATCACGGCGGCGTTCAACCGGCCGCTGCTGCTCGACGGCAGGGAGACCGACGCTTCTGCCAGCATCGGCGTCGCCTGTTCGCAGCCCGGTGACGATGCGGAACAGCTGCTGCGCAATGCCGATATTGCGATGTACAGCGCGAAAGCCGCCGGCAAGGCACGCTTCGTAATCTTCCAGCCGCACATGCAGGAACAGCTGCACGATCGCCTGCGGCTGGAGCAGGACATCGACCTTGGACTGGCGCGCAACGAATTCTTCGTCGAATTCCAGCCGATCGTCGACCTGACGCACCGCGAACTGCTGGGCGTCGAGGCGCTGGTTCGCTGGAGGCACCCGCAGCGGGGCATCGTGATGCCCGTCGACTTCATTTCGATTGCGGAGGAATCAGGCCGGATTGTCGAGCTCGGGCGTCGTGTCCTGGTCGACGCGTGCACGCAGGTCCGGGCCTGGAGCGAATCTGTCTCCGCTGGCAGCGGCCTGCGGGTGGCGGTCAACATTTCGGGACGTCACCTGCAGCAGGGCGACCTTGTTTCGGACGTGCGTTACGCGCTCGAGGTCTCCGGCCTCGACCCCGGCAGCCTGGTGATCGAACTGACCGAGAGCACGATCATGCAGAACACCGAGGCCAACCTGGAGCGTTTTCGCGAACTCAAGGCGCTCGGCATCCGTCTCGCCATCGATGACTTCGGCATGGGCTACTCCTCACTTTCGTACCTGCACCGATTTCCGATCGACATCCTGAAAATCGATCGCGCGTTCGTGAGCCGCCTGACCGAACATGACGGCGGCCCTGAGCTTGCGCGTGCGGTCGTGATGCTCGGATCGACACTCGGGCTCGAGACGGTCGCAGAAGGGATTGAAAACGAGGACCAGGTGGCAACACTGATGGACCTGGGCTGTGTCGCCGGGCAGGGATTCCTTTTTGCCAGCTCGAGCTCGCTCGACGTCGTTGCGAAGACACCGTTCCTGCAACACCGCGCGAGGCTTCGAGCGGAGCGCGCGGCCTACGCCGACCTCACGGCAACCGGCCGCTACCGGGCTGCCGAACTCTGGCCGCGCTCGGCTGCAGGCTGAAGCACACCGCCATCACCCGGCCGGCGCGGACGCGCCTGCCTGGGCTGCCGGGCTCAACGGCAGCGTTACCACAAAGCGCGCCCCGCCGGTGTACGCGCGGTCGAGCTCCAGCGTGCCGGCATGCGCCCTTGCCACCAGCCGCGCCAGGTAGAGCCCCAGTCCGCTTCCTCCGGTATCACGCGTGCGCGACGGATCGCCGCGGTGGAACGGCTCGCCGATACGGTCCACCTGGTCCGGCGCGATGCCGGGCCCGTGGTCGGACACGCTGATCCACCACGTATCGCCCCGGCGATCGAAGTCGATGGCCACCGTACCGTTGCCGGCCGGCGCGTAGCGCAGCGCATTGCTGACCAGGTTCTTGAGCATCAGCGTCACGCGCGCCTCGTCTACCCGCACGCCGAGCCCGTAAGGACCACTGACCTCGATACGATCGCGTTCGCCGGAAAAATAGTCGTCGATCAGCTGGTCGACGAGCTGTCGGACCGAAACCCTGGTGATGCGCAGGGCTGCGTGGCGCGTATTCAGTCGCTCGGCCTCGAGCAGCGTCACGATGATTTTTTCCATCTCCACGACGTCGTCACGAAGTCCACTTTTCTCGGGCGAGTCGTCGGCGAGCTCAAGGGCGAGCTTCAGGCGCGACAGCGGCGAGCGCAGCTCGTGGCTGATGCCCAGCAGCAGCTGGCGCTTGGCATCGAGCATTCGCTGCACATCCTCGGCCATCGTGTTGATGTCGGCAGCAAGGTCGCCGAGTTGATCGTCCCGCACCGCGGTGATTCGATGCTCGAAGTGACCCTGGCCGATCATTGAAGCGCCCTTGCGAATGGCGCCGATCGGCCTGAACAACCAGCGAACCGCTAGATAGGTCAGCAGTACCAGCACCAGCCCGATTCCGATGATGACCGGCGTCAGGTTCCGTTCGACGACCTCGTCGGAGATCCTCGGCGATGCGACAATGACCACGTAGGGCCCCTGGTCGAACTTGAGGAAGCCGTGCCCCCGGTATTCGGCGAACTGGATGCCTTCCACACCACGCAGCCACTGCGCGGTTGCGAGCTGGAAGACGTCGCTGCTGCCGAACTCCAGCTTCGATGGTTCGGGAAATCCCGGGTCGGACGACCAATCCATGCCGGGTCCAACGATGCGGATGTCGACCGGCACCTTCCTGGTGATCTCGAGCGCGCTCGAGATCCGCGGGGGGTTGCCGATGTCCCTGCGTACGTAGTCCACGTGCAGTGACAGGTGGCCGCTGACGAGTTCCCGAAGCTGGTCGCTGGCGTACACCCAGCGGATTCCGAGCAGGGACCCATAGACGAACAGGGCGCCCATCACGAGATAGATCGCGAGGAGCCGGACCGACAGCGATCGTGACAGTCGTCTAAACATCGTCTCCGGCCGGTCTGCCGACGAAGGCATAGCCATGCCCCCACACGGTCTGTATGAACCGCGCGGGCTTGCCGGTGTCACCGATCTTGTGGCGCAACCGACTCACCGCGATGTCGACCGCGCGCGTGAGCAGCGAAGCGTCGATCCCCCTCAGCTCGGCCTGGATCTCGTCGCGCGACATCTTGCTGCCCGCATTTCGCGCGAGCACGCCCAGCAGGTCGAATTCCATCGAGGTCAATTCAACTGGCGCGCCGTCCACGCTTACCGTACGAGCGTCCAGCTCGATCCGCAGGCCGTCGAAATCCAGCTGGCGGCGTCCGCTGCCCGCTGCGGCACGCGCCTCCGCGCGGCGCAACACCGACTGGATGCGAGCTACCAGTTCCCTGGGCTCGAATGGCTTGCAGACGTAGTCGTCAGCGCCGAGCTCGAGTCCCGAAACGCGATCGATGACGTCGTCTCGAGCGGTCAGCATCACGATCGGGATCGAGCTCTTCCTGCGAACTTCGCGGCAGATTTCGAAACCGTCCCGCCGAGGCAGCATCACGTCAAGCAGCAGCAGGTCCGGATTGACGCTCTCCAGGCGGGCGAGCCCGGTTTCGGCATCCGGTGCGCACACCAGGTCGATGCCGAATCGACCGAGATACGTCTTGAGCAGCTCCGAGTGCCGCCTGTCGTCGTCGATGAGAAGAATCCTTGTCACGGCGCCATGTTAACCGGTCGCCGGCCAACGGTCGCCGGCCGCTGGGCGCTTGTTTCGATTCGTTACAAATCGTTACCGGCCAGAGACCACTTCGACGCCCGGGTTCGAGAAACTCTCCTCCCGCGACAAACATCCCCCCACGACAACCGAAGGATCAGGAAATGGTCAACCCAATCAAACTTATCTCCGCAGCTGCGCTGGCCGTCGTGCTGGCCGGCTGCAGTGATTCCAACAACAAGAAGCCGGATGAGGTGGTCCCCCCGCCGGCACAGTTCAAAGTCCAGGCACTGCATGCCTCGCCCGACGCCCCGATGGTAAACATCTCCATAGGTGCTGGCACGATTTCCGATGTCGACTACAAGGAGGGCACTGGTGCGCTGGCACTCGATGTCGGCACCTACACGGTCAAGGTCGACGGCATCCTGCCCGGTGGGAACGCCACCGTGATCGGACCAGTCGACCTGGCCTTCGCTGCCGACACGCTTTACCGCATCGTCGCTGTCGGCGGCGTCGCAGACATCGAGGCGCTGGTCCTCGAGCAGCCCGACACTGCGGTACCTGCCGGTTCGGTGCGCCTGCGCCTCGTGCATGCTGCTCCGATGGCGCCTCAGGTCGACGTGTTCCTCACCGCGCCGGGCGCGGACCTGACCGCGACGGCGCCTGCTGGCACGTTCTCGTTCGGCGAAGACCTCGGCCCGCTCGAGGTACCGGCCGGCGACTACCAGGCACGCGTGACGCTGACGGGCGATGCTGCCGCGGTCGTCTACGACACTGGAACCATCACGCTTGCATCCGGGGGCAACCTGCTGATTGCGGCCGTTGAGAACACCGCGACAGGCGCCGCTCCGATCAGCCTGGTCGTCCAGGACGGCAGCGGATCGTCGGAAATCCTCGATGCGGCGACGCCGGCCGACCTGCGGGTCGTGCACGCCTCCCCCGACGCGCCCCCGGTGGACGTGGTCGTCAATGATGACTTTGCCAACCCACTGGTATCGGACCTCGGCTACCCGGATTTCACGCCCTTCGTGAGCGTCCCGCCGGCGACCTACAACGTCAAGGTCACCGACTCCGCGACCCAGACCGTAGTGCCGATCGACGCCGACCTGGACCTGATGGCTGGCGTCCGATACACGGTCCTCGCAGTGGGCAACCTCGCGGATCTCGAGCCGCTGGTCGAGACCGACGACGCGCGTCGCGTGGCGACGAACGCCAAGGTGCGGATCATTCACGCCTCGCCGACCGCCCAGGCCGTCGACATCTACGTCACGGTGCCCGGCGTCGACATCAACACGGTCGGGCCGACGCTGACGGCAGTGCCGTTCAAGGCCAACACCGGCTTCATCGCGCTGGCCGCAGGGTCCTATGACGTTACCGTCACGCCGACCGGGACCAAGGACGCGGCGATCGGTCCGGCGACCATCACCGTCGACAACGGCGGGGTCTACACGGCCGTTGCGCGCGACGCTGAAGGCGGTGCCGGCGGCGCGCCGCTGGGACTGATCCTGATGGACGATTTCGCGCCGTAGCCCCCGGCAAAAACGAAATCCCCCAAGATTTGCCCCGCCCATTGGCGGGGCATTTTTTTGCAGGCCTGTCTCGCGGCCGCCCATCGCTTGACCGTTCCAGGCAAGCAGACAAGAATCGGGCGGTAAAGGCGCTGCTGCGCTGCTCGACGCCACCGAGGGCCACGACATGAGCCGCCCGACATCCCTGCTGCGCGACGGGCTCATTTCACTGGCGATCACCGCGGTGCTGCTCCTGATAGTGAACTTCCTGCTGGTGCATTTCGCACTCGTCGTCTTCAAGCAGCCGCTTTTTCCGCGGGCACTGCTCAAATACGTCGACCCCTGCTACCTGACGCTCTACCACGATACGCACGGCGGCGAATTCCGGGACTGGGTTGCGGTCGCGGGAGATTCTTATGCCGCGGGATCCGGCGACGAGTTCCTCGATCGCAAGCCCGACTACGGGATCTTCCCCAAGCTCCGGTCACTCACTCACGACAACTATTTCGTGTTCGGCCGCGGCGGGTTCGGGAGCATCAACGCCGCGAAGGAACTGATGTTGTGCATGGACATCCACAACGGCTCCGCCCTGCTACCAAAGGTCGAGGCGCCCAGGGAAGTGATGTTCCTCTTCTACGAAGGCAATGACCTCGACAACAACGCCGATCACCTGCAACACGAAGGCAACGGAGAACCCGTGGGGCGGTTCGTGCGTGAGCAGATTTCGCACCCCGGGGACGCGCGGCAGCGGGCGCTGGCAATGCACTTCCCGCTGTTCGACCTGATCGGCGGGCAGTTTTCTCGTCTCGGGCGGCTGCTGTCGGATGACGACGGAAAGGACTCCCGGAAGAAATCGAACGCTGGTGGCGCCGGGCCGGGCGGAGCGCCGGGCAACCACGCGATCGTCGGCGGCGAGGTGAGCCCGTTCCCCGAAGATCCGCAGGGCGCAGCCGCGGAACTTGCGGGCAAACTCGATGTTCCGCTGCAGGTGTTCTTCGAATCCGTGCTGGCGACGAAGGAAAACCTTCCTGGCACTCGAATCACGATCGTCTATGTGCCTTCAGTGGTGACCACATACGCATGGCAGGACCCGATCCGGGTCCAGGCCTATCACACCGACGCGCCGGTGTTCACGAGCAAGCACGACAATGACATGCAGAGCGAACTTATACGGCAGTCAATCGCCGATTTCGCCGCCAGCAATCATTTCGGATTCTTCGATCCCACCGCGACACTGCAATCCGCAGCCGTGGCGGAGTTCATCCACGGTCCCCGGGATCCGCAGCACTTCAATGCGGCAGGAAACTGGATCGTCGCGAAAGCGCTCGCGGAGAGGCCGGCGACAGTGACGTCGCCCTAGTCCAGCTCGAAACTGGTTTCGTAGTTCTGCTTCAACCGCGGATCCTGGTCGTCCTTCTGCAGCCAGCAATTGCCTACGGCAAGCCGTTCGATCTCGGTACCCATGAAGCAGCGGAACGCATCCTCCGGAGAGCCGACGATCGGCTCGCCGCGCACGTTGAAGCTGGTGTTCACGATCACCGGGCATCCGGTCAGAGCGTTGAATGCCGAGATCAGCGCGTAGTAGCGCGGATTTGTGTCGCGGTGCACCGTCTGGATTCGCGCCGAATAGTCCACGTGTGTGACCGCGGGGATGTCGGAGCGCGGAACGTTCAGCTTCTCGATCCCGAACAGCGCTTCCTGCTCGGGTGTCATCGCCAGGCGTCGACTCTCGACGACGTCCGCCACCATCAACATGTAAGGACTGTCGCAGTCCAGCTCGAACCACTCGGCAACCTGCTCCCGCAGCACGGACGGGGCGAACGGGCGAAACGACTCGCGATACTTGACCTTGAGATTCAGCACCGACTGCATGGCTGCGGAACGGGCATCGCCCAGGATTGAACGCCCGCCAAGCGCGCGCGGCCCGAACTCCATCCTGCCCTGGAACCAGCCGAGGGCCTTGCCGTCGGCCAGGGCCCGTGCCGCAACCTGGACGATTTCGTCTTCCGTCATGACCTGGAACTTCGCGCCGGCTGCAGCCAGTCGCTGCTCGATATCGCCCTGTGAGAAAGCCGGGCCGAGGTATGAGCCCTTCATGCGGTCGCCACCGCCGCGCATCGCCTGTCGCGGCTGGCCCATGTGCAGGTGATTTGCCGCCAGCGCTGCACCCAGGGCCCCACCCGCGTCGCCGGCAGCAGGCTGGATCCAGATGTTGCGGAATGCCCCGTCCCGGAGAACCTTGCCGTTGGCGACACAGTTGAGCGCCACACCGCCCGCGAGGCACAGGTTGGAGCTGCGCGCCTCCCTCGCGATGGAACGCGTCAGGCGCAGCACGACTTCTTCGGTCACCGCCTGCACGGACGCGGCGAGGTCCATCTCACGCTGCGTGAGGCGCTGCTCAGCCTTTCGCGGCGGCCCACCAAAGAGCGCATCGAAACGCGCGTTGGTCATCGTGAGGCCGGTGCAGTAGTCGAAATATTCGAGATTCAGCCTGAATGTCCCGTCGGCCTTGAGATCGAGCAGATTGTCGTAAATCGCCTGTACGAACCGCGGCCGACCGTAGGGCGCCAGGCCCATGACCTTGTACTCGCCCGAATTCACCCTGAAGCCCGTGTAATACGTGAAAGCTGAATACAGCAGGCCGAGCGAATGCGGGAAGTGTATTTCCTTGTGCACCTCGAGCTGGTTTCCCCGCCCGTAGGCCAGCGACGTCGTCGCCCACTCGCCCACGCCGTCCATCGTCAGGACGACTGCCTCGTCGAACGGTGAAGGAAAGAACGCGCTGGCCGCGTGGGACAGGTGATGCTCCGAGAACACGAACCGGTCGCGCAGTTGCTTCCTGGGGATGCCGCCGAGCGTCGCCAACTCGCGAGCCAGCATGTCGTGCAGGAACAGCTTCTCCCGCAGCCACACCGGGATAGCCATGCTGAAGCTCTTGAAGCCACGCGGGGCGAACGCCAGGTAGGTCTCGATCAGCCGCTCGAACTTCAGCAGCGGCTTGTCGTAGAAGGCAACCAGGTCGACCTGGTCGAGCCCGATGCCGCCCTCCCGCAGGCAGTACTCGACCGCGTGCCCGGGAAAGCCAGGATCGTGCTTCTTCCTGGTGAAGCGCTCCTCCTGCGCCGCGGCCACGATCTCGCCGTCACTGACCAGCGCCGCGGCGCTGTCGTGATAAAAAGCCGATATTCCGAGCAGGTGCATCGTGCCTAGAAAATCGTATAGATAAAGGGCGCGATCGCGGAGCCCTTGGCGAGAATCAACAGGCCGCCGAGCAGGAACATCGTCAGCAGTATCGGCAGCAGCCAGAATTTCTTCCGGACCTTCATGTAACGCCACAGTTCGCCGGGCAGGCTCATCTCGTGCACTCCAGCATCAGTTTCGATTTACGGGTCAGAACTGGTTCTTCAGGCTTTCAGGAGCGGGGCCTGGTGGCTCACGCCGGATCCAGTAACTCTCGGCCGCTGGATCGAGGCGCAATCTCAGGAAATCCTTGCCCATCGCCCGCATGACCAGTCCCATCGGCGTAATGACCAGGAAAAACATCACCCCGAGTGCGATCGGACTCACGAATCGGTGCAGAAGCAGGCCGAGCCTGAGCCAGATGCGGTTGAGGGGCGCAAGCACCGACGGGAATGCCAGTGCGGCCAGCAGGAAAAACCCGCTGACGCCGAATGCCCAGATGCGCGGCGCCCTGCCGAGAATCATCGGCAGCAGGCCCAACAGGGCGAAGAATGCAGCGAAGACCAGCCCGAAAGACCGGTCTGAAGATCCTTTGACCTTCTCGCTGCGAGTGTAACTTTCGTGACCCATGATTCCCTTCTACGTGCGATCCGGCACGCAGATCCCCGAACGACAGGGACAATACTTTACGCGCGAGGTGCTCGCGCGAAAAGCGCGGACCCACGCATTCAATCCCGCGCGCCATCGTCTTGACACGGGTTGCCACTGCAATCGTGGCCGCATGGGCGCAGCGCAGGGACTCATCCGTCGCGGCCATCACCTGCGGGCCAGTTCAGGATCGCACCCGTCGTGATGCCAGGATCCCAGCGGATGGCCCGGTCACGCCCGGCAGTCTTTGCCGCCAGCAGCGCCTTGTCGGCCCTGTCGATGGATTCCTCGATGCTTACATCCGGGTCGAGCAGCGCGAGTCCGAACGAGGCGGTCGCGTGGATCGGCCTGCCACCCGCACAGACGACAAACGACTGCTGCCCGAAACCCGCGCTGATGCGCTCGACCAGGTGCTGCGCATCCGGCAGGTCGACTCCGGGAAGCGAGATAAGGAATTCGTCCCCACCGTAGCGGAACACCTTGTCGTAAGGCCGCAGGTGTCCGGTGACGTAGCGGACTGCACCGGCCAGGATCTGGTCACCCACCGTATGACCGTGCGTGTCGTTGATTTCCTTGAGGTGGTCCAGGTCCATGAAGGCGATGCAGCAGCTCTGCAACTCGCGCTTCGCCAGCGCGTGCCACTCACGCAGGTCTGGCAGCAGTTGCGCACGGCCGCAGGCCCCGGTCAGCGCATCGCTGCCCTTCAGGATGTCCTCGACCTCGTGACGCAGCGAGTCGAGCTCCATGTGCAGGCGATCGCTGGCGGCCATGAACTCGTCGTACGCCGCGCCGTCGATAGGCACATTGCCGGCAGCATCGCGCAACAGCGACGCGGCGATCCGGTGCACGCGCTCGTGTTCCGCCTCCATGGCGGCAAAAACCGCCTGCGCGCGCAGTTCCGCCGATGCCTCCCCGTAATACCATCGGCCGAAGCGGCAATTGCGGTGGGCGTAGTCGGCCAGTTCGCCGGGATCACACGGCAGCCCGCAGACAATGGCGCGAATGAGATTCTCGTGCCACGAGACATGATCCTGCGTCGCCCGCCGCAGTTGCTGCAGCGTGGCCCTCAAAATGGCCGCGTCCGTCCCGAACATCAGCGCATGCCCGTATGTAGCCTCGCCGTAAGGCAACGGTGCCACGGCCGGCGTCCGCTGACCATTCGCAACGACCACTACGTGTTGCTGGTTACGCTTCCGGCGGACTCATCCGCCACCTCGTCCAGCAGACTCATCCTGCTGATTGACCGGCAGCCTGCCAGGTCTTGCTGCTACTCGAGGTTTCCGGACCCGGCCTCGACCCGGCAGGCCGCGTACTTGAACTCCGGGATTTTTCCGTACGGATCCAGTGCCGGGTTGGTCAGCCGATTGGCAGGCGCCTCGGCATAACAGAAGGGCACGAAGACCATGCCTTCGCGCATCAGCGGGTCCATCCTCGCTGCCAGCGTGATGCTGCCGCGGCGCGTGACGATACTCACCAGGTGCCCGGCCTCGACACCGAGCCTCGCCAACTGCGCGGGCGCCATCGACGCGACCGCCGTCGGCTCCAGTTCGTCCAGCACGCGCGTGCGCCGGGTCATCGATCCAGTGTGCCAGTGCTCGAGCTGTCGCCCAGTGATCAACACCACCGGGAACTCTGAATCGACCGGCTCGTCCGGCGGCAGCGGCCAGGCGGGCGTGAAACGCGCGCGCCCGCTCGCGGTCGGGAAACGTTCGCCGAACACGACGTCCTGCCCCGGCGCGTCCGCCGCTGCACTTGGATAGGTCACCGAGCCCTCTCGCTCCACGCGCTCCCAGCTGACGTGGTCGAGCGAAGCCATGCCACGCTGCATCTCGGCAAACACGTCGCGCGGATGAGCGTAGTTCCACGCCAGGCCGAAGCGAAGCGCCATCTGCTGGATGATCCACCAGTCCGGTCGGGCGTCTCCCGGCAACGGGACGGCTGCGCGCCCCATCTGCACCTGGCGGTTGGTGTTGGTCACCGTACCGTCCTTCTCGGGCCAGGCCGACGCCGGCAGGATCACGTCAGCGAACTGTGCCGTCTCGGTCACGAACAGCTCCTGTACCACCAGGTGTTCGAGCTTCGCCAGCGCCGCCCGCGCCTGGTCCAGGTCGGGATCCGACATCGCCGGATTCTCCCCGAGGATGTACATGCCACGGATCGTACCCGCCTGGATTGCATGCATGATCTCGACGACCGTCAGGCCGGGATTCGGGTCCAGCGGCGCCCGCCACAATTCTTCGAACGCGGCCCGGTACTGTGCATTACCCACCGGGCGGTAGTCCGGAAACACCATCGGAATCAGCCCGGCATCCGAGGCGCCCTGCACATTGTTCTGGCCGCGCAGTGGATGCAGGCCGGTTCCCGGACGTCCGAGGTGGCCGGTGCAGAGAGCCAGCGAAATCAGGCAGCGGGCATTGTCCGTGCCGTGCACATGCTGCGAGATCCCCATGCCCCAGAAGATCATCGCCCGGCCAGCCGTGGCATAGGTCCGGGCGATGTCGCGGATTTCATCGGGTGTCACGCCGCACTGGGGCGACATCGCCTCGGGTGTCATCACCTGCACGTGCTCGCGGAGCCGGTCAAATCCCTCGGTGTGCGCGGTAACGTAGTCTTCGTCGTAGAGACGCTCTGTGACGATGACGTTCAGCATCGCATTCAGCAGTGCCACGTCCGCACCGGGCGTGAAGCGCAACGCTCGATGGGCATAGTCGCCGAGCGCCTGGCCGCGCGGGTCGAGCACGATCAGCTTCGTGCCCCGCTTTGCCGCCTGCTTGAACCAGGTCGCGGCGACCGGGTGATTCACCGCAGGGTTGCAGCCGACCAGGATCGCCACGTCCGCCTCGGCGACCTGCATGAACGAGGCGGTCACGGCACCGGAGCCGATGCACTCCATCAGCGCGGCGACGGAACTCGCATGGCACAGGCGCGTGCAGTGATCCACGTTGTTCGATCCGAAGCCCGTCCGCACCAGCTTCTGGAACAACCAGGCCTCCTCGTTGGAACACTTCGCGCTGCCGAAGCCCGCCAGCGCGACCGGACCATGGGTGTCGCGAAGAGACCTGAGCCCGCCGGCCGCGAACTCCAGCGCTTCGTCCCAGCTGGCCTCGCGGAAATGCGTCAGGGGCCGTGCCGGATCAAACCCGGGATCGATACTCTTCGGCACTCCCTCGCGACGGATCAGTGGCCGCAGCAGGCGTGCGGGATGCTGCGTGTAGTCGAGACCGAAGCGTCCCTTCACGCACAGGCGGCCCTGGTTCGAGGGCCCGTTGCGTCCCTCGACGTTGACGATCACGTCGTCCTTGACGTGATAGGTGAGCTGGCAGCCGACCCCGCAGTATGGACACACCGAGTCGACCTTGCGATCGGCCAGCGCGGAATCGCCGCGTCCAGTCGAATCCACCAGGCTCGCCGGCATCAATGCCCCGGTCGGACAGGCCTGCACGCATTCGCCGCAGGCAACGCAGGTGCTCTGGCCCATCGGGTCGTCGAAGTCGAACACGATCTTCGTGCGCGCGCCGCGTCCGGCCAGCCCGATGACGTCGTTTACCTGCACTTCACGGCAGGCCCGCACGCAAAGGCCGCAGTCGATGCAGGCTTCGAGGTTCACCTGCATCGCCGTGTGGGACGAGTCCCTTCGCGCAGGGTCCGCGGCTCGCTGCGGCAGGTTCCGCGGTGCGTCCGAAGCGTCGATGCCCAACCGCCGGACCGTTCGCCAGAACTGACTGGAGCGGTCGGGTGAATCCTCGCGCCCGGGCTGGTCGGCCAGCAGCAGGTCCATCACTCCTTCGCGGGCAATGCGGGCGCGATCGGACGTTGCGCTCCTGACCACCATGCCCGGCGCGGCCTTGCGCAGGCAGCTGGCGGCGAGCGTTCGCTCGCCCTGGATCTCGACCATGCAGGCACGGCAATTACCGTCGGCGCGATAGCCGGGGGAATCCTTGAAACACAGGTGAGGGATGTCATCGCCGTAGCGCTTCGCAAGTTCCCAGAGCGTCATGCCGGCACTGGCGACGACCGTTCGTCCATCGAGCGTCAGCTCGAAGCTGCCGGCGGGCGTATCGCCGCTCACCCGACCGTCTCCCCGGCAACGATGCGGATTCCCTGGCTGGCCAGGCGTTCGCGGAAATGATCGAGCGCACCCAGCACCGGGTTCGGCGCCGCCTGGCCTAGCCCGCAGATCGATGCGTCCATCATCACCTGCGCCAGCCTGCGCAGCTGCGCCTCGTCCCACTGGTCCCGACGCAGCAGCGCCAGCATTTTTTCGGTGCCGACCCGGCAAGGCGTGCACTGTCCGCAGGACTCGTCGGCGAAGAAAGCCATCAGGTTTGTCAGCACGGCACGCAGGTCGTCGCGAGTCGAAACGACGATGATTGCCGCCGAACCGATGAAGCAGCCATGCGGTTGCAGGGTGTCGAAGTCGAGCGGAATGTCCGCCTTCGATGCCGGCAGCAAGCCGCCGGAGGCGCCACCCGGCAGGTAGCACAGCAGTTCATGGCCCTCGGCCATGCCGCCGCAATACTCGTCGAGCAGTTCCGTCAGCGTGATGCCGGCAGGCGCCAGGTGTACGCCAGGGTGCCGGACACGACCGGAGACGGAAAAACTGCGCAGCCCCTTGCGGCCGTGTCGTCCCTGCCCGGCAAACCAGTCGCCGCCACGGCGATGGATCTCCGGAATCCAGTAGACCGTCTCGACGTTGTTGACCAGCGTCGGGCGATCGAACAGGCCGCGCTCGGCCACGTACGGCGGGCGATTCCGCGGCTTGCCAGGCTTGCCTTCCAGCGACTCGATCAACGCCGATTCCTCGCCGCAGATGTAGGCGCCGGCGCCGCGCCGAAGCACGATGAAGCCGGGTGCCGCGATACCTGCGCGCTCGACCTCGGCGATCGCCAGCTGCAGCACCAGGTGCAGGCCGGGATACTCGTCGCGCAGGTAGATGTAGAGCGCGCTGGCTGCAACGACCTCGGCGCTGACCAGTGCTCCCTCGAGGAACTGGTGCGGCTCGTGTTCCAGGTAGTGCCGATCCTTGAACGTGCCTGGCTCGCCTTCGTCCGCATTGATCACCGCATATCGCGGGCCCGGACATGCCAGCACCGCCTGCCACTTCCGCTGCGTCGGGAAACCCGCGCCGCCCAGCCCGCGCAGGCCGGCGGCTTCGAGCGCAGCGGCGAGTTCGTCGCTGCTGACGCTCCCGGCACGCAGGTCGGCGAGCAACTCGTAACCGCCGCGTGCACGATAGGAAGCGAGACCGGGCCAGTCGATCGGGCCCGGCTCGAACTGACCTGCATCGATCGCCGCGCGGACTCGTTCGTGCGTTGCGCGACCGACGTGGAGACGCCCGACCTGCGCGGCAGGTGCCTCATCACAATGTCCCATGCACGGTGCAGAGACGATACGGATGCTGGCCGGATCCGTTCCTTCGACGAGCGCGATCTTGAGCGCGCCGGCACCGGCGAGCTGGCACGACAGTGACTCGCAAACGCGAACCGTCAGCTGGGCGGGAGGCGCCTCGTCATCGTCGACGAAATCGAAATGCGCGTAGAAGGTCGCCGTCTCGAACACTGCGGCCATCGGCAGACGCATCCAGCGCGCCAGCGCGACCAGGTGGCGCGCCGAGAGGTGGCCGAAGCGGTCCTGCAGCAAGTGAAGGTGCTCGATGAGCTGGTCACGGTCCCGCGATCGTCCCGCCAGCAGCGTCTCCAGCTCCTGCATGGCTGCCGCATCCAGCTCGCGTCCACGCGGCCGGCCCCTGGCTCGTCGGCGTGGATCGGACTGCTGGGTCCCAGTCATCGCAGGATCCCTCCGGCAGCTTCGTGGACAGATCTCAACCGGATACTAGCGCACCTGGTCGCGGTTACCCGTGTGAGAACACGTTGCACAGCCCGGATCCGGGCGGACCTCGAACTCGTCGAAGCGGGCGCTCAAGGCATCGTAATGCAGCATCCGCCCGACCAGCGGATCACCGACGCCAAGCAGCAGTTTCAGTGCCTCGGCTGCCTGCAGCAGTCCGATCACGCCGGGCACCACGCCGAGCACACCGGCCTCCGCGCAGGACGGCGCGAGTTCGGGCGGCGGCGGCTCGGGATAGAGGCACCGGTAGCAGGGTCCGGCGGCTCCTGGTCGCCCGGGCCAGAACACGCTCACCTGCCCTTCGAAGTGGAACACCGAGCCATGTACGTTCGGGATGCCGAGCCCGACGCAGGCCCCGTTTACGGCGTAGCGTGTCTCGAAATTGTCCGAGCCGTCGATGACCACGTGATGCCCCGCCAGGACCTCGCGCGCGTTGGACGGGTCCAGGCGCAGCTCGATACCCGAGACCTCGACCTCGGGGTTCAATGCCCGCAACGCGTGTTGCGCCGACTGCACCTTGAGCATGCCGGTGCCGGCGTCGCTGTGCAGTACCTGGCGCTGCAGGTTGCTGCGTTCGACACGATCGTCGTCGACGAGCGTCAGGTGACCGACGCCGGCCGCAGCGAGATAGAGTGCGCACGGCGACCCCAGGCCTCCTACGCCCACCAGCAGCACACGGCTCTCGCGCAGCCGTTGCTGCCCGGCCTCCCCGACCTCCGGCAACGACAACTGGCGGGCATAGCGCTCCCGGTCCAGGTTGCCCTCGCGAGGTGGACGGACGGTCGGCAAACCTTCACGTCGCCAGCGCGCAAATCCGCCGCTGACCGAGCGCACATCACGGTAGCCGAGATTCGCGAGCTGCCGCGCGGCCGACAGCGAGCGGACGCCACTCGCGCAGAGCAGCAGCAGCGTCGTCCCCGGATCGGGCACGAGTTGCGGGACGCGCAACTCGATCTCGCAGCCCGGGACATGAGTTGCACCTTCGGCCGTGCCCGCGAGCAATTCCACCGCATCGCGCACGTCCAGCATCACGGCACCGCGACGCAGCAATTCCGTCGCCTCGCCGGGATCGACCTCACCGACCCCTGCGGGACTTTCGTGCACCGCTAACCCCCCGCCACCGCGGGCAGTATGGTCAGCACTTCGCCGGCGATCACCCGCGTGGCAAGCCCCCGCAGGTCGCGGACGTTGACCCTGCCGACGAAGACGTTCACGAATGGACGCAGGGCGCCCTCCGGCGTCAGCAGGCGCTGCACGAGTTGGGGGTGCGGCCCAGAGAGTTGCTGCAGCACGCCGGCGACGGTGCCCGGCGCGGCGCGCAATTCGCGCTGCCCTCCTGCGAATGGCTGCAGGGCCGCCGGAATTCTTACCGCGATCTCCGTCATGCGCCGATTGTAGGCTGCATCCACGCGCCTCGCCCGGCCCCTGTGCTCAGCGCCGCACGACCGCGACCAGCGGCCGGTCTGCGCGCCCGAGGCAGCCCAGGATCACCCGGTCGAACCGGCCTGAGAGGCCGAGTGCGACCTCGGCCGCCCGCCTCGCCAGCACTTCGCGCGCGTCGTCGTCGACCATGTTGATCAACGGCACCACCCGCCTCTGTCCGGTCGCCTTCATCATGCCGTCAGGACTGGCCATCAACCTCCCCAGGTGTTCGGCCGTGATCGGTTCGCCCTCGCGAAGTCCGGCGACCCGCTCGACGAGGGAGACCCGATGCGCAATGACCGAGGTCAACGGTTCCCCGATTGCACGTGCCGAAAGGATGGGTACCACCGTCGTGCAACCCGGTGGCAGCGCTGGCTCGTCGTCCCTCGGCGCCTTGATCATGCGCATCCTCGCGCCGTCGGCCTTCACGTAGGTGGCCGCGAACCCGCACTCGCGATGGATCCGCTCAATCGTGGCCGCGCTCGCGCCCGCACGCCGCCCGGGCTTGTCGCCCGGGCATGCGTACGCGACGCTCCGCAAAGGGTCCAGGCTCGCCACGCGCGCCGGAAGCTGCTCGTCTTCTTCTATGGCAACGGCGAACCCGAGGTGTTCCTGCGAATAGGTCGTGAAGGCCGTTGCCGTTATCGCCACCCGGCCGGGATGGGTAGTCGCGAGATGCTGCAGCAGGCTCTTCTTGCCGCCGGCACCGACGGCGCAGACGATTCCCGAGCGTGCATCGAGCAAGTCGAGCAGCGATAGGTCGCGGTTCATCGCCTCACCGCTGCGTCCAGTGGCATCACCGCAGTACTTCCACGAAGCGCACGCTCAGGATCCGCGGCAGGAACTCGGCAAGCAGTTCCCATCGATCCCCATGATTGCGGGTCAGGAACAAGTGGCCCGACGAGGTACCGAAACAGACGTAGCCCGGCATGGACTCGCTCGCGTCCATCGCTTCGCGCAGCACCGTAATGTAGGCATGCTGCTGGGGCAGTCCTTCCGAGACGCAGGTCCAGGTGCTGCCGGCGTCGGTGCTGCGAAACACGCGCAGTCGTCCGTCGACGGTCGCGCGCAGCTGCGAACTCTCCTCGGGTACCTGGTACATGGTGTCGGGCTCGAACGGATCGCAGACGATCGCGTAGCCGAAGTCGCTCGGCAGGCCCGCGGTGATTTCGGTCCAGTGCTGCCCGCCGTCGTCGCTGCGATACGTGCCGTTGTAGCACTGGCGGTACAGCCGGCGCCCGTTCGACGGGTGCATCACCACGCGGTGCACGTTGTGCCCGGCCACTGGGTAGCGTTCCGGCAGATTCTCCGCTCGCACTCCAGAGTTTGCGGGATGCCAGGAAACACCACAGTCCTCGCTGCGATACACGCCGCCCGCCGACACTGCCACCACGATGCGGGCCGGATCCTGCCGGTCGATGCAGATCGAATGCATCGCAAACAGGCCGCGCGAGGGTTCCCAGGCGGCGCGTGTCTCGTGCTGGTTCAGCGACGGAACGTCGCGCCAGCTTGCGCCCCGGTCGTCGCTTGCGAACAGCCCGGCCGGATCGATGCCGGCGTAGAGTCGTGTGCCGTCCGGCGACCAGGCGAGATGCCAGACCGAATTCAGCGAACTCGGGAAACGCCGTGGTGGATGCTGCGGGGTAGCGTCGAGGCTGGTCCACTCGCCGCCGCCGTCGCGACTGCGATAGATGTGCGAGCCCCAGACGGAATGGTCGGCGGCAGCAAGCAATTCGCGGGAATTCCCTGGGAAGGAAACCGTGTGCAGCACGCGGTAGCCGGCAAGGTGAGGCCCATCGACCTTCGGTTCGTCGGTGCCGTGCCCCGGATATACGCGGAACAACCCCTTCTCGGTGCCGACCAGCAGCACGAGGCTGCTATCGCGCCCGCCTGGCTCCGCGGTCACTTCTCCCTCAGCCGGGGCATCAACTCGACGAGGTTGCACGGTCGCGTTCGGGCGTCGAGTTGCGCAGCGATCAGGTCGTCCCACGCCGTGGCACAGGCGCCAGACGAGCCGGGCACACAGAACACGTAGGTCGCGTTGGCCACTCCAGCGAGCGCGCGCGACTGCAGCGTCGACGTCTTTATGTCGGCATACGAAATCGAGCGGAACATCTCGCCGAAGCCGTCGAGCACCTTGTCGAGCAGCGGACGCACGGCCTCTGGCGTGCCATCCCGCCCGGTCACGCCGGTGCCGCCGGTGGTGATGACCGCGTTGACCTCCGGATCGGCAATCCAGCGCGAAGCGGCCGCGCGGATCTGGTAGATGTCGTCGGGCACGATCAGCTTTTCCGCGAGCCGGTGCCCGGCGCCGGTCAGGCGCTGGACCAGCAGGCGTCCTGACTTGTCGGACTGCTCGTCGCGGGAATCCGACACGGTGAGCACCGCGATGCTGACCGGCAGGAACTCCCGTTCCCCGTCTCCATGTGCATAGGCCATGCGTTCGCTCCCGTCGATCGTTGCTGCCGGCTCAGACGAGACCGGCAAATGGTTGCACTTCGACCTCGGTGCCCGGTTCCACGTCGCCCTGCTCCAGCGGCAGGATGATGAAGCAATTGGCATCGCTCATCGAGCGCAGCACACCCGCACCCTGGTGGCCGAAGCTGCGAACCGCATACCTGCCGGACGGTCGCAGCACGAGGTGGCCGCGCTGGAATTCCAGCCGGCCTGGTTTCTTGCCGAGCCGCGTCTCGCACTCGGCACGCAGCAGGATCGGCGGATCATCGTTCGTCACGCCCATCAGCGCGCGCAGCGCCGGCTGCACCAGCTGGTAGAACGTCACCATCACCGACACCGGGTTGCCCGGCAGGCCGAAGAAATGCGCCCTGCCGAAGCGGCCGAAGGCGATGGGCTTGCCGGGCTTCATCGCTACCTTCCAGAACCCGACCTGTCCGTGGCGCTCGAGCGTCTCGGTGACGAAATCGGCCTCGCCGACCGACACGCCGCCGGTCGTAACGATTGCGTCGGCCGACTCGGCGGCGGACTGGAACGCACGCAGCGTGTCCTCGCGGGTGTCCTTCACGACGCCGTGGTCGAGCACCTCGACCCCGAGCCGCGCGAGCATACCGCGCAGGCTGTAGCGATTGCTGTCATAGATCTGGCCGGGCCCGAGTTCGTCGCCGATCGGCCTAAGTTCGTCGCCGGTGGAGAAGATCACGACACGCGGGCGCCGCAGCACCGTGACCTGCCCGACCCCCAGCGATGCCAGCAGGCCGAGCTGCGCGGGTCGAAGCAAGGTGCCGGGCTCGAGCGCGAGTTCGCCGCGTCGAATGTCCTCGCCGACCGGGCGAACATTCTGGCCTGCCCGGTGGCCGGCCCCGATCACGGCTCGATCACCATCCAGGCGAACGTGTTCCTGCATCACTACCGTGTCCGTGCCCTCCGGCACCGTCGCGCCCGTCATGATGCGCACGCACCGGCCGCTGCCGATCACGCCGTCGAAAGGCCGTCCTGCCCACGAAGTACCGACGATCTCGAAAGCTGCCTCACCAGTGGGCGGCAGGTCCGCACCGGCGAGCGCGTAACCATCCATCGCCGAGTTGCGGTGCGACGGCACGTCCACGCTGGAATGCACCTCCGTCGCCAGCACCCGCCCGAGCGAGGCATGGATGCCAACGATCTCGCGATCACTGACCGGTACGATATCGGCGACGATGCGCGCCCTCGCCTCGTCCAGCCGCAGCGGCTTTTTCCCATGGCCGGGCGTGTCGCAGGGATCGACACCGGCCGGCAGTGGGTCGTGAACCTTCGTCATCAGTGCGCCTGTCCGTGCATGGTGCAATGCTACCGATCGCTACCCGCGCCTGGAAAGCAATCGCGCTTCGAGTCGCTGGCGTTCGTCCGGGTCATTCACGTTGACGAAGCTGTCCGGCATGTCGCTCAAGTCGGCCTCGGCGAGGCGCAGCTGCCCGAACCAGGCGTCGATCTTGCGGCCGCCGGCGGCCAGGTATGACTCGAGGCCCGGCGCCACGCCGGCGCGCAGCAGCAGGAACACGGGTTGTTGCCGCCGTCCGTCCGTCGCGACCGCAGCGTCAGCTTGCGCCTCCACGCAGGCATCGTGCATCCGGCGAGCGAGATCGGGTGCCACCAGCGGCGCGTCACAGGGCACGGTGAGCAGGAATTCCGTCTGCAGGCTGCGCAGGCCGGCGAGCACTCCCGCGAGCGGACCGAGGTAGCCGTCGAGCGTATCGGGAACGACCGGATGGCCGAAGGCGGCATAGCGGTCGAGATTCCGGTTCGCGTTGATCAATACAGGACCGACCTGCGGCCGCAGCGCATCGAGTACGTACTCGATCATCGGCCGGCCGAGCAGCTCCACGAGCCCTTTGTCCTCGCCGCCCATCCGCCGCGCGAGCCCACCGGCCAGGACCAGCCCGGTGACGGAACCTGGCGAAAAGCGCGATTGCGGTGGTGAGACAGCCATGCCACGCCAATTCTGCCGATCCGCGGGCCGCTTGTCCCTGAAATGCCATTCTTCGACACAGAGGCCAATGCCGTATATGACAAATTGACCCATCCAAAGAGCCGGGTTGCGCCATTCTGTCCCAGCACGTAGCCTCGATCACCCTCAGAACCAACCCAGGCAATTGCCGGCGCGGAAGCATTGGAATAGAGACATGCCCAGGTTCGAACAGCAGGCGGACGGCCACACAGCGGCGATCGGCGCCGCGCCCGTGCCCGCGGGCCTGGCGCTACTGTTTGTCGGCCAGGCCGGCTACGGCGACGAACGGCAGCGACGAGCGCTGCGCCAGGGCGCGGCGGTGGCGGAGTTCGTCGCGAGCGTCGGCGACGCCGATCGCCTGCTGCCGCGCTGCCAGTTCGACTGCGTCGTGGTCGAGGTCGGATCGTCCGCCGATCCCGCGCTGGCATGGATCGAAAGCCTGCGTCGCTCCGGGTCGGCGCCATGCATCTGCGTTTCCGCGCCGGACAATCCATCGCTGGCAGACGCCAGCCTGCGCGCCGGCGCTGCCGCGGTGTTGCCGCAACCGCTGAACGCGAGATCCCTGCACAAGTTCCTCGCCACGCAGCGAAACCCTTCGAGCTGTCCCCCGGCGCCGCCAACGTCGCGTGCCGACACTGCGTCGCGCACCGGGCGCGTGCAACTGGTTGGCGACGGCGCGCCGATACGCCGGGTACGCGAGGTCGTCGATCGCGTGGCGCCAACGCCTGCGACGGTCCTGATCGAGGGTCACACCGGGACCGGAAAGGAACTCGTCGCGCAACTGGTGCACGAGCGCAGCGGCCGTCGCGGGCCCTTCGTACCGGTAAACTGCGGCGCCATTCCGCCGGAATTGATGGAAACCGAACTCTTCGGCCACGCGAAGGGCGCGTTCACAGGCGCGCACCAGCAGCGCGACGGATTGTTTGTCGCGGCCAGGGGCGGCACTCTGTTCCTCGACGAAGTGAGCGAAATGCGCAGCGACCTGCAGGTGAAGCTGCTGCGTGCACTGGAGGAAGGCAGGATCCGGCCGGTCGGCGCGGATCGCGAAGTGCCGATCGACGTTCGAATCATTGCGTCCTCGCAGCCCGGGTTGCGCGAGCGCGTGCGGGAACGCAGGTTCCGCGAGGACCTCTTCTACCGGCTGAACGTGGTCCACCTGCTGCTGCCGTGCCTGCGGGAAAGGCGCGAGGACATCCCGGCGCTCGTAGAACATTTCATGCGACGAGTCGCTGATGAATTCGGCATGACGCCCGTGGCACTCGACGAGAAGGCGCTGCACGCGCTGGGCGCGCGGGACTGGCCGGGCAACGTGCGCGAGTTGCGCAACGTCATCGAGCGAATCGTATTGATGGGCGGCCCGCCCGAGGAAGATCCGGTCGCCGCGGCCGTTCCACCGGAGGCCGAGCCCGGCGCGTACCCGCTCGACTGGACGCTCGAACAAGTCAAGCAGGCGCACATCATGCGTGTCCTGGAGCAGAACCAGGGCAATCGCTCGGCGACGGCCCGACAGCTCGGCGTGTCACGCAAGACGCTGGAGCGCCGGCTGGGTCGCGGCGGTGATGACGCCGGCGATGAGGAATCTTGATCAACTGACGGTCCCTGCGGCCGATAGACAGGAGAGACGGGAAATGTCCGGACAGTCGTTCGACGAAGAGAAATTCACTGGCGAGATCCGCAAGTTCCTGAAGAAGGTGGGCATCACCTCGCAGATCGAAATCGAGAATGCGGTGCGTGCGGCGATCGCGGACGGCAAGCTCGATACATCGCGGCCGCTGCAGGCAGTGATGGTCCTCGAAGTGCCCGCGCTCGGCCTGCGCCACACGGTCGATCATCAACTCGCGATGGACTGAAAGTCCTCAGGCGGTCCAGACGATCTCGCCGCTCCCGGCCAGGTCGTAGCCGCCGAACACCTGGGCCAGGCGCTGGCACTCGGGTCCGCGCAACACATCGACCAGGTCGCGAAACAGCGTGCGGAAATAAACGCCGCGCGACATGGCGAGGTCGAAAGCCTCCCATCCGATCGGCAGGAACTCGAGTCCGAACTCGCCGGCCGCGGCCCTGACCCCGGGGGCGACGTCGGCCTGCCCGGTCGCGATGGCCGCGGCAGCGTCGCGCTCCGAATAGGCACGTGCGGTGATCCTGCGATCCGCGGGGTCGAGCCGATGCTCGGCAATGAGTTCGCGCAGGAACCGCTGCGATCCAGCTCCCTCCTGCCGCGACGCCCAGCGGACTCCCGTCGAGAACAGCTGCTCCATGCGGCTGTCGGACGTCCACAGCCCCGGCGCCATGATCAGGCCCTGCTCGCGGCGGAACAGCCTCACCAGGATCCAGTCCTTGTGCTGCACGTACTGCCGCAGCAGCGCCGGGTGACGCTGCAGGCTTTCGCATTCGGGTCCCCAGTGCAACGCGCAGATGTCGGCCCGCCGGCGGGCGAGAACCTCCAGGCCGGGCTGCGTACCGATGGCTGCGTAGCTGACCAGCGCGCGTCCCTGCAACTCGGCGGCCATCTGCGTCACCGCTCGATGCAGCAGCGGGTCGTCGCTGCCGGCGATGACGAGGCGGTCGGTGAGCAATCCGCCGTGGCTCGACTCCAGCAACCACTGGTCCACGAGATCGCGCGGGAACAACCACTTGCCGGTCAGCCGCGTCGCCGGGATCCGGCCTTCGTTGACCAGCGCATACACCTTCTTGTCGTTGATCTGCAGGTAGCGCGCCACCTGCCGCACGTTCATGAAGCGCGGCGTCTCGTGTGCAGGAGCCTCCGCCGTTGTCGAATCGTGTCTTGCGGCTGCCATGCTCGTGCTCCTCGCAGCGGTCGCCGTGCTCGCCCGGGAGCCGGTGAGCAGCGACCTCGTGGTGGAGGGATCTGCAAGATTCATTCCCGGGGCTGTCGTGCACATCTGGTTGTCCACTGGTGCAGAATGAACAGCATCGGCCCATCGGGTCGTCCAGACGGAGCGTGCACGATGCCTGTGGAGCCCAGAGTCAGCCTGCCCGTGGCAGTGATCATGGGTCGCAGGATGGTCGCCGGCCAGGGCTGGAGCGTCCCGAGCTGGCGTGTCGTGGGGCTCGTTGCCGGGTCCGGCCTTCCGGGAACGGAAGCCCAGGGCACGCCGGTCCGCGGCGACGCCGATGAGGATCACTTTCTCTGGGGCGGGCTCCGGCTAGACCTGTATCGCGACGCGGCCGACAGTTACTGGGTCAACCTGACCGGACGGCAGCCTTCGCTCTTCGTGCTGTGCAGCGAAGACGAGCAGTCCCGCATCGTGCCCAAGTTCGTCACCGCCGACCAGAACGAGGCATGCTCGGGCGTCGAAGGCGACGACCGCGTGTTTGCTGCCCCGATCCCCCCGGAGGTCTACCAGCACATCGAGGCGTTCGTGGTAGAGCACAACGTGCCGCAGCAAAAGCGCAAGCGCAAGCGAACGGACTGGTCTGCGAGCGAGGAATCGTGAGCAAGCGAGATCCGGATGCCGCGGACCGCGACGCCGCCGACGAACCGTTCCTGCAACGCTGGTCGAGACTCAAGTCGGCGACGCGCGATACCGGGCGATCCGGTGTCCAGCCGGATGACACGACGCCACCTTCGCACGCGGCCGAAGGCCAGCCGGCGCCGCCCGCCCCCGCCTGCCGCAGGCACAGGGCCCGCCGGAATCACGCTGCCGGATCTTGAATCGCTGGGTCCGGATTCGGACTACAGCGCCTTCCTGGGACCCGACGTCGATTTGTCGGTGCGTCGTGTTGCGCTGCGCAAGCTGTTCCACAGCCCGAAGTTCAATGTCCTGGACGGACTGGACGACTATTGCGGGGACTTTACGCAATTCGCGCCGCTGGCCGGCATCGTGACCGCGGACATGCGACACCACCTGGAGCGTGCGGCCAGGAAACTCGTGTCGGCTGACGAGGAGTCGGCGCCGCGCCTGCAGGCCGACGATGGACCGAGGCCAGGCTTGCCGGACGCCGCAGCCGACACCGCCGCGACGCACGCACAGGACGGCGACACTGCGGCGGCATCGGGCGCCGCCAGCGGCGATACTGCCAGCCCTGCAACCGAGGAATCCGAAGAAAATGCCGATCGCAGGCCTGCCTGAAACCGAGGCGGACGGGCGCGCCCGAGCACGTGCGCTGGCGGCGCTGCGGCTCGCGGACATTGAACCGGCAGCCGTCGTCGAGTTCGTCTCCCATGGCCGGTGCCTGGTCACCGGTTCGAAATCCGCAGCACTGGACCTGGCGCGAAGCCTTGCGGGCAAGCTCGAATGCGTCGTTGCCGTGCCCGGTGAGGGCGCCCTCGACGTCGACCGGGTCGAAGGCATCCACGTGGTCAGTGGCGAACGGGTCCTGGTGCGCGGCGCGCTGGGCGACTTCGAGGTCGAAATGGTCGCAGGCGGGCAGCACCATCCGATCGGTGCGCTGTTGTCGCCGCCAGTCGGACGATTCGACCTGGTGGTGGACCTCGGGACGCCTGTGCTGTTGCCGCAGGCGATGCCGCCTCTCGGTTACTACGCGCCCGGGACCGACGAGGACGCGCTCACCGGGTTGCTGACGACGCTTCCGGAGATGCGCGGCGAGTTCGAAAAGCCCAGGTACTTCAATTACAACCCCGAGATCTGCGCGCACGGGCGCAACGGCAAGCGAGCCTGCACGCGTTGCATTGACGCATGCCCGGCCGAGGCGATCGTCTCGGTGGGCAATACGGTGCAGGTGAATCCGTACCTGTGCCAGGGTGGCGGCGCCTGCGCCACGGTCTGCCCCAGCGGGGCAATGACCTATGCCTATCCGCGCGCTGGCGACCTGTTGGGTGCGCTGCGCACGCTGCTCGGGGACTTCCACTCGGCGGGTGGATCTTCGCCATGCCTGCTGTTCCATGACGCGGCGTCCAGCGCGGCGCTCGAACACGACCTGGTGGCACGCATGCCGGAGCGCGTGCTGCCTGTCGAGATCGAGGAGATCGGGTCGGTCGGAATGGAGGCGTGGCTCGCCTGCCTCGCCTACGGAGCGGATGCCGTGGTGCTGATCACCTCGGACAGGACGCCGCCGCAGGTCGTCGAAGCGCTGCACGAGCAGCTCGGCACGGCGTGGGCGATTCTCGCCGGAATGGGTTACGGCGCGGACTGCCTGCGCATCGTGAATGTCGACCACGCTGATGCGGCGCTGCAGGCGTTGCTGGGACTGCCGGGCGTATCGACGCGGCCCGCGGCGCGCTTCGCGGCGCCCGCTGCCGACAAGCGCGGGACACTGCGGCTTGCCTTGCAGCACCTGTACGCGCAGGCACCGGCACCAAAGCGCAGCGTCGCGCTAGCGCCAGGAGCGCCATTCGGCGAAGTGCGCGTGAATGCGGCAGCCTGCACTCTCTGTATGAGCTGCGTGTCGGCATGCCCGACCCATGCACTCCAGGATGGCCGCGGCCTTCCGCAATTGAACTTCCGCGAGTGGGACTGCATCCAGTGTGGCCTCTGCGAGCGCACCTGCCCGGAGGATGCCGTCTCCTTGAGCGCGCGCTTCCTTTACGACCAGCAGGCGCGCGAACTCCCGCGGACACTGCACGAAGAGCAGCCAGTGTGCTGCGTGGCCTGCGGCAAGCCGTTCGCGACCCGCTCGATGCTGGAGAAGCTCAGCCGCAAGCTGGAAGGTCACTGGATGTTCCAGACCGACGAGGCACGCAGGCGTATACAGATGTGCGAGGACTGTCGGGTGCGGGACATGTTCTCAACCGAGGTGCGCAAGGGCCGTTAAGCCCATTGGGACGGGTCATTATGACCAATTATTTGGACAAAATGTCTCATATCGCGAGGATTTCATTGGATATATTGGGATTAACCGGTGCCACTGGATGCTTGCCGCCGGTCGCGGATGGCCCGCATCTTGCAGATATGCCTGGAGTCTTTAGTGCAAGGCCCTGCGGATGTTGTCTCAGTCAACCGGCCGGATTGAATCGCCCGAGGTGGTGCGCTTGAGCGCGCTGCCCGACGAGGACCGTGCCCGGGGCAACGTGTACGCGCTGCTCGGCAACCTGCTGGCCGGGCCGCCCGACGCCGAGATGCTGCAGATGCTCCGCGGCATCGCCCCTGAAACCGACGACGACAGCTTGCTGGCGGCGTCCTGGCAGATGCTGGCCGTGGCCGCGGCGCGCGCGGATCATGAGTCCTTGCGGGACGAATATGACACCCTGTTCATCGGCGTCGGCCGCGGCGAACTCGTGCCCTACGGCTCCTGGTACCTCACCGGTTTCCTGATGGAGCAGCCGCTGGCCCAGTTGAGGGGTGACCTGCGCGACCTCGGCATCGAACGCCAGGCCGGAGTGCACGAGCCCGAGGATCATGCTGCGGCTCTCTGCGACACGATGGCGCTGCTCATCACCGCGGACCAGCCCGCGTCGCTGGTCCAGCAATATGGTTTCTATGCCCGTCACCTCGAGCCCTGGATTCCACGATTCTTCCGCGACCTGCAGCAGGCGGAATCCGCGCGCTTCTACCGGGCCGTGGGACAACTGGGCGAACTGTTCATCGGCGTCGAGGCACAGGCGTTCCGGGTTGCCGTCCCGGCCGCAGGCGCCACGAAGCCATCATGAGGAAGCACGACCATGATTAGAGATCTGACTGACAGGATGACCGACCGACGCAAGTTCCTGCGTGACATCGCGGCCGCAGGCGGTCTTGTCGCCGTCGCGGGTTCGGCCGGTGCGACCGCCGTGTCGCGGGCCGCGGCACCCATTGCGACGGCGAGCAAGCCGGACGGTTATCGCGTAACCGCGCACGTTTCGAAGTATTACGAAAAGGCACGGATCTGAACGGGGCGCCCGTGCGAGCCGTACAGACGCGTCCTCACCACTGCAACCGGGAGACTCAGCGATGAAGCTGGTCAAGAAGCAAGACGTCGAAACAGCCGAATCCACGCCCGTCGCCAACGGACTGCTCGGTCGCACGATCGACCGGCGCACGTTCCTGCGCCGCACCGGCATGGCGGCCGGCGGCGCAGCCGTCGCCACCACAGTGTCGATGCGCATGATGAGACGCGCAGATGCGGCGTCGCCTGCTACAGGAGACGGCGATGTCGTGACAAAGCAGTCCGTCTGCACGCACTGCTCGGTTGGCTGCGGAGTCATCGCGAAGGTACAGGACGGCGTCTGGACCCGGCAGGAGCCCGATTTCGACTCGCCCTTCAACCTCGGCGGTCATTGCGCCAAGGGCGCTGCGGTCCGCGAGCACGGCCATGGCGACAAGCGGCTCAAGTACCCGATGAAACTCGTGGGTGGAAAGTGGCAGCGCCTGTCCTGGGACGATGCTATCAACGAGATCGGCGACAAGGTGCTTGCGATTCGCGAGCAGCACAGCCCGGACTCCGTCTACTGGCTCGGCTCGGCGAAATTCTCGAACGAGCAATCGTACCTGTACCGCAAGTTCGCCGCGCTGTGGGGTAGCAACAACGTCGATCACCAGGCCCGCATCTGCCACTCGACCACGGTGGCAGGCGTGGCGAACACCTGGGGCTATGGCGCGATGACCAACTCCTACAACGACATGCACCTGTGCAAGGCGATGTTCTTCATCGGCAGCAACGCCGCCGAGGCGCACCCGGTCGCGATGCAGCACATCCTGCGCGGCAAGGAGAGCGGCGCCAAGCTGATCGTCGTCGACCCACGCTTCACGCGCACCGCGGCGCATGCCGACCAGTTCATGCGCATTCGTTCCGGCACCGACGTGCCGCTGATCTGGGGCATGCTCTGGCACATCTTCGGCAATGGCTGGGAAGACAAGGAGTACATCAGCCAGCGCGTCTTCGGCATGGACGAAGTTCGCGCGGAAGTCGCGAAGTGGCCTCCCGAGGTGGTCGAAAACGTGACCGGCATCCCGCCCGACCAGGTCAAGCGCGCGGCGCAGACCATGGCGGAGAACCGGCCGGGAACAATCGTCTGGTGCATGGGCGGCACGCAGCACACGATCGGCAACAACAACACCCGCGCGTACTGCATCCTGCAGCTTGCGCTGGGCAACATCGGCATGGCCGGCGGCGGCGCGAACATTTTCCGCGGCCACGACAACGTGCAGGGCGCCACCGATTTTGGCGTGCTGGCGGATTCGCTGCCCGGCTATTACGGGCTCGCCGAGGGCGCGTGGAAGCACTGGTGCAGGGTCTGGGACCTCGACTACGAGTGGGTCAAGGCCCGCTTCGACCAGGCGAGCTACGAAGAGGGCAAGGACATGACGCCCTCGATGTTCCTGCGGGGCATCACGGTCTCGCGCTGGATCGACGGCGTGATGGAGCCAGCCGAAAACATGGCGCAGAAGGCCCCGATCAAGGCGATGTTCATGTGGGGCCACGCATCCAACAGCCAGACGCGCGGCCCGGAAATGAAGAAGGCCATGGAAGCGCTCGAGATGCTGGTCATCGTGGACCCCTACCCGACGCACTCGGCAGTACTGCCCGACCGGCAGGACGGCATCTACCTGCTGCCGGCGGCCACGCAGTTCGAGACCTGTGGCTCCGTCACGGCCTCGAACCGCTCCATGCAGTGGCGCGAGAAGATCATCGAGCCGCTGTTCGAGTCGCTGCCCGACCACGTCATCATGTACAAGTTCGCGAAGAAGCTCGGCTTCGCGGAGCAGTTGACCAAGCATATCCAGGTGAACGGCGAGGAGCCGCTGATCGAGGACATCCTGCGCGAGATCAACCGTGGCATGTGGACGATCGGCTATACGGGGCAGAGCCCTGAACGGCTGAAACTCCAACTGCAGCACAAAAATACGTTCAACACCACGACACTCAAGGCCGAGGGCGGCCCGTGCGACGGTGAATACTACGGACTGCCGTGGCCCTGCTGGGGCACGCCGGAAATGAAACACCCGGGCTCGCCGAACCTGTACGACACCAGCAAGACCGTGGCAGAGGGCGGTATGCCGTTCCGTGCCAACTTCGGCGTCGAGTACCAGGGCAAGAACCTGCTGGCCGAGGGATCCTGGAGCAAGGGCTCTGCGATCGAGGACGGCTATCCGGAATTCACGGCAGACCTTCTCAAGCAACTCGGCTGGTGGGACGACCTGACGGCAGACGAGAAGACCGCCGCCGAGGGCAAGAACTGGAAGACCGACCTGTCGGGCGGCATCCAGCGCGTTGCGATCAAGCACGGCTGCGCGCCGTATGGCAACGGCAAGGCGCGCTGCATAGTGTGGACGTTCCCCGACCCGGTGCCGATCCATCGAGAGGCGCTGTACACGTCGCGCCATGACCTCGTGGCGCAGTACCCGACCTACGAGGACAGGAAGCGGTTCTGGCGGCTGCCCACGCGCTACATGTCGATCCAGGCCAAGGACTACTCCGGCGACTTTCCGCTGATCCACACCAGTGGCCGTCTTGTCGAGTACGAGGGCGGCGGCGGCGAGACGCGGTCGAGCAAGTGGCTCGCGGAGCTGCAACAGGACATGTTCGCCGAGATCAACCCGGCCGATGCCAACGACCGCGGCATCAAGGACCGCCAGTGGATATGGCTCGAAGGGCCCGAGGGCGGCCGCATCAAGATCATGGCGATGGTCACGCCGCGCGTCGGCAGGGGCGTGGTGTTCACGCCGTTTCACTTCGGCGGCTGGTTCCAGGGCAAGGACCTGCTTGCGAGGTACCCGGAAGGAACGGCCCCCTATGTGCGCGGCGAGGCGAATAACACCGCGTTCACCTATGGCTACGACTCGGTGACTGCGATGCAGGAAACCAAGGCGTCGCTCTGCCAGATCACGCCAGCCTAGGGGAGATTCGATAATGGCTCGAATGAAATTCCTGTGCGATTCCGAGCGCTGCATCGAATGCAACGGCTGCGTGACCGCATGCAAGAACGCGAACGACGTGCCCTGGGGCGTGAACCGCCGCCGGGTGGTCACGATGAACGACGGCGTGCCCGGGGAGCGCTCGATCTCGGTCTCCTGCATGCACTGCACCGACGCGCCGTGCGCGGCGGTGTGCCCGGTGGACTGCTTTGTCACGACTGCAGATGGCATCGTGCTGCACGACAAGGACCTCTGCATCGGCTGCGGCTATTGCTTCTACGCCTGTCCATTCGGCGCCCCGCAATTCCCGCAGAAGGAGGCCTTCGGCAACCGCGGCAAGATGGACAAGTGCACGTTCTGCGCCGGCGGTCCGGGCGATGGCACCCCCGAGGAACAGTTCGAGAAATACGGCAGCAATCGCATCGCCGAGGGAAAGCTGCCGATGTGCGCGGAAATGTGCGCGACCAAGGCGCTGCTCGCGGGCGACGCGGACGTGGTGTCCGACATCTACCTCGAGCGAGTCACGAATCGGGATGGACGGCCACAGAGCTGGGGCTGGCTGACCGCCTATCAGGACGAAGCGTGAGGCTGCAGTTGGATCGGCTCCTTTGGAGAATCGTGTAATGAAAACCTGGCAATTGGCGCGGATTCTCGGCTCGATGACTATCATGGCAATTCTCGCGACGGGGTGCGGTCGCGGCAAGGGAGTGACGGTCTATGAGCCGGGCGTCTACAAGGGCGCGGCCTATGCGACGGAGGTCACGCCAGAGCTGCAGTCGCAGTTGCAGGAGCGCGGGCGCTTGAGCCAATCGGATCGCTGAGGCGCCGGGCTGCAGGATCGGGAGACGACGAATGAACCAGTCTCGAAGCGGGATGAACCACCGGGCAGGACGTGTGCGGGCGATGCTGTGGAGCATCGTGCTGATCGCCGCGGGCGCAATGCTGCTGCCGCTGACCGCATACGTGTGGACGGCCGCAGTCCAGGCAAAGGAAACGAGTGCGCAGACCGATGCCAGCGGCAAAAACCCTCGCGCCGCGTACTGGCGGGAGGTGCGCGACTCCGACAAGGGCTATACGGCCGTCACGGGCCCGGAAGCCAACATCCTGATACAGAGCCGCGGCGAGACCTGGCGCGAGCTGCGCAACGGCCCGGTGAAGATCATCGGCGCCATCATGGTGCTGGGCATCATCCTCGCGCTGCTCGCGTATCACCTCATCCATGGCGGCTTCAAGCTCGAGCACCGTACGGGACGCAAGGTCCTGCGCTGGACCATCTCGGACCGCGTGTTGCACTGGTACACCGCGATCCTGTTCATCGTGCTGACGATCACGGGCTTGAGCCTGCTATGGGGCCGCGCGGTGCTGATACCGGTACTTGGCAAGGAAGGCTTCGCGGCATGGGCCGGGATCGCAAAGCCCATCCACGACTACCTCGCGCTGGCCTTTGCCGCCGGATTGATTGTCATGCTGCTCAAGTGGTTCCACCACAACATTCCGGCCGCCTACGACCTCGAATGGATCAAGAAGATGGGCGGTTATCTCGGCGGCGGCCATCCTCCGGCGGGCTTCGCAAACGCCGGCGAGAAGGCTTACTACTGGACACTCGTTTTCGCGGGCACGGCGCTGGTCGTCTCCGGGTTCTGGCTGCTGTTCCCGAACCTCGGATTCGATCGGGCCGCAATGCAGAACGCGAACATCGTGCACAGCGTGAGCGCGCTGATCCTTACCGCCTTCGTCTGCCTGCACATCTACTTAGGCACGCTCGGCAGCGAAGGCGCGCTCGAGGGCATGACCAGCGGCGAGGTGGACGAAGGCTGGGCTCGCCAGCACCATGGCGTGTGGCTGGATGAAATCCAGCATGGCCATGGGGAAGCGCGGCACGAAGCGCCGCCGGGACGGTCGGCCGAGGCTCCGACCTGAGGACACGGACAATTGGGGGGGTGACAGGGGGCGCGCAAGCGCCCTCTTCTTTTGGCGGACCCATTACTGGATGCGGAAAACCGGCCTGGTACGCCACACGGGTTGGATGCACGGCCTCCGGCGTGTAACCTCCAGCGATTAACGTGGCGGCATACCACCGGGATCAAAGCGCATGCGTTGCCTGATCGGCATCGACGACACAGACAACCTGGAAAGCCGGGGAACCGGCTTTCGCGCCCGCCAGCTCGGTGCGCGTCTCGCCGAGGCAGGACTCGGCACGGCCCGCGGCATCACGCGGCACCAGCTCTATGTGCACCCGTCGATCCCCTACACGTCCCACAACAGCTCCGCGTGCCTCGACGTCGACATCGACAAGGCGCGCCTCGGCGAAGTCCGTAACTTCTGTCGCGACTACCTGGCGCAGGAAAGCGCGGAAGGCTCGGACGCGGGCCTGTGCATGGCGGCTTTTGACACCGTCGTCGACGAGCTGGTGGAGTTTGGACGCAGTGCAAAAGGCACGATCCGTACCCAGGATGAAGCCCGCGACCTCGCGGCTCGCCACGGCGCCCACCTGGAAGGCGTCACCGGGGACCAGATGGGCGTGATCGGCGCGCTGTCGGCCGTCGGTCTGCGACGCGGGGGGCACGATGGGCGATTCATCTGGCTCGAGGGCGTGCGCGAACTGACCGGAACGATGACGGCGGGTGCGCTCATCGCCACGACTGGCATAGACTCTGTCGAATCGACCGACGGCCAACCGCTCCCTGAAGACGCGGTGGTGCTCGTGGATCCCTGGCCGCGTCCGGTGCTGCTGCACGGCAAGGCGGTGCTGCTTACGGAAAAGAACGAGGATGGGCACGAACATGGCGACTGGAAAATCCTCTGCAAGGAAGCTATTCGGCGTTATTGACCTGGTCGGACCGCTGACGGCAGGCCGGGCGCTGTTCCTGGCATCGCTGGGCGTGACCATCGTCGCGCTGGAGCGGGGCTTCAACTTGTCGCTGCAGCTGCCCGGCCACCATGGCCTCGAGGCCATGGCGCTGCTGGTGCTGGCGCGACTCAGTTGCACCAATCCCTGGTCTGCGACGCTGGTCGGAGCCAGTGCGGCGGTGGCTGCGCCGCTGCTGGGTGCCACCCACGGAGTGCTGATGCCGCTGTTCTACGTGCTGCCGGGGCTGGTGCTGGACCTCGGTTATCGGCTCTCGCCGCGTTTCGGCAGGTCGCTGCTGTTCCTTCCCCTGCTCGCGGCGCTCGCCTATGCAGCAAAGCCGGCGCTTCGCGTGTTTGCAAACCAGGTGTTCGGGATGCAGTTCGGCTCGCTTCGCGCCGGACCGGTCTACCCGGTCATCACGCACCTGCTGTTCGGGTTCCTCGGGGCACTGGCCGCAGTGCTGGTGTGGCGGGCAACCGAAAGCCGCCTGCGCCAGTAGCCCACCCAGTAGCCCACTTCGCCACCGGGCGTCGGCGCCGCTGGCCGACAGCGTCCCTCAGAGTCGAAACTCCGCGCCGATCACGTAGGCGCGTCCCGGCTGCGGGAATCCGTAGGATTCGGCATAGTCCTCGTCAAGTGCGTTCAGGATTCGCGCAAATGCGCGCACACGCCGCTGCATCAGCTCGATCGACGCATCGAGGTTGAGCACCCCGTAATCTCCAAGCTCCAGGGCCGTGGTCGGCGAGTTGCGCGACAGCGTGTAACTGTTGGCGAAATACCGATAGTCGCCGCCGAACCGGATTGTCGACGTCAGTTGGTAATCGATGCGCAGCGAGAATTTCTGCTCCGGCCTGTTCTGCAGCGTCTTGATATCAGCGTCGCTGGATTGGTTCTCCGAGTCCATGTACGTGTAGCTCACGTCCAGGTCCAGCCGCTCGGCGACCCGATAGGCGGCAGAAAGCTCAACGCCCTGGAAGCGATATTTCTGGAAGTTCTCGGTGATCCCGCTTGGCGCGCGCTCGATGAAGTCGTTGGCGTCGATGCGGAACAACACGCCTTCCACCGAAAGGCCGGCGGAGACGAATTCGTGCCTCAGTGCAAGATCGTAGGTATAGCTCGTCTCGGCGGAAAGATCCGGATTGCCGCGGTCCACTGCGTAGAGGTCGCGAAGTGTCGGGTAGCGCTGCTTGCGCGCGGCGTTGGCACGCAGCGTCGTCGCCTCGCCGACCTGGTAGTCGACGCCGAACAGGTACGAGATCCCGCCATCATCCTGCCCGGAATCCCGAGACTGCTCGCTGTAACCCAGGCCCGCGACAAGTCCCAATGCCGGTGTCGCCCGGTACTCGCCTTCGACATCCAGCGAGTAGAGGTTGACGGACTCGTCCTGGTTGACCTGGTTGACGACGGTCGTCGTGCCTCCACCACCACCGCCACCACCACCGCCACCTCCGCCGCCACCCCGCCACCGCCGCCACCGCCACCACCGCCGGTGCTGGTCGTGACGCTGAAGCCATTGGAGTTCCAGCTCTCATGGCGGCCACTCAAGGATGCGGACAGGAGAAACGCGTCGGTGAAATGCTTCGAAGCCAGCACGCTGGCGCCGAGTACCTCGGTCGTGGCGTTCTCGCGGAAGGAGCCGCTTGCGACCTGGCTGTCATAGCCATCGTCGTCGTAACCGTTCGTGTCCTCGGCGTCGTGATTGAAAAACAAGGTCGGTTTCACCGAGCCGGACTCACCGCTGCCGAACTCCGCCGCGGCTTGCGCGGAGAACGAGTCTAGTTCGACGCGCTCGTATCTTGCCCGGTTGGCGTATATCGAATCGCTGCTGCTGATGGCCGTTGGCGGCTTGCCGTACTCGGCGTTGCGGTAGGACAGGCTCAGGCCAAGGTCCGGGCCGCCTTCGTTGAACACCATGTTCGCCTGTACTGCGTTCTGCTTGCGATCGCTGTTGACGCGCTCGTCACCGGGCTGCAGGTCCGAACGCGGAAAATCGCCGGACAGCTCGAAGTAGTCGCGATCAAAGGACGAGCCCCACAGCGACAGCCCGGCCCCTCCGACCTGCCCGCTGACCGAGCCACGCACTTCATAGGCCTTTGAGAATTCGTACTCGCCGGCCACGTTCGCGCGTACCGTGTCTCCCGCAGACTTGGTGATGATCTCGATGACGCCGGCGTTACCTCCGGGACCGTACAGCACCGAGCTGCCACCACGCGTCACCTTGATTTCGGCGATGTTCTCCGCGGGGATCAGCGCCGGGTCGAACTGCCCGTCGTATCCGGAGTTCAGCGGCACGCCGTCCTGCAGCAGGATGATGTTCCGGGTACGCAGGCCGCGAACGTCGATCCTTGGGACGCCGTCGGCGCCGTAGCGCACGTACACCCCCGGCAGAAGCGCAATGGCCTGGTCGAGCGTACGCACGCCGCGCCGGGCGATGTCCTCGGCGGTCACCGTGTTGATGGTCGCCACCTCGTCAGCTATGCGGGGGCGCTCGCCGACGACCGTGATGGTTTCGCCGAGCCAGTAGGCGCCACTTGCCTCCGGCGGGGGCGCATTGTTCGCAGCGGCTGTTTCCTGAGCGGTCACATTGTCCGCACCGGCGATGCCAACGAGTGCAAACAGGGTCACCCAGCGACCTGACTGCGTGTTTTTGTCAGTAAAAGTCATAACTACCCCCGAACACGTCAGTTTTTGTTGAGAATAAAGGGTAGCGGATTTACGAGCACAGAGAAATAGGACTTTGGCTGCCTGCGATACAGGAGCGCGGCGGGGCAACGCGAACTTAGCGGTCGGGACGGGACTTCGCCAAAGTGGCCCGTGCTAGATTGATGCATGACCGTCGAGGCCGAACACAAGACCTCCCGGTTCGAGCATTGGCGTAGCGCAACGCTCGCCCCGTTCGAGCATCGCGCGTTCGCGTTGTTCTGGTGGGCATCGCTTGCATCATCGTTCGGCACGATGTTCCAGACAGTCGGTGCCTCGTGGCTGATGGCCACGATCGCCCCCTCCGCAGACCAGGTCGCGCTGGTCCAGACTGCGAACGCGCTGCCGTACTTCTTCCTGTCGCTGGTGGCTGGCGCTCTCGCCGACACGCGCGACCGCCGGTCAATCATGCTGTTCGCCCAGATCGTGGCGCTGCTGGCATCAGCGGCGCTCGCCGTCGTGATGCTCGCCGGCGGTATAACGCCGTCGACCCTGCTCGGGCTGACCTTCCTGATCGGCTGCGGTGGCGCTGCATTTTCGCCTGCCTGGCAGGCATCGATCGGGGACCAGGTACCGCGTACGCAGATTGCCCCGGCCGTTATGGCGAACGCGGTCGGCTTCAACCTCGCCCGCAGCCTCGGGCCTGCAATCGGCGGGGTCATCGTAGCGGCTGCAGGGGCAGCGGCGGCGTTCATCCTCAACGCCGTCTCCTACCTGGGCATCATCGCAACACTGGCCTGGTGGCGACCCAACCAGGTTCGAAGCGAACTGCCGCCCGAACCGCTGGGCACTGCGATCGCGGCGGGCGTTCGCTACGTGAGCCTCTCGCCGCACCTGCTGGCCATCCTGCTGCGTTGCATTCTCTATACGATTCCGATCGCTGCCGTGATGGCGCTGATGCCCGTCGTGGCCCGCGACCTGCTCGGCGGCGGGGCCGCCACTTACGGCATCCTGCTCGGTGGCTTTGGCATTGGCGCGATGCTCGGCGCACTCTCGAGCGCCACGCTCCGTGGTCGCGTGACCAGTGATACCGTGCAGCGCGTGCTGTCAGCCCTCGCCTGCGTGGCGATGGTCGCGATCGGACAGAGCCGCTGGGCGGTGCTGACCTTTCTCGCGCACGTGCTGGCAGGGGCCGTGTGGACGCAGGGATTCGCGAATTTCAATATCGCGGTGCAGCTCTCGTCGCCTCGCTGGGTGACCGGGCGCATGCTGGCGACCTACCAGACTGTCGCGTTCGCCAGCATCGCTTTCGGCAGCTGGGTTTGGGGCGAGTTCGCCGGCGCAGCCGGTGTGCGCGAATCGCTGACGGTGGCCGGCGCCGCGTCGCTGCTGTCGCTGGTGGTCGCACGCTGGCTGCCGATCGAGGTGGAACGACTCGGCTCGCTGGATCCGCGCGTCCGGTCCGGACGGGCACCGCCGAGCATACACATACACCCGGCATCGGGCCCGATCGTTGTCGTCATCGAGTACCGCGTGCTGCCCGAAAACGCGATCGAGTTCGCAGCCGTCATCAATGAGGTCGGCCGCATCCGGCGCCGCGACGGCGCCCGCGCGTGGTCGATCAGCCAGGACATCGACACGCTCGAAAACTGGATCGAACGCTTCGAGAGCCCGACGTGGGTCGATCACCTGCGATGGCGAAGTCGGCCGACCGAATCGGACCAGGTCGCCCGCACGCGCCTCAATTCCCTGATCGTCGACCAGCAGGCACACGTACGCCGGCTCGTCGTGCGACCCCCAGGGGCACAACCGCTTGGCGCACCGTCGACATCAGGACGGGACATCGGCAGCCCGGAGCGCGGCACGCACGGCGATTGGTGAAGCTTCGGCCGGGTCGCTGACCACCGACCTGGCTGGGTGGTCCCGGGCCATCGAAGCATCGCGGCGCCAATCGCTCCCATTGCCAGAACCAATTGGATCGGTCGGCACTCCAAGTACACACTGATCCAGATTCAGGTGTCAGCGATCAGAGGAGAGAGCCATGACAAGCGAAGCAAAGTGCCCGTTCACCGGCGGGGCTCGAAGTCACGCTGTGGCCGGGTCCACGACCAACGCGGACTGGTGGCCCAACCAGCTCAACCTTAAAATCCTGAATCAGCACTCGCCTTTGCCCGATCCCATGGGCAAGACGTTCAATTACTCCAAAGAGTTCAAGAGCCTGGACCTGAACGCCGTGATCAAGGACCTTCACGCCTTGATGACGGATTCGCAGGACTGGTGGCCGGCGGATTTCGGCCACTACGGACCGTTCTTCATCCGCATGGCGTGGCACAGCGCGGGCACCTACCGTGTCGCTGACGGCCGCGGTGGCGGTGGCTCCGGCGCGCAGCGATTTGCGCCGTTGAACAGCTGGCCGGACAACGTCAACCTCGACAAGGCGCGACGGCTGCTCTGGCCAATCAAGCAGAAGTACGGCCGGAAGATCTCCTGGGCCGACCTGATGATTCTCGCCGGCACCGTCGCGCTGGACTCGATGGGGTTGAAGACCTTCGGCTTCGCCGGTGGCCGCGAGGACATCTGGGAACCGGAGGAAGACATCTACTGGGGCCCGGAGGGCAAGTGGCTGGCCGACGAGCGCTACAGCGGCGACCGTGACCTCGAGAATCCGCTCGCCGCGGTCCAGATGGGCCTGATCTACGTGAATCCGGAAGGACCGAACGGCAACCCCGATCCAGTCGCCGCTGCGCGTGATATTCGCGAGACGTTCGCCCGCATGGCGATGAACGACGAGGAAACAGTCGCGCTCATTGCCGGCGGCCACACGTTCGGCAAGACCCACGGAGCGGCCGATCCGGGCAAGTATGTTGGTCCCGAACCCGAAGCCGCCGGCATCGAGGAACAGGGCTTCGGCTGGAAGAACACGTTTGGCAAGGGCAAAGGGGATGACACGATCGGCAGCGGACTGGAAGTCACCTGGACCAGGACGCCGACCAGGTGGAGCAACAACTTCTTCTCGAACCTGTTCGGCTACGAGTGGGAGCTGACGAAGAGCCCCGCCGGCGCGCATCAATGGAAGCCGAAGCATGACGCGGGCACCGGCTCGGTGCCGGATGCGCACGACCCGTCGAAGCGTCACGCGCCATCCATGCTGACTACTGACCTGGCCTTGCGGTTCGACCCTGCCTACGAAAAGATATCGAGGCGTTTCCACGAGAAGCCGGATCAGTTCGCAGACGCGTTTGCGCGGGCCTGGTTCAAGCTCACGCACCGCGACATGGGACCGGTATCGCGGTACCTCGGCCCTCTCGTGCCGAAAGAGTCCTTGCTGTGGCAGGACCCGATTCCCGCGGTGGACCATGCATTGATCGGTGAGCAGGAGGTTGCTGCGCTGAAGGCCAGGATCCTCGAATCCGGGCTCTCGATCCCGCAGCTGGTCACGACGGCCTGGGCGTCCGCGGCGACATTCCGCGGCAGCGACAAGCGCGGTGGTGCGAATGGCGCCCGCATCCGCCTCGCGCCGCAGAAGGACTGGGAAGTCAACCAGCCGGATGAACTGGCGACGGTCCTCCGGGCACTCGAGGCGATCCAGGAGGACTTCAACGGCGCACAGTCGGGCGGAAAGAAGGTGTCGCTTGCCGACCTGATCGTGCTCGGCGGCTGTGCGGCTGTCGAGGCTGCGGCGAAAAAAGCCGGCCATGACGTGAAAGTTCCCTTTTCACCGGGTCGCATGGACGCCTTGCAGGAGCAGACTGACGCGGACGCCTTCGCCGTGCTGGAGCCGATCGCGGACGGGTTCCGAAACTACGTGAGGAAGGGGCACGAGGCATCAGCAGCCGAGCAGCTGGTGGACCGGGCGAATCTGCTGACGTTGACCGCTCCCGAGATGACGGTCCTGGTCGGTGGCATGCGCGCACTGAATGCCAGCTTCGGGGCGACCGCGCACGGGGTATTCACCCGGCGGCCCGGATCGTTGACGAACGATTTCTTCGTCAACCTGCTCGACATGAACACGAAGTGGCAGAAATCCTCCACATCGGAGGGCGTCCTGGATGGACGCGATCGGGCAACGGGCGAGCCACGGTGGACCGGAACCGTCGTCGATCTCGTGTTCGGGTCCAACTCCCAGCTCCGGGCCCTGGCTGAAGTCTATGCGAGCAGCGACGCGCAGCAGGCGTTCGTGCGTGATTTCGTAGCGGCCTGGAACAAGGTGATGAACCTGGATCGCTACGACCTGGAGTGATCGCGTCGAGGAGGTAACTTTGTCCGATGAGCAACAGTAATCGTTGGTGGCCGGCGCTCGTCGTCCTCATTGTCGTCGCGGCCGGATTGTACCTGTACCTGGCTCGATCACCGGAGCCGGTGCAGCCCCCGCCAGAGCCGTCGAGTCCGCGCGACGCATCCTCCGCAGAGGCGATCAGGCATCCGATCGAGGACATCGGGCGGAACGCACCGCAAGAAGGCGCCGCAGCTGGGGAAATCCCGCCGCTGGACGCGAGCGATGCGTCTGTTGAGGGCGCGGCCACCGACTTGCTTGGCGGAGAAGTGGTCCTTGGCCTGGTCAATTCGGGCGACTACATACGCAAGATCGTCGCCACGGTGGACAACCTGGCGCGCGATCGGACGTCCGCCCGCCTGTGGCCGGTGCAGCCTGCTCCGGGGCGCTTTACTGTTCGCCAGGACGGCGATCGCACATATCTCTCGGCCGAGAATTTCCAGCGCTATTCCCCGTTCGTGAACCTGGCGACATCCGTCGACACCGAAAAGCTGGTCGCGCTGTATGTCCGGTACTATCCGCTGTTCCAGCAGGCCTACGAAGACCTTGGTTATCCACGCCGGTACTTCAATGACCGTGTAATCGACGTGATCGACAATCTGCTGGCGACGCCCGACCCGGGAGACACGATCGAACTCGTGCAGCCGCCGCAGGATCCGTCCGTCGAGGTCGCGCGGCCCTGGGTACTATACGAATATGCGGATCCCGCGCTTCGGTCCCTCTCGGCAGGGCAGAAGATTCTGGTTCGCATGGGAGCCGAAAATGCGAGCCGCGTGAAGACCAGGCTTCGCGAGTTGCGCAAGCGGCTGGCGGCTGAATCTCCCGCACCGACTGCATAGCCCGCGCGACCGGCAGTCCCTGGGAGCCGTCGGCGAGGCGCGCCAGCGCGGCTCGTGACGGCGTGGCGGTCCGGGCAACACGGGGCTCCTGCTTTTCCAAAGGCAATACGTATTTTTAACGCAGCCTTCAGCACAATGATTGCGTCCGTCTTACCAATTTCGGTCGGTCGAATTTACAATCCACGAGGCATACTCACGCCCGGTTGACCGGGCAAGTGTTACTGACGAGGGGAACCCCATGTCCACCAGACTCGATCTCTCCAGCATCACCCTGATGGACGCCCTTGACCTCGCCTCGCTGATCGAGCTCGAAGCCGAGCGGCGGTACACGGAATTCGCCGAATCACTCGGAAGCCGTGGTGCAGACGACGCCGGCGCGGTATTCCGATCGATGGCAATCAACGAGAACAAGCACTGCGAGGAGATCGCCGAGCGTCGGCTCGCGCTGTTCGGCGACACGCCGCCAAAGGTCACGCTCGACGACATCTTCGACGTGGAGGCTCCCGCGTTCGGTGACGTACGCTGGAACATGTCCGCGCTCAAGGCGTACCAGCTGGCCTTGTACTCGGAACAGAAGGCCTTCGCGTTCTACGACGAAGCCCTCGACCATGTCGACCACCCGGACGTCAAGACACTGTTTGAAGAACTGCGGGAGGAAGAAGCCGAGCACGTGGACATGCTGGTGAAGATCATCGCGAAGTTGCCGCCGTCGGCCGAGGTCGAGATCGAGGACGAGGATTACGACCCGAACCATCCTGCTCGCGACAGTTTCGAAGTCTAGCCGGCCTTCGAGTTCGATTTCCTACTGCGCCACTGCGGGACCCTGGCCCAACGCCTTCGCTATCTCCATCTCTTCGCGCGCCTCGTCCGTGCGTCCGAGGCGCTCGAGGACCTGGGCCAGTGCCTGGTGGGCAGCCGCATTCTTCGGATCCGCTTTGATCACGGCCCGCAGGTGGTGCTCGGCCTCGACGAACTTGCCGCTGCGCGCCAGTGAAGACCCCAGGTTGTAGTGCGCCGTGGCAGACGTGGGGTCCAGCTTGACCGCCATGCGGTACGCCTCGACCGCCTCCTCCGACAAACCCTGGCGCTCCAGCACGAAACCAAGGTCGTTGTAGATCGCGGGCTGCGGCTCAACTGCGAGCGACTCCCGGTAGTGGGCTTCGGCTACCTCGAGCTCGCCGAGGTCGATCGAGGCGAGGGCCATGTTGTTGTGCGCCTTCCAGTGCTTCGGATCTACCGCGAGCGCCTTTTCCAGCACGACGACCGCCTCCTTGCTCTTGCCCTGCTGGAACAACGAGAACCCGAGGGAGTTCAGGAGTTCCACGTTCTCCGGCTCGACGGCGAGTCCCCGCTCATAGATCCGGACGGCACCGGGATAGTTGCCGGTCCGCTCGTTGGCCATGCCCGCGCGAAGGAACGAGTACGCATCGAGGAACTGCTCGGTGATCTTTACGATCGACCCAGCCGGCAGCGCGACGAACTCCGGGATATTGGCGGCGCGGTCGCTCCCGGTGAAGCGATCGAGTACCACGGGCGGCGTGGATTCGCCCTGCTCATCGATGTGAGTCAGGAAGAGCTGCGTATAGGCTGTGTTGGCCTTGGATGAGAAAACGAGCCAGCGGCCGTTGGACGACCAGCTGTGCCAGGAATTCATGCGTGGCGTGTTCGCGCGCAGGCGCCGAGCCTCGCCCCCTGCGGCCGGAATGATGTACAGCTCGCTGTCCGGCATCAGCAGCATGTAGTTCTCGGCCTTGCAGAAGATGATCCATTCCCCGTCCGGCGAGAACTTCGCGAAGTAGTTGCTCTTGCCGTTGTGCGAGGCGCCGGCGATCGGCTCCGGCTTCCCACCGCGGCCATCGTTGAACGGAACCCGGTAGAGATCGAACTTGAACGGCTGCTTGTCCTTGATGAACTCAGGGACGTCCTTTTCGTCCAGAAGGACGCTCCTGGCGTTCGCGATCACGTCCTTCCGGTACACCTTCGACCGGGCGAAGACGATCGACTTTCCGTCGGGGCTCCAGGTCGGGTTGCTCTGGACGTACTCGGGGTCGTCGGCGCCCGGCAACGGCTTGAACGTACCCTTCTCGGTATCGTAGACGACGAGAATTCCCTTGATCGGGAAAAAGAGCTGCGAAAACCAGATGTCGGGCGTCGCCACGAAAACCGCGCGGTCCTTGACCGTGCTGATCACGTAGCGGCCGTCGGGCGAGACCTTGGAGAGGAGCCCGAAGGTGGCCTCGCCGTCGCCCTTCTTGTAGTCGCTCCAGGTGATGATCTTCTCGTCGTTCAACACCATCTGCCTGGACACGGGCAGGATCGCGTAGGCCCCCTTGTCGTTGCCGTAGTCCACATCGAGGCCGAGGACGCTGCCGTCGCTCGAGAAGGAGTGACAGTTCCCACAGACCGGCAGGTTCTCGAGGACGATGGGCGGCGCGGTCTCGGAGTCGACCGCCCCGAAGCGCCAGCGGATGCGCGAAGGATCCTGGACGGCCGCGATGAACGGGAGCGGAACCTCGCGATAGAAGATCGAGTCCCCCACCGGGTCCGTGGACGTCCGGATACGGACGCTCGCAGAGGAGACGGTCTTCCCGTTCTGGCCGACGCCGACGACCGCCACCTCCGCGTCTTGCTGCACGCTGCGCTGCTTGATCCTGGCCCAATCGGCCTCCGAAGGGCGCCAGCGGGTTTCCGCCGTCGAAAACTGCAACACCTCTCCCTCGCCATCGAATCGCAGCAGGACCGTCCACTTCTCGACGCCCGCGGTCTCGTCGCTCCAGACGAAGGTCGGCGCGACGATCTCGGGCGGGAAGAGCGTCTCGTCGAGGGGATACTTGATCTCGAGGCCACCGGAGGACTCACTCGGGAACGCGAGCGGTGCCGGCGCGGAGGCCTTGCCGCACGCGGCAAGGGCCAGCATCGCGGCCGCCAGCAGGCAAGTCCGGGCGGCCGAGGCTTTGCCTCGTGCGCTCGTGCGTGCCCGGTACCGGTCCCGTGGGTTCATTTCGACGACAACCTGTTTTTCCTGCGAGAAAGACGCGCGGACGACGGGCGGCTTCTAGCGCCCTTCGCCGTCATGCGCGGACGATTGTGGGTGAGCGCTCGAGGCCTCGTCAAACAAGGCGCGGACGACTGTCAGCCTCGGGAAAGTCACTCTGAGCGCTGCGGCCATTTACCATAAGCCCGGGAATTGACAGGGCGAGCCTGCGCAGACGAGAATCGTTCCAAGAAACAGATCGGCGACTGCGCCGAATAATTGCCAGGCCGCGACCGTTTTCGGGGCGAGCTCGGTTCACAGGGGAGAAGAAGAATGCATGCGAGGTTGAAATTGCGTTCCATTGGCGCGGCGCTCGGAGTCGCAATTTTTGCGATCTCGACGGGTGCGAATGCAACCGTCCATCGAGTTTTTCCGGGCGAGTCCATCCAGAACGCGATTGACGCAGCGGCGCCGGGTGACACGATTCTCGTTGAGCCAGGGACGTATGAAGGCACCGACGGCAAGTACGGTCTTCGCATTACCAAGGACAACCTCCGACTGATCGGCAAGGCGGGGAAAGGCAACAAGGGCAAAGTACGCATCCATAAGGTCGGCAGCCAGGAGACCGGCGTTTATGCAGCTCCCGAGGGCTGCGATTACACCGTTCAAGCCAACACTGCCCTTGGGCAGGACTGCAATAGCAGACAGCTCCAGGGCTTCTACATTCGTGGCTTCACGGTGGAAGGGTTTCCGCAGAACGGCATCCAGACCCGCTGGGTTGATGGCTTCCAGTTCGTCCAGAACGAATCCGTCAACAACAAGAACAACGGGATCTATCCGACCCTCTCGGCTAACGGATTGGTCCAGAACAATGTCTCCTACGGCTCACTCGACACGGCGATGTGGGTGGCGGGCTCGGAGAACGTTCGCGTGATTGGTAACGAGCTCTACGGGAGCACGATCGGCTTCGAAATCACCGTCTCCAACAACGTCTATGTGACGCAGAACAGGATGTACGGTAACACCGCGGGCATCGGCCTGTTCCATCCGAACGCGGCCGGGAATCCACCGAAGCCAGTCATGGCCAATTGGGTCATCGAGCACAACGACGTCTACGACAACAACCTGCCCAACCCGGCCAGCCCCACAAGTTTTCAGGGCGCCTTGCCACCGGGCATCGGAATCGTACTGTTGGGTGTCTCCGACCACGTGATCGCAAAAAACAACGTCGAAGGTAACGATTTCGTCGGGATCGGGGTTCTCGGCTGGTGTACCGCCAACGCAAATACGCCTCGTGCATGCGAGCAGCCGGGGTACGAGCTGCTCGGGGATCCTGCCGTGAACAACAACCTCGTCTCCCAGAACAAGGTGAACGGCAACGGCGGAAACCCGCTCGCGGGCCCCCTGAATTTCCTGGCCGCGGACATCAGTTACTTTGAGTTCGAGGGTTCGTCGGGCAACTGCTTCGAGAAGAACAAGCCGAGTGACTTCACGTTCTTCTCCTCGGAGCCTCCCTTCTCGTTTCTAACATTCGAGTCCGGGCCGCTGCCCACCGACGGGTGCAAGAAGGATGGGCCGAAAAAGAAGGGCGGACATCATCATGGGCCACACGACGATTCGGACGACTAGGCTCGCGATCTGATCGACAATCGCCAAGCCAGGTTTCCACGGGCCATTTCTTGTTCCGAGCCTCCCGACGTCTGAGACGTCGGGAGGCTATGGGTTCCTCGCAGGCTGAGTCGGCCCAGAGAACTGCTCGAGCATGAGCCCCCAGGTGCGCGGCCGGTCAGAGGATCGGCGTGCCCCCCGGGTGCGGACCGCGATGGCCTCACCCACGCTCAACCCGAATACTGTTCGCGCAGCACCCGCTTCAGGATCTTGCCCGACGGATTGCGTGGAATGGCCTCGGCGAAGATCACTTTCTTGGGCACCTTGTAGCGGGCCAGGCGCGTGCCGCAGAACTCCACGATCTGCTGCTCGCTGGCCTTCGCCTTGTCGCCCACGACGATGGCGCAGGCGATCTCGCCCCACTTTTCATCGGGCATGCCGATGACAGCGACCTCGCTGACCCCCGGGATGCCGATGATCACGTTCTCGATCTCCGCCGGGTAGATGTTCTCGCCCCCGGAAATGATCATGTCCTTGATGCGATCCTTGATGTAGAGGTAGCCCTCGTCATCGATCACGCCGAGGTCACCGGTGCGGAACCAGCCGCCGTCGAAGGCATCGCGGGTGGCGTCGGGACGATTCCAGTATTCCTTGAGAAGGAAGTCGGACTTGATCACCACCTCGCCTTCGCCGCGCTCACTGATCACGCCATCCACGCTGCGCACGCGCACGTCATCGAACATCGTCGCACGCCCGGCCGAGCCGACCTTGCGCAGGGCGTCCTCGTTCAGCAGCAAGGTGCCGCCACCGCAGGATTCGGTGAGCGCATAACCCTGCACGACCTGCATGTTCTTGGCCGCATAGATCTTGATCAGCTCCTCCGGCATGGGCGCGCCGCCGGTGATGAAGTAGCGGAAATCCGGTGCACTGAGCTCCGCAAACTGCGGAACCTGGCGCATGAAGTTCAGGATTGCCGGCACGGCGCCGCCGATGGAAACGCGCTCCTCGACGATCAGCGACCAGACCTTCATCGGGTCGAACTGCGGCATCGAGATCAGGCTGATGCCGCGCATGGCGCAGAAGATTACGGTGGTCAGCGCTGCGACATGGAACATCGGCAGCGGCAGCAGGACGCGATCCTTGTAGCGCGTATCTACCGTCAGCGCCCAGGAGGTTGCCGCCGTATGCACCGAGTCGTGCGTATGCACCACTCCTTTCGGATGCCCGGTCGTACCCGACGTGTACATGATGAACAGGTTGTCGGCGCCGCCGAACTCACCGGCCGGTTCGCCCTCATCCGCCGCCTCGATGCGCCCTGCCAGCGATCCAGTGCCGCCCGATGCCGGTACCCAGTGCGTGACGGCACAGGGGTAGCTGGTGCCCGACTTGATCGCCTCGGCGACCGCGGCGAAGGCGTCGCCAAACACCAGCACCTTGCTGCCGCTGTCCGAGAGAATAAACTCCAGCTCCGGCGCCGCCAGTCGCGTGTTGAGCGGCACCGCCACCGCACCGATCTTGGCGGCGCCGTAAAACAGGCAGCAGAACTCGACGCAGTTCGGCATGAGCAGCGCCACACGGTCTCCCTTGCCGACACCGAGCGAGGTCAGCACGCTGGCGCACCGGTTGGCCAGCGCATTCATCTGCGTGTAGTCCATGCGCACATTCGTCGACGGCTCGACATAGGCCTCGAGCTGCGGCGAGACGACTGCGCGTTGCTTGAGCATGATGCCGATGTTTTTCATGGTGCTACTCCGTGGCATTCGTTGTTGGCCGGGCCCCGGGCCACCGAAATCCTGCCTGGCTCAGTACTATTGACGGTCCGACGGATATTGACAAGTCAGCTCGCGGGCATGGACCGACGCCTCCCGCCCTGTAGCGCGACGGAGAATTAGGGTAACGTGCGGCACGCCATGCTCGCGCCGACCGCCCATTGAATCTTGCGTACAGGGGAGTTCATGACGACGTTCACCGACTGGATCAACTCGGTCAATTCGTTTGTCTGGGGCCCGGCGATGCTGGTGCTGATCCTGGGCACTGGCTGCTACCTGCAGGTGCGTCTCGGTGGCATGCCGGTGCGCAAGATCGGGTCCGGTTTGCGCCTGGTCTGGCGCGGACGTGGCGGTGACGAAGCCCACGGCGAAGTCAGCCCCTACTCCGCGCTGATGACCTGCCTGGCCGGGACCATCGGGGTCGGCAACATCGCAGGCGTGGCCACGGCAGTGGCGCTCGGCGGCCCGGGCGCGATCTTCTGGATGTGGATGACGGCCCTGGTCGGCATGGCCACCAAGTACGCCGAGGTGCTGCTCGCCGTGCACTTCCGTGAACGCGACGGGAAAGGCCGTTACGTCGGCGGTCCGATGTACGCGATCCGCAACGGTCTCGGTCCGCGCTGGGCCTGGCTTGGCGCCACCTTTGCGCTGTTCGGCGGCCTGGCCGGCTTCGGCATCGGCAACATGGTGCAGTCGAACAGCATCGCGGCCGCGATGCAGGGTTCATTCGGCATTACCCCGGTGGTGACCGGCGTCGTACTGACCGTCATTACCGGCGCGGTCATCCTGGGCGGCATCAAGCGCATCGCTTCGGTTGCGAACTGGCTCGTCCCGTTCATGGCGACCGGTTACGTGGCCGCGGCGCTGATCGTGCTGGTTTATCACTGGCATTCGATCCCGCAGGCCTTTGCGCTGATTGTTTCATCGGCCTTCACGAGCACGGCGGCGGTCGGTGGTTTCGCCGGCGCGGCGATGATGGCCGGGATCCGCTATGGCGTGGCGCGCGGAATCTTCTCGAATGAGGCCGGACTCGGTACTGCCGGCATCGCGCAGGCGGCGGGCATGAGCGACGACCCGGTGCGCAGCGGCCTCATCGGCATGATGGGCACGTTCCTCGACACCATCGTGGTCTGCACCATGACTGGTCTCGCGATCGTGGTGTCCGGCGCCTGGCAGTCCGGCGAGACGGGCCCCGCACTCACGCAGGCCGCATTCCAGTCGGCAATGCCCGGGGTCGGCGGTGAACTCGTCGCAATAGCGCTGGGAGTCTTCGCACTTACGACGATCTTCGGCTGGGCGTACTACGGCGAACGCTGCTGGCAGTACCTGGTCGGCGAGTGGACGATCATGCCGTACCGCATCGTGTGGACGCTCATGGTGTTCGTCGGGGCGGTCACGCACCTCGACCTCGCGTGGACCATCGCCGACACGCTCAACGCACTGATGGCTATTCCGAACCTGGTCGCGCTGCTGGCGCTGTCACCGATCGTGGTGCAGTTGACGCGCGCTGGACTCGCGAAAGCGCTGCCGGACTGAGAGTGCCTGTGCCGATTCAATGCTGCTCCCGCGCTGATTCGAGCGCACGGGTCACTAGTTTCGTCCGGCCGGGTTCAGCGCGTACGCCGCCGGTACTCGCTTGGTGACTGCCCGGTCAGGCGCTTGAATGCGCGCCCGAAGTTCGCTGGATCGCCATAGCCGAGCAGGTAGCCGACCTCGCTGATGGTATAGCTCGCGTCATCGAGCATTCGGCGGGCCATCTCGAGTTGCTGGGCAGCACGCAGTTCACCGAAGCGAGCGCCCCGCTCGGCCAGTCGCCGAATCACGGTGCGCGGCGTGACGCCCCAGGCTTCTGCCAGTTGCTCAAGCCGCGGCAGGCTCGTGAACTTGCGGTTCGTCGCGATGTGCTCGAAGTGCGCCGCGAGCCAATGGGTTGCCCGCGCCACGACGTCGCCTTCGGCGAGCACGCCGGCGAGGGCTTCCCGGCAGCGGGAAAGGGATGAACGGTAGATCTTCTCGTCATGCAACGGGCAGGGCAGCGCCTTCAGTGCTGCAGGCAAGGCGAGGCCGTTGAAGCCGGCGGAAAACTCGCAACGGTTTTGAAAGACTCCACGGTATCGGCTGGCGTGTCCGCGTGCGGCGACGGCGAAACACAGCGTCGCATCCGGATTTCCCTCACCCAGTACGGCACGGACATAGGACAGCCCGATTTGCTGAAGGATCTCGACGAGTGGAACCTCGAGGTCGCCCAGCGGGTAACTCGTCGTGTCGAAACTCAGGATCAACTGGCGATCCCGCTCGATGGCGCTGAAGCCCAGGTAAGGCGCGCGAATACGCGCGAATGCCCCGAGGGTCTCGATGCCCGCGCCGAGTGTCGGCGCGCTTATCGAGGCAAAGCCCAGCGGACCGTGGCTGTTGATGTTGAGCTGCCGTCCGAAGTCGAGCGCCCAGTCGTCCCGGCCGGCCAGCACGCGGGCGTTGCGCAGCACCTGCAGCTGCTGGGACACCGTTATCACGCCATGGTGAACCAGCATTTCAGGCGAAAGCCCTGTCCCTTCAAGCAGTTGCTCCGTCGCCGTCGGCCAGCGTTGCACCAGCAGGCGTGAATAGGTGCTCGGGCACGGCAGCGAGTCGGCCGGATGGCTCATCTTCACAGTATGTCACTAAATGACTAGTTTAGCGTCATGAAGTGATATTCACGCCCCGCCACTACCTCCCTAACATGCACGCCATGGTTAGCCATGTGCACTGGATTCAGTCACCTGGCGTTCCCTGAAACCTCTACCAGATTGCCGGAGAAATCATGTTGATCAAACTTCTGAAGGGCTGGCTCATGCCGCTCGCCATTGTCCTGTCGATTCTCGCCATCGCCGCCGGCGGCTGGTGGCTCTGGGCGCCGGCCCTCGGCCTGTTTGCCACCTTCATGCTGGGCGACTGGCTGCTGCCCAGGGACCTGACGGCCGCCATCGACTCCGAGAGCCCGGTCTTCAATCTCCCCGTCTATTCCGTCCTGCCGCTGCTGGTCGTGCTGAACGGCACCCTGCTCTGGATGCTGGGCAGTGGCGATGTCGCGCACATCGGCGAGTGGGTCCGCGCCCATGCCGGAATCGACTTGTTTGCCGGCCGCGAAGCGACGTCGCACTGGCTGCAATGGTTCGGCGGCCTGTTCTCCCTTGGCATGCTCAACACGCTGGGCGGCACCGTCGCCGGCCACGAACTGACGCACCGTACGTCGCGCCCGTTCGACGTGATGCTGGGACGCTGGGCGCTCACGCTCACGGCCGACACCTCGTTTGCCATCGAGCACGTCTATGGCCACCACGCTCGCGTTGCGACTCCCGACGACCCGGCCACCGCACGTCGCGGCGAGGGCTTCTATGCGTTCGCCTGGCGCTCGACGATTCATTCGTATGTCCACGCCTACCAGATGGAGAAGGCCCGCCTGGCCAAGTTCGGCAAGTCGGTGTGGAACCCGCTGGCCAGTCCCTTCATGCGCGGCAACCTGCAGAACCTCGTGCCTGCGATCGCGGCATTTGCGCTGGCAGGCTTCGCCGGGCTCGCGGCCTGGGTGGTGATCGCCTTCATCGGCAAGGAGCTGCTCGAGATCCAGAACTACTTCGCCCACTACGGCCTGGTGCGTGAGCCCGGCAAGCCGGTGCAGCCCCGCCACTCGTGGAACTCCAACCACTGGATGAGCACCAACGTGCTCTACAGCCTGGCGCGCCACTCGCACCACCACGCCGAGGCCGATGCGGCCTACTGGACGCTCGACGCGATGCCCGATGCGCCCAACCTGCCGGGCGGCTACCTGACGATGATGCCGGTGACACTCATCCCGCCGCTGTTCAAGCGCCTGATGACGCCGGCGCTAAACGAGTGGGACGAGAAGCATGCGACGCCGGCCGAACGTGAGCTGGCCCGTGCGGCGAGCCTGAAGTCAGGGATGCCTGGCCTGAACCTTGCCAGGCCGCTCGCGGCCTGAGTCCAGCGAAGAAGCCGCCAAGGAGAAACAGCATGTTATCCAGCCTGTTCGGCAAGAAGCCGAGCTCACACGCTGCACGAATCGCACCCGCGGATGTCGAGCTGCGCGTGGGCTCGAAGGAAACCCTGCTGCAGGCGGCGCTGAACCAGGGCATCGCCTTCCCGCACGACTGCCGTGCGGGGGGCTGCGGTACCTGCAAGTGTCGCCTGGTCAAGGGCAAGGTCAAGGAGCTTACCGACAAGAGCTACATCCTGTCGGCCGAGGAACTGCGCGACAACTACGTGCTGGCCTGCCAGAGCATCCCGCAGAGCGACATCGAAGTTGAGGTCCAGCTTCGGGATGCGAGCACGCTGGCCGAGACCCGGCAGAGCCCCGCGCGCATCACTCACATGGTGCCGCTGACCCACGACATCGTGCACGTCACGCTGGAGCTCGAGCACGCGCTGGCCTTCACGCCGGGCCAGTACTGCGAACTTTGCCCGACTGAAGGCAGTGCTGCTGGCGTGAAGCGCAGCTACTCCTTTGCCAACGTCCCGGGTGCCAACGGGACATCCCGTCACGCCGAGTTCTTCATCAGGAAGGTGCCGGGCGGCCGTTTCACGGAGTGGCTGTTCAGCGACGCGAAGATCGGCGACTCATTGGACGTGAATGCGCCCTTCGGCGAGTTCGTGCTTCGCGAGTCGTCGGCACCAATGCTCTGCATCGCCGGCGGCAGTGGCCTCGCGCCTGTCCTGTCGCTGCTCCAGGGTGCCCTCCAGTCGCTGAGGCGGCCGCGCGAAGTCACCCTCGTCTTCGGAGCCCGCTCCCAGGCGGACCTCTACATGCTCGACGCGATCGAGGCCCTGCGTCGCGAGTGGCCGGTCCGCTTCGACTTCGTGCCGGTGCTTGCCAGTGAGCAGGCCGACAGCGCGTGGCAGGGACGGCGCGGGCTGATCGTCGACCACCTGGCCGATGTCCTGGGCGAGTCCCTCGGCGCCCAGCAGGCCTACCTGTGCGGACCACCGGGCATGATCGACAGCTGCATCGGCGGGCTCAAGGCCGCCGGCGTGCAGGAGTCCGAGATCTACTTCGACAAGTTCCTCGACCAGTCGCACCTGGCTCCCGCGAAGAAGGTCGCGTGAAGGTTTTCGGCTGGAGAGTCGGCGGTCGAGATCCGCCGACTCTCCGGTCGAAGCGTTCCGGCACCGCGGCACCGCGGCGCCGCCGCGTTCAGAGGCGCGTTATCAGCTCGAAGCCCGGCGCCCCGCGTTCCAGGTCACGCTCCCTGCGCTCGCGCATGCGATCGTGCAATGCGCGCCGCTGCGAACCCAGCCAGTCCTCTCGGGAAACTGTCTTGTGTGATCCCGCCGCACCACGCCTCGCCGCCTCTTCCCTGCGGAACTCGTCGAATTCCTGGTAGCTCTCCAGCTCGTGCCGCAGTTCGCGCAGCACCAGCTCGATCATGATCGCGTCGTCCACCAGCCCCAGGACCGGAACGTCGTCGGGCACCAGGTCGTGCGACTCGGCGATATAGGCGAGCCCCTCCAGCACACGGGTGCGCCCGGGCTCCGGCAGCTGCCATTCCTCGTCCTCGAGCATGCCGACCAGCGCCTCGACCTTGCGCAGCCGATTGACGACAAACGGCGAGTGCGTGCCCGCTGCCAGGCGCGCCACGGCCCTTCGAGCCGCGGCGGAGATGTCCTGCGGCGATCGTCCGGCCGCGCGTTCCCGCGTCCTGTGCATCACGGACCGGAAATGATCGAGTTCCGGGTCGGAGATTTCGAGCGTCACGGTCAACGGCATGCGAGTCTCCCGCGACTACGGCTTCGGCCGGTCTTTCAGCGGTTCCGTGGCGAGTCCGACCTTCACCATGCCGGCGTTCTGCGCGTCCGCCATGATGCTCGCGAGCACCTGGAACTGGGTCGTCCGGTCCACGTGCAGGTGCAACTCCGGCTGCGGCTTGCGCTGCGCTTCAGACGCCAGCCTTTCGACCATGGTCTTGCGATCGATGGGCACGTCATTAAGGTACATCGCACCGTCGGGCAGCAGCGATATCACGATCGTGTCCGGCTTCTCCTCGAGCAGCACCGTCGAGGCCTGTGGCAGGTCGATCTTGATCTTGTGCGCGAGCAGCGGCGCCGTGATCATGAAGATGATCAGCAGCACCAGCATGACGTCCACCAACGGCGTGGTGTTGATCTCGGCCATTGGGGTCGAGTGTGGCTGGCCGCTTCCGCCGAGTCCGCTGAATGCCATGGCACCCTCCGGGTGTGATCAGGCTGCTTTCTTCACATGGGCGCGATGGTGGTCCATCGACGACGGAACCCGTGCGCCAGTTGTCAGGTACGCGAGCATGTCCTCTGCGAAGGCGTGGAAGCTGGCGATGATCACGCGGTTGCTGCGCACGAGCAGGTTGTAGCCGAGCACCGCCGGTACCGCGACCGCAAGGCCGAGCGCCGTCATGATCAGCGCCTCTCCGACCGGGCCCGCCACCTGGTCCAGTGATGTTTCCCCGGTCGCGCCGATCCGCACCAGCGCGTGGAAGATTCCCCACACGGTGCCGAACAGGCCGACGAACGGCGCAGTACTGCCGACGGTTGCGAGGAACGTCAGTCCCGTCTCCAGGCGCTCCATCTCGCGATTGATTGCACTGCGCAGCGCGCGGTCGAGGAATTCCGCGCGGTGCAGCGTTCCCGCGAGCCGGTCCTCGGTGAGCTGGTCGTGGTGGTTCATGGCGAACTCGGCGTCGATTGCGATCTTCGAGAAGGGTTCCCAGTCGGGCTGCTGCTCGAGGAAGGCGATGGCCTGTTCGGGCCCGGTCTTCCAGAACGAGGACACGACCTGGTTCGACCGGGTCCGGATGCGCGCAACCCGCACGAACTTGATGATCATGAAGTACCAGGAGACGATCGACATGAACACCAGCAGGCCGAAGACGAACATGCCGATGGCGTCCGTCTCGCGCAGGAAGTTGGCGAAACTCATCGTCGTAAGGGCTTCGGTGGTGTGCATACAGAGTTCCCTTCAATTAATCAGTTTGAATTCGATCGGCACGACCGCCCACGAGCGCACCGGCAGGCCATTGCGCATGGCAGGCACGAAGATCCAGTCACTCACGGCAGTCAATGCCGCTTCATCTAGGGCGGAGTCACCGCTGGACTTCGCGAGCGAGATTTCCTGGGGCGAGCCGTCTTCGCCCACGAGCACTCGGACCTTCACCACGCCTTCGGTACCCGCCCGCAGGCACTTTGGCGGATAGACCGGCGGTTTCATGCGCTGAAGCGCGACCTTCGACTGGACGACCGGCTCGTCTCGCACTTGATCGCCGGTGCCGTCGACCTCAGCCCCGGGCGGACTCGGCGGTCCCGGCTCGCCTTCGAGCAGTTCGTCGCCGATCGCGTATTTCTTCACCTGTGTGTCCGGCGGGACGGGGTTCGTGCTCGGCGTGTCCACGAGGATCGGGACCGGTCGCGTCTTGCGCGGCGCGGTCTTGGCCTCGTCCTGCACGCCGCCGACGGGTTCTGGTTGCTCCGCGCGCGGCAGCGGCGGCGGCGGCAAGCGCTCGAGGCTGACCTGGAAGAGCGGAGGCGCATCACTGGAAGTGTCCGGAGGACGCGCGGTGAGCAGGCCCGCGATGCCCGCCATGTGTGCGGTTGCGACCAGCAGCAGCACGAAACCGGCGCCCCAGGTGAGGCGCTCGTCGTGGATGTAGCGATCGATCCGCATGGACTCTCGCGACAGTGCGACCTGCCGACAGGACAGATCTCAATACTGGAATCTAAGCCAGTCCCGGCCGTATAGGTGCACCGCTTGGCAGCTATATGTACCTAATTACGCAGGCATTTTCCTCGGCTCAGCAGAAGGAGGGAACGCCCGGACGCCTAGCGTGTCGGCGTCGGGCGGCCGGCACCGGCGAACGCGCGCTCTATCACCCGGATCGACTCGACGCTGTCCCATTCCCGTGCGCCCCGAAATCTCGCGACGACGCGACCGCTAGCATCGACGAGCACCGTTAGCGGGATCGTCGAGGCGCCGAGCATGTGCTCGAGCGTCAGCCGGGAATCGATGTAGTGACTCACCGTGGCGTTCGAGTGCCTGAGCCACTTCAAGGCCTCTTCCCGGTAGTCGTCGGTCGAAATGCCGATCACGGTGTACCGACTGCCGGCCTCGCTCCACGCCAGGCGTTCGAGCGACGCCGCCTCTGCACGACACGGCCCGCACCAGCTGGCCCATACGTTGATGATCAGCGGGCGGCCGCGGTAGCTGGAAAGCGATCGCGGTGGACCGTTCAGGCCGGCCATGACCACGTCCGGCAAAGGCCGTCCAACTGCGACGGGCGCAGGAGCATCGGGCACCGCCGCTATTGCAGTTGTCATGAGCGTTAGTGCGCAGGCGCCTGCTGCTACAGCCCGGCGAAAGGCTTTGATAAGGGGCATGAAACAAAGTATGCCAAACGGTCGGTGACTTGACGATTGGCCTGTCCTCCAAGCTCGCGTTGGTTGCTGGTAGGACAGCAGGTCACCGTTCGTCCCGGATCAGATATTTGCGGAGCACGACTACCGCGACACTAGAATGCGTCGACCAGCATACACACAGAAGTGACATGGAAACCCATCCGATTGAAGCTGTTAGTCATCTTTAACCCCAACGCAGCACATGGGCGTTCGCTCAGGAAACTGGCGGCTATCAAGGCCAAATTTTCCAGCCAGGGCGTCGAGGCCATTTTCATGCCAACCGCTCATCCGGGTCATGGCAAGGAGTTGGTCGCAGACGCCGAACTTTCAGGTTTTGACGGCCTGGTAGCGGCGGGTGGCGATGGCACCGTATTTGAAGTCCTGAATGGTCTTTACGCGCACCCGCGATCTGAGCGCATACCACTTGGTCTCCTGCCCATCGGCACCGGTAACGCTTTCGCGCGTGAACTGGGGCTTCAATCGGGCGCATGGTCCGATGCGATTGATATCCTCATGCAGGGTCACACGCGCCAGGTCGATGTTGCGTCCGTGAAATCCGCTGATAAATCCTATTACTTTCTGAATATCGTGTTGATGGGCTTTTCAGTCGCCGCCAGCTTGACCGGACAGCAACTGAAGTTCCTGGGCGAGACGTCCTACACACTGGCGACCTTGTGGCAGGTATTGAAACTCAAGAGCTATCCTCTCAGGATGGAGATCGATGGCAAAGTTGTACGTAGTGACAATATTTTTGTCGCCATCTCCAACAGCCGCTTTGTCGGCACGAATTTCCTGATCGCACCCGAAGCGATTATCGATGACGGCTTACTGGACGTGACCATTCTCGGAAAGCTGAAACGCAGTCGTTTGCTCAGGCTTTTTCCAACGATCTATTCCGGACGGCATGTTGAGCAAAAGGAAATCTCTACCCATAAGGCCACCAGCATCAAGATTTGTTCACCGGAAGCCATGCTGCTGGGTCCGGACGGTGAATTCTGCGGTCACTCTCCGGCAGACATACGTTGTCTGCCCCGGGACCTGACGATCTTTTCCGATCCTCGGTTGATCGCAGAACGGTAAGAATATGGTTAACTAACCTGTATCGCGAGGATCCCCTGGTCCTTGCTGCCAGGAGGCCAGCTCGCATGACCAACATCCACTCGACCGCCATTGTCGAAGACGGCGCCGAGATCCATGAGTCGGCCCTGGTTGGCCCGTTCTCGATCATTGAGTCCGGGGCCGTCGTCGGCGCTGGCTGCCAGATCGAAAGCCATGTTCGAATCTACAGCGCCACGCGACTTGGGCGAAACAATCACATCAGCCACGGAGCGACCATCGGTTGTGCGCCACAGGATCTCTCCTACACGTCTGAAAACGGAAGGCCCCTGACCATCGGTGACGACAATGTCTTCCGGGAGGGTGTGAATATCAGCCGCGGAGTGAAGACCGAGCAGGGAACCTGCATCGGCAACCACAACTACCTGATGGCCTGGACTCATATCGGTCACGACTGTGTCCTGGGCGACCACAATACCTTCGTCAACGCTGCCGGCCTGGCCGGTCACGTCGAAGTCGAACATCATGTTTTCGTCTCTGGAAATTCTGCGACGCACCAATTCTGCCGCCTGGGCGCCTATTCGATGATCGCGGGCAAGAGCGGAATCTCCCAGGACGTGCCGCCCTTCGTAACAGTCGATGGCCACCGAGCCGAAATCATCGGCCTCAACACCGTGGGACTGCGACGCAATGGCTTCAACCAGGCGCAACGAACCTCGATCAAGCAGGCCTACTGGACAATTTACAAATCGGGACTGAAGCTCATGGAGGCACTCGAAAAGCTAAGGGCGGGCGATCCGACCGAGGAGGTTCAGAGCATCGTCCGTTTCGTGGAAGCCAGCAGCCGCGGATTGGTTTCCCATCGCCTTTCTGCCCACAGGCCTGGCGTCGCCATTAATTGAGGCCAGGACCCACGGAGGCGGAGCGCCAGCAGATCGACGCCCCACCCGGCCGAGCCTATCCCGAGACTGAAGCCAGGAAGCGGGTCCCAGGGGCAGGGGTTCCGCACGCTCGAGTAAAAGATCCGCTGCAGCGAGCGACCCGATCGCGATCATGACAAGGGTATGATCGGATCTCTTCCCTGAACGAGTCACCTGTCGGGTTCAATGAGCGATCAAATCCCACCGCCGCCGGACCTTGCGCACTTGCCAGTGTCGGCCCGGATCCGCGCCCGGATCCAGGCAGCGCGACGGCGATTCCATGCGAACGACAACATCGCCGACTTCCTGCTCCAGGGCGAACTCGAGGAGTTGCTCGTCGAGGTCGAAGGCAGGATGAAAGGCGTCCTGGAGAGCCTGGTGATCGACACCGAGGGCGATCACAACACGCAGGACACCGCGCGCCGGGTAGCCAAGATGTACCTGACTGAAGTGTTCCGAGGGCGCTATGTAAGCGCGCCGGCGGTCACGGAATTCCCGAACGCGGAGCACCTGAACGAACTCATGATCGTCGGCCCGATCACGGTCCGCAGCGCTTGCAGTCACCACTTCTGCCCGATCCTTGGCCGCCTGTGGGTAGGAATCATGCCGAACGAGCACTCGAACCTGATCGGGCTGTCCAAGTACTCCCGTCTCGCGGAGTGGATCATGGGTCGTCCCCAGATCCAGGAAGAAGCGATCGCCCAGATGGCCGACTTGCTCATGAACAAGGTGAGCCCCGACGGGTTGGCGGTGGTGATGGAAGCCGACCACTTCTGCATGCACTGGCGTGGCGTCAAGGACGACAAGACCAAGATGGTGAACAGCGTAATGCGCGGTTCGTTCCTGAAAGACCCGACGCTGCGCCGCGAATTCCTCTCCCTCATCAGCCTGACCGACTGAGGCCACCATGCTCGTCCGCCTTCTCTACGCCAGCCGCGCCACCAGTCAGCCCAGTACCGCCGTGCAGGATTCCATCCTCGAGCAGTCACGGGCTCACAATCCCAGGCTCGGCATCACCGGCGTGCTGTGCTTCAGCGACGAGCTGTTCATCCAGGTGCTGGAAGGCGGCCGCGACGAGGTCTGCGAGCTGTACAACACGATCGCGCGGGACGACCGCCACCAGAACGTGCGAATCCTCAGCTTCGAGGAAATCCGCGAACGACGATTCGGCAACTGGACCATGGGGCAGGTCAACCTCGCCAAGGTCAATCCGTCGCTGCTCCTGAAGTACGGTGAGCGGGCCGAATTGAACCCCTTCATCTGCTCTGGCCACGCCTCGATGGCGCTGCTCGAAGAGCTGATCGCGACCGCGCTGGTCGGGAGTCGCGGCAGCTGAGGGCCAGCCTCCCCGTCCGTCCACGACGCAGGGTGACGTTTGTGGTGTCGACCTCCTGTATGCCTAGGGGCAATGCGGACCGGCGCTAGACGAACGCAGCGAGCGCCTTCAGCAATTCCCGCCGCTCGGCCGGCGTTTCGCGAGTGCCGGGCAAGACGTGCTGCGCATGCGGTCGGCGATCGAGCCAGAACTCGCCACTGACCTTGCCGGCCTCCGTGGCTGCCGCCAGCCAGACGATGGTGTCGGCGCCCTCTTCCGGAGTGCGCAACACCCGCTCCGTGACTCGATGGAACTCCGGCAGCCCCTCCACCACCCCCGGCGTGTCGGCCCAACCCGGGTGCATGGCGTTGACCACGATGCTGTCCTCCGCCCAGCGACGCGCCCATTCCTCGGTCAGGATCATCAGTCCGCGCTTGGCGCGCGCATAGGCGACCGACCCGGAGTAGGTACCTTTATTGCTCTGCAGGTCGTCGACGTGGATCTTCTGCGTGTACATCCCGCCCGAGAGCACGTTGACCACGCGCGCGACGCCATGCTTACCGGCCGCCTTCTTGAGCAACGGATGCAAGTGAGAGCTAAGCATGTACGGGCTCAGCAGCAGCAGCGCAAAGCTCTTCTCGAGGCCCTCAGCCGTTTCCTCGCGGGGATTGATCAGCATCCCGGCATTGTTGACCAGCACATCGATCGCCCTGCCCTTCTTCAGCAGGCGGGCGGCCAAAGCCCTGACTTCCTCGAGCATGCTGAGATCGGCGATCTCGACGTGGATCCGCTTGTTTCCGGACCGGCGCTCGAGATCCTTCGCGACGCGTTTCGCCTTGCCCGCATCGCGCGCGACGAGTGTCAGCTCCGCTCCGCGCGCCGCGAGGACCTCTGCGGTCGCAAGTCCCAACCCAGAGGTCGCTCCCGTGATAACGATGTGGCGATCGCGCAGATACGCCGACACGGGGTTCCAATGCCTGCGCGCCGATCTGTAGCCGAAGCGGGTGAAGCCGAGCATGCCGGGCACGAGCAGCTTGTCGGACAGCGCGGTACCCCAGGTGGCACGGGGCGGGTCGAGCCGGTCCTCGAGCGCCCGCTTCATGCCGGCCATGGCGCTCTTGCCGACACGATCCATCACTCCCGGGAACATCTTTGCCAGGCGGGCCAGTGGCGCAACGAAGTCGAAGGTCGCGACGTAGCGGACTCGCGTGCCGCCAGCGGTCCGCTTGAAGAATATCTCTTCCCGCGCCGTGAAGGGCTTCGAATCAACCGTCATCAGCAGGCGACGATCCGTCTCCCACTCGACCACGGTGTAGCGCAGCGAAAAGCCCGCCTTCATGTCGACCCGGAACTCGCTGCCCACGCCAAGCGGGCCTTCGGTCGAGCGCTGGCCGCGCGCCACGGCCGGGTCCCATTCCTCGATGCGGGAGAACTCGGAGATGTAGGCAAACACTTCGCGCAGCGGCCGCTGCACTTCGATGGTCTCGTCAAGCTGGATCGTGCTGGTCATGTTCGTCTCGCGAAGAGGGAAAGGCGGCGGGCGCCTGTGCAGGTACCCTGCCTGTTCGGGAATCGACTGCCTTTCATGGTGCTCTCCGCGGTCGTCCGAGAACGCCGGAAAACACCCTGGTCGACGGCATTCCCGCTCTTCAGAGAGACAATAGTTAACTTTTCAGCACCGGGCGGACGCTCAGCATCCGCCCGGCGTACTCATGCACCGCAGGACCGGCCTCAGTCGATGAGGTCGCCCGGAGTCGGCGGCAATCGCGGCATCTGCTGGACCGGGAATTGTCCAGTGAGAGCTTCCAGGAACGCCACGATATCGGCGACCTGCGCGTCGTCGAGCGACCGGTTCAACTGCGTGCTCGCCATGACGCGGACCGCCTCGTCCATCGTATGGACCTGGCCGTTGTGGAAATACGGGGCCGTGTACACCAGATTGCGCAGGCCGGGGACCCGCCAGACGTTCTTGTCTGCGGCGTTCTTGGTCACGGTCTCGCGCCCGGTGTCGCTCAGGAAGTCGTATTTCGCGACGTACGGGCTGTCCGGGAAGGTCGGGAACTTCATGAAGAAACCTGTGCCGAGCGGCATCGGCGGGCCGCTGAAGTTCGGGCCCTGGTGGCAGCTGGTGCAACCGACGTCGGCAAAGGTCTGAAGGCCGCGGGCCTGCTGCTCCGTAAGCGCCTTCGTGTCCCCCTTGGCGTACTTGTCGTAGGCGCTGTTCGGTGTAATCAGCGTGCGCTCGTATGCCGCAATCGCCTTGGCCAGGTTGCCCATGGTGACCACGTCACCCGTGCCGAACGCCTTTTCGAAATAGACCTTGTAGCCGGGTATGTTGCGTACTCGGTCGATGACCGCCTCGAGGTTGGGCATCCCCATCTCGATTGCGTTCGCCGGAGGCCCCTTCGCCTGGTCCTCGAGCGTGGCCGCGCGGCCGTCCCAGAACTGGCTGTCGAGGAATGCCGCGTTGTATACCGTGGGCGCATTGCGACCGCCGATATGGCCGTGCACTCCGATGGACGTCGGCCGGTGGTCGTCACCGCCCTCCATGACGTTGTGGCATGTGAAGCAAGACACGGTGCCGGTCGAGGACACGCGCGGATCGAAGTACAACATCTTGCCGAGTTCGACCTTAGCGGCGGTCGTCGGGTTGTCCGCGGGTGCCGGAGCCACGTCCGGCAAGGCCTGCCAGGTGCTGTCAGCAGCACCTGCCCCCATCACGGTGAACAGTGTCGAGGTCAGGGCAATAGCGGTGACTGAGACGAGTCGCATGGTATGGCTCCCAGCAAGCGGACTGAATGTCAGCACGCTAGACCAATTGCCGTCGCCCGATAAGTCGGAAAAGTACCGAATCCCTCAGGCCGGTTGCGGCGGACCGACGACGCGCAGGGCGGCAGGGAGTCCGATGGTCACGCCGTAAACAGCAAGAGATTCATGAAGTTGGAAGTGGCGGCCAGGAACGGGCTGAGTCGGCGCGTCCCGGCCCATGGTTACCGTGCAACTCGCCGGCGCTGCAGGCGCCATGTGAGTAGCAGGATGATCGCAAGCGCTACGATCACCAGCGCGCTCCGCGGATAAACGATGGTCAAGACCACCGGTGTCAGTAGTACGCGGGTGGCGAATCTGAGCGGGGGGCGCGCCGCGATCAATGCGGCCAGTGGTGGCGAATGCCGGTAATAGAAACGTATGAATGCACGACCCAGTTCAGTCCGTTGCAGATAGCGGTCGCGGAATTTCCGCAACGCGACGACATGTGGTTCCAGGGCAGAACCGTACGCGGCGGTCGCAATGAAACAACCGGCTCCCACGTTACCGATGTTGCCGACATCGACAGAGCAGTCGCTGAAGGCCGGGAGACCCAGCTCGTCCTCGTCCAGATTGTTGCTTGTCGCGTAATCGGTATCCGCGCTCGACACGGCGAAGGTCATGGTCAGAAATCGTGTGGTCGTGTTCCGAAAATCATCGGACACGGCCAGCAGCTTGACGGTGGCACCGGCGGCGACGGTGGCGATCGTGCAGCGCAGACCCGAGCAGCCGGTACTGGTGAAATGCAGCCCGGGGGCAATCGCTGGATCCTGGCTCATGTCGACGATCACATCGTGCGCATCGTCGGGTCCGGCGTTGGCCACGTAAACAGTCGTCTCGAGGTGGCGGGTGGCATCGCAAGGGGGCCAGGTCATCGTGTCGCCGTTTATCGACAGGTCTACACAGACGACATTCGCTGACGTCCGAACGGCGGCGACCGCGCGGTTGTTAGACTTCTGCGTGTCGAGGAGATCGTTCGTCTCAGCGAAATTTGCGCTGCAGGGCGGTTGGACGGGCGCGACGACAATCGCCGGAATGACCAGCAGCGCGGTGGCTCCTGGACTCATGTCGCCCACGGTCCATGCGCCGGTGGCCGCATCGTACGAGCCGACGCTGGTGAATGCGGCCATGCCCGCCGGTATGGCGAGTTCCGCGGACAACTGGTTGGTCACAATGACGGCAGTCGCCGGATCGACGCCGACATTGTTCAGCGTGACGGTGAATTGAACCGGTTGTCCGGGTCCGGGCACCGGGACATCGACGGACATGCTGAGCGCGAGGTCCGGCGCCGCCAGGACCAGTGTTGGAAACAGCGCGAGGAACACCGTCGCGAAGAGGGTTCGCACGCTGGCTGCACGTGTCATGTTCGGCTGGCCTCGCGACGGTTAATGGATGCTTTGAATCCCGTCCGTGCGAACTTCTGACGGCGATTCTGCACCGCACGCGTTCCGGATGCACGCTTCGTTGCGCGGACGGCTACATCTCACCCGTTCGGTCAGCGCTGGTTGCGCAGTTCAACCAACGGCTTGCTCACGCCGCCGCCGCCACCCACGGAACAGGCCCAGGGTGAGCAGTCCGAGCAGGGTCGTACCGCTGGTGTTGCCGCCTCCGCCACCACCACCGCCGTCGCCATCGCTGTCGTCCGACGTGCCGCTGCCGAGGAAGGACGCCGTCAACTGGATGTCCGAAGCCGACAGGCAATCGAGGAACTGCATGGCGCTTTTCTCCCGAATGGCATCCGTGATGTCCTTGGCGGTTTCGCCGCGAACGCTCCCACCATTGCGGCCGCCGCGGCCATCGTTGCCATGGCACCCCGCGCACGTGGAGACGTACAGCTGTTCGCCGGTTGGGGTACGGGAGTCGAGGTAGCCCGCAATGGAGCTGATCTGCGTTGCGGTCAGCTGCTGGTTGCCGAACGCCACCATGTCGGGCACACCCTGCGGGAACAGGTTCGTCCCGAAAATCGCACCGGTGATTGTGCAGGACCGGGCACCCGCGACGCGCTTCGTCCCGGCCAGCGAGGCATCGACGGCCGATCCGCCCCACGGGTCCCCATGGCAATCGGCGCAGTTCGCTGAATACAGGTCTTCACCGGTGTTGGCTGTCTGGATCGACGCGGATGTCGTCGCGGTTGCCTTGAGGCCCGCATCGTCGGTTACCGACAGTGTCACCGTGTACGTGCCCGGGGCGTTGTAAGCATGCGTCGGCTTCGCGCCCGACGCCGTGCCGCCGTCACCGAAGGTCCAGTCGTAGCTGACGATCGAGCCGTCCGGATCCGAGGAAGCGGAGCCGTCGAACGCCACCGGCGACGCTGTCGTGCCGTTGTAGGGTCCTCCGGCCCTCGCGACCGGCGGCTGCAATCCGGTGCCGTCGGTGACCTGGGCCGTCGTCGATGCCGAGTTCGTGAGCCCGTCGTTGTCGGTGACCGTCAGCCTCACCGTGTACGACCCGGCCGCCGCGTAGGCATGCATCGATGTAACGCCGGATGCGGTGGCGCCGTCGCCGAAATTCCACAGGTAGCTGACTACGCTCCCGTCCGGATCGCGGGAGGCGGCGCCATTGAAGCTGATGGCCACGTTGACCGTGCCCGAATAGGGGCCGCCTGCGTTAGCGACCGGCGGTTGGGTATTGGGCGTCACCGTGACGGTGGTGCTGGCCTGATTGGTTGCCCCGCCGTTGTCGGTCACCGTCAGCGTCACCGTGAAGGTGCCTGCGGTCGCGTAAGTTGCGCTCGGGGCCGCGCCCGATCCGCTGGTGCCGTTGCCGAAGTTCCAGGCATACGAAGCGATGCTGCCGTCCGGGTCCCTCGACGCCGACCCGTCCAGGGTCACGGGTGCGCCGACAGCAGCCGAGTACGGGCCGCCGGCATTGGCGACGGGCGGCTGGTTCGACGCGGCCGGCGGATCCAGCAGGGCCACAGACGCAGGCGGCGTGCGACCGTTGTTGTCGCAGCCGGGGGTGGTCGCGACGCACCAGCCGGGCTGGGCGTTCTTCGTGATCTCGACCAGGTTGGAATTGCCTTCCTTGTCGGAATCCAGGCTCTCGATGGCAGCCAGGCGCTGGGCGTCGGTGCCGTTGGCCGACCTCAGGTCGCGCCCGTAGGAATTGAACGTACTGGTCGATCCGCCATGGCACGTATTGGCGCAACCCGCGACCGTATAGGTCGTGGAAGCGGGGTAACGCTGGCTAAAGGAGGAAGCCAGGCCGGAGGTTGCCGCCGCCGGCGTGATGCCGGCCAGTGCAAGGACGACCAGGCATGCGGAAAAAGCTGCAACTCGGGCGGAATGGGTTGACCACATGATGAATCGCCTCCCTGATTGTCCAGTCTGGCACGGCAGGTGCGACGGCGAAACCATCGACTCGAACCGGCCAAACGCTAACAGCCACGCATTACCGGCCTGCGCATGCGGGAACCGCCAGGCCATTCGCCCGCACTACAACCGTTAGACGTCGGGACCGGGCAAAATCAATCGCCCGGTCCCGACCAGCCGAACGTCAGCACCAGCCCCGTCGCGGCAATCACCGCATGCGCATGCCGGTTGCTGATGGCGAGGCGCGGCTAAAACAGCCCTTTCACCCAGGCAATCGACGCTCCGATAAAGACCATGGCTTTCAACTTGAACAGGGCCATTGCATCGCCATCCAGGGGCACCGGTTCGCCGCAGCGTGGGTCGGAGCGCTGCAATGCACCGGTCATCTGGCGGTCGATGGGGATCGGTTCGCAGCCGTGGTTGGTTTCACAGACGAAGTCCCACGGGTCGCGTGCGGGAGCATGACAGCCGAAGCAGTTCTTGCCGAAACGATTATTGACCTCGGCAAAGCCACGCTTGACGATCCTGGTGCCCGTCGCGCTGACCTCCAGCTCGAAGAACTCCCAGTCTCCGGTGGCCGGGTTGAACCCGGCCTCGCGCTTGACCATGGCTTCCGTGGGCACCAGCTGCACCACCGATCCGGCCGGATAGACGGCACCGTTGGGCGCGTTGGCGGCAGCCAGCGTGTCGGCGATGTTTCCGAGCAGGTTGTCGACGTAGAAGTGTCGAACCGGGGTCATCTTGCGCACGCAGCGAAACGTGCTGTCATCGACGTTGACCGGGATCACGGCAACCGCCGGCGCTTCGATCACGGCCGGCGTCGCTGGCGGCCCGGCGGTGGCGCCCGCTTCAGTCAGCCCACTCAGCAGCAGCACTGCTGTGGCGCCAGACAATCTGTTCATTACCGCCCCCATTTATTGAAGTCTTCTCTTCGTTATCCGAGCGCAAGTACTGCTGTTGGCGCGCCTCGATCGCAGGCCGAACGCTATGCCTGGCCGATCGACACGCTCATCATGCTGATCGATCCCAGATCGATGCCGTCCGTCAGGAACGCGAGCCGGTCATCGGGTCGCTTCAGAGCGATCACATACAGCAGTGGCAGGTAGTGCTCTGGCGTGGGAATGCTCTTTGCACCGTCCTCGCCGAGTGCGCTCATGTCGGTGAGCGACGCGTGATCGTTCGCGATCAGCCGCGATCGCACCTCCGAATTGAATCGGGTTGCCCACGGCCACGGCCCGGCCCCGTCCTCCCGTCGCATCATCCCGAGGTTGTGCACTACGTTGCCGCTGCCTACGACCAGCACGCCCTCGTCGCGCAAGGGCGCCAGCTGCCGCGCGAGCTCGTAATGGGCCGCCAGTGGCTTCGTCCTGTCGATGGCGAGTTGCACGACCGGAACATCCGCCTCCGGGTAGACGTGCTTCAGCACGGACCAGGTGCCATGGTCCAGGCCCCACTCGGTCCTGTCCTCGACGACGGTCGTGGGTGCCAGCAACTCCTGGACGCGGGTCGCCAGCGCGGGATCGCCGAGCGCTGGATACTCGACTTCGTACAGCGCCTTCGGGAACCCCCCGAAATCGTGGATCGTCTTCGGCTGCGGCATCGCAGTGACCGCCGTACCGCGTATGTACCAGTGCGCCGACACGCAGAGAATGCTGCGCGGACGCGGTGCGCTCTTGCCGAACTCCGCCCACGCCAGCGTGTGTGGATTGCTCGCCAGCGTATTCATCGGGCTCCCGTGTCCGAAGAATACGACCGGCATCGTCCGGGATTCGGCTTTCATGTCGACAACATACTGCGGCACCGGCCGCCCGGGGGCAATCGAAGCCGAGCGCCTGGAGCAGCGCGAAGCTCATGGCAACATGCGGTCAATGCCGGGCGCCGGCTGACACAGCCGGATTGAAATCTTCTCGCAGTGGCGCTTGCAGGCCTGCGGCGCCCATCTCGCGCGCATATTCATGTCCCGAGCGATTGGCGGTCACGATCAGGCCCGGTGCGAGGCAATCACCGATTCGGGTCACCGACTTGATGCCCGCATCAGCCCATTCATCTCGTCGCCGATTCAAATCAACCCAGAGCCTGTCGTTTGGCACTCGCGAAGTCACCAGGACCAGCGTGCCGCAATCGATAAGCTGCTGCCGCCCGGAGTAGACGCACCCGAGATGCAGTTGGCCGGCATCCATCCCGACGAGTTGGTGCAGGGGCACGATCCTGACCTCGCGTTCAATCAGGCGTTTTTGAATGCGCGATTGTTCCAGCGTGTGTTGGGTCCAGGGTGCGACGATCGGCGCAGGGGTTACGAAGATGGTTTCATGCCCCGCGATGGCGGCCAGCTCTGCCAGGACGCTGCCCATGTAGTCGCGGTCATCATCGAAGATCACCACCGGTCCCGCGCTCGAGATTGCTGCCGCACCCTTCTTCATCAGGTCATCGGGCGTCAGCACGCGGGACGCATCCAGGAAATCCAGCGGCAACCGATGCACCCGACCGACGCCGTCGCGCCGCCAGCCTGATCCCGTGGCGATTGCGACATGGGGCCGGCCATATTCAAGGATGTCCGCGGCCGTCAGCGCACTGTCCAGGTACATCTGCGCGTTCGCCATCTGTTGAAGTTGCCACACCCGCCAGTCACGCACCCGGCCCCAGACGGCGAGGCCGGGAAGACTGCATTCTTCGGTCACCCGTCCGCCCCAGTGATTGCTGGCCTCGACAAGGGTTACCTCGGCGCCGCGCTGACCCAGTGCGCGCGCGGCCTCCAACCCAGCGGGGCCGCCACCGACGACCAGGCAGGGCTCGGGAGCCTCGAGTCTCGGGATGATCTCGGGGTGCCAGCCACGCCGCCATTCCTCGCCCATGGTTGGATTCTGGGTGCAGCGGATCGGAGAGTAGGTTTCGTCGCTTGCCGTGCAGATGTTGCAACCGATGCATTCGCGGATGTCTTCGATCCGCCCCTGCTCGATCTTCTTCGGCAGGAACGGGTCGGCGATCGATGGGCGAGCCGCGCCGATGAAATCCATGATGCCTTGCCTGATCACCCGGACCATGCTGTCAGGCGACGTGTAGCGCCCGACGCCCACCACCGGTTTCGTGGTAACCGACTTGACGAAGCTGGTGTATTTCTCCTGGAAGCCTTCGTCTGAAAACCGGGAGGTCTGGCTGTCGTTCGACCATCTGGACAGGTTGACGTCCCAGAGGTCGGGCTCCTCGGCCAGGGCTTCGATGATGTCGCGGGCTTCGCCATCGTGCGTCATCCCGGCAGGCCCCATCAACTCGTCCACCGCAAAGCGGACGGCAATTGCACAGGTCTGCCCAACTGCTTCTTTGGTGTCCGTTATGACCTCGCGGAAAAGCCGCAGAGCGATTCTCCAGCGACCCACCGTATTCATCCGTGCGATGGTTGTGCCGGGCCAGCAGAAAGTGATGCAGCAGCGTCAATTCATGGCCGGCGTAAACATAGATGATGTCGAAGCCGGCTTCCCTGGCCCTGCGAGCGGCGTCAACGTGCCAACGCCGAAATTCGGCGATGTCGGATTTGCTCATCGCGCGGGCCTGCACCGGGTCGTCTGAGTCGACCAATGCGCCGGTCGGCGCAATCGGGAGCTGGCGTGTATAGCGATTGGCCGCGTGCAGCCCGTTATGGGCCAACTGGATCGCGGCCAGGCTGCCGTGTTCGTGAACCGCATCGGCGACCAGGCGAAGAGCCGGGATGTCGTTGGCATCCCAGATACGGGCTTCATTGGCCGGCGTGAGATCAGAAGAAGGGTGGATCTCGGCCTCTTGTGTAGAGACGACCCCCCAGCCACCCTCGGCCTTGACGCCGCGCATGCGTGCTTCCGCTTGCGGATAGCGGTACCCGAGCCCCGAGCAATGCGGGACCTGGTAGAACCTGTTCGGAGCCGTGACCGGCCCGATTCTTACCTTCTCGAACAGGACGTCATATCTTGGGTCGCGCACGTGGACTCCCCGGAAGCCGCTGGAAGCTCAGGGTCACGGTGCCACAGTCAGCGCCCGTCGCCCACGGAATTCGCGGCGATGAAGAAGATCGTGGACAGCGGTTCATCATTCATCGCGACCTCGAGTCCAGGCGAGAGGTATCTCTCCGAGCTGCTGCTGGCCGATGCCGGCAATCCGGAGCGAGGCGCCTGGTACATCGGGACCGACCTGTCGAAGGGACGCGCCATGGCGTTCGCGGAAGAAAAGGACACGGACAAGTAGCTGTTTGCGCGAGTGCCCGAGACCCGGGCACGCCGATTTGCCATACGCGGTATCCGTAGCACTGCGACTGTAGGGCGCCGCGCGGCAGGGACATAATGCTGTGGTGGCCGAGTCCTCCCCCACTCTCCGCGCCCGTGGGTTGACCAAGGTCTATCGCACCGGCGATTTGGAGGTGCATGCCCTGCGCGGTCTGGACCTCGAACTCCAGACCGGAGAACTCGTGGTGCTGCTCGGGCCGTCCGGCAGCGGCAAGTCCACGTTGCTCAACATTCTCGGCGGCCTCGACACGGCGACCGGCGGAGAGGCGTGGTTCCTCGACCACGAACTGTCCAGCCTGGATGAGGAAGGCCTCACGCAATACCGGCGCGAGCACGTCGGCTTCGTATTCCAGTTCTACAACCTGATACCGAGCCTGACTGCGGTCGAGAACGTCGCGCTGGTCACGGAGATCGCCCGGAATCCAATGCCGCCCGAGGAGGCGCTCCGGCTCGTCGGCCTGGGCGAGCGGCTCCACCACTTCCCCGCCCAGTTGTCCGGCGGCGAGCAACAGCGCGTCGCCATCGCGCGCGCGATCGCCAAGCGCCCCGACATCCTGCTCTGCGACGAACCCACGGGCGCGCTCGACAGCCAGACCGGCGTGCTGGTGCTCGAAGCGATCGAGCGCATCCATGGTGAGCTCGGCACCTCGACGGTGCTCATCACTCACAACGCAGTCATTGCCGACATGGCCGATCGCGTGCTCGTGATGGGCGACGGCACGATTCACGACGAACGGCGCAACGAGCGGCGACGCCCGGCGCGGGAACTTTCATGGTGATGTCCCCGCTGCACCGGAAGCTGCTCCGTGACCTGTGGCGGATGCGAGGCCAGGTGCTGGCGATCGCGCTTGTCATGGCCTCCGGCGTCGGCGTGCTCGTGATGGCCCTCACCACGGTCGAGTCCCTGCAGGAGACCGCGGTCGCGTATTACGAACGCTACAGCTTTGGCCAGGTGTTCGCGCACGTCGAGCGGGCGCCCGAGCACCTTCGCGACCGGCTGCGTGAGATCCCGGGCGTGCAGGCCGTCGAGACCCGGGTCGTGCACACCGCCGTGCTCGACATCGACGGCTTCGAGGAACCTGTGATCGGCCAGCTCGTCTCGGTGCCCGAGCGTCACGAATCCCGGCTGAACCGCCTCGCAATGCGGCAAGGCCGCTTCCCGCGCCTCGGTGCGCCCGACGAGGCGGTGCTCTCTGAGCCGTTTGCGCAGGCTCACGGGCTCGACGTCGGCGACAAGCTCCGCGCGATCGTCAACGGCCACTGGCGCGTACTGACCGTCGTGGGGATCGCCCTCTCGCCCGAGTACGTGTATGCGATCGGTCCGGGTGCGCTGATGCCCGACGACAAGCGCTTCGGGGTGCTGTGGCTGGGGCACGAGGCGCTGCAGGCGGCCTTCAACCTCGACGGCGCCTTCAACGACGTGAGCCTTGCCCTGCTGAGAGGGACTGACCCGGCGGCGGTGGTCGAGCGCGTCGACGACATGCTGGCGCGCTATGGGGGCGTCGGCGCCTACGCACGCGCGGACCAGATCTCGAACTGGTTCCTGATGAACGAGATCATCCAGCTCAGGACGCTCTCCAACATACTTCCCACCATCTTCCTGGCCGTCTCGGCGTTCCTCACCCACATGGTGCTCGCCCGGCTGATCGCCGTGGAGCGCAGCGAGATTGGCCTCCTCAAGGCCTTCGGTTACCGCAACCGGGACGTTGGCCTGCACTACGTGCAGTTCGTGCTCGGCATCGGCATCGTCGGAGTGATCCTCGGGTGGTTCGTCGGCTACTGGCTCGGGCTCTACAACACCCGCATGTACGCGGAGTTCTACCGCTTTCCCTTCCTGCTGTTCCGCCCGAGTGCGCGGCCATTCGTCATCGCCGCCGTGGTCAGTCTCGGCTCGGCCCTGGTCGGCGCACTGGGCGCGGTGCGGAAAGCGACTGCGCTGCCGCCTGCCGAGGCGATGCGCCCGCCGTCACCGCCCCCCTTCCACCGCACGCGCCTCGGCCAGCTCGGCCTCGTGCAACGACTCGACCAGCCGACCCGAATCCTGCTGCGGCAGATCGCCCGCTGGCCGGGACGCTCGTTCCTGACGGCCGCGGGCATCGCGATGGCAGTGGCCGTCCTCGTGACCTCCATGCAGTGGCTGGACGCGATCAATCACATGGCCGACGTCTATTTCCTCGAGGCCCAGGGACAGGACCTCACGGTCGGGTTCAGCGAGCCCCGCTCGAGCGAGGTGACGCGCGATCTCGCCCGCCTGCCGGGGGTGCTCACGACGGAGCCGATGCGCGTGGTGGCCGCCAAGATGCGCTCAGGCTCGCGCGAAGAGCGCGAGGCGGTGCAGGGGCTGCCTGCGAACCAGCTGCTGTATCGCGTATATGACGCCAAGGGCCACGTCCTCTCGCTGCCGCCGGAAGGGCTCGTCATCTCGACCATGCTCGCCAAGATGCTGCAGGTGCGGGTCGGCGACCGCATCACCGTGGAAGTTCTCGAAGGCCGCCGCCCCGTGTTCGAGGTCCCCGTCGTCGCGACCTTCGAGACCTACATCGGATCGCCGGCCTACATGGAAATCGGCGCGCTGAATCGACTGATGCGGGAGCGGTCGAGCGTGTCTGCCGTGCACCTGAGGATCGACCAGAACGATCGCGCGGCGCTGTTCCAGGCGCTGAAGACCCTGCCCCGCGTGGCCTCGGTGACCGTCAAGGAAGCGGCCGTCGAGACCTTCCACGACACGATGGCACGCACCATCACGATCTTCGTCTCGTTCTTCATCGTGTTCTCCTGCGCGCTCGCGTTTGGCGTCACGTACAACGCGGCCCGCATCTCGCTGTCCGAGCGCGGCCGAGAACTCGCGACGCTGCGCGTGCTTGGTTTCACGCGCGCCGAGATCTCCTACATCCTGCTGGGCGAAGTCGCGCTGCTGACCTTCGTCGCGCTGCCGCTCGGATGTGCGTTCGGCTACGCGCTCGCGCGGCTCATCGCCAGCGCGTTCGAGACGGAACTGTACCGCGTGCCGCTCGTGATCCTGCCCTCGACCTACGGCTGGGCAATCGTGATCGGGCTGCTGGCAACCGCCATTTCGGTCCTGCTCGTGCGACGGCGGGTGGATCGGCTCGACCTGATCGCAGTGTTGAAGACCCGGGAGTGAAGCGATGACCGCTGCTACGAAACGTCTGCTGTTCTGGGTGCCGCTCGCGATCGCGCTGGCCGTGGCGCTGCTGTGGGTCTTCCGGCCCGCGGCCGTGGCCGTCGATCTCGGCGAGGTGGAACGCGGCCCGCTGACCGTCAGCATCTCCGACGAGGGCGAAACGCGGGTCCGCGACATGTACGTCGTGTCGGCGCCCGTCCCCGGCCACCTGCGGCGCATCGAGCTCGAAGCAGGCGACCCGGTGGTCGCAGACAAGACCGTGATCGCACAGATCGAGCCCAGCGACCCGGCGTTCCTGGACGTGCGCAGCGCCGCGGAGGCTCGCGCTACTGTCGATGCCGCGGCCGCGGCACGGAGCCATGCCGAAGCACAGGTCCGTCGCGCCGAGGCAGACCTGGAGTTCGCCGAGTCGGAACTCGCGCGCATGCGCGCGCTGGCCCGGAGTCACACCGTCTCGGAGAACGATCTCGACTCCGCGGTGCGGCGGGCGAAAACCGCTGACGCAGCCGTCGCCGAAGCCCGCGCCGAACTGAAGGTCCGGCAATCGGAATACCAGGTCGCCCGCGCGCGGCTGATGACACCCGCGTCACGGCGAGGCGTGACCGATTGCGATTGTGTCTCGGTCTACTCGCCGGTCAGCGGCGAGGTGCTGCGGGTCCTGGACGAGAGCGAACGTGTCGTGCAGTCCGGCGAGCCGCTCGTCGAGGTCGGCGACCCGGCCCGGCTGGAAGTCGTGGTGGACCTCCTCTCCGAAGATGCCGTCAGGGTACAGGCCGGCCAGCGCGCGATCATCGAGGCGTGGGGCGGACCGAAACCGCTCGAGGGCGTCGTCCGTCGAGTCGAACCTTTCGGATTCACGAAGGTGTCTGCGCTCGGCATCGATGAACAGCGCGTCAACGTGGTGATCGACATCACGGAACCTCGCCGGCATTGGGAGCGGCTCGGCCATGGCTATCGGGTGGAGCCGCGAATCGTACTGTGGGAATCGCGCGACGTGCTCAAGGTGCCGCTCGCGGCGCTTTTCCGGCAAGACCAGCAATGGGCCGTATTCGTCGCGCAGGACCGGCGTGCGGTGCTGCGCCCGGTCGAGATCGGGCACGAGAACGGCCTCGAGGCCGAAGTTGTCTCGGGGCTCGAGGCAGGCGAGCGGGTAGTGCTGCGTCCGGGCGATCGCGTGTCGCCGGGCGTACGCCTGCAGGAGCGTGGCTAGGCGGCTGCCCAGCCGGGCCACCGGAAGTCCGATGGTCAGCCGATCCCTGGGCAAAACCGCGCCCGATCAGGGGACCGGATCCTTCGCACGTTCGATCGCGTCCGGGTGCATGCGCTTCGCCAATTCCTCGAGAACCATCGTGCGGGCGCGGATCGCCTCTGGGTCGTCTTCAGATTCGAGGGATTGGTGCATCCAGCGGTATGCCTGCACATCGTCCTGTGGCACTCCATCGCCATCCCTGGACCGGCGTCCAAGTTCGAAAAGTGCATTCCGTCGCTCAGGCTCGCCCAGGGCACCTGCGGCCTTGCTTTTCATCGCGAGCAGGGAGCCTTGATAGCCGGCGTTGTCGACGAGATACGATTTTTCGCAGGCCAATGTGGCAAGTTGATACGCGCGCGCCGGATCTCTGGGCAGTCCTCCCTGGCCCTTCAGGTACATCAGCGCGAGATTATTCATCGCCAGCGGATCTCCTCCGGCTGCGCCCGCCGCATACCATCGTTCAGCTTCCGCTTCATTGCGCTGGATGCCGCTCCCGTTCTGCAGGAGCCACGCGAGATCGTATGCCGCACTGGGGTTGCCGTGTTCTGCCGCCTTTCGATACCACTCCAGGGCGGTTGCATTGCTCTTCTTCACGCCTCGCCCAAACTGGTACGCGCCTCCGAGGTTGTACTCGGCCCAATTATCACCCTGCGCAGCGGAGCGCCGAAACCACTCGAGCGCCATCGTCATGTCCGGCCGCGTGCCCTCACCGGCCTGGTACAACATCGCCAGCGCGTATTCGCCGCGCGGGTTTCCCTGCTCCGCCGAGCTCTTGATCCACTTGAACGCCTCGGCTTCGTCCAGGCCGACACCCAGGCCATTGTTGTAGGCGCTGCCCAGCATCATCTGCCCAAGCGGATCGCCGGCCTCGGCGAGTCGTCGCCACCGGGCGACCACCGGTGTCGCATCCGCTTTACTGGCATCACGCGCAAATTGTCGCTGCCAGTACCGCGCGAGATTGTAGTCCGGTGGCACCCCCCATCCGGCGTAATAGATGCCCACGAGCATCAACTGCGCGACGCCGTCACCACGCTGGGCGAGCGGACGCAAGAGTTCATGCGCCTGTGAGTACTGGCGATTGTCGAACGCCTGAAGAGCGTCGTCCAAATCCGAAGCCGTCGCGCCGCCAATACCAATGCTCACGCAGATTGCCGCACCCACGATGAGCCACGCGCGCAACGTTGCATTGTTCCTTTTTCGCATTGGGTCAGCCTCCTGTTGCCGATCTTCTGGCGTCACTCCGCTTTTCGCAGTCATTCAGACAAACGCGCCGGCTGGCTCGCCTTGTCGAAACTCATTCCCCTCGCGCCCTGCACGAACAGGCAATCGGCCTGCTTGACCGGCCGGGGCAGCCGCATGACGCGCGACCTGGTGCACATCGTGTAGACGTGAGCCATCCCAGCCTCCGTCTGCCTTGCACCCCCGCCTCCACGCACCATCCCGCCTCACTCCACCATCCCGAGCAGCAGGAAGATCAGGAAACCCAGGAAGAACATGGTCGTCGTGACCGCTGTGTCCGCGGATTCGTGCGCCTCGATCAGCAACTCCTCCGTCACGAGAAACAGCAGCGCCGCGCAGCCGAATGACAGCAGCCCGGCCAGCGTATGCACCGATGCGTCGACGAGCAGCGTCTCGCCGATCAAGGCGCCGACGATGATCAGGCATGCTATGCCGGTGGGTGCAATCACGCGCAGCATCGGCCGCGAAGTGCTGGATGCTGCTGCGGACGACACGACCGGGCGGCCGCACCGTCGCAATCGACGCCCCGAGCGCTGCGGCCCCGACCGGGATGGCCGAGATCGCCAGGGCTTGCACGAGACCGACTGGCATCGAATCGCCCGGTCCCGCCTACCTCGCCTGCTCGATCATGCTGATCGTGGCCGTCTCCACCTCCTCGGCCACCGCGCGAAGTCCCGGTGCCTCCGAGAGGCCCGCGAGCAGCGCGGTCGGTTTCGCCATGCCGATCCAGGTCTGGCCGCCGTCCTCGTAGACCGAGATCCGGCACGGCAGCGCGATGTTCATGCCCATGTCGGCGCTGAGTACGCGTGCCGCCTGGTGCGGATTACAAACCTCGAGGATCCGGCACTCGTGCGGGAGATCGACCCCTTTTGCGGCCAGTGTCTTCTGGAGATCGTACTGGTGCAGCACCCCGAACCCATTCGCCTTGACGGCCGCTTCGAGATCCGCCGTCGCCTGCTCGACGGTTTTCTGGCTTTTCACGAGGTAACGCATGGCACACGTCCTCCACGCTCGTTGGCACGAACAGACGCTGCCCACGGTGGCTCTCTGCTGGTGCTTAGGCAATCCGGGGAACTACGCGCCAGAAGACTTTTCTGCCAGGCGGATCCTGGGACGGCGCAGCCGCCGAGCGCACAGGCGAGCGCCGCCGGCAACGGGAATGCCCGCCCACCGCGGAACCACGGTGCGCCGAATGAACCGTCGCTAATCGACCCGAGGCGACGCCGTGGCTGCGCTCACCTCCGCCTCCGCGGCCAACCAATCCTCCAATTCGCAGCCGGGCACGAACCCACGGCGCTCCGCACGGAAATAGGCCGCCACGCGCACCCTCTTCTCCCGATCGTCACCCGGTAACGGTCGCGTCGCCGGTGGCGGGACCGCGACGGTCTCCTTACGGACGGCGGCCTTGCCCTTCGCGGGCGCCGGCCTGGCTGCGGGCTTGCCGGTGGGCTTGGCCACGGCCGGAGTGCGCGCTCCGCGTACGGTCTTGCGAGTCTCCTTCATGTGCATCTCCTGGATTTGGCGCGCGGCGAGTGTGACGTTCGAGCGCCGCAAACGCATCGCGTGTGTACCCTGCGAGACGGGCTGCCTCCGGCAGCGCGGAAGCATTGGCGGTGAAGCCGATCACGACCTGCCCGGCATATGACATGAACGTGATATTGAGGCCCATCCCCGAAATCAGCGTGGACACCGGGCAGAGCGCCTCGAGCCGGGCCCCACCCAGGTACATCGACTCGCTCGGGCCGCGCACGTTCGAGATCAGGACGTTGGATGGCAGCAGGTAGTCCACCGAGCCGCGCGGGACCAGCGCGAGCGCTTCCCCGATCGCGAAGGTGAGCACCGCGTAGGCGTAGGCCACGTCCCTCGGCAGCGTCCGAATGCGCTTCTTGGCCTCGCGGGTATTGGCGATCACCTGGCGCATGCGTCGGCCGATCGTCGCGGAGGGCGTGCCGAGCGGTGTCCAGAATACGGATACTTCCGTGGTTGCCTGCTTGATCTCCCGGTCCTGCAGCGAGACAGGACAGACGGCGACGAGCGCACGTTCGGGTGATCGGCCAATGCTTCTCAGGTAGCGGTTCATTGCTGCATCGAGTACGCAGAGCGCGACATCGTTCAGCGTCGCTCCCGACGCCCGCGCCACGGTCTTCATCGCGTCCAGCGCCAGGGTCGTGTGCACGATGGCCCTCGCGTTGCGGATCGGCTCGTTCATCGGGGTGAGCGGTGCGGTGAACGGACGAATCACTTCGCTGGAGAATCCGCGCAGTCCCGCCAGGCCCTCCTCGAGCAGGCGCTCCGATCCCCAGCCGATCGACAGTGCCGTTCGTGCGGCCTCCCCCACCTCGCGCCCGAGACGTGCAAGCAGGCCCGTGGGCCTTGCCTGGGCCGGCTCGGGAAGGCTCGTCGCAATGACGGGACGGATACGCCTGTCCCGTGGCGACCGGGACAGCGACCGGTGGACCAGCGCGATGCCCGACTCGCCATCCACCAGGGAGTGATGGACCTTGATGAAGACGGCGAACCGGTTCCGCTCCAGTCCGTCGATGACATGCATCCTCCAGCCCGGGCGGTCCCGCTCCAGCATCGGCGCGTGCAGTTCGGCAACGAGTTCGTCCAGCTGCGCGTCCGAGCCCGGCGCCGGCAGCGCCACATGCTGGACATGCCAGTCCATGTCGAGGCGGTCGACCTCCCGCCATTCGGGCAGGCCCGCCCTGCGAAACACCGGGACGCGATTGAATGGCGGCACCGGAGTGGCATGCCGGTAGGCTTCGAGGACCCTGCGCACGATGTCGGCGCCGCCACGACGCGGCCGCTCGAAGATGAGCACTGCACCGACGTGCCGCGGGTTGTCCTGGGTTTCGGTCAGGAAGAACATCAGGTCGAGCATCGGTATGCCGATACTCATGGCTTCACTCCCCATACCAGATGATTTCCTTCCCCATGCGGGCCCAGCGCTCGAAGTTGCTCGAGAACGCGTCTTCGACGCGGTTTCGCTTGACCTTCAAGGTGGGCGTGATCAGGTCGTTGTCCACCGTCCACGCCTCGGTCATCAGGACGAGGCAGTCCAACTGCTCATGGGGGTCGAGTCCGTGGTTCACAGCCTTCAGATGCTCGGCAAGCGAGGTTTCCAGTTCGATTCGACCGGACGGTTCTTCGGCCTTCCTGACGGCATCCTCGTTGAGCATCAACAAGCCGATCGGCTGCCCGAGGTTGGCGCCGGTCACGCAGCAGGCCTCTACGGCAGCGTGCATCACCAGCATTTCCTCGATCGGTGACGGTGCGACGTACTTACCCTTGCTGGTCTTGAACAGGTCCTTCACGCGACCCGTGATCCTCAGGTTGCCCGCGGCGTCGAGTACGCCCTTGTCGCCGGTGTGCATCCAGCCGTCGTCGGTAAACGCCCGCCGGGTCATCTCGGGTTCCTTGTAGTAGCCGAGCATCGTCGCCGGGCTCTTGATCTGGATCTCGCCGTCGGACGGGTCCAGCCGGCACTGCACGCCGTCGTAGGGCAGGCCCACGGTGCCGAAGGCCTGCTGCGCCGGCACCGTGATGTGGGTGGCCGCGAGATTTTCGGTCATGCCGTAGCCTTCGGCGATATTGAGCCCGATCCTGGCGTACCAGCGCAGCAACTCCGGCGGCATGGGCGCCGCGCCGCCGGCGGCGAAGATGCAGTGCTGGAGACCGAGCGTAGTGAGGATCTTCCGGCACACGATGCCCTTGACGATCGGAACTTTCAGAAGTCGATCGAGCCGGGTGGCCGGTATCCTGGCCAGCACGCCGTGCTGGAACTTGACCCACAGCCGCGGCACCGAGAAGAAGACCGTTGGTCGGGCGCGCCGCATGTCGGCCGCAAACGTGGCGACGCTCTCGGTAAAGTACACGTGCATACCGGTCGCGAACTGGCCGTGCTCGACCAGCGCGCGCTCTACCACGTGCGACAGCGGCAGGTACGACAGCATGCGCGTGCTGGCGTCGGCCGGAACGCGCTTGAGTGCAGTCTGCACCGCCCATGCGAATGCCGCGAAGCAGTGCATCACGCCCTTCGGCGCGCCGGTCGTGCCTGACGTGTAGATGATCGTCGAGAGCTCGTCGCCGGGGCGCACCGGGTCTCCCTCGAGCGGAGCCGTCGCGGCGACGATGTCGTCCCACCGCGGGTAGCTTTCCCTGGCGTCGTCCGGCGCAAGCGGGTGGCTGATGCACGGCAGTCCGGCGGGTACGCCAGGCTTCATGTGTTCCCAGCCGTCGAGCTTGCCGACGAACAGCAGCCTGGACTCACTGTGCTCGAGGATCTGCCGGATCGTTCCGGGTGCCAGGGTCGGGTACAGGGGCACCGAGACGCAACCCGCGAGCCAGATGGCGTAGTCGCTCATCAGCCAGTGCGCGGTGTTCTTCGAGAGGATGGCGACGCGGTCACCATGCTGCAGGCCGAGGCCCTGCAGGTGTGCGGCCATGCGTCGCGACTGGTCGAGCACCTCGCGCCACGTATAGTCGCGCACCCCGCCGCCACCCAGCGGCTGCGTCAGCGCCACCCGGTCGGGCGCAGTCTTTTCCCAGAAGTACAAGCGCTGGAGCGCCAGCGCATCGTCGGCAACGATCGTGGCCATCTGCATTTGAGCCCCGCGACAGGGCGAGGCTCAGCCTCTTTTTAAGCCTACCGAAGACGGCCGCGCCCGGTAAGCAGGGCTTTCCTCGAGCGCGGCGAAATCTGCGACAGCCTCAATTCACTGGCTTCGACCGATGGACCTCGTGGACATCCCTCCGGTCTGCCCACTCACGGCCAATACCCACGTCCGGCGTCCTTCCGCCTGGAATCTGGCTGCACACCACGCCAGGGAGAGATCAATGGTCGCAGCCATGACCGTCCTGCTCGTCTACCAGCTCATGGGCGAAATCGCCGTCATCGCCCTTCACCTGCCTGTCCCGGGCCCGGTCGTTGGCATGGCGCTGCTGTTCGTATCCCTCATCCTGCGCGGTGGCGCTACCGAAGATCTCCGCGATACATCGGGCGGCCTGCTTCGTCACCTGTCGCTGCTGTTCGTGCCAGCCGGTGTCGGCGTCATGGCGCACCTGCACCGGATTGCCAGCGAGTGGTTGCCGATCTCGGTCTCGCTGGTGGTGAGCACGCTGCTGTCGATTGCTCCGAAGTCCGTGACGACCCCGATTGCCATGGGCATCGTCGAGAGGCTCGGCGGCCTGCCCTCGCTGACGGCGGCTCGAGGACACTTCACCCATGCCCCGGCTTTGATCCTCTTCGCTGCAGGACGTCCAGGAGACGTAGTCGGCGGTATCACGTGCGGCAGAATCGAGCTGCTCAGTCGACGATGCCCCGCTCGACCTGGTCTATGTCGCAGATCACTCACGCATGAAGCTGATTCCAGTGGCCAGCCGCGAGAGCTACTCCTCTGCAGCCGCCGGCGCGATTGCGCAGAACGTCTACCTGTACGCCGCAAGCAGCGGTCTCAGCACCGTGATCCGCGCCTGGATCGATCGTTCCGCCATCGCAGACGCACTCGGCCTCAGCCACGACCAGCACGTGCTGCTGTCGCAGACCATCGGCTACCCAAAGGCCTGACGCGGCGCTCAGGGTTCTCGAGCCACCCCGGCCTGCGCGCCGCCCGAGTCGACGCTCACCCGCGCGGGGCGCGCCAGCCAGCCGCCCCGGCCTCCTCGGGCAGTGAACTGCCGGCATGTTTCGCGGGTCCAACGTCTTGTTAACACCTCAAACCTGACAGACCCCTTGGCGCCACCGCTCACAGCAGGAGACGACCATGACCCCGTCTGAGCCGATCAAGGTCGGACAGCTGGAAATCCGCTATCTCATCGACGGAACGGCTCACGCCGGGCTGGGCCTGTTCGAACTGACGGTTCCCGCCGGCTCGAATGTCCCGCCACCGCACAGCCACACGTTCAACGAGGAATGTGTGTACGTTCTTGAGGGAACGCTGCGCTATTCGGTCGATGGTGAGACTCGCGACCTGCGTCCCGGCGACTGGATGCGCACGCCGAAAGCATCGGTGCACGGCTTCAGCAATCCACACGCCGAGACCGCTCGTGCGCTGATCGTGCTGGCCCCGGACATCGGCGCACAGTACTTCCGCGACGTCGCCGAGGTAGTCAATGCCGGCGGGCCGCCTGACCGCACGCAACTCCTGGCGGTAATGGCGCGCTACGGTCTCGTACCCGCTGCGCCGGGCGCCGCACGCGCCCCCTGATCGTCACGCTGCAGACCCTGCCCGAAGCGAAACAGCCCCGCCTTGGCTGGGCTCTCGTCGAACTGCAGGCTTCGAATCGAACCTGTTCTACTTGCCGCGGCATTCGAGCCATGGCTCGACGGCTCTTGATAGACGATTGGCTCCCGGAAATACGTCAGGTCGATGTACACACAGTCAAGCCTGGTGCGCGTGCTGTCGACGATGACACAACCGTCCACCACGAGCAGCAGGTCGCTCGCCGGCCGAGTCCAGGCCGAATCGCAGCAGGGCCGGACCGATGTGGGCCGGCGACGGCCCGAAGGCCTTCCTATCGTGGCTTGGGATCGGGACCCGGCGCGCCGGCCGGATGCGTCACGCCCATCTCGGCGTCAAGCACAGCGTGCAGCGCCGCCAGCTGCCGGCTCACTGGCAGCACGGCGCGCGTCGTGTAGACGTTGTACATGTAGGCGTTCTCACCCAGTTCATTTCTGAATGCCGGGTCGGTGCGCATCGCCTCCGTTCGGCATTCGGGATTCAGCCATATTTCCTCGTTGCGGATGCGCGACGGGCCGACATGATGCGTAATGAGGTGGGGGTATGCCTTGCCCAGGTCACGCCCCGAATCGGTGATGACCGCGATCAGGTCGCGGGCGCTCGCCGCATCCTGCATGTAGGTCAGGATTGCGGTGCGCAACGCTGCTGACGACAGTCGATCGAGCCGACCCGCTGATAACAACTCCGCAACCGTCGGCAGTTCCGCCGGGGGCACGGTCGTATGCGCCGATCCGGCAATTGCGTCGCACTGCTCGCGAGACAGCGATGCGATCCCGTTCGAGTCGTTCAACACCTGGACCGCGCCGAGCAGGTCGGCCGAAAACGTCGTGCGTGAGCTGTCGTATCTCGCCCTCGTCTCGAGGAGCTGCTCAATCTCGCCATGCAGGCGCGTCAGATAGCCACGCTCGCTCTTCTGGCGGTCGCGCTCCACGGCAAATTCCTGCACCTGCAGGCCGATGAAGACGCCCAGTACGACGATGACGAATTCGATGACGATCGCCGCCCATTCCTGCTTCTGGAATTGCGCCATTATGCGGCGGAGGATCATTGTCCAGCGGCCGTCCCTGTCGGACAGAAATGACGCCGCCTGCTGCCCGGTTCCAGTTTCATCGGCGGCAGCATCGCGGCGGCCGGATTGGGCGTCAATGCTTTTGTGCCTGCAACCAGGCTTGCCGCAGGCGAGGGGCGTCTGCGCTCGCGGAGTAGCGGCAGCCTAAATCAACCCGAATGACAGGCAGGCGATCTACAGGCGCCTCCCTGTCGACGATCTCACGCGCCGGCTCGGTCCCATGCCCCCCATGCCCGCCGCCAGGCGATATGGAAATGGTGGCCAGGGACGGGCATGAGTTTCCGCCGGGAGGATCGAACCGCCCCGACGGACGCCACTTCACTTCAACAACTGATAGTCACCCAAGCGAAACCATTTGCGCGACAAGATAAACCCGGTCACAGGTTCCGGCGACAGACTGGTGACTTCTTCGGTCATGTTCTTTCTGTAGAAGGCGGTGCAGTTGGCATTCTGCCAGACCGTCTTCCGCATCTTTTGTCTCATCCCGGCGACGTATTTATCCTGAAGAGTTCGATTGGCATCGATGGCCTTGATGCTCTTGTCTCGTTTCACGGCGCAGATGGCCTGGACGATATAGTCGGTCGCCACCTCCATATACGACATTTGCGAACTGTGGCCAGTGCCTGTGTTCGGACCGTTTACTTTGAAATAGTTGGGGTAGCCTGAAACGGTGATGCCCTTGTAAGAGACGGCCTCTGTTTCCCACTCGCTGTTTAGATGCCGGCCACCCAGGCCGTACACATCAAAGGTCAGCGCCTTCTTCATGTTCGAATAGGCAAAATACCCCGTTGCGTACACGATGATGTCCAGGGGTATCTCCCTGCCATCCTTTGTCCTGATGCCGTGGGGCATGATGCATTCAATTCCGCTGATATCCACGTCGACGTTTTCACGGGAGAGCGCTGGAAGGTAGGCATTTGTCGGTATGACCCGCCGGCAACCCAATTCGTAGTCGGGCGTCATATGCTGACGCAACCTATCGTCCTTGATGTATTTCTCGAGATGCTTCTTCAGCTTTCGCCTGTAATGGCCTTTCATGAACTTACTGATTGCCGAGGTCCCGGGATAGCGGCGAAACGCAATGAACCTCATGTCATAAAAAGTGAACATGAGCATGCGGATGAGGTGCCGGATGCCTGGCAGAGTTCGAACGGAACGCTCTACGGCACCGTAATGCCGCTCTGAACGCGGAAGGATCCACTGCGCCTTGCCCATCAACAGCGTCAGTCTGGAGACCTTGTCGGCAATGGCCGGAACGATCTGGGCCCCTGAACATCCTGAACCGATGATTGCGACACGTCTCCCCGCATAAGGGACAGAGTGATCCCACTGTCCGGCGTGAAAGATCGGTCCCTGGAAGGTTTCGGCACCTTTGATAACGGGAATATGCGGGTTCGCCAGCACACCGCTGGTGTCGATGACAAAACGGGCAGAGTAGCGCTCGCCCGATTCCGTCTCCACACGCCACAGGCTGGCGCCCTCTTCATAGGTGAGTCTTGTGACTGTCTGGTTCGTTCTTGCCTGTTTTCTCAGGCCGAACTTGTCGATGACATGGTTGGTATATTCGAGCAGTTCACTTTGCGGGGAAAAGGTCTTCCTGAACGGATAGGCAATAAAGGAAATGGAATAGAGGCTGGTTGGAATATCCACCTCGGCCCCGGGGTAGGAGTTGACCTGCCAGGTTCCGCCTAACTCAGGGCTTCTTTCCAGCAAGACAAAGTCATTGCAATTCTTCTTCTGCAAACGGATAGCCGCCAGCAGTCCCGAAAACCCTGTACCGATAATCACGGTCTCAAAGTATCGCCCGTCCTCTCGTGAACTGCCGTCCTGTGCTGTCACTGTTGATGGCATTGACTCTGATTCTCTAATCTTCAAATTCTTCTGGGCTTTCAATTGTTCCGCTAAAAAGCGGGTATTCGGTGCCGCGGACAACTGGAACCGGAATTGCTGTGGACCTGGTCGTCGAGTTACGGGGATGTACGTGCCGGAATGATAAGCGGCGACCCACGTCCGCGAGCTACCCTGCCAATACCGGCGTGGCCACGAATGCGCGCGAGTGTCTGTTAGACGTAGGCGGCGGGAAGAACCAATCGCACGCTGCGTTTCCAGATCGCCAGTTCCGCGGCCCCGGGGCCCGCCGGCACTCGACCCACCGACCCATTTCCCGATAGTCCGCGGGTCAGGCCCCATCAGGCCCCATCAGGCCCCGGATACTCTGCGGGTGATGCCCGAAACCCAAGTCAAATCATCCAGTTGGAAATGGTAGCCAGGGACGGACAAGTTCGCCCGGGACGACCTTGGACATGCACAGCATGCATGCATGCATGCATGCATGATGGCCAAGGCTCAGGTAGGCAGCCCACAACTCACGCGACGTCGACGTGTGAAGGACTTCCGGATCCGATGGATCACGTGATATATCGGTCGCCAGAACGAACATCCACAGGGAGAGAAAGGTGACACTCGAGTTCATCGATCGCCTGCCTTCGGGGTCGGCCGCGGCAACCCTTCTGCTGCTCGGCGTTCTCGTCGGCGGCTGCTCGCGCGAAGCGCCGGCTCCTGCAACCCCAGCGGTCAGTGCCACCACCGAAGCGCCCGCCTCCCCTGCGTCATCGGACCGGCCCGCCGCGAATCCCGAGCGCAACCCCTATTTCGGCGACGTGCACGTCCACACAGGCTGGTCATTCGACGCGTTCACCAACGGCAGCCGCGCGACGCCGACCGACGCGTACGCCTGGGCCCAGGGCCAGGAGATCACCAACAGCGGCTTCGGCGGCAAGATCCAGATCCAGACGCCGCTCGACTTCTACATGGTGGCCGAGCACGCCGAGTTCATGGGCGTGTTCAACCAGATGAGCAACCCCGATAGCCCGCTCAGCAAGACCGAGCTGGCCAAGGGCGTCAACTCGCCCGACCCGGTGGTGCGCATGCAGACGTTCGCAGGCGTCCTGCGTGACATGAGCGCGGGCAAGGTCGACCCGATGCTCACCGACACGGCGCTCGCCCGCTCCGTTTGGGCCGAGATCGTGAAGGCGGCCGATGCGGCCTATCGGCCGGGCCACTTCACCACGTTCGGGGGCTTCGAGTGGACCTCGAATCCGCAGAAGCGGAACCTGCACCGCGTCGTCGTGTTCCGTGACACGGAACACCTGCCGGACATGGTGCTGTCCGCGCTCGAATCCGAGGATCCGGAAACGCTCTGGAAATGGATGGATGAGCTGCGCGCGCGTGGCTCAACGCTGCTCGCCATTCCCCACAACGGCAACGCCAGCGACGGACGCATGTTCGAGACGGTCAAGTTCGACGGCAAGCCGATCGATGCGGCCTACAACCGCACGCGCGCCGCGAACGAGCCGCTCTACGAGATCACGCAGATCAAGGGCACCTCCGAGACGCACCCCGATCTCTCGCCCAACGACGAGTTCGCAGGCTTCGAGCAGTGGGACTACACGCTGTCGGCCGACTCCGAGCGGCCCAAGCACCGTCGCGGCAGCTTCGCGCGCCAGGCGCTGCTCGAGGGCCTCTCGCAGGATTCGATGGGCAACGGGAACCCGTTCAAGTACGGGTTCATCGGCGATACCGACACCCACAATGCCGCGGGCAGCAACGAGGAATACAACTACACGGGCAAGTTCGCGTTCGAGAACGACGCCTCGCACAGGCTGAATGGCATGGAGGGACAGCCGGCCGGCCAGATCAGGCAAGTGCAGGAGTTCAGCTCGGGCGGCCTCGCAGGCGTGTGGGCCGAGGAGAACACGCGCGAGTCGATCTTCGACGCGATGCAACGTCGCGAGACGTTCGGCACGTCCGGCACGATGATCAAGGTGCGTTTCTTCGGCGGCTGGGACTTCACCGACGCAGACCTCAGTGGCACGGGTGCGGTGCGGGCGGGCTACGCGCGCGGTGTGCCGATGGGCAGCGACCTGAAGGCTGCCGCCGGCAAGGTGCCCACGTTCCTCGTGATGGCGAGCAAGGATCCGAAGAGCGGCAACCTCGACCGTGTGCAGATCGTCAAGGGATGGCTGGATGCCAGCGGCAAGCAGCACGAAAAGGTCTACGACGTCGCGTGGAGCGGCGATCGCAAGCCCGATCCGAAGACCGGCAAGTTGCCGCCGGTGGGCGACACGGTCAATGCCGCGACGGCCCAGTACACCAACACCATCGGCGCCGCCGAACTGGCCACGTTCTGGACTGATCCGGACTTCGATCCGGCCGAGCGTGCGTTCTATTACGTTCGGGCCCTCGAGATCCCGACGCCGCGCTGGAGCACTATCGACGCCGTGCGTCTCGGGGTGCCGGTTCCGAAGGGACTGCCAGTCTCGATCCAGGAGCGCGCGTGGACGTCCCCGATCTGGTACACGCCGACGAGCTGACTCCCTCCGCAGCGCCCTCGCGTCATGGAGCGGCCAGGGCTCGCGGGACGGCGAGCGCGCTTTATCGGGAGTCGCGGCACCGGGCCTCGACCCACACACTTCCCGATAGTCCGCGGGTCAGCCATCGATGGCCCCGGGCAGTCCACGAGTGATACCCGGAACCCATTGCGAATCATCGAGTTGGAAATGGTGGCCACGGACGGACCGATTCGCGAAGCGAATCAGGACAGCGCAGCTGCCCGAAGGGCGAGGATCGGCGCAGGCCGATCCGAGTCAATCGAACCATCGACACGCGGATTTTCAGCACAACGTAGAGCCCGGTTCGGCGCGAGCAAGCCGAAGACTGGAAAGGGATTTCCGCAAGGCCGACCGAACCGCCCCGCCCGACCGAGCCCATACCGAACCGGAAAGTCGGTACTGGACCGAACCGCGGGGTAAGCCGAAGAAGCGCAACGGCGTCGGGGCATCGCGACCGAACTTCTTCCGAACCGCGCGGCGAACGGGCCGCCGCCTACAGAAGCTCTCCGACTTCACGCGCTGCTACAACCGCCAGCGCATGCACTGGGCTTTGGGCGGGAACCCGCTGCTACCCTCGGCCAAGGCCGTTGCCAACATCCATTCGGTAACGTCGCAAAGCCATCGCCGCCGGCTTTACCGGCTGCCGTCTGCGGACTGATTACGAATTCGCACCGCGCATGGCGCTGGACAATTGTCCCTTGACATCCAAGCGCCAATATACTTCAATCATTGAAGTTACTTGAGTCGGTGCGATGAAGCCGAAATCATTTGCAGGAATGCGCTGCTCGATTGCAGGCGCCCTTGAACTGATCGGGGACCGCTGGGCTTTGCTGGTGATCCGCGACCTATTCCTGGGGCTGCGCCGATACGACGATCTACGCGCCAGCACCGGCATCCCGACAGCGACCCTGGCCGCACGCCTCAAGCATCTTGTGGCGAGCGGCATCGTCGAACGCGTCAGCTACCAGGAGCGTCCGCCGCGCGACGAGTATCGGCTGACTGAAAAGGGACGCGACCTTTGGAAAGTCAGCGTCGCGTTGCGAGAGTGGGGTGATCGTTGGGACGCCAGCGGGTGTGGCGCGCCGCCGGTGCAGACATTTGATCGCGGGACCGGTCGTCGCCTGACACTTGCGCTGGTCGATGGCAAGACAGGCCAGGCCGTCGCACCTGACCGCATTGAACTACGGCCTGGCCCTGGGGCTGACGACACGATCCGCCGCCTCCTTGATCCCACCACCAAGGCAGTCCGATGAAACAGCAGGTCGAATTGTTTTACGACTTCCGCAGCCCATATGGCTACCTGGCATTCACTCAGTTGCGGGAAATAGATATAAACCTGGTGCTGCGACCGATGCAGGTCCTCAAGGTCATGGAGCAGGTTGGCAACGTGCCGACCACCATCACCTGTAAAGCAAAGGGCCGGTACGCGCGCACCGATCTGGGCCGCTGGGCACGGCACTACGGTATCGCGTTGAACCCGTCGAACATGGCTGAGAACGACGGCGATGCCTGCTCACGAGCTGTACTTGCAGCGGGTTCGCCGGCCGAGGCGTCTGCAATCACCTTGGCGCCGTATCGAGCCTGCTGGAGCGAAGGCAAGTCGCTTGCGACGACCGGCGATATCCTGGCCACGATCACTGCAGCCGGCATCCATGCTTCCAATATCGCCAAGTTAGTCGATGCGCCGGAGGTAGTCGCCCAACTTGATGCCAACACGGCCGAAGCGGCCGAACGGGGCGTGTTCGGCTCGCCGACCATGATCGTCGGCGACGCGATGTTCTTCGGCAACGACCGGCTGGATTTCCTCCGCGAAGAGCTCGCACGCCTGGAGCAAGTGGCATGACAGACACGTCCAGGCCCCTCGCTCTCGTGACCGGTGTCGGCCCCGGAACCGGTGCATCCGTCGTCCGACGCCTCGCCCGCGAAGGCTATCGGGTCGCGATGCTGGCGCGTGATGCAAACCGGCTGGCTGCACTGGAAAGCGAGATTCCTGGCTCAATCTCAGTGCCTTGCGATGTGAGTGATGTTGCCGCGCTGGAACGGGCGATCACGATGGTCGGCAATCCGACGATTGTCGTTCACAACGCCGTGGGCGGAGCCTTCGGCACCTTCCGTCAGATCGAGGCGGAAACGCTTCGGCGCAATTTCGAGATCAACGCGATGGCGCTGTTCCACCTTGCGAGACTGACTACGCCAGCGATGGTCGAAGCCGGCGAAGGAGCGCTGATCGTCACAGGCAACACCGCGGCTCAGCGCGGACGAGCGGCTTTTGCGGGTTTCGCACCGACCAAGGCGGCTCAACGCATCCTCGCCGAATCGCTGGCCCGCGACCTGGGGCCGAAAGGTGTCCACGTCGCGTACCTCGTCATCGACGCGTCGATAGACGTGCCATGGCAGCGCGAGTTCCAACCCGACAAGCCGGATGACTTCTTCATTTCTCCCGCTTCGATCGCCGACGAAGTATTCCATCTCGCGCATCAGCCGCGCGACGCCTGGTCGTTCCTGGCCGAAATTCGTCCCTTCAACGAACAGTGGTGAACGACATGCCCGGAAACAGCGAAGAATCGCTTGATGGCCTGGAGCAACTGCGCGCGCTCATTGCAAGCGATCGCAAGGCGCCGATGGCTGAGAAGCTCGGTATCCATCTGATCGAGGCCGATCGCGGCAAGGTCGTGTTCGAAGGTGCGCCAGACCACAGCGTCTACAATCCGCTCGGATCGGTCCACGGGGGCTACGCCGCGACGATGCTCGACAGCGCTTGCGGCATAGCGGTGCATTCTGCGCTCGGGCCGAACCGTGGACACACCACACTGGAACTGAAGGTGTCCTTTCTGCGCGGCCTCGACGCCCAAAGCGGCACGGTCCGTGCGGTCGGTCGGACCATTTCAGTCGGACGCCGCGTCGCCTTCGCCGAGGCGACCCTTCACGACGGTGAAGGACGGCTTTGCGCCACCGCGACGTCGACCCTGTTGGTGTTCGACGTCGAGCCGGGCAAGCAGGGCTCCCTACTATCCTGAATAGTCTCCAGGGATCGTCATGAAGGCATTTGCTATCGACAGGTACCGCGGCCCGCTGTCCCCACGGGAGTTCCCTGATCCCGTGCCAGGACAGGGCGATGTGATCGTTGCCATTGCGGCAACGAGCGTCAACCCGCTCGACTGCAAGCTTCGCGAAGGAGCGTTCAAAGTCGTATTGCCGTACAAGATGCCATTGATCCTCGGCAACGATCTGGCAGGCACCGTCGCGGCCGTCGGCCCCGGCGTGCGGCGGTTCAAGATCGGCGATGAGGTCTTCGCCAGGCCGGACAAGGGCCGAATAGGTACCTTCGCCGAGCGCATCGCGATCGCCGAAGCTGATCTAGCACTCAAGCCAACCAGTCTCAGTATGGCTGAAGCGGCATCGCTTCCACTGGTCGCACTGACCGCATGGCAGGTGCTGGTGGAGCGCGCGGGCGTGAAACGAGGACAGAAGGTGCTGATACACGCCGGCTCTGGCGGGGTCGGCACGGTTGCCATTCAACTCGCCAAGCATCTCGGCGCAACAGTCGCAACGACCGTAGGAACCGATAACATCAAACTCGCCAAGAGCCTTGGGGCCGACGTCGTGATCGACTATCGCAAGGGAAACTTCGTCGAGCAGTTGAGTGATTACGACGTCGTCCTGAACACACTCGGTCCGGACGTACTGGAAAAGTCGCTGTCGGTCCTCAAACCGGGCGGCAAGCTGATCTCGATTTCCGGTCCGCCTGATCCCGCTTTTGGGGTCGAAATCGGCGCGAACCTTGTTGTTCGTCAAGTGCTGTGCCTTGCGAGTGCCAAGACCCGTCGAAATGCGCACAAGCGCGATGTCGACTATTCGTTCCTGTTCATGCGCGCGGATGGCCGGACTCTTGCCAAGATAGCCAAGCTGGTCGATGCCGGTACCATCCGGCCGACAATCGACAGCGTATTCGGCTTCGATGCGGTGCCGGAGGCAATGGATCGCGTTGCGTCCGGCCATGCTCGCGGCAAGGTCGTAGTTCAGATTGTCGCGGACGCATTCTCGCCCACATCGGGCAAGTGAAACGCCCCGATACCGTATGGACGTGGGCAAGTTGCCCGGACGCAGGCTTTGACGGCTGTACGGCTGGAACTGGCGCCAGCCCGGCCTGGGTCTGGTGTGCTCACGGCGCACCGTGTCGGTGCTTCCGGACCGGATCAACCTTGAACCAAGTCGCATAAAGAGCCGGCACGAAGAGCAGGGTAAGAAGAGTCGCCACAAGCAGCCCGCCCATGATGGCCATCGCCATAGGTCCCCAAAAAGCACTTCTGGTTAATGGGATCATCGCCAGAATAGCCGCCGCCGCAGTGAGCGCAACCGGCCTGGAGCGGCGCACGGTCGCCTCGATGATCGCCGTCCATGGAGAAGCGCCCGCCAGAATATTGCGTTCGATTTGATCTACCAATATGACCGAGTTGCGCATGATCATCCCGCCCAGTGCAATTACACCCAGCAAGGCGACGAAGCCGAACGGGGCATTGAATGCCAATAGCGCAGGCACCACGCCGATAAACCCCAACGGGAAGGTCAAGAAAACCATGGTGACCATCGAGAAATTCTTCAGCTGCAGCATGAGCAAGATCAGCATGACCAGAACCATGACCGGGACAACGGCAAACAAGGCATTGTTTGACCGCTCGGCGTCGTCGATGGCTCCACCTGCGGCGATTGCATAGCCCGGTGGCAGACTGTCGATCAGCGGTTGCAGATCAGGGAGGATCTTTTTCGTTGCCGAGGGCGCTTGAACGCCGTCCGCGACATCACTGTTGACGCTCATGACCACGGTTCGATCCCGTCGCCAGATCACCGGGTCTTCAAACGCCGGTTCGACGCGAGCTACGGCCGACAGCGGCACTGCCTGCCCATTCATGCTGACCACCGCGATGTCATCGATGTGCGACAGACCATTCCGCTCGTCGGCAACCCCTCGCAGAATGATATCGAGGGTTTCTTCTCCGCGACGAATCTGACCAGCGGCAGTGCCCTGCAAGGCAAGCTGAAGCTGGCTCGCAATGGCCGAATTGCTGATCCCAAGACGGCGCGCCTTGTCGTGGTCAATTTTCAGCTTCAGCGTACGAACCTGTTCGTTCCAATCCAGCTGCGTATCCTTCACCAAAGGGCTGCGACTGACGATCGCTTTTACTTCGTTGGCAATTTCCCGCACCTTGCTCAAATCAGGGCCAGTGATCCTGAATTGAACCGGGAAGGCTACCGGTGGCCCGAATTCAAGACGCAGCACCCTGCCTCTGAGTTCAGGAAATTCAATTTCATCGCCAAAGAGTTTCAGCAGACGCGCGCGAACCTCTTCCCTCCCCGCCAGGCTGTGCGTCTGAATCATGAATTGGGCGTAGCCCGGATTGGGCAGTTCCGGGGCGAGCGAGTTGTAAAAGCGGGGCGATCCCTCTCCGATGTACGCGGTGAAATGGGCGATGTCTTCGTCGTCGGCCAGGCGCTTCTCGAGTTTTCTTACCGCGGCTTCCGTGGCCACAAAAGACGACCCTGCTTTGAGTCTGAGTTCGACGAGAAGCTCGGTTCGCGCGGCCACGGGAAAGAACTGTTGCTGCACCAGTCGCATCCCTGCCAGTGCAAGCAGGAAAAGTGCGGCCGTCCCAATCAACACCTTGCCGCGATGGCGAACGCAGGCTTCGATAATCATCCGAAGTCGCCGGTATAGAGGGCTGTTATAAGCATTGCCGTGATGCGGGTGCATCTCGTTCGGCAACATCAGCACCCCGAGATAGGGGGTAAACACGATGGCGACCAGCCAGGAGGCGATCATGGCGATGCCCACGATCCAGAAGATTCCGCCGGCGTATTCCCCCGCCACGGATTTCGCAAAGCCGACCGGCATGAAGCCGGCTACGGTGACCAGCGTGCCAGTCAGCATGGGAAACGCCGTGGACGTGTAGGCGAAGCTCGCCGCGCTGAATTTATCGAGTCCTTCTTCGAGCTTCACCATCATCATTTCCACCGCGATGATCGCGTCGTCGACCAGCAGCCCCAGCGCAATGATCAGCGCGCCCAGGGATATCCGGTCCAGGTTCCAGTCAAAGATGTACATGACGACTGCGACGATGCTCAGCACTAGCGGCACCGATGCCGCAACGACCACTCCCGTGCGCCAGCCCAGGAAAAAGAAGGTCACGACCAGAACAATGACCAGTGCCTCGAGAAAGGACTTTTCGAATTCCCACACCGAGGCTTCCACCAGCGTCGGTTGGTCCACGTACTGCGAAAGTGTCACACCCGCCGGCAACTCAGCCTTGATCTCTTCCACCACGCTCTGCAACGACTGGCCCAGCTGCAGCAGGTTGGCATTCGGTGCCGGGGTGACGCCGATCACCACCACCGGTTTGCCGTCGTGGCGAATCTTGAACGTGGCGGGTTCGGCATCGCCGTAACGCACGTCTGCGATGTCGGCCAGGCGCAGCAGATGACCGCCGACGGCGATGTCGATGTTTTCCACCTCGCTGCGGGTTTTCAACCCACCGTCCATGCGTACGACGACGCGATCCTGGTGGGTCTCGGCTTGCCCAAGCGGCCTGACCTCACTCCGGTCGGCAATGGCGTCGACTATGACCTGCGGCGAAACGCCGAGGGCGGCCAGTCGGCGGGTGGACACTTCGACGTAAATGACTTGCTTCTGTTTGCCCAGGATCCTGACCTTGTTGGTGCCCTGAACTTTCTGCAGCGTGCGCTTGATGCCGGAAGCGAATTCTTCGAGCTCGGCCTGGGTTAACCCCTCGGCCTCCAGCGCATACAGGGCGGAATAGACATCGTTGTATTCATCGTTGAAAAGCGGCCCCTGCATGTCGGCGGGCAGCGAGTTGCGGATATCGCCAATTTTCTTGCGCACCTGATACCAGAGTGCCCGCAGCTCGGCCGCTGAATTCCTGCCGTCAATGGCCAGCGTCAACCCGCCATAGCCTTGCCGGGCAAAGCTGGTCACGTAGCGCAGGTTCGGCAGTTCCTGCACCGCTTGCTCCATCCGGTTCAGGATTTGATTCTGGATTTCATCCGGCGTTGCGCCCGGCCAGCCGACCAGGGCGGTCATCAGGGGGATTTCAAAATTCGGATCTTCCTGGCGCCCGAGTTTCTGGAATGCCAGCAGGCCAGCCAGCAGCGAAATGAACATGGCGAACTTGACCAGCGAGCGATTTTGCAACGCCCAGGCCGACAAATTGAAGCCGCTGGTCATGGGTTAGTGACTTCGTAGCCGGTGCCTGTGCGTTCGATCGGCCGAACAGGCTGGGCATTGCTCAGCTTGTCCGTGCCCGCAATGACGACACGTTGTCCGGCCTCGAGCCCGTCAACCAGAACGCCATCATCGGTCGTGGATTTGACGGTGACGGCCTGCCGGCGCAGCGTGTTTCGACCGGCCTCGACGCACCAGACAGCGACGTCCTGTCCGTTGCTGACCAGTGCAGCCGCCGGCAATTGGACGCCTTGACGATTGCTCAATGGTTGCGCGAGTGCTACTTCGGCACTTTGGCCGATGCGTAACTCGCTTTGGATACTTTCTGCGTTGAGAATCGTGAACGTCGCACGGAACGTCCTGAGCGGCGCGCTCGTCGCGGGCGCGACTTCTCGCAGTTTGAGCGTCAGCGGGACCGGCGTTTTGCCAGTCAAGCGCCCGTCGAAGGTGACGCCGAGCGAGGCATCACTCAGGCTCATGTCCTCGGGGGTTTCAACCGAAACCTCCAGCGTGTCATCCCTGGCCACTGACACTACCGGCATGCCCTCGCTCAACACTTGCCCGACCTCGGCGTTGAGCGCGGTGACGATGCCGTCGAACGGCGCAACTAGGGTGGTGTAGGTCATGCGATTGCGTGCCAGTTCCAGCTGGCGAGTGGCTTGATCCAGCCTTGCCTGCGCGGCATCTGCACGTGCCTGCTGCGACCCCATTCCGGCCTGGCTGATCAGGCCGCGGTCGGCCAGCGTCTTGAAGCGTCTGGCATCGGCCAGGCTCTGTTCCCTTTCAGCACGCGCCGCGGCGACTTGATCTTGCGCCACCAGGACGCCTTGGGCGTAGTCGGCGGCGTTCAGCATCACCAGCGCCTGGCCCTGCCGAACCCGGCTGCCCACATCAACCATGCGCTTTTGTATCCGCCCGGCAACCTGAAACCCGAGATCAGCGGCGTATCGGGGAGTGACTATCCCGGACAGCGTCCGAAGGGCCGCTGTCTGGCCCGCACCGACGGTCATGACGATCACCGGTGTAATGGGCGGCACTTGGGCGGGCGGCTTGCTGCACCCCGCTGCGACGATGACCAGGCCCGCCTGCAAAAGAAGAGGCCGCGTGCAGGCCTTCAACGCCCTGGCCAGTCTGCCTTGCCAAGCGCCGATCGTGGCGCCGCCTCCTTGCTTTGCGCTCGTCAGGCCGTACGGCTGGCCCGTTGCGGCCGGCATGATCGAACTCTGTGCCTTCATAAATTTATGGGCGATCCGGACTTTGTGTGGATTGTTGAGGCCCGTCCTGACGCTGCGACAGCGACGCGCACTTCGACGGCTTCCTCAGGCACGAAGACGTTTGGTTTGGTATGTTCCCCAACCACTGTTCATCAGCGACGCCAGAAACGCCCAAAGCCCGCATTCCCTGGGATTAGGGTTGCCGCCCTCGGCGATTCGCTTTAGCTGACGCGAATACCAAAGTATTTCCATGACGCCCATGCGATCGACCGCCTTGATGCCGGTCGAGATGGGGCGAACACGCTGGGTACACTCTCGACCCTGCAGTAGCGCCATTGGCGCATCGGGGTCAATCGCCAGCAGGCGAGCCAGACCGACAACATCAAGCGCCCCGGTTTGTAGTGCCGCATTCATGCCGCCAAGGGTACGAAAGCCGCCGGTCAGCATCAGCGGCACCTGAACCGTGGCTCGCAGCCTTTCCGCGAACGCCATGAAGTACGCCTCACGCTCGACGGTGGACGACCGCCGCGGCCGTGTCATGGCACCGCTCATGGCAGGTGCTTCATACGTGCCGCCAGAGATTTCGATCAGGTCGATGCCCGCATCGGCCAGCGCGCGGATGGTCGCCATGGATTCCTCCTCGGTGAACCCGCCCTTCTGAAAGTCGGCTGAGTTGAGCTTGATGCCTACCGGAAAGTCGTTGCCGACTTGTCGGCGTATCTCGGCATACACGGCCATGACGAAGCGGCGTCGCATTTTCGGGCTGCCGCCCCATGCGTCGGTTCGCTGGTTGTGGTGCGGCGACAGGAACTGGCTGATCAAGTAGCCGTGGGCTCCGTGAATCTGCACGCCGCTGAATCCGGCTTTTTTGCAGATGGCCGCGCTGCGCCCGAAACGTTGAATGATCTCGTCGATTTCCGCCGTCGTGGCCTCACGCGGCGTCTCAAAAAATCTCGCCATGTCGGCGCGGAACGGAACGGCAGACGGTGAAACATTAGTGGTGTTCAGCCCCTTGGGAGATTGCTTGCCCGGATGATTCAGCTGAACCCAAATCGCCGCTCCCTGTTCAGTGGCAGCGTTTGCCCACTGCTGCAATATCACCAGATCTGATTCATCCTCAATCACCACATTGCCGGGCTCACCCAGCGCGCGTCGATCAATCATTACGTTGCCGGTAATGAGCATTCCGATGCCTGACTTAGCCCAACGCCGGTAGAGTTCAACGAGCGCTTTGGTCGCATGGTTATCGTAAGTCCCGAGCACTTCGCTCATCGCGGCCTTGGCCAGGCGGTTGCGCAGTACGCTGCCATTGGGCAAACGTAATGGCTGGTTAAGTAGATTTCTTTCGGGTGAGATAGGCATTGTCATGGTGACTTCTAAATCGGTTGATTTGGCGGTGCCGGCAATTCGCTCGGCGTAATAATCGACAGGTGTCGTTGAAGCGCAGCGTTACGCGATGCGCAAATGCTTGCGGATTCCCGCATCCAGAAGGCTGTCCGGCAAAAGCGTACGCATCAGGCGCAAGCGAGCCGCCGCGGTCCCTGATGTGTAGCGGGTTTTCGGGCTCGCCGCTGTTGCGACCTTCAGCACTGTGTCAGCGACAGCGTCGGGGTCCTCGGCAACATCCAGCAATTCCTTGAGGCGCTTATCCATGGCGATCCGAACATCGCGGTACTCGTCCAACTTGGCGTCCGCGTCGCGAGAGTTGGCATCAATAGCGGTCTTCATGAACGCAGGCTCAATCACCGAGACCCGGATACCCATGTTCCGAAGTTCATGGTCGAGGGATTCGGAGTAGCCCTCGATCGCATGTTTCGTTGCTGCATAGAGCGCCATGTAGGGCATGGCCATGAAGCCCAGGACTGACCCGATATTGATGATGCGACCGCGCCCTTGGTGGCGCATGTGAGGGACGACGGCCAGGGTCATCCTCACAATCCCAAAAACATTCGTATCGAAGATGTCCTGAGCCTGTTGAATGGAGCTTTCCTCCGCACCAGCGACCGAGACGTTGAAGCCGGCGTTATTCACCAGCAGATCGAGGCGCCCTTCGCGCTGGATGACTGCAGCGACTGCTGACTTGACGGATGCGTCACTGGTGACGTCCAGAGGCAGCATCTCAAATGAAGATCGCGATGCTGATGTGCCCCGCCGACTGGTCCCAAAGACTTGGTAGCCCGCCTCGGCCAGTCGCACCGCCGTGGCTTCGCCGATGCCTGAAGAGGCCCCGGTCACCAAGGCAACCGCCTTGCCTTCTTTCTTCAGCATTCAAATCTCCGTTTGGAGGTGTTAGTATCGAATCGAAACGAACGATACTATCAAATCGAAAGTAAGTCACTATCTAAATAGTATGGACAGCGAAAAAACTTATGGTGAGACGTGCCCGATTGCGCGCAGCTTGGCTTTTGCGGGCGACGCGTGGAGTTTGTTGATCCTGCGCGACGCCCATGCGGGCCTGACGCGCTTTGACCAGTTCCGGAAGAGTCTGGGGATCGCACCGACGATCCTGACCCGGCGGCTGGCTGCTTTAACGCAGGAGGGATTGCTAACGAAGCGACGCTACTCGGAGCACCCGCCACGCGACGAGTATCTGTTGACTCCGGCCGGGCAGGATTTTCTGCCGGTGCTTTTCATCATTGGCGCATGGGGACGCCAACACCGAGGTGGCGGGAAATTGGTCCGCTTTCTGGATGCTGAAACTGGTACAGAAATCAAGGCGGTGGCGGTGGATGAAGTCACCGGAGCAAGGATTGGAACTCGCCCCATACGTATCGTTCTGCCGGATGAAAGCTGACGGGGCTCACTGAACGATTTTCTCAAGGACCTGCCATCCCACGCTTTGGCCCTGCCGGGGCACGCCACAGACGCCGCCCCTCAGGCTGCCAGATTCCTAGACTTCCAGATCGCCAGTTCCCCGGCCCCACGCCGCCAGAATCGAATCACCGACCCGATTTCCGACAGTACGATGGTTGGCCCATTTCGGGCCAAAACGACGCCCGATAGTCCGGCGGTGATGCCGAAAACCGCATGAAATTCTAAAAGTTGGAAGTGGTGGCCAGGGACGGAATCGAACCATCGACACGCGGATTTTCAGTCCCGGGCCGATGGATGGAACTTTAACTGCATCAACAGGTTAGCCGGGGCGCCCGTTGCATCGAATGCCCCAGGATGCAGCACTGTGCGGAACTGATTCCCGCAAAACTCCCGCACGAATATCTTGTTGAGCGCAGGTTCAAATCGGGGGCGCGCTCGAGGCCATACCGGCCAGCCTGATCTCAAGCAACGTTAGGGTGGCCTGGATACCTACCCTGCTGGCATGAAGCGACTGGACCAGGCCTGCTTGCGATCCACACCGGTCCACATCTTTAGGCGAACAAATAGAAGAAGCGCGCCGGCGCCCGCACCTGTCCGACGATCAATACGTCGTGCAGCAGTCGCGGTTCCTTAACGGACTGCTGGAAAGAGAGTCGGTTTTCTCGACCGACTTGTTTCGCACGCGCTATGAAGACGTCGCGCGATCCAATATCGGCAGGTATCTCGACCTGATCGGGCAGCTGTAGACGATTCACTCGCCCAGGCACCGGGCGCGCTGCCGCTGCGGCTCATCGCGAAGTCCGCGACCATCACCTTGACCGGGTCACCCGGCTTCCAGTTCAGTTGATTGTCTGGCCCGGGATTTGCACCGAGATGTGCGGCATCTCTGCGGCGCCTTGAAGCGCCTTGAAGTTGGGCCGCGTCGTGGTAGCCTGCTCCCGCACCGTGACCCAGCGACCTTTTCTCGGTCCTGGTACGGTCGTGGCGGCTCAGACAGGGATTGTGCAGGGGCGTTGCAGTCGTGATCGATCGAAGGTTCGGCCTGCTTCCAGCGGTACTTGGCCTGTGTCTCATTACCGCCTGCAGCGGTGGCGGTGGTGGTGGCGGTGGCGGTGGCGGTGGAACTGCCCCCCCGGGGCCTCCGCCGACGACCACCGGGACCAGCTACGTCAAGCTGTCGAGCGACCCTGGCGACCATGTCGGCGGCGGCCGCGCCTATGCCTACACCAATGCGACGGCTGCCATCACCGTTTCCGCTCAGGATGGGTACTTGTCATTGGCAGTCGCGGGCTTTGAATCGTGGCACGGTGACTTCCAGCTGCCGAGCAGCTACACGACGATCCAGAAGGGCACGTACAACGGCCTGCGACGTTACCCGTTTCACGATCCGGCCATTGGCGGGCTGAGCTGGTATGGCGAGGGGCGCGGCTGCAACAGCCTGGCCGGCTCGTTCACGATCGACAAGGTCACCTACGAGGGCAGCGCTCTCTCGGAAATCCAACTGACCTTCGACCAGTACTGCGAGGGTGGTTCGCCCGCGCTGCATGGCGAGATCTACTGGAACGCCAAGGACACGACGAAACCGCCGGGTCCGGTCGTGCCGGTACCAACGGGCCTGTGGCAGCCGGCCGCCGGCATGACGCCGGCAACTGGCAATTACGTCTACCTGGAAAGCACGCCGGGCGACTACATCGGGCGGGGCGGCAACTACCTGTATACGCAGTCCAGCGCGGTGATCGCGGTCAACGCCGACGGCGGCCACGTGTCGGCGACGGTCGACGGCGACCAGAAGTGGTTCGGCGACTTTCGCGCCATGAACACGCTCAGTCGACTCCAGGTCGGCTACTACGGGGATGCTCAACGCTACCCGTTCAACAATCCCGTCGTAGGCGGCCTCAACTGGTCGGGCGAAGGCCGCGGCTGCAATACGCTCGCCGGCTGGTTCGTCGTGGATGCCGTGACCTACTCCGGCGTGACCATGACCTCGATCGACCTGCGCTTCGAGCAGCGTTGCGAGGGTATGGGTGCGCCGCTGCGCGGCAAGATCCACTGGGTCGCCAACGACAGCACCTCGCCACCGGGTCCGGTTGCACCGCCGCCAGGGCTGTGGCAACCGGCCGGCGGCGTCACGCCGGCGACGGGCAACTACGTGTACATCGAGAGCGAGCCAGGCGACTACATCGGCGCCGGCAGCAACCACGTGTATACCCAGGCCGACTCAGTCATCACGGCGAGTTCGGCTGGCGGCCTCTTCTCGTTGTCGGTCAGCGGCGATCAGTCCTGGAGCGGCAGTTTCCGCACCATGAACTCCTTGAGCAGGCTGGAGGCCGGCTACTACGGTGACCTGCAACGCTACCCGTTCAACAATCCCGTCGTAGGCGGCCTCAACTGGTCGGGCGAAGGCCGCGGCTGCAACAGACTTGCCGGCTGGTTCGTCGTCGATGCCGTGACCTACTCCGGCGTGACCATGACCTCGATCGACCTGCGCTTCGAACAGCACTGCGAGGGAAGCGCCCCGGCATTGCACGGCAAGATCCACTGGGACGCGAGCGACACAACCGCGCCACCGGGTCCGGTCGTCCCGGCCCCATTGGGCCTGTGGCAACCGGCCGCGGGCATCACGCCGGCGACGGGAAACTATGTCTATCTCGAGAGCCAGCCGGGCGACTTCATCGGCGGGGGCGGCATTTACCTCTACACGCAGGCCAATGCCGCATTCACGTTCAATGCGACAGGAAATCTGCTGACGGTCGGGATCGAAGGCGACAAGGACTGGTCCGGTGATTTCCAGGCCATGAACACGCTCGGCCGACTCGAGGTCGGCTACTACGGTGGCGCGCAGCGATACCCGTTCAACAATCCCGCGAAGGGCGGAATCAGCTGGGGCGGCGACGGCCGTGGTTGCAACACGCTCACCGGCTGGTTCGTCGTGGACGCCGTGGCCTACTCCGGCGCGACCTTGACCTCGATCGACCTGCGCTTCGAGCAGCACTGCGAGGGGGGCGGCCCGGCACTGCGCGGAAAGATCCACTGGGAGCCGAACGACACGACGGCGCCACCGGGTCCGGTCGTGCCACCGCCAACCGGCTTGTGGCAACCGGCGCCGGGCATTACGCCGACGACCGGCAATTACGTCTACCTTGAGAGCCAGTATGGCGACTACATCGGCCTGGGCAGCAGCTATCTCTATACCCCTGCCAACGCGACCGTCGCGGTAGACGCCGCAGGCGGGCACCTGACGGTGAACGTCAATGGCGCGCAGAACTGGGGCGGCGATTTCCAGGCGATGAGTTCCCTCGTCCGCCTCGAGGCCGGCTACTACGGAAGCCTTCAACGCTACCCCTTCCATAACCCTGTGAAGGGCGGAATCAGCTGGGGCGGCGAAGGTCGCGGTTGCAACACCCTGACCGGCTGGTTCGTCGTGGATGCCGTGACCTACTCCGGCGTGACCATGACCTCGATCGACCTGCGCTTCGAACAGCACTGCGAGGGGCTCGGCCCGGCGCTGCACGGCCAGCTACGCTGGTCGCAGTAGACGGCGGCGGCCGCAGTCCGCCGCGACTATGGCTACGGCTCCCGGTCGGACTGCTGATCGAGGAAGGCGATGCCCTGTTCGGGCGCTGTCTTCCAGAACCAGGACGCGACCTGGTTCGACCGGGTCCGGATGCGGGCAACCTGCACGAACTTGATGATCATGAAGTACCGGGAGACGATCGACATGAACGCCAGCAGGCCGTAGACGAACATGCCGATGGCGTCCGTCTCGCGCAGGAGGTTGGCGAAACTCACCGTCGTCAGGGCTTCGGTGGTCTGCATGCGCAGCCCCCTTCAATTGATCAGTTTGGATTCGATCGGTACGACGGCCCGCGAGCGCCCGGACACCTAGCGTGTCGGCATCGGGCGGCCAGCACCGCCGAACGCGCGCTCGATCGTCCTTATCGACTCGACGCTGTCCCACTGCCGTGCGCCATGAAACCTCGCGACGACACGACCGCCCGCGTCGACCAGCACCGTGAGCGGGATGGTCGAGGCGCCAGGCATGTGCTCCAGCGTCAGTCGCGAGTCGATGTAGTGATTCACCGTAGCGTTCGACTGCCTGAGCCACCTCAACGCCGCGCCGCGGTCATCGTCGATCGAAATTCCGATCACGGTGTACCGACTGCCAGCCTCGCTCCAGGCCAGGCTTTCGAGTGAAGCCGCCTCCGCCCGGCACGGCCCGCAGTAACTGGCCCACACGTTGATGATCAGCGGGCGGCCCCGGTAGCTGGAAAGCGATCTCTGCGGACCGTTCAGGCCGGCCATCAGCACGTCCGGCAACGGCCGCCCCACCGCGACGGGTGCAGGAGCGGCGGACACCGCCTGTCGATCTCGACCGGGACGATGCGGCAGCACTGGCGCGGCATCTTCGAGCGAATTGAACGCGTCTATCCGAACGTATTTGGCGCGACGGTGCCGGCCGACACGCACGCCGGTCGCGGGCTGGCAAAGCGCGGCAATGTGCTGGAGATATTGCGGCTGAACCTCCACGAGGTGCGGCCCGCGCGGTGCGCGGTGCAGCCCAATTCAGGCGACGCGGAACAGTAGGAAGCGGTGCCCTCGTCTGTGACATCGGCCTTGATGCTCAATTGACGTTGGCCGGACTCTCGAACAACGCGCAACCAGAGTCTCGGTGACTCGGGGAGATCGCCGGCCCGACCGAACCGCCCCGCCGGACCGAGCCCATCTCGAACCTGTTGCGTGAAGAACCGTATTAATCTTGCAACGCCCCAACGCCGTCAACGGCTTACCGGCATCGCGACCGAACCGTTTCCGAACCGCGTGCCGAACCGTCGACGCGGCGGTCCACCATCGCGTGGTGCACCGACTCACCCGAAGAAGCAGGCATGCGCATCCTCGGACACCAATGAAGCGAACTCATCGGCGGCGGTGGCCGACGCTGTTTCATCAAGGCATCCATGGCCCTGTGCACTCGGGCGAACTCGATCTCCGTGAGCGCCACCGTCGCTACGCCACTTTTCGCAAGTCGACCGTATGGGCCCTGATGCCCACTTTGAGACGCTTCCTTACGGCATCAAAAATTGCCGCCAGGTTATCCATACTTGGATTGCCTTTGGGCGACAGCATTCGATGAAGGCTCTTACTCGGCATGGCCGTTAGCTTGGCCAGTTGTTCGAAGCCCAAGGTTGCATTCACGAGATCGCGCAGAATGAGACGCGCCGTCTCTGGCTCACCACTCAGGAATAGCGTTGCCGCTTCATCCAGCAGCGCCCTGGCGAACGCGGGGTCGCGCTCGACACGAGCGACGACGGTCTTCTTGAAATCGCGAGTCAGCGCCATGGTCATCACCTCTTTCGGTTCCTGGCATTTTCACCGGCCGGTGCAGGCGTCTTTCGCCTGATAGATCCGATAACCCGGACCCCAATCGATGACGTATTCGCCGATGCCCGCAAACCACTTCACATTCGACGTATTGCCGAGTTCCATGCGCAGCGTCGCGGTCGTGACTTTCGCCGCCGCCTGCGCGTCGAGGCCGTCGAACCAGTCTCTGTAGGGACTCGAGCCATCCGGGCGAATGTATTCTTCCACCCGGATTTTCATTTGTATATGGTAACTTTTTCGTTACTATATGCAAGCGACATAGTGCTCTCAGTTCGGCTCTGCGTCCGGTTCACCCTCAGCGTCCGGGTTGTCGAGGAGATGCGGGCCGGACCCCCGGCCTTCGGCGCCACCGCGGTGTTCGCAACTCCCCGGCCACGTCATGTAGGACGACGGGTGGCGCAACAACGCCCCTTCGACCGAGGCCCTGGAAAGGCCAGGCAATGCTAACCTCGTGGCCGAGGTCTTGCGCTGGGCCGGTTCGCCGCCGAATCTGCGGGAGTTAAAGCCGCCGGCTCAAGGTACCTGATCCTGTTCCCATTCCCCGGGTGGCACGTCGCCGAAGACCACCCAATTTAGGAAACACATTGATGTCCGTGCAACACAAACGTCTCGGCGCCCACGGTGCCCTGGTGAGCAACCTGTGCCTTGGGACGATGAACTTCGGTTGGGTTACCAACGAAGACGAAAGTTTCAAGATCATGGATCGTGCCCTGGAACTGGGCATCAACTTCTTCGACACTGCCGACGTCTACGGTTGGACGGTCCAGCACGGCACGACAGAGGAAATTATCGGCCGCTGGTTTGCCCAAGGCGGCGGCCGTCGAGACGCCGTGATTCTTGCGACCAAGGTCTTCAACCCGGTAACGCGCAAGGGCAACCGTCCCGAACCTAATGCCGACGGCCGAAGCCTTTCGGCGGTCAAGATCAAGAAGCACTGCGAAGGTAGCTTGCGGCGCCTGCAGACGGAGTGGATCGACCTCTATCAGATGCATCACATCGATCGCTCCTGCCCATGGGGGGAAACGTGGCAGGCCTTCGACAGCTTGGTACAGCAGGGAAAGATCGTCTACGCAGGCTCGAGCAATTTCGCCGGATGGGACATTGCGACGGCCTGCCAGGAAGCATCCAGGCGCGGAATGACCGGCCTGGTGAGCGAGCAGAGTACTTATAGCCTCAACAACCGCATAGTCGAACTGGAAGTCATTCCTGCCTGCCGCCATTATGGGTTGGGCCTGATCCCATGGAGCCCGCTGGCCGGCGGCCTGTTGGGCGGCGCACTGGGCAAGGCGCAGGCTGGGCGGCGCATGGACCCGGGCTTCGTCAAGAATGTGGAATCGAACCGCTCCAAGCTCGCGAAGTACGAGGCGCTCTGCAAGGAGTTGGGCGAGGAGCCTGGTGCCGTGGCACTTGCTTGGCTGCTGCACAACCCGGCGGTGACTGCACCGATCATAGGCCCACGCACGCTCGAACAGCTGGAAAGCGCAGTGCGCGCCACCGAAATCGCACTGGGTGCCGACGTGCTCAAACGGCTCGACGAAATCTTTCCTGGCCCTGGCGGCGAAGCGCCCGAGGCCTATGCCTGGTAGTGGCGCCACCCCGATCTTTCGTAGTAATCCAGAGCTGGAGCGACGTCCCCTCGCGGAGCCCTGTCGACCGGCCAGCTCAGATCGCCAGCTTCCCAGGTTCCCAGATCGCCAGCCCCGCCGGCCGCGCTGGGGCCCCATCGACGCCTTTTTTAGATAGTCCGTGGGTCGGCCGATTTCGGGCCAAAACGGCCCCGGATAGTCCGGCGTTCACGCCGACAATAGCATGATATTCATAGAGTTAGGAGTGGTGGCCAGGGACGGACCGATTCGCGAAGCGAATCAGGACAGCGCAGCTGCCCGAAGGGCGAGGATCGGCGCAGGCCGATCCGAGTCAATCGAACCATCGACACGCGGATCTTCAGCACGACGGAGAGCCCGGTTCGGCGTAAGCAAGCCCAAGACCGGGAAGGGATTTCTCCCTGGCCGACCGAACCGTGCTGTCCGGTTGTAAAGCGTCACTTGTCGGTTTACGATGAGCCGTGATCAGGAGTTTCAGACACAAGGGACTCGAGGCGTTCTTCAGACGAGGCACCAAGGCCGGAATACAGCCACAGCACGCGTCGAAGCTCAGGCTGCAACTGACGGCACTGGACGCAGCGACCAAGCCGAGCGATCTCGCAGCTCCCGGGTGGCGCCTGCACTCCCTGACCGGCGAACTCAGGGGATTCCACTCGATCACGGTCAACGGCAACTGGCGCGTGATCTTCAGATTCGTCGGGCAGGACGTCGAACTCGTCGATTATCTGGACTACCACTGACAAGCATCTTCCATGAGCAACATGCACAACCCCGCGCACCCCGGTGAGGTCCTCCGCGAGTATCTCCCCGAGGGAGTACCAATCGGTGAGGTCGCGAAGCGCCTCGGCGTCACGCGGCAGGCTCTTTCCGCGCTGTTGAATGGGCGTGCCGGCGTCAGCGCATTGATGGCGCTGCGCCTCGAGGGAGCGCTCGGGACGAGCGCCGAGATGTGGCTCAACATGCAGACGAGCCACGACCTCTGGCGAGCGCGCAAACGTCCACCGCGCGTCCGGCGAATATCCGCATCGAATAGGGCGGCCTGAGGGCGTCGAACGTCGCGTCAGAACCTGGACCGCTCGGCTACTCAAAGGCGGGGGAACGTCGGACCGACCCCATACCGAACCGGAACCTGGCAAACCTGACCTGGAATTTGCGAGCCCGATCAGGCTCAACGGCTTACCGGCATCGCGACCGAACGTCTTCCGAACCGGCAGCCGAACGCGGTGCGCTCGCCCCGAATCAATTGTCTGCGGAGCACACCCAATCGCTCAGGCCGCCTCCACCAGAATTCGGCCCGGTGTATTGGCGGTGCGGTGCGCCTTGATCCGGATTTCCACATCACGGCCCAACGCGGTCAGAAACACCATCAGCCGCTCGACCGAAAACCCGTCCAGCTTGTAGTGCTTCAGCGCCGACACCTTCGGCTGACTGATCCCGAGCAGCGTCGCCGAGCGAACCTGCGACAGGCGACGCGTCTTCAGTAGTCGATTGATCTCGACTGTCAGGCGCAGCTTGGTATCGAGTTCCTCGGCATCACCCAGGCCGAGATCAGCAAACACATTGCCGGAACTCGCCTCGATGAGTCCGCGCTTAGTGGTCCGTCTTGCCATATCTCACCTCGTAGTCCGCGCGTGCAAGCTTGAGCCGTGCTCCGATCAAATCCACGTCCGTTCGCGCGGTCCGAATCCCGCTGGGCGACTTCTTCTGAAAGCAATGCAGGACATACACTGCTTTCGGCAGACGCACCGTGTACACCGCTCGAAAAGTATCACCATCAAAGTTGCTGACGATCTCGAGAACCCCCGGACCCTCGCCCTTCCAGGGCTTGGCCACCGGATGCTTGTCCCCGTACTGCGCACACCCAGCGCCGTACCCAGTTCCCGCACCACCGGCTCCGGCATCGCGAGCAGGTCGCGCTTGCTTGCGCTGACCCAGAAAAGCTGCTTCTCATCCGGGCCCGGAGTGGATCGCATGGCGTATTATCCCTGTTTTGGAATACTTTGCAATTCGACGCATGCGGCCCTGCTGCCCCTGCCCGGTTCGCAGAAGCTACGGTTATGTCAAACCGGTCGCGGTGGGCTGCAGATAGATGCGTAGCTCGGAGCGCCCTCTTTTGCCGGACCAACCGGACGAAGAGAGGGTCAGCCACCCCTTACCCCGGTTTTAGATGGCCACAAAAAATCGGGGTGACGTCAGATTCCCGCTACCTCCACCGACGCGACCCGATTTTCGATAGTCCGACGGCCGGCCGTCTTTCGGCCCAAACGACACGCCGATTTGTGGGCGGTCCCGACGGCCATTCAGATGAACCTGACAAGACCGAATGAGCCGGCTCAGGAGGGCTCCCCACGCCCGCTGGACCCGTGCCCTCAATTCACCGGTCTCTGTCGGTACAGCCGATCGAACATCCGCTCGAGCCGCGGATTCACCCCACGCGCCTGGTCCACCACTGCCTTCGCCCAGTCGAAGTACTTCTGCTGACGAACCAGGGACCATCCGGCCGGCGGACTTGCGAGGATGTCGCGCAGGTTGCAGATCTTGTCGGCGAGCTTTACCTGCCGCGCCCGCTCGCTGGCTCGCCCGGCCTTGGCAACCTGCAGGCGCTTGCGCGATTCCTTCGCCAGGAACTTCACGTCGGTCACTTCGATGACGACGTCCGCCACGGAAATGCCGAACATGCCCCGCAGCTCATCGTAGGTCGTCTCGGTGTCCTCGATCGTGTCGTGCAACAGGGCAGCGGCGATGACGATCGGATCGTGAACGCCCCCATCCGTGTGCAGCACTTCGGCGAGGTTGATCGGGTGATTGATGTAAGGGGTCGCCTTCACATCCTTTCGCCTCTGGTCTTTGTGCTTGTGGGCCGCGAACTGCGCTGCTCTCAGCACCAGGCCAATGTCGTCGTTCGTCTTAGACTTATGCATGCACGCCTCCTGCGGCCAACGGGGGATGTAAAGGGCTCCACCCCGCAGGCAGCGCCCTCGCCGCTACGTCGGCGGCCCACCAGGTCTTTGCAACACACTCAAGACCGTAGCGCCGCATCAGGATGTCCTGGAAATCCTGGTACGCCGCCTCTCCTGCGTCAAACGATTGGTAGACCATCGACTTTGCGAGCGCCACTAGCGTCCGGTTCGAGGAGGACAGCAGGTCGAAGACGTCGGCCTTCAGGAACGCTTTCCAGTCTTCCAGCAGGTCCATCGGATAGGTGTCGTCGCTCGTGTACATGACGCGCTCGCGCGCGACGCGCGGCATGGCCCAGCGGTGGTAGGCAGCCATGTGCTCGTGCGGCACCTGCAGCAGCTTGTGGCTGAACCCTTCACGTTCAATTTTCAGCAGACGCTCCCAGTTCCTGTCGAGCCAGGGGACCGAACGTCGGCGCGCATGGGCCGCGAGGATCACGTTCGCCCAGATGAATCCGAGCGTCGAGCCGCCGAAGATATCAATCGACGGTCGCAGCGGGCTCGTGAAGTACAGGTCGTGCTGCACCCAGGCTCGCGCCATGTCCACATCGCCTTCGAAACAAGGCCCTACCCACATATTCAGTCACCTCACATCCATGCGCGTCACGTGACTCATCCATTGCCGCGTCACGCGCGGTTCCAGGGGCCGCCGTCCTCGGCGACCGTCGTCAACATCGTTTGGTGGAGCTGGGCATGCTCCGATCGTGTTGCCCGTAGCGTCACCCCGCTGGGTGACTGGTTTGCCTTTCGGCCGTGTGCCCCGGTTGCCGGGGGAACCACCGCGCCCACTTGGGTCGGTTGGCGGGAGCGCACGCTCCACTCTTCACACCAGTTATGGATGAGGGCTCACCCTCCGTTCTCAAGACCTTCTCTCTCCTCCCACGCTCCAATACTAGCGAGGCCGAGGCTCACCACGTGAGCCCAAACCTGGAGCGCGGCCAGGCGCTCCACGGTGTCCGGGTAACGATTGACGAGGTTGATCATGAGCGCAGCCTGGGCGTTGCGCCGCTCCCTGCCCTGCTCCCAGTTCTCCAATGTCCTGACATTTGTTCGCAGGTAGGCGGCGAAGAGGCCGCGCGACCACGCATCTCGATGCCAGCCACCGCGTCGGCATCGAATGGACGCACTCTTCCCTCGTCGAACTGCGTGAGGCCAGCACCGACGTCCGAGCGGAGTTGCGGGGTGAGTGAAACATTGATGGCCATGGCGGAGCTCCGTGACGCGTTGAATGGCATTTTCTGCAATTCCTTGCAATTACTGCGGTCGGAGCCAGCGTGGTAAAATGAAGGTTCGTTTAGCCAATATCACCTGATGGGGTTGCGAAGACCCCGGGAGTAACGCGCCGCGTGAGATCAATTCGCCTGATATCGATTGCCGCCATGTTGGCCCTGCTGCTGACGTTCACGTCCGGAACCGCTGGCGCTGCGCCGGCCGGTTCGGCGTGCGATCAGCAACTCGGCAAGAACATCCCGGCGCGAGCCGATGGCGCCATGACCGGCACCGGGTTTGCGGAGCGGGCCCGTGACCTTTCCGGCCCGCAGCGCGACGCGCTGGTGAGCAGTGAGCTGCTTGCCGGCAACGTGCCGTCGTTCCTGCGCCACCTCGAGGCCGTCACGGTTCGAGACGCCGTGAACGCGATCACCGTCTGCGTGCTGCCTGACTACCTGGCACTCGGCACCGACCGGGACTTCGTCTTCGTTCCGCTGGGCCTCGACGCGGCACTCGAGGTCGCGGAGCGCTTCGGCTTCATGCTGCCCACACGCAAGATCGTCAATGCCATCTACGCGGCGTCGACAGTGAAACTCGACCCGCAGCCGCTGCCGGCGGGCGACGAGATGCGCAGCACCGCCTATCTCTTCCGGCACAACGAGATGGTCCGCGCGCAACGCGACGCGCGTGGTGCGACGCTGGGCGCGCTCACCGCCGGCGACAAGAAGGACCTGGTGCTCACGCCGCGTCTGTGGCAGAACCCTGGCCGCGTCGCCATCTATGGCTGGCACCGCGCCGTGGGCGCACCGATCCAGCCGCTCAGCACCGTGCACGGCGCCAGCTATGCCGACTACAGCCACGGCATCCGGCTCGTGAGCGAGGTCGTGTACGTGAACGGCGTGCAACGGGCACTGGCCGACGTGCTCGCCGACCCGCGGCTCGCGGGCCTCCTGAGCGACGAGGGACCGCTGCCGCGGCTCATCGAGCGTCTCGCCTCGCTGCTGGGCAGGCCCGGAACCGAGGCATCGGCATCCACCGTCGCCTGGCTGCCGCGACAGGCGAGTGTGCTGGCCGCGCACTGATCAGCGCCCTCAACGCTCCTCGAGCGTCTTGCAGCAGCGAAAGCCGAGGTGATAGTTGGCGTGGCTGTGCGGGTCCATGACCCGGCTGCCGTGCCAATAAGGTGCGCGCCAGCGACACCAGTCCTCGTGCGCGCGATAGGTATCGAAGATGAACCAGCTGCCCTTCATCTCGGTGTAGCCGAGCGTCGTGCTGCCCGTGCTCGACATTTGCGAAGGACTGAGCGGCAGGTTCATGTGCTCGGCCGCGTTGCCGTTCAGGTCGTACACACCGAGCGGGCTGTGGCAGTCGGGAAAGCTCCCGGCCGGATAGGTGTTCGAGCCGCACTGGTTCCAGCCGCCGCCCTCGCAGCCGGGCGTCTTCGAACTGCCGGTCGCGCACACGCCGCGCCGGTACTCCGGTCCGTAACTCCAGCGCTTGCCTGCGGCGTAGGCGCGGTTGTGCGCCGCGCGCATGCGCTCGACGGCGACGTTCGGGCTCACGCCGGCCGCGAGGTCGAACCTGTAGTCCGGCCGCTCGAGGCTACCCTGGCACGCGCCCTCCCATTCGTGGGCATCGCAAAGGCGTTTGCCCTGCGCCGCGCAGACCTCGGCGGCCTCGCGCGCCTTGACCCAGATGACCGGGTACTCGCAGGGCATGTCCGGGAATTCGAACTGGTCGATGCAGGCTTTCGCCTGTTCCGGGGCAGCGTTCCGCGGATCGTACAGCGGCGCCATGTACTTGCCGCCGCAGATCCGCTCGAACTCCGGGTTCTCGTAGTCGATGCGCTTGCGCTCGAGGTTCTCGCGGCACTGCGCCGGCGTCATCAGGTGCCGCACGATCGCCGGGTTGCCCTGGCCCATGGCGAAGGCGCCCGCGAAGATCGCTTCGATGCGCTCCATCTGCGCGGGGCTCAGCTCGTGCGCGGCCTGCAGTCGTTGAAACATCTCTCGATTCTGCTCGGCGTTGCTGGTCGGCGCCGCCGCGCTGGCCGTGCAGGTGAGCACGACGAGCATTGCACCCGCGAGAATCCGGCGGCCTCTCATGGTGCACCTTCCTTTCGGGTCAGGAAGAAGAAGTCACGATCGTCCGGGAAGCCCAGGAAGCGCGGCGCGAACTGCTTGCCTGCATAGCGATCGAGCACGTTCATGCCGGTGACCAGGTGCTCGACCGTCAGTTGCCCGGCCCGGGACACGTAGACGGCGAGGTAGGTGTGCTCCAGCGCATTCATGTCCAGGTGCATCGCGTAGCGGCAGCGATAGGCCTGGAACACGCGCGCCATCGCCGACGGGGTCGCCGCCGAGAAATATCCGTAGACCAGGAATCGCCGCCCGCCCGTCTCCTGCAGGCAGGCTCCGGCGCGGAGCGTGCGCAGGTCCTCGGTCGCCGAGCCCGACCAGTTGCCCTCGCCCCAGCGATTGACGAGCGGGCCGGGCACGCTGGCGCCGGTGCTCGCGTCGTACTCGACCAGTGGCACGCCGTTCTGGCGCGCGTCGCGGATGGTCGCCATCCGGCCGTTGTCCGCGTCGGTCCAGGTGCCCATCTGCACGTCGCCCGACACCGTCGTGAACAAGGTTGCGAGCCCGGGTTGCAGCCTGCTGAACACCACGCCCTGCTCGACGAAGCCGTAGTGGCTGCCGTGGTTCTGACGGGCCAGCGCACCGTAGCGGAACGCGCCGTGCTCGCGCTTGAAGCCGCCGGTGAATGCCGCGACGGTGCGTGCCGCATGTTCCGGGCTCACCATGCCGGTGATCGCGAGCGGCGCCGCACGGTCGATGCCATCGGGGCCCGGCAGCGCGCGATCAATCGACGCCGGCGGCGGACGCTGCGACCAGCCGAGACGCGGGTGCCCGGTGCCGAGCGCAAAGCCCAGGTCGAACTTGCCGAGGTCGAAGGCCACCAGGTAGACGAGCGCCTTCGACTCGATCGAGTCGAGTCGATTGACACTGCGCTCGCGTCCGTCGAGCAGGCTGCGGGCGATGGCCTCGGGCATCACGGCGCTCAGGTAGACATCCGGCAGACCGCGCACCGCGTACCATTGGCCGAGCAGCAACGCCCGATCGACAGTGTCGACGTCGAGCCCCAGGTCCGTGGGGACGACGGCAAGATCCGCGCTGGCCGGCTCGATGATCGCGCTCGACGGCGCAGACACAGGAGCCGCGCCGGTGCGGGTCATCACGCGGGGCTCGCCCTGCTCCAGGAACGCGTCGCGATAGAGTTCCTTCTTGACCAGCGTGACGATCGTTTCACCGCCCCAGACACTGTCGCGCAGGAAGTCCGTGACTTTCTCCAGCGAGCTCGCCCGGCCGACGGTCTGGTTGCGGACGTAGAGGCGGCCATCGCAGATCGGGGCGTACGGGAGACCGGACGCACGTGCCAGGCCGAGTGCACCCGCCCGGCCGTCCGCGCCGGCAAGCGGCAGCGCGCAGGCAGGCGATCGGTCGCCGAAATCGATCTCCACGAATCCCCGCGAGCCCGTGCGCAATCCAAGCGCGCGCGCCGGACGCGCGTTCTCGAGGTGATAGACCTCGCGTGGCCGGGCCGCGCCCCAGTCGAGCGTCAGCAGGTACCACGCGTTGACCTGCGGGCTGAGGTTGGTCAGCGTCGCGTCGCCCGCGACGTTGTCCGCGCGCTGGACAGGGACGCGCATCTCGCTTCGGAACGGCTGCAGATCGACGATCGTCCTCGTTGACGGCCGCGATGGCGCTGGCTCCGGCGCGACCGGGTCGGCGGCGAACGAGACAGGAATGCCGGCGAGCAGCATGCCGTGCACGAGCACCGCCCAGGCAACGCGACTCCCGGAGGGATTCACACCGCGAGCCATGCGAAGATTCCCATCAGCACGACGAGCACCCGGCTATGCGGGTCGCGCAGCGCGAACAGCACAGGGTCCTCGGGCATGTGGCCACGATTCGCCACCAGCCATAGATAGCTGATCCAGTACAGCAGCAGCACGGCCGTCAGTGCGATGAACGACGGATGACCGTACAGGCCACTGTGAACTGCCGCCACTCGTCAGGTACATGGCCAGCACCAGGACCGCGAGGTATCCGCTCGCGATCCCGAACATGGCTACGACGGGCAGGTCGACCGCTTCATACCCACGCGCGTGCGCGGAAGGTCCCTGCCGGTCGCGGTTGTGGGTCAGTTCCGCGTAACGCTTGATCAGCGCCAGGCTGTAGAAGAGGAACAGGCTGAATGCAATCAGCCACGTCGACGGGAGGATCGCGACGGCCACCGCCCCGGCGGCGATGCGAGCTGAATAGCCGGCCGCAAGCAGCAACGCGTCCAGCAGCACCACGTGCTTCAGCCGCACCGAGTAGGCGATCATCAGCAGCACGTAGGCGGCGAGCACGCCCGAAAACGCCATGCCCAGCTGCGCCGCGACCAGGGCGGCACCCAGCCACATGACGGCGATCAACGCGAATGCGGTCGTGCGAGTCATTTCTCCGGAGGCAAGCGGGCGCCTGCGCTTGGAGGGGTGGCTGCGATCCGCCTCGAGATCGAACAGGTCGTTCAGTACGTACAGCCCGGACGCGCACATGCTGAAGGCGGCAAATGCCATCGCGACGCGCGCGAGCAGCGTGAAATCACCGAGCTGGTGCGCGGCTGCCAGCGGAACGATCACCAGGACGTTCTTGACCCAGTGCCGTGGACGGAGCGCCAGCAACCATGACGGGAGCCGGCTGTGGCGTCGCGACGCGGGCACCTCGACGATATCGTTCACGGCGGGTCACACGCTCTAGAAAAAGACCTTGGCGACCGACAGCAGTCCCTTCTTCCACGGGACCCGGTGCGTCACGCCCGTCACGCCGCCAAGTTCATGACGGTGCGCCAGGTACCAGTCGTAGTTGCGGACCAGGGCCTGCGCACTCGAGTAGCGCGGCCGGAACCCGAGCTGCTGCTCGATCCGCTCGATGGACACGAAGCTCTCCTTCGCGGCCGTATCGTAGATCCACGGATACAGCGGCGACAGGTGCAGCGCTGCGAGCAGCCGCAGCATGGCGATCGCAGGCGCGGCGGGAATGCTGACCGCGTGCCGGCCGTGGCCCGCGCGATCGAGCACCGCCTGGATGTTCTCGCGCATGGTGCCGAAGTCCCGCGCGCCAACATTGAACACGTCGTTCACGAGCTCCCGCGCACCGGTCGCGCACAGCTCGATGGCCTCGCAGAGGTCCTCGACGTCCAGCAGCTGGTAAAGGTTCTGGCCGTCACCGAGCACGGGGAAGTTGTGTCCCGTGTACGCCCATTCATACAGCAGCTCGAACACGCCGAGACGCTCAGGCCCGACGAAGCTCTTGGGCCGCAGGACGCTCGTGCAGAGGCCCTTGCGGCGAAACTCCGCGCACAGCTCCTCCGCGGCGATCTTGGCTTGGCCGTACGGACCCACACCCACGACCGGGTCGGTCTCGAACAGCGGATGATGATCCGGTATGCCGTACACGGCGGTGGACGACGTAAAGATGACGCGCTCCACCTGGGCGCGCTCGGCCTGCTCGAGAACGCAGCGCGTGCCGCGAATCCCCGTGGAGAGAATCTCCTCGGCCGGCGCCAGCGGCAGCGCCGCAGCCCCGTGCACCACGATGTCCACGCCCGCCACGGCGCGCTCGACGGCCGCGGCATCCCGCACGTCACCGTCGATGACGTCGATGCGTGCGCGCTCTGGATAGGCGAACGGCGCAATGTCGAGCGTTCGCACGTAACAGCCGCGTTCCAGCAGGTATCGGCAAAGGTTGATGCCGAGGAACCCGGCTCCGCCGGTGATCAAATAGCGTCGCGCAGTCATGAGCGGCCGTTTAGCAAGCGATCTGACGGTTGAGCAGCCCTCCAGGGCAGTCGAGTGCCATGCCAGCATGACCCGCCGCGCTGCAGCAGGCATCGGGACAAGCCCGTACGCAGCCGGTCGGCCGGTACGACATGATCTGGCGATGCGACTCGCTCGCGAACTGGTTCCCTATTTCGGCGCGTCGGCCGTGGGTCTCGCGATCGACGTCTCGCTGCTATGGCTGCAGGTCTCGGTCATCGGCGTCCCCTACCTCGCGGCCGCCGCGATTTCATTCCTGACCGGGACCGTGCTCGTCTACTGGGCGTCGATCCGCCACATCTTCGGGTTTCGGCGCCTCGCAAGCGCCCGCAACGAGTTCGTCCTCTTCGTGGCCGTCGGGCTGGTCGGGCTCGCGATCAACCTGGGCGTGATCTACATCGGCGTCTCGCGCCTCGGCCTGCATTACCTCGTTGCGAAAGGCGGCGCGGCGGGCTTCACGTTCCTGGCCAATTTCGCGATGCGCCGCTTGCTGCTGTTCACACCCTGGGCCCGCCTCTCCTCGGCGAATCCGACTGACCGGCGGTAGTCGAGGCTGGCCCGCTCCCGCGATTGCCGCTGTCTATCCAACCGATCCAATCAATCTCTCATCTCAATCGCGGGCTTCTCCTATTCTTGCGGCGTACTCAACCACTCCGTAAGACCGGGAGACCCCGATGCGAAGGAATCGAACCACGGCGCTCGTCGCTTGCGCGATCGCGGCGCTGCCTCTGACCTCGACTGCCGCCCTTGGCGCCGGCGCACCCAAACCGAACCAGTTCTGGTGGCCCGAGCAGCTCGACCTGGCCGTGCTGCGAGCGAACGACGCGAAGTCGAACCCGCTGGGTGCCGACTTCGACTACGCCAAGGCCTTCAACAGGCTCGACCTCAACGCAGTCAAGCAGGACATCAGGAACGCCCTGACGACCTCGCAGGACTGGTGGCCGGCCGACTATGGGAACTACGGGCCGTTCTTCATCCGCATGGCCTGGCACAGCGCCGGGACCTACCGCACCCTCGACGGGCGCGGCGGCTCGGACGGCGGCCAGTTGCGCTTCGAGCCGCTCAACAGCTGGCCCGACAACGCCAACCTCGACAAGGCGAAGCGGCTGCTGTGGCCGGTCAAGCAGAAGTATGGACAGAGCCTGTCCTGGGGCGACCTGATGGTGCTCACCGGCAACGTCTCGCTGGAGTCGATGGGCTTCAAGACCTTCGGCTTCGCCGGCGGGCGCGCGGACGACTGGGAGCCCGACCTCGTCTACTGGGGCCCCGAGAAGAAGATGGGCGCCGACGAGCGCTACAGCGGCGAGCGCAAGCTGCAGAAGCCACTCGCGGCCGTGCAGATGGGCCTGATCTACGTGAACCCCGAGGGCCCGAACGGCAACCCGGACCCGCTGGCGGCGGCGAAGGACATCCGTGAGACCTTCGGCCGCATGGCGATGAACGACGAGGAGACGGTGGCGCTGATCGCTGGCGGCCACACCTTCGGCAAGGCGCACGGCGCGCACGACCCGGCCAAGTGCGTGGGACCCGATCCCGCCGCGGCGCCGATCCAGCAGCAGGGCTTCGGCTGGGCCAACAAGTGCGGCCGCGGCAACGGGCCCGACACCGTGACGAGCGGCCTCGAAGGCGCGTGGTCGGCCAATCCGATCGCGTGGACCACGCAGTACCTCGACAACCTGTACGCCTTCGAGTGGGTGCAGACGCGCAGCCCCGCCGGCGCGATCCAGTGGATCCCCGCGAACGGCCAGGGGGCGAACCTGGTGCCGGATGCGTTCGACCCGACGAAGCGTCATGCGCCGATCATGTTCACGACGGACCTCGCGCTGAAGGTCGACCCGAGCTATCGGGAGATCACGATGCGCTTCAAGAACGATCCCGAGCAGTTCCGGCTCGCGTTCGCCAAGGCGTGGTTCAAGCTGACCCACCGCGACATGGGCCCGCGCGCCCGCTACCTCGGCCCCGAGGTCCCGGCCGAAGTGCTGCTGTGGCAGGACCCGGTTCCGGCGGTCGATCACCCGCTGATCGACGCGAACGACGCGGCGGCATTGAAGGCGAAGATTCTCGCCTCGGGCCTGACCGGCCCGGAACTGGTCCGCACGGCCTGGGCATCGGCGGCCTCGTACCGCGGCACCGACATGCGCGGCGGCGCCAACGGCGCACGTCTGCGTCTCGCGCCGCAGAAGGACTGGGCGGTGAACGACCCCGCTGAGCTGGCCCGCGTGTTGCAGCGCCTCGAGGTCGTGCAGAAGGAGTTCAACGCGACGCTGACCGGCGGCAGGAAGGTCTCGCTCGCCGACACGATCGTGCTCGGCGGCAACGCGGCGATCGAGCAGGCGGCGAAGAAGGCCGGCCAGGACGTGACGGTGCCCTTCAAACCCGGCCGCACCGACGCGTCGCAGGCGCAGACCGACGTGAGCTCCTTCGCCGTGCTCGAGCCGACGGCGGACGGCTTCCGCAACTATTACGGCGGCAGCGAGGGCCGCTCACCTGCCGAGGCGCTCGTTGACCGCGCGAGCCTGCTGACGCTGACAGTGCCGGAGATGACCGTGCTGGTCGGCGGCCTGCGGGCCCTCGACGCCAACGCCGGCCAGTCGGCACACGGTGTGTTCACGTCCCGGCCCGGGACGCTCAGCAACGACTTCTTCGTGAACCTGCTCGACATGTCCACGAAGTGGAGCAAGTCCTCCAAGGTCGAGGGTGTCTACGAGGGTCGGGACCGCAAGACCGACGCGCTCAAGTGGACGGCCACACCCGTCGACCTGGTGTTCGGCTCGAACACCGAGCTGCGCGCCGTGGCGGAGGTCTACGGGTCGTCGGACGGCCAGGCGCGGTTCGTCCGCGACTTCGTCACGGCGTGGGACAAGGTGATGAACCTGGACCGCTTCGACAGGACGTGACGGTGGAGCGGGACGCGCCACGGATACAGGGCGCGTCCCGCCTCACTTGACCACCGGATAACACGCATCGGCCAGGATTCGCGCTCGAGGTATCAGAGCAGATCGCGGGACGGCTCCTGGCCGACCGCTCGACGTTGTCCGGGTAACGCTTCACGAGATTTATGAGCAGCGCGGCCCAGGCATTGCGCGCACCCGACGATGTGGATACACTCTATTAACTTGTATATCCACGTGGGCACTGCCATGCAGGTCTCGAAATGGGGTAACAGCCTCGCCGTCCGGCTCCCCGCCGCAGTCGTCGACGCACTCGGATTGAAGGAAGGCGACCAGGTCGAGATCCAGGTCGCGGGCAGGAAAGCGTTTGAGGTGACCAGGGCGCCCAGTGAACGGGAACTGCTCGCGCGGCTGCGCAAGTTCCGCGGCCGGCTCCCCGCCTCGTTCAAGTTCGACAGACTCGAGGCCAATGAGCGTCGTTGACGCGTTCTTCGACACCAGCGTCCTGCTGTATCTGCTGTCGAGCGACGCTGCGAAGTCAGACCGCGTCGAGGCGCTGCTCGCCGACCGAGGCACGATCAGCGTCCAGGTCCTTAACGAGTTCGCAGCGGTCGCGATCCGCAAACTGAAGATGCCTCTGCCCGAGATCCGGGAGGTCCTCGACACGATCCGTGCGGTTTGTGACGTGGAAACCGTGACTGTCGAGACCCACGACCGGGCGCTGGCCGTCGTCGAGCGCTACGGCTTTTCGCTGTACGACTCACTGCTGATCGCAGCGGCGTTGATCGCCGACTGCAAGGTGCTTTACTCGGAGGACCTGCAGCACGGTCAACTCATCGATCGCCAGTTGCGGGTCGTCAACCCCTTCAGCGCACGCTGAGGTCCCGGAGATCGTCTGCGGACGCGCGCGATCGACGCTCAAGCCGCCCGCAGCTCGAAATCTGCCTCGATCACCTCGAACGGTACGTGGATCTGGCCTTGCTCCGTCTTCTCGATCAGCCCGACCTCGATCAGCGCGGCGACGTCCTCGTGCACTCGCTTCACGTCGCGCTCGAGCGAACGCGCGAGCCCCCGCAGGCTCGAGGGCCCGAGGGACTGCAATCGCTCGAGGAGTTCCCAGCGCTTGGGACTCAGTACCCGGAACAGGGCCGCGGGCGACTCGAACGTGAAGACGTGCGCGGACGACCTTCCGGATTTCCACGCCGCAGTGAAGCGCTTGCCCATGTCGGCCAGGGCCGCGTCAGTGTTGCGCCGAATACGAAGCACTGCCTTCATGTGGTCGAGGATGCCAACATCTTGGCGGTGTTGTCAATTACGCCAACAAGTGGGATTGGGTGTCCACGCGAACAGCCGTCACGTGCGAACAGATGCCGCGCAGTCGCCGTCAAGGCCGGTATGCGTCACGCCGATGCCTCAGGACACTTATGTCGACGGTTCGCGCCTGGGCGCGGACTGGACCAGCTTCTTCACCTTGGACAGGGGTTCTCGCGGCTCATTGCGCCGCTGCTGCGCGACGTAAGCGTCGAACAGGTCTTCCCAAAGAGCGCCGTGGCGCCCGAGGTCGATAACCACCGACTTCCGTCGCCCACGGGCATCGACCACGAACTCGATGCCTGGGATTTCCTTGAGTGACCTGACGCTCATCCACACGAAGTATAGGCTCCCTGCCAAAGCGGACCCAGTGCAGCCGACTGCTGTTGTCCCGGTGGACAATTCAGGTCGGGCTACGCTGCCCGATGGAAACGCATCTCGACACGCACGCCTAGCGCGGCAAGGACTCGTAGCAGCAGGTCCGTCGATACGCCGTCGAGATTGCCATTGAGAATTGCCGTAAGTCGTGGTCGCGACGTACGAGCAAGGCGGGCGAGGCACTCATGAGTCATCCCTGCCCTCCGCAATTCCAGCGCGATCTGGTCAGCCAGCTCCAGCTGGACCTCGATGGCTGCTCGATCGGCCGCCGAGAGACCGAGTACTTCCGCCAACTCTTGCGAGCTACGTGCGACGACCGACTTCTTCGTACTCATTCAGCATCTCCGTCAACC